>NZ_SSMD01000004.1 GCF_004799325.1 Thalassobius vesicularis
TGGTCGCCGCGATGGAGGTCCCGCCCGAGAAGGTCTCGGCCTATGGCGTGCTGGACGTGGATCAGGACATGGGCTCGGTCGTGTCGGTCAAGGGCATGGTCGAGAAACCCGCCCCCGGCACCGAGCCGTCGAACCTGGCGGTGATCGGGCGCTACATCCTGTCCCCTAACGTGCTGACCAACCTGGACAATCAGGAAACCGGCGCGGGCGGAGAAATCCAGCTGACCGACGCGATCGCCCGGGAAATCACCCAGGGGCACGGCGTCTACGGCCTGCGGTTCCGCGGAGAACGCTTCGATTGCGGCTCCAAGGCGGGCTTCCTACAGGCGACTGTAGCCTTCGGCCTGTCGCGCGACGACCTGCGCGACGAGCTGATGGACTACCTGCAAATCGCCACTCAAATCTCCAGGGCCGCGCAGTAAGGTATTTCGGGTTTGCGTTTGGGCCGTCCTTGGCTAGCCTGCCGGGAACGGCCACCAACGCGCTGCCCCAAATGCAACCTGCTGCCCGCCTTTTGGATGTCACACGCCTGGCGCGCCGCGCCGGGCGTGTCCTGACGGGCGTTGACCGGGTCGAACTGGCCTATCTACGGGCCTTGCTGGACCGGGCAGAACCTGTGTTCGGTCTGACCCGAACGCGGCTGGGCTATGTGTTGCTGGACCGTCAGGGGCTTTCGGGGTTTTCCCAACGGCTGACCGGGGCGGTGGACTGGGGTGCGACCGATCGCCTGTCCGCCGTGATGCGCGGCATGGAGGAACAGCAGAAACGGGTCGAGTCGGACCTGCGGCGACTGGCGTTGGCCCGCTGTCTGCCGCCGCGTCTGGCGCGGATGCTGGCCACGCATCTGCCGAAAGGGTCGGCTTATCTGAACGTGGGGCATTCAAACCTGACGGACCGGGTCTTGTTCGCGGTCAAGCATGGGGCCGGGATGCGGATCGCGGTGATGATCCACGACACGATCCCGCTGGATTTCCCGCAGACCCAACGGCCCGAGACCAAGGGCGCGTTCCGGGAGATGCTGAAGCGCGTGCGGGCGAAGGCCGATCTGATCCTGTGCAACTCGGATCAGACACGCGCGGATGTGGTGCGCCATATGCAAGCTTGGGGGTCGGTCCCCGATCAGCTGGTCGCGCATCTGGGGGCCGATCTGGCGCAGGGTGAGCCGGTTTCGGTGGCCACCGCCCCCTACTTTGTCACGGTCGGGACGATCGAGCCGCGCAAGAACCACGCCCTGCTGCTGGAGCTGTGGGAGGAGATGGCGAAGGGCGCAGACTGCCCTCAGCTGGTCATTTGCGGGGCCCGTGGCTGGCGGAACGAGGCGTTTCTGGCGCGACTGGATGCCAGCCCGCTGCTGGGGGATCGCATTCTGGAATGCCCCGATCTGACCGACGGACAGATCACCGCGCTGCTGCAGGGCAGTTGCGGGCTGCTGTTCCCGTCGCTGGCCGAGGGCTACGGCCTGCCGCCAATCGAGGCCGCGGCGCTGGGGGTGCCGGTGGTCTGTAATGACTTGCCGGTCTACCGAGAAATTCTGGGCGATATTCCCGTTTACGCAGGAATCGAGGATCGGTATCTTTGGCTCAGAACGATCAGGGGTATGATGCAGGCCCCTCGGGCAGACGGGCAGACTGACGCGGCGCAGCGGTTTACGCCGCCAACGTGGCAGCAGCACTTCAACGCGGTATTAAGGCTGACGTGATACCCGCGGTCCGACACCCAGAGAACGGCACGGGCAGGAGGGACGGTTGAGCTGGCGGGACACATATCGACGACGCCTGATGCGCAAGCGCTACCTGATCCGTGCTTTCCGCAAACGGCGAGAGCTGAGCGTCGTTGCCGACCGGACCAGCGCGATCAAACCCGGGGATATCCTGCTGTTCTCGACCCAGCGGAACGAGAAAATCCGGCTGCCCTATTTCCTGAAATATTACCGCGATCTGGGCGTGAACCACTTTCTGATGGTGGATAACGACAGCTCGGACGGGTCTGCCCGGTATCTGGGAGATCAGCCCGATGTCTCGGTCTGGCGGACGGGGGCCAGCTATAAACGGTCGCGGTTCGGGGTGGATTGGCTGAACTGGCTGCAATTCAAGTACGGCCATGATCATTGGGTTCTGGTCGTCGATCCAGACGAATTCCTGGTCTATCCGTTCTGTGACACACGGCCGTTGCGGGCGCTGACGGATTGGCTGGACGCGTCCTCGATCAAGTCGTTCAGCGCGATGTTGCTGGACATGTACCCCAAGGGCCGCATCGACGCGCAACCCTATCAAGAGGGGCAGAACCCGCTGGAGATTGCCAGCTGGTTCGACGCGGGGAACTACACCTACAAGAAGAACGCGTTCTTCGGGAACCTGTGGATCCAGGGCGGCCCCAGAACGCGGATCTTCTTTGCCGACACCCCGGCAAAGGCCCCGGCGCTGAACAAGATTCCGCTGGTCAAATGGGACCGGAAATACGCGTTCATCAGCTCGACCCACATGATGCTGCCGCGTGGTCTGAACCAGGTCTATGACGAGTGGGGTGGCGAAAAGGCCAGCGGCGCGCTGCTGCACACGAAATTCCTGGACACATTCACCGTCAAGGCCGCCGAGGAACTGACGCGCCAGCAGCATTACGCGGCCAGCATGGAATACAAAGCCTATGCCGAGCAGCTGAAAGACAACCCCGATCTGTGGTGCCGCTTCTCGGAGAAGTACATCAACTGGCGACAGCTTGAGATTCTGGGCCTGATGTCCAAGGGGAACTGGGCATGAACTCGGTCGGGGTCATCATGCTGGTGCACACCGCCCTTGGCCGGGCCGAGCAGGTGGCGCGGCATTGGGCGGCGGGCGGGTGCCCGGTGGTGATCCATGTGGACCGCAAGGTTGATCGGCGGACCTACAACACCTTCGTCAAGGCGCTGTCGGATTTGCCGGATGTACGGTTCTCGCACCGGCATGCGTGCGAATGGGGGACATGGGGGATCGTGGCTGCCTCGCAGGCCGCGGCCGAGACGTTGCTGGGCCATTACCCCGATGTGCGGCACGTCTACCTGTCCTCGGGCTCGTGCCTGCCGTTGCGCCCGGTGGCCGAGCTGAAAACCTATCTGGACGCCCGCCCCGACACCGACTTCATCGAAAGCGCCACGACGGCGGACGTGCCCTGGACGGTCGGCGGACTGGATATGGAGCGGTTCACGATGCGCTTTCCGTTCTCGTGGAAACGCCACCGCCCACTGTTCGATGCCTATGTGAACCTGCAACGCAAACTGGGGTTCAAGCGCCGCATTCCCAACGGGATCACCCCGCATATGGGCAGCCAGTGGTGGTGCCTGACTCGGCGTACGCTGACCGCGATCCTGATGGACACCGACCGGCCGGAATATGACGAGTATTTCCAAAAGGTCTGGATCCCCGACGAAAGCTATTTCCAGACCTTGGCGCGGCTGCATTCGAAAAGGATCGAGAGCCGCTCTCTGACCCTGTCGAAGTTCGATTTTCAGGGCAAGCCGCACATCTTTTATGACGATCACCTGCAATTGCTGCGTCGGTCGGATTGCTTCGTGGCCCGGAAAATCTGGCCCCACGCGGATCGCCTGTACGAGGCGTTCCTGACCGATGCCGACGGACGCGGCAAGATGGCGGAACCCCAGCCCGGCAAGATCGACCGCATCTTCGCCAAGGCGGTCGAGCGGCGCACGCGTGGGCGGCCGGGGTTGATCATGCAAAGCCGCAAGCCGAACGAAGGCTGGGAAAACGGCGTCACGGCGGGCCGGTATTCGGTGTTCCAGGGCTTTGCCGATCTGTTCGAGGATTTCAACGACTGGCTGGTGCGGGCCACCGATACCCGCGTGCATGGCCATCTTTTTGCGCCCGAGCGGGCCGAGTTCGCGGATGGCCAGACAGTGATGAGCGGGGCGCTGTCGGATGTCGCCTCGGTTCGGGATTACGACCCGCAGGCGTTTCTGATCAACCTGATCTGGAACACCCGGGGCGAGCGGCAATGCTGGCAATTCGGCCCGGCGGACAAGCAGCCGATCGGCTGGTTCATCGCCAAGGACCCGAACGCGCAAATCTCGGTCATTAGCGGCGCCTGGGCGGTGCCCTTGTTCCGGTCGGGCAAGGATTTCGCCGAGCTGCGCAAGGAAGCCGCGCAATTGCAGAAGGTCGAGGCGGAGTTTCTGAACTCTTTGCGCTCGCCCTACACCAAGGCGCGTATCCGTATCTGGACGATGGCCGAGTTCATCGAATCCCCGATGGAGCCGCTGCAGACGATCATCGACGAGATCGGCTCGAAGCGGATCACTCGGTTGACCGAGGCGCCGCGGATGACCGACCTGAAAGGGTTCGGGCAATTCCTGCAAAACCTGAAGAACCAGGGCATGCACCCCTATCTGATGGGCGATTTCCCGATTGATCAGGACCCGGTGCCGACGAACACCCTGACCCGTAAACCTTATCTAGTGCGCTGAGGACCCATGACCCGAAAGTTCGACTACTTCGTGATGTTTGCCGAAATGCGCACCGGATCGAATTTTCTGGAGACGAACCTGAACGCCTATCCGGGTCTGTTCTGCCACGGAGAGGCGTTCAACCCGCATTTCATCGGCTACCCCAACCGGGATGCGTTGCTGGGGTTCACCCAGTCCCAGCGTGAAAGCGACCCGTTCCAGCTGTTGCAAGCGGTGCGCGATCAGCAGGAGGGGCTGCACGGGTTCCGGTATTTCCACGACCACGACCCGCGTATTCTGGACACGATGCTGAACGACCCGCGTTGTGCCAAGATCGTGCTGACGCGCAACCCGGCCGAAAGCTATGTCAGCTGGAAGATCGCGCAATCGACCGGGCAGTGGAAGCTGACCAACGTCAAGCGGCGCAAGGGCGGGACGGCTGTGTACTCGGATCAGGAGTTCGAGGCGCACCTGGCTGCATTGCAAGGGTTCCAGCTGAAGATCCTCAACGCTCTGCAGGTCAGCGGCCAGACGGCATTCTATTTGGATTACGAGGACTTGCAGGATCTGGGCGTCATCAACGGGCTGGCCAATTGGCTGGGCATTGATGAGCGGCTGGACGGGCTGGATGAAAGCCTTAAAAAGCAGAACCCAGAGCCGCTGGCCGAGAAGGTCGAGAATTTCGGAGAGATGGAGCGCGCGCTGTCTGGCCTTGACCGCTTCAACCTGACTCGCACCCCGAATTTCGAGCCGCGCCGGGGGGCTGCCGTGCCGGGTTACATAGCCTGCGCCCAGTCCGCGTTGCTGTACATGCCCGTGCCCGGTGGGCCGGTGCCGCAGGTGGCGCAGTGGATGGCTGATCTGGACGGCGGGCAGGATGTTCAGGACGGGTTCACCCAGAAAACCCTGCGGCAGTGGCGCTCGGATCATGCGGGGTTTCGCAGCTTTACGGTGCTCCGTCATCCGGTCGCGCGGGCGCATCATGTGTTCTGTTCGCGCATTCTGAATGACGGCCCGGGGTCGTTCCCGCGTATCCGCAAGATGCTGTGCCATCTGTATGGTCTGCCGCTGCCGCAATCGGGGATACCCGATGGGTATGACGCGGCCCGCCACCGCGAGGCGTTCCTGGCGTTCCTGTCCTTCGTTCAGGACAACCTGCAAGGCCAGACCAGCAGCCGGTTGGACCCGAACTGGGCCAGCCAGTCCGAGATTCTGGCGGGATTCGCGGGGATCGGTCAGCCGGATTTCGTGCTGCGCGAAGGGGAAATGCCGCAGATGCTGCCGCTGCTGGCGGCGCAGGTCCGGCGGGCGGATGCGCCGACCCCAGCGATGGCCGGAGCGGACGAGCCATTTGCGCTGGCCGAGATCTACGATGAGGAGGTCGAGGCAAAGGCGCGTTCAGCCTATAGCCGCGACTACCTGCGATTTGGCTTTGGGGATTGGAGCGATCAGGCCGCCTGAACCGAGTGGTTCTCGGTCAGGATGGCGTACAGGGTCGCCGGGTCGCTGTTGGCGCGCAGCTTGGCGCAGAGCGACGCCTCGCGCAGGGTGCGGGACACCAGCGCCAAGGCTTTCAGGTGCTCGACACCTGCGTCTTCGGGGGCAAACAGGGCGAACACCAGATCAACCGGCTGACGATCAACCGAGTCGAAATCAATCGGCTTTTCCAGCAGAAGAAACGCGCCAACGACCGCTTCCAGGCCCGGCATGCGGGCGTGGGGCAGTGCAACACCTTGGCCCACACCAGTTGGGCCAAGGCTTTCGCGTTCCAGCAGCGCCTCGACCGCGGCCGGGGCGCTGAGGCCGTACGCAGAGTAAGCAAGGTCACCCAGATCCTGTAAAAGACGCTTCTTGCTGGAGGCCGAAGAAACAACTTTCACGGCCTCGGGCTTGAGGATGTTCGTCAGGTTCATATTGGGTTCGTTGCTCCGAAAACGGGATGTTTCCCGATCACCTCATTGCTGCGGATCGATCCAGCCGATGTTGCCGTCTTCCCGGCGATACACCACGTTCACTCCGCTTTTTGCCTCATTCCGGAAAACCAGAACCGGTGCGCCTGCCAATTCCATTTGCATCACCGCTTCACCAACGGACAAAGACGGGATCTTGGTTTCCATCTCGGCCACGATGATCGGCTGCAGGCTGCTTGGTTCCGAATCCTCATCGGCTTCGTCCGACGCGAGGATATAAGACGCCGCGCCGAAAAGTTCAACAGGCTCCTCGCGGTCGCGGTGGTGATCCTTCAGGCGACGCTTGTAGCGGCGCAGCTGCTTCTCCATTTTTTCGCAGCAGCTTTCGAAAGCGGCGTAAATTTCGTGGGCGTGACCCTTGGCCTGAGCAGTCAGACCGGTGGATAGATGCACGGTGGCTTCGCAGACGAACTCGCTGGCGGATTTCGAGAAGATGACGTTCGCGTCGGTCGGGCGCTCTGCGTATTTCTTGACCGCGGCGCCCAGCTCTTCCTTGACGTGGGTTTGCAGTGCCTCACCGATATCGATCTGCTTTCCACTGATTTGATAGCGCATCTTGTCTCCTTTGCGTGACAAATCGGGGTTTATCCGGGCGCGCGTCGCCCCCGGTTTTATTATGCCCGAATGCTGGAATTCGACATTACATGGGCTTGATCGCGGCCCGGCCTTGGCAAGAAGACCATCAGCGTCAGCGATGCGAGAACCATGAATGTCATGCCCCCATTTGAGGCGAGTCGCGGGGTCTCTGTCAATTGATCTTGGGAAAATATTTGTGCCGCAATCGACGGGTTCGCGCGCGATCTTTAGGAGATGCGGAAGTTGTCGCCCAGATAGACACGGCGGACGTTTTCGTTTTCCACTACATCCGCAGGGGTGCCCGACATCAGCACCTGACCGTCGTGCAGGATATAGGCGCGGTCGACGATTTCCAGCGTTTCGCGGACGTTGTGATCGGTGATCAGAACGCCGATGCCGCGTTTTTTCAGGTCGGCCACCAGATGGCGGATATCGCCCACGCTGATCGGGTCGACCCCGGCAAAGGGTTCGTCCAGCAGCAGGTATTTCGGGTTGGCGGCCAGGCAGCGGGCGATCTCGACCCGGCGGCGTTCACCGCCTGACAGGGCCAGCGCGGGGGCGCGGCGCAAATGCTCGATCGAGAACTCGCCCAGCAGCTCCTCCAGCCGTTCGCGGCGCTTGTGGCGGTCCTTTTCCGAGATATCCAGAATCGCGCCGATATTGTCCTCGACGTTCATGCCGCGGAAGATCGACATCTCTTGCGGCAGATAGCCGATGCCCATCTTGGCGCGGCGATACATCGGCAGGGTGGTGATGTCGCGGCCGTCCACGGTGACCTGTCCCGCCTCGGCATAGACCAGCCCCGCGATCATGTAGAAGGTCGTGGATTTGCCTGACCCGTTCGGACCCAGCAGGGCGACGACCTCGCCGCGGTTCAGCTCCATGCTGAAGTCGCGGATCACCACACGCTTCTTGTAGCTTTTGCGCAGGTGGGTCACCCGCAGGCCCGAGGCCCCTTCGGTCACGTTCAGCTGCGGCTTGGCCATGGGTTATTCCTTGGTCTCAAGCGTGGTGCGGACGCGTCCGCCAACTTGCGCGGTGCCTGCGTCCAGATCAATGACCACACGTTCGCCGGAAATGACGTTCTGGCCCTGGGTGACCAGCACATTGCCCGTCAGCACCACGGTCGCGGCGTCGATGTCGTAATCGGCCTGCGCGGCCTCGGCGGCGTCCTGGCCGCTGACCAGGGTCACGCCACCATCCGCCAGCAGGCGCAGGATCTTTTTCTTGTCCTCGGAATAGACGACGTGAACCTTGCCCGCGTTCAGCAGCATCTCGCCCTGAGAGATCTTCACGTTGCCGGTGAAGGTGGCGGTGCCGTCCTTCTGATCGACCGACAGCTCGTCCGCCTCGACCTGAACGGGCAGGTCGGACGTGTCGCGCGAGGTTCCAAAGGCCAGATCGCCAAAGGCCGGGCCGGACAGCAAAGTGGCTGCCAAAGTGGTGCTGATGAAAAATTGGCGCAGCTTGAACACGCGGAAAATCCTAGTTTTGCGGCTGGTATACCAGCTTTACCCGGTTTGTGAAAAGCAAATGGGCGTCGCCTGACGCCGGGTCCGAGGTCAACAGCATCTTGCCCGCCTCCAACGACCCGGCCGGGCCGGTGCCGGTGACGGTGCCTTCGGTCTCGGCTTGGATTTCCCGCATCGAGGTGAACAGCGACTCGGTCCGCAGGTCATACCCTGTCGAACTGGTGACGGCGACGCCGCCGGTCAGCAGGGCGGTGTCCTCGGACGTGTCCAGCAGCGCGGTGTCCGAGGAGAACGTGATCCGCGTGCCGCTGGTCAGATCCAGTTGCGCCGACAGATGGCTGGCCATCGCGCGGGACTTGTCCTGCGGGTCGGGCTTGGCGCTTTCGGCGGTGAAGCTGACCAGATCGCCGCCCGTCGTCGCACCCGAAAACTGCGGGTGGCCGACGATTCCCTCTTTCATCCGCTCTTGCAGATCAACGCGGGAATAGGGCAGCGAGTTGACGGTATCCTTGCCGCGCGACAGCAGGAACAGCGTCGAGAGGATCGCCAGCGCCGCAAGGGGCAGGATGATCTTCAGCCAGCTGACCAGCCAGGAATAGTATGAGTCGCGCGACGGCATGAGGTTACCGGATCAGTGGGCGAAAATGTCGATCTCGGGCCAGCCCGCAAGGTCCAGTCTGGCACGGGCGGGCAGGAAATCAAAACACGCCTGCGCGAGGTCGGTGCGGCCTTCGCGTTCCAGCATACGGTCCAGCTCGGTCTTGACCTGATGCAGGTACAGCACGTCCGAGGCCGCATAGTCCAGCTGCGCCTTGGTCAGCTGCGGTGCGCCCCAGTCGCTGGTCTGCTGCTGTTTCGAGATGTCGGTGTTCAGCAACTCTTGCAGCAGGTTCTTCAGCCCGTGCCGGTCGGTGAAGGTGCGCACCAGTTTCGAGGCGATCTTGGTGCAGTACACCGGTGCCGCCAGTGCCCCAAACGCGTTGTACATCGCGGCGATGTCGAATCGGCCGAAATGGAACAGTTTCAGGACATTCGGGTCCTCCAACATGGCGCAAAGGTTCGGCGCCTCGGTCTGACCCTTTTCGATCTGCACGATATGGGCATGGCCATCGCCGCCGGACATCTGGATCACACACAGGCGATCGCGATGCGGGTTCAGCCCCATCGTTTCACAGTCAATGGCAACGACCGGACCAAGGTCCAGATCTGCCGGAATATCATTCTTATACAGATGGTTAGCCACTTTATTCCCCCTGTGGAGGGAATGGTGCCCAGGAGAGGACTCGAACCTCCACGTCTTTTGGACACTAGTACCTGAAACTAGCGCGTCTACCAATTCCGCCACCTGGGCAGGTGTCGTGAGGGGCGATTTATAGGTGGCGTCGGGGAGTGTCAACGCGATTTTTCAACTTTTTTCTGCGACGGCATATCTTCTTGTGGAAAACCCCCCTTGGCGCTAGGAACAGGTAGCATTTTTCAAGCCGGAGTCATCTCATGTCGAAACTCGTGACCATCTACGGCGGGTCGGGCTTTGTGGGCCGCTATATTGCGCGGCGACTGGCCAAAGACGGCTGGCGTGTCCGCGTCGCCGTGCGCCGCCCGAACGAGGCCATGCATGTCAAACCCTACGGTGTTCCCGGTCAGGTCGAGCCCGTTCTGTGCAACATCCGCGATGACGCCAGCGTGCGTTCGGTGATGCAAGGCGCGGATGCCGTGGTGAACTGCGTCGGTATCATGCACCAGCTGGGCAAGAACACCTTTGATGCCGTACAAGCCGAAGGCGCGGGTCGCATCGCGCGTATCGCGGCCGAGCAGGGAATCACCCGCATGGTGCACATCTCGGCCATCGGCGCAGACGCCGAGTCGGTCAGCGACTACCAGCGCACCAAGGCCGCTGGCGAGGCTGCCGTTCTGGCCGCCATGCCGAACGCCGTGATCCTGCGCCCCTCGGTCATCTTCGGGCCCGAGGATCAGTTCTATAACCGCTTCGCCGGCATGTTCGGCCCGATCATCCCGCTGGTTGGCGCGGATGTGAAATTCCAGCCGGTCTATGTGGACGATGTGGCCCAGGCCGCTGTGCTGGGCGTCGAGGGCAAGGCCCCCGCAGGCATCTACGAACTGGGCGGCCCCGAGGTGAAAACCTTCCGCGCTCTGGTTCAGGACATGCTGACCGTGATCCGTCGCCGCAAACTGATCGTGAACCTGCCGTATTTCGCGGGCTCGCTGATGGCGCTTGGCTTTGACGCCGTGCAAAAGCTGACCGGCGGCCTGTTCAAGTCCGCTCTGACCCGCGATCAGGTCAAGGCGCTGAAATCGGACAACGTGGTCAGCGAAGGCGCCAAGACCTTTGCCGATCTGGGTATCCACCCCGCCGCGCCCGAAGCGATCCTGTCCGATTACCTGTGGCGCTTCCGTCCGTCGGGCCAATACGCCGCGATCAAGGAATCGGCCAAGAACCTGCGCGTCAGCTAAGGGTTCCACCAGATGTGAAATAGGCGGGCCTTGGCCCGCCTTTTTTATGTGTACGCGATGTAGAGCAGGATCACGCCCAGGATCACCCGGTAGATCACGTAGGGCGTGAAGCTGACCGAGCGCAGCAGGCGCATCATCAGGCTGAGCGCCAGCAGCGCCGAGACAAAGGTCAGGCCCGCAGCGATCAGCCCCTCTTTGGCCACCTCGGCGTTGCCCTCTTTGATGACCTGCGCCGACAACAATGCGCCGCTGGCAAAGATCGTCGGGATCGACATCAGCATCGACAGCTTTGCCGCGTCATGACGGGCATAGCCCAGATGCCGGGCCGCTGTGATCGTGATGCCCGAACGCGAGGTGCCGGGGATCAGCGCCACGGCCTGCCAAAGCCCGATGATGATGGCATCTTTGATGTTCCAGTCGGTCTGGGTCTTGTCGATGGGGCCCCGTTGGTCGACCCAGTACAGTACGATCCCGAAAATCAGCATGGTCCAGCCGATCACGGCAATGCCGCGCAGCATCTCGTCGATGCCGGTCAGCTTCATGATCAGGCCGACCACGATGACGGGGATCGTGGCGATCATAAGCAGGAACGCCAGCCGCGAGCCGGGGGTGTCGATCCGGCCCGTCAGCATCCGGGGAACGCCGGCCAACCCGGTTTTCACATCGGCCCAGAAATACAGGACCACGGCGGCCAGAGTGCCCATGTGCACGGCCACGTCGATGGCCTGACCCTGATCCTGCATGCCCGTAAGATTCGGCAAGAGAATCAGGTGCCCCGAGGAAGAAATGGGAAGAAACTCGGTAATCCCCTGAATTGCGGCTATAATAAACAGGTGGAGCAGAGTCATGACGTGTTGCCTCGGGTTGTTTTGGTCAAAGGTATAAATGACTGAGAAACAAAGAAAAGTCTGAAAAAAGGTAGCAATTGGTACCTAATTTTCGGCGCACTCAGGGCTAGCGGGCCCGTCTGGCGATAATATTTCTCAATATAGGTAACCTCTTCTGACTTTTATTTCTTTCGCACCTGTTTTACAGAGGCGCGGACTGTTTATTTATCAGAAAGGCAGCGCTGTGGCTAAGCAACCGATGCTGAAATTCGTGAACGTCACGCGGGACATGCCCTCCAAGCGGGCTGCGGACGAGCGTAACAAGGATTTCCACGAAATCTATGCCGAATTCGCGGATGCGAAGGCCAAGGAGCAAGCAAGCCGCTGCAGCCAGTGCGGTGTGCCTTATTGCCAGGCGCATTGCCCGCTGCACAACAACATCCCCGACTGGCTGCGCATGACCGCGATGGGCCGTCTGGAAGAGGCGTATGGCATCAGCCAGGCGACCAACACCTTCCCGGAAATCTGCGGCCGCATCTGCCCGCAGGACCGCCTGTGCGAAGGCAACTGCGTGATCGAGCAATCGGGCCACGGCACCGTCACCATTGGTGCCGTCGAAAAGTACATCACCGACACCGCTTGGGAAAAAGGCTGGGTACAGCCGATCGCCGTGACCACCGAGCGTGACCAGTCGGTCGGCATCATCGGCGCGGGCCCCGGCGGCCTGGCGGCTGCGGACATGCTGCGCCGCGCTGGCCTGCAGGTCACCGTCTACGATCGCTACGACCGCGCGGGCGGCCTGCTGACCTATGGCATCCCCGGCTTCAAGCTGGAAAAGGACGTCGTGATGCGCCGCATCGACCAGCTGGCGCAGTCGGGTGTCGAGTTCGTCACCAACTGCAACGTGGGCGAGGACCTGTCCTTTGACGCGATCCGCGGCAAACATGATGCAGTGGTTATCGCGACCGGCGTCTACAAGACTCGCGATCTGGAAGGCCCCGGCGCGGAGGCTACCGGCATCGTGCGCGCCATCGACTACCTGACCGTTTCGAACAAGCTGTCCTTCGGTGACGAGGTTCCGGAATACGAAGACGGCACCCTGAACGCCGCCGGTAAAAAGGTCGTCGTGATCGGCGGCGGCGACACCGCGATGGACTGCGTGCGAACCGCGATCCGCCAGGGCGCAGAAAGCGTGAAGTGCCTGTATCGCCGTGACCGCGCGAACATGCCCGGCTCGCAGCGCGAGGTTCAGAACGCCGAGGAAGAAGGCGTCGAATTCGTGTGGCTGGCCGCGCCCAAGGGCTTTGAAGGCGAGCCGGTCAGCGGTGTGCAGGTCCAGAAAATGCGCTTGGGGGCGCCGGATGCCTCGGGTCGTCAGAGCCCCGAAATCATCGAAGGCGCCGACTATCTGGAGCCCGCCGACTTGGTGATCAAGGCGCTGGGTTTCGAGCCGGAAGAGCTGCCGAAACTGTGGGGCGTGGACGGTCTGGAAGTGACCCGCTGGGGCACCGTCAAGGCCGAGTTCAAGACCGGCAAGACCAGCCTGGACGGCGTCTATGCGGTGGGCGACATCGTGCGCGGTGCCAGCCTGGTCGTGTGGGCCATCAAGGACGGTCGCGATTGCGCCGATGCCGTGCTGGCCTACCTGAACGACAGCCGCGCCGTCGCGGCCGAATAAGATTTGGGTAACCCGGGAAATTGTATGATTCTTGACGATTTTCGTACAACCCCGGGGCCTTCGGATTTGACCCCAGCCCGAATTTTCAAAGGGCAAGGATACTGACCTGAACCACCTGGATCCCCCGATCCGCCGACGTAAACGTAAACCAAAGATGACCAGATCCCGGGATGCGGGATTTACCGAAAGGAAACGGTTCATCCGGCGGTGCAACGGGGCCCAGCAGGTCCTGAGAAGGAGAAGACGATGACTGTCTACGACGAAAACTGGGTTGCCGCTGAAGAAGCCAAGCGCCAGTGGATGGCCGAGCACGGCATGTACTCGTTCGAGGAAGAGCATTCCTCGTGCGGGGTGGGTCTGGTTGTGTCGCTGGACGGCAAACCCAGCCGCCGTGTCGTGGAAAGCGGGATCACCGCGCTGAGGGCGATCTGGCACCGCGGTGCCGTGGACGCCGACGGCAAGACGGGTGATGGCGCAGGCATCCACGTGCAGATCCCGGTGCCGTTCTTCTACGACCAGATCAAGCGCACCGGCCACGAGCCGAGCAAGGACAAGCTGATGGCCGTGGGTCAGGTGTTCCTGCCGCGCACCAACTTTGGTGCTCAGGAAACCTGCCGGACGATCGTGGAATCCGAAGTGCTGCGGATGGGTCACTACATCTATGGCTGGCGTCACGTGCCGGTGGACATCGCCTGTCTGGGTGAGAAAGCCAACGCAACCCGCCCCGAGATCGAGCAGATCCTGATCCGCTGCGAAAAGGACATCGACGAGGAAGCGTTCGAGCGCGAGCTGTACGTCATCCGCCGCCGGATCGAGAAAGCGGCTGCCGCTGCTGGCGTGGGTCAGCTGTACCTGTGCTCGCTGTCGTGCCGGTCGATCATCTACAAGGGCATGATGCTGGCCGAGCAGGTGTCGGACTTCTATCCCGACCTGCAGGACGAGCGGTTTGAATCGGCGTTCGCGATCTATCACCAGCGTTATTCGACCAACACCTTCCCGCAGTGGTGGCTGGCGCAGCCGTTCCGCATGCTGGCGCACAACGGCGAGATCAACACGCTGAAGGGCAACGTCAACTGGATGAAGTCGCACGAGATCCGCATGGCTTCGTCCGCGTTCGGTGATCTGGCCGAGGACATCAAGCCGATCATCCAGCCGGGGTCGTCTGACTCGGCGGCGCTGGACTCGGTGTTCGAGGTGCTGGTGCGCGCCGGCCGTAACGCGCCGATGGCCAAAACCATGCTGGTGCCCGAGTCGTGGTCCAAGCAGGCGATCGAGCTGCCGCAGTCGTGGCGCGATATGTACAGCTATTGCAACTCGGTCATGGAGCCGTGGGACGGCCCCGCCGCTCTGGCGATGACCGATGGCCGCTGGGTTTGCGCCGGTCTGGACCGGAACGGCCTGCGCCCGATGCGTTACGTCGTCACCGGCGAGGGCCTGCTGATCGCCGGTTCCGAAGCGGGCATGGTGCCCACCAAGGAATCGACCGTGAAGGAAAAAGGCGCCCTGGGTCCGGGTCAGCTGCTGGCCGTCGATATGAAAGAGGGCAAGCTGTACCACGACACCGAGATCAAGGACAAACTGGCCGCCAGCCAGCCCTTCGGCGAATGGGTCGGCAAGATCAACGATCTGGACGAGGCGCTGGCCGGTCTGGAAGAAAAGCCGATGTTCACCGGGGCCGAACTGCGCAAGCGCCAGATCGCGGCCGGTTACACCATCGAAGAACTGGAACAGGTCCTGGCCCCGATGGCCGAGGACGCCAAAGAGGCGATTGCCTCGATGGGCGACGACACCCCGTCGGCGGTTCTGTCGAACAAGTACCGCCCGCTGAGCCACTTCTTCCGCCAGAACTTCAGCCAGGTAACCAACCCGCCGATCGACTCGTTGCGTGAATACCGCGTGATGAGCCTGAAGACGCGCTTCGGCAACCTGAAGAACGTGCTGGACGAAAGCAGCGCCCAGACCGAGATCCTGGTTCTGGAAAGCCCCTTTGTCGGCAACGCGATGTGGGACGAGCTGACCCGTCAGTTCAACGCCGATCTGGTGGAAATCGACTGTACCTTCCCGGCGGGCGCCGATCTGGAAGCCCTGCATGTCGGTCTGGAGCGTATCCGCGCCGAGGCCGAGGATGCGGTGCGTTCGGGCGCGGGCCATCTGGTGCTGACGGACGAACACCAGTCCGAAGGCAAAGTCGGTATGCCGATGATCCTGGCGACCAGCGCGGTGCACAGCCACCTGACCCGCAAGGGCCTGCGGACGTTCTGCTCGCTCAACGTGCGGTCGGCGGAATGCATCGACCCGCATTACTTTGCGGTGCTGATCGGCTGCGGCGCGACCGTTGTGAACGCCTATCTGGCCGAGGACAGCCTGGCCGACCGCATCGCGCGCGGCCTGCTGGACGGGACGCTGACGCAGAACGTGCACAACTATCGCGAAGCCATCGACCAGGGTCTGCTGAAGATCATGGCGAAGATGGGGATCTCGGTGATCTCGTCCTATCGCGGCGGTCTGAACTTCGAGGCGGTGGGCCTGTCCCGCGCCATGGTGGCCGAGTATTTCCCGGGCATGACCAGCCGTATCAGCGGCATCGGTATCCACGGCATCCAGAAGAAGGTCGAGGAAATCCACCAGCAGGGCTGGCTGGGTGGCCGCGACGTGCTGCCGATCGGCGGCTTCTACAAGGCGCGTAAATCGGGTGAAACCCACGCGTGGGAAGCGCAGACGATGCACCTGCTGCAACAGGCGTGCAACCGCGCCTCGTTCGAGCTGTGGAAGCAGTATTCGGCCAAGATGCGGTCGAACCCGCCGATCCACCTGCGCGACCTGCTGGACATCAAGCCGCTGGGCAAGGCGATCCCGATCGAAGAGGTCGAGAGCATCACCGCGATCCGCAAGCGTTTCGTGACGCCGGGCATGTCGCTGGGCGCGCTGTCGCCCGAAGCGCACAAGCTGCTGAACGTCGCGATGAACCGTATCGGGGCCAAGTCGGACTCGGGCGAGGGTGGGGAAGATCCCGCACACTTCGTGCCGGAACCGAACGGCGACAACCCGTCGGCGAAGATCAAGCAGGTGGCCTCGGGTCGGTTCGGCGTCACCGCCGAGTACCTGAACCACTGCGAAGAGCTGGAGATCAAGGTTGCCCAGGGCGCCAAGCCCGGTGAGGGTGGTCAGCTGCCGGGGATGAAAGTCACCGACCTGATCGCGCGTCTGCGTCACTCGACCAAGGGTGTGACGCTGATTTCGCCGCCGCCGCACCACGACATCTACTCGATCGAGGATCTGGCGCAGCTGATCTACGACCTCAAGCAGATCAACCCGCGCTGCAAGGTGACGGTGAAGCTGGTGGCGTCCTCGGGCGTTGGCACGATTGCCGCCGGTGTGGCCAAGGCCAAGGCGGACATCATCCTGATCTCGGGCGGGAACGGGGGCACGGGCGCCAGCCCTGCGACCTCGATCAAGTTCGCGGGTCTGCCGTGGGAAATGGGCCTGACCGAGGCGCACCAGGTGCTGTCGATGAACAACCTGCGCGACCGCGTCACCCTGCGGACCGACGGTGGTCTGCGCACCGGTCGTGACATCGTCATGGCCGCCATGATGGGCGCCGAGGAATTCGGCATCGGCACCGCCGCGCTGATCGCGATGGGCTGTATCATGGTGCGTCAGTGCCAGTCGAACACCTGCCCGGTCGGCGTGTGTACCCAGGACGAGGCGCTGCGCGCCAAGTTCACCGGCTCGGCGGACAAGGTGGTGAACCTGATCACCTTCTACGCGCAGGAAGTGCGGGAAATTCTGGCCAGCATCGGTGCGCGCAGCATCGATGAGGTGATCGGCCGCGCCGACCTGCTGAGCCAGGTCAGCCGTGGTAACGCGCACCTGGACGATCTGGACCTGAACCCGCTGCTGCTGACCGTGGATGGCGCCAAGGACATCGTCTATGACCGCTACAAGCCGCGCAATGCCGTGCCGGACACGCTCGACGCCGAGATCGTGCGCGACGCGCATCGGTTCCTGGAAGATGGCGAGAAGATGCAGCTGTCCTATGCCGTGCAGAACACGCACCGCACCGTGGGCACTCGTACGTCCAGCCATATCGTCAAGAACTTCGGCATGCGCAACGCGCTGCAGCCGGACCACCTGCACGTCAAGCTGACCGGCTCGGCCGGCCAGTCGCTGGGCGCGTTCGCGGCCCCCGGTCTGAAGATCGAGGTGTCGGGCGATGCCAACGACTATGTCGGCAAGGGTCTGTCGGGCGGTATCGTCGTGGTACGTCCGCCGATGGCAAGCCCGCTGAAGGCGGACGAGAACACCATCATCGGCAACACCGTCCTGTACGGTGCGACCGACGGCTACCTGTTCGCGGCTGGCCGCGCAGGCGAGCGTTTCGCCGTCCGCAACTCGGGCGCGAAGGTGGTGATCGAGGGCTGCGGATCGAACGGGTGTGAATACATGACCGGCGGCGTCGCGGTGATCCTGGGCAGCATCGGTGCGAACTTTGGCGCGGGCATGACCGGCGGCATGGCGTACCTGTACGACCCCGAAGGCAAGGCGGCGGACATGATGAACATGGAAACGCTGGTGACCTGCCCGGTGACCGTGTCCTACTGGGAAGACCAGCTGAAGGGCCTGATCGAGCGTCACGCCGCAGAAACCAACAGCCGCAAGGCCGCGGACATTCTGCAGCACTGGGACATCGAGAAAGGCAACTTTGTCCAGGTCTGCCCGAAAGAGATGCTGATCCACATTCCGCATCCGCTGGCCATCGAAGAAAAGGCGATGCCGGCCGAATAAGGCCGCATCCAACCTAAGCGAAAGGCGCCCTTTGGGGCGCCTTTTTGCGTTGAGGGCGGGGGGCTGCGGATAAGGCTTTTCAGCTTGGCCCATGCCGCCTATAGCTGTGCTCGTGGCGACGAAACCTAAAACAGCGCGTAAACCTGCGGCCCGGAAAAAGGCCGCGAAACCGGCCCCGCCCAAGCGCGAGGTTTTGCCGGTTCGGCCGACTCTGCGCCTGTTGCGCTGGTTGGCACGCGGGTTCCTGGTGATGCTGGGGGTGATGTTCCTGTGGGTCGTGGTCTATTCCATCGTGAACCCGCCCAGCACGCTGTACATCTGGCAGGAAAAGCTGCGCCTGGGCGAAGTGGACCACGAATGGGTCGAGATGGAGCAGATCGCGCCGGTGATGAAACGCTCGGTCGTGGCGGCGGAGGATGCGAATTTCTGTCTGCATGGCGGCTTTGACATCGCGGCGATCCGCACGGCGATCGAACAGGGGGCGAACCGCGGTGCCTCGACCCTGACGCAGCAGGTGGTGAAGAACGCGTTCCTGTGGCAGGGGCGCAGCTGGCTGCGCAAGGCGCTGGAGGCGATGATGACCCCGATGGTCGAGCTGGCGTGGTCAAAGGAACGCATCCTGGAGGTCTATCTGAACGTGGCCGAGTTCGACGAGGGCGTGTTCGGCGTCGAAGCGGCCGCGCATCACTACTTCGGCGTGGGCCCGGAAAAGCTGTCCGAGGTGCAGGCGGCGCGGCTGGCGGCAGTGCTGCCGTCGCCCAAGGTGCGCTCGGCCAGCAAGCCCAACGAATTGGTGCGGCGCAGAACGGCACAGATCATCGACGGGGCGGCCACGATCCGCGCGGACGGGCGCGCCGCTTGTTTCGAGGATTGAAAATCCGGGGGCAAGCAGGCATTGAGGGAGACAACCCCAATCAGAGCACACCCGTATCATGGCGCAACTCTATCATTTTCCCCTGTCCCCGTTCTGCCGCAAGGTCCGTCTGAGCCTGGCCGAGAAGCGGATCGAGGTGAAGCTGGAGGACGAACGCTATTGGGAGCAGTCGGTCGAATTCCTGCGCCGCAACCCTGCCGGAAAGGTGCCCGTGCTGCGCATCGATGGCAAGATGCTGACGGAAAGCGCCGCGATCTGCGAATACCTGGAAGAGGTCTATCCCGAGCCGGCGCTGATGCCGAAAGACCCGGATGGGCGGTACGAGGTGCGCCGCCTGGTGGCCTGGTTTGACGACAAGTTCCATAACGAGGTGACCTCGAAACTGCTGTACGAGCGGGTGAACAAGAAGGTCATGGGGCGCGGGTTCCCGGACAGCGGCAACGTGAAATCCGGCGCGCGGGCGATCAAGTATCACCTGGACTACATGGCCTGGCTGCTGGATCACCGGCGCTGGCTGGCGGGTGATGTGATGACGCTGGCCGATTTCGCAGCCGCCGCGCATCTGTCGTCGCTGGACTATATCAGCGATGTGGACTGGAACCGGTCCGAGTTGGTCAAGGATTGGTACGCGAAGATCAAGTCGCGGCCGGCGTTCCGCTCGATCCTGGCGGACCAGATCCCGGGCTTTCCGCCCCCGCCGCACTATGCCGATCTGGATTTCTGAGACCGAACCGGGGAAGGGGGGCCAGCCCCCCGTCGCCTGTGGCGACTCCCCCCGGGATATTTGGGAAAAGAAGAAGGCATGAAGGCGCGTTTGATCCAGCAGGCTTTGGCAGAGGGGTTTGACGCGTGCAGGATCTGTGCGCCGGATGCGATTCCGCAGGTGCCGGGACGGCTGGCGGCGTTTCTTGAGGCTGGGCGGCACGGGCAGATGCGCTGGATGGAGGAGCGGGTGGCCTGGCGCGGCGATCCGCAGGCGCTGTGGCCCGAGGCGAAATCGGTGATCGTGCTGGGCGAGAGCTATACGCCGGAGCATGATCCGATGGCGGTGATCGGGCAGGGGGACCGGGGGGCGATCTCGGTCTATGCGCAGAACCGCGATTACCACGATCTGGTCAAGAAGCGGCTGAAGCGGCTGGCGCGGTGGCTGATTGCCGAGGCTGGCGGCGAGGTGAAGGTGTTCGTCGATACTGCTCCGGTCGCTGAAAAGCCGCTGGGGCAGGCGGCGGGGCTGGGCTGGCAGGGCAAGCACACCAATCTGGTCAGCCGGGAACTGGGGAGTTGGTTCTTTATCGGGTCGATCTTCACCACGCTGGAGCTGCCGGTGGATGCGCCCGAGGTGGATCATTGCGGCAGTTGCACCGCCTGTCAGGATGTGTGCCCGACCGGGGCTTTTCCGGCGCCGTATCAGCTGGATGCGCGGCGCTGTATCTCTTACTTGACGATCGAGCATCACGGGCCGGTGGACGAGGATCTGCGCGCGATGCTGGGCAACCGCATCTATGGCTGCGATGACTGTCTGGCCGCTTGTCCGTGGAACAAGTTCGCCGTCGAGGCGCGCGAGGTGCGGTATCATGCGCGTGACGAGTTGATTGCGCCACGGCTGGCCGAGTTGGCGGTGCTGGACGATGCCGCGTTTCGGGCGATGTTCAGCGGCAGTCCGATCAAGCGGATCGGGCGGGATCGGTTCGTGCGCAATGTCCTTTATGCCATCGGCAATTCCGGGGACGTGGCGTTGGCCGGGGTGGCGCGGGGTCTGTGTGACGATCCTGATCCCACGGTGGCCGATGCGGCGCGGTGGGCTGTGGCGCGAATTGAGCCTTGTTAGAGGCTGGTTCAGTGTCTTGACGAAAGGGTGAGCGCGAAGCCCCCTTCCAAAATCGCGCGGATGCGCCATTTAATGCTGCTGACAAGGACGGAGGACCACATGGCCAAATACGAGCGCAATCCCGATGTCATCGCGTCGCTGACGCCCGAGCAGCATTGGGTGACGCAGGAAAGCGGGACCGAGCGGCCGGGCACGGGGCGGTTGCTGCACAATAAGGCTCCGGGGATTTACGTGGATATCGTGAGCGGGGAGCCGCTGTTTGCTTCGTCGGACAAGTACGAATCCGGTTGCGGTTGGCCCAGTTTCACCAAGCCGATCGAGCCCGCGCACATCGCTGAGAAGCGTGACCTGAGCCACGGGATGGTGCGGGTCGAGGTGCGCTCGACCCACGGGGACAGCCATCTGGGGCATGTGTTCCCGGACGGGCCCAAGGATCGCGGCGGGCTGCGGTATTGCATCAACTCGGCCTCTTTGCGGTTCGTGCATCGCGACGACATGGAGGCCGAAGGCTACGGCGAATATTTGAACCAGGTGGAGGACGTGTGATGGAAGAACGCGCAGTTCTGGCGGGCGGTTGTTTCTGGGGGATGCAGGAGCTGATCCGGCACAAACCGGGCGTGTTGCGCACGCGGGTGGGGTACACGGGCGGGGACGTGCCGAATGCGACCTATCGCAATCACGGCACCCATGCCGAGGGGATCGAGATTTGGTTTGACCCGTCCAAGACCAGCTATCGGGCGCTGCTGGAGTTCTTTTTCCAGATCCACGACCCGACCACGGTGAACCGGCAGGGGAATGATCTGGGGATGAGCTATCGCTCGGCCATTTACTATGTCGACGAGGCGCAGAAGGAATGCGCGCTGGACACGATCAAGGATGTGGAGGCGAGCGGCCTGTGGCCGGGTAAGGTGGTGACTGAGGTCGAGCCGGTGGGTGATTTCTGGGATGCCGAGCCAGAGCATCAGGATTACCTGCAGCGGCTGCCGAATGGCTATACCTGCCACTTTGCGCGCCCCGATTGGGTGCTGCCGAAGCGCGGATGAGCTTTGGCATTAACCATCGGCCCGCGCCCGAATTGCGCGTGCCAGTCTGGATCGGGCCGGATGGGGCGGCGATGGCCCCGCTGCAGCTGGCCGATCTGGGCGAAGGGATGAAGGTCCTGTTCTGTTTTCAGGACTGGTGCCCCGGCTGTCACAGCCGGGGTTTTCCGACATTGCGGCTGCTAGTGGATCGGCTGGCCGGGCAAGGCGTGGGGTTTGCCGCGATCCAGACTGCGTTCAGATCTTCGGCCAAGAAGGACGCGGGCGATCAGACGGCGAAGAACCAGCTGCGTTATGGGCTGAGCATTCCGTTTGGGTACGACCCAGTGCCTGAGGGTGCCGAGCAGCCGAGCGTGATGGAGGATTTTCGGACGGCCGGCACCCCGTGGTTTATCGTGATCAGTGCCGAGGGTGAGGTGATCTACAACGACTTTCGTCTGGATGCGGCGAAGTTTCTGGCGTCGATGGACTTGCCGGACGTCTGAGGGGGTGCCGAAATCTTTGAAAGATTTCGGACCGCTTTCTTTCAAAGAAAGCGGCGCGTAAAAAAGGGCGCCCCCTGAGGGACGCCCCGTTCGCGCGCTTCGGGGGGATCAGAAGCGGAAAGTTGCGCGAACCTGGGCGGTGGTTGCCTCGACGTCGGTGCCCGAGCCGTTGAAGTTGTCGAAGGCGTGGTACAGGACCTCGCCGCCGACCGAGATCTTCTCGGTCACCATGTGCTCGTAGCCCATACCGGCGAAGTAGCCGGTGTCGTTGCCCAGCGTGTCGATGTCGGCGCGTGCGGCGCCGGCGGTGGCGTAGAGCAGACCGGCACCCATGTCATAACCAGCGCGGACTTTCAGGCGGGCCATGTTTTCCAGCGTGTTACCGCCTGCGGTGATGTCGGCGAAATCGTAGTCGATGCCCGCGCCCAGCACCCAGGTGCCGAAGTCGTGGTCATAGCCCATGGTCAGGCCGCCGATGGCGCCGCTGTCGCTGCCGCCGGCATCCACGTCACCAAAGCCGATCTGGCCACCGACATAACCGCCGGTCCAGTCGCCGGTCAGCGCGACAGCCACCGGGGTGGCGACGACGGGGTCCGCGGGTGCGGGGGTCACCGAGCCTGCGAAAGCCGCGGGGGCCGCGATCATGGTTGCGCCGATGGTGCCCAGCAGAATGTGTTTCAGGGTCATTTTTTCAGTCCTTTCCTAACTGCCTCCGGTCCCGTTTCATTCGGGCCGTTCTTTGTTCAACGGGTCAGATAGGGTTTCCGTTGCATGGGCAGGAGGGGGGCCAAAAGCGTCGGCCAAAGCGCGCCGATGACGTGTCGGCAGCACGGCGGCGAATGGCCGATCCGTGCAGACCAGCCACAGGTTGCTGCGCAATTTTCCGTGAGTTTTCAGGCGAAAAGGCTGCTGTAGTCCTCGCGCAGGGCCTTTTTCTGGACTTTGCCCATCGTGTTGCGAGGCAGTTCCGGCAGGAAGATGATTTTCTTCGGCTGCTTGAATTTCGCCAGCTGGGTTGCGGTGACGGCCTCGATCTGGTTCAGGGTCAGGGCGGGGTCTGCGGGGACGACGACGGCGACGACGGCCTCTCCGAAATCTTTGTGCGGGACGCCGATCACGGCGCTTTCCAGCACGCCGGGGATGTCGTCGATCAGCGACTCCAGCTCTTTGGGGTAGACGTTGAAGCCGCCGGTGATGATCAGATCCTTGGCGCGGCCGACGATGGTGACGTAGCCGTCGGCGTCACGGGTGGCCAGGTCGCCGGTGATGAACCAGCCGTCGGGGCGCAGCTCTTCGGCGGTTTTCTCGGGCATCTGCCAGTAGCCCTGGAACACGTTGTCGCCGCGCACTTCGATGACGCCGATCTCGCCCTGGGCGACCTCGGCCCCCTCGTCCATGATGCGCAGTTCGACGCCCGGCAGGGGGAAGCCGACGGTGCCAGCGCGACGCTCGGCATCATAGGGGTTCGAGGTGGACATGTTGGTTTCGGTCATCCCGTAGCGTTCGAGGATGCGGTGGCCGGTGCGTTCCTCCCATTTTTCATGGGTGTCGACCAGCAGGGGGGCCGAGCCCGAGATGAACAGGCGCATGTTCTTGGCCTGCTCCAGCGTCAGGCGGGGGCTGTCCAGCAGGCGGGTGTAGAAAGTGGGCACGCCCATCAGCGCGGTGGCGCGGGGCATGGCGTTCAGGATCGCCTCGGCGTCGAATTTCGGCAGGAACACGACCGAGGCCCCGGCCAACAGGGCCACGTTGGTGGCCACGAACAGGCCGTGGGTGTGGAAGATCGGCAGGGCGTGGATCAGCACGTCCTGATCGGTGAAGCGCCACAGGTCGCGCAGGGATTCCGAGTTGGAGGCGAGGTTCTTATGGCTGAGCATCGCGCCCTTGGATCGGCCCGTGGTGCCCGAGGTGTAAAGGATCGCGGCCAGATCATTGGCCCCGCGCGCGACGGGTTCAAACGAGGGGTCCAGCGCGGGCAGATCGGCGGTCAGCGACCCGGCGCCTGCCTTGTCCAGCGTGTAGACGGTGGCGTCACCTGCCAGCGGGGTCAGTTCCGACACACGCGCGGGATCACAGACCAGGATGCGCGGGGTGGCGTCACCGACGAAATAGGCGACCTCGGCCCCCGTATAGGCGGTGTTGAGCGGCAGAAAGATCCCGCCCACCAGCACAGTGCCCAGATACAGCTGCACGGCCTCCAAGGTCTTTTCGACCTGAACGGCGACGCGATCACCCGGTTGCAGGCCCGCGCCCATCAGCTTTTGCGCCAGTTGCTGCGCGCCTTGGAACAATTCCGCATAGGTCACGTCCGACAGGCCGGGACGGGTGGCAAAGACCTTCTTGGGGGTCTGATCCGCGCCCAGAGACAGGCGGCTGACAAGGTAATTCGTCGGATACATGGCGCAGACCCCTTTGTTGCATTGCGGCCATTCCGTTTTGGCATGGATTTCCCCAGATTCAAGGGCCTTGGCCGGATTGACCTTTGTCCACGCACGCGCCAGCCTGTCCCCACGCGCGAGAGGGACCCCATGCAACCAGTCAAAGGGATCGCACTGAAGCTGTGCTCGGTGCTGTTGTTCATCATCATGTCATCGCTGATCAAGGCGACGGCCCCGCATGTGCCACCCGGTCAGGCGGTGTTTTTCCGGTCGTTCTTTGCCATTCCGGTGATCTTTGCCTGGCTGGCGGTGCGGGGCGATCTGCGCACCGGGCTGAAAGTGCAATCGCGGCTGGCGCATTTCTGGCGCGGATTGATGGGGACGGCGGCGATGGGGTTCATGTTCGCCGGTCTGGGCCTGCTGCCGCTGCCCGAGGTGACGGCCATCGGCTATGCCGCACCGCTGCTGGTGGTCATCTTTGCGGCGATGTTCCTGAACGAGCAGGTGGGCGTGTTCCGTCTGGCCTCGGTCGCGCTGGGGCTGATGGGGGTGCTGATCATCCTGGCTCCGCGCCTGACCCTGCTGAGCGAGGAAACCGTGCAGATGACCGAGGCGGTGGGTGCAATCCTGACGCTGATGGGGGCGGTTTGCGCCGCGCTGGCGCAGATCTACGTGCGTAAGCTGGTGCAGGTCGAGCAGACCTCGGCCATCGTGTTCTATTTCTCGCTGACAGCGACGTCGCTGTCGCTGCTGACGCTGCCGTTTGGCTGGGTGATGCCCAACGGGCAAGAGGCGGCGCTGCTGGTGACGGCGGGGCTGCTGGGCGGGTTGGGGCAGATTTTCCTGACCTCGGCTTATCGGTTCGCGGGGGCGTCGGTGGTGGCGCCGTTCGACTATGCCTCGATGATTTTCGCCATCCTGATCGGCTATTTCGTGTTCGCCGAGGTGCCGACGGGCCGGATGCTGCTGGGGGCGGCCATCGTGATCAGTGCGGGCGTGTTGATCATCTGGCGCGAAAGCAGGCTGGGGCTGAAGCGTTCGAAGTCGCGCGAAGGGATGACGCCGCAGGGCTAGCGGTTACTGGCCGCTGATCGCCGCGGCGATGTAGGCGGGCAGCATCAGCATCCGGCGGTGCGCGCCCAGCGGGAAGCGTTTGGGTTCCGTCTGCATCATGGCGGGGTAATGCGGGCCGGGGTCGCGGCCCATCGCCAGCTTCGCCAGAATGGCCCCCGCATGGGTGCCCATCGCCACGCCGTTGCCGTGATAGGCAAAGCCCGCAAAGGCGCCGGGCATTTCCGGGATCGGGCCGACAAACGGTGACAGCTTGTGCGAAAACGCCAGCGCGCCGTTCCAGCTGTAGGGCGTTTCGACGTGTTTCCAGAAGGGGAAGGCGCGCTCGAACTGCTTGCGGATGCGTTTTTGCAGATTGGCGAAGGAGCGCGGGCCGGACAGCAAGCCGCCGCGCATCCCGAACAGGAATTGCCCGTTGGGCATCAGGCGGAAGTAATGCAGCAGGGTCTGATGGGTATAGGCCATCTGGGTACTGTGCCAGCCGTCGGCGATTTCCTGATCGGTCAGCGGACGGGTCACGATGACGTTGGATTGCAGCGGCAGAAAGCGGCCGCGCATCCAGTCGGGCACGTCCTCGGACGAGTAGCCGTTGGTGGCGAAGATCACCTTGTCGGCCCTGATGCGGGCCGCTGCGGTGGCCAGGCGATAGCCCTGCCCCTCGCGCTTGACGGACAGGACGGCGCTGTGGGCGTGGATCTTGGCCCCGGATTTCAGAGCGGCGCGGGCCAGACCGTCGACATACAGGCGTGGGTTCAGGCCAAAGCCGTGCGGCATGGTCAGCGCGCCGTGATAGCGCCCATTCATGCCGTGGGCGGGCAGGTCGGCCTTTTCCAGCAGGGTGGTCTGGAAGCCGTATTCGCCCTCGATCTGCGCCTGTTCCTTGCGCAGTGCCCGCATCGCGTGGGCGGAATGGGCGAGGATCGTCTCGCCCTCAGAATGGGTTTCGGCCTCGATCTGGTGGGCGGACAGCAGGCCGCGCACGGTGTCGATCGCGGCGATTTCAGTGGCGCGCCAGTGGTGCAACCCGTCCTCGCCATGTCGTTTGCGGATCATCGAACCGGGCAGGGCGGTCCCGCCCAGACAGCAGAACCCGCCGTTGCGCGCCGAAGCGCCCCAGCCGGGTGTTTCCGCCTCGAGCACGCGGACGGAAACGCCCGCCTGCGCCAGATGCAGCGCGGCGGACAGGCCGGTGAAGCCGCCGCCGACGATGGCGACCTGCGTGCGGTTTTCCCCCTGCGCCTTGGGCGTTTCGCGGGGGCCTAGCGCGGTAGGGCCCCAATAGCACGCGGCATTGGGGCCCTCGCCATAGGCGAAATCGGACAGGATGCGTTTCATGATGACCGGACGGCTGCCATCTCTTCTTGTTGCTGCTTGATCGCCGCGCGCTTGGAGATGATCGAGGCGCTGATCACCCCGACGGCGACGATCGAGATCATGATCGTGGACAGGGCGTTGATTTCCGGGCTGACGCCCAGACGCACCGCCGAGAAGATCTTGATCGGCAGGGTGGTGGCCGACGGACCGGCGGTAAACGACGCGATCACAAGGTCATCCAGCGACAGGGTGAAGGCCAGCAGCCACCCCGACACCACCGCAGGCGCGATGATCGGCAGGGTCACCAGACGGAACGCCGTGAAGGGCGAGCAGCCGAGGTCCAGCGCGGCCTCCTCTAGCGATTTGTCGAAGCTGACGAGGCGCGAGGACACCACCACCGACACGTAGCACATCGAAAAGGTCGTGTGCGCCAGGATGATGGTAAAAATGCCGCGATCCAGACCGATACCGATGAACAGCAGCAGCAGCGAAAGGCCGGTGATCACCTCGGGCATGACAAGCGGGGCGTAGATCATGCCCGAAAACAGCGTGCGGCCGTGGAACCGGCCCGCGCGGACCAGCACATAGGCGGCCATCGTGCCCAGAACCGTCGCCAGGGTCGAGCTGGCCACGCCGACGCGCAATGTCACCCATGCGGCATCAAGGAAGGCTTGGTTGGACAGCAACTCGCCATACCATTTGGTCGAGAAACCCGCCCAGACCGTCACCAGTTTGGAGGCGTTGAAGCTGTAGATGATCAGGATCACCATCGGCATGTAGAGGAAGGCAAAGCCGAAGGTCAGCGAGGTGGCGTTGAACCAGGTGAAGCGTCTCATTGGTCTTTCTCCCGCTCTTTCTGCTCGTTCCGCTGGAACAGGATGATCGGGATGATCAGCAGCAACAGCAGGACAACGGCCACGGCCGAAGCCACCGGCCAGTCGCGGTTCGAGAAGAATTCTTCCCACAGGACCTTGCCGATCATCAGCGTGCCCGAGCCACCCAGCAGCGACGGGATCACAAACTCACCCAGCGCGGGGATGAAGACCAGGAACGACCCGGCGATGATGCCGCTTTTCGACAGCGGGATCGTGACTAGCCAGAACGCTTTGAGGCGCGAACAGCCCAGATCCTCGGCCGCTTCGAGCAGCGATCCGTCCAGCTTTTCCAGCGCGGCGTAGATCGGCAGGATCATGAACGGCAGGTAGGTGTAGACGATGCCGATGTAGACGGCGGTCTTGGTGTTCAGGATCATCAGCGGTTCGGAAATCAGCCCGGTCCACAGCAGGAACTGGTTCAGGAACCCCTCTTGCGACAGGATGCCCATCCACGAATAGACGCGGATCAGAAAGCTGGTCCAGAACGGCAGGATCACCAGCATCATCAGCGTCGGGCGCCATTCGTCGGGGGCCATTGCCATGCCGTAGGCCACCGGATAGCCGACCAGCAGCGTCAGCAGGGTGGAAATGGCGGCGATCTGAAGGCTGGAGAGGTAGGATTTCCAGTAGAGCGAATCCTCGGTCAGGAAGACGAAATTCTCGAAATCCAGCTCGGCGAAGAAGGCTTTGATGCCTTCCCAACCGTCCGACAGGTCCAGCGTCGGGATGTAGGGCGGGATGGCCAGCGCTGTGTCCGACAGTGCGATTTTCAGCACGATCAGGAACGGCACCAGGAACAGCGCCAGCAGCCACACATACGGGACGGAGATGAGGAACAGGCGCCGCATCTTATTCACTCAGGACCGAGCCGCCGGTCAGCGTCCAGCTGAGCCAGACCTCGTCCTCCCAGGTGAAGGCGCGGCGCGACAGGCGGCGGGTGTTGGCGGCTTGCGCCTTGATCACCAGCCCGCCCGGAATGCGAACGTGATAGGTGGACACGTTGCCCAGATAGGCGATGTCCACGATCTGGCCCTTGATGGCGTTGACGGCGCCTTCGGGTTTGTCGGGGCTGACCGAGATCTTCTCGGGCCGGATGGCGATGAAGGCGTTTTGGCCTTCGTCCAGCTGGATCGAGGTCTTGGCGTGGAAGGGTTCATGCCCCTCGGCCCAGGCGATGTCATAGCCGTCGGCGCTGGTCTTGTGCGCCTTGCCCTGGATGATGTTCACATCCCCGATGAAGTCGGCCACGTAGACCGAGTTCGGCTCTTCGTAGATGTTGGCGGGGGTGGCGACCTGCATGATGCGGCCTTCGTCCATGACGGCAACGCGGCTGGCGACGGTCATCGCTTCTTCCTGGTCGTGGGTCACGATGACGAAGGTGGTGCCGGTCTTTTCCTGGATGTCCATCAGTTCGAACTGGGTTTCCTCGCGCAGCTTTTTGTCAAGCGCGCCAAGGGGTTCGTCCAGCAGCAGCAGTTTCGGCGCACGGGCCAGCGACCGGGCCAGGGCCACGCGCTGACGCTGGCCGCCGGAAATCTGGTGCGGCTTGCGCTTTGCGAATTTGGTCAGGCGGGTCAGGCGCAGCATGTCCTCGACGCGGGCGTTCAGCTGATCCTTGGGCATGTTCATCCGCTTCAGGCCGAAGGCGATGTTGTCCCAGACGGTCAGGTGCGGGAACAGCGCGTAGGACTGGAACATCATGTTCACCGCGCGCTCGTTCGGGGGGACGCCCGCCATGTCCTGACCTGCGATCAGGATCTGTCCCTCGGTCGGGTTCTCAAAGCCCGCCAGCATCCGCATCATCGTCGTCTTGCCGCAGCCCGACGGGCCGAGCAGGGCGAAGAATTCGCGCTCGTAAATATCCTGCGAAAGGTTGTCGATCGCGGTGAAGTCGCCAAATCGCTTGGTGACGTTCTTGAACTGGATCAGCGGCTTAGCCTGCGGATCGTTCCAGGGTGCGAAAACTGTCTGTGCCATGCCTGTGTCCCCGTCATAAAAATGGCCCGCGCAAGGGTTTGCGCGGGCCTGTTGGTTGTCCGGGTCTTACGTGCCCGACTTGATCTTGGTCCACATACGGGTCACGACGCGCTGAACCTTGGCGTCGTAGGGCGTGGTGGTGAACAGGTTGTCCAGCGCGGCGGGCGACGGATAGATCGCCGGATCGCCGATCACGTCCTCGGCCAGGAACTCTTGCGAGGCCTTGTTGCCGTTGGCGTAGTAGACGTAGTTCGAGGCCGCAGCCATGTTGTTCGCGTCCATGATGAAGTTCAGGAACACGTGCGCGCCGTGTGCGTTCGGAGCATCAACCGGAATGGCCATCTGGTCGAACCACATCTGAGCGCCTTCCTTGGGCGCGTTGTAGGCGATCTCGACGCCGTTGTCGGCCTCGGCGGCGCGGTCACGGGCCTGCAGAACGTCACCCGACCAACCCACGGCCACACAGATGTCGCCATTGGCCAGCGCGTTGATGTATTCCGAGCTGTTGAATTTCTGGATGTAGGGACGAATGGCCATGTAGACGGCCTCGGCCTTGGCGATCACGTCCGGATCGTGGCTGTTGGGGTCTTCGCCGATGTATTTCAGCGCGGCCGGGATCATCTCGGACGGCGCATCCAGGAAGTGCACGCCGCAGCCGGCCAGCTTTTCCATGTTCTCGGGCTTGAACACCAGGTCCCAGCTGTCGATCGGGGCGTCTTCGCCCAGGGCCTCTTTGACCTTGCCCAGGTTCACGCCCAGGCCGGTGGTGCCCCACATGTAGTTGATCGAGTATTCGTTGCCGGGATCGTATTGTGCGGTGCGCTTGGCGACCACGTCCCACATGTTGCCGATGTTCGGCAGCTGCGCCATGTCCAGTTTCTGGAACGCGCCCGCCTGGATCTGGCGTTGCAGGAAGGTGCCGGTGGGCACCACCACGTCATAGCCCGACCCGCCGGCCAGCAGCTTGGTCTCGAGGACTTCGTTGCTGTCGAACACGTCGTAGATCAGTTTGATGCCGGTTTCGGCTTCGAATTTGGCCAGCAGTTCTTCGTCGATATAGTCCGACCAGTTGTACACGCGCACTTCTTCTGCAGTGGCGGCCCCGGCGAACAGCGCGGCAGCGGCCGTCATAGTCAGCAGGCGTTTCATCATTGGTATACTCCCCTTGGATTTCGGGACTGTTTTTTCCCGTTCATCCAAATTTGATCAAAAATTGCCGGTCAAGGCAATATGGTAATGTTTTCACGGGTCCATTAAACTCGCAAGAAGTGGTTTGATGCATATGCGGAGAAAAGTGGCAGCATGGATGGCAACGCCCAAAAAGTGATCGGCAAAGAAACAGGGTCCGCGCGCCCTCCGGCGCATGAACTGATCTATCGGAAATTGCGCGAACAGATCCTGTTCGGAGAGATCGCTCCGGGTCAGCCGGTGACCATTCAGGGCCTGACCGAAAGGCTGGAGGCCGGCATGACCCCGGTGCGCGAAGCCATCCGCCGCCTGATCGCCGAGGGTGCGCTGGATTTCCAGGGCAACCGCCGGGTCATCGTACCCCTGCTGACTGCCGAGAATATCGCAGAAATTATCTATGCCCGTCAATGGCTTGAGTCCGATCTTGGCGCGCGTGCCACGCAGCGTGCCACGCCTGCCGACCTGGCCGATCTGACCCGTCTGGATGCGGCCCTGGATCAGGCCATCAGCCGGGGCGATCTGCAGGCATATCTGGAGTATAACTACCGTTTCCACGCCCGCATTTACCAGATGGCGGACGCGCCGATCCTGGCCTCAATGGCCGAGGGGTTGTGGCTGCGGTTCGGCCCCTCGTTGCGGGTGGTTTGCGGGCGCTTGGGCACCCAGAATTTGCCCGACCTGCACAAGGACCTTTTGGCCGCGATGCGCGCCGGTGATGCCGAAGCTGCCGCCCGCGCCTGTCAGCAGGACATGTTGCAAGGGATGGAGCAAGTCAGGGGCGTACTGACCCCTAATGCGGTCTCTGACTGATTCGATTGACAGTCGCAAATTTGATCATATTCTAGGGTCAAGCGCGCCGAACCGGCCAGTGCGGCCGGATTCGCGCATCCCCCACTAGACGAGGCCCGAGATGACGATCATCACCAATCACATGCCCACCGCGGAACTGCAGAAGCTGGACGCGGCCCACCACATGCACCCGTTCTCGACCCAGAACGAGCTGGCCGCCAAGGGCGCGCGTGTCATTACCAGCGCCGATGGCGTGTGGATTCAGGACAGCGAAGGCAACAAGATCATCGACGGCATGGCCGGTCTGTGGTGCGTGAACGTGGGCTATGGCCGTGACCGCCTGGTGCAGGCCGCCGCCCGCCAGATGGCCGAGCTGCCGTATTATAACACCTTCTTCATGACGACCCACGTCCCCGCCATCGCGCTGAGCCAGAAGCTGGCCGAAGTCGCGCCGGGCGACCTGAACCACGTGTTCTACGCGGGCTCGGGATCCGAGGCGAATGACACCAACATCCGCATGGTGCGCACCTACTGGGCGGAAAAAGGCAAACCGACCAAAAAAATCATCATCAGCCGGAAGAATGCCTATCATGGCTCGACTCTGGGCGGGGCCTCGCTGGGCGGTATGGGCGGAATGCACGCACAAGGCGGCCTGCCGATTCCCGACGTTTATCACATCGACCAGCCCAACTGGTGGGCCGAAGGCGGCGACATGTCCCCCGAGGAATTCGGGCTGGAACGCGCGCGCCAGCTGGAGCAAGCGATCCACGATCTGGGCGAGGACAACGTTGCGGCCTTCATCGCGGAACCGGTGCAGGGCGCGGGCGGCGTGATCGTCCCGCCCGAGACCTACTGGCCGGAAATCAAACGCATTTGTGACAAGTACGAAATCCTGCTGATCGCGGACGAGGTGATCTGTGGTTTCGGCCGTACCGGCAACTGGTTCGGCTCTGAGACCGTGGGCTGGACCCCGGATATCATGACCATCGCCAAGGGGCTGTCCTCGGGGTATCAGCCGATCGGCGGCTCGATCGTGAATGACGAGGTCGCCAGTGTGATCGGCGCCTGCGAGTTCAACCACGGCTATACCTATAACGCCCACCCGGTGGCCGCTGCCGTAGCGCTGGAAAACATCAACATCCTGCAAGAGGAAAAGGTCGTCGAGTACGTCCGTGACGACATCGCCCCCTATCTGAAACAGAAGTGGGAGGCTCTGGCCGACCACCCGATGGTGGGCGAAGCCAAGATCGTGGGCATGATGGGCTCGATCGCGCTGACGCCGCACAAAGAAAGCCGCGCCAAGTTCGCCGCCGATGCGGGCTCTGTGGGTTACATTTGCCGCGAGCGGTGCTTTGCCAACAACCTGATCATGCGCCACGTCGGTGACCGTATGATCATCAGCCCGCCGCTGGTGATCACTCGCGCCGAGGTCGATGTTCTGATCGAGCGCGCGGTAAAGTCGCTTGACGAGGGGATGGCTCGCGTTAAGGATGCAGGCTTGTGGGAGGCGGCCAACTAAGCACACAACCGCCCTCCCGTTGAAGGAGTGGTTGATGCGGTCTGTTTTGGGGCTTTGGGGGATCGTCGCGGCGGTCTGTGCGGGATATTTGGCTTATTGGCCGGTGCCTGCGCAGCCAGAAAGCTGGGAAGCCCCCCATAACCCCGGATACATCGACGCGTTTGCCCCGAACGACCGGCTGGGTCAGTTGGAATTCCTGGACCTGGCCGGGCGCAAAGGCCCCGAGGACGTGGCCATCGGGCCTGACGGCCTGCTGTATGTCGCCACCCATGACGGAGAGATCCTGCGCCTTGCCCAATCCGGCGGCGCGGCCGAGGTGTTCGCGCAGACGAACGGGCGGCCGCTGGGGCTGGAGTTCGGGCCGAATGGCACGCTCTATGTTGCGGATGCCTATCGCGGGCTGCTGGCGATCACGCCGGACGGGGCCGTTCGCCTGCTGGCCGACCATGCGGATGGCACGCCAATCCTTTACGCCGATGATGTGGACGTGGCCGAGGATGGCACCGTCTATTTCACCGATGCCTCGACCCGTTTCGGGGCCGAGGCGAATGGCGGCACGCTGCGCGCCTCGGTGCTGGACCTGTTGGAACATTCGGACAACGGGCGCGTGTTGAAATACGACCCGGTGACCGAGCAGACGACGCTGTTCAGCGACGGCCTGACCTTTCCCAATGGCCTGGCGGTGGGGCCAGACGGCAGCGTCTATGTCGTCGAGACGGGCACCTACAGCGTCTGGCGCTATGCCCCCGATGGCAGTCAGCGCGAGCTGGTAATCGGCCGGTTGCCGGGCTTTCCAGACAACATCAACCCGGCACAGGATGGTTCGTTCTGGGTTGGTCTGGTCAGCCCGCGCAACGCTCTGATGGACAAACTCTCGGACCGTCCCGGCCTGCGACGGGCGATTCTGCGGCTGCCTGACTCGATGAAACCCGCGCCGGAGCGCTACGGATTCGTGCTGCGAATCGCGGCAGATGGCACCGTGCTGGAGACATTGCAGGACCCCTCGGGCGGCTATGCGCTGACCACGGGGGCCGTGACGGCCGCTGACGGCAGCGTTTTCGTGTCCTCGCTGACCGAGTCCCGGCTGGGTGTGCTGCGCCCCTGAGATAACCTTGCGTAAGCGCCCAAAACATGAGCGCCCCTTGCGTGGGGGTGGTCAGGCTTTGCCCCGGCCAAAGGGTGTCGCGAAAAAATGTCGGAAATTGCCTAAAAGCGTCGCGGCGAACCCCTGAACGTCGGGTAAGGGGTGCCAATCTGACGCTGTTCTTCGGCCTGCGGTGGGTCCGGAAAAACGGCGCAAAGAACGCCGTCCGGGCGAGTCGTTGCCGTGGCAGGAGAATTGGCTGCTTATCGTTCTATTTTCGGGCGGATGTCCTGCAAGTTCACGAAATTCGGTCGCTTTGGGTGTTGAAAATCGGTCGTGCTTCGTGTTGGCTGATGCTCAGCAAATAAACAAAAAACAGAACCCACGGGGGGTCTCTTGCCTGACACAACGCCGAAAGACGGTTTCGTCATCTTTGACCGTGTCCAAAAAAGCTATGACGGCGAAACACTTGTCGTCAAAGATTTGAACCTATCCATGCCCAAGGGCGAATTCCTGACGATGCTTGGACCGTCGGGCTCGGGCAAGACAACTTGTCTGATGATGTTGGCCGGGTTCGAAACCGCCACGCATGGCGAAATCCTGCTGGATGGAAAACCGATCAACAACATCCCGCCGCACAAGCGCGGTATCGGGATGGTGTTCCAGAACTATGCTCTGTTCCCGCACATGACCGTGGCCGAAAACCTGTCCTTCCCGCTGGAAGTGCGGGGCATGGGCAAGTCCGAGCGCGAGGAAAAGATCAAGCGCGCGCTGGACATGGTGCAGATGGGGGCCTTTGGCAACCGCCGCCCCGCTCAACTGTCGGGCGGTCAGCAGCAACGTATCGCGCTGGCCCGTGCGCTGGTGTTCCAGCCCGAGCTGGTGCTGATGGACGAACCGCTGGGCGCACTGGACAAACAGCTGCGCGAACACATGCAGTTCGAAATCACCCGTCTGGCGCACGAGCTGGGCATCACCACCGTCTACGTGACCCACGACCAGACCGAGGCGCTGACCATGTCGGACCGCGTCGCCGTGTTTGACGATGGCCGTATTCAACAGCTGGCCCCGCCGGATGTCCTGTACGAAGAACCGCAGAACAGCTTTGTCGCGCAGTTCATCGGCGAGAACAACACGCTGGAAGGCACCGTTGTCGAGATGAAGGGCACCGATCGCTGCGTGGTCAAACTGACCGACGGAGAGCTGATCGACGCCAAGCCGGTCAACGTATCGAAGCCGGGCGAAAAGACCCGCGTCTCGATCCGCCCGGAACGTGTCGAGTTCAACAAGGACCGCCTGCAGCCCGGCGCGCACACGCTGAAAGCCGAGGTGCTGGAGTTCATCTACATGGGCGATATCTTCCGCACGCGTCTGCGGGTTGCTGGCAATGACGATTTCGTCGTCAAGACCCGTAACGCCCCCGACCAGGTTCGCCTGACCCCCGGTCAGCAGATCCAGATCGGCTGGCTGCCGGGCGATTGCCGGGCACTGGACGCCTGAGTTTCTCGCGGACCCGGCTAGCCCGGGTTCGCGATGTTCAAGGAGGGGTGGACATGTTGCCCGTTTCGCCGCCTCTGAAATCCAATCGACGGGCATCAAAGGGAGTTATGATAATGAAGCTCAAGACTGCACTTCTGGCATCGGCACTGACCGCCGTTGCCTTTGCCGCGCAGGCTCAGGAAGTCACCGTGATGTCGTGGGGCGGCGCCTACACGAAGTCGCAGGTGGAAGCCTACCACAAGCCGTTCACCGCAGAGACCGGCATCAAGGTCGTCTCGATCGACGCCGACAACCCCGGCACCCCGATCAAGGCACAGGTCGAAGCCGGCAACGTGTCGGTCGACGTGGCTGACGTGGAATACTCGGACGCCGTTCGTCTGTGCGACGAAGGCCTGCTGGAAACCATCGATCTGTCGATGCTGCCGCCGGCACCAGATGGCACCCCCGCCTCCGAAGACTTCATCGATGGCGCTCTGACCGATTGCGCTGTTGCGAACATCGTGTGGTCGACCGTCGTGTCGTACAACGCGAACGCGTTCTCGGGCGACAAGCCGACCACCATCGCGGATTTCTTCGACACCGCCAAGTTCCCCGGCAAGCGCGGCCTGCGTAAGTCGGCCAAGGCGACCCTGGAAATGGCTCTGATGGGCGATGGCGTCCCCGCTGGCGAAGTTTACGCCCTGCTGGAAACTGATGCAGGCGTCGACCGTGCCTTTGCTGCACTGGACAAGATCAAGTCGGACATCGTCTGGTGGGAAGCCGGCGCACAGCCGCCGCAGCTGCTGGCCGACGGCGAAGTCGCCATGTCGACCGCGTATAACGGCCGTATCTTCAACGCTGCCGTTGCTGAAAACCAGCCGCTGGTCGTGATCTGGGACGGCCAGATGATGGACTTCGACCTGTTCGTTGTGCCCAAAGGCGCCCCGAACAAGGAAAACGCGATGAAGTTCATCGCCTTCGCAACCGACACCCAGCGTCTGGCCGATCAGGCTTCGTGGATCTCGTACGGTCCTGCACGTAAGTCGTCGGGCGCAATGGTGGGCAAGTACTCGGACGGCAAGACCGAGATGGCACCCCACATGCCGACCGCAGCTGCGAACCTGAGCAACGCTCTGGTCAACAACTTCGAGTTCTGGGTCGACAAGGACGCCGAGCTGAACGAGCGCTTCAACGCCTGGCTGGCGAAGTAATCGCACGGAGGCCCCCGGCCTGACCGGGGGCACCCATCACTGCAGGGCACGGGCCGACAAAGGCCCGGCCCACCACGGGGAAAGGTGCAATCCAAGATGACCGACGCAAGTGCGAACGGACAGCTTCTGACTACTGCCGACGGCAAACCGCTGAAGCGGGCGCTGGCAAAGGCGCAGGCCCATGCAAAACGCCGGGCTTTCTTTCTGGTGCTGCCGCTTCTGGCCTTCATCCTGATCACGTTCGTGATGCCGATCGGTCAAATGCTGCATAAATCCTTTTATAACGAAGGGTTTACCGTCAACGAGGATATCGGCTCGGGCGTTCGCACCCCGATCATGACGAATTTGAAAACGTGGTTCGATGCGAACCCGTTGGGCACCGAACCGGACGAGGCCGCCTATGCTGCGCTGGCCGCCGACTTGGTTGTCCTGAAGGATCTGCGCGCTGCTGGCCAGGCCGGCACCCGGATCAACTATGAAAAATCCGGCTCGCGCTCGATGTTCACCAAGGCCGCGCGTGGGGCCGAAAAGCTGAAACCGCCCTTCAAAGAGGCGATCATCAAGCTGGACAAAGACTGGGCCGACCCCGAGCTGTGGCGCGTGATGCGCGATGCGACCTCGGCCTATACCGCGAATTTCTATCTGGCCGCTATCGACCGCACCAAGGATGTGAACGGCAATATCGTGAACGTGGAGGAAGCGCGTCAGGTCTATGTGAAGCTGTTCTGGCGCACGCTGAAACTGTCGATCATGATCACGCTGATGACCTTTATCCTGGCGTATCCGATCGCGCATCTGCTGGCGACACTGCCGCTGCGCTACTCGAACCTGCTGATGATCCTGGTGTTGCTGCCGTTCTGGACCTCGTTGCTGGTGCGAACAACAAGCTGGATGATTTTGCTGCAATCCCAAGGGGTTGTGAACGATGCCCTGGTCGGCATGGGCCTGCTTGGCGACGAGAACCGCCTGCAGATGATGTATAACCAGATGGGCACGATGGTTGCGATGACGCATATCCTGCTGCCTTTCATGGTTCTGCCGCTGTACTCGGTGATGCGTCCGATCAACCCGTCCTATGTGCGCGCCGCGCGCAGTCTGGGTGCAACCAGCTGGACCGCGTTCCGCCGGATCTACTTTCCGCAGACGGCACCGGGGATCGGTGCGGGCGCGCTGTTGGTGTTCATTCTGGCGGTTGGCTACTACATCACCCCGGCGCTGGTCGGTGGCGCGGATGGTCAGCTGATCTCGAACCTGATCGCGTTCCACATGCAGAAATCGCTGAACTGGTCCCTTGCGGCCGCGCTGGCGGCGATCCTGCTGGGTTGCGTCATGGTTCTGTACTGGCTGTACGATCGACTGATCGGCATCGATAACCTGAAACTGGGCTAAGGAGAGACACGTATGGCACTTCCGTCTTATGCCGATCCGCTGGAGAAAGCCTGGCACTACGCCTACCTGGTGATCTGCGGTCTGATCTTCCTGTTCCTGATCGCGCCGATCCTGGTGGTGATCCCGCTCAGCTTCAACGCGGAACCGTATTTTACCTTTACCGACAAGATGTTGGCCTTTGACGCCGAGGGATACTCGACGCGCTGGTACGACCTGCTGCTGACCTTTGGGATGCTGGCCCCCGACGCCCCGCGCGACACCAGTTGGTGGGCGGATGCCTGGGAAAACGCCGCGTGGATCAATGCTGCAAAGAACTCGGTCATCATCGGTTTCTTCTCGACGATCCTGGCGACGGGTCTGGGCACCGTGGCCGCACTGGGCCTGTCCCGCCCCGAGATGCCGGCACGCCGGGTCATCATGGCGATCCTGATCTCGCCGATGATCGTGCCAATCATCATCGTCGCGACGGGTCTGTTCTTCTTCTACTCGGCGATCTCGATCCAGGATTGGGGCATCCCCTATCTGGGCGTCGTTCTGGCCCACGCCACGCTGGGGATTCCCTTTGTTATCATCACGGTAACGGCCACGCTGGTGGGCTTTGACCACTCGCTGACCCGCGCCGCGGCCAGCATGGGCGCCGATCCGGTGACCACGTTCCGCCGCGTGCAGATGCCGCTGATCCTGCCGGGCGTGATCTCGGGCGCGCTGTTCGCCTTCGTCACCTCGTTCGACGAAGTGGTGGTGGTGCTGTTCGTCGGCGGCTTGGATGAACAAACGATCCCGCGCCAGATGTGGAACGGTATCCGCGAGCAAATCAGCCCGGCGATCCTGTCCGTGGCGACGATCCTGGTGCTGATCTCGATCGCGCTGTTGGCCACGGTCGAGCTGCTGCGCCGCCGCTCGGAACGTCTGCGTGGCATGAGCCCGTCCTGATTTTCCAAGCGTTTTCAAAAAGATGAAGGCCGGGGTGGCAATCCCCGGCCTTTGTTGTATCAGGGCAGCGCGACACAGGAGACCGACATGAGCGACGATCACAAGCAGAAGATGCAGGCGATGCAAAAGGCCCACCGCGACAAGGTGGCTGAGGCCCAGGACCCCGATCGCGGGCTGGTGCTGATCCACACCGGAAACGGCAAAGGCAAGTCCTCGTCGGCCTTTGGCGTGATCGTTCGGGCGCTGGGTTGGAAGAAAACCGTGGGTGTCGTGCAGTTCATCAAGGGCAGCTGGATCACCGGAGAACGCCAATTTTTTCAACGGCTTGGCGGAATCGACTGGCACACGATGGGCGAGGGTTTCACCTGGGACACGCAGGACCGCGACCGTGATATCGCCGCTGCGACGGCGGCCTTTGCCAAAGCGTGCGAGATGATGGAAAGCGGCAATTACGACCTGATCGTGCTGGACGAGATCAATATTGCCCTGCGGTATCAGTACCTTACGCCGGAACAAGTGCTGGAGGGGTTGCAGCGCCGCGCGGGCCGGACCAGCGTGATCCTGACGGGGCGCGACGCGCCGCAACTGCTGTGTGATTACGCCGATCTGGTCACCGAAATGACCGAGGTGAAGCATCCCTATCAGGCCGGAATCAAGGCGCAGCGCGGCGTCGATTTCTGAGTGGGAACGAGGCTGTCACGCCTCGTTATCTTGATTGCAACCACAGGGTATGCCCACATATTACAAGTTGTCGAGTAGGTCCCGGACGCCTAAATTGTGACTCGGGCTGAGTGCACCACAAGACATAGGGTCTCAGCGTTGTAGGATGCTCGGAAACAAAAACGTCGAGGGCAAAGCCCCCGACGTAATGTCGCCAATCCTTGGCTAAGTGCTATCCAGGCACAGTTCTGAGTTTGCTCAGAAACGTGTTGCAAGGTCAAGGATTGGTAAAACCAAACGCGCACCGGGTGGTTGCGTGAACAAAGAGGTTATGACCATGCAAAAATATGTCGTGGTATTGAAAGAAACTCAGCGTACGTCAGAAGCACAAACCCAAAAGTGTGTGCGTAGTTTTTCTGGATGGAAGCAACTGTCTGAGAGTACATGGCTTATTTGTACTTCTCATTCCCAAGAGTGGGTGCAGAACTGGTTCGAGCGCTCGCTAAACTCGCCAATGTCGATATTGGCAGTGAAAACCGAAATCCAACCTATCTGCTAAGTTTGTTGGTCTATGACCTACAAATGAAAACGCCGGCCATGGGGGCCGGCGCTGTCGGGATCAGGTGCGATCAGCTGCGCACCAGTTTCTCGTACGCGTCCGAGATTTCGCGGGTCAGCGCGCCGACCTCGAACGTCCAGTCGCCGATCTGGCCCACGGGGGTGACCTCGGCGGCCGAGCCGGTCAGCCAGCACTGCTCGAAGCTGTCCAGCTCCTCGGGGAGGATGTGGCGCTCGTGGACGGTGATGCCCTTTTCCTTCAGCATGCCGATGACGGTCTGGCGGGTCAGGCCGTTCAGGATCGCGTCGGGCAGCGGGGTGTGGACCTCTCCGTCCTTGACGAAGAAGATGTTGGCGCCGGTCGCTTCGGCGACGTAGCCGCGGTAGTCAAAGAACATCGCGTCCGAGCAGCCCTTGGCCTCGGCGGCGTGCTTGGACATGGTGCAGATCATGTAAAGACCGGCAGCCTTGGCCGAAGTCGGGATGGTCTCGGGCGAGGGGCGTTTCCACTTGGCCACGTCCAGCTTGGCGCCCTTCATCTTGGCGTCGCCGTAATAGCTGCCCCATTCCCAGGCGGTGACGGCCATGCGGACCTTGTTGCGGCGGGCGGACACGCCCATGTCTTCGCCGGCACCACGCCATGCGACGACGCGCACATAGGCGTCGGTCAGGCCGTTGGCGTCCAGCACCGCGCGCTTGGCGGCCTCGATTTCATCGACGGTGTAGGGGATCGGCATGTCCATCATTTCACCGGAACGCAGCAGACGCTCGGAGTGTTTGCGCGACAGGAAGATCTTGCCGTTGTAGCAACGCTCGCCCTCGAACACCGACGAGGCGTAGTGCAGCGCGTGGGTCAGGATATGGACCTTGGCGTCGCGCCAATCCACCATCTGCCCATCCATCCAGATCTTTCCGTCACGATCATCATATGTCGACATAAACACTCCTCCAGCGCAGCGAGACTTTTCGAAAATTGCGCTTGTAACGTCCAGACGGGACATTTTATTGCGCCAAACCTTGGACTCGGTATCAAGTTAGACTTGGAATGTCAATAAGACTGACTTAAGCTGACCCGGGCGCGAGGATTTGAACACGTATGCGATAAAAGGGGCAGTCATGTCTGACGTCACGACCGGTGAAAACCTTCTTTTCCTGACCGACGAACAGCTACGGCAGGGGATCGAGGCGATGTATTTCGCCTACAGGGGGTTCACGGCCGACCCGGACCGCATTCTGGCGGGGCTGGCTTATGGGCGGGCGCATCACCGGGCGATCCACTTCATCAATCGCGCGCCGGGGACGACCGTCAACAACCTGCTGATCCTGTTGGGGGTGACGAAACAGTCGCTGAACCGCGTGCTGCGCTCGTTGGTCGAGGACGGGCTGGTCGAAAGCCGCGTGGGCGTTGCCGACAAGCGCGAGCGGCACCTGTTCCTGACCGACGCCGGAGAGGCGCTGGAGCGCAAGCTGTCGGACGCACAACGCGCGCGGATGCGGGCGGCCTATCGCGCGGCGGGGCCGCAGGCGGTGGCGGGCTTCCGTCAGGTGCTGGAAGCGATGATGGACCCCGACATGCGGCGCAAGTATCATGCCCTCAGGGAGAGTGGTGCATGAGTGATGTGGAGCCCCACCTGCTGATCGTTGATGACGATGAGCGTATTCGGGGATTGTTGCAGAAATACTTGATCCGGAACGGTTTTCTGGTCTCGGCTGCGCGCGACGCGGCGCATGCGCGGCGTCTGCTGTCGGGGCTGGAGTTCGACCTGATCGTGATGGACGTGATGATGCCGGGCGAGGACGGGATCAGCCTGACCCGCGCCTTGCGGCAGGACATCCGCACGCCGATCCTGCTGCTGACCGCGCGGGGCGAGACCGAGGATCGCATCAAGGGGCTGGAGGCCGGGGCGGACGACTACCTGGCCAAGCCGTTCGAGCCAAAAGAGCTGTTGCTGCGGATCAACGCGATTCTGCGGCGGATGCCCGAGGTCATGGTGGCCGACACCGCGCCCAAGGTGCTGACCTTGGGGCCGTTCCGCTATGACATCGACCGAGGAGAGCTGTGGCAGGGCGACGCCCCGGTGCGGCTGACGGCGACGGAAAGCCAGCTGATGCGAATCTTTGCCGCCCGCCCGAACGAGCCGATCACCCGCACCAAGCTGGTCGAGGAGCTGGGGCGCGACCGGGGGCAGGCTCAGGAACGGGCGGTGGACGTGCAGATCACCCGGCTGCGGCGCAAGATCGAGGGCGACCCCAAGCAGCCGCGCTATTTGCAGACGGTGCGCGGCGCGGGCTATATGCTGGCCCCCGACTGAGCAGGTTTTTCCCTGCGGCTGCGGCAGACGTGCTAGATTGGCCCCACGGGGCCAGCACATGCACGCGCGCCCCGATCAGGGGGAGGAAGTCATGGAATTCAAACGTTTCGTCGCGGCTCTGTCCGTGGCCTCGGCGCTGTGCGCGCCGGTGCAGGCGCAAGAGCTGGTGTTCTGGGGCGAGGGCGGCGGCTGGGATATTCTGGTCGACCCAAGCCTGGGCAATGGCTGCCTGATCCAGGCCGAGTTCACCAACGGCGTACTGGTGCGGATCGGGTTCGACCGGCTGGAGGGCATGGGCTATCTGACCGCGTTCCACGAAAACTGGGGCGATATCGTCGAGGGCGAGATGTACGACATCTCGTTCGATCTGGACGGACAGTCCTATGACGGCGTGGCCAAGGGGATGTATCTGGACGGCGTGCCGGGTGCGGACATCCTGTTCGACAACTCGGATTTCCTGTGGGACATCGCGGCGCGCCAGACCATGACGCTGTATAACGACAGCGGAGAGGTGATGGTGATCGACCTGACCGGCACGATGGTGGCGCTGGAAGGGGCGATCGACTGCCAGAACGAGCAGGGCTGAGCGGGCGACGGCCGTCGGATTGAGTATTTTTCATCAGAAAGAAGGGAGGGGCGGTTTGGCGACTGGTCTGTTCATGCATAGCGATTGTTTGGGGCATGTGACTCCGCGTGGGCATCCCGAGCAGGTGGCGCGTCTGGGGGCCGTCAAGGCGGCGCTGGAGGGGTTGGCGCTGGAGCGGAGGGAGGCCCCGTTGGGGACGGACGCGCAGATCTTGCTGTGTCATCCCGAGGCGTATTTGCGGCGGATCGAGGCGGCGGAGCCGGAGAGCGGCGTGGTTGCGCTGGACGAGGATACCTGGATGTCGGCGGGGTCCATGCAAGCGGCGCGGCGCGCGGTGGGGGGCGTTTGTGCGGCCGTCGATGCGGTGCTGGCGGGCGAGATGCGCAATGCCTTTGTGGCGTGCCGGCCGCCGGGGCACCATGCCGAGACCGAGCGGCAGATGGGGTTCTGTTTGTTCGGCAATGTCGCGATCGGGGCGAAGCACGCCTTGGCGCAGGGGGTGGAGCGGGTCGCCATCGTGGATTTCGACGTGCATCACGGCAATGGCACGCAGGATCTGCTGTGGAATGAGCAGGGCGCGCTGTTCTTTTCCTCGCACCAGTCGCCGTTGTGGCCGGGGACCGGGGCCGAGGGTGAGCGTGGGGCCTATGACCAGGTGGTGAACTTGCCGTTGGCGCCGGGCTCGGGCGGGGCCGAGATGCGGCGGGTCTACGAGGCGCGGGTGTTCCCGATGCTGGAGGCGTTTGATCCGGGGTTGCTGTTGATCTCGGCCGGGTTCGATGCGCATCGGGCCGATCCGCTGGCGCAGCTGAACTGGGAGGTCGAGGATTACGTCTGGCTGACCGAGCGGCTGCGCGATGTCGCCGGGGGGCGGGTCGTGTCGGTGCTGGAGGGCGGCTATGATCTGGAGGCGCTGGGCGCAAGCGTGGCGGCGCATGTTCAGGCGTTGATGGCGAATTGAACCTGCCCGCCCGCGCCGTTATGGTGGCGGCGAAACCTGTCAGGAGGCTTTTATGACCGACCGCCCCGTAACTGAAATGTCGTTCGAAGACGCGATGGCCGAGCTTGAGAAAGTCGTGGAGGAGCTGGAGCAGGGCAGGGCCACGTTGGAGAACTCGATCAAGCTGTACCAGCGTGGGGCTGAACTAAAGGAACGCTGCACGACCACGCTGAATGAGGCCGAGGAAAAGGTCGCCGTCATCACTCAGGATGCGGATGGCAATGCGGTCGGTCTGAAAAAGGTGGACGATTTTTAAGTGTTCCAGACGGTTCTGAGGGACGCGGCCAGCCGGGTGCAGGCGCATCTGGACGCCGTGATGGCGCCGATGGGCGATGTGCCGGTCGTGGACGCGATGCGCTATGCCAGCGCGGGGGGCAAGCGGTTGCGCGCCTTTCTGGTGCTGGAATCGGCGCGGCTGCACGGGATCGGGCCGGAGCAGGCGATCTGGGCGGCGGCGGCGGTCGAGGCGTTGCATGCCTACTCGCTGGTGCATGACGATCTGCCCTGCATGGATGACGACGATTTGCGCCGGGGGCTGCCCACCGTGCACAGGCAATGGGACGAGGCGACGGCCGTTCTGGCGGGCGATGCGCTGCAATCGCTGGCGTTCGAGCTGCTGTCGCGCCCCGAGATGGGCGAGGCCCAACAGCGCGCCGATCTGGTGCTGGGCATGGCGCGGGCCGTGGGGGCGCAGGGGATGGTGTTGGGGCAGGCGCTGGACATTGCTGCCGAAACCGCTGACACGCCGCTGACGTTGGCGCAGATCACGGAATTGCAGGCGGGCAAGACGGGCGCGCTGATCGAGTGGTCGGCGACGGTGGGGCCGGTGATGGCGGGGGCGGATGTTGCGCCGCTGCGGGCCTATTCACGGGCGCTGGGGCTGGCCTTTCAGATCGCGGACGACATATTGGATGTCGAGGGCGATGCCGAAACCGTGGGCAAGGCCGTGGGCAAGGATGCCGAGGCCGGCAAGGCGACATTCGTGTCCTTGCTGGGGCTGGAGGGCGCCAAGGCCCGTGCGCAGGCTTTGATTGACGAAGCGTGCCAGGCGCTGGCACCCTATGCGGAAGAGGCGGAAACCTTGCGGGAAGCGGCGCGTTTCGTTATCTCGCGTCAAAGCTAATTGCCAGCCCGGAGGGGCCATGTCCGAGCGACCCAAGACGCCATTGCTGGACCAGGTGCACGCGCCTGCGGATCTGAAACGCCTGAGTGATGCTCAGCTGCGGCAGGTCGCGGATGAATTGCGCGCCGAAACGGTCAGCGCGGTGTCTGTCACCGGCGGGCATCTGGGCGCGGGGCTGGGCGTGGTGGAACTGACCGTGGCGCTGCACGCGGTGTTCGACACGCCCAAGGACAAGCTGATCTGGGACGTCTCGCACCAGTCCTATCCGCACAAGATCCTGACCGGGCGGCGCGACCGTATCCGAACGCTGCGCACCAAGGGGGGCCTGAGCGGATTCACCAAGCGATCCGAGAGCGTGTATGACCCGTTCGGCGCGGGGCATAGCTCGACCTCGATCAGTGCGGCGCTGGGGTTTGCGGTGGCGCATGATCTGGGTGGCAGTGCGGATGGCGGGCTGGGCGATGCGATCGCGGTGATCGGCGATGGCTCGATGTCGGCGGGGATGGCGTTCGAGGCGATGAACAACGCCGGGCACCTGAAAAAGCGGCTGTTCGTGATTCTGAACGATAATGAGATGTCGATTGCGCCGCCGGTGGGGGCGTTTTCGTCCTACCTGACGCGGCTGTATGCGGGCGAACCGTTCCAGGAGTTCAAGGCCGCCGCCAAGGGCGCGGTCAGCCTGTTGCCGGAACCGTTCCGCGAAGGCGCCAAGCGCGCCAAGGAGATGCTGAAAGGCATGGCCGTGGGCGGAACGCTGTTCGAGGAGCTGGGGTTCTCTTACGTCGGGCCGATTGATGGGCACGACCTGAACCAGCTGCTGCCGGTGCTGCGGACGGTCAAGGCGCGGGCGAACGGGCCGATTCTGATCCACGTGCTGACGAAAAAGGGCAAGGGCTATGGCCCGGCCGAGCGCGCACGGGACAAGGGCCATGCGACGGCCAAGTTCGACGTGCTGACGGGCGAGCAGAAAAAGACGCCCTCGAACGCGCCGAGCTATACCAAGGTGTTTGCCGATACGCTGCTGAAGCTGGCGGCGAAGGACGACAAGATTTGCGCGGTGACGGCGGCGATGCCGGATGGCACCGGGCTGAACCTGTTTGCCGAGCGTTACCCCAGCCGCTGTTTCGACGTGGGGATCGCGGAACAGCATGGCGTGACCTTTAGCGCCGGTCTGGCGGCGGGCGGGTTGAAACCGTTCTGCGCGATGTATTCCACGTTCCTGCAGCGGGGCTATGACCAGGTGGTGCATGACGTGGCGATCCAGCGCCTGCCGGTGCGGTTCGCGATTGACCGGGCCGGGCTGGTGGGGGCCGATGGCGCGACCCATGCGGGGGCGTTCGACGTGGCCTATCTGGCGAACCTGCCGGGCATGGTGGTGATGGCCGCCGCGGACGAGGCCGAGCTGGCGCATATGGTCGCCACCGCTGCGGCGCATGACGAAGGCCCGATTGCCTTCCGCTATCCGCGTGGCGAAGGCGTGGGCGTCGAGATGCCTGAGGAACCGCAGGTGCTGGAGATCGGCAAGGGCCGGATGATCCAGCAGGGCAAGCGCGTGGCGATCCTGTCGTTTGGGACGCGCCTGTCCGAAGTGATGAAAGCCGCCGAGGCGCTGAGCGCCAAGGGGATCACGCCGACTGTCGCGGATGCGCGTTTCGCCAAGCCGCTGGACCGCGAGCTGATCCTGCAACTGGCGGCGGATCATGAGGCGGTTATTACGGTCGAGGAAGGCTCGGTCGGTGGGTTTGGCAGCCATGTGGCGCAGTTGTTGGCGGATGAGGGCGTGTTCGATACCGGGCTGAAGTTCCGCTCGATGGTACTGCCGGATACCTTCATCGACCAGGCCAGCCAGGAAGACATGTATGCCGTCGCGCGCATGAACGCCCCAGACATCGAGGCCAAGGTGCTGGAGGTGCTGGGCATCGCGCAAATCGGGCGGCAGGTGGGCTGATGGGTCTGCTGGGTGCCTTGCGGTTGAAGCTGCGCGAGGCGCGGACGGATCGCTTGGTACGCGCCCGGATGCAGGTGCTGCATGGCCCTGCGCGGGTTAATCTGGCGCAGGATCAGGCCGGTGTCGTGTCGCTGATGAAGAACGCCGAATACTGGGTCGCCGATTTCATCCGGCACCATCAGGCGCTGGGCGCGGCGCATGTCATCATCATGGATAATGGCTCCAGCGACCGGACGGTCGAGATCGCGCGGGGATTCGACCGCGTGACGGTGCTGCAAAACACCCTGCCGGCCAAGCAATACGAATGCCCCCTGCGCGCGGTGGCGGCGCGGATGGTGCTGCGGGGCGGTTGGGTGCTGTTCGTCGACTCGGACGAGATGGCCGAGGTGCCATTCGGGCTGCATGCGTTGCTGCGCTATTGCAACGGGCAGGGGTTCACGGCTGTGACCTCGCAGATGCTGGACATGTTCGCGCCGCTGCCGCTGTCGCAGACGCGCGGGCTGGATTATGCGCAGTCGCGGGCGGTGATGGATCGCTACACGCTTGAGGGGCTGCAACGGCACCCCTATCACCTGCCGGACAACCCGATCGGATGGTTCCTGCGCGACAACTCTGGGGCCGAGGGGATCCAGATGCTGTCAGGCGGGGTGCGGCGGTTGCTGTTCAACGAGGACTGCATGCTGACCAAGCATTCGCTGGTGCGCAACGTGGCCGGGGTGCGGCTGATGACGCATCCTCATGCGGCTAGCGGGGTCGTGGTGGCGGATGTCAGTCTGGTGCTGAAGCACTACAAACTGGCCGGGGATTTCCTGGCGCGCGACCGGGCCAGCGTGGCCGCCGGAACCTGGGACCACGCCGAGGATGCCCGCCGAGTCGATGCCGCCGGTGACGGGGATTTCACGATCCGAGTCGCGGGTCCGCGCGTCTATGAAGGGCCCGGGCGGCTGGTCGAAGACGGGTTTCTGGCCGCTTCGCAGGCCTATTCGGCCTTTTGCACCGGGATTTAGGCCGGTTTTTCGCGTCACAGCCGCGCAATACGCCTGCGCAGGGTTGCCATAAGCGGTTTTGCGCGCATAGTTTCCCCGACCACTTAGAACGGATCGGAGTACCCGGATGAAAAAGCTGATCGCCCTGTCGCTGGCCGTGACCCTGGCCGCCCCCGCCTTTGCAGGCTCGCCCGCGCCCGCACGCGTCGAACCCGATGTCGTGAAAGCCGAGGCAAGCAGCTCGTCCAACGGCACCTGGGCAATGGGCCTGTGGTTCCTGCTGGCCGTCGCAATCGCGGCTGACTAAGCTCTGCGGGGGGCAACCCCCGTTTTGCCTAAAAACTTGCACGAATCCGGGAATCGGACGACCCTGAGTTACCTAAGGTAACTTTGTGGGAGGTATTTCGATGAAACGGATTTTGCTGTCCGCCGCTCTGGCGGGCCTATTCTTGAGCAACGGACCGGTCTTGGCGGACGGGTCCAGCACGGTCTCGCCAACCATCATTACGCCAGAAATCATCGAGCACGATACGGCATCCAGTAGCGTGACGGGGATTATCCTGCCGGCGGTGCTGGTTGTACTGCTCGTTGGGGCCGCATTACGCTAAGGCCTAGTCCTGATCCAGCAATGCCTGCAGCCCGGCGCGGTAGTCGGGGTAGAGCAGCTCGACCCCCAGCTCCTGCTTGATCCGGTCGTTTCGGACGCGCTTGGATTCCGCATAGAAACTGCGGGCCATCGGGGTCATCTCGGCGGTCTCATAGGGTTCGGCCGGGGGGATCGGCAGGCCCAGCAACACCGCGGCGTGGGCGATGACGTCCTCGGGCGGGGCGGCTTCGTTATCGCAGACATTGTAGATGGCGCCGGGATTGGGGCGCTGGATCGAGGCGTGCAGCACCTGCGCGATGTCGTCGACATGGATGCGGCTGAAAACCTGATTGTCCTTGATGATGCGGCGGGCGGTGCCGTTGCGGACCTTGGCAAAGGGGCCGCGGGTAGGGCCGTAGATGCCCGCCAGACGGAAGATGTGGAGCGGCAGAGACAGGGCTTGCCACTCGGCCTCGGCATCGACACGCCACTGGCCGCGCCGGGTGGAGGGGGTCAGCGGGGTGCTTTCATCGACCCAGCCGCCCTGATGGTCGCCGTAAACGCCGGTGGTGGACAGGTAGCCCACCCATTCGAGGTGCCGCGCAGAGGTGATGGCGTCGCGGAACCGCGCCAGAGTCGGGTCGCCGTTCGCGTCGGGGCCAGCCGAGATCAACAGGTGCGTGGCAGAGGCGATCTGCTGGTCGAGGTCGTTCGGATCGGCCAGCACGACCGGATGAACCCCGGTTTCACGAATCGCGGCGGCGCGTTCTGCGCTGCGGGTGGTGCCGAATATGGTCCAGCCAAGGGGCAACAGGCGCTGCGCCAGCCCTGCCGCCGAATAGCCATGCCCGAAAGAGATCAATGTCTTAGCCATGCGCGGACAGTGCGCTGAAAACTTTCTGACAGCAAGTGTTACGAAAATTCTTTATTTCCGAAATTTCGTAACATATAACAGGTTAAGCGACAGGAGGAGACCTAGCTTATGTATTCGCAAGGCCTGATCGGTGCTGACGGAAGCACCGACGAATCCCAAGATTTTCTGGACCGTTTCCAGGCGCGTATCGACGCCGAGGAAAAGATCGAACCGACCGACGCGATGCCCGAAGGCTATCGCCGCACGCTGGTGCGCCAGATCGGCCAGCACGCGCACTCGGAAATCGTGGGGATGCTGCCCGAGGGCAACTGGATCACCCGCGCGCCGACGCTGCGCCGCAAGGCCGCGCTGCTGGCCAAGGTGCAGGACGAGGGCGGGCATGGCCTGTACCTGTACTCGGCCGCCGAGACGCTGGGCGTCAGCCGTGAGGAAATGACCGAGGAACTGCACTCGGGCAAAGCCAAGTATTCGTCGATCTTCAACTACCCGACGCTGAGCTGGGCCGATATCGGCACCATCGGCTGGCTGGTGGATGGCGCGGCGATCATGAACCAGATCCCGCTGTGCCGGTGCTCGTTCGGGCCCTATGCCCGCGCGATGATCCGCGTCTGCAAGGAAGAGTCGTTCCACCAGCGTCAGGGCTATGAGATCGTGATGACGCTGGCCCGCGGCACCCCGGAACAGAAGGCGATGGCGCAGGACAGTCTGAACCGCTGGTGGTGGCCCGCCCTGATGATGTTCGGCCCGCATGACGCGGACAGCGAGCATTCGGACCAGTCGATGAAATGGAAGATCAAGCGCTTCAGCAATGACGAGCTGCGTCAGAAGTTCATCGACGCGACCGTGCCGCAGGCCGAGTTCCTGGGGCTGACTGTTCCGGATGCGGATTGCAAGTGGAACGAGGAAAAGGGTGGGTACGATCACGGACCCATCGACTGGAGCGAATTCTGGCGCGTGGTGAAGGGTGGGGGCGTGATGAACCGCGACCGTATCCGGGACCGCAAGGCAGCGTGGGAAAAAGGCGAATGGGTGCGCGATGCTGCGCTGGCCCATGCCGAGAAGCGCCGCGCGCGCAAGATGGCGGCTGAGTAAGGAACGGGGTCGGGCGCTGGTTGCCGCTGGCAACCTCGCCCCGCCCACCGTCCCGTAAGGTTTCTAAGACATAGAGAGGAGAGCGAGATGGTCACGACGACTCCGCTTTGGGAAGTGTTCATTCGGCCCCGTAACGGGCTTTCGCATAAACATGTGGGCTCGATCCACGCTGCGGACGAGGTTCTGGCGATCCAGGCCGCACGCGACGTGTATACGCGCCGGGGTGAGGGCACCTCGATCTGGGTGGTGAAGTCCGCCGACATCGTCGCCAGCGACCCCGATCAGGCGGCCGAGAATTTCGAGCCGACCGCCGACAAGATCTATCGCCACCCGACCTTCTACGACATCCCCGAAGAAGTGGGGCATATGTGATGGCTCTTTATCAGGCGATTTTGGAGCTGGCCGACGACAACCTGGTGCTGGGTCACCGGGTGTCGGAATGGTGCGGCCATGCGCCCCTGCTGGAAGAAGACCTGGCCATGCCCAACATGGCGCTGGATCTGATCGGCACCGCGCGCACGCTGTACGACTATGCGGGCAAGCTGGAAGGCAAGGGCCAGTCCGAGGACGACATGGCCTATCTGCGGGACGAACGCGAATATCGCAACTGCCTGCTGGTCGAGCGTCGCAATGACGATTTCGCCCACACCATGCTGCGCCAGCTGTATTTCGCGGCCTTCATGAAGCCGTTCTGGGACGCCGCGGCGAACAGCTCGGACGAAGTGATCCGTGGCGTGGCCGGCAAGGCCGTGAAAGAGATGGCCTATCACATCCGTCACGCGGGTGAATGGGTGATCCGCCTGGGTGACGGCACCGAGGAAAGCGCCGCCCGGATGAAGGACGCGGTGCAGGCGCTGGCCATGTATGTGGACGAGCTGTTCGTCAGCTCGGCTGCGGCGGCAGAGGCCGAAGCGGCGGGCATCCTGCCGAAACGTGCCGACATGCGCCCGGCTTTTGATGCGGTGATCAACCACATCTTCGCCGAAGCGATGCTGACCACGCCCGAGGTGGCCTATCCCCAGACCGGCGGCCGCGATGGCCTGCACGGCGAGGACCTGGGCCACATGCTGTCGGTGATGCAGGCGCTGTATCGCGCTCATCCCGGGGCCAGCTGGTAATGTCCCTGGCCGCGCAGGAGGAGGCGCGCGCCTGGGAGGCCGCAGCACAGGTTCCCGACCCCGAGGTCCCCTGTGTCACGGTCGCCGATCTGGGCATTTTGCGCTGGGTTAGGGTCGAAAACGGTGTCTGCCGGGTGGGGGTCACCCCCACCTATTCCGGCTGCCCCGCGACCCTGGCGATCGAACTGGCGATCGAGACCGCGATCCTGGATGCGGGCATCGAACGCGTGCAGATCGAGCGCGTCCTGTCCCCGGCCTGGACCACCGACTGGATCAGCGCCGAGGGCCGCGCCAAGCTGCGCGAGTACGGGATCGCTCCGCCAGAAGAGGCCACCGGCAAGGGGCTGAAGCTGTTCGGCGAAACCACCGTGCATTGCCCACGCTGCGGCAGCACCCATACGGAACGACTGAGCGAGTTCGGCTCGACCGCCTGCAAGGCGCAATACCGCTGCAAGGCCTGTGCCGAACCCTTCGACTATTTCAAATGTATCTGAGAGGACTGGCGAGATGTTTCACCAGCTGACTATCCAGAACGTCGCCAAGGAAACCCCGGATTCGGTGGCGATCACCTTTGATGTGCCGACCGACCTGAACGGCGCGTTCGACTGGAAACCGGGGCAATACCTGACCCTGCGCACCGAAATCAACGGCGAGGACCTGCGCCGCTCGTATTCCATCGCCAGCCTGCCCGGCAAGGCGCTGACCGTGGGCGTGAAGCAGGTCGAGGACGGCAAATTCTCTACCTTCGCTCAGGGGCTGAAGGCAGGCGACACGCTGCAGGTGATGCCGCCCGAGGGCCGTTTCACCCCGCGCGGCGAGGCACGCCTGGTGCTGATCGCGGCAGGCTCGGGCATCACGCCGATGGTGTCGATTGCCGCGGATGAACTGGCCAAGGGGCACGAGGTGACGCTGGTCTACGGCAACCGGGCGACCGGCTCGATCATGTTCCGCGAGGCGCTGGACGCGCTGAAGGACCGCTACACCGATCGCTTTACGCTGATCCATATCCTGTCGCGTGAACCGCAAGACGTGGACCTGCTGAACGGTCGTATCTCGGGCGAGAAAGTCGCCGCGCTGGGCAAAGCCGGGGCGATTGATCTGACGGGCGCCGATGGCGTGTATCTGTGCGGCCCCGGCGACATGATCGACGACGTCACCGCAACGCTGGAAGGCGCCGGTGTGGCGCGCGACAAGATCCACTTCGAGCGGTTCTATGAGGACGGCGACGCCCCCCGCGCCCCGAAATCCGCCGCCGCCGCCGCCGCCGCCGAAAAGGGCGTCACGGTCGAGGTGATCCTGGACGGCACCCGCCGCATTTTTGAATTCGGTGCGCAGGACGAAACCATCGTCGATGCCGCCGCGCGTCAGGGGCTGGAACTGCCGTACTCGTGCAAGGGTGGCATGTGCTGCACCTGCCGCTGCAAGGTCGAGGAAGGCAGCGCCGAAATGGCGATCAACTACTCGCTGGAGCCGTGGGAGCTGGAAGCCGGCTTTACCCTGGGCTGCCAAGCGCGCCCGACCAGCGAAAAGCTGGTGCTGGATTTCGACGCCGCCTGAGCCTCCTTCTCGGCCCGCGCGCCCGTGGTGACGGGGTGCCGTGAGTATTTGGATCAGAAAGAAGCAAAGGGGGTGCGTTAACCTTAACGTGCCCCTTCTTCTTTTTGAAAATATCCTCGGGGGGTGAATGCGTTGAAAACGCAGAGGGGGGCAGACAGCCCCCCTATTTGCTGCGGGGCAAGTACTCGACCCCGCCTTGTTTGTTGGTGGGCTGCGGGTAGAGGCGCATCAGGTCCATCACCTCTTGTGGCATGTCGGTGCTGATCGGCAGGCCCATCTCCAGCGCCTCTTCGGCTGAGATCGGGTAGTCGTGGGTCCATTGGCCCGAGGACAGCTGTTCGGCTACCTTTTCGGCCTTGTCGCGGTCCATGTGCGAGGTCAGCAGTTCGACCGCCTCGTCCCAGACCTGGTTGAGCGATTTCTGCGCGATGTCGGCCAGGATCAGGGTGTCGTCCTCGACCTTTTCGGGGGATTTTTGCACCACGACGGACAGGATCGAGGCGGCGGGGCTGTCGCCGATCTGGGGGTCGATGGGGCCCAGCACGGCGTGGCGATTCATCACGATCTGGTCGGCGGCCAGCGCCATCAGGGTGCCGCCGGACATGGCATAGTGGGGCACCAGCACGCGCACGTCGGATTTGTGTTTGCGCAGGGCGCGGCTGATTTGGGTTGCCGCCAGCACCAGGCCACCGGGCGTGTGCAGGACGAGGTCGATGGGGGTCGTGTCCTCGGTGTTGTCGATGACGCGCAGGATTTGTTCGCTGTCTTGCACGTCGATGTAGCGGACCAGCGGGATGCCGAGCAGGCTCATGGTTTCCTGGCGGTGCACCAGCACGATGACGCGGCTGCCGCGCTTGCGCTGGATCTCGTCGATCTTACGTTGGCGCAGGGCCTCTTGCAGGCGTTTTTGCAGCATCGGCTGCAGGGCCGTCACCAGGAAGAAAATCCAGATCAGGGTCATGAAGTCCATGGGTGCCTCCGTTATCGGCAGGATGGACCGGTCAGGCCAGAAGCGCCAGAGTCTTTGTGCAGGGCTGGCCGTCGTAGAGCCTGTCCAGGATGCGTTGGAACACAGGGTCGGTGCCGACGAGGCTGGCGAACAGCGTCGCGCAGGAGCGCAGTTTCATCGCGTCGATCTGGCCAAGAATGTCCTGCGGCGGGGCGCCGGCGTGGGAAAGCATCAGGTGGCACATGTGGATCAGGCGGGGGCCGAGGATGGGGTGCGCGAGGTAGGCGTGGGCCTCGGGCGCGCCATCCAGACCGTAGAGCTGGGCGAAGTTCGATATGCCCAGACCGCGCAGTTGCGGGAAGACGTACCACATCCAGTGGGTGATCTTGGCGCCTGTGGCGACCTCGCGCTCGGCATCGGAAAAGTTGCGGGCCTGCGCCAGGACAAAGCGGTTCAGATCATGCGGGGGTGGGGCGCTCATGCGGCAAGTGTTGAACAGCCGCCTGTCCCGTGTCAACGTCACCAAAAAAGGACAGAGCATGACCCCCACGCCGTTGAACCCCGTGATCGAAACGCCCGACCTGCCCGCGCCCGAGGCGTTTGACGACGCCAAGGCCGCCGTGGACCGGCTGGAGGAGCTGTATCGCGGGGCGGTCGGGTTCCTGCAGGAGCGGTTCGCGCAGGCGATGAAGGCGGGGGACGCGGACCGGCGCTATCGGGCGTTCTACCCCGAGGTGCGGATCACCACGACCAGCTTTGCCAAGATCGACAGCCGTCTGAGCTTTGGCCACGTGGCCGAGCCGGGTACCTATGCGACGACGGTCACGCGGCCCGACCTGTTCCGCTGGTATCTGGAGCAGCAGATCGGACTGTTGATCCACAATCACGGGGTGCCGGTGGTGGTGGGCGTGTCGGACACGCCAATGCCGGTGCATTTCGCCATGACGGCCGAGGGGGCGAGTGTGCCTCAGGAAGGGGCGGCCAGTTTCACGCTGCGCGACGTGTTCGACGTGCCGGACCTGAGCACCACGAATGACGATATCGTCAATGGCACCTACGCGCTGCCGCCGGATGGGACGCGGCCGCTGGCACCGTTCACGGCGCAGCGGGTGGACTATTCACTGGCGCGGCTGTCGCATTACACGGCGACGGACCCCAAGCATTTCCAGAACCACGTGCTGTTCACCAACTACCAGTTCTATGTCTCGGAATTCGAGGCCTATGCCCGCAAGATGCTGGCCGATCCGGACAGCGGCTATACCGCCTTTGTCAGCACCGGGAACGCCATGATCACCGAGGCGGATCAGGTGCTGCCGCATTCCGACAAGATGCCCCAGATGCCGGCCTATCACCTGAAGCGCAAACACGGCGCGGGGATCACGCTGGTGAATATCGGGGTGGGGCCGTCGAACGCCAAGACGGCGACGGATCACATCGCGGTGCTGCGGCCTCATGCGTGGGTGATGGTGGGCCATTGCGCGGGGCTGCGCTCGTCGCAGTCGCTGGGGGATTTCGTGCTGGCCCATGCTTACCTGCGCGAGGACAAGGTGCTGGACGACGACCTGCCGGTCTGGGTGCCGGTGCCCGCGCTGGCGGAAATCCAGATCGCACTGGAACAGGCCGTGGCCGAGGCGACCGCGCTGGAAGGCTATGACCTGAAGCGGATCATGCGGACGGGGACCGTGGCCAGCCTGGACAACCGCAACTGGGAACTGCGCGACCATACCGGCCCGGTGCAGCGCCTGAGCCAATCGCGCGCCGTCGCGCTGGACATGGAAAGCGCCACGATCGCGGCGAACGGGTTCCGGTTCCGGGTTCCATACGGCACCCTCTTGTGTATCAGCGACAAGCCCCTGCATGGGGAATTGAAGCTGCCGGGCATGGCCAGCGAGTTCTACAAGACGCAGGTGTCGCGGCACTTGTTGATCGGCATCCGGTCAATGGAGCGGCTGCGAGAGATGCCACTGGAACGCATCCACAGCCGCAAGCTGCGCAGCTTTGACGAGACGGCATTCCTGTAGGTGCACCCCTGACCAAGCGTCAACAAACACAAAAGGCATGTTTTTAGGGGGTATCGGGACACTATTGATTGTGCTCCCCCGTGACATTCCTTTAAATGTCGCGCAATGAGGCCCAACGATCGGGCAATTCAAGGAGAACAAAAAAATGACCAAACCGATGACCAAAACCCAGCTGGTTGCCGCTCTGGCCGAGGAAATGGGCGCAGACAAGAAAACCGCCGGTGCCGCGCTGGACGCGATCACCGCGATCGTCACCAAAGAAGTCGCCGGTGGCGGCGCCGTGACCCTGCCGGGCCTGGGCAAGATCTATTGCCGCGAGCGCCCCGAGCGTATGGTGCGTAACCCCGCCACCAACGAGCAGATCAAGAAAGAAGCCGACAAGGTGGTGAAGATGACCATCGCCAAAGCGCTGAAGGACAGCGTGAACGGCTGATCTTGCATCTGATGTGAGTTTACGAAAGGGTCGTCCCGAGTGGACGGCCCTTTTTGCATCAGGAGGCGACGGGTGGATTTTCGCGCGATTGGTATGGGGCTGGCTTTCGCCCTGATGTGGAGCTCGGCCTTTACCTCGGCGCGGGTCATCGTGGCCTATGCGCCGCCGATGGCATCGCTGTCGCTGCGGTTCCTGATCTCGGGACTGCTGGGCATCGCGATCGCGCTGCTGCTGGGGCAGACGTTCCGGCTGAGCCGGGCGCAATGGCGCGCGACGATCATCTTCGGGATCTGCCAGAACGCGCTGTATCTGGGCCTGAACTTCATCGCCATGCAGACGGTCGAGGCGGGTCTGGCCTCGATCATCGCGTCGACGATGCCGCTGATGGTGGCGCTGGCGGGCTGGATCGTGTTCCGCGACAAGCTGCCCGTGTTGGGCGTGATCGGCCTGGCGCTGGGCATCATCGGCGTGGTCCTGATCATGGGCGCACGGCTGGAGGGCGGCGTGGATCGGTACGGCCTGGCGCTGTGCTTTATCGCGGCGGCGGCGCTGACGGTGGCGACGCTGTCGGTGCGCGGGGCCAGCTCGGGCGGGAACGTGATGATGATCGTGGGGCTGCAGATGCTGGTGGGGGCGGTGTGCCTTGCCGTGGCATCGGCCGCGTTCGAGACGATCCATGTCGAGTGGAACTGGAAGCTGGTGGTGGCGTTCTTCTACACCACGCTGGTGCCGGGTCTGGCCGCGACATGGGTCTGGTTCACATTGGTCAACCATATCGGCGCGGTGAAGGCGGCGACCTTCCACTTCCTCAACCCGTTCTTCGGCGTGGCGATCGCGGCGGTGCTACTGGGCGAAAAGCTGGGCCTGCTGGACGTGGTCGGCGTGGTGGTGATCACGCTGGGTATTCTGGCGGTGCAACTGTCGAAGCAAAAGCCGAAGGGCTGAGCGGGGTCAAAATTCTTGCAAAGAATTTTGACCGGAAAATTTGAAATTTTCCGGGCCTCCGGCGGGAGTATTTTGCTTCAGAAAGAAGCAGGGGTCAGGTCAGCAGGGCCAGCAAGATCGACAGGGTGAAGAACGAGGCCGTGGTCGCGGCCAGCAGGGCGATGGAGGCGAGGCCTTCGTAGCCGTATTCCTGGGACAGCACGGTGTAGATGGTGAACATCGGGATGGCTGCGGACAGGATCAGGGCGGTGTGCATGTCTCCGGTCAGGGCGGGCAGACCCAGGGTGGGTAGCAGGGCCGCGGCGGCGAAGACCAGGGCGGGGTGCAGGATCAGTTTGCCGATGGTGATCTGTGCGGCGAGGGGGGCGTCTCCGCGTAGGGGGAGGCCGACCAGCGAGCCGCCGATCACGAACAGTGCCAGGGCCGAGGACGACGCGGCCAGCATGCCCATCAGGCGGTTCACGCCCGAGGGCAGTTGCATCCCGCTGAGCATCAGCGCGAAGCCCAGGATCAGGGCGATGACCATCGGGCGTTTCAGGATCGACCAGAACAGCTTGCCCAGCATTTTGGCCAGCGAGTGATGCTCTTCCTTGCGGGAGAGTTCCAGCAGGATCAGGCAGGCGGGGATGATGAAGAAGTTCTCGACCACGAAGTTCAGTGCCAGGATGACGCCGGCCTTGTCGGGGAAAATCAGCAGCATCACCGGGAAGCCGACGAAGCCCGAGTTGGGGCAGCTTGCCCCCATTGCCCCGATGGCGCGGCGGGCGGGGCCGACGCCTTGGGCCGCCAGGAACAGGTAGGTGGCGGCGATGGTCAGCAGGCCGCCGATCAGCATGGCCGTCATGTAGCTGAAGTTCAGCACGGCGGCCGGGTCTTGCTTGCCGATGGCGGAGAACAGTAGCGCGGGCAGGGCGATGTTCAGGACGTATTTGCCAAGCGTGCGCATTTCGGACGGGGCGAAGACGCCGGCGCGGGTGGTGGCGTAGCCCATGGCGATGGCCGCGAAGATCGGGAAGGTGATGGTCAGGATGTCCAGCATGGGTGCTCCGGGGTGAATCCGATTTCGGCGGCGAGGGTTGTCAGGAAGTCGCGCATCGTGGCGGCGCGGTCTTGTGCGATCTGTTTGCCGCGTGCGGTCAGCATCGTGTCGGGCAGGCGCAGCAGTTTGAGCGGCCAATGGTCCAGCGCATAGGCGGTGTCGTCCAGTGGGCGGTTGGCTGCGAAGGGGTCGGTCGGGTCGTAGAACGGGCGGCTGAGCGCGCCCGAAACGGCGAAGGTGCGGGCGATGCCGATGGCACCCAGAGCGTCCAGCCGGTCGGCGTCGCGCAGGATGCGGGCCGTGTCTGAAACAGGCTCTATTCCAGCGGAAAAGCTGTGGGCGGCGATGGCGTGGGTGGTCTCGGCGATTTCGTCGTCGGAGAAGCCGAGCGCGCGCAGATGCGGGGTGGCGGCCTGCGCCGAGAGGGTCGAGGCGCGGGCGCGGTCGGGGGCGTCCTTGGGCAGGTTCACCAGATCGTGCAGGTAGCAGGCGGCCAGCAGCGGGCGGGTCGCGCCGCCCATCGTTTCGGCGATGTCCCGGGCGGTCAGCCAGACCCGATCCAGATGCGCCAGATCATGGGCCGCGTCCTGCGCCATGTCCCGTTTCGCGATGTCGCGCAGGGTCTGGCGCAGGGCTTGCATCAGCCGATCTTGCCGCGATTGGCGCCGATCTGGCCGCGATGCAGCAGCAGGTGGTCCAGCACCACGCAGGCCATCATCGCCTCGCCCACGGGGACGGCGCGGATGCCGACGCAGGGGTCGTGGCGGCCCTTGGTGATGATCTCGGCGGCCGTGCCGGATTTGGTGATGGTCTGGCGGGTTTTCAGGATGGACGAGGTCGGTTTGACCGCAAAGCGCACCACCAGATCCTGCCCGCTGGAAATACCGCCCAGAATGCCGCCGGCGTGGTTCGAGGAATAGACCGGCTGGCCGTCATTACCCATGAAGATCTCGTCGGCGTTGTCTTCGCCGGTCAGGCAGGCGGCGTTCATGCCCTCGCCGATTTCGACGCCCTTGACGGCGTTGATCGACATCATCGCGGCGGCCAGATCGGTGTCGAGCTTGCCGTAGATCGGCGCGCCCAGACCGGCGGGGACGCCACGGGCGACGACCTCGACCACGGCGCCGACCGAGTTGCCGGATTTGCGCAGGCCGTCCAGATAGGTGGCCCATTCACCCGCCGCAGTGGCGTCGGGCGACCAGAACGGGTTCTGTTCGATCTGGTCCCAGTCAAAACGGGCGCGGTCGATCTTGTGCGGGCCGATCTGGGTCATGTAGCCCTTGATCTCGACGCCCGGAACCAGCGCTTTGATCGCCTCGCGCGCGATGCCGCCGGCGGCCACGCGGGCAGCGGTTTCACGGGCCGAGGAGCGCCCGCCGCCGCGATAGTCGCGGATGCCGTATTTCTGCCAATAGGTGATGTCGGCGTGGCCGGGGCGGAATTTCTCGGCGATGTCGCCGTAGTCCTTGGAGCGCTGGTCGGTGTTCTCGATCATCAGCTGGATCGGGGTGCCGGTGGTCTGGCCCTCGAACATGCCCGACAGGATTTTCACCTGGTCGGGTTCCTGGCGTTGGGTCGTGTACTTGTTCTGGCCCGGTTTGCGGCGGTCCAGCCAGTGTTGCAGCATCGCCTCGTCCAGCACGACACCCGGAGGGCAGCCGTCCACGGTGGCACCCAGTGCAGGCCCGTGGCTTTCGCCCCAGGTGGTGACGCGGAAAAGATGACCGAAGGTGTTCATGCTCATGGGGCGGCTCCTTTGGGGGTGGAATAGCGGGGCGGGGCGCGCGCGACAAGCGGTTTTGCCTTGAAACGTGGGGGGCAAGGCGCTAGCTGTGCGCGTACCTCGGGGTGCCCTGCGACAGAAGCGCAGGGCTGAGATGCATCCTGCGAACCCGTTGAACCTGAACCGGTTAAGACCGGCGGAGGGAAGGTCTGGATATGCTCCACACGATCTCCGCCCGTCGCAGATATGGAGGATACCGAATGAAGTATCTTGCGCTTGCCACGGGACTGTTTGCTGCCACCACTGCCGTGGCCGAAACGCCTGTACTGACGATCTACACCTATGACAGCTTTGTCTCGGAATGGGGGCCTGGCCCCGCCGTGGAAAAGGCGTTCGAGGCCGAATGCGCCTGTGACCTGCAATTCGTGGGCGCGGGTGATGGCGCCGCGCTGCTGGGCCGCCTGAAGCTGGAAGGCGACCGCACCGAGGCCGACATCGTGCTGGGCCTGGACACCACGCTGACGGCGGCAGCGACGGCCACGGGCCTGTTCGCGCCGGTCGAGCTGACGGCCGCCTATGACCTGCCGATGGCGTGGGAAGACACGCATTTCGTGCCCTATGACTGGGGCTATTTCGCCTTTGTCAAAAAGGCCGATCAGGCGGGCCCCGCGAATTTCAAGGAACTGGCCGACAGCGATCTGAAGATCGTGATCCAGGATCCGCGCAGCTCGACCCCCGGTTTGGGGCTGTTGATGTGGGTGAAGGCCGCCTATGGCGACGAGGCCCCCGCGATCTGGGCCGGTCTGGCTGACAACATCGTCACCGTGACCAAGGGTTGGTCCGAGGCGTATGGCCTGTTTCTGGAAGGTGAGGCCGACATGGTGCTGTCCTACACCACCTCGCCCGCGTATCACCTGATCGCCGAGGAGGATGCCTCCAAGGCCGCCGCCGCGTTCGACGAGGGGCACTACATGCAGATCGAAGTCGCAGGCAAGATCGCTGGCACCGATCAGCCCGAGCTGGCGGACAAGTTCCTGGCCTTCATGGTCTCGGACGCGTTCCAGTCGCTGATCCCGACGACCAACTGGATGTACCCGGCGGTGATGCCGAAGGACGGGCTGCCGAAGGGCTTTGAGACCCTGATCCAGCCCGTGAAATCGCTGCTGGTGCCGGCCGACATGGCCGATGCCGTGCGCGAGCAGGCGATGACGGAATGGCTGTCGGCGCTGTCGCAATAAGACGGGCCTGGCCCGGGATATTGGCCGCGGCGCTGGTCGCGGCCTTTGTCCTGGCGTCCTTGGGCGCGGTCCTGTGGTTCGCGGGGGGTGGCGGTGCGCCGGGCCCCGGCGACTGGGCCGCGCTGCGATTCACGTTGATGCAGGCCAGCCTGTCGGCGGTGCTGAGCGTGGCCTTGGCCATCCCCACCGCGCGGGCGCTGGCGCGGCGCAATTTCCCGGGGCGCGGGGCGCTGATCACGCTGCTGGGCGCGCCCTTTATCCTGCCGGTCATCGTTGCCGTTCTGGGCCTGCTGGCCGTGTTCGGGCGGAACGGGATCGTCAGCCAGGGGCTGGCGCTGGTCGGGTTGCCTCCGCTCTCGATCTACGGGCTGCACGGTGTGCTGCTGGCGCATGTGTTTTTCAACCTACCACTGGCCACGCGGATCCTGCTGCAAGGCTGGCAAGAAATCCCGGCCGAGCGATTCCGTCTGGCCGCCGCGCTGGACATGGGCCCGGCGCAGGTGATGCGGTTTCTGGAAGGTCCGATGCTGCGGGCGATGGTGCCCGGTGCGCTGCTGGCCGTGTTCGGCCTGTGCCTGAGCAGTTTCGCCGTGGTGCTGATGCTGGGCGGCGGCCCCAAGGCGACCACGCTGGAGCTGGCGATCTATCAGGCGTTCCGGTTCGAGTTCGATCTGGGCCGCGCCGCCACGCTGGCGGCCATTCAGGCGGTGCTGGTCGGCGCGGTGCTGTGGATCGGCCTGCGCATCATGCGCCCCGACGGGCAGGGGCTGGGTCACGACCGCGTGCTGCGGCGCTGGGATGGCGAAGGCTGGGTCTTGCGGGTGCAGGACGGCGCGGTGCTGGCGCTGGTCTCGGTCTTTCTGCTGGTGCCGCTGGGGCTGATCGTGGCGCGCGGCGCCGCAGGGCTGGGGCAGCTCCCCCCGTCAGTCTGGGAGGCGTTCTGGGCGTCGCTGGCGGTCACGCTGGCCTCGACCTTGCTGGGGGTGGGCATGGCGCTGGCGATCGGGCTGGCCTCGGTCCGGGCCGGATGGGTCGAGGTGCTGGGGATGATGGGCATCGCGACCTCGCCGCTGGTGCTGGGGACGGGGCTGTTCCTGCTGGTGAACCCGTGGATCAACCCGGCGCGGCTGGCCTTTGTGGTGACGGCGGCGGTGAACGCGGTGATGATCCTGCCCTTCGCGCTGCGGGTGCTGACGCCCAGCCTGCGCCGGATCGAGACGGATTACGGCCGTCTGGCCGACAGTCTGGGCCTGACCGGCTGGGCACGGCTGCAGCTGCTGATCTGGCCGCGCGCGCGGCGCAGTCTGGGTTTTGCGGCGGGCCTGTCGGCGGCGATGGCGATGGGCGATCTTGGCGTGATCGCGCTGTTCGCCGACCCGCGTCAGGCGACGCTGCCGCTGCAGATGTATCGGCTGATGGGGGCGTACCGGATGGAGGCGGCCTTTGGCGCGGCGCTGCTGCTGCTGGCCACCAGCCTGGCGCTGTTCTGGATTTTCGATCGAGGAGGGCGCGGCGATGCTGACGCTTGAAGGGCTGGTGATCCGGCAAGACGGGTTCGAGCTGAGCGCGGATCTGCACGTGCCCGACGGCGCGCGGGTGGCGGTGATCGGCCCGTCCGGGGCGGGGAAATCGACGCTGCTGAACGCGGTGGCGGGGTTCCAGCCCGTCGACGAGGGACGCATCCGGATGCAGGGGCGCGACGTGACCGGGCTGGCGCCGGGGAAACGGCCCGTGTCGATGCTGTTTCAGGACAACAACCTGTTCCCGCATCTGAGTGCTGCGCAAAACGTCGGTCTGGGTCTGCGCCCCGACCTGCGGCTGGACGCGGCGCAACGCGCCCGCGTGGCGCAGGCGCTGGAGAGGGTTGGCCTGCAAGGGCTGGAAGGGCGCAAACCCGGGCAACTGTCGGGCGGGCAGGCCAGCCGCGTGGCGCTGGCGCGGGTGCTGGTGCAGGGGCGCGGGCTGGTCCTGCTGGACGAACCCTTTGCCGCGCTGGGACCGGCGCTGAAGGCCGAGATGCTGGACCTGCTGGAGGAGGTGCTGGACGAGACCGGCGCAACCTTGCTGCTGGTCACACACGACCCGGCAGATGCGCTGCGGATCGCCCCGCAGACCATTCTGGTGGCGGATGGCTGGGCCAATGCGCCGGTTGCGACGGCCCAGCTGTTCGCGGATCCGCCTTTGGCGCTGCGGTCGTATCTGGGGGTGCCGAAATCTTGAAAAGATTTCGGACCGCTTTCTTTGAAAGAAAGCGGGGCGCTTAGTCCAGCGCGCGCGCTTCGTCGAGCAGCATCACGGGGATGCCGTTGCGGATCGGGAAAGCCAGTTTGGCGGATTTGCTGACCAGTTCCTGCGCCTCGGCGTCGTAATCCAGCGGGCCATGGGTCAGCGGGCAGATCAGTGCTTCGAGCATACGGCGGTCGAAGGCGGGGGTGTCGCTCATTGCATCGGCTCCTCTTTGTCGCCGCTGTGTAGGGCGTATTCGATCAGGGTGACAAGGGTTTCGCGCCGGGTGCACAGGCAGGGTGCCTCAAGCAGCGCCTGTTTGTCCTCGGGCGTCAGGTCCAGCAGCATCGACAGCGAGTTGATCAGCAGCTCGTCATCCGCGCCTTCCAGCGTTTCCCAGTCGGTTTCCAGCCCCTGCTGCGTGAAGTAACGGCACAGCTTGTTCAGGAAGGCGTTGCGGTCAAAGGCGTCGTCCTGTTCCTCGTGCCCCAGATCGCGGCTGAAATCGTCCCAGGACACGGCGCAGCGGCGGTAGGGGGTGAAGCCCTCGACCTCTTCGGTGATGCGGAAGCGCGAGATACCGGACAGGGTGATCATATAGCGCCCGTCCTCGGTTTCCGAGAATTGCGTCACGCGACCGGCGCAGCCGATCTGGTGCAGGCGCGTTTTGGACCCGCATTGGCAGGGCTGGACCATCCCGATCAGGCGACCGGGTGATTTCAGCGCGTCATCCAGCATCGCCAGGTACCGCGGCTCGAAGATATGCAGCGGCAGGCGCGACCGGGGCAGCAGCAGCGCCCCGGGCAGCGGGAAAACCGGAATGATCTTGGGCAGGTCGAATTTCAAAGCCATGATGACGGACCTAGTACGGCCCCGACCTTAGGCAAATATCATCGAGCTGAGTTTCCGGCGGCCATGCAAAGCGATGGGGTCGTTTGCCTTCAGCGCGTCGAAGATCGTGAACAGCTGGGCCTTGGCGGCACCGTCGTTCCATTCGCGGTCGCGGCGGAACAGGTCCAGCAGCTGATCGACGGCCTCTTGCACCTGGCCAGCGGCGTGCAGTGCCTGGGCCAGATCAAAGCGGGCCTGCAGGTCGGCCGGATCGGCCTCGACCTTGGCGCGCAGTTCGTCCAGCGGGCCGGAGTTGGCGGCCTGACGGGCCAGTTCGATCTGGGCGCGGACGGCCTCTAGCTGGGGATCGTGGCTGATCGCGGCGGGGGCGCCGTTCAGCACGGCCTCGGCCTGATCGACGTCATCCATCGCCAGGTGGCAGCGGGCCAGACCGGCAAAGGCGGTGGCGTTTTCGGGGTCTTCCTGAAGCACCGCGCCAAAGACCTGCGCGGCATCGGCAACGGAGCCTTCGGCCAGCATTTCCTCGGCCGCGGCCAGCGCGTCATCCAGACCGCCCGACGGATCGCCGCCGGCTTGCTCGATCGCGCGCTTGATGAAGGCGTCGATTTCCGAGGCGGGCACGGCACCCTGGAACATGTCCACCGGGCGACCCTTGACGAAGGCGACGACGGTCGGGATCGATTGCAGCGGCAGACCCTGCTGCGCCAAGGCCTGAGCCAGACGCTGGTTTTGATCGACGTCGATCTTGGCCATCTTGACGGCACCCTTGGCCTTGGTCACGGCGCTTTCCAGCAGCGGGCCCAGCGTGCGGCACGGGCCGCACCAGGTGGCCCAGAAATCGACGATCACGGGCACTTCGTTCGAAGCTTCGATCACGTCGGCCATGAAGTTCGCCTCGGTCACGTCCTTGATCAGGTCGGTGGCGGGGGCAGCGGTTTTTCCAAGTTCAAGCATATCGGTCATCCTTACGGAATTGGTTGCCCCATATATGGAGCGTGCGCGGGCCGGGAACAACCCGTCGATGCGTTCAGATCACAGATCGAAGGTTGCAAAAACCGGGGCGTGGTCGCTGGGTTGCTGCCAGCCGCGGGCGTCGCGCAGGATGCGGCTGCCATGCGCAGCGTTGGAGATGTCGGGCGTGGCCCAGACGTGATCCAGACGGCGGCCCTTGTCGGCCTCGTCCCAGTCCTTGGCGCGGTAGGACCACCAGCTGTAAAGCAGCCCCTCGGGGATGTCCTGACGGGTGATGTCGACCCATTTGCCGGCCTCCATCACGTCGGTCAGGTGATCCACCTCGATCGGCGTGTGCGAGACGATTTTCAGCAACTGTTTGTGGGACCAGACGTCATCCTCGCGCGGGGCGATGTTCAGGTCACCGACCAGGATCGACTTTTGCGGCGCGTCACCGTGGAACCAGTCGCGCATCTCGGTCAGGTAGTCCAGTTTCTGACCGAACTTCTCGTTCACCTCGCGGTCGGGGACATCGCCACCGGCGGGGACATAGAAGTTGTGGATGGTCACGCCGTTTTCCAGCCGCCCGGCGACGTGGCGCGCGTGGCCCAGATCGGCGAAATCCTTGTCGCCGACATCCTCGATCGGCAGCTTGGACAGGATCGCGACGCCGTTATAGCCCTTTTGCCCGCGCGCAACCATGTGGGTGTAGCCCAGCGCGTGGAACCGTTCGAGCGGGATCTTCTCGACCGGGCTTTTGCATTCCTGAAGGCACAGGACGTCGGGGCCTTCTTCCTCGAGCAGCTTGCAGACGAGCGGTTCGCGCAGGCGGACCGAGTTGATGTTCCAGGTGGCAAGCGTGAAGGGCATGGGTCTCTCCGGTTTGGTTGGCGCACCCTAGGCGATGACGGCGGCAGGGGAAAGGGTTCAGCCGCGCAGCACCAGGATCACCCCCGCGACCGAGATCACCATGCCCAGAATGGCGCGCAGGGACAGCGGTTCGCGCCCATGCATCAGCCAGGCCATGCCCATCGTGATCAGCGGGTACGAGGCGACAATTGGCGCGACCACGGCCACCGGGCCCCGCGCCAACGCGGCGTACATGGCCACCAGCGCCAGGCCGTTGACGACTCCGACCAGCGCGAACCACAGATGCGCGGCCAGATCGAAGGGAAGGGGTGGGGCGTTGCGGATCAAGCGCACGATCCAGATCACCACTCCGGACACGATGTAGGACAGCAGGGCAGCGGCAAAGGCGTTGGGCCAGTCCTGCAGGCCGACCTTGACCAAAGGCTGCGCCGCCCCGCGCAAAAAGGCAGCGGCAAGGGGGATGCCCAACAGCCACAACGCCCCGCGCGGCAGCCCCCCCATTTGAGCCGTCGTCACCATGAACAAGCCGGTCATGACCACCGCGACCCCGGCAGCCTGCGTGGGATGGGGCCATTCGTCCAGCAACAACATGGCCAACGCGATGGCAAACAGCGGGGTCAGGTTGCCCATCGCTGCGGTCAGGTTCGGCCCCAGTCGCTGGTTCGACGCAAAGGTCAGCAGCGTCACGGCGGCCGGATAGATCAGCCCGGCGGCCCCAAAGATCAGCGCCGCGTGTGAATTCCAGTTCGCGAAATCCACGGTAACGGGGGACAGGGCCAGAAACATCACCGCGCTGGTCGGCACAGAAATCGAGCCGCCCCTGATCGGGCCAAGCCCGCGCAGACCGAACCGTGTCAGCACGATCCCCAATGCGATCAGAACGGCCGACGCGACCGAAAACGCTACGATTTCCACGAAACCCTCTTCCCTTGACGGCAGGTTGTGCGCGTTTGCACAGCAAGGCAAGCCGTAACGCTACGCTCTGTGGAAATCCCCAGTTGACCAAACGGATGAGTCTGGAAAAGGTTGCCCGTGACATCTCTGTCACGGGCAAGATTCCGATGGTGGCAAACTGGCAAAATGCCAATCGACAATTCATGACCTGGCAGGCGAAAAGCGATCGAACTCAAACTGTATAAACCCATCGGGTAAGCGTTTTTTACGAATGGATTCAGCGCAAAACCAAGTGACGAGTCACGAATTGCGCGTCATTGCCATGAATGGCAGGGCGTTTCGCGTGGACTTGTTGGGTGTCCTCCACATTTGCCTGTCGCGGCTGATGCTGCTGAAGCTGTCGCTGTTCAGCGTGATGGTCGCGTTGTTCAATCCGCCGATGTTCGGGCTGGAAACCGGGCTGGTGGGGCGGTTCTTTTACTGGCTGGTGATCTGCTATTTCGTCACCTTCCTGTGGATCGGTCAGTTCTGGCTGTACTCGCAGTTGCGGCGCCGGACGGGATGGAATGTGCCGGTCTTTCAGTTCCTGTTGCTCGGGGTCGCGGTCGTGATCATGGTCTGGACCAATTTCGCGATCACCCGGCTGCTGGTGGACACCCAAGGAGTCTCGGCCCTGAGTGTTTGGATTGATGCGCTGCGCTACTTCCTGATCGCCCTGGTGATCGAGGTGGTCACGGTGTCCTTCATCCTGCCGCGGTTTCAGCAGGTCACGTTCGAGAACCCGCCCCCCGGCCCCGCGCCGAAAAACATGCCGCCAATGACGGCCGATCCGGTGCAGGTGAAGCCTGAGGCGCCAGCCGAACCGGTTGTGCATCTGCCCGAAATCCCGGCTGAATCGCTGTCGGTGAACGGGCGCACGATCCTGCGCGGGCAATTGCAGTGGATGAAGTCGGTCGAGCACTACGTGGAGTTCCACTGCGAGACCCGATCCGCGACCGAGCGCGCCGTGCTGCGCGACATGATCGAGCAGGCCGCAGGCTGGGACGGAATCCAGCCGCACAGGTCCTGGTGGGTCAGTCATGCGGCGGTCAAGAGAATGGCGAAACGTGACGGCAACCCGGTTCTGATCCTGACCGACGGGACAGAGGTGCCGGTGTCCCGCCATCGCAGGGCCGAGGTGGAGGCGTGGCTGGACGCGGGCGGGGAAAGCTAGTTGGTCATGTAGCCGTTGACCAAGGCTCCGGCGACCAGCGTCCATCCATCTGCCACAACGAAAAACGCCAGCTTGAACGGCAAGGACACCACGGCAGGCGGCACCATCATCATGCCCATCGACATCAGAACGGCGGACACGACCAAATCGATGATCACGAAGGGCAGGAAGATCAGAAACCCGATCTGAAATGCGCGCGACATTTCCGACAGAAGAAAGCTGGGCACCAGCACCGCAAGGGGCGCGTCTTCTGCTTTGACATCGGGCTGCACTGCGTCCCTCCATCCCAGGATTTCCTGAAGGGTGGCATGGTCGATCCGCGCGGCCATGAAGGATCTGAAGGGCACCAGCGCCTTTTCAAACGCCTCCTCCGGACCCAAAGCGGATGATAGCATCGGGGCGACACCGTCGGTCCATGCCTGGGTAAAGACGGGCTCCATCACGAAGTAGGTCAGGAACAAGGCCAGACTGACGATCAGCATGTTTGGCGGCGCCTGTTGCAGGCCGATCGCCTGCCGCAGGATCGACAGCACCGTCACCAGAAAGGGAAAACAGGTGATCATGATCGCGATGCCGGGCGCCAGGCTAAGGACCGTCATCAAGACAAACAGCTGGATCGAGCGGCCGGTCAGCGTGCCCTCTCCGAAATCGATCGACACCGATTGCGCGGCCGCAAAGGTCGGGAAAAATACCAAGGCCGCAAGCAAGGCAAAGCGCGTCAGGGTCATGCTGAGATGTCTCGGAGCGTGACAACCTCGGTCAGGCGCACTGCCAGTTGGCCCTTTGCGTCGCCTTCCATTTCCTCCAACTGGCCGCGGGCAATCAGCCGGTCCCCGATGAACAGCTCGACCTGATCATCGATGCGCCGGTCCAGGGCCAGGACCGAGTTTTCCTGCAAGCTCAGAAGATCCCGGATCAATGGCCGCGCTTTCCCGACCGAAATCGTGATTTCCACCGGAAGCGCCGAGAACGGATTTTTCTTTTGCGGGTCGGCCGTCGTCTTTGACGTGTCAGGCATGTTTTCTTTTCCTTTCGGCTTCGTGTGTGAAGGCTTCCAGCGCTTCGGCAATGCCGGTTAGAACATGTGTCAGATCAATGCGTTGCTCTTCGTGATCAGTCGAGATCTCTACCTCTCCCGGTTTCATGTCCGGCGCGGCCTCGATCTTGATCGCGTAGTCGCCGAACTCGCTCAGCGCAGATTCCAGGTTTGCGCGATCTGCGCCGGAACATCTCAGCGTCATGTGGTCGCCCAGCTGATCCGCCGCCAGCTGGGCCAGTTGTTCGGCCACGAGTTGCGGCAGGGATGCCCGGGCGATTTCGGGCAGCAGCGCTTCCGAGATTTGCTGGAAAAGCGGGCGGAGCGATTTCAGCAGTTGCGATTGCGCGTCGTGAAACGTGAACGAAAACTGCTGCAAGGACGCGGCAAGATCGGCTTTATGGCGGGCGCTGTCCTCGAAATGGGCGCTGGCAGAGTCGTCCCAGCCGGCTTTGTACCCCTGCTCGAACGCCTCAAGCTGGTGCTCTTCCAGGGTCGCGTCCGTGATGACCGTTTCGGTGCCGGACCCGTGAAATTTGTCGAAATCCTGAAGGAGGTGAGTGATCGCCATTACGCTTCCTCCTCCTCGTCTTCCAGCCACATGCGCAGCACTTCGACGGTTTCATCGCGGCGGTCATTGATCAGCGAGCGGAGCCGTTCGACCGCGTTTTCCTGTGTGCGCCCCCCCTGGATGAGCGACGAGTTCTGACTGCCGACCACCGGCAGGTTCGACAGGTCGCTGTCGCTTTCGTCGATCTCTCCGCTCAGCGCCGGAGACGGGGAGTTTTCGGGGGCGGGCAAGGGCAAGGGGCGGCGGCTGTCCTTGTTGGACAGAATCGGCCGCAGCACGAACAACCCCATGATCAGCGTGACGGCGGCGACCAGCGCCAGCTTGATCACGTTGGTCAAATCCAGCGGCGGGATGTTCAGTAGGCTGGAGGTCGCCTCGGTCCCCATGGGGATAACGGGCTGGAAGGCCATCGATTTGATCGTGATGACGTCGCCCCGCTCTTCGTCAAAACCCACGGCAGAGGCCACCAGTTCCCGCAGGGACTCCAGCTCCTCCTGCTCGCGCAGTTTCAGCGTCGGGGTGCCGTTGGCGTCTGGCTCCATGATGCCATTCACCAGAACGGCGACGGTCAACCGCTTGACCGCACCCGGCGCGCGCACAACCTCGCGCCGGGTTTCCGACACGTCGTAGCTTACGCGTTCCCGGGTCTGGTTGGTTTGCTCGGACGAATCCTTGCCGCCAGCCGCATCGCCGGATGGCAGGTTGGACGCCACGGTGACGTCGCCCCCGGCCCCATTGCGCGAATTGTTGGTATTTTCTTCGGTGTCCGAGCTAACCAGAACGCGGCTTTTGGGGTCGACCAGCCGTTCCTGGATCGACTCGGTCTCGTTGATCGTGGCTACGGAGACCTCGACAACCGCGTTGTTCGGCCCGACTCGCGCCTCCAACAGGCGCTGAACGCGGTCCTTCAACTCGGTCGAGCGGTCCTCGCCCGTGTTGGCGCTGTTCTTTTCAGCCACTTCAAGCACGTTCCCGACACCGTCGATCACCACGACGTCATCCGGCTGCAGCCCGGACACCGCCGAGGCGACAAGAAATCGGATCGCCCGCGCCTGGTTCGGCGACAGACCCCCAGAGGCGATGATGGACACCGAGGCCGAGGGTTTCAGATCGCGCTGAAACGGCGTCGCGCTGGTATTCGCGATGTGAACGCGAGCTTTCGAGATGTTCGGGCTAGCCAGAATTGTGCGCGCCAGCTCGCCTTCTTTCGCGCGCCAGTAGGCGGCATTGAACATCTGCGCGGTGGTGCCGAATCCGGTCAGATTATCCAGCAGTTCGTACCCGCTGCCACCGTTTGCTGGCAGCCCCTCGCTGGCTAGGGTCATGCGCAGCTCATCCCGTTGATCGTTCGGCACGAAGATCGACGTGCCCCGTACCGAATAAGGGGCACCCCGCGCCTCTAGCGCCTGCACGACGTCACCCGCCGCTGCATTTTCCAGGCCCGCGTATAGCAGCACCATGTTCGGAGCTGTGACCATTCTGGACATCGCAAGGATCGCCGCAAACATCGCCAAAGTGGCGAAACCAACAATCACACGTTTGCGCAAATCCAGCGCCGACCAGACCTGTTGAAGCTGCTGCACGTCATTCCTCCGTCACGGCGGGCGTTCTGCCCTGTGACGGCGATATTCCCCGACCAGGCTTAACAATCGGTTAGTGCCTCTCGGTCTATTGAGGATTTGTTCAAACCGATGGGGGCATTGATGGCCGCAACTGAGACGGATGCCGCGACAGAGACGAAAAAACCTTCGAAAATCCCAATGATTGCAGGGGTTTTGCTGGCTTTGGTCGGCGCCGGCGGTGGGTTTTACGCGGTCCAGTCCGGGCTGATTCCCTTGGGCGAATCGTCCGAACATGCAGCGCCGGCCGGGGATCATGCGGCGGCCGCTGACCAATCGAATTTTGCCCTGGCGGCGGCACGCAGCGGCCCTCAGGATTACAAGAATATCGCCTTTGTCCCGATCGAGCCGCTGGTGATCTCACTGGGCACTGCGGCAGACGCCCGACACCTGCGTTTCCGGGGGCAGATCGAGGCGCCGGTGGTCCACGCGGCAGAGGTCGAGGCGATGATGCCCCGGATCGTGGATGTTCTGAACAGCTATCTCAGGGCCGTTCAGCTGTCCGATCTGGAGCGGCCGGCCGCGCTAGTGGAAATCCGAACCCACATGTTGCGCCGAATTCAGATCGTCATGGGGAAGGGACGTGTGAACGACCTTCTGGTGATGGAATTCGTTTTGAATTGAGAGAGGGATGAAGATGGAATTTGTTGCTGACTTACTGCTGGTCGCAGGCGCGCTTGGCGCCGGGGTTTACTGTTTCGTCCTGTCGCGCAGGCTGAGCCGGTTCAACGATCTGGAGAATGGGATCGGCGGGGCCGTCGCTGTGCTGTCGTCGCAAGTCGATGACCTGACCCAGACGTTGACCTCGGCCCAGAAAGTGGCGGAATCGTCGACGGTTTCGCTGGATGACCTGACGGACCGGGCCGAGCAGGTCGCGCGTCGATTGGAACTGCTTGTTGCGTCCATGCACGACTTGCCCGCAGCCGAAGCCCCGCCGCAACACAAGCCGAAAACACGCCCCGAGGCGATGTTCTTTCGCCACGGGCAAGAGGGGCACCAGCAATGAGCAAGAAGAAGGTGCGATATCATCGTGTGGGACGAAGCGCGCTGTCGTTGATCGCGCTTTTCCTGCTTTGCTCGGGCGTCATTCGGGTCGGTGTGAACAGCGGGCAGGCTTGGGCAAAGGCATCGGAAGTATTGAGCAAAATCGACGCGCCCAAAGAGGCACCGGAGCCCCATGACGTGGTGCAGCAAGAAGTGTGCAAAACCGATGAGGATCTGCGAGCGGTGTTCGAGGTCCTGCAAAACCGTGAAAAACGCCTGAACGAAAAAGATGCGAAAATTACGGAACGTATGGCGATGCTTGCAAATGCAGAGCGCGACATTTCCGTCAAACTCGAAGAGTTGAAGGCGGTAGAGGACGAGCTGAGCCGCACTCTGGCGATCGCCGACCAGGCTGCGGAAAAAGACATCGGAAAACTCGTTGCGGTTTACGAAGCGATGAAGCCGAAGGACGCGGCCCTGCTGTTCGAGGAAATGGAACCCAGCTTTGCAGCAGGCTTTCTGGCGCGAATGCAGCCAGAACTGGCCGCCGGAGTGATGGCGGGCCTCAGTCCGACCGCTGCCTACACGATCAGTGCCGTACTGGCAGGACGAAATGCAGAAGCGCCAACTCAATAGGTTGGTCAGCATTTCTTAATGCCTGTCGATCAATCTGCGGAAAAACGTAGGAGTCAAAATTAGATGTTTGGGCTACTTGGGATCGTTGTCATCTTTGCAATGGTTTTCGGAGGCTATATCGCCGCCGGAGGCAAACTCGGGATCATTCTGAAGTCGCTGCCTTTCGAGATGATGATGATCGGGGGCGCTGCAGTCGGGGCGTTTTTCATCAGCAACGACCTGTCGGCCATCAAGCACACGCTGAAAGATATTGGGAAAGTTTTCAAAGGCGTGAAGTGGAAGCCGGAAGACTACAAGGATCTGCTTTGCCTTCTGTTCGAACTTATTCGAGTGGCACGAACCAATCCGGTTGCCTTGGATGAGCATATCGAAAATCCAAAGGAATCCGCGATTTTTTCAAAATATCCCAAGATCTTGTCCGATGGAGAGGCTGTTAACCTTATCTGCGATACGCTTCGTTCGGCCGCGATGAACTACGATGACCCTCACCAGGTCGAAGAGGTCATGGAAAAACGGATGGAGGCGAACCTCCACCACGCTCTGCATTCCAGTCACGCGCTTCAGACCGTTGCCGACGGCCTGCCTGCGCTTGGGATTGTTGCCGCTGTTCTCGGTGTGATCAAAACCATGGGGTCAATTGACCAACCACCTGAAATCTTGGGAAAAATGATCGGCGGCGCATTGGTGGGGACGTTTTTGGGCGTTTTCCTAGCTTACGGACTCGTCGCGCCATTTGCCTCAAAAGTTAAGGCAGTTGTTGAAGAGGATGGTCAGTTCTACCAGCTGATCCGAGAGGTGCTTGTCGCAAACTTGTACAAGCACCCGACCAACATTTGCATCGAAGTCGGCCGCCAAAATACGCCCTCGCACTGTCGCCCCAGTTTTTCGGATCTGGAAGAGGCTCTTAAGGTTGTCAAGCAAGGGGCGGCATAATGAAACGGCTCGTTAAGTTTGCCTTTATTTTGTCCTTGTTGCCGAGTGTTTCACTTGCAGGCCCAATTGTGGTTCGGACTGGAGAGCACGGAGATTTCACTCGCGTTGTTCTGCATGTGCGTCCGAACGATTCTTGGAGTTTGGAGTCAGAAGGAAGCCAGTACAAAGTATCCTTTGCAGACAAAAGTGTGGATTTTGATCTTTCCGATACCTTTTCTAGAATAGATAGAAATCGGCTGAGCGCGGCAGTCGCTAGCCCCGGCGTTCTTGATCTTACGCTCGGATGTGAATGCGAAATCCAGGCAGAGGAAAGTAGTGGCGATATGCTGGTGCTCGACATACGCCCTGCCCACGTTAAAAACGAAACAGACGTGGTTGACGGATCAAAGTCAGAATATCCTCTATTAGAAGAGCAGCAGCGTTATTCAGAGAGAGTTTCACCGGCTCGTTCCCTAGAAATGCCAACTGATGACGTGGTGAATCCAGACGTCGCGCGATTGGTGAAAGACTCGGAAAGGAATTTGATTGAACAATTGAGCCGGGCGTCGGGGTTGGGTTTGGCAAAATTCCAGGCCACACCTACTTTCCCAAATGGGATTGAGGTCAAGGCTGAGGAAAAAATCAGCTCAAGCAGTGTCAACCTGAATGCATTTCCCAACCTTGATGAAGAATTAGAAAGAGTGATGAGCGAGGGCAATGCCGGTGCTGCCCAGGCTGCGTGTGTATCGAACTCCACGTTGTCGTCAATATTTCATGAGTATACGGACGGGTTTTCGGATAGTCTTGCCAAACTCCGAAGTGAACTGGCTGTAGATGGGGACGGAGTTGATGAAGCACTTAAACTTGAATTGGCAAAATTGTATCTCAGCTTTGGGATGGGCGAGGAGGTAAAAAACCTTGTTCAATCGACAAAGCAAAATCAAATGTGGGCGCTAATTTCTGACCTAGCAGACGCCATAACCAATCCGGAAGAGGCAAGCGGTGCATTTGATAAATTCAGGTCCTGTAATTCCGACATCGTTTTTTGGGCGATTTTGGTTGGTCGGAAAACTTCCGGTATCGGTGGCAAGAAATTGCTATCGTCGACCTCAGCTTTTCTAAAGTTACCTGAGCAATTGCAGGAGGTTTTAGCGTCCCAGTTTGCTGAAATCCTGATGGATAGGGGTGAGGGTGAATTGGCGCAGACTGTGCTTCGAAAAGCGGATGAAGGGAATGAGCTAGAAACTCAACTCGGGTTAGAATTGCCTGCGACTGATGACGTGTCAGAGGGTGCCAGGTCTGGTGATGCGCAGATTGCTTCACAGCTGATCGCGAAAAACTCCGAAATGGCTCCAATGCACCTTATAGATTATGTTCAACGAGAGGTGAGGGTTGGTCGAAATGTCGACATTGAGACGAGTGAGCTTTTGAAAGGCTATTACAACCAGCATCGCGGAAGTGATATTTCGGAGGATTTGATTGTGGCGTTAGTGTTGGCTGATTCGAGTTCAGGGCGATTTTCAACTGCATTCAAAATGTTATTAGATACAAATATCAAGAATACTGCGGCTTCGAGAATTTTTTTCGAGCAGCTAACGGAAAATGCCTCGGATTATGAGTTTCTGAAGTACATAACTTTGCTTTCTGAATTTGATCAAGATAAACTTATTCAAGCCAATAGCCAAGCCTCTGACCGTATGCAAAAACTTGGGATATTTGATGAATCTGACAAAGTTCTCTCTCCCACTGCTAAAAAGTTAGAGGTTAAACTTGAGGTGGAGCGATCAAATGAAGTGAACACACTGGATCATTCTTCTCAGGATCAAAAAGGTAGTGATTTAATCACGGAAAGCCCTCTCACTTTTGGAGGGCAACTATTGGGGCAAAGCAAAGAGTTGAGGCGGGTTGTCGCTCAGTCAATGGCGAGGCTGCAGATATCAAAATAGTGTTTCTTGCATAAGCTTAACGCCTGGTAAACTTTACGCGGTTGCCAGCGATGGATGTTACTCCAAGACAACGTAATTGAAATGCAAATATCCATTGCGAAAAGGCCAATTTTTACGAAATTTTTATTGTCTGATCTCTAATATTTTGATGCTGGAGACGCTGTAATTAATTGGGAAAATGAGATCCATGGTCTTAACAAAGGAAGTGAAAGCGTGAACTTTCATAAGTGGATGCTTAGACCCCCGGTTTTGCTCGCGCTCGCTCTCATGGCAATCATCGTTATGATGGTTTTGCCGGTTCCAGCGTTTGTTTTAGACGTTGGCTTGGCGGTTTCCTTTGCGCTTGCCATTCTCATATTTACAATGACGCTTTTTATAGAAAGGCCTTTGGATTTCTCATCTTTTCCGACGGTGCTGTTAGCATCTTTGATGTTGCGACTTTCGCTAAATGTATCCTCCACCAAGCTGATTATCGGAGAGGGCCACACGGGTACTCGCGCTGCTGGAAATGTTATCGAAGGATTTGCCAACTTTGTAATGGGCGGCAACATTTTTCTTGGCTTGGTGGTTTTTGGCGTTCTCTTGATCGTCAATTTCATGGTGATAACAAAGGGCGCCGCACGAATGGCGGAGGTTGGCGCTCGTTTTGCATTGGACGGTATGCCTGGCAAGCAACTTGCCATCGATAGTGACATGTCTGCCGGTGCCATTAACCATGCAGAGGCGCGCGAACGGCGGGAACGCGAACAGCTCGAGACTACATTTTTCGGGTCGCTCGACGGTGCTTCGAAGTTTGTCAAAGGGGACGCGGTAGCTGGCCTTCTGATCACGCTTTTGAACTTGGTTATGGGATTGATCATGGGGGTCGCTGTTCACGGCATGCCCGTCTCAACCGCGTTTGAGACCTATGCGATTTTGACTGTCGGGGACGGTCTGGTGACCCAAATCCCGGCTGTGATTATTTCGATCGCGTCCGCCCTGCTTCTGGCTCGGGGCGGTGCGATTGGGGCTACGGACCTGACTTTGCTCAAACAAATGGGGGCACATCCGACCGCGCTGGCGACGGTTGCAACGATTATGTTGCTGTTTGCGCTGGTGCCAGGCCTTCCTTTCCTGCCTTTTGTTCTCGGTGGGGGCGGCCTTGCATACGCGGCCTTTCATTTGCACCGAAAGCGCCAGGCTATGGCAGTGGACGAACAAGTGTCGGCACCGGAACCTATCCCGCGTGACAAGCCGATCGCTGATATTCTCGCCCTGGAGGATATCCATCTCGAATTTGCTCCGGACCTAGTGAACATGGTTTTGGATCCGGCTACGGGACTGGATGTTCGCATTTCCAACATGCGAACGCATGTGGCGAGCGTTTATGGGCTTATTTTGCCCGAAATTCGCCTGACGGATGAGCCCGCATTGCCCTCCGGCTCGTATGTGATCCGGATTCAAGGGGTAGAGATTGCGCGCGCCAAACTGCGTTCCGAAAAGGTTTTGGCTCTCTTGTCCGGTGATGCAAAGGCGTTGCCGGCGGGTGAAGACATCGCCGAACCGGTCTACAACGCTCCTGCGCGATGGCTTGAAAAAACGGACCAGGAAGCGGCAGCACTTGCGGGTGCAACAATTGTCCTACCGGCCGAGGTTCTTGCGACCCATCTGCTTGAGGTGGTCAAACGCAATTTCAGCAAGTTGCTGACATTCAAAGCAATGCGCCGATTGCTGGATGAAATGGTTAACCAAACCGATCGCGCCAGATCTGAGGCAAACCGCAAACTGCTGGATGATCTGATCCCTGAAAAGGTGCCTTTCGAGACCTTGCAAGGCGTGCTGAAGCAGTTGCTGGAGGAACAGGTATCGATACGAAACCTGCCGCTGATCCTTGAGGCGATTGCCGAAGGGCGCGCTTTCAGCCCGAGCATCGACATCATCAGCGAACATGTTCGGCAAAGGCTGGGATTTCAGCTGGTTGCGGGGCTGAAACGGGCAGACGGTACGATCCCCCTCATTCAACTCGCGCCAGAATGGGAAGAAGCGTTCACCGCATATCAGCTGGACGGAGATATCGGCGGCAGCAATGTTGCGCTTCCGCCCGATTTATTCAATCGGCTGGCCAGCAACATGTCGGAAAAGGTGTCCGAGGCAGCAGATCGGGGGATCTTTGCGGCTGTCGTGACCTCGACGCAGCGGCGCAGATTCTTGAAAACGCTGGTAAAGGCCAAGGGAATTTCGGCACCGATCCTCTCATTTGATGAGATCGGCCTGGAGGCCCGCCCCACCCTAGTCGGGGTCGTCGCGCCGTGAGCGGATTGCCGGTATTGTTCGAATACTGGAACGAGGGCCTGTGGCACGGGTTCTTGGTTTTCTTGCGCGTAACGCCGATTGTGGCGCTGTTGCCCGGATTCGGAGAGCAGTACGTTCCCGTACGGGTCAAGCTTGCTTTGGCATTGGTGGCGACGGTCGCCATCGCACCGATGATCAGCGTGGCCGATGTCGAGGCTTTTGAGTTGGTCGGTCTGGTTCGCTTCGCCCTCGCAGAGACTTTCGCCGGATTGATCTTTGGCCTGGGTTTACGACTGCTGCTGATGGCGCTTCAAACGGCCGGCACTATCGCAGCACAGTCGACGTCACTTTCGCAAATATTGGGCGTCTCATCCGAGCCGATGCCGGCGATTGGGCAACTATTTGCGATCGCTGGCACAGCGCTGGTCATGCAAGCAGGTCTGCACGTAAAATTTCTGGGATTAACCATCATCACTTATGATTTGATCCCATCGGGGGAGTTCTTTTCTCCAGCACAGGTCTCAAGTTGGGCGCTGGCGAATGTTGCGGCGGCCTTTTCACTCGCCTTTCAGCTGGGGGGTGCCTTCGTTCTTGTGTCCTTGCTTTACAATCTCGCGCTTGGGGCCATTAATCGGGCGATGCCGCAGTTGATGGTCGCATTCGTTGGCGCTCCAGCGATCACTGCCGCCGGCCTGGCGCTACTCGCGCTTCTGACGCCTTTCCTTCTGACCATCTGGCTCGAGGCCCTAGACTCCTTCTTGGCAAATCCATCGGGGGTAGTCAGATGAGTTCTGAGGACGACTCAGACAAGTCTTTCGAGCCGACCCAGCGGAAGCTCGACGAGGCGCGCAAGAAAGGCGAGATTGCTCGCTCAAATGACATTATCGCGGCCTCGTCACTTGCCGGTCTTCTGTTGGCGCTTGCGGTTTTCGGACAGTCTGCGTCGATGGGCCTGGGTGGTTCCCTCGCGGCCATCCTTGCGCGCGCGGATTCAATTTCAACCGACCTGTTTGCAGGCGGGTCGGGCACGTTAACTGGTCAACTTCTTGCAGAAGTCGGGCTTCATATCGGGGCTTGGTTCGCGTTCCCGGTCCTGGCTGCTTCGATAGCGATTTTCTTGCAGCGCGCGTTTCTTTTTACGCCCCAGAAGCTGATGCCAAAGCTGCAAAGAATTTCATTGGTCTCGAACGCAAAGCAAAAATTCGGGCCTGCGGGCTTGTTCGATTTCGGCAAGAACTTTTTGAAACTGGTGGTGTTCTCCACGGTTCTGGGGATTTTCATTTACTCCAGTTTTCCGCTTCTAGCTCTGAGCCCTGGCAGAGAGCCGGCGCTTACCATTGTGTTCCTGGGATCAATTTCGCTGCGATTTTTGGCTGTCGTGGTGGTGGTAATGTTTGTGTTCGGGGCGGTCGACTATCTGTGGCAGCGGCATCGGCATCTTCAGAAAAATCGAATGTCGATGAAGGAAATGCGTGACGAGCACAAGGAAGCCGAAGGCGATCCCCACATCAAGAACCAGCGCAGGCAACGGGCCCAACAAGTCGCATCGCGCAATATCGTGACCGAGGTCAAATCGGCCGACGTTGTGATTGTGAACCCCACGCACTACGCCGTGGCGCTGAAGTGGGACCGAACCGCCAAAGAGGCGCCGCGTTGCGTTGCGAAAGGCGTGGACGAAATTGCGTATCAAATCCGACAGATAGCACGAGAAAACGGTGTCCCGATTCACTCTGACCCACCAACAGCCCGGGCGCTGTACGCCAGCACGGATGTGAATGCCCAAATCCGAGAAGAGCATTTCAGGGCCGTCGCCGTGGCGATTAGGTTTGCTGAAAAGATGCGCAAGAAAGCGAGTAGTTTCCGATGAGTGACAAAGAGAAATTGCGGGAGTTGGCTGAGATCACGGATTTGGTTTTCGCGATGCAAAGTGCGGAAATCCAGGAAACTACACGCCAACAAGCTCTTATCGAAAGCAAATTGGCGAAGTTGTCAAAGGCCAGCGAAGATGCCCAGGCACGGTTTCAAAGCGACGTGGGCCTTCGTTTCGGGGGGGCTGATGTGATGTGGCAGGCTTGGCTTGGCCAGCAGCGCAAATCGCTGAACACCGAATTGGCGGCGGTCCTCGCCGAAAAGGAGCGCCGTCTGCAGAAGATGAAGTTTGCTTTCGGCAGAAAAGAAGTTGCTGCGAAAATGTGTGCCGAAGCTGCTGCGATCAAACGTTCTGACGAGCGAGATCCGTGATCAGAACATTGGTGATCTTGTCGCCGGATACCTGCTTGGCCACTGCTAAAAGTGACCGACGCAGCGAGGCCATTTTTGATGCGTTCGTGAACGCACCCTGAAATCCACCCATGTTGGAGTGGTCAAACAGCACCTGGAGAAAGCTGTCCCGCAGTTTGGGCTCCATCGCGAAAATGCTTTCGCTGTCGGCCGATTCAACTTCCAGGCTGATCGACAGTACCACGATCGAGCTGACCTGATCCTTCTCGATCACCGGCACGATGAACTGGTTGTTCAGCTTCACATATTGGGGCGGGCTTTGGGGCTCACCCTCGTGATCCGGGTTGGCATGATCGGACGCGGCAGATGAATGGTCCTCGGCAGTGACAGCGTGCGGGGCGGCGCCGGTTTTCAGGTAAATGCCAGCTCCGATGCCGGCGCAGACGCCCAACAGGGGAAGGATCAGCGGGATCAACTTTTTCATTGGTGTGCTCCTCAGAAAGGCAGGGCCCGGCCCAGAATTTGCTGACCGTAGCGGGGTTGCTGCACTTCAGATATCTGCCCCCGACCACCATAGGAAATCCGCGCCGAGGCGATCTTGTCGTAGGTGATTTCATTCTGGCGCGAGATGTCCTGAGGGCGGACGAAGCCAGCGACCACGAGTTCGCGAAGTTCGAAATTGACCCGGACCTCTTGCAGCCCCTCGATCGAGAGGATTCCGTTTGGCAGAACCCCTGTCACGGTCGCGGCGATGCGCAGTGTCAGTTTCTCGTTCCGACGCACCGCGCCGTCGCCACTCGATTCACTCGAGGATCCAATGGAAACCGCCTCGTCCATGCTGGCGCCTTCGGGCATGCGCCGGTTCAGGCGCTGTGAGATGCCGAACAGGTGGGGCAGGGAAAGCGATTCAGTGCCGTTCCGACTGCGCGAGGTCGAATTGCTGATCTCGGCCTTGTCGTCGATTTCCACCACCACGGTCAGGATGTCCCCCTGCTTTAGCGCGCGCCTGTCGCCAAGCAACGATGATTGGCCCGAAGTCCAAAGCGATGAGCGATCAACCCGCCGTTTGTCAGCCACAAGGGGTAAGCCGGGTGACAGCATCGCCAGCTGTTCGGAATTGCCCTGAAGCGGAGAAAAATCCGGGGCGCGACCGATGGGGCCTTGCCCGCAAGCGGCTGCAAGGCATGCGCATGTCAAAACAATGGGAGTCCGCAGGTTCATTCTAACCTCACTTAACAATCACAGTGCCATCGGGCTGCGCGCTACCCCATACAACGGTCCGCGAGTCCAGATTCATCACGCGCAAGCGATCCCCGGCGCCGGCCCTGGCGAGTGCGCGTCCGACGACCTGGATCGTCAGCCCTCCGCGCTCAAACAGAAGGGGCACGATTTCATTTCGATCGACGACCGCAGGTTCGCCGACATCACCGCGTCGGACGGGATGCCCTGCGTACAGGGCGACCCGGGTTTCCAGGCCGATCAGCTCTGTCGGGTCGGATGGCACGCCCGCGATGTCGCCCGGCCTGACAGCCAGATCCGCCGCAGTCACGACTGTTTGGGGGCGCAGCGTTCGCGTGGTGACGACGATGTCGGCGAAAGCTGGTGTCCCGATCACAAGAAACAGTAGCAGGAACCGCATCACCGCACCTGCGTCGTTGCGCCCAGCATTTGATCGGCGGCCGAGATCACTTTGGCGTTCAGCTCATATCCGCGCTGGGCTTCGATCAGTTCCGTCACTTCGCGGACCGCGTCGACAGAGCTGTCCTCCAGATAGCCTTGGCGCAGGGTGCCAAGCCCGTCCTGACCTGGGGTCGAGACATTGGCCGGCCCCGAAGCCTCGGTCTCGGTGAACAGGTTGCTACCGATCGCTTCCAACCCCTTGGGGTTGGAAAACCCGGCCAGGGAAAACTGCCCCAGCAGCTGCGCCTCGGCTGTTTCCGAGAAATAGGCGTAGACCTCGCCGTCCGCGTTGATCGATATCGACAGCGCATCTGAGGGGATCGTGATTTCCGGCGACACGGGGTATCCGTCCGATGTCACGATCAGACCATCGGCTGATCTTTTGAGGCCACCGTCGCGCGTATACGCTGCCTGCCCGGACGGGAGCGTGATTTCGAGAAAGCCCTTGCCATCAATGGCGACATCCAGATCGCCCTGTGTTGCCGAAAGCGAACCCTGTGCAAGATGGACCGAGACCGCCGCCGGCCGGACGCCCAAGCCCAGCTGAACGCCGGTCGGCAGCACTGTGCCATCGGCCGCATTCACGGTGCCTGCCCGTGCCAGTTGCTGGTAATGCAGGTCGGCAAATTCAGCACGTCGGGCGTTGTACCCGGTGGTCGACATGTTCGCCAAGTTGTTCGAGATCGTCTCGACACGCATTTGCTGTGCTGACATCCCGGTTGCAGCGATTTTCAGAGCGCGCATTCTGCACCTCCTTTTGGTGAGTTAGCTGGTGAAACTGCGAAGCGCGTTCTTCACGCGCTCATCTTCGGCCTGAAGAAAACTTTGCCCCATCTCATAGGCGCGCTGGACTTCGATCATCCGCGCGATTTGGCTGATCGGGTCCACGTTAGAGGCTTCGAGAAAGCCCTGAACGATGCGTGCGTCCGGGGCGGGCTCAAAGCCCTGATCGGCGCGGAACATGACGCCATCCTCGCGCACCAGATCCGAGGCTTCGAGGGGTTGATAAAGGCCAACCTGCGCGATGGGGCGGCCTGAGGCCGATACGGTGCCGTCCGCGGCGATCTTCAGATCCGAATCCCCGGGCGGCAGGAAAATCGGCGCGCCGCCCGAGTCGAGCACGTGAAATCCGTCGTTCGTCACAAGGTTCCCAGCCGCATCGGGCGAGAAACTGCCCGCCCGGGTCAACCGTTCGCCGCTTGGCGTTGCGATCAGAAAGAAGCCTTCGCCTTCGATCGCCAGATCCAGCGTGCCGCCGGTCTGCGTGAGCGATCCCTGCAGCATCGAGGTTTGCCGGATGTTTGCCGTCGCCATCGAGAGAGACTCGCCGTTCGACGTGTCCTTGACGTGCTCGGAAAACAGCAGCCCCTCTTGCCGAAAGCCGGTCGTGGCGGCGTTCGCGATGTTGTTGGCGATCACCTGCATTTCGCGCATCAGGCCGGATTGCCGGGTCAGTGTCGTGTAGCCTGTGTTGTCCATTGGCTATCCTCCAACGATTGCGGGGATGATCTTGTTTTGGAAGAACGAAACCATCGTTTCGGCCATGAACCCCATCGAAACCCAGAAGACCGCGACGATGGCCAATAGCTTTGGAACAAAGGTCAGCGTCATTTCCTGGATCGAGGTCAGAGCCTGGAACAGGCCAACCACAAGGCCGACCACCAGGGCCACGCCCAGAATGGGGGCCGACACCGTGACTGCGGCCCAAAGGCCCTGCCGAAGCGTGTCGAAATAGATGGCTTCGTCCAGCATCACACGGGCATCCGCAAGATTTCCTGATAGGCCTCGACGACCTTGTCACGGACCGCCACCGCGGTTTCGACAGCCAGTTCCGTTTGCGCCAGAGCCTGAACCAGTGCATGCGGATCGGCGTTTCCGGACATCGCGGCCTTCGCGGTATTTTCGGCCTCTTGCATGCTTTGGGCGAAATCGCGGGCGGCGTCTTTCAGCATCTCTCCAGCGGTGCCGCTGCCGGGCAGGGGCGACGTAGCGGGTTTGGCGGCTGCATAGTTCTGCGCGGCAAAGGGGGTGCGGATTTCCATTCTGTTTCTCCTGTTTTCGAGCCGGATTTTCCGGGGTTAACGACGAAGCAGATCCAGCAGGCTGGCCGACATTTGCCGGGCCTGCTCGAACATTTTCAGGTTGGCTTCGTAACTGCGCTGCGCTTCGCGCGCGTCGGCGATCTCGATGATCAGATCGACGTTCGACCCTTCGTAGTGACCGGAGTCGTCGGCAAGCGGATGCGACGGGTCGTACAATAGCTTCAGATCGGACTGATCCAGATTGACCTTGCCGGTGCGGACCTCAGGAACACCGCCTTTGGCATCCGTCGCGTTTTCGAAGGAAACGCTTTTGCGTCGGTAGCCTGGTGTGTCGGAGTTCGCGATATTTTCCGAGACGTGCCGCAGTCGGCTGGCCTGCGCTTTCAGACCGCTTGCCGCGACGCTGAGGGCTGATTGAAAGTCACTCATCCCAACCTCCTTAGCGTCGACCAATGGCGCCGCGCAGGATCGACATGCTGGATTTGTAGATCGCCAGTGCCTGATCGTGCTGTTGTTTCGACTCGACCGCCTTGACCATCTCGGCCTCGATCGAGACGGCGTTACCATTCGGCGCAGAGCCGTCGCCCGAGGCGAACGGCTCCAAGCCCGCGACCGTTTGCGGGAGGCGGTTTCGCGCGGTCTGTCCGGCAGCGTTGCTGCGTTGAATGACTTCGGAAAACGAGGTGATTTCAAGCGGCTTGTAGCCCGGCGTGTCCGCATTCGCGATGTTCTGAGCGATCAGCGCCTGCCGTTTCCCGGCGTGGATGGCCATCGATTGGGCCATTCGAAAAATGTCCAGATTCTCAAACATTCGGGGTTCTCCCTTGGCGATTTCAATCAAGGCTTAACCCTGATTCCTTTAGAAACCGTTTTCAGAAAATGATTGGAGAGACCGATGCTCGCGACTGATCTGAATTGTCTGAAGGCCCAGATTTCGAAAATCCCGGCAGTGCGGCGGATCGGCCGGGTGTCGGGCGTCAAGGCGGGCGTCATTCACGTCAGGGGGTTGGCCCGGCACGCTGCGATCGGTGATCAGTTGGTTCTGACACGACAGACCGGTGCGTCGTTGCGGGGTGAGGTGGTTCGGCTGGAAGCGGACGAGCTGATCATGCTGCCCGACGATCCATACGAAGGCGTATCTTTGGGCGATTCCGTTGCGCTCTGCCCGCCCGCCAGCATTGCACCGGCAGAGAACTGGATTGGCCGGGTGATCGACCCCTATGGTCGCCCACTGGATGGCCGCCCGTTGTTGCGTGGGTTCGTTTCGCGCGCGCTGCAATCGCCACCGCCAGCGCCGTCACAGCGCCGTGCGTTGGGGCCGCGCTTGAACACCGGATTGGCGGTGATGAATACGATGTTGCCCATCGTTCGGGGGCAACGGCTGGGTTTGTTCGCGGGTTCGGGCGTCGGGAAATCCAGCATGCTGGCCCATCTTGCGCAAAACATGCAGGCCGATGTCGTCGTCATCGCCCTGATTGGCGAGCGGGGGCGGGAATTGCGGGACTTTGTCGAGGATACGTTGGGCGAAAAAGGCATGCAGCGGTCGGTCATCGTCGCGGCAACCTCGGATCAATCTGCGCTTGCCCGCCGGCGCTGCGGTTGGACCGCGATGGCCATTGCCGAGTATTTTCGCGATCAGGGGCAGCAGGTTTTGTTCCTGGCCGACTCCATCACCCGCTTCGCCGAGGCGCACCGCGAGGTTGCCGTCGCCTCGGGCGAGGCACCTGCCCTACGCGGCTTCCCGCCCTCGACTGCCCACATGATCATGTCGCTGTGCGAACGTGCGGGGCCGGGCGTGCCGGATCAGGGCGATATCACGGCGCTGTTCAGCGTTTTGGTCGCCGGCTCTGACATGGACGAGCCGATTGCAGATATCCTCAGGGGCGTTCTGGATGGCCATGTCGTCATGGACCGTGCGATTGCGGAACGCGGGCGTTATCCTGCGATCAACCTTCTCCGGTCTGTGTCGCGCAGTTTGCCTGGTGCGGCGACTGCACCGGAAAACGCCCTGATTGCCGAGGCGCGCCAGTTGTTGGGGGCCTATGATCGTTCGGAAATGATGATCCGTTCCGGGCTCTATACGCCTGGAAATGACGAAATTCTGGATCGCGCTGTGTCGGTTTGGGCCGAACTGGATGCGTTTGTCGGCCAGATCGAAACGCAAGGAACAGACGCCAGTTTTGCGAAACTTCAGCTTATGCTGCGCCGCGCCCGCGCGACGCAGAAGCCCGCGAAGGTGCTGCCGCCCTCGGGCCGCCCGTCAACCGGACCCCAGCAAAATAAGGGCAATCGACCCCGCATCCGACAGGGATGACGTCTGGACTTCGGATCGCAAAATGTAACGCTCGATCAGCTTGCCCATCGTGTTCTCGTCCGTCAGATCACTCAGGCTGTCGATCCCCAACTGGCGTTCGGCCTTTTCCATGAATACTTGCAATTGTTGATCCAGGTCGATCTGCGCAAAGCTGTCAGGAAGGCCAAGCGCGACCTCCATAACCTCGCGCAGTGGGGCGTTGCCCATGATCTGGAACCAGCGCGTGCGATCCGAGTCGTCTGAGCCGGCCAACTCACTCAGTTCGCGCTTGGCGTTCAGGGCCAAGCGCATGGTCTGGTCTTGGTCGCCAATCGCCAATTCGAATTGGTGGGCGTTATATTTCGTGATGATGCCCGAGGCAAAATCCGACAGGGCAGTATTCGGCGCGCCCAAGTCGAATGAAAACGCTTTCGCCAGCTCGGCGTATCGGTTGTCCGCCAGACGATTTGCCAGCGAACCCGGGTCAAGCGTCCCTTCCTCCAGGATTTTCCGGATGAAAAAGGTGTTGTTGATGTCGTCATCCAGCCCGAATGCCCCAAGGGCCACGCGCATCAACCGGCGGTCGGAAACCAGATCCTCTGCCGATTTGATGTCAGCGATGCGGTCCGCAAAATACTCTGTGTCTCGCGTTATCGTTGGCGAGGTATTGAACGCCTTCGTCTGCGCCGCCTGGGTCCGTTCCAGGAATTTCCAGCCGACCAGTCCGGTCGCAGGTAGAATGGGCTGGAAGCTCATGATGCGCGTGTCGCCAACAGGCGGTCCTCGCGCGGCAGCAGTAGGCGCAGGGCCTTCAGGCAGGCATAGTACCGCTCGTGGATGATGGCGTCGGAGGCCATGTCCAGCAGCTTGCGGCTATCGGTGTCCGTCAGAATGCGGCTCAACTCTTCGATCCGGCGCAGCAGTTGAATGCGCGTTTCGCCGGGTTCGGCATCACCGGAAAGAACCAGCTGGGTGGCATAGCACACACGTCGCACCGGCGTGTTCACCTCCTCGGGGTGAATGGCATCGCGCAGCCTGAGGATTTTCGCGTCGGGCGTCATGATCGACAAACGGCTGCGCCGGTCGCCGTTTTCAATGACCGCGCCGTTAACCAGGACGCGCTCTTTCGGGCCGAGTTTCAGGACAAGTCCGCTCATCACACGTTCTCCTGTTGTTGCAAACCGCGCATGATGGCGGTGTTCAGGTCGATCAAAGGCAGGGCGCTGGCCCCTTTGCGCAGGATTTTCCGGCTGTGTTCGTTCGTGAACTCGGCCAGATAGAAAATGCGTGCCCTCAGATCGGTGGGCAGCCCGTTATCCGCGTCAGCGACGTCCCGCGCCAGCAGGGTCCAGAGCTTGCGGTTCAGATGGATGGCGCTGGCCAGTCCGGACATGTTGCCCGAGTCCGCAGCCGATTTCAGGCGGTGCGTGATGCGGGCAAAAGCTTCGTATTCCACGCTGCGGGGCGTGCGGATGGACCCCGCGGTTTGCGAGTATGCGCGTTGCGCGTTCATTTGGGCGTTCACGGCGAAAACTTCCTATCGCTTGAGGAAATGAGATCAGGCAAGGGCGAGGCGCCGAAGCGCCTCGCGGTTTGCGCTTACCGGAACAGCGACAGGATCGACTGCGGTGCCTGGTTGGCGATCGACAGCGACTGGATGGCCAGCTGCTGTTGCGTTTGCAGGGCCTGCAGACGCGCCGAGGCTTCTTCCATATCGGCGTCCACCATCGACCCGATGCCCGACTTCAACGCGTCAGTCAGCGACGACACGAAATCGGCCTGGGTTTCGATCCGGCCCTGCGACGAACCGAAGGACGCGGCCGCCGTGATGGCCGTGTCGATCAGCGACTCGACGGTTGCCAGCGCCGAGGTTGCGCCACCTGCGGTCGATACGTCGATCCCGGCCATCGCACCCAGACCGCCCGAACCTGCGTTGGTGAACTGGCCGCTGATGCTCAGGTCGACGCCGCCGGCATTGGTGAAGTCCAGGGTGCCCGCAGCGCCGCTGTCATAGTCGACAGTCAGGCCGGAGATCCCCAGCTCGTCGATCTTGGACTTCAGTGCGACTGCCACGATGTCGGCCGTGGTGGTGGCCGCAGCGTCGTCGGCCGTCACGGTATACGACACCGTCTGGTCGCCAACGGTCAGGCTGACCTTGTCGCCGGTGACGAAGTTCGCACCGTTTTCCGCGATCTCGATCTGCTCGTTGCCGCCACCGTTGTCCAGGACCAGCGCAACGGTGTCGCCGTCACCCGAAGACCCGGTCGAGCTACCCGAGAAGATGTCGTTCGCGGTATAGCCGCCGGTGGACAGATCCTGCGCGTTCACCGTGATCGACGAAGCGGTCACGTTGCCCGAGCTGTCGCGATCCAGCGACGCCAGGATCGACGTCGAACCAGTCGAGCCGTCCACCAGGTTCAGGCCGTTGAACTGTGCGGCACTGACGACCGAGTCGATCTGGTTCTTCAGCGCGGTCACATCGTCGTTGATCTTGGACCGATCGACGTTACTGCCCTGGGCCGACACGATCTTTTCTTTCATCTGGGTCAGCAGGTCGGTGATGGTTTCGGCGGCGTTTGCAGCCACGGCAACCGTCGATTCCCCCAGCGAAAGGCTGTCGGAAATGGCCTGAAAGCCCGTCACATCCGATTCCATCACTTTCGAGATGGCCCAGACGGCCGAGTTGTCCTTGGCCGACGCCACGGATTTACCCGTCGAGATCTGGGTCTGGGTTTCCGCCAGGTTGGCGTTCACCGATTTCAGGGTTTGCAGCGCAACCATTGCGCCGTTGTTGGTCAGAATGCTGGACATAGCATGTACCTCTGGTCTTGGCCGCTTTTCGCGGCCTGTTGATCATCCCGCCCCCAAAGGACGGATCGAGGGTCCTTCAGACCGTACAGCGCCGTATGTTTTGCGCTGTGCCACCCCTAAGGATGCGGGATCACCATGTGCGACCAAAGACTAAGAGAGTGCTAAACCCCAAAATTGAATTATCCAGATTTGACTCAAACCGTTTTTCAGGCGCGTTTCTCGAACCGTTTCGACGTTGTTGTGTCGATGGTCTGGCGGTGTCCCTGACGGTCATAGGTCGCCAGCGACAGGCGCGTCCGTTTCAACGCCTCCAGCCGCTCGGAAACCTGGCGAATCCCCTCCATCGCGCTGCCCAGAAGCGCGTGATTCCGGGTCAGTTTGTCGTGGACCGCCGAAAGATCGCCCTCGGGATTGGCCTGCAGCTGTTCGATCAGGGACTGCTTGCGATCCAGCAGGCCAGAAAGACCGGCCAGGTCGCCCTTTAGCAGCAGCGTCCGCTCTTCCTCCAGCAGGCCGATCAGGCTGTCTGCCAGCTTTTTGTCACTGTGCATTTTCTTTGTCCTTCAATGCGTTGAAAAAAGTTTCGGCAAGCCCGATGCCACCGGCGGCGACCATCCGTTCGGCCTGTGCGTCGCGCAGGAACGAGGCAAAATGCTCCTCTCCGGCGCCACCACCAAAGGCCTCCGACGGCTTTCCCACTCCTGCGGCCTTCAACATCTCGGACAGAAAAGCCGTTTCCAGTTTCTGGGCGACCTGCCGCAGTTGTTGCTGATGGGCGTCAGGGGGCTGCGCAATGGGCGAGACGGAAGTCATGGGTATCTCCAATTTGAGCGAGTTTTTCCAAGGATGACCGAGAAGCGGTAAAGAAGCGGTAACCAAAATCCGCGACTTTCAGGCCCAACGAAAGAAATTCGGAGGGTTCGATGCGGTTGAGTCCGGCATTGGCAAACATGTTGTCCGGGATTGCGAAAGGGCCTGAAAATCGGTCGCCCGGTCCGGTGATGTTGCGCGGCGTCTCGTTCGAGGAGTTGCTGAAATCGGTGGCCATTCAGCAGCCAGCCATCGGCAAGCAGGGCCACGAGGACGCGCCGGAAACGACAGAAACCGACGTGGCTCTGACCGACGAATCCGACGCGCCTGAGGCAGATGAGGGCGCGCCAGAGGAGGAAGACATTGAGGCGTCCGACCCCTTGGTTGCCCTGCCGCTACTGGCGGTCACCGACGACCCCGACGCCGGCGCCGAGACAGAGGAAGTTGGTTTGGTAATCCCCAAACCGCGCAGCGCCATCGCCGGGCACGGTGTTTTCCCGGTGCTGACGGATGATGCTGAAGCGATTCAAGTGCTGCCGCGCACGGGCCGGATATCGGCGCCCACCGCAGCTAACCCGCCAATGGCAGAGCCTCTGGAAACGGGGCGTTTCTGGCCGCAAACAGGTGTGGGTCAGTATGATCAAACGGCGGGGACCGATGCCGCTTTTCGGCCTACTGCGCCCGACGCGATGCAACGCAATACCGGCGAATTGATCGCGTCAAACTGGTCGATTCCGGCAGCGCACGCGGCGTCGACCCAACCCGGAGCCGACTCGCGCCTTCCTCTGGTTCCGCAGACAAACCCAACACACCACGAAGCCACCGTAACGGAGCCCGAGGGGGACCCGCAAAGCGTCCATCCGCAAGGCGAGCTGAGGGAGGTTCCGATGCTTGCCGACAAGCCGCTGGTCCCGCAGCAAACAAGGACAGTCAGAGAGGCATTCGTCGCCCCCACCGAACACCCCACGGACCTGCGCGTAGAGCGGCAGACCAACGCGGCGTCTGTCGAAACCCCCTTTGCCAACCGTACGGCCCCCCCCCAGCAACCCGACCCCAACACAACCGAATTCGCGCAGCCTCAGCCAGACGAGGTGGAGGGGGTTGCGAAGCAACCAGAGGGCGCTGCAACGGACGCATTATTCAAGCCTCAAACCACCGCCCCGCATTTTCGTGCCACGGAGCCGGGTGCGACCATCCCGCGCCAAATCCTGCAGCAACTAACCGAGGCCACGCCCGCCGCCGGTGATACGATCGAAATCAGCCTCTCGCCAGAGGAACTGGGCCGCGTCCAGCTCAGCGCCGCCAAGACGGAACACGGCGTGATGTTGGTCGTGCAGGCCGAACGGCCCGAGACGCTGGATCTGATGCGCCGCCACCTGCCCGAATTGATGCAGGATCTGCGGGACATGGGGTTTGGCGACATCAGCTATTCGGGCGAACGCGGCCAGCAGCAGGCCCCCTCGGGGCGCGGCGGATCCGCCACCGTCGCGGCCCAACCCGAGGACGAGGCGCCGATCTACGTCGCCAAATCCGGCCTGGATATCAGACTTTGAAGGAGCAATCATGACCACCATTGCAGCCGCGACAAGCGGGGTCTCGAATACTTCCGCCGCGCAGTCCGCCACCGTCCTGAACTCGGATTTCGAGACGTTCCTGAAAATGCTGACCGTCCAGATGCAGAATCAGGACCCGCTGAACCCGATGGATTCGTCGGAATACGCGATGCAGCTGGCGACGTTTTCGGGGCTTGAACAACAGGTGCTGACGAACGATCTGCTGGGCAGTCTGATCTACATGAGCAGCCAGTCGGGCATGGCGGATCTGGCCGGCTGGATCGGCCTCGAAGGGCGCTCCTCGGGGCCCGCCTATTACGACGGGGATGCCCCGGTCGATGTCATGGTCAGCCCGGTCAACTACGCCGATACCGCGCAGCTGGTGGTCTACGATGAAAACGGGGTCGAGGTGGACAGGATGAACATCGACGTCGCCTCGGAGACTGCAAGCTGGGATGGGACCGGCCCGACCGGCACGGCGCTGCCCGCCGGTTTGTACACTTTCCAGGTCGAAAGTTACGTCGACGGGAACCTGACCGCCACCAGCGCGGGCGAATCGTGGTCCCGCATCGTCGAGGCGCGCAGCGATGCCGGGGCCGTGGTCCTGGTGCTTGCCGGCGGGGGAGAGATTTACTCGGATCAGGTCAGCGGGGTGCGCCAAGGCTGATTGCCGTTCCGGCCCTGATCGCCTAGCGTCGCCACACCTTTTTTGACGACCAGGGCCGCCATGTCACCCGATCCGCACCTTCTGTCTCAGCTTGTGGCTGAGGGGTTGATCCCGCCCGATGCGGACTGGGCTCCCATGCAGGGCGGGCAGACCAATCGGCTCTGGCGCGTGCGTGACGTGGTGGTCAAACGATTCGCGCCGCAGGACGATAACCCGAGGTTCCCGAACGACCCGAGGATCGAGGCGCTGACCCTGCAGCATCTGGAAAGCACTGAAATTGCGCCAAAACTGCTGGACCAGCGGCAGGTGAATGGTTCGCATTACCTGCTGTATCAGCACTTGAACGGGATACCCTGGAACGCCGATGCCGCGACGGTCGGCGCTCTGTTAAGGCGCTTGCACGCGATGCCCGCGCCGCAAGGGACGCGCCAGTTGCCCGGTGGGTCCGGCGCGGTGGAGCGGATGGTCGACAGTTTCCTGCCCGACTTGCCGGGGCCGATCGCGCAGCGCCTGACCGCGTGCCGCCCGTCGGGGCATGTTGCCCGTTCGACCGCGCAGGCGTTGCTGCATGGGGATGTGGTGCCGGGCAATATCGTGGTCACGCTTGACGGGCCGCGTCTGATCGACTGGCAATGCCCCGCGATGGGCGACCCGGTCGAGGATCTGGCGGTTTTCCTGTCGCCCGCGATGCAGCTGATTTACCGGGGCCAACCGCTGGACCCGTCCGAACAACACGCCTTTCTGTCCGCCTACAAAGACCCGCAGATCACTGTACGGGTCCAGCAGATGCAGCCGTGGCACCACTGGGCGATGGCGGCCTATTGCGCGTGGAAATCCGCGCGGGGCGCACACCCGTACGCCCGCGCGATGGAGTTGGAGTTGGCGGCGTTAGAGTAGCGCCTCGATCGCCGCGACCAGCCCGCCGCCGATCACCGCACCCAGAATCGCCCACAGAACAGGCGCTTTGCCCGACGGTTTCGCAGGCTCCTCGGGGCCGGTGGACTGCCGGATCAACGCGTTTTCCACCAGACCGGGCAGGCGCGGGCCGAAACGCGTCAGTACGCGCAGGGTCTTGCCCAGATCGCGGGCCAGGGCGAGCGGCCCCATGGATTGCGTGATGTAATCCTGCACCACCGGTTTGGCGACTTCCCAGATGTTGATCTGCGGATGCAGCGAGCGTGCCACCCCCTCGACCACCACCATCGTGCGTTGCAACAGAATCAGCTCGGTCCGGGTTTCCATTCCGAAGCGTTCGGTCACCTCGAACAGGTAGTTCAGCAGCCGCCCCATCGAGATATGCGTGGCGTCCATCCCGAAAATCGGCTCGCCCACGGCGCGCAGGGCGCGGGCAAATTCATCGACGTCGCGGTCGTTGGGCACGTATCCGGCCTCGAAATGCACCTCGGCGACGCGCTGGTAATCGCGCTGGATAAAGCCGAACAGGATCTCGGCATAGACGCGCCGGGTGTATTCGTCGATATGGCCCATGATCCCGAAATCATAGGCGATGATGTCGCCATTATGCGCGACCTTCAGGTTGCCCTGGTGCATGTCCGCGTGGAAATAGCCGTCGCGCAGGGCGTGGCTCAGGAACAGTTGCAGCACCCGTTCGCCCAACACGCGGCGATCCAGCCCGGCGGCGTCGATGGCGTCGTTGTCGCCCAGCGGCACGCCCTCGGCCCAGGTCATGGTCATCACGCGGCGGCCGGACAGGCCCCACTTGATCTGCGGCAGCTTGAAACCCTGATCGTTAACCGTGTTCGCCGCGAATTCCGAGGCCGAGGCACTCTCCAGCCGCAGGTCCAGCTCGCCCATGACGACGCCTTCGAAATGTTCGATCACGTCGCGGGGCCGCAACCGGCGCGAGGCGGGGGACAGGAATTCGATCACATCGGCGGCGAAATAGAACGCGTCGATGTCGCGCTGAAACGCCCGTTCGATTCCCGGGCGCAGTACCTTGACGGCGACTTGCTCGCCCGTGTCCTTCAGCCGCGCGCGATGCACCTGCGCGATCGAGGCCGCGGCAACAGGCTCGCTGAATTCCTCGAAAATCTCTTCGACGGACAGGTCCAGCTCGGCCGCGACGGCGGCTTTGGCCTGCTCGATGGAAAACGGCGGCAGCTTGTCCTGCAACACGCGCAGGTGCCAGGCCATTTCCTCGCCCACCACGTCGGGGCGGGTGCTCAGAATCTGGCCGAACTTGATATAGGCCGGCCCCAGCGCGGTCAGTGCGCGGGTGGCGGGCGGCATCGACGGGTCACCCTTGTAGCCCAGCCAGGCAAACGGCCACGCCACGGTGCGGGCCAGGATACGGACGGGGCGCGGCGCGTCCATCGCGTCCAGAATGGCGCCCATTGCGCCAGTACGTTCCAGGGTGGCGCCGGTGCGGATCAGCCGCCAGATATTGTGGGGTCCGCGCATCTCAGACCTTCCAGCCCGAGTGCAGGCAGGCGATGCCCATCGTCAGGTTCCGGTATTTCGCATTGGCGAACCCGGCCTTCTGGACCATTCCCAGGAACGTGTCCTGATCAGGGAATTTTCGAATGGACTCAACCAGATACTGGTACGAGTCCCGGTCGTTCGCGATCATCTGCCCCATCTTGGGGATGATGTTGAACGAGTACAGGTCGTACACTTTCTGCATCAGCTCGTTCGGGATCTGGCTGAACTCCAGCACCATCAGGCGACCGCCGGGGCGCAGGACGCGGAACGCCTCGTTCAGGGCCTCTTGCGGGCGGGTCACGTTCCGGATGCCAAAGCTGATCGTGTAAACGTCAAAGGTGTTGTCCGCGAAGGGCAGCTTCATCGCGTCGCCGACCACCCAGTCCAGGCTGTCGGCCATCGCTGACGCCTCGGCGCGTTGGCGGCCGGCCACCAGCATCGGTTCGGTCAGGTCGCACACCGTGGCATGGGCCTGTCCCGCGCGCTTCAGATACCGGAACGAGATATCGCCCGTGCCCCCCGCCACATCCAGCAGCCGGGTGTTCGGGCGCGGGGCCAGCCAATCCATCATCGCGTCCTTCCAGATGCGGTGGATGCCCATGCTCATCGCGTCGTTCATCACGTCGTATTTCGACGCGACCGAGCCGAACACCCCCTGCACGCGCCCGGCCTTTTCATGCTCGGGCACTTCCTGGAAACCGAAATGGGTGGTTTTCTGATCTGTCTGGGTCATGGGCTCTTGCCAGTCCTTTGTTCTGGTCCTTCTTATAGGACGCTGATCCGCCGCTGCAATGCGCCGAACTGTCAAAGGAGCCGCAATGCCCGAATTGCCCGAGGTCGAAACCGTCCGCCGGGGCCTGTTGCCCGCGATGGAGGGGGCCGTGATCGCCCGCGCGCAGGTGAACCGGCCCGATCTGCGCTGGCCCTTTCCGGACCGCATGGCCGAGCGGCTGACCGGTCAGCGCGTTCTGGGGCTGCGGCGGCGCTCGAAATACATCTTGGCGGATTTGGCGTCGGGCGAGACGTTGCTGATTCACCTCGGCATGTCCGGGCGGATGCTGGTGTCGGGCGATCCGCTCGGCCAATTCGTGCACGATCACCCGGCCGCGCAGAAACATGACCACGTCGTGCTGGACATGGACAACGGCGCGCGCGTCACCTTCAACGACCCCCGCCGTTTTGGCGCGATGGACCTGTTGCAGACCGCGACTGCCGATCAGCACAAACTGCTGGCCGCCATCGGGCCCGAGCCGCTGGGCAACGATTTCAACGAACCTTACCTGGTCGAGGCGTTCAAAAACCGCATGACACCCGTCAAATCGGCGCTGCTGGATCAGCATATCGTGGCCGGTCTGGGCAATATATATGTGTGCGAGGCGCTGTTTCGCGCCGGCATCCACCCCAAACGCAAGGCGGGACAGATCGCCGCCCCCCGCGCCGCGGCACTTGTCCCGATCATCCGCCAGGTGCTGTCCGAAGCGATCGAGGCAGGGGGCTCCAGCCTGAAGGATTTCCGTCAGGCGGACGGCGAATTGGGTTATTTTCAGCACAATTTCCGGGTTTACGGCCAAGAGGGCAACCCCTGCACCACACCTGGCTGCGCCTCATTGATCCACCGGATCGTGCAGTCGGGGCGCTCCAGCTTTTACTGTCCGACTTGTCAAAGATAGCTTGATCCGGGCGGCGGGACGGGCCATCAATCACCCTTGACCGGAAACAAGGAAGGCATGGAGTCATGGCCTACGAGACGATCATCGTCGAAATCGAAGACCACATCGCGCTGGTGAAACTCAACCGGCCCGATGCCCTGAACGCCCTGAATGCGCAATTGCTGACGGAACTGGCCGACGCGATGACCGCGGCCCAGGCGAATGACAAGGTGCGCTGCATCGTTCTGACCGGCTCGGAAAAGGCGTTCGCCGCCGGGGCCGACATCAAGATGATGAGCGAGAAAAGCTATACCGAGGTTTTCACCGAAGACCTGTTCGGCGGCGAAACCGCTGAAATCGGTCGCGTCCGCAAGCCGATCATCGCGGCCGTGTCGGGCTATGCCCTGGGCGGTGGTTGCGAGCTGGCGATGCTGTGCGATTTCATCATCGCCTCGGATACCGCGAAATTCGGTCAGCCCGAGGTGAACCTGGGCGTCATGGCCGGCATCGGCGGCACGCAGCGCCTGACCCGCGCCATTGGCAAGGCCAAGGCGATGGACATGAACCTGACGGGCCGTTTCATGGACGCCGAAGAGGCCGAGCGCGCCGGACTGGTGAGCCGCATCGTGCCCGCCAAGAAGCTGATGGAAGAAACCATGGCCGCCGCCGCCAAGATCGCCGAGAAGTCGATGATCTCGGTCAGTGCGATCAAGGAGGCCGTAAATCGATCTTTCGAGGTGCCGCTGGCCGAAGGGCTGCTGTTCGAGCGCCGTCTGTTCCACTCGATGTTCGCCACCGAGGACCAGAAGGAAGGCATGGCTGCGTTCGTGGAAAAGCGGACCCCGCAATTCCGCGACCGCTAAGCCATCGCACCAGAATCATCAGGACACCGGCCCAGAGTGGCCGGTGTTCGCGTTTCTGGATGGGGGGCACGATTCGCATGACCCAGCCTCGCGCGCGCAGATTAACGGTGGGTAAAGCAGCGCCCCGAAAAACGCGTTGCCTTTTGCTGCCGCAGCGCCTATACGCCCCCGATACATGCGCGTGAGGCCCGCTCTGGCTAGAATCATTCCCGACGGGAGATCCGTCAGATGGGGTTGCGTGCAATCGAAATGTTAACCCCAATCAAAGGGATGATTTGAAATGGCAAACTCGCCCCAGGCAAAGAAACGCGCCCGTCAGACCGAGCGTCGTCAGGACGTCAACAAAGCCCGTCGTTCGCGTATCCGCACCTACCTGCGTAAAGTCGAAGAAGCGATCGCATCGGGCGATCAGGCTGCCGCTCAGGCCGCTCTGCAAGCTGCTCAGCCCGAGCTGATGCGCGGCGTCACCAAAGGCGTCTTCCACAAGAACACCGCATCCCGCAAAATGTCGCGTCTGGCATCGCGCGTGAAGTCGATGGCCTGATTTTTCAGCCTAAACGACTGAAAATACAAGATTTTCAAAGGCGTCCCGTTTTGGGGCGCCTTTTGCTTTTCCGGCCGGGCTGTGGCTTTTGAGGCGCATCTGAAAGGGCGGTGGAGATTCTTTTTCGGAATCTCCGAGTCAAGCCCCGAAGATCGGTTGCCCCCTCCGCAGGCGACTTGCTAGCTTTGGCATGCGATTCACATCGCCTTGGGGGGACAGGTTGATCCAAAGCGCTCACTGCTACGCGGCGCAGGATCAGTTATGAGTTTAAAGACGCCCGTTCGATCTGCCGAACGGGGACGTATGAAACTCTTGTGGGAAACCACAACTTGTCCAGCAAGACGCACTTTTGGTGCCCAATGGGCGCTCCGGATCAGGGACGACCGGATCGCTTTGGGCCAAGGGGGCAAACGGACCGAAACAGGGTTGAAAACCTGCTGCATCGTGACAGCGGGACTCCTCTTTCGTTGCCGTGTTTTGAGTGTTCGAGTGCTTGGCGGCGTGTTGTTGCCGCGACTTGGGGAAACAGGCTGGACGGAAGAAAAAATGACGAAGGAACAATGGGGTCAACTCAAGCAGTCGCTGATGGGGACCGTTGGGCAGAGTAACTTCAAGAACTGGATTGATCCGCTGGAATTTGACGAAATCGCCGAAGGCGTGGCCACGTTCACCGTGCCGACCACCTTTCTGGGCAATTACGTCTCGCGCAATTTCGGTGACCTGATTCTTCACCAGCTGGGCCAGGCCGGTCACACGGTGCGCCGTCTGAATTTCCGTGTCGCCGCCAACATGCCCACGCGCCCCGTGACCCGTCCGCATGCCGTCCGCCCGGACGAGGTTGAGGCCGCCCCGGCCCCTCGTGCGGCCGATGAGCAGCTGCCGAACGCCCCGCTGGATTCGCGCTTCACCTTTGACACCTTCGTTGTCGGCAAGCCGAACGAGCTGGCCCACGCCGCCGCGCGCCGCGTTGCCGAAGGCGGTCCCGTCACCTTCAACCCGCTGTTCCTTTATGGTGGCGTCGGTCTGGGTAAGACCCACCTGATGCACGCCATCGCATGGGAGCTGCAGCAGCGTCGCCCCGATCTGAACGTCGTTTACCTGTCGGCGGAACAGTTCATGTACCGCTTCGTGCAGGCGCTGCGCGACCGCAAGATGATGGACTTCAAACAGCTGTTCCGCTCGGTCGACGTGCTGATGGTGGATGACGTGCAGTTCATCGCTGGCAAGGACTCGACCCAAGAGGAGTTCTTCCACACGTTCAACGCGCTGGTGGACCAGAACAAGCAGATCATCATTTCCGCCGACCGCGCGCCGGGCGAGATCAAGGATATGGAAGAGCGGATCAAGTCGCGCCTGCAATGCGGCCTGGTCGTCGACCTGCACCCCACCGATTACGAACTGCGCCTGGGCATCCTGCAGTCCAAGGTCGAGCAATACCGCCTGCAATACCCGGGGCTGAAGCTGGAAAGCGGCGTGCTGGAATTCCTGGCGCACCGGATCAGCACCAACGTCCGCGTGCTCGAAGGGGCGCTGACCCGTCTGTTCGCCTTTGCCTCGCTGGTCGGCCGTCCGATCACGATGGCGCTGACCCAGGATTGCCTGGCCGACGTGCTGCGCGCCTCCGAGCGCAAGATCACCGTCGAGGAAATCCAGCGCAAGGTGTCCGAGCATTACAACATCCGCCTGTCGGACATGATCGGGCCCAAGCGTGTGCGCACCTTTGCCCGTCCGCGCCAGATCGCCATGTACCTGTGCAAACAGCTGACCAGCCGTTCGCTGCCGGAAATCGGCCGCCGCTTTGGCGGGCGCGACCACACCACCGTCATGCACGGCGTCAAGAAGATCGAAGAGCTGCGCGCCACCGATGGCCAGATCGCCGAAGATCTGGAGCTGCTTCGCCGCGCTCTTGAGGCGTAAATCCAACATCCGGGCCGTTCGCAGCGCGAGCGGCCCTTGCAGCCCTTGACGGGCCTTCCAAACCAGCGGACAAAGCAAGAAAGAGCTTGAGCCGTATGGGGAATTGGTTACCTTGCCCCTCCCGGCATCTGGCCGCCAGACGATAGGAGCAAGGGTATGAAATTCAGTATTGAACGCGGAACGCTTCTGAAAGCCGTGGCGCAGGCGCAGTCGGTTGTCGAACGCCGCAACACCATCCCGATCCTTGCCAACGTCCTGATCGAGGCTGACGGCAACACCGTTCAGTTCCGCGCCACCGACCTGGATATCGAGGTCGTGGACAAGGCCGCCGCCATGGTCGAAAAGGCCGGCGCCACCACCGTGTCCGCCGTGACCCTGCACGAAATCGTCCGCAAGCTGCCCGACGGAGCGCTGGTCACGCTGTCCGATGACGGCGTTGCAGGCCGCCTGAACGTCGAGGCCGGGCGCTCTCATTTCAATCTGGCGACCCTGCCCAAGGAAGATTTCCCGGTCATGGCCTCGTCGGAATACGCGTCGAATTTCAGCGCGCCCGCGCCGATGCTGCGCCGCCTGTTCGACAAGTCGAAATTCGCCATCTCGACCGAGGAAACCCGGTACTACCTGAACGGCGTCTACCTGCACGTGTCCACCTCGGACGGCGGCAAGGTGCTGCGCGCCGTGGCCACCGACGGCCACCGCCTGGCCCGCATCGACGCCGATCTGCCGCAGGGTGCCGACGGCATGCCCGGCGTGATCGTGCCCCGCAAAACCGTGGGCGAGCTGCGCAAGCTCTTGGACGATGACGAGATGCAGATCGCCGTGTCCGTCTCGGAAACCAAGATCCGTTTTGCGACGCCCAACATCACCCTGACATCCAAGGTGATTGATGGGACCTTCCCCGACTACACCCGCGTCATTCCCCAGGGCAACACCCGCAAGCTGGAGGTGGACGCCTCGGAATTCGCCGCCGCGGTGGACCGCGTGGCGACCGTGTCGTCCGAACGCTCGCGCGCCGTGAAGATGTCGCTGGACGAAGATCGCCTGGTCCTGTCCGTGAACGCGCCCGACAGCGGTGCGGCTGAGGAAGAACTGGCCGTGGCCTATGGCGACGAGCGGCTGGAGATCGGCTTCAACGCGAAATACCTGCTGGAGATCGCCAGCCAGGTGGACCGCGAAAACGCCGTGTTCCTGTTCAACTCGGCCGGGGATCCGACCCTGATGCGCGAAGGCAATGACACCAGCGCCGTCTATGTCGTGATGCCGATGCGCGTCTGAACGGGCTGACGCCCGTGCCTTCGGCGAGAGTATTTGATTCAGAAAGAAGGGCAGGGGCGTGTCCGGCCTTTTCCTGACGCATCTGACCCTGTCGCATTTCCGCTCGCACAAGGTGGCGCGGATCGAGTGCGATGGGCGGCCCGTGGCGATTTACGGGCCGAACGGGGCGGGCAAGACCAACATTCTGGAAGCGGTGTCGCTGTTTTCGCCGGGGCGGGGGCTGCGGCGCTCGTCTGCCGAAGAGATGACGCGCCGGCCCGAAGTGCTGGGCTGGAAGGTGAGCGGGGTGTTGCGCTCTCTGGCCGGGATTTACGAGATCGAGATGTGGTCGGAGCGCGGGGCGGCCCGGCAGTTGCGGATCGACGGCAAGGCCGCGACGCAGGGGATGCTGGGCGACATCAGCCGCGTGCTGTGGCTGGTGCCCGCAATGGACCGGCTGTGGATCGAAGGGGCCGAGGGGCGGCGGCGGTTTCTGGACCGCATGACCCTGTCGTTTTTCCCGCATCACGCCGAAGCGTCTTTGGATTACGAAAAGGCCATGCGCGAGCGGAACCGCCTGCTGAAGGACCAGGTGCGCGATGCCCACTGGTATGCCGCGTTGGAGGCGCAGATGGCGCGGACCGGGGCGGTGATCCATGCCAATCGGCAGGCCGCGTTGGCGCTGTTGCAGGGTGCGCAGGATCAGGCGCAGACCGCGTTTCCCGTGGCCGATCTGGAGCTGGTGCAGACCGAGGGCGAGATGCCCGAGGGCGAGGACGATCTGCGCGCCGCCCTGGCCGAAAGCAGGTTCCGCGATCTGGCCGCCGGGCGGTCTTTGGTGGGGCCGCATCGCGCCGATCTGTACGGGGTGTTTGCCGCCAAGGGGGTGCCGGCCAAGGATTGCTCGACCGGCGAGCAGAAGGCGCTGTTGGTGTCGCTGATCCTGGCCAATGCGCGGGCCCTGGCGCGGGACCTGGGGGCGCCGCCGATCCTGTTGCTGGACGAGGTGGCCGCCCATCTGGATGCCGGTCGCCGTGCCGCGCTTTATGACGAGATTTGCGCGCTGAAGGCGCAGGCGTGGATGACCGGAACCGGCCCCGAGCTGTTCGCCGAGCTGGACCAGAGGGCGCAATATCTGGAGGTCACCGAAACCGACGGAACGTCGCAAGTCGCTCGGATCGTCTGACGCTTGCCTTGTCTCGGACCCGTGACAATAGTCGCGGAGGGAGGAGACATCATGATTACCATCAAGCCGCCGCAGCCCGAGACGCTGCCCGATAAAACCGTTGTTCAGATGATCCGCGAGGCTGCGCAGAAGGACCCGCAGGCCGAGGCGATCATCTGCGGTGACACCCGCCTGAGCTGGGCGCAGTTCGACGCCCGCGTGAACCGGGTGGCGAATGCGCTGATCGGCATGGGGGTGCAGGTCGGGGATCGGGTGGCGGTGCTGTCTCCGAACTCGGCCGCCTATGCCGAGGTGTTCATCGGTGGCCTGCGTGCCGGGGCCTGCATCACGCCGCTGTCCACGATGGCCGCGCCGGATGCGTTGCACCGGATGCTGCTGGATTGCGGGGCCAAGGTGCTGTTTCTGGCCGATCAATACCGCGACCTGATGCCCAATCCGCCCTGTCCGGTGATCCGGTTCGAGGCTGAGTATGAGCCGCTGCTGGCCAGCGCGTCCGAGACCGATCCGATGGTGCCGATCGGCTGGGATGATCCGTTCAACCTGATCTATTCCTCTGGCACGACCGGCACGCCCAAGGGGATCGTGCATTCGCACTGGATGCGCGCGCTCCACATGAGCCGGGCCGAGCCGAGCGGCTATTGCGATCACGCGCGCACGCTCTTGTCCACGCCGCTTTATTCCAACACCACGCTGGTCAGTTTCCTGCCGACGATGGTGGGCGGCTCGACCGCCGTTCTGATGCCGAAATTCGACGCCCGCCGCTATCTGGAACTGGCCGAGGCCGAGCGTATCACCCACACCATGCTGGTGCCCGTCCAGTACAAGCGCATCATGGATATCCCCGATTTCGACAGCTTCGATCTGTCCGCGATGAAGGTGAAATTCTCGACCTCGGCCCCGCTGCGGCAGGATGTGAAACGCGATGTGCTGGCGCGCTTTCCGGGGGCGCTGTTCGAATATTACGGCCTGACCGAGGGCGGCGGCGTCACCGTTCTGGCCGCGCATGAATTCCCCGACAAGCTGCACACCGTGGGCCAGCCCGGCCCCGGCGTCGATATTCGCCTGATCGGCCCCGATGGCACCGAAGTCCCGCAAGGCGAGGTGGGCGAGATCGTCGGCCGCGCCCCCGCGATGATGAGCGGGTATTTCGGCCGCGACGACCTGACCGCCGACTACATCTGGACCGCGGCGGACGGCACGCAGTTCTTCCGCTCGGGCGATATGGGCAGCTTTGACGCGGATGGCTTCCTTGTGTTGTCGGACCGCAAGAAGGACATGATCATCTCGGGCGGGCTGAACATCTACGCCAACGATCTGGAGCTGATCCTGCTGGCCGACCCCGACGTCCGGGATGCCGCCGTCATCGGTATCCCGTCCGAGGAATGGGGCGAAACCCCGCTGGGGCTGGTCGTCCTGCGCGACGGGGCCACGCGGTCAGCCGAACAAATCCGCGCCGACGCCAACGCCCGTCTGGGCAAAAGCCACCGCTTGTCGGGTGTGGAAATCCGCGATGACCTGCCTCGTTCCTCGATCGGGAAGATCCTGAAGAGAGAGCTGCGCGCCCCCTATTGGCCCGATTGACCTTGTTCGCTGCGCCCGCGCGGTGCTAGTCCTGTGGGGGCTTCGGCAGACAAGGATGGCACGCGCGTGGCAGGCAAACGCATACTGGTTCTGGGGGCCTCGGGGCGGGTCGGGCGGCTGCTTTGCGCCGCTTGGGATCGTCAGCCCCCCGACGCCCAACTGGTCCTGCAATCGCGCTCGGGCCCCGGCATTCACTGGCAACCCGGCCAGCCGAACCCGTTCGGCGCGGTCGATGCGGTGATCGCGCTTTGGGGCGTGACCCCCGGCCCGGATGCCGATCTGGACATGAACACCACGCTGGCTTTGGCCGCGCAGGACATCGCTGCGCAATGCGGGGCCTCGCGGGTGCTGCATTGCTCCTCGGTCGCGGTCTACTCGCCTTCGGACGCGCCCGTGGCCGAGGACGCCCCGACCGCCCCCACCAACCCCTACGGTGCCGCGAAGCTGGCGATGGAGCATGCGCTGACCGGCGCCCCCGGCAGCACCATCCTGCGCATCGGTTCGGTCGCCGGGGCCGAGAGCCTCGCCGCCTCGATCCGGCGCGGCTGGGCGGGCGATCCGCAACCCCTAAGGCTGGACCGCTTCGCCGATGGTCACGGTCCCGCCCGCAGCTACATCGCGCCCTCCGACATGGCCCGCGCGCTGATCCGCCTGGCGAGTGCCCCCGCACCCCTGCCGCCCGTCCTGAACTTCGCCGCCCCCGCCCCCGTCCGGATGGAGGCGCTGCTGACCGCCGCCCGCCATCCCTTCGACTGGCAGCCCGCCCCCGACGGCGCCCGCCAGACCGCCACGCTGGATTGCACCCGGATGGCCGCGCTGACCGGCCTCGGACCGCAACACGCAGACCCGGCCCACATCATCGCCGACTGGTTCACCCTGGAGGGCCGCGCATGACACCCGCAAAACGCCTGCTGGACATCTCTGCCGCGCTGGTTCTGGGCCTGCTGTTGCTGCCCATCATTGGCTGCATCATCTGCCTGATCCTGCTGCGCGACGGCCGCCCGATCCTCTACATCTCGGAACGGATGAAGACGCCCACGCAGGGCTTCATGCTGTGGAAATTCCGCACCATGACCACGGTCGCCACGGATTCCGGCGTCTCGGGCGGGGACAAGACCAGCCGCATCACCAAGAACGGCGGCTACCTGCGCCGTTTCCGCCTGGATGAAATTCCCCAGCTGTGGAACGTCCTGCGCGGCGATATCAGCTTTGTCGGCCCGCGCCCGCCCCTGCGCCGCTATGTCGAGCGTTTCCCCGACCTCTACGCCCAAGTGCTGCGCTCGCGCCCCGGCATCACCGGCATGGCCACGCTGGTCTATCACCGCCGCGAAGAATCGCTGCTGGCCACTTGCCGCACCCCCGCCGAAACCGAGGCCGTCTACGAACGCCGCTGCGTGCCGCAAAAGGCGCGTCTGGACCTGATCTACCAGCGCAACCGCAACCTGTGTCTGGACATACTGCTGATGGTAAAGACGGTTTTCCGCCGCGTCCGCATCCATTAGTTGCCGCAATGCAGCACTCGGCAACGATCAGCCTGCAAAACCGAGGGTGAGGAATACCCGCCTTGAGGTTTTGCCCCTTTTTTCAATATACTATGCCCATCTTGTTCTTCCGTACTGATTTTTTAGAGTAGTTTGGCATTTCGACCTGTGGAGTGAACGATTGGTGAGGACGTATTTGCGGCGGAAAATCGACCTCTATGCGCTGGTCACTTCGCTGACGTCGCATAAGAAAGCTCAGCTATTCGTTCTGATCGACGCGCTGTTGATCATTGCCTGTTTCGGGCTGGCCGCGCTGCTTTTCGGCGAAAAATTCAATGAAATTCATACGGTAAGGAATGGTTCGATCCTGCTGACCTTCCTGGTTGCGCTGGGCAGCGCCACCTCGGTGCTGTTGGGATTGCCCAATATCCGCCTGAACGCCTTTGAAACCGGCGGGGTGAAACCTGCGGCCATTCTGACGGTGATCCTGTCGGTCGCGGGTCTGGCCGTGAACATCGTCCTTGATTCGCCCTTTGCGCCGGCGACTTTCACCGTTTTCGGGATGATGTTCCTGATCGGGGTCGTGGCGACGCGGAATCTGATGCGAAATGTTCTGCTGTCGGTGTATCGCCGGGCCAAGAACCGGACCCGTGTCATCGTTTACGGTGCCGGGCAGACCGGCCAACAGCTGGCCGCCGCGCTGCGCACCGACGATGCGGTCGTTCTGGTCGCCTTCGTCGATGACAACCCGCGACTGCAAAGTCTGAACGTCTCGGGCGCGCCGGTTTTCGCGCCCAGCCACCTCAAGGAACTGATCGCCGAAAAGGCCGTGGATCGCGTCGTTCTGGCGATGCCCTCGGCCACGGCCGCCGTGCAGGCCCGCATCGCCGTGCGCCTGCGCCAGATGGGGTGCGAGGTCCACTCGCTGCCCTCTTTCGCCGAACTGATCGAGCGGAAAGAGCTGCGCAAGCGCACCACCCCGGTGTCGCTGGACGACCTGCTGGGCCGCAACAAGCTGGAATCCGAACTGCCCGAGGTGGCCGACAGCTATCACGCCCGTTGCATTCTGATCACCGGGGCAGGGGGCTCGATCGGGTCCGAACTGTGCCGCCAGCTGGTGGCCTGCCGCCCGGACAAGCTGGTGCTGATGGATCACTCGGAGCTGGCGCTCTACACGATCGAAAAGGAACTTCAGGACCTCGACCTGACCCAGAACATCACGATCGAACCCGTGCTCGGCTCGGTCACCGATCCGATCCTGTGCGCCAACGTTCTGGCCAAGCACAAGGTCGAGGTCGTGCTGCACGCCGCCGCCTACAAGCACGTCCCGATGGTCGAGAAGAACCAGATCGCGGGCCTGCGCAACAACGTGCTGGGCACCAAGACCATCGCCGACGCCGCCTACAAGGCCCGCGTGTCGCGCTTCATTCTGGTGTCCTCGGACAAGGCCGTGCGCCCGACCAACGTCATGGGCGCCTCAAAGCGTCTGGCCGAACTGATCGTGCAAGACCTGGCCACCCGGTCCGAGTCGACCCGCTTTTCCATGGTGCGCTTCGGCAATGTGCTGGGCTCCTCCGGCTCGGTCATTCCGCTGTTCGAGGAACAGATCGCCCGTGGTGGCCCCGTCACGCTGACCCATAACGACGTGGCCCGCTACTTCATGACCATCTCCGAGGCCGCGCGCCTGGTGCTGCTGGCCGGCTCCTACTCGCGCGGGGGGGATCTGTTCGTTCTGGACATGGGTGAACTGGTGCCGATCCGCAAACTGGCCCGCCAGATGATCGAGGGTGCAGGCTACAGCGTCATGGACAAGCACAACCCCGAGGGCGACATCGAGATCGTCGTCACCGGCTTGCGTCCCGGCGAAAAGCTGATCGAAGAGCTGCTGATTTCGCCCGACATGCTGACCACCCCGCATCCCAAGATCATGCGCGCCCAGGAAACCTATCTGTCCGAGCTTGAGATGGCCAACGCGCTGCGTGACCTGCGCGCCGCGATTGATGCGGATGACGAACTGGCGGCGCAGGCGGTCATCAACCGCTGGGTGGAAAAGACCCGCGAACAGACCCGCGAACCCTTGCAGATCAGCTGAACCGGCGTCACCCTGCCGTTACAAAATCTGGGGCTTGCACGTGACAAGCCCCGCAAGGTTTCGTATATACTCCGCAAGGAAACAGAAGGTGGGGCTGCATGTCTGAGACGCAGCAGACCGCGCAGGAATACGGCGCGGATTCGATCAAGGTTCTCAAAGGCTTAGAGGCCGTGCGCAAACGGCCGGGCATGTATATCGGGGATACCGATGACGGCTCGGGTCTGCATCACATGGTCTACGAGGTCGTGGATAACGGCATCGACGAGGCGCTGGCCGGTCATGCCGATTTCGTCCGCGTGGTGATCCATGCCGACAACTCGGTTTCGGTGCGCGACAATGGCCGTGGCATTCCCGTGGACATCCACGAGGAAGAAGGCGTTTCCGCCGCCGAGGTCATCATGACCCAGCTGCACGCCGGCGGTAAGTTCGACAGCAACTCCTACAAGGTGTCGGGCGGTCTGCACGGCGTCGGCGTGTCGGTCGTGAACGCCCTCTCCGTCTGGCTGGAGCTGCGCGTCTGGCGCAACGGCAAGGAACACTTTGCCAAGTTCGAACACGGCGAAACCACCGAGCACCTGCGCGTGGTCGGCGACGCCGTGGGCGAAAAGGGCACCGAGGTGCGCTTCCTCGCCTCCACGCAGACCTTCTCGAACCTCGAATATTCGTTCGAAACGCTGGAAAAACGCCTGCGCGAACTGGCCTTCCTGAACTCGGGTGTGCGCATCATCCTCGAAGACCTGCGCCCCGCCGTTCCGCTGAAGACCGAGCTGTTCTACGAAGGCGGCGTCAAGGAATTCGTCAAATACCTTGACCGCTCCAAGCACCCGCTGATGTCCGAACCGATCTTCGTTCAGGGCGAACGCGACGGCATCGGCGTCGAGGTGGCGATGTGGTGGAACGACAGCTACCACGAAAACGTGCTGCCCTTCACCAACAACATCCCGCAGCGCGATGGCGGCACGCACCTGGCCGGTTTCCGCGGCGCGCTGACCCGCACGCTGACCCGCTATGCCACCGAATCCGGCATTGCGAAGAAGGAAAAGATCAACTTCACCGGCGATGACGCCCGCGAGGGCCTGACCTGCGTGCTGTCCGTCAAGGTGCCCGATCCCAAGTTCTCGTCCCAGACCAAGGACAAGCTGGTTTCGTCCGAGGTCCGCCCGGCGGTCGAGAACCTGATGAACGAAAAGCTGTCCGAGTGGTTCGAGGAAAACCCCAACGAAGCCAAGATGATCGTCGGCAAGATCGTCGAGGCCGCGCTGGCGCGCGAGGCCGCTCGCAAGGCCCGCGAACTGACCCGCCGCAAGACGGCGATGGACGTGAACTTCCTGGCTGGCAAGCTCAAGGATTGCTCGGAAAAAGACCCCTCCAAGACCGAAGTTTTCCTGGTCGAGGGTGACTCGGCCGGTGGCTCTGCCCAGACGGGCCGCGACCGCCGCACTCAGGCCATCCTGCCCCTGCGCGGCAAGATCCTGAACGTGGAACGCGCGCGCTTTGACCGGATGCTGGGTAGCCAGGAAATCGGCAACCTCGTGATGGCGCTTGGCACCGGCATCGGCCGGGACGAGTTCAACATCAACAAGCTGCGCTACCACAAGATCGTCATCATGACCGATGCTGACGTCGACGGCGCGCACATCCGTACTCTGCTGCTGACCTTCTTCTACCGCCAGATGCCCGAGCTGATCGAGGGCGGCTATCTGTATATCGCGCAGCCGCCGCTTTACAAAGTCGCCCGTGGCAAGTCCGAGGTTTACCTCAAGGACCAGGCCGCGCTGGACGACTACCTGATCGAGCAAGGCACCCAGGACGCCATCCTGCGTCTTGGCTCGGGCATGGAAATGGCCGGCGCCGACCTGAAGCGCGTGGTCGAGGAAGCCCGCCAGCTGAAACGCGTGCTGGACGCCTTCCCGACCCATTACCCGCGCCACATTCTGGAACAGGCCGCGATTGCCGGGGCCTTTGTGCCCGGTGCCGTCGATGCCGACCTGCAAGGCGTGGCCGACAAGGTCGCCAAGCGTCTGGACGTGATCGCGCTGGAATACGAACGTGGCTGGTCGGGCCGCATCACGCAGGATCACGGCATCCGCCTGGCCCGCATCCTGCGCGGGGTCGAGGAAGTCCGCACCCTGGATGGCCCGATGCTCCGCTCGGGCGAGGCGCGCAAAACCGGCAGCTTTACCCAGTCCCTGCAAGAGGTCTACGACACCCCCGCCACGCTGGTCCGCAAGGATCGCAGCCAGCTGATCATGGGGCCGCTCGACCTGCTGAACGCCATCCTGCGCGAGGGCGAAAAGGGTCTGACCCTGCAACGCTACAAGGGTCTGGGCGAGATGAACCCCGATCAGCTGTGGGAAACCACGCTGGACCCCGAGGCGCGCACCCTGCTGCAAGTCCGCGTGGACGACGTGGTCGAGGCGGACGACATCTTTACCAAGCTCATGGGCGATATCGTCGAACCCCGGCGCGAATTCATCCAGCAGAACGCCCTCAGCGTCGAGAACCTGGACTTCTGATCGAACAGGGCCCCGCGGGGCCCTGTTTTCATTCCGGGGTAACGCGCACGATCCGCAGATCGTGCAGCACCGCCATTGTCGCCGGGATCACGAACAGCGCCATCAGCGTTGCCCCCGTCAGCCCAAAGGCCAGGCTGGCCACGATGGGCCGCAGGAATTGCGCCTGCGTGCTTTGTTCCAACAGCAGCGGACCCAGCCCCACGACCGTGGTCAGCGAGGTCAGGAAAATCGCCCGGAACCTGTCGCGCACCGCGTCCTGCGCGGCACTCAGCATCTCTTGCCCGTCGGCCAGCCGCGCCTTCATGAACTCCACCAGCAGGATCGAGTCGTTCACGACCACCCCCGCCAGCGTCGCCAGCCCGACAAGGCTGGGCAGGCTGATCTGCAGCCCTAGCGCCATGTGCCCCCAGACCACGCCGATCACGCTCAGCGGGATGGTGAAGACCACGATCAGCGGCTGCACAAAGCTGCGGAACTGGAACGACAGGATCAGGAACACCCCGATCAGCCCGATCGCCATGTTCCGCGCCAGCGACGCGCCCGTGGTCGCGGTGTCCTTTGCCTCGCCCAGAATCTGCACCCGCACCTCGGGGCGTTTCTGCGCCAGTTGCGGCAGGTAGTCGGATTTCAGCGCGGCCATCAGCTCGGCCGCGTTCGCCACCGCCGGGTTGATCGCCCCCTGCACCGAGACCGAGCGCACCCCGTCCACCCGGTTGATCAGCGCATAGCCCCGCCCAAGGGTCACATCCGCGACCGCCGTCAGCGGCACCAGCCCGCCGTCGCTGCCGCGCAGCATCAGGCCGGTGATGTCCTGCTCGGTCGCGCGATGTCCGGGGCTCAGCCGCGCCACGATGTCCAGCGCGCCGATGCCGTCCCGCACCTCCAGCGCGGTGTCGCCCTTGAACGCCGCCCGCAGCTGCGCCGCGACCTCGCTGGCCGAAATCCCCAAGGCCGAGGCACCGGGCCGCATCCGCACGATGAACTCGGGCTTGCCCGGTTGCAGGTCAAAGGTCACGTCCCGCACCCCGTCGAAGCCCCTGAAAAACTTGCGCAATTCCTTGGCCGTGTCGCGCAGCGCGTCCAGATCACTGCCTTGCACCAGCAGGTCGATGGGCTTGCCACCGGCCCCGCGTTCCTTATCCGTGAACCGGATCGCGGCCATGTCCGGCATCGGCCCCGTCGCCTTTTTCCAGCGGTCCAGAATGTCCGTCACCTCGGCGCGGCGCGTGCCAGCGGGCAGCAGTTTCGCACTGATCGTCGCCATATGCGGCCCCGTCTCGGGCGTGTCGGCGTTCAGACTATACGTTACCGTATAGCTTTGCACCAAGGCCTGCCCCTCGGGCTGCTGCGGCGTCAGATCCGCGTTCAACGCCTCCAGCGCCTTGACGACCTTGGCCACCCGCTGCTCTGTCCGCTCCAGCGGCGAGCCCTGCACCAGCAGCAGCCGCGCCTCGACCGTGTCACTCTCCAAAGACGGAAAGCTTTGGTACTTGATGAACCCGCCCGTGTAGGGTGCCGCCGACAGCAGCACCAGCCCCACGGCCACGCCCAAAGTCAGATAGCGATGGCGCAGGGTCAGCCCGGAAAACGGCACGACAACGCGGTCGCGCAGCCAGTCAAAGCCCCGGTTCACCGCCCGGCTGGCCGCGCCCACCTCGGTCGAGCCCAGCGAATGATGCAGGTGGTTGGGCAGGATCAGGAACGCCTCGACCAAGCTGACGACCAGCGTCATCACCAGCACGATCGGGATGAATTTCAGGATGTCGCCGATGGCCCCGCTCATGTAGCCCAGTGGCCCGACCACCATCACCGTCGTCAGGAACGAAGACACCACCCCCGGCGCCACCTGTCGCGCGCCGTTGACGGCGGCCTCCAGCGGGCCTTCGCCCTCGCGCCGGCGTCGCACGATGTTTTCCGAGATCACGATGGCGTCGTCCATCAGCAGCCCGATGGCGACCAGCAGCGCGACCATCGTCATCATGTTGATGCTCAGCCCCAGCATCTGCATCCCGAACAGCGTGCCCAGAAACGACACCGGCAGCCCCATCGCCACCCAGAAACTGACCCGCAGCCCGAAGAACGCCCACATCACCACCAGCACCAGGATCAGGCCCTGAAGCCCGTTTTCATAGATGATCCGCAGCCTGTCGGCGATGTTCGAGGTCGAATCCTGCGAGATCGCCAGTGCGATATTCCCCGGCCTTGGCGCATCCGCGACTTGCCGGTCCAGCGCCGCCTTGACGGTCAGCGCGTCCTCGCTCGCGGTCTTGTTGACCTGCACGATGGCTGCGCGTTGACCGTTGTAATAGGCGGCCTGCGCGGGGTCTGCGAAACCCTCGGTGATCGTGGCCACGTCGCCCAGCCGCACCTCGGCCCCTGCGCTTGATCCGCGCAACGGCACTGCCGCCAGCTCTGCCGCGCTGCGTTTCTGCCCCAGGAACCGGATCGAGGCTTCGGCCTGCCGCCCCTCCAGCACGCCCGCCGGCATGTCCAGACTGTCCCGCGCCAGAACCGAGGCGACATCCGCGATGCTCAGCCCATGCCGTTCCAGCGCCGCGGGGTCGAACTCCACCGCGATTTCCCGGTCGGAAAAGCCGCTGATTTCGACCTGGCTGATCTTCGGATCGCCCCGCAGCGTTTCCGCGAACGCATCCGCATAGGCCAGCAGCACCGCCGGATCCTCGGGCCCGGTGACCGCGACCGAGGCGACATTCGCCACCCGCTCGACGATCCGCGACACCGGATCATCGGCGCGGTCGGGCAGGCCGGTCACGCCATCGGCAGCCGCCTTCAGGTCATTGAAAAACCGCGTCATATCCGCGCCTTCGATGATCTCGGCGCTGATGACGGCCATGTTTTCGCGCGACAGGCAGCGCAGCTCGGACAGGTTGTCGACCGCGCGCAGCGGGTCCTCGATCACCTGGCAAATCCCGGTCTCCACCTCGGCCGGGGCGGCCCCCGGATAGGCGACCTTGATCTCGACCTCGGACGGAGGCACCACCGGGAACGTGTCCCGCTGCATCAACGGGACCGAGGCCGCGCCCAGCACCAGAAACATCACCATCAGGATATTGGCCGCCGTCGGGTGGCCCGCGAACAGGCGGATCATTTCTTGGCCCCTTTGGCGGGTTGCCCCAGCGCCTGCGCGGCCAGTAGCGCCGTCAGCGCCTTGTCCTCGGCGGGTTTGACGGCCATGCCCGGCACCGCGATTGCGGGGTCGGTGACGACCAGCTGATCGCCCGCCGCCAGCCCGTCGCTCAGCACCGCCACGTCCCCGATCACATAGGCCACGGCGACCTTGCGCACCTCCAGCACCCCGTCCTTGACGACCAGCGCGCGCCCGTTGCGCACCGCATCGACCGGCGCAATCAGCGCCTGTTGTTCCGGGGCCATCAGCACCACCTCGACGAAAGTATTCCGGCGCAGCGGCGGGCGTTGTCCGGCCTCGGCCTGCCCCAGCGGATCGTCCACGCGCACCACCACGGCGGTGCTTTGGGTGCGGGCATCCAGCGCCTCGGCCACGCGGTCGACGCTGGCCTTCCACACCACCGAATGGCCGGGCGCAGGCAGCCGTACCCGCGCCTTCAGATCGGTCACCATGCCCCCCGTGGCCCGCAACAGGGGCCCAATCCGCCCGATGGGAAACTGTGCCGCGATTTCAACGGCCTCCACCCCTTCGCCGGTCACCAGAACCTGGCCCTTGGTCACCACCTGACCGACCTCGGCCGAGACCTCGCCCACCCGCAAATCATACGGCGCGCGCAGCACGGTAAAGGCCAGCGCCCGCTCGGCCACGTCTTTCTGTGCCGCCAGCACCGCCCTCTCGGCCCCGTTCAGCGCGATCTGGTTGTCCACCTCGGTCAGCTTGGCGCGGGCGGTCAACTCGGCCCGCCGCGTCACCTCCAGCTTGGCCTGCGTCGCAACGCCCTCGGCCACCAGCTTTTCCTGCCGGGTCAGTTCCTGCCGCGACAGCTCCAGATCGGCCTCGGCGATGGCGCGGCTTTCGCCCAGCGTCTGGTCCTTCACCGTCAGCGCCGCCATCTGCGCCGCGATCTGCGCCAGCGTCAGCCGCAGGTCGGTGTCGTCCAGCCGCAGCAGTTCCGTCCCCTCGGCGGCCAGCGCCCCGTTCGCCAGTTCCGGCGCGGTCGCCACGACCTCGCCCTCGATCCGGGCCACGCCGCGCCAGTCCCGCGCGGCCGCCACCGTCCCGAACCCCGAGACACGCGGCACCACCGGCACCGGCGCCAGCGTCACCACCCGCACCACGGTCGGCTGCGGCGCGCGTTCCGCCCCGGCGGGGGGCTGTTTCAGCTGGTCGGCATTCACGGCGGCCAGTGCGCCCAAGGCGACAGGAACGGCAAAGGCCAGCGCGCGGCTCAGCAGGGTCAGCGGTTTGAACATGGGGCACCTCGGGTCACGTTACGCCACCATCCTGAGGGGCAGCGCGGACAAATTGCAAGACCTGCATATGACCGCATCATCCCGTGATATTTCCATGACGTCGCGCGCGCTTGCCTCGCCAACCCTGAAAACCTGTGGCAGCATGATCAAAACCCCGGAGGCACCCCATGACTCAGCTGTCCCAGATCATCGACCAGGGCCGCGGCCTGACCCCAGCCGATCTGGTGCTCAAGGGCGGGCGCGTGCTGGATCTGGTGACCGGCGAATTGCTGGAGGGCGACGTCGCCATCTGCGGCGGCACCATCGTCGGCACCTGCGGCAGCTACACCGGCACGCGCGAGATTGACGTGACCGGCCTGATCCTTGTCCCCGGTTTCATCGACACGCACCTGCATATCGAAAGCTCGCTGGTCACGCCGTTTGAATTTGACCGCTGCGTCCTGCCCCGTGGCATCACCACCGCCATCTGCGACCCGCACGAGATCGCCAACGTGATCGGCCTGGATGGCATCCGCTATTTCCAGCAGGCCGCGATGCACACGCTGATGGATATCCGGGTGCAGTTGTCCTCGTGCGTGCCTTCGACGGATATGGAGACGGCGGGTGCCCGCATCGACGCCACCGATCTGGCGCAGGTGATGAACCACCCCAAGGGCATCGGTCTGGCCGAATTTATGAACTCCCCCGGCGTGCTGTTCAAAGACCCGGTCGTGCTGGAAAAACTCGCTCTGTTCCGCGGCCAGCACATCGACGGCCACTGCCCGCAGCTGTCCGGCAACGACCTGAACGCCTATATCGCCACCGGCATCCGCACGGAGCATGAGGCGACCACCGCCGACGAGGCCCTCGAAAAGCTGCGCAAGGGGATGCGCGTTCTGATCCGCGAGGGGTCGGTGTCCAAAGACCTCCACGCCCTCGCGCCCATTATTACGGAGCGGAACTCTCCCTACATCTGCCTCTGCACGGATGACCGCAACCCGCTGGACATCGCGGAATACGGCCATCTGGACTACATGATCCGCACCGCGATCGAACTCGGCGCACCGCCCTTGGCCGCCTACCGCGCCGCGTCCCTGTCGGCGGCCGAGGCGTTCGGGCTGAAAGATCGCGGCCTCATCGCGCCGGGCAAACGCGCCGACATCGTTGCGCTGACCTCCTTGGAACAGTGCGACGCCCAGCTGGTCCTGTGCAACGGCGTCGAGGTTACCGACGCTGCCTTTGCCGCCCGCGACACGATCCCGCCCGTGGGTCGCCATTCCGTCAACGCGCCCACCGTCACGCCCGACCATTTCCGCACCGCGGGCAACCGCACGGAAACCGACGTGATCGGCATCATCGAGGGCAAGATCATCACCGAACACCTGCACGAGGTGATCCCCATCGTCGACGGCGACAAGCTGCCCGACCCCGCCCGTGATCTGGTCAAGATCGCCGTGATCGAACGGCACGGCAAGAACGGCAACATGGCCACCGGGTTCGTCCGTGGCTTTGGCTTGCAACACGGCGCCATTGCCGGAACCGTCTGCCACGATCACCACAACATCGCCGTCGTCGGCACCGATTACGCCGACATGGCGCTGGCCGCGAACCGTCTGGGCCAGATCGAGGGCGGCTTTGTCGTCGCCCGTGACGGCGTGATCCTGGCCGAGCTGCCTTTGCCCGTCGCGGGGCTGATGTCCCTTGACCCGTTCGAATCCGTGCGCGATCAACTGGTGGGGCTGCGCGCCGCCGCGCGCTCGCTTGGCGTGGTGCTCGAAGAACCCTTCCTGCAGCTTGCCTTCCTTGCGCTGCCGGTGATTCCCGCGCTGAAAATCACCGATCGCGGGCTGGTTGACGTGAACGCGTTCCAGATCATCCCATAACCCTGCGTCTTTTGTGATTTCTGCACAGCAAAACCTAATTCCACAGATTGACGACCCTCGGGTCAACCACTAGTTTGCCCCGCAAGAGAGGAGACGCGCCCGCAGTGGAGGCGGCCATATCCTCTTGTCTTGTTGAATCAACGGAAAGAAGCGAAATGGCAGACCGTATCCCTGTAAATGACCTGATCTCGATCGAGCACGTGGGCGACATCGCCCTGATCTGCATCGACAACCCGCCCGTGAACGCCACCGGGCAGGCCGTCCGTCAGGGCCTTCAGGACGCGATCCAGCAACTCAATGACCAGGACTCCGCCAAGGTCATCGCGATTTACGCCGCTGGGCGCACCTTTGTTGCGGGTGCTGACATCCGCGAGTTCGGCAAGCCCTCGCAGCCGCCCGCGCTGCCCGACGTCTACAACATCATCGAAGACAGCGACATTCCCGTGATCGCCGTCATGCACGGCACCGCCCTTGGTGGCGGGCTGGAGCTGGGCCTGGCTGCCCATGCCCGCGTCGGCATCGAAGGGCTGCGCGTCGGCCTGCCCGAGATCAACCTTGGCCTGCTGCCCGGTGCCGGTGGCACCCAGCGTGTGCCGCGTCTGTCCGGTATCCAGATGGCGCTGGACATGTCGCTGTCGGGCCGCATGGTCGGCGCGAAAGAGGCGCTGGAAAAGGGCCTGATCGACCGCCTGACCAATGGCGAGCCGCGCGACGTCGCACTGGCCGCCGCGCAGGACGTGATCGACGGCAAACTGGCCGTGCGTCCCACCTGCTCGCTGGAAACCCCGAATGACGACAAGGCGCTGGACGACACCGCCGCCATGCTGAAGGCCAAGCAGGCGCACCTGTTCTCGCCGCACAAGATCGTCGAGGCCATCCGCGCCTCGTACCTGCCCCGCACCGAGGGCCTGAAGATCGAACGTCAGGCCTTCATCGACTCGATGCAGACGCCCCAGCGCGCCGGCATGATCCACGCCTTCTTTGGTGAGCGCGCCGTGTCCAACATCCCCGAGGCCAAGGGCGACACCCGTCCGCTGGACAAGATCGGCGTGATCGGCGGCGGCACCATGGGGTCGGGCATCGCCACCTCGTGCCTGCTGGCCGGCATCCCCGTCCGCCTGATCGAAGTCGCGCAGGATGGTCTGGATCGCGGCGTTGCGACCATCACCAAGAACCTCGAAGGCGCGGTCAGCCGCGGCAAGCTGAAGGCCGACAAGAAAGACGCCGCGCTGGCCATGCTCCAGCCGTCGTTGGACATGAACGATCTGGCCGACGTCGATCTGGTCATCGAAGCCGTGTTCGAAAGCATGGACGTGAAGAAGGACATCTTCGGCCGTCTGGACACGATCTGCAAACCCGGCGCCATTCTGGCCTCGAACACGTCCTACCTGAACGTGGACGACATCGCCGCCTGCACCAACCGCCCGCAGGACGTGTTGGGCCTGCACTTCTTCAGCCCGGCCCACGTTATGCGCCTGCTGGAAATCGTCCAGGCCGCCAAAACCGCGCCCGACGCTCTGGCCACCGGCTTTGCGCTGGCCAAGAAACTGGGCAAGGTCGGCGTTCTGGCGCAGGTCTGCGACGGCTTCATCGGCAACCGCATTCTGGCGCATTACCTGAAAACCGCCTCGTATCTGGTGCTGGACGGCGCCAGCCCGCAGCAGGTGGACGACGCCCTCGAGGCCTTTGGTTTCGCGATGGGCCCGCACAAGGTGGGCGATCTGGCCGGCATGGATATCGGCTGGGCCAACCGCAAGCGCATGGCCTCGCTGCGTGATCCGGCCGAACGCTACGGCGGCGACATCGCCGACCGCATCTGCGAAAACGGCTGGTTCGGCCGCAAGACGGGTCAGGGCTATTACATCTACGGTCAGGGCGCACCCGTGCCCAACCCCGAGGTGGCCACCATCATCGACGCCGTGCGCGCCGAAAAGGGCATCACCCCGCAGCAGTTCAGCGATCAGGACATCGTGGATCGCTACATGACCGCCATGATTGCCGAGGCCACCCGCGTGGTCGAGGACGGCACCGCCAAGCGTCCTCTGGACGTGGATATGGTGTTCCTGTTTGGCTACGGCTTCCCGCGTCACCGCGGCGGCCCGCTGCATTACGCCGACACGATCGGCGCCAAGGAACTGGTGCGCCGCATCACCGAATACGCCAAGGAAGACAGCCATTACTGGCAGGTGCCCGCCCTGCTGGAAAAAATGGCCGCCGATGGCAGCACATTCGCAGATCTGAACAAGTAAGGGAGGGGTCACATGGACCTGAGCTACTCTGCCGAAGACATCGCCTTCCGCGATGAAGTCCGCGCCTATCTGGCGGAAAACCTGCCCGAGCATATGTCGAAGGCAGTCCGCGAAGGCGGCGAGCTGACCAAGGAAATCATGGAAGAATGGCACGCCATCCTGAACCGCAAGGGCTGGCTGGCCACCATCTGGCCCAAGGAATTTGGCGGCCCCGGCTGGAGCCCCGTGCAAAAGCACATCTTCGAAGAAGAATGCTGCCGCGCCTACGCCCCGCGCATCGTGCCCTTCGGCCTGTCGATGCTGGGGCCGGTTCTGCAGAAATTCGGCTCCAAGGAACAGCAGGACTACTACCTGCCGCGCATCCTGAACGGCGATGACTGGTGGTGCCAGGGCTACTCCGAACCCGGCGCCGGGTCGGACCTTGCCAGCCTCAAAACCCGCGCCGTGCGCGACGGCGACGAGTGGGTCATCAACGGCCAGAAAACCTGGACGACCCTCGGCCAGCACGCCGACTGGATCTTCTGCCTGTGCCGCACCGACCCCGAGGCCAAGCAGCAAGAAGGCATCTCCTTCATCCTCGTCGACATGAAGACCCCCGGCATCGAAGTGCGCCCGATCAAGCTGATCGAAGGCGGGCATGAGGTGAACGAGGTGTTCTTTACCGACGTCCGCGTGCCCTATGGCAACCTCGTGGGCAAGGAAAACAAGGGCTGGACCATCGCCAAGTACCTGCTGACCCACGAACGCACCGGCATCGCCGGCGTGGGCTTCTCGATGCAGGCGCTGGAAGAGGTGAAGGCCCTCGCCCGCAAGACCCTGCGCAACGGCCGCCCGCTGATCGAAGACCCGCTTTTTGCCTCGCGCATCGCCAAGGCCGAGATTGACCTCGAAGCGATGAAAATCACCAACCTGCGGATGCTGTTCAAGGCGCAACAACAAGGCGCGCCCGGACCGGAGACCTCGATCCTCAAGATCAAGGGCACCGTCATCCACCAAGAGCTGAAGGATCTGGCCCGTCGCGCCCTCGGCCCGGCAGCGGCTCCGTTCCCCGGCTACATCACCGACGGCAACCTGATGTTCGGCCCCGCCGAAACCGCGCACAACGCCGCGCGGTACTTCAACAACCGCAAGACCTCGATTTTCGGTGGATCGAACGAGATCCAGCGCAACATCCTGACCAAGACCATGCTGGAGCTGTGACCGATGGATTTTAACCTCACCGAAGACCGCCAGATGCTGGCGGACACGCTGAACCGCTTCCTGGCCGATCAGTACCCCGTCGAGCACCGCAACAAGGTCGCCTACGACGCGCCCTACCACGATCCCAAGCTGTGGGATGCGCTGGTCGAACTCGGCACCCTCTACGCCCTGGCCCCCGAAGAGGCCGGCGGCATGGGTGGCACCGGTTTCGATATCTCCGTCGTGTTCGAGGCGCTGGGCCGTCAGATCACGCCCGAGCCGATCCTGGGTGCGCTGATGGCGTCGCGTCTGCTGACTGCGGCGGGTGCCGATCAGGATGCGCTCCTCTCCGGCGCGTCGAAATACGCTGTCGCCTTCACCGAGTTGGACGCCGCCTACGATCTGGACCAGATCGCCACCACCGCGACCGCCAAGGGCGACGCCTACACCCTGTCGGGCCGCAAAAGCACCGTCTACGGTGGTCAGGTCGCCGACATCTTCCTGGTGGCCGCGAAACTGAACGGCAAACTGGCCCTGTTCAAGGTCGCTGCGGCTGACGCCAACGTCACCGGCTACGCCCTGATGGACGGCGCCGGCGCGGCGGAACTGCTGCTGGACGACACCCCTGCCGCGCTGCTGCTGGCCGACGCCACCGCCGCGATGCAGGACGCCATCGACGCGGGCATCGTCGCCCTCTGCGCCGAGGCCGTGGGCGCGATGGATGTCACCCACGCGATCACCGTCGACTACCTGAAACAGCGCAAGCAGTTCGGCATCGCCATCGGCAAATTCCAGGTGCTGCAGCACCGCGCCGTCGACATGCTGACCGAGATCGAGCAGTCGCGCTCGATCGTCATCAAGGCCGCAGCCGAGCTGGGCGGCGATGACGCCTCGCGCTACGCCTCGATGGCCAAGAACCTGATCGGCCGCTCCGCGCGTCTGATCGCCGAAGAAGCCGTCCAGATGCACGGTGGCATCGCGATGACCTGGGAATACCCGGTTTCGCATTACGCCAAGCGTCTGGTGATGCTCGACGCTCAGCTGGGGGATACCGACTATCACCTGGCTCGCGTGATGGATGGTTACAAGGCCGCCTGATCACGCCCTTTGGGAGGAGGGAGAGACCCCCGGCAGGCACGTCCTGCCGGGGGTTTTTCGTTGTACGGTTTTCGTCCGAAATCTTACGATTCTGCCGGTTAACGAAAAAAGACCCCGGCGCGCGGCCGGGGTCTGGATTGGACAATTCGATAGGAAATCGGGGGTGTCAGATCTTGACGATCTGTTTCCCGAAATTCCCGCCGTTCAGCATGTTCATGAATGCTTTCGGTGCGTTTTCAAGGCCCTGCGCAACGTCCTCGACCACCTTGATCTCTCCGGCGGCGACACGCGGGGCGACGTCGGTCAGGAAGTCGGGGAAGCTGGCGAAGTGGTCCGAGATGATGAAGCCGTGCACATGTAGACGATTCACCAGGATCGACCGCCACATCTTGGGCAGGTTGTCCTTTTCTCCGGTCATATTGCCGCCCAAAGCGCCGGCATTATACCACGCGATCATGCCGCACAGCGGGATGCGCCCGCCCACGTTCATCAGCGGCAAAACCGCCTCCAGAACCTTGCCCGCGACGTTCTCGAAATAGATGTCCACGCCGTTCGGGCACACCTCTTTCAGGGCTGCGCGCAGGGCGTTGGCGTCGGCATAGGCGCGGTGATCCAGGCACTCGTCGAACCCGAATTTCTCCTTAGCCATCTTGCACTTATCGTCGCCACCCGCGATGCCGACGACGCGCAGACCCAGCAGTTTGGCCATCTGTCCGACCATGCTGCCAACCGGCCCCGTCGCCGCTGCGACGACCAGCGTTTCGCCCGCTTTTGGCTTGCCGTATTCCATCAACCCGTACCAGCCGGTGAACCCCGGCATCCCCAGCACACCCAGAGCCGTGGTGATCGGCAGACGCGGGTCCAGCTTGCGCAGCTCGCGCCCGTTCAGGCACCCGTGCGAGGCCCAGCCGAACATGCCAAACACTTGATCTCCAACGGAATATTTCGGGTGGTTCGAGGCGATCACCTCGCCCACGGCGCCGCCTTCCATGGTGTGGTCCAGCTCGACCGGCTTGGCATAGGACTTTGCGTCGTCCATCCGCCCGCGCATGTACGGATCCAGCGACATGTGGCTGACTTTCACCAGCACTTCGCCCTCACCCGGCACCGGCATAGCGGCTTCTTCATACCGGAAATCAGCGTCCACCGGCGCCCCTTGCGGACGCCGTGCCAGCACGACTCGGTGCATTTTCTCAGTCATCGCTTTACTCCCATTCAGCGCATGTTTTCAGTAACTTAGGTGCCGCGAACACGGAACACGCCGGTGCCCGAGGCGATCCGCGTACCCAGTTCATCGGTGACCAGAGCCTCGGCGAAAAAGGTCTTTGCCCCCCCGCCGGTCCGACGTCCTTCGCAGATCAACCGGGTGCCCTGTGCGCGGCCCTCGTAGTTGACGTTCATCGACAGGGTCATCGCCAGCCGCTTGGTCTCAGGATCGCCTGTAAAGCAGCCGCAGAACCCCATCGCGGTGTCCAGCAGCGTCGCGTAAACGCCGCCGTGCGGGATGCCGTAGCGGTTCATCAGATGCGGCAGCAAGGGCTGTTCAACCCGAGCAAAGTCTTGACTCCACTCGGTAATTTCGAACCCCAGATGGCGTTGCAGCGCATAGGGGTCCTCCAGCAGGCGGGCGTCCATCACACCGTCCCCGCCGCGTCCAGCCCGTGTTGGGCAAAGGTCGGCACGTAGGTTCCCAGCGCCCGCGCGCGTTCCGGGTTCGAGGCGTTGCCGTCCAGCGCGCGCTTGTAGACGCCCTGGATGATGCCCGCCATGCGGAAGAAGGTGAACGCCAGGTAAAACCCGAACTTGTCCACGCCCGGCAGGTTGCGGCGCGCGCAATAGGACGCGATGAATTCCTCATCGCTCATCAGACCCTGTTCGGCGCGGTTCACGCCGCCCAGTCCACGGCCCTCGGCACCCGGAGGCATCATCCACTGCATGATCACTGCGGCCAGGTCGGCATAGGGGTGGCCGGTGGTCGACAGTTCCCAGTCCAGAATGGCGGCGGCTTGCGGTTTATCCTTGTGGAACAACATGTTATCGATGCGATAATCGCCATGCACCAGCGTGCGCTGGCCGTCTTCGGCGGGGATATTGGCGTCCAGCCAGGCGATCAGTTCCTCCATCGCCGGGATGTTTTCGGTCTCGGAGGCGCGATATTGCTTGGTCCAGCGGTCGATCTGGCGGCGGTAATAGTTGCCCTCGGGGCCGTAATCCGTCAGGCCGACGGCGGCCAGATCCACGTTGTGGATCGCAGCCAGAACGCGGTTCATCTCGTCCTGAATGGGGCGGCGTTCGTCGCGGGACAGCTCGTTCATGCGGGGGTCATCGAAATGGCGGCCGACGACCTCTTCCATGACGTAAAAGGCCGAGCCGATCACGCTGTCATCCTCGCACAGCAGAAACATGCGCGGGACGGGCACATCGGTGCCCTGCAGCGCGCTTTGGACCCGGAATTCGCGGTCCACCGCATGGGCGGATTTCAGCAAGACCCCAGGGGGTTTGCGCCGCAGGACATAGCGCCGCGACGGGGTGATCAGCCGGAACGTCGGGTTGGACTGGCCGACATTGAACTTCTCGGCCTCCAGCGGGCCGGCGAACCCGTCCAGATGGGTGCTCAGATAGGCTGCGACGGCATCGGTATCCAGTTTGGTCGGGTCGCTCATGTCATGTCCTCAGCTATAGGTCAGCAGGGGGTCGGCATTGGCCGCGGTGATGTGGGGGGTCTCGTTGAAACCGTGCAGGTAGAAGCTGCGGTCAGAGAAAACAAAGCGGTTCACGGCGCAGTTTTTCATCTGCAATTGCAGTTTGATCTGCTGTTCCGAGGGCGCCTGCAGCGCCGCCGCGATCATCTGCCCGATCGCCCCGCCCGAGCTGACGGCGACGATCACCTGGCCCTTGCTGGCGGTGATGGATTGCCGCGCAGCCTCGACCCGGCCGGCGAATTGTGCCCATGTTTCCGGGGGGTTATCGATCTCGTCCCGTTGCCAGGCCAGCACGGTGTCGCGCAGCGTGCGGAAGTGCGACTTGCGCTCGGTATGCATGTTTTCGGGCGCGCCGCCGCTGCGGTAATGGGCGTCCAGCAGGTTCTTGAAGTCGAATTCGTTCAGGCCCGGTAGAATCTCGGCCTGCTCAGGGTCGCGGCCCATGCCCTTCAGGATGCCCTCCATCGTTTCGCGGTGACGACGTTGGGCGCCGATGAACAGCGTGTCGGGCTGTACGCCCTGAACGGCCAGGGCCTTGCCCAGCTCGTACGATTGTTCATGGCCCAGATCGGACAGGACATCGTAATTCGCCGCGCCGAACGAGGCCTGGGCGTGACGTATCAGATAGAGTTCGGGCATTCACGGCCTTCCTGATTGGTGGGGCGCGGAAAATCCCGCGCCCCCAGTGGTTTACAGCACTTCGAACAGGCCAGCAGCGCCCATGCCGCCGCCGACGCACATGGTGCAGACGACGTATTTGGCACCGCGGCGCTTGCCCTCGATCAGTGCGTGCCCGACCATGCGGGCGCCAGACATACCGTAAGGATGGCCGACCGAGATTGCACCCCCGTTCACGTTCAGGATCTCGTTCGGGATGCCCAGAACGCGGGCCGAGTGCAGGACCTGGCAGGCGAACGCCTCGTTCAGCTCCCACAGGCCGATGTCGTCCATCTTCAGCCCGTGTGCGGCCAGCAGTTTCGGCACCGCATAGATCGGGCCGATGCCCATCTCGTCGGGTTCCAGACCGGCAGCCATCACGCCGACATAGCGACCCAGCGGTTGCAGACCGCGTTTTTCGGCCTCTTTCGCTTCCATGATGACCGAGGCCGAGGCGCCGTCAGACAGCTGGCTGGCGTTGCCGGCGGTGATGAACTTGCCCTCTTTTACGGCCTGCCCGTCCTTGAAGACCGGGGCCAGCGATTGCAGGTTTTCCAGCGTGGTCGAGGGGCGGTTGCCTTCGTCCTTGGCCAGCGTCACCTCTTTGAACGAAACCTCTTTGGTTTCCTTGTCCATGACGCCCATCTGGGTGGTCAGGGCCACGATCTCGTCATCGAACTTGCCCGCGTCCTGTGCGGCGGCGGTGCGCTGCTGCGATTGCAGGGCGTAGGCGTCCTGATCTTCGCGGGACACGTTGTAGCGGTCGGCCACGATTTCAGCGGTTTCCAGCATCGACATGTACAGCGACGGTTTGTTCTGCTTGGTCCACGGATCGGCCAGCCAGTCGGTGCGCATCTTCTGGTTCTGCACCAGGCTGATGGATTCCACGCCGCCGCCGATGCAGACATCCATGCCGTCATGGATCACCTGCTTGGCCGCCGTCGCGATCGCCATCATGCCCGAGGCGCACTGACGGTCCATCGACATGCCTGCGATGGTGACGGGCAGGCCCGCGCGGATCACGGCCTGACGGCCAATGTTGCCCCCAGTCGAGCCCTGCTGGATGGCCGAGCCGATCACGCAATCGCTGATCTCGTGCCCTTCCAGACCGGCGCGCGACACGGCGTTTTTCACCGCGTGGCCGATCAGTTCCTGCGCCGAGGTGTTATTGAATGCACCGCGATAGGCCTTGCCGATCGGGGTGCGCGCGGTCGAGACGATTACTGCGTCACGCATGGATTATTCCTTTGCTTCCAGGGGGATGCCGCGCAGCTCGGCGGCCATCTTGATGTATTTGTTGGTCTGATCGAAGGCGCCCGCCATCAGGGTCTGGCCGTCTTCGCTGCGGATGGTGTCCAGGTTGGCCAGGACGCCCTCGGGGGACAGGTCATCGCCCATCAGGGCCACGCCTTGGGTTTCGTAGATCTTGGTTTCGGCAAAGCAGCCGCCACCCGCGCCCAGGATCATGCGGCTGGGGGCGTCCTCGGACACCAGCGCCAGCAGGCCGGGGGTGATGGTTTCCGGCTTCAGCAAGTCTTTGACCGCGGCGGGGAACAGTTCCTCGGTCATGCGGGTGGTGGCGGTGGGGGCCAGCATGTTGATGCGCACGTTCTTGCGGCTGCCTTCGTGGTGCAGCACGTTCATGAAGCCCAGCATCGATGCCTTGGCCGCACCATAGTTCGACTGACCAAAGTTGCCGTACAGACCCGAGGACGAGGTCGTCAGCACGATGCGCCCGTATTCACGCTCCAGCATGTGGCGCCACAGGGCATGGGTGCAGTTGACGGTGCCCATCAGGTGCACGTCGACGACCATCTTGAAGTCGTCCAGCGTCATCTTGGCAAAGGTCTTGTCGCGCAGGATGCCCGCGTTGTTGACCAGGATGTCGACATGGCCGAACTCGGCAATCGCCTCGTCCACCATCGCCTGAACCTGCGCCGCGTCAGCGACGTTGGCACCGTTGGCGATGGCCTTGCCACCGGCGGCGCGGATTTCCTCGACCACGGCGCGCGCGGCGGCCGAGCTGCTGCCGGTGCCGTCCGTCGCCACGCCCAGATCGTTCACGACGACCTTGGCGCCACGTGCGGCCAGACCCAGCGCGTGGCTGCGGCCCAGACCGACGCCCGCGCCGGTGACGATGGCCACGCGGCCGTCAAAACGTACTTCGCTCATTCATTTCCCTCCGAAATAGCGGCGGCCCAGCCATTCCGCGACCAGCGCGGGCTTGTCCTGGCCTTCGATCTCGACCGTGACGGCGATTGTTGTCTGAATCTCGCCGGGGCGGATTTCCTCGAATTTCTGCAGGGTGAAATGCCCCCGGATGCGCGCGCCTACCTTTACCGGCGAGACAAAGCGCACCTTGTTGAAGCCGTAGTTCACCGCCATCACCGTGCCGTCGATCCCCGGCATCTGGTAGGCCATCGCCGACAGCAGCGACAGCGTCAGGAACCCATGCGCGATGGTCGAGCCAAAGGGCGTCTGCGCGGCGCGCTCGGGGTCGATGTGGATAAACTGGTGGTCATGGGTGCAGTCGGCGAAGGTGTCGATCTGGCCCTGGCTGACAGTCATCCAGTCAGAGGTGCCGATGGGCTGGCCCTCTAGCGCCTCAAAGGCCGCGCGGGTCAAGGTCTTGGTCATGCTTACAAATCCTCGTTGAACAGGCTGCCCGGGGCGTTGGATTGCATCCCCCCCGACAGCGGAATGATGGCGCCCGAGATGTAGGCTCCGCCCTTGCCGCACAGGAATTGCAGGGTGCCTGCGATATCCTCGGGGCGGCCGACGCGGCCCAGCGGCACGCCTTCGGCGGATTTTTTCTGGCCTTCTTCGGTGCCGATGGCGAAGGCGGTCATTTTCGAGACGAACGGGCCGGGCGCGATGGCGTTGACGGTGATCCCTTGCGGAGCCAGGTCATTGGACAAAACGCGGGTCATGTGGTGCACAGCGCCCTTGGACACGGCGTAGGAATAGGTCGCCGTCCCTTTCGGAATGTCCCCCATCACCGAGCCGACGTTGATGATGCGCGCCGGATCGTTCGGCGTGCTGGCCTTCAGCATCAGCGGCAGCAGGCTTTGCGTCAGGTGGAACATGCCGGTGACGTTCAGGCTCAGCAGTTTGTCCCAGGCACCGTAGGGGTGCTGGCCCAAGGGCGCACCCCAAGTGCGGCCCGCGTTGTTCATCAGGATGTGCAGGGTGTCGGTGCGCTTGGTCACCTCGGCCACCAAGGCGCCAATGCCGTCCTCGGTCGCCACATCCCCGCCGAAACCTTCGGCATGGCCGGGATAGCCCATGCTGTTCAGCTCGGCCGCGACGGCCTCGCACGCATCGGCCTTGCGGCTGGCGATCAGAACACGGGCACCCGCGGCGACCAGCCCTTCGGCGGCCATGCGGCCGATGCCGGTGGCCCCGCCGGTCACCAACGCGGTTTTCCCTGTCAGATCATATAGTTCTGCCGGAGTCATCATGGTCAGAACCCCCGTGCCTGCGCGACCCGCGCCGCGTGATAGCCGTAGTCGCCCAGCCATTCGGCCCCGACGCGGGCACGTTTCATGTAGAACCCGATGTCGTATTCGTCGGTCATGCCGATGCCGCCGTGCATCTGGACGCCCTCGGACACGGCCAGTTTCGCCGTTGCGGTTGCGCGCGCCTTGGCCAGAGAGACGGCCAGCGAGGCCTCCTTGGGCGAAGTATCCAGCACACGACCGGCGTTGATGATGGCAGAGGAGGTGACTTCGATCTCGCTCCACAGATGTGCGGCGCGGTGTTGCAATGCCTGGAAGCTACCGATGGTGCGATCGAATTGCTTGCGCTCTTTCAAGTAGTTAACCGTCATCGCATAGGCCCCGCCAGCAACACCCGACAGCTCGGCCGCAAGGGCGGCCTGTCCGGCTTCCAGCGCGCGGGCGATCAGGGTCATGCCGTCGTCCAGCGTGCCCAGAATGTCGGCACCGGTGGCCTCGACATTGTCCAGCGTGATGCGGGCGTGGTCGCGCGAATCGACGGTCGGCTTGGCGTCACGGGTGATGCCCGCACGGGTCGCGTCGATGTCGAAAACGGTCAGACCTGCGGTTTCACCTGCGCTGCCAGCGGTGCGCGCCAGCAGCAGGATACGATCCGCCGATCGGCCATCCGCCACAAAGGTCTTCACCCCAGAAATAAGATAGGCGTTGCCGGATTTCTCTGCGCTCACAGAGGTTTGCGCCGGGTTGTGCTTGGCGCCCTCATCGACGGCAAGCGCATAGGTCACGCCCCCTTCGGCGATCTGCGACAGCCGGTCCGAGGCGGCGTTCCGCAGTGCGGTCGCGGCCATGACGGCGGTCGAGATGAAGGGGCTCGCGGCTAGGGTCGTGCCCATTTCCTCGGCCAGGATGCCGGCGGCACGGTGGCCCATGTCGGCTCCGCCCTGATCTTCACCGATCAGAACGCCGGTCCACCCCATCTGCGCCATTTCGCGCCACAGGCCGGGGTCGTAAGCCCGTGATTGATCGCGGTTTTCTCGAAGCGCCCGCACCGGCGAGGCTTCGGTCAGAAACCCGCGCGCGGCGTCGCGCAGCATGGTTTCGTCTTCGGTTTCCAGAAGGCTGGTCATCGAAATTTTCCTTATTTACCGGGGAGTTCCAGAACACGCTTGGAGATGATGTCCAGCATCACCTCGCTCGTGCCGCCCTCGATCGAGTTCGCCTTGGTGCGCAACCATTCGGGCGCAAGCGCACCGTGCGGGCCGTCCCATTCCACGCCTTCGCTGCCCGCTGCGGACATCAAAAGCTCGTACCGGCGTTTGTTAATCTCGGTGCCGCAATACTTCAGCATGGCCGAAGCATTTCCGACTCCGCGCCCGGACTGGGCCTGATCCTTGTAGCGTTCCATCGTCATGGCAAAGGCCAGACTGTCGATTTCCAGTTCCATCGCTTGGGTGCGGATGACCGGATCGGCCAGGATATTGTCGTCCAGCGAGGACAGGAAGTCGCCCAGAGAACGACCGCCGAGGAGGCCGCGCGCGCCGCCGCCGATCATTTCGCGTTCGTGGGTCAGCAAGTGCTTGGCCACATCCCAGCCGCGGTTCACCTCTCCGACGATCGAGGAAATCCCCTCGCCATAGGACTTGGGCACCTTCACGTTGTCGAAAAAAGTTTCGCAGAAAGGGGACTTACCAGAGATCAGCCGGATCGGCTTGGTGGTCACGCCGGCGCTGCGCATGTCGATCAGCATGAAGCTGATCCCCTTGTGCTTGGGCGCATCGCGGTCGGTGCGGACCAGTGCGAAAATCCAGTCGGCCTGATCGGCGTAGGAGGTCCAGATTTTTTGGCCATTCACCAGCCAGTGGTCGCCCATGTCCTCGGCTTTGGTCTGGACATTCGCCAGATCGCTGCCCGCGCCGGGTTCGGAATAGCCCTGGCACCAGCGGATTTCGCCGCGGGTGATCGGGGGCAGGAACAGCGATTTCTGTTCGTGTGTACCGAATTCCAGCAGGGCCGGCCCCAGCATCCACAAGCCAAAGCTTTCCAGCGGGGTGGGGGCCTCAAGGCGGGCCATTTCTTCGCGGAAAATCTTTTCCTGAGAACGGCTTAGCCCGGCACCGCCATATTCGACCGGCCACCGGGGCGCGGTCATGCCGCGGGCAATCGCCGCCTCCATCCAGTCCTTCTGGTCCTGTCGCTTGAATTTCCAATTTTTGCCGCCCCAGACGATCAAATTTTCGTCCATCACCTCGCTACGCAGCGAGCTTGGGCAATTCGCGGTGATCCAATCCGCGATTTCGGAACGGAAGCCGGACTGCTCCGTAGTTTCCTCGACCATCACACCCCTCCCTCTGGTGTTTGTTCGCTGTGCAGAATAGAATTTCACAAAACGATTGACAAGCAGACTGTGCACCCTTTTTATCGGCACCGAAGAGACGACTGGGTGATCTGGTCTCTTTTTCTAATGGGAGGAAAGTTATGAAACTTGTGAAATCTGCCGCCTTGGCAGCCGCGATTGCCTTTGTTTCTACTGCGGGTGCGTCTGCGGAATCGCTGAAAATCGCCTTTATTGACCCGCTTTCGGGTCCGTTTGGGCCGTCGGGTCAGGCTGGTTTGAACGAATGGAATTACGCTGCGGCACAAATCAACGCCAAGGGCGGTGTCGGCGGCCAAGAGGTCGAAATCATCGGCCTGGACAACAAGGTCAACCCGAAAGAATCACTGGTTCAGCTGCAAAAAGCGATCGACCAGGGCGTGCGATTCATCGCGCAGGGCAACGGTTCGTCGGTGGCTTCGGCGCTGATCGACGCGATCGAAAAGCACAACAAGCGTAACCCCGGACAGGAAGTTCTGTTCATCAACTACGCCGCGGTTGACCCCGCCTTTACCAACGAGCGCTGCAACTTCTGGCACTTCCGTTTCGATGCGGATGCGGACATGAAAATGGAAGCTGTCACCGACTGGGTGAAAGGTCAGGACAGCATCAAGAAGGTCTACATCATCGGTCAGGACTACTCGTTCGGTAAGGCCGTGGCAGCTGCTGCAGTCAAGAACCTGGGCGAGAAGCGCCCCGACATCGAGATCGTCGGCAACGAACTGCACCCGCTGGGTAAGGTGAAGGACTTCACTCCCTACATCCAGAAAATCATCAGCTCGGGTGCGGATGCGATCATCACCGGCAACTGGGGTGCCGACATGGTTCTGATGATCAAGGCGGCCATCGATTCGGGCTACAAGGGTCCGATCCTGACCTACTATGGCGGCTCCAAAGGTGCCGCGACCGCAATGGGCGCAGCCGCTGTCGGCCAGGTCAAAGCGATTGTCGAGCACAACACCAACCTGCAGCTGTCTGATGCGCAAACGGCTTATGTGGACGGCTACGAAGCGGCCTATCCGGAGGACAACTACTACTACCACCGGATCCACAATGCGATGAACATGCTGGCGATGGCTGCCGACAAGGCGGGCAGCACCGAGCCGAAGGCCATTGCATTCGCGCTGGAAGGCATGACCTACGAAGGGCCGACCGGCACGCTGACCATGCGTGAGGACAACCACCAGATCCTGCAGCCGCTGTTCATGTCGACCTTCTCGGACAACGTGACCCGTGGTGTCGAAAAACTGCCGCTGGGTTGGGTTTCGGGTGATGCGGACCGGATCGAGGCCGACGCAACGCGTACCGAGACGACCTGCAAGATGGAACGCCCGTCGTAAGTACTTGCCGTTCATCTGAAAACAGGGTGCCGTCCCCGCCGGGATGGCACCCGCTTTACAAGAGGTTTCCATGGAAACGATCGTATTTTCGCTCCTGAACGGAGTGATTTACGGCCTCCTGCTTTTCATGCTGTCCAGTGGTCTGACACTGATCTTCAGCATGATGGGCGTGCTAAACTTTGCACATGCCAGCTTTTACATGCTGGGGGCCTACTTCGCATACACGATTTCGGATGCCAGCAGCTTCTGGTTGGCGCTTGTCTTTGCCCCGATTCTGGTTGGGCTTGTCGGCGCAGCCGTTGAACGCTGGGGTTTGCGGACGGTGCACGTGAACGGTCACGTCGCCGAGCTGCTGTTCACCTTTGGTCTGGCCTACCTGATCGACGAGGTGGTGAAAATCATCTGGGGTCGTAATGCCGTGGATTACCAGATCCCGGAATTACTGGACTTCCCGCTGTTCGAACTGTTCGGAGCGCAATACCCGGCCTATCGAATCTTCACGCTGTTCGTCGCGCTGGCGATGCTGGTCGCCCTGTGGTTCATCCTGAATCGCACCCGTGCCGGCCTGATCATCCAAGCCGCGCTGAGCCATCCGCATATGGTGGGCCACCTGGGCCATAACGTGCCACGCATTTTCATGACCGTGTTTGGCGTGGGTTGTGCCCTGGCCGGTCTGGCAGGCGTGATCGGGGGCAACTACCTGGTGACGGATCCGGCGATGGCCGTGCAGATGGGACCGATCGTTTTCGTTGTCGTCGTTGTCGGCGGTCTTGGCAGCCTGATGGGCGCCTTCCTGGCCGCCATGTTGCTGGGTCTGTTGCAGACGTTCGCCGTCGCGATCGACGCCAATTTCGCAGATATGTTTGGCTGGCTGGGCCTGTCGCCCACATCCGAGGTCGGACGAATCTCGATTGCGTCCCTCGCCCCGATGATCCCGTTCCTGATGCTGGTGCTGATCCTGATGGTGCGCCCGCGTGGCCTGCTGGGAGACCGTGAACTATGAGCGATCAAACCATGCAAGATTTCAAGAACCTGGCCCCTTCGAATAGCCAGAAATTCACCCAGCGCCTGCTGCCTTTGGTGGTCTTTGCCGTCGTGGTGCTGATGATCCCGATGTTCAACCCGTCCAGCCTTGTGCTGACGCTGCTGAACGTCATGGGCATCAACATCGTCTTTGCTCTCAGCTACAACATGCTGCTGGGACGAGGCGGGCTGCTGTCCTTCGGTCATGCGGTGTATTTCGGTCTGGGTGGTTATGCGGCCGTCCACGCGATGCGCATGATCGAAGAGGCATCTTACGGTGATGGCGGTTTCTGGGCTAGCTACCCGGTGTTCTTTCTGCCCGTCATCGGGTTCGCTTGCGGTGCATTGGCCGGGGCCGTCATCGGCTGGCCGTCGTGCCGCCGCGCTGGAACGCCCTTTGCCATGATCTCGCTTGGCGTGGCCGAGCTGATCGCCGCGGCGGGCTTCATGTTCGGATCGATCTTTGGCGGAGAAGAAGGCATTTCTGGTGACCGCATGAACGGGCCCGAGCTGTTCGGCCTGTCGCTTGGCCCGATCAGCGAGGTCTACTGGTTCATCGCCTTCTGGACGATCGTTGGCACCTTCTGCATCTACGCCTTTACGCGCACGCCGCTGGGCAAGATGTCCGAGGCGACCCGTGATAACCCGGAACGTGTTGAATTCGTTGGATATGACCCGCAGCGTGTCCGGTATCTGGTGTTCATCTTCGCCGGTGGATTCGCAGGGCTTGCCGGTGGCATGGCTGCTGTCCAGTACGAGATCTTCACCCCCGAAGCCGTGTCTCTGGCTCCGTCCGGGATGGTGCTGCTGATGGCCTATATCGGCGGTATCCGGTACTTTGCCGGCCCGATCGTGGGTGCAGTCGTGCTGACCTACATGCAGTCCATGATGTCGGATTATTCCGAAGCTTGGCTGCTGTATCTGGGTATCCTGTTCATGGTCGTCGTGATGTTCGCACCGGGTGGTCTGGCTGGGATCGTCGCTGGCCTTATCAACGGTATGCGCGCCGAGGATCGCAATGAACGTATCGGCCGTTGGCTGACCGTCAGTGCGGGCGGCCTGCTGGCCTTTGCCGGACTGATCGTCCTGATCGAGGTCGCCGTGCGTTGGTCGAACGGCTATGGCGAAGTGTTCGAGCCCTTCGGCATGCATCTTCCGACGGCTTCGGCTCTGACCTGGGCCTTGATCCTGATCCCGATCGCGGCTGGCGTGGGCCTGCTGCGTCTGGCCATGAAACGCAAAGAGGAGGGCCACGCATGACGACCCCCGCGCTTTCCATCACGGACCTGAGGAAAAGCTTTGGTCCGGCCAAGATCATCCAGGGCGTCAATCTGGAGATCGAGAAAGGCGAACGCCACGCCATCATCGGCCCGAACGGGGCCGGGAAATCGACTCTGTTCAACCTTATCTCGGGCGGGTACCACCCGACCTCGGGAAGCATCAGGCTGAACGGGACCGAGATCGGCGGGACCAAGCCTTACCTGATCAACCGGATGGGTCTTTCCCGCTCGTTCCAGGTGTCCAACATCTTTGCCAATATGTCTGTCCGGGAAAACGTGCGCTGCGGCGTGCTGTACTCGATGGGCTACGGCTATAGCTTTTGGCGGAACGTCGGGAACCTGAAAGAGGTGCAGCGTAAGACTGCGGAAATCCTTGAAAAGGTTGATCTTCTGGATAAGGCCAATTTGCCGGCGGCACTGTTGCCCTACGCAGATCAGCGCACTTTGGAGATCGCCATTACCATCGCGGGCGGCGCCGAGGTGATCCTGCTGGACGAACCGACGGCTGGCATGTCGCATTCGGAAACCGAACGCGCCGTGGCGCTGATCAAGCAGGCGACCGAAGGCAAGACACTGGTGATCGTGGAACACGACATGGGTGTGGTGTTCAACATGGCCGACCGGATCAGCGTGCTGGTCTACGGTGAAATCATCGCGACGGGTGCGCCTTCGGAAATCCGCGGCGACCCGCGGGTGCGCGAGGCCTATCTGGGCGACGAAGCGGACGCGCTGGAAAATGGAGATGCCGCATGACCGAACCCATGCTGAAAGTAAGCGACCTGCACGCTTTTTACGGCAAAAGCCACGTGCTGCGCGGTGTGAACATGGAGATCATGCCGGGTGAAGTCATCGCGCTGTTGGGGCGGAACGGCGTAGGCCGTTCCACCACCGCCAAGGCGATCATGGGAGAGGTGCCGCCCAAGGGGGAAATCACCTTCAAGGGCAAGCCGATCTCGGGCATGGAAAGCCACCAGATCGCGCATATGGGTCTGGGATATGTCCCTGAAAGTCGCGATATTTTCCCCACGATGACCGTGCGGGAAAACCTGATCCTGGGCATCAAGAACATGAAGGTGCCGGGCAAGTATACGGTCGATCAGATGCTGGACATGTTCCCGAACCTGCGCGCCAGGGCAGATAATGCGGCTGGTGTTCTGTCGGGGGGTGAAAAGCAGATGCTGACCATGTGCCGGACCCTGATGGGCGACCCGGAGCTGATCATCATCGACGAACCGACCGAGGGTCTGGCCCCCAAGATCGTCCACCAGATCGGCGACATGATCGCGGAAATCGCGAAGACGGGTGTGTCAATTTTGCTTGTAGAGCAAAAGCTTAGCATCGCCCTGCGGATCGCCAACCGCGTCTACGTCATGGGCCACGGAGAGATCGTCTGGTCGGGTACGCCCGAGGATTTCCGCGAGCGTGAAGATGTCCGGAAGGAGTGGCTGGAGGTCTGATTCCGCCGCAAAAGCAAAAAGAACGCCCGGCTGAGAGGTATCTCCGCCGGGCGTTTTCATTTGCATTGGGCTTTGCGCGAAACCTGTCAGCGCAGATCCGGCAATTTGTAATCGCTAAACTGCTGGCGCAGGGTCAGTTTCGAGGTTTTGCCGGTCGCGGTTAGCGGCAGGGCTTCGACCCAGATCACGTCGTCGGGCAGCTGCCATTTCGCAAAATGCTCTGACATGTGTTCGTGGATTTCCTCGAGCGACGGACGTTCGTCACCCGCAGGCACGGCGATCAGGATCGGGCGCTCGTCCCATTTCGGGTGCGGCATCGCGATGGCGGCGCAGCTGGCGATTGCCGGGTGGGCCATTGCGACGTTTTCCAGGTCGATGGACGAAATCCATTCGCCGCCCGACTTGATCAGGTCCTTGGCGCGGTCCTGGATCGAAAGGATGCCGTCGGTGCCGATACTGGCGATGTCACCGGTGCCGAACCAGCCATCGGCGTCGAGCGCCTTTTCACTGGCTTCGGGGTTGTTGAAGTAACCGGCGACGACGGTGTTACCACGCACATAAAGCTCGCCCACGGCTTTGCCGTCATGCGGCAGCTTGTTGCCGTGATCGTCGACGATTTTCAGGTCGACCCCAAAGACGCGCCGACCTTGCAGGGCCTTCTTGTCGATCATCTGGTCGAAGGGCAGGGCTTCGATCCATTTCGGCATGACACCGTGGGTGCCAATGGGGCTCATCTCGGTCATGCCCCAAGCGTGGCCGACGGAAACCCCCATCTTTTCGAATTTCTCGATCATCGCGCGCGGTGCGGCGGATCCGCCAACCACCACGTCCGAGAACCCTTCGGGTTTGCGGCCCTGTTTCTGGATCTCGGCCATCAGTCCCATCCAGACGGTGGGCACACCCCAAGCGGAATCGACCTTTTCGTCGTCCATCAATTTGAACAGGCTGGCACCGTCCAGATGCTGGCCGGGCATGATCAGGGACAGGCCCAGGATCGGAGCCGAATAGGGCAGCCCCCAGGCGTTCACATGGAACAGCGGAACGACGGGCAGAACCTTGCCCTCTTTCGGGATGGCGCCGCCGACAGTGCTGGCCACGATCAGCGCGTGCAGCACGGTGGAGCGGTGGGTATACAGCGCACCCTTGGGGTTGCCGGTGGTGCCCGACGTATAGCACAGGCCGGCCGCGGCGTTTTCGTCCAGATCGGGCCAGTCATAGCTGTCCTCCATCCCGACCAAGAGTTCCTCGTAGCACAGTGCGTTTAGGCTGTTTTCCGGCATATGCGCGCGGTCGGTCATGACCACGTAGACGATGTCCGAGGGCAGATGCTCTTTCACAGCCTCAAGGATCGGGACAAAGGTGGTGTCCACGAAGATCATTTTGTCAGAGGCATGGTTGACGATGTAGATCAGCTGTTCGGCCGACAGGCGCGGGTTGATCGTGTGGCACACCGCGCCGATCCCCGAGATCGCATAATACAGCTCGAAATGACGGTATCCGTTCCAGGCCAGCGTCGCGACGCGATCACCCTGCTTTACGCCGTGGCCAACCAGAGCGTGGGCCAGCTTGGCCACGCGGGGCAGCGTTTCGGCATAGGTTTGGCGATGAATGTCGCCCTCGGTCCGCGCCGAGACGATCTCTGCGTTTGGGTTGGCCTCGGCTCCGTAGGCCAAGATGTCACTGATAAGCAGCGGCCGCTGCATCATCATGCCGAGCATGGTTTCCTCCCGTGAAATGTAAACTCCCTGGGGCAGAGACTAGCGCGAAGCCAGAGTGAAGCCAAAGCGAAATTCGATTCCGCATGGCGATTTTGGCGCTTTGGAAGAAGATTTTCAGAGGCAGAGATTTCTGCGAAAATTCAAAGGCTTGAATGAGAAAAGTGCCGTACCGTCACTTTGCGAAAACGCGGCGTAATTGTTGCCGATTCGAGGCCCGGGCCGTACATTCGGACGCAGCGAAAAGGGGCCCAAATCGCCCCGTCAGGACGGGAGGGGTTCCGATGAAAGCCATTGTCAGCCACGCATTCGCGCCGCTGGATGCATTGAAATACGAGGACGTGCCGGACCCGGTGGCCGACGGCCGCAAGGTGGTCATCAAGGTCGAGGCGGCAGGGGTGAACTATCCCGACGGGCTGCTGGTGCAGGGCCTGTACCAGATGAAACCGCCACACCCCTTTACCCCCGGCATGGAAGTGGCTGGCGTGGTCGAAAGCGCGGGGCCAGAGGTCAAGGGGCTGAAGGTTGGCCAGCGCGTGGCGACGATCTGCTCGCTGGGTGGTTACGCCGAAAAGGTGCTGGCGGACGAACGCGCGGTGTTCCCGATTGGAGAGATGGACGGCGGCGACGCTTGTGCGCTGCTGGTGGCCTATGGCACCTCGCACCACGCGCTGAAACAGCGCGCGGCGCTGAAGGCCGGTGAGACTCTGTGCGTGCTGGGCGCGGCAGGTGCGACGGGGATCGCGGCGGTGCAGATCGGCAAGATCATGGGCGCGCGGGTGATCGCGGTGTGCTCGACCGAGGAAAAGCGCAAGCTGGCGCTGGAGGCCGGTGCGGACGAGGCGATCGGTTATGAGACTCTGAAGGACGATCTGAAGGCGCTGACCGACGGCAAGGGTGTGGACGTGGTCTATGACTCGGTCGGAGGCGCGGCGTTCGATGCCTGCTCGCGCTCGATGGCGCGGAACGGGCGGCTGCTGATTATCGGCTTTGCCAGCGGAGAGATTCCGAAATTCCCGGTGAACCTGTCGCTGGTCAAGGAATACTCGGTGGTCGGCGTGTTCTGGGGTAACTTCACCCGGGCCGAGCCCGAGGTCTATGCCGACAATATGAAAGAGCTGATTGGCTGGTACGGCGAAGGCAAGGTCAAGCCGCTGATCGAGGGGCGTTATCCGCTGACTGATGCGGCCGAGGTGCTGAAGCGCGTACTGGGCCGCGGTGCAACCGGAAAACTGGTGCTGGTTCCGTAAGGGGCGCGGGCGAATTCTTGCAAAGAATTCGGGCCGGAATTTTTCGAAAATTCCGGCACCTGCTCAGCCACTGGTGCGGGCGACGGTGTTGCGCATCTGGACGAGCTTGGGGCCAAGCTCGTTTTCTAGCCGGTCGCGCGGCAGGATATAGGCCGGACCGCCCAGGTTGAACGCCAGCATCGGCGCGTCACCGTGCATCGAGCGATAGGGCACCGACACCGCGTTCACGTCCTGTTGCCACATGCCGATGCTCAGGTAGAAGCCGCGCGTGCGGATCTGCTCGGATGCGTCCAGGATCTGGTCCTCCAGCTGCGCCCATTCGTCGGTCGGGGTGCGTTCCTGGATGCGCTGCATGATCTGTGCGCGTTCGGCGTCGTCCGTTCCGGCGATATAGGCCCGACCCATGGCCGAGCGGGCCAGCGAGATGCGCGAGCCGACGTTCAGTTGCAGCGAGATCATGCCGGCAGAGGCGCGGGCCACGGCGATGTAGGTCATCTTCATGTCGTCGCGCCCGCCAAGCGCAACCATTACGCCGTCGCCGCATTCGTCGGCTAGGCGCTGCATGTGGGGCTGCACGGTTTCTCGGATGCGCAGCCCGCCCAGGCAGGCATAGCCCAAACCCAGGACAGGCACGCCCATACGGTAGCGTCCGGTTTCTTCGTGATAGACCAGATAGCCCAGCTTCAGCAGGGTGTAGGTCAGACGAGAGACGGTCGAGTTGGGCAGGCCAGTGCGTTCGGCCAATTCCCGGTTGCCCAGCCCGCTGTTGTCGGTCGGTTGGAAGGCGCGCAAGATCTCCAGCCCGCGATGCAAGGCCGTAACGAACTGCCGGTCACCGGTGTGTTCGTTCTCGATCAGGTCTTCGGCGTGGTCTGTTGTTCGTTTTCTCATTGCGGTCTCCGGGGTGGCGGTTACGCGAAATTGGCGGCAAGGGCTTGGCCGCACCTACTTTATTGCGGGTTTCTGGGTCAAGTGAAGCATCGTCTCAGCTCGCTTTTCCACTTCGGGCGTCTTCGATCTGTTGCAACTCCCGCCACAGAACCTTGCCCGAGCCGGATTTCGGCAGACTGTCGGTGAATTCAACCGTGCGAGGGCACTTGTAGGCTGCCATCTCGGTCTTGCACCAAGTGATCACGTCCTCGGCGGTCAGGTTGTCTCCGGCTTTGGGTTTGCGGACGATCACCGCCTTGACGCTTTCGCCGCGGCGCGGGTCCTTGGTCGAGATGATGCAAACCTCGGCGATGTTGGGGTGCTTGTGCATCAATGCCTCGACTTCGGCCGGCCAGATCTTGAAACCGCTGGCGTTGATCATGCGTTTGACGCGGTCGACCATGAAAAAATAGCCATCTTCGTCGTAGTACCCAAGATCGCCGGTGCGCAGGAAGGTCTTGCCGTCCCGCTGGATCAGCGCTTCGGCAGTGGCCTGATCGTTGCGCCAGTAGCCTTTGAAAACCTGGGGGCCGGACATTAGGATCTCGCCGGTTTCGTTGGGGCCCAACTCGTGGTCGGTGGCGGGGTCCACCACCCGGCAATCGACATCGAAAACAGGGATGCCCAGGCACTGCCGTTTGGGCGCATCGGTTGGGTTGATATGTGTGGCGGCCATCGTTTCCGACATGCCGTAGCCTTCGATGTAATCCAGCCCGGTCATATCCTTGAGCTTGGTCGCAATCGCGGCGGGCATGGCTGCGCCGCCTCCGCCGATGGCTGTCAGACTAGAGAGATCATAGGAGTCAAAATCGGGGTCGTTCACCAGATCGATCGCCATTGTCGAGATCGAGCGCCACCGTGTCACCCGGTGCCGCTGTATCAATGCGGCGGCGGTGGCACGGTTCCAGCGGGTCATCACGACCATCGTGCCACCCGAGTAGATCGGCGAGTTCATGGCTGCCTGCATTCCGGTGACATGGAACAGGGGCAGCACGGTCAGGCTGACGTCATGTTCGCCCATTGGGTTCCAGATCAGCCCGCCGATGCAGGTCACCTGCACCGTTCGGTGCGTGTGCACGCAGCCCTTGGGTGCGCCAGTCGTGCCCGAGGAATACGGGATGACGGCCAGATCATCAGGGGTCGCCTGCGGTGCGTCAGGAGTAATGTTTTCGGCCACGGCATCCGTCCAGCGCACGACGCCTGGGCCGGAAATGTCAGCGGGGTTCAGCGTGTTCAAAGGTTCTGGCAGGGGGATGTCGCAGGCGGGGTCGGACAATTCGCCGTAATTCGCGGCGATGATGGTCTTCAGGTGACCCTCGGAGGCGACAGGGGTGGCGAAGGGCAACAACTCTTGCCCGGTTAGCATCACGCTGGCCCCGGCATTGTCCGCATAGTGGATCAGTTCGGCGTGTCTGCTCATCGGGTTGACCGGGATTACGGCCGCATCGGCGCGCAGGATCGCGTAGTAGCCGATGATGAACTGAGGGCTGTTCTGCATATACAGCAGCACCCGGTCGCCGCGTTTCACCCCTGCGCGTTTTTGCAGGTAGCCGGCCAGCGCCTCGACCTGAGCATTCAGCTCGGCGTAGGTTAGTGTGTGCCCATGATAAATGATCGCCGGTTTGGACGGATTGCGGGCAGCTGTGTCGGTCAGGTTCCGTGTCAGTGTCTGTTCGGGCAGATCGAAGTGATGCGGAACGCCTTTGGGCCAGACTTTGAGGTGACGGTCGAACATGGGGTTAGCGAAGCTCACACTTTCATTCCAGGTAGATTGAGGGACGCGGTGTTGCCACCGTCCACCGGCAGCGCCTGCCCGGTGACAAAACTGGCATCATCACTTGCCAGAAACGCGATAACGGCCGCGACCTCCTCGGGTCGGCCATAGCGGCGCAACTCGGCGCGGCTGCCCAGCTTGTCTTCTTTGCCTTTCGATCGGGCGTAGTCGAAAATCGGTTTGGTCATGCCGGTTTCGATCAGGCCGGGGCAGACAGCGTTGACGCGGATGTTGTAGGCGCCCAGATCACAGGCGGTGGTCTGAGTCAGGTTGATGACACCGGCCTTGCTGGCCGAATAGATGTTGCCACCCGCCCCCGAGCGAACACCTGCTACAGAGGCTGTGTTCACGATCGCGCCACTGCCCTGAGCGATCATCGCGGGCGCCCCGTGCTTTGTGAAATACATCATCGCCCACAGGTTCACGCCGAACACATGTTGCAGCTGGCTGGTGTCGATCTCGGTGATCGGGCTATGCGTGCAGACCACCCCGGCGTTGTTGCAGATCACGTCCAGCCGGCCGTAATGATCCAGCACTTGTTGAATGGTGCCTTGCACCTCGGCTTCATTCGACACGTCGCAGATCAGCGACAGGTGATCACCGCCACCCTTGGGCAGTTCGCACTTGTTGATATCGACCAGCGCCACGGACGCACCCTCGGACGCGAGACGGTTTGCAGTCGCCTTGCCTATGCCGCTGGATGCGCCGGTCACGATGGCGATTTTTCCGCCAAATCTCACCGGTATGTTCCTCCCATTTGGGAATATGTTTGCACAAAGGAACCGGCTGTTCAATAGAGTGAAATATTTTTCCGCATGGTGGGAATAGGGTCAGCAGGGCAGAAACCCGCCCTGCTGTGCAGAGATATAGGCGCGGACCGTTTCGATGACTGGAGTCAGCTCCAGATCCTCGCGATGTAGCAGGAACCATTGACGGATGATTGGCAGGTCCTCGCGCTGCAAAACGGCCAGGCGGCCGGTGCGCAATTCCTCAGTCACGGTGTGGCCCGAGATCATGGCGACACCCAGCCCGGCCATGACCGCCTGTTTGATAGTCTCGTTCGAGCCCATTTCGATACAGCGGTACGGGGTGCCGTTGCCGATGCGGTCCAGATAGCGGGTCATCAGAATGCGGGTGCCCGAGCCGTTTTCGCGCGCGATGAAGGTTTCGTTCAGCAGGTCGTCGGCGGGGACGTCCGAAAGCTGGGCCAGCGGGTGGTCCGGCTTGGCGATGATGACATGGGGATGATCGCCGATGGATTCGGCCAGAACTGCGGGGCTGCGGGGCGGGCGACCCATGATCGCCAAGTCGATCGAGCGTTGCTGCAACGTGTTGATCGTCATGTCGCGGTTGCCGACCTTCAGGATCACGTCGATATCCGGATAGGCGTCGCGCAGGCGGGAGACCAGACTGGGGGCGAAGTATTTGCCGGTGGACACAACGCCCAGCACGACGACGCCGGACAGGCCGGCCTTCAACGCGCGAAGCTTCTCGATGCAGGTGTCCAGGGCGGTGTCCACGTTCCGCTCGGCGGTCAGGACAGCGCGGCCCTCGGCGGTCAGCGAGGAGCGGCCCGAGGTGTGCCGTTCAATCAGCACACAATCAAGGTTCGATTCGAGTGTTTTCAGCTGCGTGTGCACCGCTGGGGGCGTCAGGCCCAGAATATCGGCCGCTGCGGCGATAGAGCCATTTTCCGCCACCGCGCGCAAAGCACGTAACTGCTTGATTGTAATGGCTTCTTTGATAGGCATTAAATTTTCCTTAATGCTCTGCCAGATTTATTAAATTCAACTATCCATCCAGACGTGAAATAGCAAGGACATCGTGTTGCAACCGATAAGATCCGGAATGAAAAAATGACCAGCAAAACCAAAGTCATCCAGAGTGACCTGATCCCCGCCAACCTGGCCCCCATCATCGAGGCGCTGTGCCTTGTGTCGAAGGACGTGGCCAAGATCATCGCCAAAGGCTCTCTGGGCCAGTCCCTGGCCCATCAGGTGGGCGAAAACAGCGATGGCGACGGGCAAAAGGCCCTGGACGTGATCGCCGACGACATGTTCGCGGCGGCTCTGAAAGAGACCTCGGTGCGCTGGTACGCCTCGGAAGAGCAGGAAGACGCCATCCTGCTGAACGAGGCTGGGAAATATGCGCTGGCGATTGATCCGCTGGACGGGTCGTCGAACATCGACGTGAACGTGTCGATCGGGACCATCTTCTCGATTTACGAAACCAAGGAGGGCGCCGAAGAAAGCTTCCTGCGTCCCGCCAAGGAGCAACTGGCCGGCGGGTATATCGTGTACGGCCCGGCGACCGCCCTGGTGGTGACCTTCGGCAACGGAACGATGCAGTTCGTGCTGGACCCCGACACTGGTGCCTACGCGCTGGCCGAAAAGGCGATGGAGATCCCGCAGACCTCCAAAGAGTTCGCGATCAACGCCTCGAACTACCGCCACTGGACCAAGCCGGTGCGCGCCTATATCGACGACTGTCTTGCCGGTGTTGAGGGTCCGCGTGAGAAGAACTTCAACATGCGCTGGGTTGGCTCTCTGGTGGCGGAAACGCACCGCATCCTGACCCGCGGCGGCATCTTCCTGTACCCTCGCGATGGGCGGAAGGGATACGAAAACGGTCGCCTGCGCATGGTCTACGAATGTGCCCCGATCGCCTTTGTGATCGAGCAGGCCAAGGGCCGCGCCACCGACGGCAGCGACCCGATCATGAACCAAGCCGCTGAAACCCTGCACGGGCGCGCCCCGTTGGTGTTCGGCAGCGCCGAGAAGGTGGATCGCGTCGCGGCCTACCACGACTTGCCGGAGGAGGAAGTCTCGGCTCTGTTCGGACAAAGGGGGCTGTTCCGCGGCTGATCCACTTGCCTTTGGGAGGAGGCTGGGATGAGCAAGAAGCACCCGATTATCTCGGTCACCGGTTCGTCCGGTGCCGGGACCACAACGGTCAAATCGACCTTCGACCAGATTTTCCGCCGCGAAGGCATCAAATCCGTCAGCATCGAGGGGGACGCGTTCCACCGCTACAATCGTGCTGACATGAAAGCCGAACTGGAGTCGCGGAAGGCGGCCGGCGACGAGACGTTCAGCCACTTTTCCTATGACGCCAATGAGTTGGGCGAGCTGGAAGGCGTGTTCCGCAGCTATGGCGCCACCGGCCTGGGCAAGACGCGCCACTATGTGCATGACGACCGCGAGGCCGAGAAATGGGGCGTCGCGCCGGGCAACTTCACCGATTGGGAAGACCTGGACGCGGGCTCGGACCTGCTGTTCTACGAAGGGCTGCATGGCGCGGTCGTGGCGGACGGTCTGAACATCGCCAAACATGCCGATCTGAAGATCGGGGTGGTGCCGGTGATCAACCTGGAATGGATCCAGAAGATCCACCGCGACAAGGCCAGCCGGGGGTATTCGACCGAGGCGGTGACCGATACCATACTGCGGCGTATGCATGCATATGTGCACTGCATCTGCCCGCAATTCGTGGAAACCGATGTGAATTTCCAGCGGGTGCCGGTGGTCGACACCTCGAACCCGTTCATCGCGCGCTGGATCCCGACGGCGGATGAATCGCTGGTGGTGATCCGGTTCAAGAACCCGCGCGGCATCGACTTTCCGTATCTGACTTCGATGATCCAGGGCAGCTGGATGACGCGGGCCAACTCGATCGTCATTCCGGGCGGCAAGATGGATCTGGCGATGCAGCTGATTTTCACCCCGATGGTTCACCGCCTAGTGGCAGACTCCAGAAAAGCGTGAGGGAGGGCAAGATGAATACGCAAGTCAAACTGGCCCCCACGACCGAGGACCTGATGGCCAATGCCATCCGCGCCCTGACAATGGACGCGGTGCAGGCGGCGAATTCGGGGCATCCCGGCGCGCCGATGGGCATGGCGGATGTGGCGACGGTGTTGTTCAACCGCTTCATGAAGATCGACCCCAGCGCGGATCGCTGGCCGGATCGGGATCGCTTCGTGATGAGCGCGGGGCATGGCTCGATGCTGGTCTACGCGATCAACCACCTGCTGGGTTATGACGATATGGGGATGGACCAGATCCGCGCGTTCCGTCAGATGGGAAGCCGCACGGCGGGCCACCCGGAATACGGCCATGCCAAGGGGATCGAGACGACGACCGGCCCGCTGGGGCAGGGGATCACAACGGCGGTCGGTATGGCGCTGGCCGAACGGATGAGCCATGCGCGCTTTGACGATCTGGCGGATCACCACACTTACGTGATCGCGGGCGATGGCTGCCTGATGGAAGGAATTTCCCACGAAGCCATTGATTTCGCAGGGCATATGGGGCTGGGACGGCTGATCGTGATGTGGGATGACAACAACATCACCATCGACGGGGCGGCGGATTTGTCCACCTCGACGGATCAGAAGGCACGGTTTGCGGCGTCAGGCTGGCACGTTCAGGCGGTGGATGGGCATGACAAAGAGGCCGTGGCCGAGGCGATCGCGTCGGCGCAGGCCGACCCGCGCCCCAGCCTGATCGCGTGCAAGACGATCATCGGCTATGGCGCGCCGAACAAGCAGGGGACAAGCGCGACGCATGGCTCTCCGCTGGGGGACGCGGAAATTGCTGCGGCGCGCGAGGCGCTGGGCTGGACCGCGCCAGCGTTCGAAATCCCGCAGAATGTGTACGATGCTTGGCGCAAGGTGGCCACGCGTGGCCTCGCGGCGCGAACCGACTGGGAAGGGCGCTTGGCCACGCATCCCAAGCGGGCGGCGTTCGAGGCGGCTCAGGCCTCACCGGATGCCGGGGCGCTGCGCGCGGCGATGACGGCTTATCGCGCGCAACTGTCGGCCGATCGGCCCAAGGTGGCGACGCGCAAAGCCTCTGAGATGGCGCTGGAGGTGGTCAATGCCACCTTGCCCAACACGGTGGGCGGCAGCGCGGATTTGACCGGTTCGAACAACACCCGGACCAAGGGGATGCTGGCCGTGCATCGCGGCGATTACGTGGGCGACTACATCCACTACGGCATTCGTGAGCACGGTATGGCGGCGGTTATGAACGGGATGTCGCTGCATGGGGGCTTCAAGCCCTATGGCGGCACGTTCCTGGCCTTTGCCGATTACTGCCGCCCGGCGATCCGGTTGTCGGCGCTGATGCAGCAGCCGGTGGTCTATGTGATGACGCATGACTCGATCGGATTGGGCGAGGATGGACCGACCCACCAGCCGGTGGAAACCATCGCCAGCCTGCGTGCCATGCCGAACCTGCTGGTGTTCCGCCCAGCCGATGTGGTGGAGACCGCCGAGGCGTGGGAGATCGCGATGCTGGAACCGGCGACGCCATCGGTGCTGTGCCTGTCGCGGCAGGGGCTGCCGACCGTGCGGGTAGAGCATGTGGCGCAGAACCAGACGGCACGCGGGGCCTATTTGCTACGCGATCCGGGCGCGCGGGATGTGACGCTGATCGCAACGGGCTCGGAGGTTGAGATCGCCCTGGCCGCAGCGGATCGGTTGGAGGCCGAGGGAAAGCGAGTGGCGGTCGTGTCTGCGCCGTGTTTCGAGCTGTTCGCGGCGCAACCGGCTGACTATCGCGCTGCGGTTCTGGGCGATGCCCCTCGCGTGGGGGTGGAGGCCGCCATCCGGCAAAGCTGGTGCGCGTTTCTGCGCCCCGAGGACGGGTTTGTCGGGATGACGGGCTTTGGCGCCTCGGCACCGGCAGAAGAACTGTATGAGTATTTCGGGATCACCCCCGACGCGGTGGCGCAGGCTGCGCGCGACCGGCTGAAATAGGAGACAGCAATGACCATCCGAGTAGGGATCAACGGCCTTGGCCGAATAGGGAAGTGCACCCTGAAGCACATCTTCGAGGCGGGCCGCAACGATATCGAGGTCGTGGCGATGAACGCCACCGGCCCGATCGAAACCACGGCGCATCTTCTGCGCTATGACTCGGTCCACGGGCGGCATGGCGATCCGATCACGGTGAACGGCAACACGCTGGACATGGGGCGGGGGCCGATCCGGGTGATGTCGACCTATGATCCGGCCGAGCTGGACTGGGACGGCGTTGACGTGGTGCTGGAATGCTCGGGTCAATTCAACTCGAAAGACGCCAGCGTGGTGCATTTGCAGCGCGGCGCGAAGAAGGTGCTGATCTCGGCACCGGCCAAGGGGGTTGACCGTACGGTTGTGTATGGAGTGAACCACCGCGAGTTGCTGGGCAGCGATCTGGTGGTCTCGAACGGGTCGTGCACGACGAACTGCCTTGCCCCGATGGCGCGGGCGCTGAACGATGCGATCGGGATCGAGAGCGGGATCATGACCACGATTCACTCTTACACCGGCGACCAACCGACGCTGGACCGGCGGCACAAGGACCTGTACCGCGCACGGGCGGCGGCGATGAGCATGATCCCCACCTCGACCGGGGCAGCGAAGGCCATCGGCGAGGTGCTGCCCGAGCTCAAAGGCAAGTTGGACGGCAGCGCGATCCGCGTGCCCACGCCGAATGTCAGCGCAGTGGACCTGACCTTTGTGGCGGGCAAGGACGTGACGGTGGCGGACATCAACGCGGTCATGGCCGAGGCGGCACAGGGCGCGATGCAAGGGATCGTCAGCTACGAGACCGAGCCCAAGGTCAGCGTGGATTACAACCACAACAGCCACTCGTGCAACTTCGCCAGCGACCAGACAAAGGTCATGGGGACACGGTTGGTTCGGGTGCTGGCCTGGTACGACAACGAGTGGGGTTTTAGCTGCCGGATGGCGGATAACGCGGCACTGATGGGGGGATTGGCCTGATGCGCTGGCAGCCTGCGTCCAGACTGTCCGTAAGGACAGGTGGGGTCATTGACAGTGGCAAGGACTTGCCGCGCAGGCTAAGCCGGGGGCAGAGCGCGCCCCGGCGCATCCCCAACCCACCGCTTTGCCCGGTTTTTCCGGAGCAGCTGCCTGAAAGGAACAGAACATGGCTCTGATCACACTTCGTCAATTGCTGGATCACGCGGCCGAGTATGGCTACGGCGTCCCCGCCTTCAACATCAACAACATGGAACAGGGTCTGGCCATCATGAAGGCCGCCCAAAAGGTCGACGCGCCGGTCATCATGCAGGCCAGCCGCGGGGCCCGGAAATACGCGGGCGACATCATGCTTCGCCACATGGTGCAGGCGCTGTCGGAAATGTACCCCGACATCCCCGTCTGTATGCACCAGGATCACGGCAACAACGAAGCGACCTGCCTGAGCGCGATCCGTCACGGGTTCACCAGCGTGATGATGGATGGCTCGCTTGAGGCGGACATGAAGACCCCCGCGTCCTACGAGTATAACCTGGACATCACCAAGCGCGTGACCGACGCTGCCCACTGGGTCGGTGCCTCGGTCGAGGGCGAACTGGGTGTGCTTGGCAGCCTGGAGACGGGCGAGGCTGCGGCCGAGGATGGCTCGGGTGCCGAAGGCAAGCTGAGCCATGACCAGCTGCTGACCGACCCCGATCAGGCTGTGGAATTCGTGAAGGCCACCAAGTGCGACGCGCTGGCGATTGCCTGCGGCACCAGCCACGGCGCCTACAAGTTCAGCCGCAAACCCGATGGCGATATCCTGTCGATGGCCACCATCGAGGCGATCAACAAGAAGCTGCCGGGGATTCACCTGGTGATGCATGGATCAAGCTCGGTTCCGCAGGAATTGCAGGACCTGATCAACGCATATGGCGGCGAGATGCCCCAAACCTATGGCGTGCCGGTCGAAGAGATCGAGCGCGGCATCAAACATGGCGTGCGAAAGGTGAATATCGACACCGACTGCCGCATGGCCATGACCGGCCAGTTCCGCAAGGTGGCCACTCAGAACCCGCAGGAATTTGACCCGCGCAAATTCCTGGTTCCCGCAATGAAGGAAATGGAAGACCTGTGCCGCGATCGTTTCGAACGCTTCGGCACCGCCGGCAATGCCAGCAAGATCAAGGTCATTTCCATGGATGACATGGCGGCCCGCTACGAAAGCGGGTCGCTCGACCCATAAGGCGGCCCGGGAGGGGGCCGCCAACCCAGCAGGAGGAATGACTATGGACCAGTCAAATCGTTACGCCCGTCTTGACCTGAAAGAGGCAGACCTGATCGCCGGAGGCCGCCATGTGCTGGTCGCCTACATCATGAAGCCCAAGGCGGGGTACGGATACCTGGAAACGGCGGCCCACTTCGCGGCCGAAAGCTCGACCGGAACGAACGTGGACGTGTCCACGACCGACGATTTCACCCGCGGCGTGGACGCGCTGGTGTATGAAATCGACCCGGACAAAGAGCTGATGAAGATCGCCTATCCGGTCGACCTGTTCGACCGGAACATCACCGACGGGCGGGCGATGATCTGCTCGTTCCTGACGCTGGCCATTGGCAACAACCAGGGCATGGGCGACGTGGAATATGCCAAGATGCATGACTTCTACGTGCCGCCGGATTACCTGCGCCTGTTCGATGGTCCCTCGACTACCATCGCCGATATGTGGCGTGTGCTGGGCCGTCCGCATGTGAATGGCGGCTTTGTCGTGGGCACGATCATCAAGCCCAAGCTGGGCCTGCGTCCCAAGCCCTTCGCCGATGCGTGCTATGATTTCTGGCTGGGCGGCGATTTCATCAAGAACGATGAACCGCAGGGCAACCAGATCTTCGCTCCGATGAAGGACACGATGCGGCTGGTCGCGGATGCGATGAAGCGCGCGCAGGACAAGACCGGCCAGGCCAAGCTGTTCAGCGCGAATATCACCGCCGATGACCCGTTCGAGATGATCGCTCGCGCCGAGTTCATTCTGGAGACGTTTGCCGAAAACGCCGATCACGTTGCCTTTCTGGTGGATGGTTATGTCACTGGCCCGGCGGCGATCACCACCGCGCGGCGTCGCTTCCCGCGTCAGTACTTGCACTATCACCGTGCCGGGCATGGGGCGGTGACCAGCCCGCAGACGCAGCGTGGCTATACCGCCTTCGTGTTGTCGAAAATGGCGCGGATGCAGGGGGCGTCGGGCATCCATGTCGGCACCATGGGCTTCGGCAAGATGGAGGGCGAGGCCGCCGACCGGGCAATCGCCTACATGATCACCGAGGATAGCGCCGATGGGCCCTACTTCCACCAGGAATGGGCCGGAATGGCGCCGACCACGCCGATCATCTCGGGCGGGATGAACGCGCTGCGGATGCCGGGGTTCTTCTCGAACCTTGGGCACTCGAACTTGGTGATGACCGCGGGCGGTGGCTCGTTCGGGCATATCGACGGTGCGGCTGCGGGGGCGACCAGTCTGCGTCAGGCCGAACAGTGCTGGAAAGAGGGTGCAGACCCGGTCGAATTCGCCAAAGAGCACAAAGAATTCGCACGTGCCTTCGAATCCTTCCCGAAAGATGCGGACAAATTGTTCCCGAACTGGCGTCAGGCCCTTCGCATCAACTCGGCCGCGTAATATAGGGGGGCGGGGGTTCTGCCCCCGCCCTGACCGATCAAAAGGAATAGCCGCATGTCGTTTGACCGCTCCATCAAGATCGCTCCGTCGATCCTGTCCGCCGATTTCGCCAACTTCGGACAAGAGATCCAGGCCATCGAGGCACAGGGGGCCGACTGGGTCCATGTGGACGTGATGGACGGGCATTTCGTGCCGAACCTGACCTTTGGCCCGCCCGCCGTGAAGGCGTTCCGTCCGCATGTGAAAACCTTCATGGATGTGCACCTGATGATCGCGCCGGTCGACCCGTATATTCAGGCCTATGCCGACGCGGGCGCCGACATGATCACCGCCCACTGGGAGGCCGGCCCCCACCCGCACCGCACGCTGCAAGCGATCAAGGCGACGGGGAAAATGGCGGGCATCTCGCTGAACCCGGGCACGCCCGCCAGCGTGATTTCCGAGGTGCTGGACCTGGTCGACATGGTGCTAGTGATGAGTGTGAACCCCGGTTTTGGCGGGCAGAAGTTCATCCCCTCGTCGATCGAAAAGGTGCGCCAAGTCCGCGAAATGATCGGCGATCGCGAGATCATGATCCAGGTGGATGGCGGCGTTGACCCCGTCACCGTTGGCCCACTGGTGGCCGCCGGGGCGGATTGCTTTGTTGCGGGGTCGGCAGTGTTCAAGGGTGGCTCGGTGTCGAACCCCAGCGTCTATGGCGACAACATCCGCGCGATCCGGGCAGCTGCCGAAACGGCCCTGTAAGAGACTGACATTCAACGAATTTACCCGACCCGAAAGGGTGGGGACAGGAAAGGTATGCCCATGGCCATCGTAGTTTTCGATCTGGACGGGACGCTGATCGACTCGGCCCCCGACATCCGCGCGGCGGCGAACAAGATGCTGTGCGAGCAGGGGATCGCCGGGCTGGACCTGCCGACGATCATCAGCTTCATCGGGAACGGTCTGCCGAAACTGGTAGAGCGGGTGATGCAGCGGACGGGGCTGGACATGTCCCGGCACAGCGAGCTGACGGCGGTCACGCTGGCCCATTACAACGCGGCGACGACCGATCTGACGCGTCCTTATCCCGGCGTCGTTCAGGCGCTGGAGGCCCTGTCGGCGGCGGGGCATGTGCTGGCCATGTGCACCAACAAGCCCGAGGAACCCGCCCGCTCGATCCTGCGCGATCTGCGGATCGAGCGGTTCTTCAACGGAGTCGTTGGGGGCGATACACTGGCGGTGAAAAAGCCGGACCCCGAGCCACTGCTGCACATCATCCGCCATTTGGGGGAGGGGCCAGCACTCTACGTCGGGGACAGCGAGGTGGACGCGGAAACGGCGGTGCGCGCCGGGGTGCGGTTCGCGCTGTTCACCGAGGGCTATCGCAAAAGCCCGGTCGAGGCGATTCCGCACCAGCATCAATTCAGCGATTTCACCACCCTGCCGGGGCTGGTCGAGCGCGCGCTACGGGAGGAGCAGACATGCTGAAGGCACTTATTTTCGACGTGGACGGCACGCTGGCCGAAACCGAAGAAGCGCATCGCGCGGCCTTCAACGCGACGTTTAGGGCGTGGGGGCTGGACTGGAACTGGAGCCGTGAGGACTATGCCTGGCTGCTGAAAACCACCGGCGGCAAGGAACGGATGAAGCGATTCCAGCAAAACTTGCCCCAAGACGCGCGGCGGCTGACGGACGACGAGATCGCAGCGCTGCACAAGGAAAAGACGCAGGCCTATGCCGATATTCTGGCGCGCGGAGAACTGGAGCTGCGCCCCGGTGTGGCCGAGCTGATTGAGGCAGCCAAGGCGGCGGGCGTGCGGGTGGCGGTGGCCACGACGACGAACACGCCCAACGTCGAGGCTTTGGCACAGTGCTGCTGGGGGCGCCCGGCGACAGGGGTGTTCGAGGTGATCGCAGCAGGCGACATGGTGACAGCCAAGAAACCCGCGCCGGACGTGTTCCTGCTGGCGCTGGAGCGGCTGGGGTTGCCGGCGGGTGACTGCATCGCGTTCGAGGACAGCCGCAACGGCGTGCTGTCGGCGCAAGGGGCGGGGCTGCGGGTTTTGGTGACGCCTTCAGCCTACACGCAGGCGGATGATTTCGGCAGCGCAGAGTGGGTGATTTCCGATCTGCGCGCCGAGAACCTGCCGGGGATGTTGGCCGGAGCGGTGATGGCGCGCGCCTGACTTGACCTGCGCCCGTTGCGGCGTGGAGCCGTGAGTATTTGCATCAGAAAGAAGCAATAGGGCGGGCGCTGATTCGGCGCGTGTTTAGTGGGCGACGCCGGAGAGGCGCGAGAGAAGGACGGCGACGTTCTTGACCTTGAACTTGCGCAGGAGGCGGGCGCGGACGTCCTCGATCGTGCGGGGGGAGAGGTCGAGCACCTTGGCGATTTCCTTGCTGGTATAGCCGCGTGATAGCCACATCAGCACCTCGCGTTCGCGCGGGGTCAAAGTGGGGCCGGTGCTGTCGGTGTCGATCAGCGCAAAGCTGAGGACGATGCGGGCAAGCGGGTCGTCGGGTGTCAGGGTGCGGGCGCGGAAGCGGCACCAGAATTGCGTCCCGTCGCGGTGGCGCATGATGCGTTCGTCCGAATAGGGCAGCGATTGGCGCAGGGGCTCCAGGCCGATGTCGCGGATCTGGTGAAACTCTTGATCCGTGCCGTAGAGCAGGCGGAAACTTTGGCCGATCAACTCGGGTTTCGCAAAGCCGAACATCTGCGCGAAGGTGTCGTTGCAGGCGCGGATCATGCGATGCTCGGTCAGGGCGATGCCCATCGGGGCCTGATCGAAGGCTAGGGTTTCGAGGTCGTCCATTGCTCACCGTGTTCATACGGTATTGGCACCGTATGCGACAGAGATGCATGGTTTTGGTGACAATTGCAAGACTCGAGGAAGCCTGCCTTCATGTCCATCGACCAGCGCCTGAGTGACGAGATCGACGCCCGCCGCGAGGATTTGATCCAGCTGACGGGGGATCTTATCCGTATTCCGACGCTGAACCCTCCGGGTGAGAATTACCGGGACATTTGCGAGTTTCTGGCCAAGCGGTTGCGCGGCAAGGGGTTCGAGATCGAGTTGGTGCGGGCGCATGGGACGCCGGGGGATTCCGAGAAATATCCGCGTTGGAACGTGATCGCGCGGCGAGAAGGCAAGCGTGCGGGCGAGTGTGTCCATTTCAACAGCCATATCGACGTGGTGGATGTGGGCAAGGGCTGGACCGTCGACCCATTCGGTGGCGTATTGAAGGATGGCAAGGTCTATGGCCGAGGGGCCTGTGACATGAAGGGCGGGCTGGCAGCGTCTATCGTGGCGGCCGAGGCATTCATCGCCGTGTGCCCGGATTTCGCCGGTGCGATCGAGATCAGCGGGACGGCGGACGAGGAATCGGGTGGGTTCGGCGGTGTTGCCTATCTGGCCAAGCAGGGGTTCTTTGCGCCCGAACGGGTGCAGCACGTGATCATCCCGGAGCCGCTGAACAAGGACCGAATTTGCTTGGGCCATCGCGGTGTGTGGTGGGCCGAGATCGAGACCTATGGCGAGATTGCGCATGGCTCGATGCCGTTTCTGGGGGATTGCGCTGTGCGGCACATGGGGGCCGTGATGCAGGAGATGGAAGAGACCCTGTTCCCGGCGCTGGCGCTGAAACGCACGGATATGCCGGTGGTGCCGGAGGGGGCGAAACAGTCGACGCTGAACATCAACTCGATCCACGGCGGGCAGGCCGAGGGGGACGCGGATTTCACCGGGTTGCCCAGCCCCTGCGTGCCTGACAGCTGCCGGATGATCATCGACCGTCGGTTCCTGATCGAAGAGAATATCGACGACGTTCAGGCCGAGATCATGGATGTTCTGAAGCGGGTCGAGGGCAAGCGGGACGCCTTCCGCTATGACGTGACGGAACTGCATCGGGTGCTGCCGACGATGACGGAAAAATCCGCCCCGATCGTGCAGCAGGTCGCGCAGGCGATCGCTAAGACTCTTGGGAAGGATGCGGAATATGTCGTGTCCCCAGGGACTTATGACCAGAAACACATTGACCGGATCGGCAAGCTGAAGAACTGCATCGCCTATGGTCCGGGGATTTTGGATCTGGCGCATAAACCGGATGAATATGTTGGCGTGGATGATATGCTCGATTCCGCAAAGGTGATGGGCCGCACGCTGATCGCGCTTTTGGCAAGCCCGGAAGAGGCGGCCTTATAACAGGGAGTAAGTGGATGACTAAGAAGGTTTTCAAGACCGGTCTGATCAGTGCCTTGGCGCTGGCAGCCAGCATGGGCATGGCCCAGGCAAAAAGCGACATCGTGGTGGCGATGCAGCTGGAGCCGCCGCACCTGGATCCGACCTCGGCCGCGGCCGGGGCGATTGACTCGGTGCTGTATTCCAACGTGTTCGAGGGGCTGACGCGCTTCGGTTCGGACGGGTCGGTTAACCCCGGTCTGGCGGCCAGCTGGGAGATTTCCGAGGACGGCACCGTCTACACCTTTCACCTGAACGAGGGCGTGAAGTTCCACGACGGTTCTGCGATGGACGCCGAGGACGTGAAGTTCAGCCTGGACCGCGCTCGCGCCGAAGACAGCGCCAACGCGCAGAAGGCGCTGTTCAAGGGGATCACGGACGTGACCGTGGTTGACCCGATGACCGTGAAGGTCACGCTGGACGGGCCGAACGGGAATTTCCTGTTCAACATGGCCTGGGGTGACGCGGTGATCGTGGCGCCCGAGTCGATCGAGAACATCAAGACCAACCCGGTCGGCACCGGTGCGTTCAAGTTCACCAACTGGGTTCAGGGCGACAAGATCGACCTGGAGAAGAACGCAGATTACTGGGGTACTCCGGCCAAGCTGGACAAGGTGACCTTCAAGTTCATCAGCGACCCGACCGCCGCCTTTGCCGCTGTGATGGCCGAGGATGTGAACGCCTTCGTCGGCTTCCCCGCGCCAGAGAACCTGCCGCAGTTCGAAGCGGATGCACGGTTCCAGGTTCTGGTTGGCTCGACCGAGGGTGAGACGATCCTGTCGACCAACAACAAGATGCCTCCGTTTGACAACGTGAAGGTGCGCGAGGCCGTGGCCCATGCGATTGACCGTCAGGCGATCATCGACGGCGCGATGTTCGGCTATGGTACACCCATCGGCACCCACTTCGCGCCGCACAACCCCGATTACGTCGATCTGACCGGGATGAGCGCCTATGATCCGGACCTGTCGAAAAAGCTGCTGGCCGAGGCCGGGTTCCCCGACGGGTTCAAAACCACGCTGAAACTGCCGCCGCCGTCCTATGCGCGGCGCGGGGGTGAGATCATCGCGGCGCAGTTGCGGGCCGTCGGCATTGAAACCGAGATCAGCAATCTGGAATGGGCCCAGTGGCTGGAGCAGGTGTTCCGCGGCAAGGATTTTGGCCTGACCATCGTCAGCCATACCGAGCCCTTCGACATCGGCATCTATGCGCGTCCGGACTACTACTTCCAGTATGACAACCCGGCGTTCCAGCAGCTGATGACCGACCTGAACGCCACCACCGACCCGGCGAAACGCTCGGAGATCCTGAAGGAAGCACAGACGATGATCGCCAAGGATTACGTCAACGGCTACCTGTTCGAGCTGGCCTTCCCGACCGTGGCGAATGCCAAGATCAAGGGCCTGTGGAAGGACGCGCCGACCCAGGCCACGGACCTGACTGCGGTGTATTGGGAAGACTGATCTGATCCTTGGGCGTTCGCGCGTGTGACGCGTGCGGACGCCTCCGGCGGGAGTATTTCCGTCAGAAAGAAACAAGGCCCGGGCGCCAAGCCTGCGGGCGTGGGTGACGGGCGGAATGCTGCGCTATTTCCTGAAACGGTTGGTGTCTTTGGGGCTGAGCCTGGTGGTGGCCTCGGGGGTGATTTTCCTGGCGCTGGAGGTCGTGCCGGGGGATCCGGCGGCCTATATGCTGGGGATCAACGCGCAAGAGGATACGCTGGCGGCGCTGCGCGAAGAGCTGGGGCTGAATGGTTCGGTCTGGGCGCGGTATGCGGGCTGGGTCGGCGGGCTGCTGACCGGGGATTTCGGTGTCTCCTACACATATCGGACGCCTGTGGCCGAGATGATCGGCGAGCGGCTATGGATTTCGCTGCCGTTGGCGCTTTACGCGCTGACGCTTAGCACGGCGATTGCGTTTCCGGCGGGAATCTGGGCGGCCAGCAAGCGTGGCTCGGCCGTGGATGTCTCGGTGATGGGAGTGACGCAGCTGGGTGTGGCGATCCCGAATTTCTGGTTCGCGATGCTGATGGTGCTGGTCTTTGCAATCAACCTGCGTTGGTTCAGTGCGGGCGGGTTTCCGGGCTGGGATACCGGGTTTTTCGTGGCGATGAAATCGCTGACGCTGCCGGCGGTGGCACTGGCCTTGCCGCAGGCGAGCATTCTGGCGCGTGTCATGCGCAGCTCGTTGCTGGACACGCTGAGCGAGGATTTCATACGGACCGCGCGGGCCAAAGGGCTGAGCCAGCGGCAGGCATTGTGGCGGCATGCTTTGAGAAACGCGCTGATCCCGGTGCTGACGATCATCGGATTGCAGTTTTCGTTCCTGCTGGCCGGGGCGATCATCATCGAGAACGTGTTCTTCTTGCCCGGCCTGGGTCGGCTGGTTTTCCAGTCGATTTCTGCGCGTGACCTGATCGTGGTGGAAAGCGTGGTGATGTTGCTGGTGTTCGCCGTGATCGTGGTGAATTTCGCGGTGGACATGGCATATGCCGTGGTGGATCCGCGGTTGAGGGGGCGCAGATGAGGGCGCGGAACCTGTGGATCGGCGGGCTGCTGTCGGCAGTGTTTGTGGTGGCGGCCTTGGTTAGCCTGATCTGGGTGCCGTATGACGTAACGGCGCTGGATATTGCCAACAAGATCAAGGGGCCGAGCGGCGCGCATTGGCTGGGCACCGACCATTTTGGGCGCGATATCCTGAGCATGATCATGGTGGGTGCGCGGACCTCGATCGCTGTGGCGCTGGTGGCCGTGGGGATCGGGATGGGGATCGGTGTGCCCCTGGGGCTGGCGGCGGCGGCGCGCAAAGGCAGCCTGCTGGACGAGCTGATCATGCGCGGCAACGATCTGGTGTTCGCGTTTCCGTCGTTGCTGATCGCGATCATGATTACCGCGGTGTTTGGGGCATCTGCGCTAAACGCGATCATCGCCATCGGGATTTTCAATATCCCGGTTTTCGCGCGGCTGACACGCTCGGGCGCGCTGAGCCTGTGGACGCGTGATTACGTTATGGCGGCGCGGGTTTCGGGCAAGGGGGCGGCGCGGATTTCGGTCGAGCATATCCTGCCCAACGTGTTGAATTTGTTGACCGTCCAGGGGACAATTCAGTTTTCGCTGGGTATCCTGGCCGAGGCGGGGCTGAGCTATGTTGGCTTGGGCGCGCAGCCGCCCATTCCCAGCTGGGGGCGGATGCTGGCGGATAGCCAAACGATGATTTCGTTCGCGCCACATATGGCCTTGTTTCCCGGTCTGGCGATCTTGTTGACGGTGCTGGGGCTGAACCTGATGGGCGACGGGCTGCGCGACTTGCTGGACCCGAAATTGCGGAGGGCGCGGGCATGAGTCTCTTGGTGATCGATCGCCTGAGCCTTGAGATCCACGGCGCGCCGATCCTGAAGGGCGTCTCGCTGAGCGTCAGCGCTGGGCAGGTGGTGGGCGTGATCGGAGAGAGTGGCTCGGGCAAGTCGATGACGGCCTTTGCGGCGATGCAGCTGTTACCGTACGGCTCCGTATGTTCTGGCCGGATCGACCTGGGCGGGCGCGAGGTTCTGGCGCTGTCCGAAGCAAACCTGTGCAAGATGCGCGGCCGCGATGTGGGCATGGTATTCCAGGAGCCGATGACCGCGCTCAACCCGATCAAGACCATTGGGGAGCAGGTTGCCGAGACGATCCTGATCCACGAGGATGTGACGCGGGCCGAGGCGATGGAACGCGCGGCCGAGGCGTTGCGGCGGGCCGAGTTGCCTCAGGATCGGTTCCCGCTGAGCCGTTATCCGCACGAGCTGTCGGGTGGGCAGCGGCAGCGCGTGGTGATCGCGATGGCGATCGCGCTGCGGCCCAAATTGCTGATCGCGGACGAGCCGACGACGGCGCTGGACGTGACCACTCAGGCGCAGATCCTGAAGCTGCTACGGCGGCTGGTGGATGAAGAAGGAATGGGCCTGCTGCTGATCTCTCACGATCTGGCGGTGGTCGCGGACATGGCGGACGAGATCGTCATCATGCGCAAGGGCGAGGTGGTGGAGAGCGGCCCCGCCGACTGGCTGCTGCGCAACATGCAGCACCCGTATTCCAAGGCGCTGTTGGCGGCCTCGACCCACCAACCGGACCGATCGGCCGAAGAGCAGCACGACGTTCTGCTGGACGTGCGCGAGGTGGTGCGCGACTACACGATCCACCGCAAGGGCTGGTGGGGTGGGATGGAAACATTCCGCGCGGTGAAGGGGGTTTCGTTCCAGCTGCGCAAAGGCGAGAGCCTGGGATTGGTCGGGGAATCCGGCTGCGGGAAATCTACGCTGACGCGCGCAATTCTGGGGCTGGAGGAGATTCAGGGCGGCGAAATCCGGGCGTTTGGCGTTCCTGTTGGGCGGGACTTTCCGAACGCGCTGCGATCTGGAATTCAGGTGGTGTTTCAGGACCCGTACAGCAGCTTCAACCCGCGCTGGAAGGTGGCGCGGCTGGTCGCCGAACCCTTCCATCTGATGTCGCAACGCCCCGACGATTGGCGGGACCGCGTGGCGAAGGTTTTGCAGGATGTTGGGCTGGAACCGGAGGCGATGGATCGCTACATCCATGAGTTCAGCGGCGGACAGCGGCAGCGGATCGCCATCGCGCGGGCCCTGATCCTGCGTCCCGAAATCGTGATCTTGGACGAAGCGGTCTCGGCGCTGGATGTGTCGATCCGCGCACAAATCCTTGATTTGCTGGCGAAATTACAGGGTGAGTACGGGCTGTCTTACCTGTTCATCAGCCATGATCTGAGTGTGGTGCGCTCGATCACAGACCGGGTGATGGTGATGAAGTCGGGCGAGATCGTCGAGCAGGGCGAGACAGCGGCGGTTTTCGACGCCCCGCAGCATGAGTACACGAAACAACTGATCGCCGCAGCGCCCGTGCTGCCTGCGGACGTCACCGGAGGAGAGAGACATGACCGACCTGAACCTGTGGTTTGACCCGTCAAAATGCCTGATCAACGGCGAATGGGTGGCGCCGGTCGGTGGGCGGGTACTGCCGTTGATGGACCCCTCGACCGGCGAACAGATTGGCGAAATCGCGCGCGGTGGGGCGGACGATGTGGATGCTGCCGTGGCTGCGGCGCGGGCGGCGTACGAAGGGGAATGGGGGCGGACTCCGGCAGCCATACGTGGACGTATGTTGCTGAAGCTGCGCGACCTGGTGCTTGAGCGGGTCGAGGATCTGGCCCGGATTGAGGCGATGGATGTCGGCAAGCCGCTGAAACAAGCTCGGGCGGATGCAATCGCTCTGGCGCGGTATTGCGAATTCTACGGTGGGGCTGCGGACAAGCTGCATGGCGAAACGATCCCCTATCTGGACGGCTACACCGTTTACACCCTGCGTGAACCGCATGGGGTGACGGGGCATATCGTGCCGTGGAACTATCCAATGCAAATCATCGGGCGCTCGGTCGGGGCGGCCTTGGCGACGGGCAATGCCTGCGTGCTGAAACCCGCCGAGGATGCCTGCCTGACCGCGCTGGCCTTTGCCGATCTGGCCAAGGCGGCGGGCTTCCCGGACGGGGCACTGAACGTGGTGCCTGGGCTGGGAAGCGAGGCCGGTGCCGCGCTGAGCGGGCATCCGGGGATCGACCACATCAGCTTTACCGGCTCGGTCGCGACGGGCATTCAGGTGCAACTGGCCGCCGCGCATAACGTGGTGCCGGTGACGCTGGAGCTGGGGGGCAAGTCGCCGCAAGTCGTGTTCGGCGACGCGGATATCGCGGCGGCGTTGCCGTTCCTGGTGAACGCGGGGGTTCAGAACGCGGGGCAGACCTGCTCGGCGTCCTCGCGCATTCTGGTGCACCGCTCGATCCATGACGAGGTACTGGCAAAGATGGCCGAACGCTACGGCGCGCTGCGGGTCGGTCCGGCGATGGCGGACCTGGACGTGGGGCCGTTGATCTCGGCCAAGCAACGCGGGATCGTTAGCGGGTTCCTGGATCTGGGTCATGATCTGGAGACGGCGGCGCAGGGTCTGTTGCAGGATGCTCCGGCGGGCGGGAACTATGTGCAGCCAACGCTGTTCGCAGGCGTGCGGCCCGACCACGTTTTGGCGCGGGACGAGATTTTCGGGCCGGTGCAGGTGGTGATCCCCTTCGATGATGAGGACGAGGCGATCGCGATCGCAAACGGCACCGATTACGGGCTGGTCGCCAGCGTCTGGACGCGCGACGGGGCGCGGCAGATGCGGATGGCGAAACGCATTCGCACGGGGCAGGTGTTCATCAACAACTACGGGGCCGGCGGCGGGGTCGAACTGCCCTTTGGTGGGCGCGGCAAGTCGGGTCACGGGCGGGAAAAGGGGTTCGAGGCGATGTACGGCTTCACCACTTTGAAGACCGTGGCGGCGTTTCATGGATGACGTCTGCCTGTCCGGCCGGATCGAGGCGATCGCGCGGGCTGTCCGGGCGTTTCTGGAGCCTCGCTGGGCGGAGTGGCACTTGCACGAGGGCAGCCCCAGCCTGAAGACGCCCTCTCAGGGGACGTGTGGACGGTCGAGCCTGTTTCTGCGCGACGTGCTGCGCGGCCACGGGCTTCAGGCAGAGTTCGTGGCGGGTACGCCCTCGGAAGGCGATGAAGGGTTTCGATGCGGTACCGTATGGTGTGGGCACGCCTGGGTGGAGTGCGCGGGCTGGATCGTGGACGTGACGGCGGATCAATTCGGGGATGATCCGGTGATCGTCACCTATGTGGGTGATCGGCGGTACAAGGCCGGAGTCGATGGCTCGGCGCCAGAGTTTCTGGCCCGGCGGGAGAAAGTGGCCCGGCGGCTGATGGTGGAATGGAATGAACGCGAGGGAGAGATTTATGCGACTTGAAGGAAAACGGGCAATCGTGACCGGCGGGGCCAGCGGGTTCGGTGCGGGGATCGTGCGCAAATTCGCAGCCGAGGGCGCGAAGGTGATGGTGGCCGATCTGAATATCGCGCTGGCACAGCAGGTGGCGGACGAGGTGGGTGGGATCGCCCAGCACGCGGATGTCAGCAGCGGCGACAGCGTGGCGGCGATGGCCAGGGCGGCCGAGGCAGCCTGGGGCGGTGTCGACATCATCGTGAACAACGCGGGCATCACGCACCTGCCGAAGCCGATGGAGACGGTCACCGAAGAGGAGTTCGACCGGGTGTTCCGGGTCAACTGCAAGTCAGTCTACCTTATGGCGCGGGCGTTCAACCCGATGATGATCGCGGCGGGTAAGGGGGCGGTGCTGAACGTCGCCTCGACCGCGGGGCTCAGTCCGCGTCCGAACCTGAACTGGTACAATGCCTCGAAGGGGTGGATGATCACCGCGACCAAAACGATGGCGGTGGAACTGGCGCCCAAGGGTATCCGCGTGAACGCCCTTTGCCCGGTGGCCGGTGAAACGCCGTTGCTGGCCAGCTTCATGGGTGAGGACACGCCGGAGATGCGCGCAAAGTTCCTGTCGACGATCCCGCTGGGGCGGTTCTCGCAGCCCGAGGATATGGGCAATGCAGCCTGCTTCCTGTGCAGCGACGAAGCGAGCATGATCACGGGCGTCGCGATGGAAGTGGACGGCGGGCGGTGTATCTGAGGCCGTCCTCGTGACCCCCGAGGTCATCGCCATCGTCGCCATCGGCTTTGTGCTGGGTGGCATCCTGAAGGGCGCGACCGGAGTGGGCGCGCCCCTGATCGCGGTGCCGTTGCTGGCAGCGGCGGTGGATGTACGCTTTGCGATCGTGGTGTTTTCGATCCCCAATTTGGTGCCCAACATCTGGCAGGTCTGGGCCTATCGCAAGACGCTGCTGCCACGCGCGTTCATCGCGCGTTTTGTGCTGACGGGGATGGCAGGCGCGGCGGTGGGCACCTGGGTGTTGGCCAACGTGCACACCGACTGGCTGGTGCTGGGCGTCGCGGGCGCGTTGGTGCTGTATATCGTGCTGCGACTGGCACGACCCGGCTGGATGCTGAGCTATGAGCGCGCGTTGCCACTGGCTCCGGTGGCCGGCTTCGTTGCCGGAACGATGCAGACGGCGGCGGGGTTGTCGGCGCCAGTCTCGATCACATTCCTGAACGCGATGCGGCTGCGGCGCGAGACGTTCATGCCGACGGCCTCGGCGTTTTTCGTGGGGCTGGGGTTGGTGCAACTGCCGTTGCTGATCTGGTACGGGCTGCTGGACACCCACATGGCCGCGCTGTCGGCCGGTGCGCTGATTCCGCTGGTCAGTGGCATGCCGATCGGGGCCTGGCTGGGGCGGAAACTGTCGCAGCAGGCGTTCGACCGGATCATCCTTGGGGTGCTGTCGATCCTGGCGGCCAAGCTGATCTGGGGCGCGTTTGCCTGAAGCTTTGACCTACGTAGTTTCCGGTAGGAAAATCGTCGAAAACCCCTGTTTTCAAAGGGCGAAACGGCCCTGCAAAATGTACGGGTTTGTACTGATTGACAGGTTGGAAGCCCAAAATCTAGCATATGGACAGATGGTTGAACGCATCTTTTTTGATCAGGGAGGATCACCGTGAAACGTACTGTTCTGGCCGGGCTCGCCTCGGTTCTGGCTCTGGCTGCCTCGGGCGCACTGGCCGACATCAAGATCGCCCACGTGTATGGCAAAACCGGCCCGTTCGAGGCCTATGCCAAGCAATCGCATGATGGCCTGATGCTGGGCTTGGAATACGCCACCGGCGGCACCATGGAGATCAACGGCGAGAAGATCGTCGTGATCGAGAAGGACACCCAGCTGAAGCCGGACAACGGCAAGGCGCTGCTGGCCGAAGCCTATGGCGACGACGAGGTGGATCTGGCCGTTGGTCCCGTCAGCTCGGGCGTGGCGCTGGCGATGCTGCCCGTGGCCGAAGAATATGAAAAGATCCTGATCGTGGAACCCGCCGTGGCCGACTCGATCACCGGGGAAAACTGGAACCGCTATATCTTCCGCACCGGGCGTAACAGCTCGCAGGATGCGGTTGCGAACGCGATTGCTTTGGGCGGCGAGAACGTGAAGATCGCCACCCTGGCGCAGGACTATGCGTTTGGCCGTGATGGTGTGGCCGCGTTCAAGGAAGCTCTGGCCAACACCGGCGCCGAGATCGTGAGCGAGGAATACGTTCCCACCGACACCACCGATTTCACCGCAGCGGCCGAGCGTATCTTCAACGCGATGAAGGACGTGGATGGCACCAAGAAGCTGTTCGTGATCTGGGCCGGCGGCGGCAACCCGATGAGCAAGATCCAGGCGATGGACCCCAGCCGTTTCGGCATCGAAATGGCGACCGGCGGCAACATCCTGGCGGCTCTGGCAGCGTACAAGCAGTTCCCGGGCATGGAAGGCGCGACCTACTACTTCTATGAAAACCCGAAGAACGAGATCAACGACTGGCTGGTGAAAACCCACCAGGAGCGGTTCGGCACTCCGCCGGATTTCTTCACCGCGGGTGGCATGGCGGCCGGTCTGGCCGTGGTCGAAGCGATCAAGAAGGCCGGTGGCACCGACACCGAGGCGCTGATCACCGCGATGGAAGGCATGGAGTGGGACACCCCCAAGGGTAAGATGAAGTTCCGCGCCGAAGACCACCAGGCGCTGCAGTCCATGTACCACTTCAAGATCAAGGTCGAAGACGGCGTCGATTGGGCCATCCCCGAGCTGGTGCGCGAACTGACCATCGACGATCTGCCGATTCCGATCCGCAACGGCAAGTGATCTGAACGGCTATGGCACCGGGGGCGGCGTAGGTGCGGCCCCCGGTGTTGCTTTTCCCCGGGGTGGGGTGATTTTCCAGACAGGATGTTTCGGATGAGCAGGGTGATACTGCAAACCCACGACCTGACGGTCCGTTTCGGCGGGCATGTGGCCGTGGACCACGTGAGCTGCGCCTTCAAAACGGGCGAGCTGACGGCCATCGTCGGCCCCAATGGCGCGGGCAAGACGACCTATTTCAACCTGATCTCGGGGCAGATCCCGATTTCCGAAGGACGGGTCGAACTGAACGGGCGCGACATCACGCGGGCCTCGGTCTCGCAGCGCTGTGATTTGGGGATCGGGCGGGCGTTCCAGCTGACCAACCTGTTCCCGAACCTGACCGTGCTGGAAAACGTCCGGCTGGTGATCCAGCAACGGGCGAAGCTGGGCTTCAGTTTCTTCAGCATGGCGGACAGCCATTCCGAGATCACCGACCGTGCGCTGTCGGTGCTGGACAAGGTAAAACTGTTTTCTCTGAAGGATCAGGCGGTCTCGGCGCTGAGCCACGGCAACCAGCGCAAGCTGGAGGTTGCGATGCTGATCGCGCTGGACCCGGCGGTTTACATGTTCGACGAACCCACCGCCGGGATGAGCGTGGACGAGGCCCCCGTCGTGCTGGACCTGATCGCAGAACTGAAGGCCGAAAAGGACCGCACGATTCTATTGGTGGAGCACAAGATGGACGTGATCCGTACGCTGGCGGATCGTATCATAGTGCTGCACAACGGCGCACTGGCCGCCGATGGTGACCCGGCCGAGGTGATGGCCTCGGACGTGGTGCAAGAGGCCTATATGGGCAAGGAGCTGACCGATGTCTGACCCCATCCTGAAACTCGAAGGCGTCTACACCGACATCGCGCAATACCACATCCTGCAAGGGGTGGACCTAGAGGTGCCGCGCGGTGGCGTGACGATGCTGCTGGGCCGTAACGGTGTGGGCAAGACGACCACGCTGCGCACGGTGATGGGCCATTGGCGGGCCAAGACCGGCAAGGTGCTGCTGGACGGGCAGGATATCACCACGCTGCCGACCCCGCAGATCGCGCGGGCAGGCGTGGGCTTTGTGCCCGAGAACATGGGAATTTTCAGCGACCTGACCGTCGAGGAAAACATGATCCTGGCGGCCGTGTCCGGCCCGATTGATCCGGCGCGGCTGGAGTGGGTTTTCTCGGCCTTCCCGCCGCTCAAGACGTTCTGGAAAGGCCACGCAGGCAACCTGTCGGGCGGGCAGAAGCAGATGCTCTCGATCGCGCGGGCGATGGTCGAGGAGCGGCGCCTTTACCTGATCGATGAACCGACCAAGGGGCTGGCTCCGGCGATCATCAGCACGATGGCCCGGGCGCTGCGCGAGTTGAAAGAGCAGGGGGCGAGCATCCTGCTGGTGGAACAGAATTTCAGCGTTGCCAAGGCGCTGGGCGACAGCTGTGTCGTGATGGATGACGGGCGCGTGGTCTGGTCGGGCGAAATGGCCGAGCTGGCCACCGATGCCGGGCTGCAAGAGCGCCTGATGGGGCTGAGCATGGAGGCGCATCAATGATTTGTTTGGGTGGAAACGCTCGCCCCTCCGTTACGGGCGAGCCTCGCTGGGGGTGGGTGCAATGAGTGCGGCTCCGAAACACGCGCCGACGATGGCGAAGATGAGTTTTGCGGACAAGATCGGTCCGTGGCTGCCGATGCTGCTGGTGCCGGCGATCATGGTGCTGGGTCTGGCCTCGATCCCGTCCATGTCCAGCTGGCTGACGCTGACGGTCAGCGGGCTGGCGATGGGGATGATGATCTTCATCATGGCCTCGGGCATGACGCTTGTGTTTGGCTTGATGGACGTCATCAATTTCGGCCACGGGGTGTTCATCTCGGTTGGGGCCTTCGTGGGCGTCAGCGTGCTGATGGTGCTGGCCAGCATGACCGAGGCCCCCAGCCTGGTGCTGAACCTGTTGGCCGTGCTGTTGGCGATCATCGCAGCGGCAATTGCGACGGGCGGCTTGGGCTGGGCCTTTGAAAAAGTCATCGTCAAACCGGTCTACGGCGCGCACCTGAAGCAGATCCTGGTGACAATGGGCGGCTTGATCGTGGTCGAGCAGCTGATCGTCGTTCTCTGGGGTCCGGAAGAGATCTACATCCTTCGGCCGCAAGCCTTGCAGGGCGCGATCACCTTTGCCGGGGCCGCGTTGGAGAAATACCGCTTGGTCGCCGTCGCTGTGGGTTTGGTGCTGTTCCTGGGGATGCGCTATGTGCTGCGCTCGACCAAGATCGGGCTGATCGTCCGCGCGGGCGTTGAGAACGGCGAGATGGTCGAGGCGCTGGGATACCGGCTGCGGCTGGTCTTCGTGGGCGTGTTCGTGGCGGGTTCGGCGCTGGCGGGTTTGGGCGGCGTGATGTGGGGCCTCTACCAAGAGGTGATCACCGCGCATATGGGCCAGCAGATGATGATCCTGATCTTCATCGTGGTGATCATCGGGGGCCTGGGCAGTGTCGAGGGCTGTTTCATCGGCGCGCTGCTGGTGGGGCTGTTGCAGAACTACATTGCCTTCATTGAGCCCAAAGCCGCTCTGATTTCCAATATCGCGCTGATGGTGGCCATTTTGATGTGGCGGCCGCAGGGCATGATCCCGGTTGTGAAGGCGAAGTGAGATGATCGTGAAATTGTTGTCGGGGGATACGCCCCGCTCGAAAATCCTGGGCGCGATCCTGTTGATGATCCTGGTGGCGCTGGCGCTGGCTCCGTTCCTGTTTCCGGGCATCCGCTCGGTCGATACGGCGGCGCGGATCTGCGTGTTCATCCTGCTGGTGGCGTCCTACGACCTGATGCTTGGGTACGGTGGGATCGTCAGCTTTGCCCATACGATGTTCTTCGGCATGGGTGCCTATGGCGTGGCGCTGGCCAGTACCCATATGGGGCGCGGCTATGATGCGCTGATCGTGGGGGCCGTGGCGGGGGCCGTTCTGGCGGCTGTCGTGGCGTTTCTGATCGGGCTTTTCAGCCTGCGGGTTCGCGCGATTTTCTTTGCGATGATCACGCTGGCGGTGGCCTCGGCTGTTGCAGTGTTGGTCAGTCAGCTGTCGGGTCTGACCGGCGGCGAGGACGGGCTGAACTATCAGATCCCGCGCGAGCTGACACCGGCCTTCAAGTTCGGCGGCGAGGTGATGGGCGTGAAGCTGAATGGCAAGCTGTTGAACTACTACCTGGTGTTCGGCGGGTCGCTGATCCTGTTCCTGGTGCTGCTGCGCATCGTGAACTCGCCTTTTGGCCGGGTGCTGCAGGCGATCCGCGAGAACGATTTCCGCGCCGAGTCGGTGGGCTATCGCGTGGTGAACTACCGCACGGCGGCGACCTGTATCTCGGCTGCGGTGGCGGCGCTGGCAGGGTCGCTCTATGCGATCTGGCTGCGCTATGTCGGGCCGGACACGGTGCTGAGCTTCGAGATCATGGTGGACATCCTGCTGATGGTCGTGATCGGCGGCATGGGCACGATGTATGGCGCAGTGATCGGGGCGACGGTGCTGGTGGTGGCGCAGAACTACCTGCAAGAGCTGATGGAGGTCGCCTCGAACTCCGTCGAGGGGGTACCGCTGTTGCCGCAGCTGCTGGATGCGGATCGTTGGCTGCTGTGGCTGGGGATCCTGTTCATCCTGAGCGTCTATTTCTTCCCTACCGGAGTGGTCGGGCGGCTGCGGGCCGGGAAATAAGCCCCGGCCGCGCGCGGACTGAGGGCGCGCACCGGTGAGTATTTGGATCAGAAAGAAGCCAGGGGCGCGGCCAGTATCGGGGTTGCGCCCCTTGTGGTTTTCAGGGAAAGCTTGGGGGCTTTTGGGAGGAGGCGGAAATGCGCGCAGGTCTGGTGCTGCTTTGTGCGGCCTATGTGTTGAGTCAGTTCTATCGCTCGTTTCTGGCGGTGTTGACCAAGGTGTTGGAGCAGGATGTGGGCGCGGTGCCCGAGGATCTGGCCAATGCCTCGGGGCTGTGGTTCCTGACCTTTGCGGCAATGCAGATCCCGGTCGGCGCGGCGTTGGACCGGATCGGGCCGCGGCGCACGGCGGGGGTGTTGTTGCTGATCGGTGGGGCCGGGGGGGCGGCGCTGTTCGGAATGGCGACGCAGCCGGTGCATATCCTGTTGGCGATGGGGCTGATTGGCGTGGGTTGTTCGCCGGTGCTGATGGCCTCTTATTACATTTTCGCGCGCAATTACCCGGCACGGGTTTTTGCCACGCTGGCGGCGGTGCTGCTGGGCGTGGGCAGTTTGGGCAACCTGTTGGGGGCCTTGCCGATGGCGCGGGCGGCTGAGGTGTTAGGCTGGCGCGAGACCTTGTTCGGGCTGGCTGCTGTCAGTGCCGTGGTGGCGCTGGGGCTGCTGGTGACGGTGAAGGACCCCGAGCGCGTGGTACATGACCAGAAGGGCAGCGTGCTGGACCTGCTGAAGATGCCCGCCTTGTGGCTGATCTTTCCGCTGACCTTTGTGCAATATGCCCCTGCTGCGGGGCTGCGCGGGCTGTGGGTCGGGCCCTATCTGACGGATGTGTTCGGCTTTGATGCCGGGCAGGTGGGCAATGCGACGCTGGTGATGGGCGTGGCGATGATCCTGGGCACCTTTGCCTATGGGCCGCTGGACCGCATCCTGGGCACGCGCAAATGGGTGATTTTTGGTGGCAACCTGATCGGGGCCGTGGCCTTGGGCACGCTGTGGCTGCTGCCGGCGGGGAGCGCCTGGACCTCGGTCGCGCTGTTCGCGGCGGTCGGGTTCTTCTGCGCGGCTTATCCGATGATGATGGCGCATGGGCGCAGTTTCTTTCCGCCGCATCTGGTGGGGCGCGGGGTGACGCTTATGAACCTGTTCTCGATCGGGGGGGTGGGCATATTCCAGGTGGTCACCGGCAAGGTCTATCGTGCCGCCAGTGTTGGGGCTGCAACCCCCGAGGTGCCATTCGACGCGCTCTTTGCGTTGTTCTTTGGGGCTATGGTTGTGGGGCTGGCGCTATACCTGTTTTGCCGCGACCGTGTGGACTAGCAAAACCTCTTTAAACCTGCGTTCCCCTGCGGTATGGAGCCTCGTCCTAAACAAAGGAGTCGCTCGAAATGGGCTATAAGGTCGTTGTTGCCGGTGCCACGGGGAATGTGGGCCGTGAAATGCTGAATATCCTGGCGGAACGTATGTTCCCGGTGGATGAAATTGCCGCTCTGGCCAGCCGGAAATCGCTGGGCACCGAGGTCAGCTTTGGCGACAAGACCATCACTACCAAGGACCTGGACACTTTCGATTTCACCGGCTGGGATATCGCCCTGTTTGCCGTGGGTTCGGAAGCCACCAAAAAATACGCGCCCAAGGCGGCTGCCGCTGGCTGCGTGGTGATCGACAATTCGTCGCTGTATCGCTACGACCCGGAAATCCCGCTGATCGTGCCGGAATGCAACCCGCAGGCCATCCACGATTACAAGAACAAGAACATCATCGCGAACCCCAACTGCTCGACCGCGCAGATGGTTGTCGCACTGAAGCCGCTGCATGACCGTGCCAAGGTCAAGCGCGTCGTCGTGTCGACCTACCAGTCGGTGTCGGGCGCGGGCAAGGACGGCATGGACGAGCTGTGGGAACAGACCAAGGCGGTCTATAACCCCACCGCGGACGTGCCGGCGAAGAAGTTCCAGAAGGAAATCGCCTTCAACGTGATCCCGCAGATCGACGTCTTCATGGAAGACGGCTCGACCAAGGAAGAGTGGAAGATGGTCGTCGAGACCAAGAAGATCGTCGACCCCTCGATCAAGGTCACCGCGACCTGTGTGCGCGTGCCGGTGTTCGTTGGCCACTCGGAAGCGATCAACATCGAGTTCGAAGAGTTCCTGGACGAAGACGAAGCACGCGACATCCTGCGGGAATCGCCGGGCATCATGGTGATCGACAAGCGTGAGCCGGGCGGCTACGTGACCCCGAAGGAATGCGTGGGCGACTACGCGACCTTCATCAGCCGGATCCGTCAGGACTCGACCGTCGAGAACGGCCTGAACCTGTGGTGCGTGTCGGACAACCTGCGTAAGGGCGCTGCCCTGAACGCCGTCCAGATCGCCGAGCTGCTGGGCCGCGAAGTGCTGAAAAAGGGCTGAGGTCTCTCAGAACCTTGCCAAAAAGAAACGGGCGTCCAGTTGGGCGCCCGTTTGATTTTGTGGGGTCTGCAGCGGGTCGTTAATCAGATGACCTTGAACGTGTCCTCGGCCGGAAGGTACTGCTCCAGCGTGCCCTCGCCGATGTCGTTCCACAGACCGTGCAGCGACAGGTCGCCCTTTTCCACGGCTTCCCGAACGAAGGGGAACGTCATCAGGTTGTCGAGCGAGGTCAGCACCGCCTGCTTTTCCAGGGCGCGCTTGCGTTCGGCCTCGTCGGCGATGTCTTTCACCTTTTCAAAGCCGGGGCGCAGGATGTCCATCCAGCGGCCCACGAACGAGGATTTCTCCTCCAGCGCCGGGGCGTGGCCGGTGCACATGTCGTGGCAACCCGCGACGCCGCCGCATTGCGAATGCCCCATCACGACGATGTGCGACACCTTCAGCGCCGTCACCGCGTATTCCACCGCGGCCGAGGTGCCGTGCTGCTGGCCGTCGGGCTCGTAGCTGGGCACCAGGTTGGCAATGTTGCGGTGGATGAAGAATTCGCCCTGATCTGCGCCGAAGATCGCGGTCACATGGACCCGGGAATCGCAGCACGAGATGACCATCGCGCGGGGGCGCTGGCCCTCGTCCGCCAAGCGGCGATACCAGCTCTGGTTCTCTGAGTAGGTGGTTGCTTTCCAACCGTGATACCTTTGGACCAGATAGCTGGGCAGGGGCTTGGCGTTGTGCATGTCGTCGTCCTTGCGTCTCGTCTACTATTGACCGAGTGAGATACCCCGCATTTAACCAGTTTTCGAGGGAAAACAATTGTCCGCCTCAACCTTTTGGGAACCTCTTGCAGGGCAAGGTCCGCCCGGGCCGTGGGGGCCTGATATGGGGTGAGACCATGAATTACGTAACTTTGATCGAGATGAACGAACCCGTTCGGCTGGATGCAGGGCAACTTGGCAACCTGTACCGCGAACTGGGCGATGTCGGTGCCGGAGAGGTGATCTGCCGCGCGCTGGACGAGGTGGCGCAGCGCCTGACCGAGGCCGAGAAGCACTATTCCGATGGCCGCTTTCTGGACCTGCGCAAGACCACGCGCTCGTTGGTGGGCATATCCCGGCAGATGGGCATGCCCAAACTGGCGCGCGTCGCATGCGACGTGGTGGGCTGCATCGACCGGGGTGACCCAGTGGCCCTGGCCGCGACACTGGCCCGGCTTTTGCGCATCGGAGAGGGGTCGCTGACCGCCGTGTGGGAGTTGCAGGGCCAGTCGCTTTAGCCCCCCTTGCAGGTGCCGACAATCGGCGTAGGCTGGGGTCACGCAACAATGGGGCCTCAGATGACTATGACCTTTGCCGCGGCATCTTCGGATGCCATTCCCGTTCATGTTCTGGAGTCGGACGCCCTGCCTGCCTGGCTAGAGGCGCAGCCAACGCCGGTGCAGAACTGGGTGCGGGCCAGCGGGTTCAAAGGCAGCCTGGGGAAATCCCTGCTGATCCCCGACGCCAATGGCAAACCGGTCGCCGTTCTGGCGGGCTATGGCTCGGCTGATCAGCGCAAGCGCGGGCGGTTCCATCTGGCCGCCGTCGCCGCCGCCCTGCCCGAAGGCATCTACCGCATCGCGGACGGTCTGCCCGAAGACATGGCGCAAGAGGAGGCCCTGGGCTGGCTGCTGTCGGCCTACAGCTTTGGCCGCTATCACAAATCGCACGGCTCTTCGGCGCGGCTGGTTGCCCCCGAAGGCGTGGATGCCCCGCGGCTGGAGGTCATCGCCGCAGGCGAGCGTCTGACCCGCGACCTGATCAACACCCCCGCCAACGACATGGGCCCCCGCGCGTTGGAGCAGGCTGCCCGTGATCTGGCGGCCAGCCACGGTGCCTCGATCAAAGTGACGGTGGGCGAGGATCTTCTGGCGCAGAACTTCCCGATGATCCACGCCGTTGGCCGTGCTGCTGCCCAGCCGCCGCGCCTGATCGACATGACTTGGGGTGATACGGGGCCGTCGCTGGTGCTGGTGGGCAAGGGCGTTTGCTTTGATACCGGCGGTCTGGACCTGAAATCCTCGACCACGATGGGGCTGATGAAAAAGGACATGGGCGGGGCGGCCACGGTGCTGGGTCTGGCCCATATGATTATGTCTCTGGGCCTGAACCTGCGCTTGCGCGTGCTGATCCCGGCGGTGGAAAACAGCGTTTCCTCCAACGCCTTCCGCCCCGGTGACATCCTGACCAGTCGCAAGGGCCTGACCGTCGAGATCAATAATACCGACGCCGAGGGGCGGTTGGTTCTGGCCGACGCGCTGGCGCTGGGGGCCGAGGGGCAACCCGACCTGATGCTGTCGATGGCCACTCTGACCGGCGCCGCCCGTGTGGCCGTCGGGCCGGACCTGTCGCCGTTCTTCACCGATGACGAGGCGCTGGCGACCTCGCTGTCCGCCGCCGCCACGCGTGTCGCCGATCCGGTCTGGCGTCTGCCGTTCTGGGACCCGTACGAGGCCGATCTGGAACCCGGCATTGCCGATCTGGACAACGCCCCCAAGGGCGGTTTCGGCGGGGCGATCACCGCCGCGCTGTTCTTGCGCCGCTTTGCCGGGGATGCTTGCCGCTACACTCATTTCGACATTTATGGCTGGTCCCCTTCCAGCAAACCGGCGCGGCCCAAGGGCGGTGTCGGGATGGGGGCCCGCGCCCTCTTGGAGGCGCTGCCCGAACTGCTGGGGATCTGACCGATGGACCGCCGCCTGATCCCCGCCAACGCCCGCGTCGCCGCCGCCTTTCTGCGCGGCAAGGTCGAGGCACCGCGCTACGTCTCGGGGACCGAAAAGATGGTCGCGGTGCCGCTGGCCGACCTGCTGTCCGCCCCACATGGTCGCCGCGAACGGCAATTGCTGCTGGGCGAACGCGTCGCCATGTACGAAGAACGCGCGGGCTGGGCCTTTGTTCAGGCGGAGAAAGACGGCTATGTCGGCTACCTGCGCTTTGACCAGCTAGAGGAGCGCCGCCCCGCGACCCATTGGGTGATCGCGCGCGCCTCGCATCTGTACACCGAGCCGGATTTCAAAAGCCACGAGCGGATGTGCCTGTCGATGGGCTCTCAGTTTCGGGTGATCGGGGAAACCGCGCGCTTCTATGAAACGCCGCTGGGCTACATCCCCAAACCGCACCTGGCCGAGCTGTCAAAACTGGCCCGCGACCCTGTCGAAGTGGCCGAGCGTTATCTGGGCGTACCGTACCTGTGGGGCGGAAACTCGATCTGGGGGATTGATTGCTCGGGTCTGGTGCAGGCGGCCTGCTATGGCTGCGGCATTCCCTGCCCGGGCGACAGTGACATGCAACAGGCCAACGCGGGCCGCGTTCTGGCCGAGGATGTCCCGCTACGCCGGGGCGATCTGCTGTTCTGGAAAGGGCACGTCGCGCTGGTCGCCGGCAAGAACAAGCTGCTGCACGCCAACGCCCACCACATGGCCGTTGCGTGCGAGGATTTGGACGTCGCCCTCGCCCGGATCGAGGCGCAGGGGAGCGGCCCCGTCGTGGCTCGCCGCCGGTTGCCGACCGTGAAGAAAGACACAAGATGAACGACCCGTTCTTCCATCCCGTCTCGGGGTTCGAGTTGCCGCGCTTTGCCGGGGTGCCCACGTTCATGCGCCTGCCGCTGGTGCAGCCCGGCCATGACCGCTTTGGTGATGTCGATGTCGGCCTTATCGGTGTGCCGTGGGACAGCGGCACCACCAACCGCCCCGGTCCGCGTCATGGGCCGCGACAGATGCGCGATGCCTCGACCATGATCCGCGCTCAGCACCTGCTGTCCGGCGTGCGCCCGTTCGAAGCGATGAATTGCGCGGATCTGGGCGATGTCGGCCCCAATCCTGCCGACATACGGGACAGTATGGATCGGATCACCGCGTTCTACCGACAGGTCGTGGGGGCCGGTATCCGGCCGCTGACTGCGGGCGGCGATCACCTGACCACGCTGCCCGTTTTGCGCGCCGTTGCTGCGGACGGGCCGCTTGGGTTGATCCACTTCGACAGCCACACCGACCTCTACCACTCCTATTTCAACGGGCAGATGTACACCCACGGCACCCCCTTCCGCCGCGCCGTCGAAGAGGGGCTGCTGGACCCGCGCCGCATGGTGCAGATCGGCATTCGCGGCACGCAATACGATGGCGAAGATCTGGACTTCGCCAAGGCCGAGGGCATCCGCGTCATCACCATTGACGAGTTTCACGCCCGCGGCCCCGAGGACGTGATGACCGAGGCGCGAGAAATCGTTGGCGCCGCGCCCACCTATGTGTCTTACGACATCGACTTCGTGGACCCGGCCTTTGCCCCCGGCACCGGCACGCCTGAGGTTGGCGGGCCGAACTCGTACCAGGCGTTGCAAGTGGTGCGCGGGCTGAAAGGCGTGCAGATCGTGGGCGCGGATGTGGTCGAGGTGTCGCCGCCTTTCGATCAAAGCGGCGCCACGGCCTATCTGGCGGTGTCGATCATGTTCGAGATGCTCTGCGTCATGGCCTGACCACGGCCCCGGATGCGATCAAAACGGCAGGCCCTGCTTCAGCTTGGCCAGCGCCACCAACGCCCGATCGCGCGAGGTTTCCAGATCGTCCGGGTCGATTCCGGCGATCTCGGACTCCAGCCCTTGGACCAGTTGCGCGACCAGTTCGGGCGTCAGTTTCGGCTCGCCCAGGTCTTTCCACCGCGCCTCTTGCGTCGGGCCCAGATGGTCCAGGTAATGGCGATAGCCGCCGGGTCCGCCACCCAGGTGATAGATCAGGTGCGGCCCCATCAGCGCCCACCGCATCCCCGGACCATACGCTATCGCACGGTCCACGTCGGCGACGCTGGCGATCCCCTCTGCCACGATATTCACCGCCTCGCGATACAGGGCCGAGGTCAACCGGTTCGCCAGATGGCCGGGCCGTTCCTTTTGCACGCGGATGGTGACGCGGTCCAGCGATTGGTAGAACGCCTCGGCCCGGATCAGCGCGTCGGTGTCGGTCTTTTGGCCGGCGACCAGCTCGACCAACGGCACCAGGTGCGGCGGGTTCATCGGATGCGCCACAAGGATGCGGCCGGGATGGCGGGCCTGCGCCTGAATGTCCGACGCCATCAGCGAGGACGTGGACGAGGCGATCAGCACGTCGGGCGCAAGTGTGGTCTCGGCCAACGCGACGATCTGCTGTTTCGGCCCGATCCGGTCCGGCCCGCATTCCTGCACGAACTCGGCCCCCGCGCAGGCAGTGGCGATGTCCTGCGTGAAGGACAGCCTCTCTAGCGGTGCCACGTCGGGCAAATCCGGAGTCAGCTGCGCAAGATGCGGCCATGCCTTGCGGATGAAATCGCGCACGTAGTCCGGCGCGGCGGGGTTCGGGTCGGCCACATGTGCCGAGTGTCCATGCGCCAGGAACAGCGCGGCCCAGCTGGCCCCGATCAGGCCGCCGCCAAGAATTGCAATCTGCATGATCAGTCCACCGGTCGGATGAGTTTACGCTCCAGCACCCGCAGCACGGTTGGCAGGTCGTGGCCGCGTTTCAGCACCTGCCCGTCGGTGCCGAACACCACGTACATGCCCTGACGCGCGCGCAACTTGGGGTGCTTTTCAATGCGGTAAAGCGGGTTTTCCGCAGTGCGCCGGAACACGGCGAACACCGCATGATCGCGCAGGTGCGAGATGCCGTAATCCCGCCATTCCCCGGCGGCGACCATGCGGCCATAAAGACCAAGGATCGCGCCCAACTCATGCCGGTCAAAGGCCACTTGCTCGGGCACTCCGGGGCGGGGAAAGGGGGTGGGAGTTTGCACGTTCATGGGTACAGAGTTGCGCCAAACGGGCCGCAAATCAAGACAATGCGCGGATCAGAGGAAACGTCGCGCGAAAAGTGGGTGCGCCTTGGGCATCGGTGCGATGTCCTGAATGGGCGTGTCCAGCCATTCCTCGGCGGCCGAGGTCAGGGCCTCGTAGGCGGCAGCGACGGCGGTGCGGGGGTCTTGGCGCGACAGGTCGGGGGGCAACAGTTCGACCGGCGGCTCGGGGTGGCGCAGCACGATCCGGCGCCAGCGGTGGATCAGCAGGGTCCGCGCGGCGGCAGCATCCAGACCGCTGAGCCGCAGCGGGCGCAGCGTTTCGAGATCGGTATAAAGCGCGGTCAGTGCGGCATGGTGGGTCGGGGTCAGCAGGGCGGCACGTAGCTGCGGCGCAAGCTCGGTCAGCGATCCGGTCACGGCGCAATCGGGCGGTGTCGGCGCGGGCTGATCGGCGGGGCGCAGAACGATGCCGGGGGCGACGGGCAGGCCGGGTTGCCCGGGGCCGACAGCCAGAGTCCAGCGCGTCACCGGGTCTTGTCGGGGGGCTGCGTAGATGCGGCTGGTCGCGTCGGTGAACCGCGCCTGGCCTTGCGGGGTCAGTTGGTAATAGCTGTTGCGCCCCTCGCGTTCCGAGGTCAGCCAGCCATCGCGCCCCAGCCGCGACAGGGCGGTGCGGATGGCACCGGGTTCGACCCCAAGACGGCCCAGCAGCGCCTGCAAACGGACGTTCGAGATGCGCCCGCCGCGATATTGCACGCTGTCCCCGAAAACGGTGATGACCAGCGACCAGACGCGCAGGCGTCCTTCGGCATGCAGGGCAGAGATGAGTGGGGCAAGCGGGTCCATAACCCCTTGTTACACGGGGTTTTGCTCCTGCGAAAGGGGGTGCCGAAGGCGCTGTTGCACGCCTCCGGCGGGAGTATTTGGCTCAGAAAGAAGCCTTAGCGGTCGTAGGAGACCATCGTCAGCAGTTCGTATTCCGCGACCTGGTCGCCGTCCTGGTTGGTCAGGGTGACGTTCCAGGCGACCTCGCCATAGGTGTCGGTGCGCTTGGTCTTGCGTTTGCAGGTCAGGCGGACCTTGATGCTGTCGCCGGCGCTGACAGGTTTCTGGAACGACAGGCCGTTGAGGCCGGTATTGGCCAGAACCGGGCCTTCGTTGGGTTCCACGAACAGACCAGCGGCAAAGCTGAGCAGCAGGTAGCCATGCGCGACGCGGCCCGGGAAGAACGGGTTCCGCTTGGCGGCGTCTTCGTCCATGTGGGCGTAGAAGGTGTCACCGGTGAAATGGGCGAAATGCTCGATATCGTCCATGGTGATCGTGCGCGGATCGGTGTGGATGGTCTCGCCGATCTCGATCTCGGTGAAGGTGCGCTGGAACGGGTGGGTCGGGTTGGATTTCTCCGGAGCGCCTTTGATCCATTGGCCGGTGATGGCGCTGATGATTTCCGGGGTGCCCTGGATCGCGGTGCGCTGCATGTAGTGCATGACGCCGCGCACACCGCCCAGTTCCTCGCCGCCGCCAGCGCGGCCGGGGCCGCCGTGGATCATGTGGGGCATCGGTGCGCCGTGGCCCGTGGCCTCGCGCCCAGTGTCGCGGTTGTTGATGTAGAGGCGGCCATGCCAAGCGGCGCTGGACAGGGTGATCTCGCGCGCGACTTGCGGGTCATGGGTGAAGACCGAGGCGACCAGCGAGCCTTCGCCGCGGTTGGCCAGCTCGGCGGCGTGGGCGGTGTCGCGGTAAGGCAGGATGGTTGAGACGGGGCCGAAGGCTTCGACCTCGTGGATGATCTTGGCGGCGTCCGGGTCATCGCACTGGAACAGGGTCGGCGGGATAAACGCAGCCTCGGGCGAGGCATCGACAGGCTGGAACCCGTCCAGCGAACCGCAGATCATGCGCGCCTCGGTGCCGATCTGAGCGGCCTTGGCCAGAACGTCGGATTTCTGGCTAAGCGAGGCCAGCGCGCCCATGCGGACGCCATCGGCATCGGGGTGGCCAACGGTGATCTGGCCCAGGCGATCCGCCAGCGCGGCAGCGACGGTATCGGCCAGGTGCGCGGGCACCAGCAGGCGGCGCATCGCGGTGCATTTCTGGCCCGCTTTGGTGGTGATCTCGGTCACTGCCTCTTTCAGGAACAGCGCGAATTCGGGGCTGTCAACATCCGCATCCGGGCCGAGGATCGAGGCGTTCAGGCTGTCCTGTTCCGACATGAACCGGGTCGAGTTGCGGATCAGCGCGGGGGTGTTGCGCAGCATCATCGCGGTGTCGGCCGAGCCGGTGAAGCTGACCACATCTTGCGGGCCCATCTTGTCCAGCAGATCACCGGTGCGACCGATGATCAGCTGCACCGCGCCCTCGGGCAGCAGGCCCGATTCGATGATCATGCGGAAGCACGCCTCGGTCAGATAGCAGGTCTGAGTCGCCGGTTTCACGATTGCGGGAACACCGGCCAGCAGGGTGGGGGCCAGTTTCTCCAACATGCCCCAGACCGGGAAGTTGAACGCGTTGATGTGAACGGCGACGCCCTGCAGCGGGGTTGCAATATGTTGCCCAAGGAAGGCGCCCGAGCGGCCCAGTTGTTCGACCTCACCATCCACGTAGACATGCGAATCAGGTAGGCCGCTGCGTCCCTTCGAGGCATAGACGAACAGCGTGCCGATGCCGCCCTCGATGTCCACGCCACCGTCACGGCGGGTGGCGCCGGTCAGGCCGTTGATCGCGTAAAGCTCTTCCTTGCGGCTGTCGATGTACAGCGCCAGCTTCTTCAGAATTTTCGCGCGATCATGGAAGGTTAGCGCGCGCAGGGCGGGGCCGCCGACCTGCCGGGCATGGGCCAGCATGGCGTCCGTATCCAGCGCGGAACCGCCTGCCAGCGCGATCTGCGTGGCGCTGACGGGGCCAATCACGGACGTGGCGGCGGCACCGGGCGCGATCCATGCGCCAGCGATAAAGCTTTCGGGTTTCAGCATCGGGTCTCTCCTCCGGGTTTGCCGCACTATGGAGCAAAATAATTCCTGTTTCAACACTATTGACCGACCGGTCGGTTTTGTGCAAGCTTTGATTGGCGACAGGGAGGAAGGGCCGGATGACACCACAGGAAATAGCCGAACGCAGTGCTGCTGCGATGTGGTCCAAGGACGTGGCCGCGCATGCCGCCGGCATGGAACTGACACGCATCGCGCCGGGTCAGGCGACCATGACGATGCCGGTGCGCGACGACATGCTGAACGGGCATTCGATCTGCCACGGCGGGTACATCTTTACCTTGGCCGACACCGCATTTGCCTATGCCTGCAACAGCCATAACGCGCTGGTTGTGGCGCAGGAAAACACCATCACCTTTCTGGCCCCCGGCAAGCACGGCGAGTTGTTGACCGCCGTCGCCGACGAGATCTCGCTGACCGGGCGATCAGGCGTCTACGACGTGCTGGTCACCGGCGAGGACGGGCGCAAGGTCGCCCTGTTCCGCGGCCTCTCGCGCCAGATCAAGGGCCAGCATTTCGAGGAGACCGATCAATGACCGAAGCCTACCTGTGCGAGGGGCTGCGCACCCCGATTGGCCGTTACGGCGGGGCTTTGGCCTCGGTGCGGCCGGATGACATGCTGGCGCATGTGATGCGCGAACTGGTCGCCCCGTTCGAGGGGCTGAAGGTCGACGAAGTCATCATGGGCAACGCCAACGGCGCGGGCGAAGACAACCGCAACGTCGCCCGCATGTCCGCCCTGCTGGCCGGTCTGGGCGAGGGCGTGCCGGGTGTCACGCTGAACCGTCTGTGCGGCTCGGGCCTGGATGCGGTCGGTACCGCCGCGCGCGCCATCAAGTGCGGCGAGGCGGACGTCATGATCGCTGGCGGGGTCGAGTCGATGTCCCGCGCGCCGTTCGTCATGGGCAAGGCCGACAGCGCCTTTTCCCGCAAGGCCGAAATCTACGACACCACCATCGGCTGGCGCTTCGTCAACAAGCTGATTCACAAGCAATACGGCACCCATTCCATGCCCGAAACGGCGGAAAACGTGGCCGAGGATTTCAACATCTCGCGCGCCGATCAGGACGCCTTTGCCCTGCGCTCGCAGACCAAGGCGATTGCGGCGATTGCCTCGGGCCGTCTGGCGCGGGAAATCACCCCGGTCAGCATCCCGCAGCGCAAGGGCGACGCGGTGATCGTGGACACCGACGAACACCCCCGCGCCACCACGCTGGAGCAGTTGGCCAAACTCTCGACCCCCTTCCGCGAGGGTGGTTCGATCACCGCTGGCAACGCCTCGGGCGTGAATGACGGTGCGGCTGCGCTGATCATCGCCAGCAAGGCAGCGGTTGAAAAATACGGCCTGACGCCCAAGGCGCGGATCGTCTCGATGGCCACCGTCGGTGTGCCGCCGCGCATCATGGGCATCGGCCCGGCCCCGGCGACGCAGGCCCTGCTGGATCGCCACGGGCTGAAGATCAGCGACGTCGATTTCATCGAGCTGAACGAGGCCTTTGCCGCGCAGGGTCTGGCCTCGATGCGGCAGCTGGGTCTGCCCGATGACGCCGATCATGTGAACCCGAATGGCGGCGCGATTGCGCTGGGTCACCCGCTGGGCATGTCCGGCGCGCGACTGGCGCTGACCGCCTCGATCAACCTGATGGATGCAGGCGCCAAACGCGCGATCTGCACGATGTGTATCGGTGTGGGCCAAGGCATCGCCCTGATGCTGGAATCCGTCTGACCGAATAAACCATACGGCACCGTTTAGTGGAGGAACGTGTCATGAAAGATCTTTCGCCCAAGCCCGGCGACCTGGACCCTATTGAAACCGCATCGCGTGACGAAATCGCGTCGCTGCAGTTGCAACGCATGAAGTGGTCGCTGCGGCACGCCTACGATAACGTCCCGTTCTACCGTCAGAAATTCGACGCGGCGGGCGTGCATCCAGACGACCTGAAATCCCTGTCTGATCTGGCGAAGTTCCCCTTCACCGTCAAACAGGACCTGCGCGACAACTACCCGTTCGGCCTGTTTGCCGTGCCGCGCGAACAGATCGCGCGCCTGCATGCGTCCTCGGGGACGACCGGCCAACCGACCGTGGTGGGCTACACCAAGAACGACCTGTCCATGTGGGCCGACGTGGTCGCGCGCTGCCTGCGCGCCTCGGGTCTGCGGGCGGGCGACGTGCTGCACAACGCCTATGGCTATGGCCTGTTCACTGGCGGTCTGGGCATCCACGGCGGCGCCGAGCGTGCCGGTCTGACCGTGGTCCCGGTCTCGGGCGGCATGACCCAGCGCCAGGTGCGCCTGATCGAGGATTTCGGCGCCGACGGCATCACCGTGACCCCCTCCTACGCGCTGTCCATTCTGGACGAATATGCCAAGCAGGGCCTGGACCCGCGCAAATCGCCGCTCAAGGTCGGCATCTTCGGCGCGGAACCTTGGACCAACGCCATGCGCCGCGAGATCGAAGACGCCTTCGACATGCACGCCGTCGATATCTACGGCCTGTCCGAAGTCATCGGCCCCGGCGTCGCGAATGAGTGCGTCGAAACCAAGGATGGCCTGCACATCTGGGAGGACCACTTCTACCCCGAGGTGATCGACCCCAACACCGGCGAAGTGCTGCCCGACGGCGAGCTGGGCGAGCTGGTCTTTACCTCGCTCACCAAAGAGGGCTTCCCGATCATCCGTTACCGCACCCGCGACCTGACCCGCCTGCTGCCGGGCACCGCGCGCTCGATGCGCCGGATGGAAAAGATCACGGGCCGTTCGGACGACATGATCATCCTGCGCGGCGTCAACGTCTTCCCGACCCAGATCGAGGAACAGCTGATGGAAATTCCGGCCCTGGCGCCGCATTTCCAGATCGAACTCAGCCGCCCCGACCGCATGGACATCATGACCGTGCATGTCGAACTGGCCGAGGGGATGTCGCTGGACGTGACCGAGCGCGCGGCGCGCGATCTGGCCGGCAAGGTCAAGTCGAACGTCGGCATCAGCGTCAAGGTGAACGTCGCTGGCTCTGGTAAAGTGGCCCGTTCCGAGGGTAAGGCGGTTCGCATCATCGACAACCGTCCTAAGGAACGCTGATGGCGAGGGGTCTGGCCAGAGATCACGACGAGAAACGCGCAAGCCTGCGCAAGGGGGCGGCGGCCTATTTCGCCGCCCACGGGTTCGACCGCGCCAGCATGACCGGCGCGGCGAAATCCTGTGGCGTGTCAAAGGCGCTGATCTACCACTACTGGTCCTCGAAAGAGGATCTGCTGTTCGACATCCTCGACGATCATCTGGGCCAGCTGCTGGATCAGGTTCAGGCGTCCGAGGGCGAGGGGATCGGCCAGCTGATCCGCGCCATCCTGACGGCCTACGAAGACGCCGACGCCGAGCATAAGCTCCAGATCGACGCGTTGGGCGTGTTGCCCAAGGACAAGCAGGCCCCGCTGGTCGCCACCCAGCGCGAACTGGTCGAGATCATGAGCACCGCCGTTCTGCAGGTTCAGCCCAAACTGGCGAACGATGCCGAGCGTCTGCGCGGCGCCACCATGACGGTGTTCGCCATCCTGAACTGGTTCTACATGTGGCACCGCCCCGGCAAGGGGATGGACCGCGCGACCTATGCCGTGTTGGCGACGGATTTCGTGGTGGGCGGCTTGCGCGCGCTATAAAAACGCACCGCGAGGCGAAAAATCGCCTCGCCTTGGTTTTCATTCCCGTCCAACGGGCTAGGCTGTCCCCCTGTACAAATCACAGGAGGCCGCATGAAAATCCGATATCTGACCTTCGTGGCCCTGATTGCCGCCAGCGCCGCGCTGGCTCATGGCGGGGTCAAGGATCCGCAGGTCAAGGCGCGCATGGACCTGATGGGCTCGGTCAAGAACAACATGGCCGTGCTGGGCGACACCGCAAAGGGCGCGCTGGCCTTTGATCCCGACGCGGTCGAACAGGCCAAGGCCGCGCTGATCGAAAACGCCGCCGCCATCCCGGCGGCCTTCAAATCCCCTGCCACCGATCCGAAATCCGAGGCCCTGCCCGCGATCTGGCAGAATTGGGACGATTTCACCGCCAAGGCCGCAGACATGGGCCGGGCGGTCGCATCCGTGAATGTGGACTCGCTGGAAAGCGTCCAAACCGGGATGCGAACCATTGGGCAGACATGTGGCGCTTGCCATAAGCTCTACCGCATGGACAACTAGGCGCGCGGGCGATGCCATTGCATACGCAAGCGTATGGTTAGAACGAGTAAACGCATCGGAGGGAATATATGCGTACCAAGGCAGCCGTGGCCCTGAAGGCCGGCGAACCCCTGCAGATCATGGAAGTCAACCTGGACGGCCCCAAAAAGGGCGAAGTCCTGGTCGAGATCAAGGCCACCGGCATCTGCCACACGGATGAATTCACCCGTTCCGGCGCGGACCCCGAAGGGCTGTTCCCCTGCATTCTGGGCCACGAAGGCGCAGGCGTGGTGATCGAGGTCGGCGAGGGCGTCACCACCCTGAAGCCCGGCGATCACGTCATCCCGCTTTACACGCCCGAGTGCCGCGAATGCCCGTCCTGCCTGTCGGGCAAGACCAACCTGTGCACCGCGATCCGCAACACCCAAGGTCAGGGCCTGATGCCCGACGGCACCACCCGGTTCAGCATGCTGGATGGCACGCCGATCTATCACTACATGGGCTGCTCGACCTTCGCCAACCACACCGTGATGCCCGAAATCGCGCTGGCCAAGGTGCGCGAGGACGCCCCCTTCGACAAGATCTGCTACATCGGCTGCGGCGTCACCACCGGCATCGGCGCGGTGATCAATACGGCAGGGGTCGAGATCGGCTCAAAGGCCGCTGTCTTCGGTCTGGGCGGCATCGGTCTGAACGTGATCCAGGGCCTGCGCATGGCCGGGGCCGACATGATCATCGGTGTGGACCTGAACGACGACAAGGCCGAGATGGCCAAGAAGTTCGGCATGACCCATTTCGTGAACCCGTCCAAGGTGGACAACACCGTTCAGGCCATCGTTGACCTGACCAAGACCGAGAAGGACCAGATCGGCGGCGTCGATTACTCCTTTGACGCCACCGGCAACGTCAAGGTCATGCGCGACGCGCTGGAATGCTCGCACCGCGGTTGGGGTGTCAGCGTCATCATCGGCGTCGCCCCCGCGGGCGCCGAGATCAGCACCCGTCCGTTCCAGCTGGTCACCGGCCGGGTCTGGAAAGGCACCGCGTTCGGCGGCGCCAAGGGCCGCACCGACGTGCCGAAATTCGTGGATTGGTACATGAACGGCAAGATCGAGATCGACCCGATGATCACCCACACCCTCAGTCTGGAGCAGATCAACGACGGCTTCGACCTGATGCACGAGGGTAAGTCGATCCGCGCCGTCGTGGTCTACTAAGCCCCGTACCGCGCCATGAACGTATCGACCGCGCCCATCACGACGCGGTCGATTTCCACGGGGGTAAAGCTGTTGCGGATACCAAAGACCATCTTCACGAACAGATCGGCCTTGCACAGCTCCATGAACTGATCGGCGGCCAACTCGATATCCTCGATCGCCACCTCGCCGCGCTGCGCGGCCTCTTTCAGGTAATCCATGATGTGCCGCCTGCCCGTCGCCGGGCCGGATTCGTAGAACTTGCGCCCCAACTCGGGAAAGCGTTCGCTTTCGGCCACGCAGACCCGGAACATCTGCTGCGAAAAGTCCGAGGTCAGAATCTGCACCATCCGCCGCGCGCCGAACTCCAGCACCTGCCGCACCGGCGCGTGCCGATCCACCAGGTCCATCGACTCGTTTGCCTGCCTGTTGCACTCGGTCTGCGCGACCTCCATGAACAGCAGCCGCTTGTCCGGGAAATAGCTGTACAGCGTCGCCTTGGACACGCCCGCCGCCCGCGCGATGTCGTCCACGCTGGCGCCTTCGAACCCATCCCGCATAAAGATTTCACGCGCCCCTTCAAGAACTTGCTCGAATTTGCGTCCGGTACGAATGATCGGCTTTTCGGCTTGGTCCATGCCTGCGTCCTTGGGTGCGATTGCAAAACTATAAACTGTCCGGTTTAGTTTCAGCAAGGTGCCAGAGGGGGCTTGTCGCCGCCCAAAAGGCCAATATGATTAGAATTATTCCAAAAAGGGTTCGCCATGCGTTTCTTCAGCCAACGCCGCCGCTTTCGCGACCTGTCCGAGCAAGAGGTCCTGGCGCTTGCCATCTCGTCCGAGGAGGACGACGCCCGCATCTACCGCAGCTACGGCCAGATGCTGCACGCCGAATTTCCCGACACCGCCAAGATCTTCGAAGGCATGGCCGAAGAAGAAGACGGCCATCGCGCCCGCCTGATCGAGCTGCACCGCCGCCGCTTTGGCGAGGTCATCCCCCTGATCCGCCGCGAACACGTCGCCGGCTACTACGCGCGTCGCCCCGTATGGCTGGTCGAGAACCTGGGCCTGGAACGCATCCGCGCCGAGGCCGAGGCGATGGAACGCGACGCCGAGCATTTCTACCTGGCCGCCGCAAAGCGCACCCAGGATGCCGACACGCGCAAACTGCTGGGCGACCTGGCCGCCGCCGAAGCGGGCCACCAGTACACCGCCGGTAAGCTGGAAAAGAAACACCTGGATGACGACGCCCGCGACACCGAAAACCGCGCCGCGCACCGCCAATTCGTGCTGACCTGGGTGCAGCCGGGCCTGGCCGGGCTGATGGACGGCTCGGTCTCGACCCTGGCCCCGATCTTCGCCGCCGCCTTCGCTACGCAAAACACTTGGGAGACATTCCTCGTCGGCCTCGCCGCCTCCATCGGCGCGGGCATCTCGATGGGCTTCACCGAAGCCGCCTCGGACGACGGCGAACTCTCCGGCCGTGGCTCGCCGGTGAAACGCGGCGTGGCGTCGGGCGTTATGACCGCAGTCGGCGGCCTGGGCCACGCGTTGCCCTACCTGATCCCGGATTTCTGGACGGCCACCATCACCGCCTTCGTCGTGGTGTTCTTCGAGCTGTGGGCCATCGCCTGGATCCAGAACAAATACATGGATACCCCGTTCTTCCGCGCGGCCTTTCAGGTGGTTCTAGGCGGCGCCCTTGTCTTCGCGGCGGGCGTGCTGATCGGCTCGGGTTAAGGGGGCGCTGCCCCCGCCGCCCTACGGGCGACTCCCCCGGGATATTTGGAAAAAGAAGAAGACAAGGCGACCCCCTGCGCATCACATCGGACGGCAGGGGGCTTCTCCTTTTACGGTCATCGGCGTCCCCGCCTGTACCGCCCGTCCGGTATGGCGGGGTTTGGTTAACATTCCGTTGCTTCTTCTTTTAGAAAATATCCTCGGGGGGTGAGGCCGCAGGCCGAGGGGGGCAGACAGCCCCCCTTTCCTCCCTCTCAGTCTGCCAAAACGATTGACGAAGAACACCATCCTGCTACGCATGCCCAATGATCGAGATTTTCTTCAAAACGCTTCCTTTCTTTGCGCTGATTGGGCTGGGCTATGGCGCCGGGCGAACCCGGTTCTTTACAGACGAGGCGACGGGTTGGCTGACGAAGTTTGTCTTCTACTTCGCGCTATCCGCCATGCTGTTCCGGTTCTCTGCCAACCTGACCCTGGCCGAGGTCTTCGATCTGCCGTTTGTTCTGGCCTACCTGGCGGGCACCGGCGCGATCTATTTGGTGGCGACTGCCGTGGCCCTGCTGCGCAAACGCGGGATCGAAGAGGCCGCCGTCGAGGCGCAATGCGCCGTGATCGGCAATGTCGGTTTCCTCGGCGTGCCGATGCTGGTGCTGCTGATGGGTGAGGCGGCGATCGGGCCTGTCATGCTGGTGCTGGCGGTTGATCTGATCGTGTTCGGCAGCCTGATCGTGATCCTGATCACCGGGGCGCGCGACGGGCGGGTGTCGCCTGCGATCCTGCGCACCGTCGGGATGGGCCTTTTGAAGAACCCGATGATCGTGTCGATTACCCTTGGCCTGACCTGGTCGGCGCTGCGCATTCCGATCCCCACTCCTCTGAACGAGTTCGTCAGCATCCTAGGTGCCGCCGCCACGCCCGGCGCTCTGTTTGCGATCGGGGCGTCGCTGGCCTCCAAATCGGCCGAGCGGCTGGCGGTGGCCGGATGGCTGTCCTTTGGCAAGCTGGTGCTCCATCCCGCTGCCGTCGCCTTTGCCGCGCTGGTACTGTTCGAGGTCGAGCCCTACGCCGCCTCGGTCATGATCGCTGCGGCGGCTTTGCCGGTCGCGGGCAACGTCTACATCCTGGCGCGGCATTACGGGGTGGCGCCGCATCGCGTCTCTGCCTCGATCCTGATCTCCACCGCGCTGAGCATTTTCACGGTTTCCGCCGTGATCGCATGGGTTCAGCTGCCGTGATCCTTGCCCATGCGCGCCCCCTGCGCTAGCCATTGGGCAAAGCTGCAGGAGAGTGCGATGGAAACGATTTCGGAAAACCGCTGCTACGGGGGCACTCAGGGCGTCTACCGCCATCCCTCGCACAGCACGAATTGCAGCATGACGTTCGGGCTGTTCATGCCCGAAGAGGCGCAGCACGCCCCGGTGCCCGTCCTGTGGTATCTGTCGGGCCTGACCTGCACCCATGAAAACGCGATGGTCAAGGCGGGCGCGCAGGCCTGGGCGGCCGAGCAGGGCATCGCGCTGGTCTTTCCCGACACCTCTCCGCGCGGGGCAGATGTGGCCGACGATCCGGGCTACGATCTGGGCAAGGGCGCTGGGTTCTACGTCAACGCCACGCAAGACCCCTGGGCGCCGCATTACCAAATGTGGGACTACGTGGCCGAGGAGCTGCCCCGCATCATCACCGCCAATTTCAACGTCGATGAGGACCGCCAGTCGATCACCGGCCATTCCATGGGCGGCCACGGCGCGCTGACGCTGGCGATGGGCCTGCCGGGGCGGTTCCGCTCGGTCTCGGCCTTTGCGCCGATCTGCCACCCGACTGCCGGGGAATGGGGCCGCAAGCAACTGCTGGCCTATCTCGGCCCGGACGAGGATATGTGGACACCCCACGACGCCACCCTGATGATGCAGGCCGAAGGGCTGGACATCCCGCTGCTGGTGGACACCGGCTCGAACGACCAGTTCCTTGATCACCTGATGCCCGAGGCGCTGGCCAACGCCGTCATGGCCCGCCGCATCCCCGCGCAGTTGCGCCTGCAAAAGGGCTACGATCACAGCTACTTCTTCGTCTCTACCTTCATGGAGGATCACGTCGCCTTCCACGCCGAGGCGCTGTATTCGTGACCACCCTCTACGTCGATGCCGATGCCTGCCCCGTCAAGGACGAGGCCGAGCGCGTGGCCACCCGTCACCGCGTCCCGGTGAAACTGGTCTGCAACGGCGGCCTGCGCCTGTCGCAAAACCCGCTGGTCGAGGTGGTCATCGTTCCCGAAGGGCCGGACGTGGCCGACATGTGGATCGCCGACCGCGCCGGGCCTGGGGATGTGGTGATCACCGGCGATATCCCTCTGGCCGCGAAATGCGTGGCGGCTGGTGCCCAGGTGCTGAAACATGATGGCGAGGCGCTGACCCAGGTCAATATCGGCAACGCCCTTGCGATGCGCGACCTGATGCAAGACCTGCGCGCCGCCGATCCGTTCCGGCAGGGCGGCGGCAAGGGATTCTCGAAATCCGACCGCTCGCGCTTTCTGGACGCGCTGGAGCGTGTGCTGCGAAAGGCCAAATCATGATCGACGCCGTGGTGTGGGATATCGGCCGCGTTCTGATTGAATACGATCCCGTACGGTTCTTTACCGGCGCCGTTGGCCCAGACCGCACCAAGGCCCTGTTCGACACCGTCGATCTTGAGTCCTACAACCTGCGCTCGGACGCTGGCGAACCCCTGCGCGACACCATGGCCGAGGCTGCTGCCGACCACCCCGATTTCGCCAATGAAATCGGTATGTTCTGGGATCACTGGATCGACATGGCCAGCCCCGAAATCCCCGGCTCGGTCCGCCTGTTGGTCACGCTGAAACAACGCGGTATCCCGGTACTGGCCCTGTCCAATTTCGGCCGCGAAACCTTTGACATCGCCTGCGCCCGCTACCCGTTCCTGACCACCTTCGACCGCGCCTATATCTCGGCGCATCTGGGCCAGATCAAACCCAACCCCGATTTCTACGAGACGTTGGAGCGTGACAGCGGTTATGCTCCGTCCCGTCTGCTCTTTACCGACGACAAGCCCGAGAACATCGCCACCGCCGCCGCGCGCGGCTGGCAGACCCACCTGTTCCAAGGCCCCGACGGCTGGGCCGATTGCCTGCTGGCCCACGGCCTGCTGAACCACGAGGATATCCAATGACCATCCCCATGATCCCCTTTGACGAAGGCGAGAAACTGCTCGACTGGATGGGCTTCATCGCCGCACTTGAGGCCGGGCATAAGCTGCCGAAGGCCGAGATCGCGGACACCTTCCTTTACCGTGGCAAGGACACCCTGCTGAACCGCGCCGCGTGGATCGACGGAATGGGCCTGGCCGTGAAATCTGCCACCGTGTTTCCGGGAAACCCGGCGCGCGGGCTGGGCGTGGTCAACGGCGGCGTGTCGCTCTACTCCGACACGGACGGGATGCTCGAGGCGCTGGTCGATTTCCACCTGGTGACCAAGTGGAAAACCGCCGGCGACAGCCTGCTGGCCGCCACCAAGCTTGCCCGTCCCGACAGCCGCAACATCCTGATCGTCGGTGCCGGCACCGTGGGCCGCTCGCTGCGGCAGGCTTATGGCGCGGCCTTCCCGGATGCCACTTTTACCATCTGGAACCGTACGGTGGCGAATGCTCGGGCGATGGCCGACGAATTCCCCGGAATGCAGGTCGCCACCGATCTGGAAACCGCCGTCCGCGCCGCTGACATCGTGACCTCTGCCACCATGTCCACCCAGCCCAACATCAAGGGCGACTGGCTGCGCCCCGGCCAGCACCTCGACCTGATCGGCGCCTACCGCCCCGACATGCGCGAGGCTGACGACACCGCCCTGCAACGCGCCCGCGTGTTCGTGGACAGCTTCGACACTACCATCGGCCATATCGGCGAGATCGAGATCCCCCTGCAAACCGGCGCGATCACTCGCGACCACCTGATCGCCGATTACTATGACATCGCCAAATTCCAGCGCAGCAGCGATGACGAGATCACCCTGTTCAAGAACGGCGGCGGCGCGCATCTGGACCTGATGACCAGCCGCTACATCCTCGATCAATGGCGGGCGCGGTGATCTGGCCGGTCGCCGCCCTTGCTGCGATCGCGGCAGCGCCCTTCCTGCGCGAGGCGGCCAAGCCGCGCATCTCCAACGCCCGCACCGACGCGCCCGGAGAGTTCGTTCAGCTGTCGCGCGGCATCACCCATTACCACTGGCGCGGGCGGCGCGATGGCCCCGTCGCGGTCTGCGTTCACGGGCTGACGACCCCCTCGCGGGTGTGGGACGCGATTGCCGATGACCTGATCGCGCAGGGCTTCCGGGTGCTGGTCTATGACCTTTACGGGCGCGGTTATTCCGACCGGCCTTACGGGCGACAGGACAGCGCGTTCTTCCTCGATCAACTCGAGGAACTGCTGGCCCACCTGAACCTGCACGACGACATTACGCTGCTGGGCTACTCGATGGGTGGGGCGATCGCGACCCGCTTTGCCGCTCGCCATGCCCGAATGCTGCGCCAGTTGATCCTGTTCGCCCCCGTCGGCATGGGACACCAGCTGGGCCGTGCGCAAAAGCTGGCCGATCTGCCCGTGCTGGGGGATTGGCTGATGCGGGTGCTGTTCGCACGCTCGCAGCAACAGGCCGTCGCGGCCGAGGCCACCCTGCCGACCTTCATCCCCGGCATGGGCGCCTACCAGCTGTCGCAGCCGAAAACCTCGGGCTATGTGCCGGCGGTCCTGTCTTCGTTGCGCGGCATCATCGCCGAGCCGCGCCGCGACGACCACCTGAAGCTGGCGCGCTCGGGCCTGCCGATGCTGGCGCTGTGGGGGGCAGAGGACCGCACCATCCCCATCGCCGCCCGCGACGTCGCCGCAGGCTGGAACCCTGCCTTGCAGCACCACACCGTGGCCGGGGCCGGGCATGGGCTGGTCTACACCCACACCCCCGACCTGACGGCGGCGATGCGGGCCTTCATGGCTCAGGCGGGAACGGCCTGACGCTTTTCACGGATGGGCAGGTTGATCAGCGCCGAGAACGCGCCAACCCCCACGCCGACCCACCACACCGCGGTGTAATCGCCGTAAATGTCGTACATCCGGCCCCCCAGCCAGACGCCCAGAAAGCTGCCCAGCTGATGGCTGAAGAACACGATGCCGTACAGCGTGCCCATGTAGCGCAGACCGTAGATATGCGCGACCAGCCCGCTGGTCAGTGGCACCGTCGCCAGCCACAGCGCGCCCATGCTGATCGAGAACAGGATCACCGTCGCCGGCGTCATCGGCACCAGAATGAACGCCGCAGCCACCATGGTGCGCAACGCGTAAATCCCGGCCAGCAGGTACTTTTTCTGGTACCGGTTGCCCAGCCACCCGGCCAGCAGCGTGCCGCCGATATTGGCCAGACCGATCAGCGAAATCGCTGCCGCCCCAAGCGCCGAGGTGCTGCTGATCCCCAGCGCGGCCAGGATGCTGCCGTCGCCGATGGGGCCGCACATCTCGGTCACGAAGGCGGGGAAGTGGGCGGTCACAAAGGCCAGCTGGTAGCCGCAGGAAAAGAAGCCCAAAAAGATGAACGTATAGCTGGGGTCGCGGAACGCACGGCGCAGGATCGTGCCCATGCTTTCCTCCAGCTCGGCCTTGCTGGCGGTGACCGGGCTGCGCATCATCGGCAGCAGCGCCAGCATCACGATCAGCGCGGCGGCGAAGACCAGGAACACCTCTTGCCAGGGCATCATGCTCAGCATCCACTCGGCCACCGGGGCGCCGAACACTTGGCCCGCCGAACCCGCCGCCGTTGCAATCGCCAGCGACATCGAACGGTTGGCATCCGAGGCCGCCCGTCCGACCACCGCCAGGATCACCCCGAACCCGGTGCCCGCAACGCCGAAACCGACAAGGATTTCATACAGTTGGTGCGCCTCAGGCGTCACCGCAAAGGACGACAGCACCAATCCGGCGGCATAGAACAACGCGCCCACGACGATAGCCTTGCGATCCCCGACCTTCTCGGCCAGCGCGCCGAACAGCGGCTGCCCGATCCCCCAGGCCAGGTTCTGAATGGCAATCGCCAGCGAAAACTCGGCCCGCGGCCAGTTGAACTCGGTCGCGATCGGGATCTGGAACACGCCGAAACTGGCCCGCACGGAAAAGCCGACCAGGATGATCAGACAGCCAATGACCAGCACGGGATTGAAAAGGGGGGCTTTGGCCTGCATGTCGGCTCTCCTGTTGCGCCGGGCATTCGTAAGACAATTACGGGCAGCGTCAATTCAGGATTTGTGCACTGCAGCATCACTTTTCGTGACAACGCCCGCATCCCACGGTATGCCACTCGCCATGACCCGGATTCAGGACACATACCGCACCCGCGTGGCCGATGGCTCTTTGCACGCCGACGAGGCGCAGCAAGCCGTCCTGCCCGAGTTTGACCGCATCTGCGAGGAGGTCTCGCGCCCCGCGAAAAAGGGCCTGTTCCGCAAGGCCCCGCCGCCGCCCAAGGGCCTGTACCTGTGGGGCGGGGTCGGTCGCGGAAAATCCATGCTGATGGACCTGTTCGTCGACCACCTGACCGTGCCCGCCCGCCGCGTGCATTTCCACGCCTTCATGCAGGAAATCCACGCCGCCATGCACTTGAACCGTCAGGCCGGGGTCGAGGACGCGCTGGCCCCCGTCGCGAACGACGTCGCCGCCTCGGTCAAGGTGCTGGCCTTCGACGAGATGCAGATCACCGACATCACCGACGCGATGATCGTGGGCCGCCTGTTCGAGATCCTGTTCGCCAAGGGGGTGGTCGTGGTGACGACCTCGAACCGCGTGCCGGATGACCTGTACAAGAACGGCCTGAACCGCCAACTGTTCCTGCCCTTTATCGAGATCATCAAGGACCAGATGGTCGTGTGGGAAATGATCTCTCCCCGCGATTACCGCCAGGACCGCCTCAAGGGCGCGCCAGTCTACTTCTCGCCGATCAACGACGCCAGCCGCCAGAAAATCCGCGAAGTCTGGGAACACCTGTCGGGCGGCGAGTCCGAGAAACTGGTGCTCAAGGTCAAAGGCCGCGACGTCGAACTGCCCGAGTTCCGCAACGGCGTCGCGCGCGCCAGCTTCTACGACCTGTGCGGCAAGATGCTGGGCGCCGGCGACTACCTGGCCATCGCCGAGGCGGTAAAGGTGCTGATCCTGGAAAACGTCCCCCGCCTGGGCCGCACGAACTTCAACGAGGCCAAACGCTTCGTCACCCTGATCGACGCCCTGTACGAGGCCAAGGTCCGGCTGATCTGCTCAGCCGCGGACGAACCCGAGAGCCTGTACATCGAAGGCGAAGGCGTGTTCGAGTTCGAACGCACCGCCAGCCGCCTGCGCGAAATGCAGTCCGAGGACTGGGCCGCCGAAGACTGATCCAATTGTGCGCCTGCGGCGCGCTGGATATCTTGGCATCGGCCTGCGGCCGTTGCCTGCGGTGTTGAGGGGCGCTGCCCCTCTTGGCCTGCGGCCAATTCACCCCGGGATATTTTCAAAAAGAAGAAGATAAGCGCGCGTCTTGGCTTCTTTCTGACTAAAATACTCCGGGGGAGTCCTCTGAAAGAGGACGGGGGCAGCGCCCCCTAATAAAAAGGGGGCCGTTGGTTCGGCCCCTCTTTCTGTCCTGCCTGTCTAACCTGTCGTCCCGGATGGTGCGGATGTACCATCTACGGTTCGGTGGGTGGGCCACCGACGAATGCCTTGGGTCGACCATAGGCGAATCGGTGCGAATCAGTCAACAGAAAGTGATTCGGTCCGATTCGGGATCAGCCGTTTTCGCGCAGCACCGCGCCGGCCAGGTGCAGCGACCCGCAGATCAGGACGCGCGCATGGGCGTCGGTGGCTGCGATTGCCTGCAGGGCCGAGAGCGTGGTTGTGGCGATCTCGTTCGGCAGCTTTGCCTTTGTGGCGGCGGCTGCTGTGGCTTCGGCGGGCAGGGTCAGTGGCTCGTCGGGGATGGTGACGGCATAGAGGCGTTCGGCCAGACCGGCCAGCGGGGTCAGGTAGCCCACCACGTCCTTGGTGTTGAGCATCCCGCAGATCAGGTAGGTCGGGCGTTTCGGCAGCGTGGCCAGATGTGCGGCCAGCGCCTGACCGGCGGCGGGATTGTGGCCGCCGTCCAGCCAAAGCTCGACCCCTGGGGCGGCCTCCACAAGCGGGCCGTGGCGCAGGCGTTGCATCCGGGCGGGCCAGTCGGCGCGGGTGACGGCGGGCTCGGCGGCGGCGTCCATCCCAAGGTGGCGCAAGGCGGCCAGGGCGGCGCCTGCGTTGTGCAGCTGATGCGCGCCGGGCAGGTTGGGCAGGGGCAGGTCCAGCAGGCCGCGTTCGTCCTGATAGATCATCCGCCCGCGTTCTTCCCACACCTGCCAGTGTTGCCCGTAGACCAGCAGCGGCGCGCCGAGGCGGGCGGCTTTGGCCTCGATCACCTCCAGCGCCGCGTCCTCTTGCGGGCCGACGACGCAGGGCACGCCGCGCTTGAGGATCCCGGCCTTTTCGCCGGCGATCTGCGCCAGGGTGGTGCCCAGATAGCTTTCGTGGTCCAGCGAGACCGGGGTGATGATCGTCATCGCCGGGTGCGGGATCACGTTGGTTGCGTCCAGGCGGCCGCCCAGGCCGACCTCCAGCAGGCAGTAATCGGCGGGCTCGCGCGCCATTGCCAGCAGGGCGGCGGCGGTGGTGATTTCGAAGAACGTGATCTCTTGCCCGGCATTCGCGGTCAGGCAATCCTCCAGCACGTGCGCCAGCGCGGGTTCCGAGATGATCTGCCCGCTCAGCCGGATACGCTCATGAAACCGCGCCAGATGCGGCGAGGTATAGGCATGCACACGCAGCCCCTGCGATTCCAGCCCCGCCCGGATCATCGCCTGGGTCGAGCCCTTGCCGTTCGTCCCGGCGATATGGATCACCGGGGGCAGCTTGTCCTGCGGGTCGTCCAGCGCGTGCAGCAGGCGCCACATGCGGTCCAGCACCAGGTCGATGGTGACGGGGTGCAGGGTCTTCATCCGCTCCAGAAGGGCAGAGGAGGCGTCCGGGCTCATTTCTTGGGCTTGGCGGGCGCTTCGGGGGCGGCTTCGTCCTCGGGGGCGGGCAGGTCGCCCATCACCGCGGGGGGCATCGCCAGCAGCATGCGGATGATGGTGATCAGCTCGTCCCGCATCTCGGTGCGCGGGGTGACGCGGTCCAGCATGCCGTGATCCAGCAAGTATTCGGCGCGCTGGAACCCTTCGGGCAGCTTTTCACGGATGGTCTGTTCGATCACGCGGGGACCGGCGAAACAGATCAGCGCGTTGGGCTCGGCGATTTGCACGTCGCCCAGCATCGCGTAGGACGCGGTGACGCCGCCCGTGGTCGGGTGGGTCAGCACGACGATATAGGGCAGGCCCGCCTCTTTCAGCATCTGCACGGCGACGGTGGTGCGGGGCATCTGCATCAGCGACAGGATGCCTTCTTGCATGCGCGCGCCACCGGCGGCCGAGAACAGCACCAGCGGGCGGTTCAGTTCCACTGCCTTTTCGGCGGCGGCGATGATGGCGTTGCCGACATACATCCCCATCGAGCCACCCATGAAGCTGAAATCCTGGCAGGCGGCCACGATCGGCGTGCGGCCGATCTCGCCGTGGGCGACCAGCATCGCCTCTTTCTCGCCGGTGGATTTCTGGGCCGACTTCATGCGGTCGGGGTATTTCTTCTGGTCGCGGAAATGCAGCGGGTCGGCCAGCGGTTCCGGCACGTCCACCTCGTTGTAGACACCGCCGTCGAACAGCGCGTCAAAGCGCGCGCGCGGGGTGATCGCCATGTGGTGGCCGCAGTTGGTGCAGACGTTCAGGTTGTCCGACAGCTCGCGGTGGAACAGCATCGTTCCGCATTCGTCACACTTGGTCCACAGGTTCTCGGGCACCTCACGGCGCGAGAAGATGGAGTTGATGCGCGGGCGGACGTAGTTGGTGATCCAGTTCATACGGCAAGGGCCCCTGTTATACGGTGTTGCACAGTCAGATAAGGCGGACGCAAGGGAAATGCAATCAGCGCCGTACCGCGACCCGTGCTGCCAGCCACATCAGCAGCACGAAACCCAGCTCGACGGCGAAGCTTGCGTTCAGCCAGTCCAGCGGCGCGCCCTCGGCGTAAGTGCCGTATTCCTCGCCCCCGTCCGAGGGGAACAGGAACAGCGCAAGGCCGCTGTCGTCCATGCCCTCGTCGCCGAAGAACATGAAGGCGTAGATGTTGTTGGCCAGATGGAACCCCGCCGCGGCCCCCAGATTGCCCGTCCGCGCCGTCAGATCCGAGGCGGCGACCCCGAAACAGAACGCCCAGACCACGTATTGGATCGCATCGTTCAGCGGCGCTGCCGAATCCCAGTGGGCATAAGCGAACAGCAGGTTGGGCACCGTCAGCCAGACCCAGGGGCTGTTGAACCGCGCGGCGATCTGGCTTTGCACGTAGCCGCGATAGAACAGCTCCTCGGCGCCGACCTGGGTCAGCAGGGCGGCCAGCGTCACCGGCATCAGCGCGATCCAGCTGAACAGGCCGCTCACCACGATCCCGTCGGTGTTCCAGTAGGGGGGCAGCAGCTCGGTCAGCAGGAACAGGCCCAGCACCGCCAGCGTCACCTGCCGCATCTGCCGCCATCCGGGGCCGATGCCGAACAGCCCCAAAGCCTCTCGCCGCTGCAGGATCTTGGCGGCCAGCACCACCGCCGCCCCCAGCAGCACAAAGCTGAACAGCTGCGCGATCAGCCCCAGTCGGGTCGTGCCGTAATAGTACCCCTCGGTCCAGACACCGGGCAGAGGGTCCAGCATCGCGTCGGTCAGTGCCATCGCCGCGGCATACAGCGCCTCGACCAGAGCCACGCCGATCAGCAGCCGCACCGGGTCAGACACCGCGCGGGCGGGGGCTACGATATGTTCGTGCAGGCGATACGCGCTCAGCATTTCAGCGCCAGACGGGCGGCCAGCCACGATGTCACCATCACGCCCAGATCAATCAGCAGGTAGGGCCACAGCCGGTCCGGGTCGTCCAGCGACACTGGCAGCCGGTACAGCGCCAGCCCCGACAGCAGGTCATCCGGCGCCACGAACAGGATGGCCGAGGCATTGGTGGCGAAATGCAGCGCGATCGCCGGCCCCAGCGAACCTGAGCGCGCCGTCAAATCCGCCGCCAGCACGCCGAACAGCACGGCCCAGGCGATCATCAGCCACGTCGTCTCGGGCAGATCCGGGCGGTAGTGCAGCAGCCCGAACATCATCGCCGGAACGCCCATCCAGACCCACGGGCTTGCGAAACGTGCGCCCAGTTGCTGTTGCAGGTAGCCCCGGAACAGCATCTCCTCGGCGCTGACCTGAATCAGCAGCGCAGGCAGGGCCAGCGGCAGAAAGCGCAGCCAGTTCGACAGGGGAACATTCGCCTCGATCCCGTCCAGCGCCTCGGACGGGGGCAGGATCCAGATCACCACGTTCAGCAGGGCCACAGCCGCCAGCACCCGCACGAATTGCGGCCCGACCAGCGGCAGATGGCCCAGCAGGCTCAGCGCGGGGCGCTTGTGCACCTGCCCGGCGACAGCCATGACCGAGATCGCCATCAGCCCGAAACTGGCCAGCATCATCACCGCGCCCATCTGGGTGTTGCCCAGGGCCATCTCGGTCTGCACGGTCATCAGGGCGTCGGGCGGCAGCAGCGCGATCAGCACCGCGATCACCGCCCATTGCAGCCCTGCAAAGATCACCGTCCCCACGGCCAGCCCCATCCCCGTCCGCCACAGTTCCGCGCGGGCGCGGGCAGGGCGCAGCATCAACTCGTGGGCGGCGTAGGCGGGCGGCATGTCTGGCCTCGGGCGGGAAATCGGGTCCAAACCTGTTTATCCGGCTTTGGGGCGGTGTGACAGGGGCAAGTCGGGGTAACTTTTTCCCCCCTTGGTCCCTCTTGCCCGGTGCGCAGACGCGCGCTATCCCGTTTGGACGACAACCACGAGGACGATCCCATCCGGACACCGATCTCATACGCGCGCGGGCTGAGTGCCGCGCTGGGCCTGGTCCTGGTGGCCGGCTGCCTGCCGTCGGATGGCGGCAGCCAGACAAAGGACCGCGTGGCGCTGCGCAAATCGTCCCTGTTGCAGGGCCAGATCCAGATCCCCGCGCCGCAGGGCTATTGCGTCGATCCCGCCAGCCAGAAAGACCACGCCCGCGCCGGTTTCGTGCTGATGGCCGGGTGCGACGGCCTGTCGGGTCTGCCGCCCGGATCGATGGTCACGCCGGCGATCCTGACCGTTTCGGCGCTGATCCCGCAGCAGGGCACCCCGGACGTCCAGAACATGCTCCGCGCGCTGGGCGAGGACGACATCCTTTCCCGCTCGGAAAAGGACGGGCTGCTGATCGTGCAGGTCCGCGACGACAAACTGGTCCCCGAGGGCAGCGACCCCACCCATTGGCGCGGCGCGATGGTGTTGGACGGGGCGCTGGTGACGATGGCGGTCTATGGCAATGACGGGATCGCGGGCGACAAGGGCCGCGCCTTGCTGACCAAACTGGCACAGGGCGTGCGCACGGCCACCGCCAAGGCCCGCTCGAAATCCTGAGGGTATGCAGGTTTCATTAACGGGCTTCCCCTTAGAACGGTTTCCCGTAGGATAGGCGCGCAGGTACAGGCCAATTCGCATGTCATTGATCAACAGCCGCATTCTCAGCAGACTGGCCCATCGCCGCGTGGTTCGCCACTGGGCGGCCTTGGCGCGCGATGCGGGCACCACCGGGCTGCACCGCCTGCGCCAGCAGCGCACCATGGCGCGCGAGCTGCGGGCCCAGCTGGACGCCCTGATCCACGACGCCGACAACCGCCTTGCGCTGCCCCTGCTGGGCAACACCGCGTTCCGCAAGCCGCACGGCTCGGACTGGTCGTGGCGGCCAGAACTGTGGCGCGGCCCGCTGCCTGTGCCCGGCATGTCCTCGGTCCCCAACGGCAAGATGCTGGGGGACGAGGTGACGCTGTTCCACGACTGCCATTTTTCCGAACTGACCCTGCGCCAGTTGCGCAACCAGCGCGAATCCGATCTGGCACCCTATGGCTTGCGGCTGGACGTGTTCCGCTTTGACGGCTCGTTCCTGTCGCTGGTCGTGGACCTGCCGCAGGGCGCGCTCGACGGGCTGCAAAAGAAACACCTGATCCGCATGGACACCATCGTCGAGATGGAAAAACCGCTGGAGATTTTCGCCCGCCTGAACATCCGCCACGGGCCGAACACCGAACAGCTGGTGCGCGAACTGCCCCTGCACGAGTCCGAGATCATGGTCGAGTTCGACCTCGCCTATTCCCGCCTGAACGAAAAGCGGATCGACAAGGCGTGGATCGACCTCATCTTCGAGGGCCCCGAGATGAACCAGGTCACGATCCGCGATCTGACCTTCAGCCGCCGCCCGCGCGCCGAATTGTGAGAGGATGCAGATGAGCGAGTTGAAACTGACCAAGACCCGCCTGTTCGAAGGCGTGTGGGAGGGGTTCCTGACCTCGGCCTCGATGGACAACCTCCAGCCGGAACTGGAAGTCACCCACCTGAACGAACCCGTCCTTGGCCTGCAAATGACCGAGGACCGAGAGAACGGCCATTGGGTCGTCCGCATCCCGGTGCCGCTGGAAACCCTCTCGGACGGGGTGCAGACCTTTGTCATCCGCGAAAAACGCAGCGGCGAGGTGCTGAACAGCTTTGCCATCCTCGCCGGAGAGGCGCTGGGCGACGACCTGCGCGCCGAAGTCACCCTGCTACGCGAGGAGCTGGACATGCTCAAACGCGCCTTCCGCCGCCATTGCGTCGAAACCGCATGAGCGCGGCGCCGATCCCCGACACCTTCACCGGCGGCTGTGCCTGCGGCGCGATCCGCTACCGCTCGGCCCATGCGGCGCGCTACATGGGCAATTGCCATTGCCGCGACTGCCAGCAGGCCACCGGCAGCGCCTATTTCCCGGCCGTGGTGGTCAAGGACACGGATTTCACGCTGGAGCGCGGTCAGCCGAAATGGTTCACCCGCCCCGCCGATGCCGGCCACGCCATGCGCCGCGGCTTTTGCGGCGAGTGCGGCTCTCCGGTGCTGTTGGACAACACCGCGCGGTCGGGGATGGTGGTGATCTATGCCGGCAGTCTGGATGATCCCTCGTGGTATCACCCCAGCCGCGACATCTACACGGCCAGCGCCCAGCCCTGGGATCTGATGCATCCGCAGCTTCCGAAATTTCCCGCGATGCCCTGATCCGTGCTATGCTTTCCCCACTCAGGGAGGCGCACATGATCACCGAAATCGTCACCTTTTCCTTGCCCGCAGGCATCACCAAATCCGAGCTTCTGGACAAGTACAACGCCACCGTGCCGCGCTGGCGGGCCAACAAGGATCTGATCCGCAAGACCTATGTCTATGACCCCGACACCAATCGGGGCGGTGGCATCTACCTGTGGAAATCCAAGGCCGCCGCAAAGGCCGCCCACGATGCCGCTTGGTGCAAGATGGCCGAGGAGATGTACGGCAGCCCGCCGCATTTCGACTACTTCGACGCCCTGTTCATCATAGACAACGGCCATTGACGCAGCGGCCTGACGTCGCGTTTGGGCGTGACAAACGCCAGCAACCGCCCCCAGACTGAGCCAAAGCTGGGAGGCACGCCATGACATCATATCCGCACCTGTTGGCCCCGTTGGATCTGGGCCACACCACGCTGAAGAACCGCGTCCTGATGGGCTCGATGCACACCGGGCTCGAAGAAACCGGCGACTGGCCCCGCGTGGCCGAGTTCTACGCCGCCCGCGCCCGCGGCGGTGTCGGCCTGATGGTCACCGGCGGCATCGGCCCGAACCCCGAAGGCTCGGTCGCGTTCGGCGCCTCCATGATGACCACCGAAAAGGACGTCGCCAACCATTCCGTCGTCACCAAGGCCGTGCACGATGCGGGCGGCAAGATCGCCATGCAGATCCTGCACGCGGGCCGCTACGCCTATAACCCCAAATGCGTCGCCCCTTCGCCGGTGAAATCCCCCATCTCCCCCTTCTCGCCGCAAGAGCTGGACGAGGACGGGATCGAGAAACAGATCGCCGATTTTGTCACCGCCGCCACGCTGGCCCAGAAAGCCGGCTATGACGGGGTCGAGGTGATGGGCTCCGAGGGCTACTTCATCAACCAGTTCATCGTGACCCACACCAACAAGCGTACCGACCGCTGGGGTGGCTCCTACGAAAACCGCATCCGACTGGCGACCGAGATCGTCCGCCGCGTCCGCGAGGCGACCGGCCCGGATTTCATCATCATCTACCGCCTGTCGATGATCGACCTCGTCCCCAACGGCTCGACCTTCGACGAAGTGATCCAACTGGCCAAAGCGATCGAGGCCGCCGGTGCCTCGATCATCAACACTGGCATCGGCTGGCACGAGGCGCGCATTCCCACCATCGCCACCTCGGTTCCCCGCCGCGCCTTTGCCTGGGTCACCAAGAAACTGATGGGCCACGTCACGATCCCCGTCATCACCTCGAACCGCATCAACACCCCCGAGGTCGCCGAACAGGTCCTGGCCGAGGGTTGCGCCGATATGGTCTCGATGGCGCGCCCCTTCCTCGCCGACGCCGATTTCGTCGCCAAGGCCGCCAACGATCAGGCCGATCTGATCGCCCCCTGCATCGGCTGCAACCAGGCCTGCCTTGATCACACCTTCGGCGGCAAGCTGACCTCGTGCCTGGTGAACCCCTATGCCTGCCACGAAACCGAGTTGTACGATTCTTCGGCAAAATCTGACGAAAAACGGGGTAAACTGGCCGTTATCGGGGCGGGCCCCGCTGGGTTGTCAGCCTCTTTGACGGCCGCTGGCCGCGGCTGGGATGTCACCCTGTTCGACCGCGCCGGGCGGGTTGGCGGACAGCTGAACATGGCCCGCCAAGTGCCCGGAAAAGAAGAGTTTCACGGCCTTGTCGACTGGTACGAACGCATGGTCGCGCACGAGGGAATCACCCTCCGCCTGAACACCGAGGTCACCGCCGATATGCTGGGTGATTTCGACCAGGTGATCGTCGCCACCGGAATTATTCCGCGTGATCCGGAAATTCCGGGTCAGGATCGCGCTAACGTCCTGAGTTACATAGATGTTTTGCGCGATAAAAAACCTGTGGGGGATCGCGTCGCGGTGATCGGCGCGGGCGGCATCGGCTTTGATGTGGCCGAATATCTGGTCACCGGCGACAGCCCGACCGAGAACCTGCCCGAGTGGCTCCGCGAATGGGGCGTCACCGATCCCGAGGCCGTTCGCGGCGGTCTGGCCCCCGAAGGCCCGCAGCCCGAACCGCCCGTCCGCCAGGTCACCCTGATGCAGCGCAAGGCGCAGGCTTTGGGGAAAGGTCTTGGAAAAACAACGGGTTGGATTCACCGCGCCGCGCTGAAGATGAAGGGCGTCAAGATGTTGGGCGGCGTGAATTACGAACGCATCGATGATGACGGCCTGCATGTCTCGTTCGGCGAGGCGCGCGAAAATCCGACCGTGATCGCCGTCGATACCGTGGTTCTGTGCGCCGGTCAGCTGTCCGATCGCAGCCTTGCCGACACGCTGGAACAGCGCGGCATCCCCTGTCACGTTATCGGCGGGGCCGATGTCGCGGCGGAACTGGACGCCAAACGCGCCATCAATCAGGGCGTCCGTCTGGCGCTGTCGCTCTAAGGTCTTGGCGTTACACTTGTATTTTTCCCTCGCGGCGGTCTAATGGCCATGCGCGGGGGAAACATACATGGTCTTTCTGACGATCCTGCTGGGGCTTTTGCCCAGCTTTCTGATGGTCATTCTGGGCGGAGTGATCCGCAACCGGCTATCGGTTAACGCGTGGCAGGGTCTGGATCGGCTGAACTTCGAAATCCTGTTCCCCGCCCTCATCTTCACCGCCGCCTCCAGCCGCCCCATCGCCGTGGCGGACATCGTGCATATTGGTCCGGCGGTCTGGGCGATCCTGCTGGCGGGGCTGTGTCTGGGCTATGGGGCTCGGCGCTTTGGTCCCAAAAATTTTACTGATTTTGCAGGGGCTTGGCAGACGGCGTGGCGTTTCAACACGGCGCTTGGCTTCGTCGCGGTCGAGACACTCTCGGTTAAACCTGTCGGTATTCTGGCCGTCGCGGTGGGTATGGCGATCCCGATGGCGAACCTGTTTGCCGTCACCGCCCTGTCGCGCGGGGCAGGCGGATTTCGGCACACAATGGTTAAGATCGGGACCAATCCTTTCCTTCTGGCATCGGTCTGCGGCGTGCTTGTCGGCCTGTCTGGCCTGAAAATTCCGGGGCCCATCATGGCTCCGCTCGAGATGCTGTCACGCGCCGCGATCCCGGTGGCCCTGATCTCGGTCGGCGCGACGATGAACTGGGGCGCGCTGGCCCGTCTGAACGCCTTCAGCGGAATAATTGTGGCGACAAAGCTGATTTTTTTGCCCGCGTTAACCATTTCGACCTGTCTGGCCCTGGGCATCGATCCGGCGATTTCGGCCACGCTGGTCCTTTTTTCCGCCCTCCCAACCGCGTCGGCCGCGCACGTGTTGGCGGCGGGGTTTGGGGCGGATCGGGAATTGGCCGCAACGCTGGTTGCCCAGACAACATTGCTGGCCGCAGTGACGTTACCGGTGTGGATCACATTGGCACAATTGACTTTTTTCGGCTGAAATGGCGCGTCTGACCGATTGTTTCCGTGTTTCCCCGCCTTAAACGATCCCACAGATTACCCCGATATTGTCCGTCCCGTGCCCCAGTCGCGCCCCAATCTTCGGCAATACCAGATGCTGAGGAATGACGAATACCGAAGGGGATCGCGAATGGACCGCCTGACCGAGATGGAAGCCTTTGCCACCGTGGTAGACCAAGGTGGGTTTACCGATGCCGCCAAGAAAATGGGCATCTCTAAATCGGCGGTGTCAAAGCATGTCTCCAGCCTGGAGGCCCGCCTGGGCGCCCGCCTGTTGAACCGCACGACCCGCCGGGTCAGCCCGACCGAGATCGGCCTGGCCTACTACGACCGTGCACGCCGCGTGCTGAACGATGCCGGAGAGGCCGACGCGCTGGTCACCTCGATGCAATCCGCGCCGTCGGGTCTGCTGCGGATCAGTGTCGCCACCGATTTCGGGGTCAATCACCTGAGCCCCGTGCTGGGCGAATTTCTGGCGGAATTCCCGGATATTACGGTCAACATGGTGCTGAACAACCGCTATGTCGAGCTGATCAGCGAGGGCTTTGATATGGCCATTCGCATCGGCGAGCTGGAGGACAGCACCCTGCGGGCTCGCAAGCTGACCGAGACGACCAAACGGATGATCGCCTCGCCCGCGTATTTCGAAAAATACGGTCGCCCGACCAAGATCGACGATCTGAACGAGCACAAGCTGCTGCACTATTCCAGCCAAGCCGCTGGAAACGTGTGGAAAATCACCGCTCCGTCCGGCGAGAAGCGCCAGGTGCGCACCGCTGGCTGGCTGAGCGTGAACGACGGTCAGTCGCTGCTGAACGCTGCGGTTTCCGGCCTGGGCATCGCCTATCTGCACTCGTTCCTGTACGCCGACGCGATGGCGCAGGGTCTGGTCGAGGACGCGATCCCCGACCTGCCCGTCGAAACGCAGGGCATCTATGCGGTCTATCCGCCGGGCCGTTTCACGCAGCCCAAGGTCCGCGCGTTCATCGACTTCCTTGTGCATCAGTTCGCGGACAAGGGCCCGAACGACTGGTAATTTTCCTCCGAGTATCCTCCTGAAACTCCGCGCCCTTCGGGGCGCGTTTTTCTTTTGGATCAGTTGGATACGGGGATGACGTCGACGGCATGTTTGCCCGATTGCCCGCCCGAGGTGCGCAGCACGCCCTTCAGCGGCGAGACGTCCGAATAATCGCGGCCATAGCCGACCACGATGTGATCCGTGCCGACCAGCAGGTCGTTGGTGGGGTCATATTCGATCCAACCCAGCTCCTGCCCGCACCAGGCGCGAATCCAGGCATGCATTGCGTCTGCGCCTTCGAGCCGTTCCTGCCCCTCGGGTGGGGTGGTCCGCAGGAAGCCGCTAACGTAACTTGCGGGTATCCCAAGGGCCCGCAGGCAGGCCAGCATGATATGGGAAAAGTCCTGACAGACACCATGCCGGTTACGGAACGCCTCGATCGGGGGGGTGTCGACGTCGGTGGCGTTGGCGTCAAAACGCATGTCGGTGTGCAGCGATTTGCCCAGTACCAGAACGGTTTGCATCACCGTCTGGCCGGGGGTTCTGCACGCGGTGGCATAGTCGGCGAACTCGGCATTCGGGCGGACACGAGGGGACGGGGCCAGATAGTGCAATGGCGAATGCGGCGACAGGTCCGTCACCGATTGCAGCTCTGTCGTCAGGGTGGGGAGCGTCGGGGACAGATCCAACGCCGGTGCCTGCGCGGTGCGCATGACGCGGGCCTTCAGCGTGACAGTCAGCTCTGTCAGGGGTTGGCGAAAGGCGATTTCGGTCACGGCATTGCCGAAAAAATCGTGCCGTTCGATCCGTTCGGACGGACGCGGAGACACCTGCACAAGACCCGTCACCAGTTGCTGCTGGCCGGGCAAAGACAACGGCATCAAGCGCACAAGGTTGCGCACACTATCCGTGCTGCCGGGATAGGTGTTCGTCAGGACAAGTGACAAATCGTAAAGCATGGCCCTATCCAAGGTAGGTGTTGTACAGAAGATTGGACATTTCTGACAGTGCTTTATTCAGCGATTTCAATGCCTTCAGCGTCATATCTTTCGGTGCGGCGACGGCCAGTTGCGTATGCAGGCGCAGGGCCTCGCGGCGCAGGGGGGTAAGTTGGCCAGCCTCTCCGGGGTGGGGCAGCGTGGCCAGCAGGTCGCGCATGGTTTCCAACTGGAACAGAATCGAGCGCGGGTTGCGCACGTCCAGCGCCAGCAGGTCGACCACGCTGGCGGGGGTCGGGTCGCCCATGTAGTGGCGCTGGTGGATGATGATGCTGTCGCCCAGCTCGACCGCGATATCGACACTGCCCGAGGGGGCGTCGAAATCGGCGAACTTGGACAGCATCAGCGTGGTGCTTTGGGCCCGCTCCAGCGCGCGGCCGAATTCCAGGAACTGCCACCCGGTCGAGCGATACATGTTGTCCTGCACCAACCCGGCGAACCCGGACAGCATCTGCAGCAGGGTGACCATCGCCCGGGCGCAGTCGGCCCCCGGCTGTGTCGTGCCTTGCAGCTGGTTCAGCGATCGTTGCAAGTCGCGCAACGCCGCCCAGCCATCGACCGAGAACCTGTCCCGCACCTTGGACGCGCAACCCGCTGCTGCGCCGATCTGGGCGATCAGGTTGCTGGGGATCGGTTCATCCGTGTCGGTGCCAAAACCCTTCAGGTAGTCCGAGATTTGCTGGACGTTCACGTCCTCGGCATTGCCGGTTTCGGCCAGCCGCAGATGATAGGCCCGCAAAATTCGGATCGTGGTTTCCGCGCGTTCAACGTAGCGGCCCATCCAGTACAGGTTGTCGGCGGCGCGGCTGGGCAGCGGGTTTTCCGGCAGTCGTTGGACGCCATTGCCGGGGGTCAGGGTTTCGGGCTGAACGGGCGAGTCCGACACCACCCAGACATCGGCAACCGTGCCGCCGCGCTGCATGGCGATTGCGGTGCTTTCGCCGGATGCGCCGATGCGAGCGTAGCCGCCGGGCATGATGGCCCAGCCGTCCGCCGTACGCGCCATGAACACCCGAACGGTCATCGGTCGCGCCGAAAGCTTGCCATCGGCATAGACCGGGGTGGTCGACAGCGTCACCGCCTGTTGCGCGACCAGTTGTTCGCCTTCGCGGGCCACGCGGTCGGCCAGTGCTTCCTGACCTTCGGCCTTGCTGGCGCCTGCGACGGACACGATCGAATTCGGGTCAAACGGAAGGCCCGTAGAAAGCGCGGGGCCAAGCGTCATATGCTCGGCATTGGCCATGACGTAATCGCGCTCGGACTGGGTGCCGCACCACCAGGTGGCGATGTTGGGCATCTTCAGCGGCATGCCATAGGCGGCCTCGGCGATGCGGGGGACAAAGGCCAGCAGCGCGCGGGTTTCCAGAATGCCGGTGCCAAGCGCGTTCACCATCTGCAGTCGTCCCGAACGGATCGCGTTGAGCATGCCCGGCGTGCCGATGCGCGAGGTTTCGTCCAATTCCAGCGGGTCGGCAAAGCGCGCATCCATCCGGCGCCACAACAGGCTGATCGGTTTCAATCCGTCTACGGTGCGCACCATCGCCTGGCCGTTCTCGATGGTCAGATCTTCGCCTTCCAGCAGCATCAGGCCCAGGTAACGGGCGATGTAGACATGCTCGAAATAGGTGTCGGTTCCGGGGCCTGGGGTCAGGATCGCCGGTGCGTCGCGGCCTTGCGCCCCGCGCGCGCCAAGGGCGGTTTGGAACGCCCGGAAAAAGCCCGCCAGCCGGTGGACGTTGGTATGGGCGAACAGACCCGGGAACACGCGGCTTGTCGCGCGGCGGTTTTCCAGCGCGAACCCGGCGCCCGAGGGGGCTTGCGTGCGGTCGCCCAGCACGAACCAGCTGCCGTCGGGGTTGCGGCCGATCTCGAACGCGATGTGGTGCAGGAAATAGCCCGAGACCGGGCGCACGCCGACCATCGGGCGCAGCCACTCGGGGTTCTGCGCAAGGAAGCTGGCAGGCAGGTGTCCGTCCCGCACCAGCGTCTGTTCGCCGTAGATGTCGGCCACGATCCGTTCAAGGATATCCGCGCGTTGCGTCATCGCGTCCGAGATGTCCGCCCATTCCGCCTCGGGCAGCAGAACTGGAATGTGGGACAGCGGCCAATCCCGCTCGCCCGGGGTCTTGTCCGAATAGCGCCGGAAATACACACCCGCGTCGCGCAGGTACTGGTCGCCACGCGCGATGCGCTCGTCGATCTCCTCGGGCGAGAGTTCCTGAAGCCGCGAGATGAAGGGCTCCCACACGGGGCGCATATGGCCAGATGCGTCGAATAACTCGTCGGCGGTGCCGGTGGGCACCGCGTAGTCGCTCAGGATGTCCGCGCCCGGCAGGGCCTGCGGCGCGGAAGAGGTTTCGGACATGGGTTAAACCCCGGTGGGCCGCCTCAGGTCCAGCGTCAGCGGAAACTCGGGGTGCGGCGTTTCTGTCGGTGGCAGGTATCCCCCCGATGTATGCCCGTTCGGCTGGAACCGTGCAAGCCTGCGTGCCTGCGCCTCGTTGCCGTTCACCGGGAAGGTGTCGTAGTTGCGTCCGCCCGGATGCGCGACGTGATAAACGCAACCGCCGATCGCCCGGTTCGACCAGGTGTCGTAGATGTCAAAGGTCAAGGGCGCGTTGATCGGTAGCACCGGATGCAGGGCTGAGGGCGGCTGCCACGCTTTGAACCGCACGCCGCCGATAAAGGTGCCGGATTCCTCGGTCGCTGCCATGGGCACGCGGCGTTGGTTGCAGGTGACGATGTAGCGGTCCGGGTTGGGCGTGATCAGCTTGGCTTGCAGACGCTCGACCGAGCTGTCGGTGTAGCGCACGGTGCCGCCGATGGCGCCGGTTTCGCCCAGCACATGCCAGGGTTCCAGCGCCTGTTTCAGCTCTAGCGTGGTGCCTTCGTACGTGACTTCGCCACAGAAGGGGAAGCGGAACTCGGCCTGCGCCTTGTACCATTCGGGGTTCATCTGGAACCCATGGTCGCCCAGATCGCGCAGCACGTCCAGCAGGTCTTGCCACAGGAAATGCGGCAGCATGTAACGGTCGTGCAGTACGGTGCCCCAGCGGACGGGTTTGCCCTTGAGCGGGGATTTCCACATGCGCGCGATGATGGCGCGGATCAGCAATTGCTGGGCCAGCGACATCTTGGCGTCCGGCGGCATCTCGAATCCGCGGAATTCGACCAGGCCCAGGCGGCCGGTGGGGCCGTCGGGGGAATAGAGCTTGTCGATGCAGATCTCGGCCCGGTGGGTGTTGCCGGTCACGTCGATCAGGATGTTGCGCAGCAGACGGTCCACCAGCCAGGCCGGAGGCTGCATGCCTTCGTCCGGGTTGGGGATCTGGCTCAGCGCGATTTCCAGCTCGTACAGGCTGTCATGGCGGGCTTCGTCGATGCGCGGCGCCTGGCTGGTCGGGCCGATGAACAGACCCGAGAATAGGTAGCTCAGCGAGGGGTGGCGCTGCCAATACAGGATCAGCGAGCGCAGCAGGTCGGGCCGCCGCAGGAAGGGCGAGTCGTTGGGGGTTTCGCCACCCACGACGACATGGTTGCCGCCGCCGGTGCCGGTGTGGCGACCGTCGATCATGAACTTGTCGGCACCCAAGCGGGACTGGCGGGCCTCTTCATAGATCGCCTGCGTGGTGGCGACGCATTCATCCCAGTTGGCGGCGGGGTGAATGTTCACCTCGATCACGCCGGGGTCGGGGGCGACACGGATCACGTTCAGGCGGCTGTCATGGGGCGGCGCGTAGCCCTCGATATGCACGGGCAGGCCGGTTTCTTCGGCAGCGGCCTCGGCGGTCGCCAGCAGCTCCAGGTAATCCTCCAGCGTTTCGGTCGGGGGCATGAAGACGCACAGCCGCCCGTCGCGGGGTTCCACGGCGATCGCGGTGCGGACGGCGCCGCCGGCCGGATCGACGCCTTGTTCCATCACCTTCTGGCGCGGGGTGTTTTCGGCGGTTGTCTCGGACGGCTGCGAATGCCCTTCGGAGACGGCGGGCATCATCGCCTCGCGCTCGGCCTCTTCCTCGGCCAGGCGGTCGATTTCGGCCTGAACCAAACGGCGGCGTTCGGTGAGCGCGGCGTGGAAATCGGGCAGCGGCGCCACGGGCACGGTCGGGTCCGCCGGATAGGTGTAGGGGTACTGTGAGGGCGGCACATAGGGCAACGCGTTCAGCGGCAGGCGGAAGCCGACCGGGCTGTCACCGGGGACCAGGAAGATGTGCCCGCGCCGGGGGCGCCACATCTCGGACCGCCAGCGTTCGGGCGCGTTGCGGCTTTGCCAGCGTTGCACCGGCAGGACATAGCCCGCCGGTTCAGTCAGGCCGCGGCTGAACACGCGGGCGAAACGGGCGCGTTCCTCGGCATCCTTCAGCTTCGAATTCTCAGGCGAGACGTTCGGCGGCAGGTTCGCCTCTCTCAGTATCCACTCGCCGGGGTCTTCATAGGTCGGCTGTGCATAGTCGGGGTTCACGCCCAGCTTTTTGGCAAAGCACCCCAGGAACAGTCCGGCATCGTCGGCGCTGGCCCGTTGCTTAATGGTTTCGCGGGCGATCAGGTCGGGGTTCTTCCACACCGGTTTCCCGTCGCGGCGCCAGTAGAGCGAGAAGGTCCAGCGCGGCAGCGTCTCGCCCGGATACCATTTGCCCTGACCATAGTGCAGGAACCCGCCCGGCGCGAAGCGGTCGCGCAAGCGGCGGATGAGCGTATCCGCCAGCCCGCGTTTCTGCGGCCCGACGGCGGCGGTGTTCCACTCGGCGCTTTCGAAATCGTCGATCGAGACAAAGGTCGGCTCGCCGCCCATTGTCAGGCGAACGTCGCCTTCGGCCAGGCTTTCGTCCACCTTGTGGCCCAGTTTCAGCAGGTCGTCCCAGGCGTCGTCCGAGAACGGTTTGGTGATGCGCGGGTGTTCGGAGACCCGTTTCACCGTCATGTCGAAACTGAAATCGACCTCGGCATAGCTGGCCATGCCCGCGATGGGCGCGGCGTTGCGGTAATGCGGGGTGGCGGCCAGCGGGATGTGGCTTTCACCCGCCAAGAGGCCCGAGGTCGGGTCCAGCCCGATCCAGCCCGCGCCGGGGATGTAGGCCTCGACCCAGGCGTGCAGGTCGGTGAAATCCACCTCGGTGCCCGACGGGCCGTCCAGCGCCTTGAGGTCCGGTTTCAGCTGGATCAGATAGCCCGAGACAAACCGCGCGGCGATCCCCAGATGCCGCAGTACCTGCACCAGCAACCAGCTGGAATCGCGGCAGGATCCGCTGCCGATCTCCAGCGTCTCGTCAGGCGTTTGCACGCCCGGTTCCAGCCGGATGGTGTAGTTCACGTGGTTCGCGACCAGTTGGTTCAGCTGCACCAGCTTGTCCACGATCCGCATCTTGTCGCGCGGAACGGTGTGCAAGAACTGGTCGAAATGGTGGCTGGTCGGCTCGGGTTTCAGGTAGATCGACAGGTCTTGGTCGATGTCCAGCGGGTACTCGAACGGCCAATGCTCGGCGCTTTCCTCGACGAAAAAGTCGAACGGGTTGTAGACCGACATGTCGGCGGTCAGGTCCACCTCGATCTTGAACTCGGTCACCGGCTCGGGGAAAACGAAGCGCGCCAGCCAGTTGCCATAGGGGTCCTGCTGGTGGTTCACGAAATGCGGCTGCGGCCCCACCTTCAGCGAATGCGCGATCACGCGTGTGCGCCCATGCGGGGCAGGCCGCAGGCGGATGATCTGCGGGCCCAGAGTCACGGGGCGATCGTATTTGTAATGGGTCAGGTGGTGGATGCTTGCGATAATGGCCATTGGGTGCCCGTTCGTGAGTGAAGTCCCTGCAGTATGATCAGCCTGCGGGTCGGCGACAGTTGGAAACGCCCTGGCATTCTGACTTGCAAAGTCTGGCCGGGTAAACTGTTTAATATTCAGGCGGTCCCGGTCAGGCGACCGGAACCAGCCCACCGATTTCCTCGATCAGGGCGATGACCTGATCCACGCCCTTGCCGTGACGCAGGGCGGTAAAGACAAACGGGCGACCGGCGCGCATCCGGGTGGCGTCGCGGTCCATCACCTCTAGCGAGGCGCCGACATAGGGGGCCAGGTCGGTCTTGTTGATGATCAGCACGTCGGATTTGGTGATGGCTGGGCCGCCCTTGCGGGGGATTTCCTCGCCCGCGGCGACGTCGATCACATAGAGCGTCAGGTCCGCCAGTTCGGGGCTGAAGGTCGCCGACAGGTTGTCACCGCCGCTTTCGATCAGCACGATCTCGACCTCGGGGTGCCGTTTGCGCATCTCGTCCACGGCAGCCAGGTTGATCGAGGCATCCTCGCGGATCGCGGTATGCGGGCAGCCGCCGGTTTCGACGCCGATGATGCGGTCTTGCGGCAGCACCTGCATCCGCATCAGCGCCTCGGCATCCTCTTGGGTGTAGATGTCATTGGTGATCGCACCGATGGAATATTTCTGCGACAGCGCCTTGCACAGGGTCGCCGTCAGCGTGGTTTTCCCTGCGCCAACGGGGCCGCCGATACCGATACGAAGTGGACCGTGAGGAGAGCTCATGAGCGGAAAAGCCTTGTATATTGGGTTTCGTGTTTCATCGAGGCGATGTCAGCCAGCATGACAGACCCGCCCAGATCGTCCAGCGTCAGATGCAGGGCTTCGGCGGCAAGGGTCTGGCACAACGGGGCCAGCGGGGTCAGGCTGGCCTGACCTTCGGTTTGTCCCAGCGGCACCAGCCGGATCGCGGCCGAGGTCAGGTTGGACGCGAACGCATGCAGATACATCGCGCAGGTCTGTTGCAGCGGCAGGCCCTGACGCGCGGCGGCATGGCCCAAAGCGACCGGGTAGGTCAGCGCGGGTAGTGCATCGCCCCAGATCGCGGTGGTGGTCCGGCAGAAGGCTGCGCCCTGTTGCTCTGTTTCCAACAGCCGTTCGGCGGACGGCGCAAAGGCGCGCGCCAGTTCGTCGATTTCGCTCGGATCATCGGCGCGATAGGCGTGGCACAGAAGGATCGCATCATTGCGCCCGGTGCCGTGTTGCAGGATGTCCGTAAGCCAGTCGCGGAAGCTGGCGGCGTTTGTGACTTGCTGCGCCTCGATCGCCCATTCCAGTCCGTGGCTATAGCTGAACGCCCCCACCGGATAGGCGGGCGACAGCCATTGCGCCAGGGTCAGAAGGGCCGCGTCAGTGATCATGGGGATGATGGTGCCCGTCGTCATGAGAATGACCATTCGAATGCGTATGGTCATGGCTGTGGGTGTGCAGCGTGTTCCCGTGTTCATGCGCGTGGGTGCGGCCATGACCATATGCGCCGCCTTCGGGGGTGAAAGGCTCAGACACCTCGGTCACCGTCGCCCCCAGATGCGAGAGCATCGCCATGATGACGTGATCGCGCTGGATCAGCAGGCGGTCGGCCTCGATCTGGCAGGGGGTGTGACGGTTACCGATATGCCAGGCCAGGCGCGGCATGTCGGGGCCGGTGACGGCCAGCAAGTTCTCCTCGGCGGCGATCACCTCGATGCAGCGGCCATCGGTCAGCAGGAACAGATCGCCGTGATCCAGGGATGTCGTGTGCTCCAGATCGACAAGGAAGCGATCGCCTTGAACGGTGGTCAGAACCTTGCGGCGCAGGAACCGTTCGTCATAGGTCAGCGTGACCAGATCGGTGGCCTGGGCATCGCCTGCGTGCAGGATGGTGTGGGCGGTGGGCTGGGTCATTTCGGCCTCAGAACATGAAGTAGCGTTGGGCCATCGGCAGAACCTCGGCGGGTTGGCAGGTCAGCAATTCACCATCGGCGCGCACCTCGTAGGTTTCGGGGTGCACCTCGATATGCGGCATGGCGGTGTTCAGCTTCAGGTCGGCCTTGCCAATGTTGCGGGTTTTCTGGACGGCGACGGTTTGCTTGGCCAGGCCCAGCTTGTCGCGGATGCTGTCGGCCTGCGCGGCCTCGGACACGAACACGACGGCGGAATGTTCGACCGAACGACCATAGGCCCCGAACATCGGGCGCGAATAGACCGGCTGCGGCGTCGGGATCGAGGCATTGGGGTCGCCCATTTGTGCCATGACGATGGTACCGGACATCAGGACCATCTCGGGCTTCACACCAAAGAAGGCCGGGTTCCACAGCACCAGGTCGGCGCGTTTGCCTTCTTCGATCGAGCCGATCTCGTGGCTGATCCCATGTGCGATTGCGGGGTTGATGGTGTATTTGGCGATGTAGCGGCGGACGCGGAAATTGTCGTTGTCGCCGGTTTCCTCGGCCAGACGGCCGCGCTGCTTCTTCATCTTATCGGCGGTCTGCCAGGTTCGGATCAGCACCTCGCCGACACGACCCATCGCCTGACTGTCCGACGCGATGATAGAAAATGCGCCCATATCGTGGAGGATATCCTCGGCGGCGATGGTTTCGCGGCGGATGCGGGATTCGGCAAAGGCCACGTCCTCGGGGATGGATTTATCCAGGTGGTGGCAGACCATCAGCATGTCGAGGTGTTCATCGACGGTGTTCACAGTGAACGGGCGGGTCGGGTTGGTCGAGGACGGCAGAACGAAGCTCTCGCCGCAGATCTTGATGATGTCGGGGGCGTGTCCGCCACCCGCGCCCTCGGTGTGGAAGGCATGGATGGTCCGGCCTTTCATGGCCTTCACGGTGTGTTCAACGAACCCGGATTCGTTGAGCGTGTCGGTGTGGATCATCACCTGCACATCCATCGCGTCGGCCACGCCTAGGCAGCAGTCGATGGCGGCGGGGGTGGTGCCCCAATCCTCGTGCAGTTTCAGGGCGCAGGCCCCGGCGCGGACCTGTTCCTCCAACGCGGCGGGAAGGGAGGCGTTGCCCTTGCCCGCAAAGGCCAAGTTCATCGGGAAGGCATCGGCGGCTTGCAGCATCCGCCCGATATGCCAGGGGCCGGGGGTGCAGGTGGTGGCCAGCGTACCATGCGCAGGGCCGGTGCCGCCGCCCAGCATGGTGGTCAGACCGGAATGCAGCGCGTCCTCGATCTGCTGCGGGCAGATATAGTGGATGTGGCTGTCGAACCCGCCCGCCGTCAGGATCTTGCCCTCGCCCGCGATGGCCTCGGTGCCGGGGCCGACGATGATGTCCACGCCCGGTTGCGTATCCGGGTTGCCCGCCTTGCCGATCTTGTGGATGCGACCGTTTTTTAGGCCCACGTCCGCCTTGTAGATGCCGGTATGGTCTACGATCAGGGCGTTGGTGATGACCGTATCCACCGCCCCTGCAGCGCGGGTGGCCTGGGACTGGCCCATGCCGTCGCGGATCACCTTGCCGCCGCCGAATTTGACCTCTTCGCCATAGGTGGTCAGGTCTTTTTCCACCTCGATGATCAGATTGGTATCGGCCAGACGCAGGCGGTCGCCGGTGGTGGGGCCATACATGGCGGCATAGTCGGAGCGGGAGATTTTGGCGGGCATGGAATCCTCACAACTGTTTCATAGTGTTGCAGCCGTCCGAATCTGTTCGCTCGGACGCGGCTTAAGCTTTTGTTCTCGATCGAAAAAAAGGCGAAATGAAAAATGTGAAGATGGAATAAGGTCTTGAAAATATTGAAGGATGCGGCCGACCTCTAGGGCAGAATATCGTAGCCTATTTCTCTTAAGCATCTGAAATTTCAACGTGTACAGAAAAGTGGAAATTAGTGGGTCGCCCAGTCGGTATAAAATAAACCACACCGAACCAAATTTCGTGACTATTAGAGAGGTTGCCAGCTTTCGGGATGAGCCTGAAAGCCCGTCTAAGGAGGCAACTTTGACAACTATCGAGCTATCGCTCCGACTCTTTTCACTGTTTCTTGCAGCTCTGGCCATTTGGGGGAAATACCGTGGCTGGTTCTGATCCCACCGGATCGCTTGCGATCCGGTTCGCGCCCGACCCGCCCCCCAGGGCGGGCGCGAATACGCACCCACCCTCGGGCCGGGCGCGAACCTGCGTTGGGCGTATGATACAGGGGCCGTCAACAAATCACAGCGCCCCCATGACCTTTTGGTTGAAGCCGTAGACCGTGCGGGCGCCGGAGATCGGGACCAGGGTCACTTCGCGGCGTTGGCCGGGCTCGAACCGGACGGCGGTGCCGGCGGCGATGTTCAGGCGCATGCCGCGGGCGGCGTTGCGGTCGAAGTCCAGCGCGGGGTTGGTTTCGTAGAAATGGTAGTGCGAGCCGACCTGAACCGGGCGGTCGCCGGTATTGGCAACCATCAGGGTCAGCGCCTCGCGCCCTTCGTTCAGGATCAGGTCGCCCTCGGCGGGGAACAGCTCTCCGGGGATCATTTGCGGCCCCATGCGACCAGCGCAGCCAGGCCGACGGCGACAGACCCGGCGATCAGCGGCAGCCAGTTGGGATCGCTGGCATGGGGCAGAATGTGCACACCGTCATGGGCCAGTGCGGGCGCGGCGGACAGGATCAGGGCGGTTGCGGCGAGGCGTTTCATGGCGGTTCCTTTCAGCGGATGGGGTTGTGGACGGTGACCAGCTTGGTGCCGTCGGGAAAGGTGGCTTCGACCTGCACTTCGTGGATCATCTCGGGGATGCCCTCCATGCATTGGTCACGGGTGATGACTTGCGCGCCGGCCATCATCAGGTCGGCCACGCTGCGCCCGTCGCGGGCCCCTTCGACCACGGCGTCGGTGATCAGGGCGATGGCCTCGGGGTGGTTCAGTTTGACGCCACGGGCCAGGCGTTTGCGGGCGACCTCGGCAGCCATCGATATCAGGAGTTTGTCTTTTTCGCGGGGGGTCAGGTTCATGGTCAGATCATCCAGGTTCGTGGAAGAGAGGCGCCGTTCAAATGGGTCAGAACGGGGATGAGGGTTTGGCGCAGGACAAAGCTGTCCTCGGCCAGGATACGGGCGAACAGAACGCCGGGGCGGATCAGCGAGACACCCCCGGTGGCGGGCATCAGATCACGCAGGGCGGGCAGGTGGCCCTCGGCCTCGGGGGCGACCAGCAGGACCGAGGCCAGCGCGCTGGCATGGCCCAGCATGGCGGGCGCGGTCAGGCGGGGCAGGGTCTGGGTGCTCAGGCGCAGGGTGTCGGCAAAGACCAGATCGCCGCCGCGACGGATGCGAATGCGGTCAATCAGATGGGTGGCGGTCAGCGTCTCGCCCATCGCGCTGCGGCCCAGAACCAGCGATTCCACCGCCAGCAGACGCGCATCGGCGGCCATGTCGACATGCAGAGCGCGGTCCAGCGCCCCGTGGTCGAACAGGATGGTTTCCTGCGGTAGCCAGTCCAGACGGGCGCCAGCTTCAATGGTCAGGCGGTTTTCGACCCGGCCAACCTCGCCGGGTTGGGCGCGGTAGATGCGTTCGGCGGCTTGGGTGGTCAGGCACAGGCGAGACCCCTCGCGCGCGCCCGCATTGAATTGCAGGTGGTCGCCGCCAGTGATGCCGCCAGCTGTATTCAGCAACACCCCCGTTAAACGGTCGCGGGCCCCGTGTGGGAAAAGTGTCTTGAGACAGCCCTGAGTCTTCAGGTCCGACAAAACCGACAGGCCATCACGGGCCTTGGAGCGCAAAAAAGCGCGGCCAACTGCGCGTGGTTGGCGCGGGCTTGGCCTTTCGGTCGCTATGTCGGTCAAGGTGGTGATTGGCCCCTCCATCGGTTGCGGCATGAGTCGCACACGCACGCAGCAGGAGGAAGCTGGATGCTGAAAATGCGGGCTGGAAGGCGCGGCGCGGATCAACGTCGCGTGAAAAGCGGGCAGTTTCGCCGGCGTCTGGCTAGAAATTAATCAGAATTGGCCAAGTGCGACGCGACTCCCGTTAAGGACTTTGCGACCGCAGCATCTTCGTGCGCTTGCTGGCGATGCCCGCTCATAGCCTCACATCGGCGTGATCTGGGTGTGTGACGACCGCCCTGGCGTGGAAATCAGAAACGGCCGCCACACGGATGCAACAAAAACAATGTTGCGGGGGTCAGGTAAGGTCTCGGACCGCCTGGCGCAAGGCCCAGCCTGCGCGCCCCGCCTCGGAGGATGACATGAATTTTCTCAAAGCCACTCTGGCGGGCGCCCTGAGTCTGGGTCTGACCGTCCCGGCCTTCGCCGCCGAAGACACCATCAAGGTTGGTGTGCTGCACTCGCTGTCCGGCACCATGGCCATTTCGGAGACCACTCTGAAAGACACAATGCTGATGCTGATCGACGAGCAGAACAAAAAGGGCGGCCTGCTGGGCAAACAGCTGGAAGCCGTCGTTGTCGACCCCGCATCGGACTGGCCGCTGTTCGCTGAAAAAGCCCGCGAACTGATGACCGTGCAGAACGTCGATGTCATGTTCGGCTGCTGGACCTCGGTGTCGCGTAAATCGGTTCTGCCGGTGATCGAGGAACTGAACGGCCTGCTGTTCTACCCGGTCCAGTACGAAGGCGAAGAATCGTCGAAGAACGTGTTCTACACCGGTGCGGCCCCGAACCAGCAGGCGATCCCGGCTGTTGACTACTTTCTGGAAGAACTGGGCGTCGAGAAATTCGCGCTGCTGGGCACCGACTATGTGTACCCGCGTACCACCAACAACATCCTGGAAAGCTACCTGACGGGCAAAGGCATCGCCAAGGACGACATCTTCGTCAACTACACCCCGTTCGGTCACTCGGACTGGTCGAAGATCGTGGCTGACGTCGTGGCCCTGGGCGCTGACGGCAAGAAAGTCGGCGTGATCAGCACCATCAACGGCGACGCCAACATCGGTTTCTACAAGGAACTGGCCGCAGCTGGCGTTTCGGCTGATGACATCCCCGTCGTGGCCTTCTCGGTCGGCGAAGAGGAACTGTCGGGCCTCGATACCGCGAACCTGGTCGGCCACCTGGCCGCATGGAACTACTTCATGACCGCCGAAGGCGACGCCAACGCTGAATTCATCAAGTCCTGGCATGCCTTCATCGGCGACGAAAAGCGCGTCACCAACGACCCGATGGAAGCGCACTACATCGGTTTCAACATGTGGGTGAACGCCGTGACCCAAGCCGGCACCACCGATGTTGACGCTGTCCGCACGGCAATGTGGGGCCAGGAATTCCCGAACCTGACCGGCGGCATCTCGAAGATGGGCGTGAACCATCACCTGTCGAAGCCCGTCCTGATCGGCGAAATCCGCGCAGACGGCCAGTTCGACATCATCAGCCAGACCGAGCCGGTCGCCGGCGACGCCTGGACCGACTTCCTGCCGGAATCGGCCGTGCTGGACTCGGATTGGAAAGACCTGGGTTGCGGTATGTACAACACCGACACCAAGACCTGCGTGCAGATCAAGTCGAACTACTGATCTCTGTTGATCACTGGAGGGCGGCGTTCGCGCCCCCTCCGCCCCATCCCTGAAATTCGGTTTTTGACATGCGGCACTTCTTTCACGTCCTGCTCGCGCTGGTCTTGCTTGCGCTTCCGGCGCAGCTGATGGCCGGTCCGGTCCAGGACATCCTGCAAAACTATCGCGCAGTGATCGAGAAAAGCTCGCGCAAGACCATCGAACCCGCCATTGATGCGCTGGCCAACAGCGGTTTGCCCCAAGCCCAGAAGGTTCTGGAAACCTGGCAGGCCAAGGACATGTGGCAGCGCAAGTCCGACGGGTTCTTTTTCGAAGCCAAAAAGGTCAACGCAAAGACTTATGCCCTGATTGATTTCGATACCGGCGAGACGGTTGGCGAAGTCGCGAAGGACGAGATCGACCAGCTGAAGCCCAACAGCGGCATCCGCGCCGTGATCGCCACTGCATTGGTGCAGTTCCAGCTGTCCGACCCCGATCCCGCGCGCCGTTCCGATGCGCTGACCGCCATCGAACGCAACGCCGCCGCCGACCATCTGGAGCCCCTGCGAAAGTCGATCGCCACCGAGGCTGATCCCGCGGTTTTGGCTCGCAAACAGCGTCTGGAGCGGTTGCTGACCATCCGTTTCGATCCTGAAATCGAGGCGCGTATTGCCGCGATTGAAAGCTTCGGCGGTGATCTGGGTGTCGATCTTCGCGCCACGCTGAACCCGTTGCTGGCGACGCGTCGCATCGTGGTTGCCGGTAAACCCGGCGCCGAATTGAATATCGCGCGGACCCTGCGCCCCGGCAGCGATGAGCTGCCTCGCGACGCCGCCTACGCAATGCTGGTGGATGCCAGGCTTAGCACGCCGCGGATTTCTGCCTCCGACAAACGCGCGGCGCTGGCTGCCAATATCGTGGATGGCAAGGTGGCGGGCATCCCTGTCGCTCAGTTGAACTCGGACGAGGCGCGCGCCACGGCTTATGCCGCTCTGGCCGCCGGCGGTAAGGCCGCCCCGACCGTGACCGAAGCGCAGTTCGAGGCTGCCCTGGCCGCCCACAGCTTTGTTGACGTCTATGCAGAACCGTCAAAGGCCGTCACCGATGCCGCAAGCGATGCGATGGATGCGATCCAGATGCGCGTCGGGTTGAACCAGGCGCTGGACCTGGGGCTGGACGCGCTGTCGCTGGCCTCGATCTATTTCCTGGCGGCGATTGGTCTGGCCATCACCTTTGGTGTGATGGGCGTCATCAACATGGCGCATGGCGAGTTCATCATGATGGGCGCCTATACCGGCTATGTCGTTCAGCAGATCATTCCCGATTACACGCTCTCGATCATCGTCGCGATCCCGATGGCCTTTGCTGTGACCTTTGCCGCTGGCGTGGCGATGGAGCGGTTGGTGATCCGCTGGCTGTACAACCGTCCGCTGGAAACCCTGCTGGCCACCTTCGGGATCTCGATCGCCCTGCAGCAGGTCGCCAAGAACATCTTCGGCACGCAGGCGCGTCCGTTGACCTCTCCGGCATGGCTGGACGGGGCGTGGGTGATGAACGACGTGGTTTCGATCAGCTATATCCGTATCGCGATTTTCGTGCTGGCGCTGATCTTCCTGGGCTTCTTCCTGTTCCTGATGAAGAAAACCCGTCTGGGTCTGGAAACCCGCGCAGTGACGCAAAACCCACGCATGGCCTCCAGCATGGGTATCAACAAGGATCGTGTGAACATGCTGACCTTTGGCCTTGGCTCGGGCATTGCTGGCATCGCCGGTGTCGCCATCGGCCTGTTCGCCAAGGTCACGTCCGAGCTCGGCTCTGACTACATTGTTCAAAGCTTCATGACCGTGGTTGTCGGCGGTGTCGGCAACATCTGGGGCACGCTGGCGGGCGCCGCGATGATCGGCTTCCTGCAGAAAGGGATCGAGTGGCTGAACCCGTCGAACACCCTGGCGGCACAGACCTACATGATCATCTTCATCATCATCTTCATCCAGTTCCGCCCCCGTGGGATCATCGCCCTCAAGGGTCGCGCGGCAGGAGATTGACATGAAAAACACCTTCCTGATGCGTAACCCTTCGGTTCTGGTCTTCCTTGGTCTGCTGGCCCTGTTCACCCTGGGCGTCACCTTGATGTCCGAGGCAACGGGCGCGGCGCTGATCTCGACCTCGTTTGTCAAGACGCTGGGCAAGACCCTGTGCCTGTGCCTGATCGCCATCGCGATGGATCTGGTCTGGGGCTATTGCGGGATCCTGTCGCTGGGCCACTTCGCCTTTTTCGGGCTGGGCGGCTACATGGTCGGCATGTGGCTGATGTACGAACGCACCCGCCTCATCGTCGAGAAATCGCTGGCCAACACCGAGATTCCGCCCACACCCCAAGAGGTGGTGGACGCCATCGGCACTCAGATCTTCGGCGTCGTAGGCAGCAGCGAGTTTCCCCTGGTCTGGGCCTTTGCGGACAGCCTGACGCTGCAATTGGCGCTGGTGCTGATCATCCCCGGCCTGCTGGCGCTGGTCTTTGGCTGGTTGGCCTTCCGCAGCCGCGTCACCGGCGTGTACCTGTCGATCCTGACACAGGCGATGACGCTGGCGCTGTCGTTGTACCTGTTCCAGAACGACTCGGGTCTGCGCGGCAACAACGGTCTGTCGGGCCTGCAAAACCTGCCCGGTCTGGGCTCGGTGCCGCAAAGCGTGATCTCGATGTGGTTCTTCTGGGCCTCAGCCTTGGCGCTGGGGCTGGGCTACGTGCTGGCCGCGTGGGTCGTGTCGGGCAAATTCGGCTCGGTCATTCGCGGTATCCGCGATGACGAGCAGCGCGTGCGTTTCCTTGGCTACTCGGTCGAGGGTTACAAGCTGTTCATCTTCGTGCTGACCGCCATGATCGCGGGCATCGCCGGGGCGCTGTATTACCCGCAGGCGGGCATCATCAACCCGGCCGAGATTGCGCCCATCGCCTCGATCTATCTGGCGGTCTGGGTGGCCATCGGCGGGCGCGGACGGCTGTATGGCGCGGTGATCGGCGCGGCCTTCGTCTCGCTGGTCTCGACATGGTTCACGGGCGGGCAGGCGCCGTCGATCCCGCTGGGCTTTTACACGATCAACTGGGTGGACTGGTGGCAGGTCGTTCTGGGCCTCAGCTTTGTGCTGGTCACCCTTTTCGCGCCGAAGGGCATCGGAGGTCTGTTCGACCTAGCGCAAGGCATTCGCGCTCCGCGCCGTCACGGTCAGCCGCTGGGCCCCGGCCAAGGCGCATTGCAAGAGAAGGAGGCCCAGGAATGAGCACTCTGCTGGAGGTCTCGGGCGTCTCGGTCAGCTTTGACGGGTTCAAGGCCATCAACAACCTGTCGTTCCGCATCGGCCCGGCCGAGATGCGCGCCATCATCGGCCCGAACGGGGCGGGCAAGACCACGTTCATGGACATCATCACCGGCAAGACCAAGCCAGACGAGGGCCGCGTGGTCTGGGGTGAGAAATCGGTGTCCTTGCTGAAGATGAACGAGGCGCAAATCGCCCGCGCGGGTGTGGGCCGCAAGTTCCAGCGCCCCACCGTGTTCGAGGATCAGTCCGTGTTCGACAACCTGCTGATGGCGCTGAAAAACGAGCGTTCGCCGTGGCAGGTGCTGACCTTCAAGCCCAAGTTCAAGGACTTGGGCAAGGTCGAGGAACTGGCCTCGGAAATCGGTCTGTCGGACGAGCTGCACCGCAAGTCTGGCGAGCTGTCGCACGGTCAAAAGCAATGGCTGGAAATCGGCATGCTGCTGGCGCAGGAACCGCGCCTGCTGCTGGTGGACGAACCCGCCGCGGGCATGACCTTGGCCGAGCGTGAGCACACCACCGACATCCTGGTCGAAGCCGCGAAAACCCGCGCCGTGGTGGTGGTGGAACACGATATGGAATTCGTCCGCCGTCTGAACTGCAAAGTCACCGTGCTGCACGAAGGCAGCGTTCTGGCCGAGGGTTCGCTGGACCACGTGACACAAAATCAGGACGTCATCGACGTCTATCTGGGGCGCTAAGACATGCTGAAGATCGACAATTTGACCCTGCACTATGGCAGCTCGCAAATCCTGAACGGCATCAGCATGGAGGCCGCCCTGGGCCAGGTTACTTGCGTGATGGGCACCAACGGCGTCGGCAAGACCAGCCTGCTGAAGGCGATCTCGGGTACGCATGCGCGGTCCGGCGGGATGATGGAGCTGGACGGCGAACAGATTGGCAAGCTGCCCGCCTACGCGCTGGCCCGCAAGGGGATCGGCTACGTGCCACAGGGGCGGGACATTTTCCCGCTGCTGACCGTGAAAGAGAACCTGGAGACGGGATACGCTTGCCTGCCGCGATCCGAACACAAGATCCCTAGAGAGGTGTTCGAGCTGTTCCCGATCCTCAAGGACTTCTTGCATCGCCGGGGCGGCGACCTGTCGGGCGGCCAGCAACAACAGCTGGCGATTGCCCGTGCGATGATCACAAAGCCGAAACTGCTGCTGCTGGACGAACCGACCGAGGGCATCCAGCCGAACATCATCCAGCAGATCGGCCGCGTGATCGAATACCTTCGCGACCAGCAGACAATGGCGATCGTGCTGGTCGAACAGTATTTCGATTTCGCTTACGGCCTGGCCGACAAATTCGTGGTGATGCGCCGCGGCGCGGTCCTGAAACAAGGCACCAAGGCCGAGTTGACGCGCGAGGAACTGGTTGAGGCCGTCTCGGTCTGACGCCATCGGGGGGTGGGCGGAAAAAATGCGCGGGGACCTGTCTTTTCGCCCTTGACGCCCGCGCCCAGCTTGCGTAATTCGCACCCACTCTGGCGGAGTAGCTCAGTTGGTTAGAGCAGCGGAATCATAATCCGCGTGTCGGGGGTTCAAGTCCCTCCTCCGCTACCATCCCCCCTACATCGATGGTTTGCTGCGCCCCTGTTCGGGTCGTTGGGTGCCCGCAGACCCCGAAGCGCAGAATTCCATCCTTCGCGGAAATTTGCCGAGTGGCCGCCTTCATCGCGACACTCCATGCTGGGTTGAATCTGTTCGTTGGACTTGAGATCAACAGGCGATTTCTGCTGGTGATGGAGACCTTTTGCGGCGCGCAGCTATCAGCATGATCTGGCTCTGTCTCCGCAGCCGCATAAACCGCTGCGCCTCGGGGCGGATTTCCACAGTCGAGCCCCTCCGACCCTTTGAACTTCACAAACTGACTGATCGATCCGGACCGCCCTTTTGGCGGGCGGTGGATATCTCTTGTGAACCAAAGGAAAACCTTTGTTCAAATCGTTTACGCGCGGCTGTGCCGCAGTCGCCTTGGCGGCGTTCATTGCCATGCCTGCTTGGGCTGACAACATCACCCTGACTGAGCTGGGGTAAGGCTATTCAAGTCCACGTAGCGCGCCTAGTTCGACGGCACGCCTTTTTGCCGTCCAAGCCGCTTTTGCGCGGCAATCCGGAAGGGTGCGTTCGGCGCGCCATAGCCCAGATACCCGTTGCGCTGCACGATCTCGAAGAAGAACCCGTTCTGTGTCGGCTGGCTGTAAAGCTGGAAAAATGCGCCATCCTCATCCGCGTCATAGAGGATCTGAAACCGCTTCATTTCGGCCAGACGGGCCGGGTCGATGTCGAAGCGCGCAATCAGGTCCTGATAGTAGTTGTCGGGCATCGGCAGCGCGTTGAAGCCGCTTACGAACAGCTGCTCTGCCGTAGCAAAGATATCATCGGTCGTCAGCGCGATATGCTGCACGGGCGCGCCGAAGCTGCTGGCCAAGAACGACCCCGCAAGGGTGCGGTGCGTCTCGGCTCCGTTCAGGGTGATGCGGAATGCGCCGTCTTCTGTCCCCAGAGCTTGCGAGCGGACCAGACCGTCCGGATCGACAACATCGACCATCGGGGCCTTTGTCATTTCGAACAGCGACCCGTAAAACAGGGACCAGCTGAGCATCTCGTCATAGGTCATGGTCTGCGCGATGTGATCGACCACTTGCAGGCCCGCGCCTATCGGCCCCGTCGCATTGGCACCGAATTCGGTTTCCCAGACGTCTGCATGACCGCGATCAAGGAAGTGCAGCACACTGCCGCCCAGCCCCCTGATCGCTGGAATATCCAGCTGACCGACCGCCGGCACCTGCTCAAAGCTGCGCGAGCCAAGCGCGGCGGCACGAGCCATGGTGTCGGCGGCCGATGACACCGAAAGGCCGATGTCACATACGGATGTTCCGTGCATGTTGAAGGCCGAACCGGCGAAATCCGACTTTTCTTCGTTCAGGACAAGGCGGATATCGCCCTGCTGCCAAAGCGTGATCGCCTTTGCCAGATGCCGCCCGGTTTCGGCAAATCCCAGTGCCGACAGTTGCGCCTTGAGCTCGTCGCCCTCGGCCCCGCGCGTGGTGAATTCGACAAAGGCGGTACCATCGACATGCTGGCGCGCGGGGATCGGCGGCAGGTGGACGTCGATCTCGGGCTCGGCGCGGCGCACGTCGTCCAGCAGCGTGATGAGCGAGCGGTAGCCGTCCTTTGCGATGGTCCGGGCCGAACCACCCCGGAACTGGTCGTTGAAAATCTCAAGGCTGACGGGGCCTGCATACCCGGCGGCCAGAACGGCGCGCATGAAGTCGGTTACGGGCAGGTCGCCTTCGCCCGGCATGTTGCGGAAATGGCGGGACCAGTACAGCAGGTCCATGTCGATCTTTGGCGCGTCGGCCATCTGGACAAAGAATATCCGGTCGCCGGGGATGCGCCGGATCGACTCGGGGTCCAGCCCGCGCCCCAACGTGTGGAAACTGTCGAGGATGATCCCGACATTCGCATGATCGGCGCGGCGCACGATTTCCCATGCGTCGCGGTGGTCGTTGACATGGCGGCCCCATGCCAGCGCCTCGTAGCCGATGCGCAGGCCACGTGCGGCCGCGCGTTCGCCAAGTTCGCGCAGGTCATCGGCGGCGCGGTCGATCCCGCCAAGCGCCTTGGGATGCACTGACGAGCAGACAAGGATCAACTCGGCCCCCAAGTCCTGCATGAGGTCGAACTTGCGTTCCGCCCGATCAAACGCCTTGGCGCGCAGGTCAGCAGGCAACCCTTCGAAATCGCGGAACGGCTGGAACAGGCTGATCTCCAGCCCCTTGTCACGGATGCGATTGCCCACGTCTTTCGCGCTGCCTGCATCGGTGATGAAGTCCTGCTCGAAGATCTCGATTCCGTCAAAGCCAGCGTCCGCAATTGCGTCCAGCTTCTCGGCCAGAGTGCCAGAGATCGACACCGTTGCGATCGCGGTTTTCATGCGGCTTCTCCGGTGGTCAGCAAGCTGGAGCGCAATCCGGCCTCGTCCAGACCCAGGCCCGAAAACAGCGCCCAGGCGTGGACGCCCTGAAAGAAGAACAGCTCCCACCCGGAAATCGTCGACAGGCCCGCAGCCTCGGCGTCGGTCATGAACTGCGTGTCGGTCGGGGTGTAGACCGCGTCGAACGCCCATTCGGCCCCCGGCATGGCCGCAGCGTTGAGCGGCGTGCCGCCATAGCCCACCATGCCAACGGGGGTGCAGTTGATCAGCCCGGTCGCCCCTTCGGCCGCCTTTTCGGGGCTTTGCCAGATCGTGATGTCCATGTCGGGCACCACCGTCTGCAAGGCCGCTGCCAGCGCCTCGGCCTTGGCGGGGTCACGGTCAACCAGACGCAGCACACGCGTACCCAGCCCGGCCAGACCGAAGGCAACCGCCCGTCCGACCCCGCCGGTGCCGATCATCAGCACCGGGCCGGTCGGTTTCTCGCCGCGCACGTTGCGATAGGCCGCCATGAAGCCCGAGTAGTCGGTGTTGAACCCCTTGGGGCCATCCGCAGCGAAGATGACCGTGTTGACTGCCCCCACCGCGCGGACCAGCGGGTCGTCGACCTGAACCTTGCCCGCCGCGATCTCTTTGTAGGGATATGTCACGTTGATCCCGCGATACCCGGCCGAGGCGCAGCTGGAGAAGACCTCGTCAAAGGTCAGCTCCAGATCCTTGGGCACCAGCCGGTCATAGGTTACGGCGACCCCATTCTGCTCGCCGGCTAGGCGATGCAGCAGCGGCGAGCGCGAACGCGCGATGTTGTCGCCGATCAGACCCAGTTTCAGCGTGTTGGTCATTGTTCCACCCCTTGGCCAGAGCCGCCCAGCAGTTTCGCCTTTGCCTTTGCCCAAATCGGGGTCTGCGAGACGAAGATCAGGATCACCGCGATGAACAGCACCGTCGACAGCGGGCTGGTGAACACACCGTGGAAGAACCGGCCCAGATCCTCGCGTTCCGAGATGATCGCCCGGCGCCAGTTGTCGTCCAGCAGGCGCGACAGGATCACGCCCAGGATCACCGGACCCAGCGGATAACCGTAGTGCCGCATGAAGTAGCCGAAGAAGCCAAAGCCCAGCATCCAGTAGACGTCGGTCAGCGAGTTGTTCACCGCATAGGCCCCGACGATGGACAGCAGCATGATCAGCGGGATCAGCACCGAGCGCGGCATCTCGACGATCTTGGTAAACAGCTTGATACCGGTCAGGCCGAACAGCAGCATGAAGAAGTTCGCCATCACCAGCGCGCCGACGATGAACCAGAACATGTCCGGCTGGTCGATCATCAGCATCGGGCCGGGGTTCAGGCCGTGGATGAACAGCGCACCGATCATGATCGCGGTCACTGCGTCTCCGGGAATGCCAAGCGTCATCATCGGAATGAAGGCCCCACCCACGGCCGCGTTGTTTGCCGTTTCCGGGGCGACCAGCCCTTCCATAGCACCATCACCGAAGGGGCGCTCGGGGTTCTTGGTGACGCGCTTGGCGTGGTCATAGGCCATCAGCGCCGCGATGTCGCCACCAGTGCCGGGCAGGGCGCCGATCAGCACCCCGATGGCCGAGGTCTGGACCGACAGCGGCAGGTGCTTTTTCACGGTGCTCAGCGAGGGAACGATGCGGCTGATCTGTTGGCGGACGGCGTCCTTGTTGACGTGGTGCAGCTGCATCAGCGCCTCGGACACACCGAACATACCGATCATCACCGCGATGAAGGAAATCCCGCCCTGCATCAGCGGCAGATCAAAGGTGAACCGCTCGGAAAAGGTCAGCGGGTCACGCCCGACAGCCCCGATGGCAATCCCCAGCGCGCCGGCGAAGATGCCCTTCACCAGGCTGCCCGTGGACAGCGAACCGACCAGAAGGATGCCCAGAACGGCCAGCAGCATGTAGTCCCGCGGCTGGAATTTCAGTGCGAAATCCGACACGAAGGGTGCCGCGACGGCCAGCACGCCGATGCCGATGAACCCGCCGATAAAGGACATCACCGTGGTCACGCCGATGGCGGTGCCCGCCTCTCCGCGTTTGGCCATCGGGTAGCCGTCCAGCGCGGTGGCGATGGCCGACGGGGCACCGGGAATGTTCAGCAGGATCGCCGTGCGCGAGCCGCCATAGACGCCGCCCATATAGATGCCGATCATCAGCGCGATGGCAGGATGGACGTCCCAGGAAAAGGTGAACGAGATCAGGATCGACACCGCCATGGTCACCGAAAGGCCCGGAATGGCGCCGACATAGACCCCGGCAAAGGTGCCCAGTCCGACCAGCAGCAACAGCTCGGGGTGGGTAAAGACAGTCAGGAAGGCAAGAACGGCGTCCATCACTTGGCTCCTTCAAAGAGGTTGCGGACGACTTGAATCAGCTCGGCCTCGGGGACGATCCCGGCGGGCATCAGGACGGTGAAAACGATGCGGAAGACGATCCAGATCAGCACCAGGCAAGCGAGGGCGACGCCGATCGTCCAGCCCCAACCACGGTCGCCCAGCAGCTTGATCGTGGCGATCAGGAACAGGGCCGAGGTCGGCAGGAAGCCCAGCGGTTTCAGCAGCACGCCGAACGCGACCAGCAGCACGGCCACGATGATCACAGTGGTCGGCAGGATGTCCTTCATCACCGTTTCGCCGGTGACGCGGGGCAGGCGCATATCTTTCAGCAGGATGACTGCTGCCGCGATCACCATGACCAGGGTCGTGGCCAGCGGGATCGCCCGCGGCGAGGACAAACCGTTGGGGCCAAAGGTGTTCTCGATGCCCCAGGCGTCCCACAGCAGGACCAGGCTGGCCAGGGTCAGCAGCGCGCCGAAGACCAACTCGCCCGGGCGGCGCTGCCCCTCGTACCCGCCGGGTGTTGCATCCGAGGTTCCGTCGTGGTGGTCGGTTTCAATCTTGGTCATTGGGTTTCCTCCCGCGTCCGCGGTGACCGCGAAAATCAAAGGCGCCGCACTTCAGTGCAAAGTGCGGCGCCAGCTTGGTCGTTCAGGTTTCAGGCGCCGAACGGCCCGGTGTTACGGACGGGCGATACCGAACGCTTCGGGCGAGGTTTTGGTCAGGCCAGCGTCCTGCAGCAGCCAGGTCGTGCCCTGCTGCCACTTGGCCAGGAAGGCTTCGGCCTCGGCACCCGAGATCGCCAGCATGTTGAAGCCGCGGTTGTCCATCAGCTCTTTGAACTCGGCGTTCTCGGCTCCTTTGGCGTAGGCGGCGGCCAGCTTGGCGACGACATCGTCCGGCGTGCCCTTCTTGACGAAGACACCGAAGAACGGGCCCCAGGGCAGATAGGTGCTATAGGCCGCGTTGAAGTCGGTGACCGGCGGCACGTCCGGCAGCTTGGGGTTCGCGGCGACGTCGAAGATCGCCAGTGGCTTCATCTTGCCAGCGCGGATGCCTTCGATCGCTGCACCCAGAACGGCGGGCATCACGTCGATTGCGCCACCCTGCAGCGCGGTCAGTGCGGGGCCGTCGCCATCGTAGGGCACCGAGATGACGTTCATCTTGCCTTCGACGGTGTTGATCATCGCGGTCACGACCGAGGGCAGACCGCCGGGGCCGGTTGCGCCGACGCGCAGCTCGCCGGGGTGCTCTTTGATATAGGCCATCATGCCGGCGTAGTCGTTAAAGGGCGCGTCCGGGTTGGCCACCAAGATCGGGGTGCCGCGTGCCAGGATCGAGATCGGGATGAAGTCCGAGTAGTCCTTGTCGCCCAGGCCCATGACCTTGTACAGCAGCGGGTTTTCCGCGCCCATCAGCAGGGTGTAGCCGTCAGCATCCTGACCTGCGACATGGTTCAGCGCGATGGCACCGACGCCGCCGGTCATGTTCTGCATGACGACGGTGCCGCCCAGAACGGCCTCGGCATGGGGGGTGACAGAGCGCATCACGGTGTCGGTAGAGCCGCCGGCCCCCCACTGGATGATGCCCTGGATTTCCTTGGCCGGATAATCAGCTGCGGCTGCTGCCGACACACCAAGGACAAGCGCCGATACGGCGCCGAATACGAAACGCTTCATGAGGTTCCTCCCGTTAAAGCAATGAACGCGATCCTCCACGCGTCCGATGCATCGGTAATGCGCCAACCTGTTGCGTAACGTCAAATACGATTACTGCGCCATCATTAACATGATGTTATTTTGGTTTCGACTAGGCCCAATGCCGCCCTGCATCCAGCAACTCTTTTCGGAACTGCTTGATGCTGTATTCGGCAAAGTTCGACAGCACCCTGTCTTTCTTGGTGACGGCGTAGATATCGATGAATGTTTCTTCGAGGATCGGCTTGCGAACGATGCCGGGCAGGTACACCTCGGCCACCGAAAATTCGTCGATCAGGGCCACGCCAAGCCCGTGCCGAACCAGGCTTACGATAGTCTGGGCAAACCGTCCGCGCATCGAATGCCGGATGTCGATCCCGGCCTCGTGAAAGGGGCGCGAGACGATTCGACCATACGGATCCGAAGGGTCGATCCCCACCAGAGCGTCATTCGCCAGATCATGGACCGACACCACATCCCGGTCGGCCAGCGGGTGATTTTCCGGCAGGATCGCCATCACACGGCCATGTGCCAGCTTCTCGTTCTGGATGCCGGGGTTGTGGATGGCCGAGCTCATGATCACGAACTCGCCCCGTTCAAGCAGCAGGTAGTCGGCCGTTTCTTCGATCTTCAGGATGTTCAGGTCGATGTACAAATCGGGATAGCGCGACCGGATGGTCCGCAGCGCCCGCGCGGCGATGAACTGCGCGACGGACGGGGCCGAGGCAAAGGACAGCTGGACCTCTTCCCCTTTTTGAAGCGAGTCGATGGCGGATTGCAGGTTGGCGACGCCCTTATAGACCTCGCGGATTTGGTCAAACACCTTGCCAGCCTCGACCGAAGGTACGAACAGCCCGGCGCGGCGTTCGAACAGCCGCAGGCCCAGCGTTTCCTCGGTGTGCTTGACCAGCCGCGAAATGCCGGGGGCCGAGACGCCCAGCAGCTCGGCCGCGCCGCTGATCGTGCCGCGAAGCATGACCGCCCGGATCACCTCGACCTGGCGCAATGTGATTTCCCGCATGTGATCCTCCCTGATTGGCGCATTTAACCTGATGTTACGCAATCGCGCAAACAAGCATTTGACGTTAGGGCCGCGTGGCGGAAAAACCGGGGCTGGAATAGGAGGGTCCAAAATGTCCGACGCCCGCGCAGAGTGGAATGAAACCTGTGATCTGCTGGTTGCGGGGTCGGGGGCTGCGGGGCTTGCCGCCGCTGTGGCGGCCGCACGGCGCGGGCTGAAGGTCATCGTGGCCGAGAAGGCCGAGGTGATCGGCGGCACCACCGCCTGGTCCGGTGGCTGGATCTGGGCGCCCTGCAACCCCGTCGCCCGCCGCAACGGGTTCACCGAAGACAGCAGCGGGCCGCGCACCTACCTCGAAGCGGTGCAGGGCAACAATTTCAACCCCGAACTGGTGGATGCCTTTCTGGACGCCGCACCCGAGATGATCGGCTTTCTCGAAGATGCGGGGATGGAGTTCGAATGCGGTGCGCGCATTCCCGACACCTATGGCCACCTGCCGGGTGCGGGGACGGGCGGCCGTTCGGTCATCGCAGCGCCCTATGATGGCCGACGGCTGGGCGGCGCGATCGGGATGCTGCGGCGTCCGATGCGCGAGACTTCGTTCATCGGGATGACGATCCAGGCGGGTGCGGATTTGCGGGCGTTCATGACGGCAACGCGCTCGGTGCGCTCGGCGGTGCATGTGGGGTTGCGGCTGACGCGGCACCTGTGGTCGCTGGCGCGCTATGGCCGGGGGATGGAGCTGCGCAACGGCAATGCTCTGGTTGCCCGGCTGATGCGCGCGGCTTTGGACGCCGGGGTCGAGCTGCGCACTGGTGTCGCCGTGACAGAACTGCTGCGCGACAACGGTCAGGTGAGCGGCGCTGTACTGGATGGCCCGGCTGGCCCCTCGCGGGTCGCATCTGCACGCGGCGTCGTGCTGGCCTGCGGCGGCTATCCCTACGATCTGGCGCGCCGCAAGGCGACCTTTCCGCATCCGGATCAGCACCGGACCCTGGCGGTGCCAAGTGCAACCGGCGACGGGCTTCAACTGGGCGAAGCGGCGGGCGGTCATCAGGCGCAAACGCTCGCCTCTGCGGGCGCGTGGTGCCCCGTGTCCGAGGTTCTTTGGCCCGATGGCTCCAAAGGCGTGTTTCCCCATATCATCGAGCGCGGCAAACCCGGCGTGATCGGCGTGCTCGCCTCGGGGCGCCGGTTCTGCAACGAGGGGCTGGGATATTACGATTACGTCAAAGAATTGTACAACGCCGTGCCGGGCGGATCGCCCGTTGAGTCCTGGCTGATCTGTGATCACCGGTTCATCCGTCGCTACGGGCTGGGCATCGTGCGCCCCGCGCCGCTGCCGCTGGGGCCGTGGATCAAGTCGGGCTATCTGTCGACCGGCGTAACGCTGGGTGATCTGGCCCGCACCTGCGGCATTGATCCGGCTGGCCTTGAGGACACGGTTGCCCGTTTCAACACCCATGCTGCCAACGGCGAAGACCCCGAGTTCCATCGCGGCACCACGCCCTACATGCGCCTTCAAGGCGACCCCGATGTCTCGCCGAACCCGTGTCTGGCCCCCATCGAAACGGGGCCGTTCTACGCGGTTCGCGTTATCCCCGGCAGTTTCGGCACCTTCGCCGGGCTGCAAACCGATGGCGATGCGCGCGTGCTGGATGCGGACGGGCGACCCATCGCGGGCCTCTATGCTGCCGGAACGGACATGGCCAGCGTCATGGGCGGGCATTACCCGGCGGGCGGGATAAATCTGGGCCCGGCACTGACCTTTGGCTACATCGCCGGACGTCACGCCGCCGGAGGTGCGAAATGAGCCGCCTTCTGTCCCTTGCCCACCTGTCGGCGATTGATCTGCCCCCGCCCGAGCTGATCCATACGGCCGCGGATGTTGGGTTCGGCGCGGTCGGATTGCGCTTGATCCGGGTGACCGAGACCAGCCCGGGCTACGCCCTGATGGACGATGCCGCGATGATGCGGGCGACCCGCGCGGCCATACAGGCCACCGGCCTGAAGGTCCATGACATCGAGTTCATCAAGATCGAGCCGCACACGGATGTTGCCGCGCTGGAGCGGGTTCTGGATGCCGGTGCCGAGCTGGGCGCGACCGAGGTCATCACCGCCCCCTACGACCCCGATCTTGGCCGCCTTGCCGACCGGCTGGCCGATCTGACGGAGCGCGCGAATGCCCGTGGTCTTGGCGTGGTGCTGGAGTTCTTTCCCTGGACCGTTGTGCCGACGCTCAAGGCCGCGCTGGACGTCGTCACCGCCGCTGGCCCGACCGTTGGCATCCTGCCGGACAGCCTGCATTTCGACCGCTCCCCCAGCCGGTTGGACACCCTGCGCACGCTGGCACCCGAGCGTCTGCGTTTCGCACATCTGTGCGACGCGCCGGTCCATCCGCCCTATAGCACCGAAGACCTGCTGTTCGCGGGCCGGGCCGAGCGTCTGGCGCCCGGCGAGGGGCAGATCGACCTTGCCAGCTTTGTGAACGCGCTGCCTTGTGACCTGCCTTTGGCGCTGGAAGTGCCGATGACTGCGCTCGCCTCTGCCGAAGGACCGAAGGCGGTGATCGAGCGCATCATGAGTTCGACGCGCCGGTTTCTGAACGGACTGACGGGCTGAGATGTTCACGGTCCTTTCGATCACCGGCTCGATCTTTGCGCTGATCGGCGTCGGGTTCGCACTGGCGCGCGGTCAGATTTTCTCGGCGGCGGATTTCGCCACGCTCGGCCGGTTCGTCGTGCGTATCGCGCTGCCTGCCCTGATCCTGCGCGCCCTTCTGTCTCGGCCGCTGGGCGAGGTGTTCGACACCGGCTATCTGCTGGCCGTGCTGTTCGGGTCGCTGGCGGCCTTTGCCTTTCAATACGGCTGGGCGCGATACATCGACAAGGAGAGTGCGATCGCCAGTACGTTCCGATCCATGGGAGCGGCGAATGGCAATTCCGGGTTCGTTGGCTATCCGGTGTTGTTGCTAGTGATCCCGCAGGTCGCGGGGCCGGCACTGGCGCTGAACATGATCGTCGAGAATCTGGTGATGATCCCGCTGGCGCTGGCCTTGGCCGAAAATGCCAGGGGCAAGGCTGCCGGTCAGACTGGCTTGGTCACGGTGATCGGAGGGCGTCTTGTACGAAATCCGATCATTTTTGCACTCATTCTCGGGGCAATCCTGTCCGCGCTGCGCGTGCCGATCCCCTCGGTCGTGTCCCGGCCCATCGACATGTTGGCCAATGCCAGCTCGGCTTTGTCGCTGGTTGCCATCGGAGGCATGGTCGCAGCGATCCCGTTGCGGCGGATCGGCGGGGCAGTGCTGTCGGTGACGTTGGGCAAGTTGGTCATGCATCCGGTTCTGGTCATGCTGGGCATGGTGGCGGTCCGGGCCGCGGGGTTTGATGTCAGCGAGACCATGTTCGCGGCTGGCGTGCTGCTGGCCTCGGTCCCGACGATGAGCGTTTACCCCGTCCTCGCCCAGCAATTCGGAGAGGAGCGGACCGCGTCTCAGGTCATGTTGGTCGTCACGGCGCTGTCGTTCCTGACGATGAGTGGCGTGCTGGCGTTGCTGCGCCTTTAGGCTTGTGGATGGTCTAGGCGGCCCGGGCGTCCCATTCGCCCTTGGCGATCGCGTCAAAGATCATTTGCAGGATCAGGCTGCGCACCCGCTCTAGCGCAAAGGTCGCGGGGCGGTCGGACAGTTCGCAGATGTAGAGCGTTCGGCTGAGCTCTGGTTCGATGATCGGACGCGCGACCAGATCGCCGGATTGCAGCTGATCGTGCATGAACAGCGAGGTGCCGATGGCGCAGCCCAGCCCGGCCTTCAGCGCCCCCGAGATCGCGCTGACCGAGTTCAGGTTCAGACGCGCCCGGGCCTCGAGCTTTTTCAGCAGATTGACGTCATCCATCAGGGCCCGCGCAGACAGGCCCTGTTTCAGCAGGATGATGGGTAGCTCCAGCAACGCGTCAAAGGTGATCGGCTCGGTGGTGTCGCCAATCAGTTCTGGGCGACCGACGCAGACCATCCGTTCCTCGAGTATCGGCTGGGTGCGTAGCGCGGCGTCCTGTGGGGGGTTGTAGACGACGGCCAGATCAACCTCGGACGCCATGAGATGCACCAGCGTCGAGCCTGACAGGCTTTCGGAGAGGGTGAGTTTCAGGCGCGGGTAGTCGCGCAGCACCGTTTCGATCAGCGTCAGGCCGATGGCCCGCACAGCTGAATGCGCCATGCCGACCGAGATTTCCCCGACGATATCGCGCGCCTCGCCGCGCACGTCCTGTTCGGCCGCCTCCATCGAACGCAGGATGCCGCGTGCGTGCTCGTACAGCCGCTCTCCGGCGGCGGTTGGCACCAATCCACGGGGGCGGCGGACGAAAAGCTGCGTGCCCAAGTGATCCTCGAGGTTGGCGAGGTGATGGCTGAGCGCCGACGTGGCCACATGCAGGTTTTCTGCCGCCCGAGAGAGCGAGCCGTGTTCATGGATGGCGGCAAAGTATCGAAGCTGACGAGAGTCCATGGTTTCTAAATTCTAGAACGGAACCTTCTAAACTCTATAATTTTTATAATTCACTGGCAAGCCTATGGTCGTCTCGAAAGGGAGGACGGCAATGAGCGTCACTGGTTTTGCCCCGCTGGAGGGCGTGCGTGTCATCGAGATGAGCCACATGATCATGGGGCCGTCCTGCGGGATGTTCCTGGCGTTTCTGGGGGCCGAGGTCATCAAGGTCGAGCCGCCCGAAGGCGATAAGACGCGCGATCTGACCGGGATGGGGCGCGGCTTTTTCCCTACCTTCAATCGCGGCAAGAAGTCGATCACGCTGGACCTGAAATCCGAGGCTGGCCGCGCCGCGCTGGACGGGCTGCTGAAAGACGCCGACGTCTTTGTCGAGAATTTTCGGGATAGTTCGCTGGCTGCGATGGGGTTTGCGCCCGAAGTTCTGCGGCAGCGTCACCCGACGCTGATCGTTGCGTCGTGCAAGGGGTTCCTGCACGGGCCGTACGAAAACCGCACCGCGATGGACGAGGTCGTTCAGATGATGACCGGAATGGCCTACATGACCGGCCCGACCGGGCGGCCGCTGCGGATTGGATCGTCGGCCAATGACATCATGGGCGGGCTGTTCGGCGCGTTCTCGGTTCTGGCGGCGTTGATGCAGCGGGATCGCGACGGGCAGGGCCATGCGGTGCGCATTGGGCTGTTCGAAAACTGCCTGCTGCTGGTCGCGCAGCACATGGTGCAATACGACATCGAAGGGACCGAGGCACCGCCGATGCCCGAGCGCGATTTCTCGTGGCCGGTCTACGATATTTTCCACACAAGTGACGCGCAGTCGATTTTCGTCGGCGCCGTCACCGAAGGCCAATGGGCCAAACTTTGCGATGTGTTGGGTCTGGCCGCGCTGAAGGCAGACTCCCGGCTTCAGACACGCCCCGACCAGATCAAGGCCCGTGACTGGACCTTGCCCATCATCGCAAATGCCATCGCGCGTCAGACCTACGCGCCCCTCGCTTCTGCGTTAGAGCGCGATGGCATCCCCTTTTCCCCGATCGCGCGTCCGGCGCAGATGTATGACGACCCGCATGTCACGCGGCCCGGTGGTCTGATGACCTCGACCCTGCCCGAGGGCGGCAGCTATCGTGCGCCGGGTCTGCCGTTCGAGGTTGACGGGCGGCCTGCCGTGCCTGCCTCGGTCGATCTGCCCGATGTCGGGGACGACACCGCTGAAATCCTTGGCGCCCTGGGTTTGGAGCCGGATGAGATTCGCACGGCCTCGGGTCAGGCGCGGAGGCAGGTGGCATGATTTCCGCCCAGCACCTTTATCCAGCGGGACAGATCACGTTGCGCGAGGTCGGGCTGCGGGACGGGCTGCAACTGGTACGCCGGTTCCCCTCGACCGAGGCGAAAAAGCAGTGGCTGCGTCAGGAATACGCGGCGGGTGTGCGGCATTTCGAGGTGGGATCGTTCCTGCCCGCGTCGCGGATGCCGCAATTCGCCGACGTCCGCGAGCTGATCGACGAGACAGCGCGGCTGGGTGCCTGGTCATCGGCGCTGGCCCTGAATGAACGCGGGGCGATGGATGCCTGCGCCGCCGGGGTGGACGAAATCATCAACGTCATCTCGGCCACCGAAGAGCACAGCCAGGCCAACATGCGCCGGTCGCGCGCTGATGCGGTCGAGCTGGTGCGCCGGTCAAAGGCGCTGTCGGCCGCAAGCGATCACAAGCCCCTGGTCAACGCAGGGATCGCGATGGCCTTTGGCTGTTCGATCGCCGGAGAGGTGAAGCCCGAGGACGTGCTGCGCCTTGCCGAGGGATGTCTGGAGGCGGGCGCGGATGCCATCGGCGTCGCCGATACGGTCGGCTTCGCGGGGCCCACGCAGGTGGCCGCGCTGACCCGCCAGCTTGTGGACCTGTGCGGCGACATTCCGGTGCTGGTGCACCTGCATGACACGCGCGGCATGGCCGTCGTCAATGCCGCCGCCGCCATTGATGCCGGTGCGCGTGCGCTGGATGGCTCGCTTGGCGGGCTGGGTGGCTGTCCGTTTGCCCCCGGCGCAACGGGGAACGCGGTGTTCGAGGATCTGGTGTTCCTGTGTGAACGGATGGGCGTGCCGACCGGCATCGACCTGGCCGCGCTGATCGCGGTGCGCCGGATTCTCGAAACCGAAATGCCAGAAGAAGAGCTGCATGGCGCGCTGGCCCGCTCGGGTTTGCCGCCGCGTGTGAAATGGACCGCTTGAGGAGGCGGTCTGAAAGAGTTCAAATAAGGGAGGAACCCATGAAACATCTGACCAAGGCGCTTGTCGCCACAACGCTTTCGCTGACTGCCACGACGGCTTTGGCCGATGCCACTGCCATGCGGTGTAGCCACCAGCTGCCGCCAGCCCATGCCGTGTCAAAGGTCATCGACCGCTGGGCGGCCGAAGTCGAAACCCTGTCGCAGGGCGAGATCGACGTTCAGGTCTTTGGCGCGGACAGTCTGGTGGGCGCCAAAGAGAACATCACCGCCACCGCCAAGGGCGATATCGAATGCGCGTTCTCGGTGCAGTTCCAGTGGGGCAAGACCCTGCCGATCATGACCGTGACGACTCGTCCCTTCGCGTTTTCCGACATGAATATCTGGCGGAACTGGGACGGCTCTGACGCGGCCAATTTCCTTGAGGACAAGCTGCGCCAGAAGGGTGTCGAAAACGTCGTATGGCTGTTCCAGACCTCGGATTCGGTTTTCACCTCGAAGGGCAAGTACCTGAAGGCCCCCGAGGATTTCAAAGGCTTGAAAATCCGTGGCCTGGTGCCCGCCTTCAACTCGGCGATCGAGGCACTGGGCGCGTCGCCCGTGTCGATGTCGGGTGGCGAGGTTTATCAGGGCTTGGCGACCGGCGTGATCGACGCGGCGCTGACGGGCACTGACGCGGCCGTGTCCCGCAAATACTACGAGGTGCAGGACCATTTCGCAGTGGTTCCCGTGATCTCGGTCTACTTCCACGGCTACCTGAACCCGAAATTCTATGCGGGCCTGTCCGACACCGCCAAGGCCGCGCTGGACGAAGCAGGTAAGAAAGCCGCCGTCTGGGCCGTGGAGGAGGCTGAGGCCGCCGCCGCTGCCGCGCCCGCTGATCTGGCTACGAAAGGCGTGAACGTCTACACGCTGACGCCCGAAGAGAACAAAGCGCTGGAGGCGGTGATGCAACCTGCCTTTGACGCCAAGTTCAGCTCGGACGATCCCGAAAGCCAGAAGCTGCTGGAGCTGATCGACCAGCTGCGCGGTCAGGGCTGACATGGAAACCGGCGCGAACATCAAATCAAAGGGGGCGGCACCGAAAGGTGCCGTTTCCCGGTTGGCCGATGCCGTGGTGCAGATCGCGGGCGCGCTCAGCACTGCGCTGATCCTGGTGGCCTTTGCGCTGACCATCTTTGCGGTGTTCATGCGCTACGTCGTCAACGCCCCGCTGATGTGGTCGGACGATGCGTCGGGCTGGATGCTGGTGACGCTGATCATGCTGGGCTGCGCCGAGGCATACCGCAGGGACATCCATATCGGTATTGACCTGTTGACCGCGCGCCTGGGCAACAAGGCCAAGGGCGCGCAGGAAACCTTTGCCGATCTGGCGGTGCTGACCTGTGCCATCCTGCTGGGCATCAGCGCGTGGGAGGCGGTGACGTTCTCGTACGCGTTTGATGCCTATACCTCGGGCACCGTCGAGGTGCCGCTTTGGCAAGTCCAGCTTCCGCTGCCGATCGGCGCGGCCTTGCTGGGGCTGGTCGCGATCAGCCGCATTCTGACCCGACTGAGCAAAGGAAGCTCGAAATGACCATGATCCTTGTTTTCGGCGGGCTGATTCTGTTGCTGCTGAGCGGTATGCCGATTTTCGTGGCCCTGGGCCTGTCCGCCAGTGCGATTTTGCTGATCTTCGAGGGCAACATCGGCAGCATCGCCGACACCGTCTTTGCCAATTTCGACAAGCCGATCCTGATGACCATTCCGCTGTTCGTGTTCATGGCGCAGCTGATGATCCGCGCCAAGGTGATCGACGATCTGTATGACATGGCGCACACGGTCGTCGGCCATATCCGGGGCGGGCTGGGCGTGGCCACCGTGCTGTCCTGTACCATCTTCGCCGCGATCTCGGGGTCTTCGGTGGCGACCGCCTTGTCCATCGGTTCCAGCGCCATTCCGCAGATGAAGCGCTTTGGCTACCCCGAGCGTGACGCACTGGGCGTGATCGCTGCGGGCGGGACGCTGGGCATTCTGATCCCGCCGTCGGGGCCGATGATCCTTTATGCCATCGTGTCCGAAGTTTCGATCGGCGCGCTGTTCCTGGCGGGGATCGTTCCTGGTCTGCTGCTGGCGCTGATCTTCTCGGTCTACTGCGTCGTTCGGGCCAGCCGTGATCCGTCGCAGGTTGCGCCGGATTGGGCGGGATGGGGCCGTGTGCTTTCGGCGCTGCGCCGGTCGATCTGGGCGGTCATGGCCCCGCCGATCGTGATGGGCGGTATCTATTTCGGCGTTTTCACCGCTGGCGAGGCGGCCGCCTTCGGTTCTCTCTATGCGCTGATCGTGGCACTGACGGTCTATCGCAGCCTGGGCCTGCGCCAGATCTGGGAATGCGCGCGCCAGTCCATGCTGACCTCGATGATGGTGTTCATGATCATTGCCGGGGCCGCGATGTTCGGCCACGCGATCACGATCATCCGCCTGCCCATGGGCGTGACCGAGCTTGTCGCGAACATGGGGCTGGGCCCGCTGGGGTTCGTGCTGATGGTCATGGCGATGATCTTTGTGATGGGGATGTTCTTTGAATCCATCGCCATCATCCTGATCACCACGCCGATCCTGCTGCCAACCATGCACATGCTGGATATCGACCTGATCTGGTACGGGGTCTTGCTGATGATCAACCTTGAGCTGGCGATGATCACGCCGCCCGTCGGGATGAACCTGTTCGTGATCAAGGGGATCACCGATGCCCCGCTGTCCGAGGTGGTGCGGGGTGCCGCGCCCTATGTCATCTTGATGTTGGGCGGTCTGGTGTTGATGATGCTGGTGCCGGGGCTGGCCACGTGGCTGCCTTATGCCGCAGGGTTCGGGCAATAACGGCACAGCGGGGGAAACATGACTGACGGTAAATCATACGCGTTCCAATCCATTGCGCAGGCGCTACAGGATCATGGCGTAACGACCATGTTCGGCCTGATGGGCGATGCCAACCTGTTCATGGTGGATCACTACGTTCGGGCGTGCAAAGGGACGTTCGTCCCCGTCGCCTACGAGGGTAGCGCGGTGCTGATGGCGCAGGCATACGCCCATGTCTCGGGCCGGATCGGGGTTGCCACGGTGACGCATGGGCCGGCCCTGACCAACTGCATCACGGCGCTGACCGAAGGCGCGCGCGGGCATATCCCGATGGTGCTGCTGGCCGGGGATACCCCGGTGATGAACCCGCAGAACCTGCAGAACATCGACCAGCGTGAGGCGGTCAAAGTCACCGGCGCGGGGTTCGAACAGATGCGCTCGGCCGCGACGGCGGCCCATGACGTGGCGCATGCCTTCTATCGGGCGCGGGTCGAGAAACGGCCTATCGTGCTGAACATGCCGTCGGATTTCATGTGGCAAGAGGTGCCGCATACCCCCGTGATGTTCCCGGCGTTTTCAGCCCCCGCGATGGTGCCCGAAGGCGACGATCTGGATCAGGCGGTGGGCATGATCGCCTCGGCCCGGCGGCCCGTGGTGCTGGCCGGGGGTGGGGCCGTCGACGCGCGGGACAAGCTGATCCGGCTGGCCGACCGTCTGCAGGCGCCGCTGGCGACCACGCTCAAGGCTAAGGGGCTGTTCAACGGCCACCCTTACAACATGGACATCTTCGGCACGCTTAGCACTCCGGCAACCTATGACGCGATTGCCAAGGCCGATTGCATCATCTGTTTCGGCACCAGTCTGCACCATTTCACCACCGACAAGGGCGCGCTGATGAAGGGCAAGCGGATCGTGCAGGTCAACGATACCGTGACCGAGGTCAGCAAGAATTTTCATCCCGATGCAGCCCTTGTGGCCGATGCGGGGCTGACGGCGGATAACATCGTCTATTGGCTGGACGAGGCCGAGATCGCCCCCAGCGGCTTCACCGCTGAGTTGGACATGGAAATGCTGACGGCGCATCCGGCGGGCCAGCCGGGGACATCGGGAGACGGGTTCGTGTCTTACGTCTACGCGCTGGAGCAGCTGGAGCAGGCGTTGCCCAAGAACCGCATCCTGACCACGGATGGCGGCCGCTTCATGACTGAGGTCTGGTGCCGTATCTCGGCCCCTGATCCGCGCAGCTTTATCGTGACGGCGAATTTCGGCTCTATCGGGCTGGGCCTGCAAGAGGCGATTGGCGCGGGCCTGGCCGATCCTGACCGGCCCGTGGTTCTGTTCACCGGGGACGGTGGTTTCATGATGGGCGGGGTGAACGAGTTCAACACCGCCGTCCGGTTGAAGCAGGACCTGATCGTGATCGTCGCCAACGACTCGGCCTATGGGGCCGAGCATATCCAGTTCCTCGACCGCCAAATGGACCCCGGCCTTGCCATGTTCGAATGGCCCAGCTTTGCCGACGTGGCGACTGCGCTTGGCGGGCAGGGGGTAAGTGTCCGGTCTGACGAAGACCTGGGCCTTGCGATCCGCGCGATCGAGACCCGCGACCGCCCGCTTCTGATCGAGCTGCGCCTCGACCCCAACGATGTGCCACGCATGCGGATCTGATCCGGCACACAAACTAGGAGACCGACATGACGATCTATTCTCTGGGTGCGGCAGCGCCCTCTTTGACTGCGTCCGGTGACTACTGGATCGCGCCCGGGGCCCATGTCATTGGCGATGTCCGCCTTGGCCCGGACGTCGGCATCTGGTTTTGCGCCGTGCTGCGTGGCGATAATGAGCCCATGACCATCGGCGCCAGAACGAACATTCAGGAACACGCGATGCTGCATTCCGACCCTGGCTATCCGTTGACGATCGGAGAGGACGTTACCATCGGCCACAGGGCAATCGTTCATGGATGCTCGATTGGCGACGGCACGCTGGTCGGGATGGGGGCGGTGATCCTGAACGGTGCCAAGATCGGCAAGAACTGCCTGATCGGGGCGGGGGCGCTGGTGACCGAGGGCAAGGACATTCTGGACGGATCACTGGTGGTCGGAAGCCCGGCCAAGGTCCTGCGCGCGCTCGATGAAACCGCGATTGCAGGCTTGGGCGCATCGGCGCGGTCCTATGTCGATAACTGGAAACGCTTTGCGCGGGATCTAAGCGCCGAAGCCTGACGGCTTGGGTTGCGCCATCAGCGCCACTTGGTCAGCAGGATGCTGGCGACGATGAAGATGCCGTAGCTCACCATGCCGCCCGCGATAGCCACGAACACGGCGGTCACGCCCAGATCGGTGGTGCCGCTCAGGTAGATCGCGCCTCCGAAGGCGACGCTGATGCGAACGACGCCGCCCAGGAACGGCCAGAGCATCCGGCCCGCGCCCTGGCTGGCAAAGTACATCGCCAGACCGATGGCGAAAAAGCTGTAGAACGGCGCGACGACGCGGAAATAGCTGCGCCCGGCGGCCAGGGGTCCGGACTCGCTCGGGGACAGGAACAGCCCCAGCCACAGGTCGGGTGCAATGGCGACGACCAACCCGATCAGCCCGACGATGAGGGCAGCGGCGACAGAGCCTGTCCAGGCGATCTGCAAGGCACGGCGTTTCTGGTGCGCGCCGATATTGGCGCCGACCATAGCGGTCATGGCCGCTCCGATCCCGAAGACGATGGGGATCAGCAGGAATTCCAACCGCGCGCCCAGACCGTAGCCCGCCAGCGCCTCTTTGCCATGGCGACCGACGGCACCAACCATCAGGACGATGGTCAGCACGGTCAGGGCCGAGTTGGCCGAGGCGATCAGGCCGACCTTCAGGATTTCGTTGAACATGTCCGCTTGCAGGCGGGTGCCGCTCAGGGTCAGCCCGGCGCGACCCGTCAGCACATAGACGAGCGCCACCATCCCGCCAAGCGCGTGCGCGGCGACGGTTCCCAGCGCAAGGCCCGCCATGCCAAGGGCGGGCAGGCCCAGCCATCCCAGCGCAAAGGTACCCGCCAGCGGGATCGACACCAGCGACACGAACAGCAGTGTCAGAGAGGCGAACATCATCCCGCCGGTGCCGCGAATGACGCTGAGGGTGGCGTGGCACAGCCAGATCGTGATGCAGCCGGGAAAGAAAAGCGCGGCATAGCTAAGCGCGGCTTCGGCAGGTTGGCCCGCGCCACCCAGCAGCTCGAACACGGGTCTGCCGAGGCCGGCCATCAGGGCGGCAGAGAGGAGCGCCGAGACAACCGCGATGGCCAGCCCGGCCAGGGCGACGTTGCCCGCCCGCTCGGGCGAGCCCGCGCCAAGCGCCCGGGCCACGGCCGAGGAGATCGCCCCGCCCATCGCACCCGCGGACAACATCTGCGTCAGCATGACCAGCGGAAACACCAACGCCAGCCCGGCCAGCGAGTCGACGCCCAGGCGGCTGGCAAAGATGCCCTCGGAAATGCTCATCAACGCCTGCACGATCATCGCCAGCACGTTGGGCGCGGCCAGACGGGCCAGCGTGGGGCCGATCGGCCCCTCTAGCATGGCGCGGGTGCGCGCGGCCCGTGCAGCGGCGGCGCTCATTTGGCCGACTGCGCTTCGGTCAGGGGGAACAGGAAGCAGGTGGTCGAGCCGTGGGCGTAAAGCTTGCCGTCCTCGACCCCGATCAGCCGCCCTTCGGAGGTGGCCATGCGTCGACCGCGGTGGATCACCGTGCCTTCGGCGCGCATCAGGCCGATGTCGGGGCGGATGGCGCGGGTGTAGTTGATTTTCAGCTCGGCGGTGGTGAAGCCCCAGCCGGGCTCCAGCGTGGTGTGCACGGAAATGCCCAGGGCCGAGTCCAGCACTGTCGCCGCAAAGCCGCCGTGGACGGTGCCCATCGGGTTCAGCAGGAAATCTCCGGGCTGGCATTCGAAGGTGACCTTGCCGTACTCCAACTGCTTGGCTGCCGACATGCCGATGGTCGCCGCGATCGAAGGCTGCGCACCGATCTCACCCGCCGCCAGCGCCTTCATGTAGTCCAGACCGTTCATCCGCATCGCTGCCGTCGGATCGAAGGTGGCGGGCGCGTAGTCGTAGCTGCGGGTCATCATGGTCATGGGGTTTCCTTTTTCGTAAGTTCCAAAAAGGAACGCACTTGTTTGATAAGTTCCCTTTTGGAACCTGTCAACTTGCGATATGGTCAGCGCATGAAATGGGACGAGCTGAGAGAAGAAGACTGCCCCGTCGCCCGCGGCTTGTCCGTGATTGGCGACCGTTGGACGATGCTTGTCTTGCGTGATTGCTTTCTCGGCATCCGCCGGTTCGAAGAAATGCAGGCCCGTCTGGGTATCACGCGGCACGTTCTGGCGGATCGGCTGCGCAAGCTGGAAGCCGATGGAGTGCTTCGCCGCGATCAGTACCAGGAGCGTCCTGCGCGATTCGAATATCGGCTGACGGAAAAGGGTAAGGCGCTGTATCCGGTGCTGGTTTCCTTGGTGGCATGGGCCGATCAGCACGTCCCCGCGCGTGAACAATCCGGCATCACCCTGCTGTCGCGCGACACCGGAGAGCCGTTGGAGCCGACGCTGACCGACGCGAAAACCGGGCAGAAGATCACGCATTTGACTGTGACGGCGCGCTCGAACCGCTGAAATCCCGACAGGATGGGCTGTGTGGTGGTGGGTTTTGGCGTTGCTGTGTCCAGAAAATACAAATTGAATACAATTGGTATATTTGCTAGGGTCACGCAACTTCCCCACTCCGATTCCATCTGAAAGGAGGGTGCAATGGCCGCCAAAGACCGCAAGACCGCGCTGATTGACCATCTGAAACACGCCATCCTGACGCTGGAGCTGGAGCCGGGCTCGGACCTGGACGAGGTCGCGCTGGGTGAGGCGTTCGAGCTGTCGCGCACCCCGGTGCGCGAGGTGTTCCGCCAGCTGGACGGGCTGGGATTTGTTGAATTGCGTGACAATCGCGGCGCACGGGTGGCGGCGCTGTCGCACACGACTTTGCGCGATTTCTTTCTGGCTGCACCGATGATCTATGCCGCGATCCTGCGGCTGGCCGCGCGCAATGCCCGCCCGGCCCAGATCGAGGCGCTGAAGGCTGCACAGGCGCAGTTCCGCGAGGCGTTGCGCACCGGCGTTGCCGCCGAACGGGCGCTGGCCAACAACCGCTTTCACGAGATCACCGGAGAGATGGCGGGCAACATCTACCTGCTGCCCTCGTTCCAGCGGCTACTGATCGACCATGCCCGCATCGGCATGAGCTTTTACCGGCCGCGCACCAGCCAGATGGTGCAGAACCTGGACACGGCGCGGCACCACCACGACCTGATCATCGCCGCCATCGAGGTCGGTGACGAAGACCGCGCCGCCGAGCTGGCCGAGGATCACTGGGCGCTGTCGCGCGACCAGATCGAGCTGTTCGTGATGCCTGCAGCACTTGATGCGCCGTTGGGCGAAATCACCCGCAAGACATCTGCATGAGGGACCACATGACCCCGATCTTTCAATTCCAGGGGATCTATACCCCCGTTGTCACCCCCTTTCACGCCGATGGCTCGGTGCATTGGGACGCGTTGGCCGATGTGGTCGAATACCTGGTTGCGCATGGCGTGCATGGGCTGATCTCGGGCGGGTCCACCGGCGAGAATTATGCCCAGACGGTGGCCGAGCGGCTGGAGATCGCGCGTTTCACCCACGACCGCCTGAACGGGCGGTTGCCTTTTGTCGTGGGGACGGGGGCGATGCTGACCAGCGACTCGATCGCGCTGGCCAGTGGCGCGCGTCAGATGGGGGCGGATGCGATCCTGCTGGCTAGCCCGCCCTATGCGGTGCCGACCGATCAGGAAAACGCGCTGAACGCGCTGGCCATCGATAAGGCGGCTGACCTGCCGATCATGCTCTACAACTACCCGCACCGCACCGGCACCATGATGGGAGAGGAGTTTCTGGACCGCGTTGGACGCAGCCGGAATTTCTGCGGGATCAAGGAAAGCTCGGGCGATATCAACCGGGTGCACCTGCTGGCGCGGGACTATCCGCATATCCAGCTGGGTTGCGGCATGGACGATCAGGCGCTGGAGTTCTTTGCCTGGGGCGCGCCGTTCTGGGTGTGTGGTGGCTCGAACTTCCTGCCGGCGGAACATGTCGCGCTGTACGAGGCCTGCGTGCTGCAAGGCGATTTCGCCAAGGGTCGCCGGATCATGAGTGCGATGATGCCGCTGATGCGGGTGCTGGAGCAGGGCGGCAAGTTCATCCAGACGATCAAGCACGGCGTCACCATGAACGGGATCGACACCGGCCCTATGCGCGCGCCGCTGCGCGGGCTGAACAAGGACGACAAGCGCCAGCTGGAACAGGTGGTGCGCGTACTGAAATCGACGATTGCCAACATCCGGGCGGAGGGCTGAGCCATGACCTTGCTGACGAAAGACGAATACACGGCCATCGCCGCCGGGCTGGACCTGCCGACCGGGGCGTTCATCGACGGGATGTCCCGGCCTGCGGCCTCGGGGAAAACCTTTGCCAGCGTGAACCCGGCGACGGGCGCGCATCTGGCCGACATTGCGGCCTGCGATGCAACGGACGTGGATTTCGCCGTGCAAAAGGCGCGTGAGGCGTTCGACGATGGTCGCTGGTCGCGCCTGCATCCGGCGGAGCGTAAGGACGTGCTGATCCGGCTGGCCAAGTTGATGACCCGCAATGCGCGTGAACTCGCGGTGATGGAGAGCATCGACAGCGGCAAAACGATCTATGACTGCGAGACGGTGGATATCCCCGAAACCATCCACGTCCTGAAATGGCATGCCGAGCTTATCGACAAGATCTACGATCAGGTCTCGCCTGCCTCCGACGACCATATCGCGATGGTGGTGCGCGAACCCGTGGGTGTGGTGGGGCTGGTGCTGCCGTGGAACTTCCCCTTGCTGATGCTGGCGTGGAAGATCGGGCCGGCGCTGGCGGCGGGCTGCTCGGTCGTGGTGAAACCTGCGGCTGAGACGACCCTGACCACCCTGCGCATGGCCGAGTTGGCCATCGAGGCGGGCCTGCCGCGTGGTGTGTTCAACGTGGTCCCCGGTGGTGGTGCCGAAGTGGGCGAACCGCTGGGCCGTCACATGGATGTGGACGCGGTCTCCTTCACCGGCTCGACCGTGACGGGCAAGCGGTTCCTGTCCTACTCCGCCGAATCCAACGCCAAGGAAGTCGTGCTGGAGATGGGCGGCAAGAACCCCGCCATCGTGATGGACGATGCCGAAAATCTGGACCGCGTGGCGCAGCATGTCGTCAACGGGGCGTTCTGGAATATGGGCGAGAACTGCTCGGCCTCGTCCCGGCTGATCGTGCATAAATCGGTCAAGGCCGAGTTGCTGACCCGGATCGCGCACCACGCCAAACAGTGGAACGTGGGCGACCCGCTGGACCCGGAAACCCGGATGGGCGCGCTGGTATCCAAGGCGCATTTCGCAAAGGTTTGCAGCTATCTGGAGCAGGCCGAGAACATCGTTCTGGGCGGCAAGGCAGCGGACGGGTTCGTCGAGGCGACGGTGGTCGAAGTGTCGGGCAATGACGTGGCGCTGGCGCGCGAGGAAATCTTTGGCCCGGTGCTGAGCGTGATCGAGGTCGCCAGTTTCGACGAGGCGATCGCGGTAGCCAATGATACCGAATATGGGCTGTGCGCCTCGATCTTCACGGCAAACGTCAAACGGGCGATCCGCGGCGCGCGGGCGTTGCGGGCAGGCACCGTGACCGTCAACAGCTTTGGCGAGGGCGACATCACCACACCGTTCGGCGGCTGGAAGCAGTCCGGCTTTGGCGGGCGCGACAATGGCATTCATGCGCATGACCAGTACACCCAGCTGAAAACCATCTGGATCGACCTGGCTGACGACACGGACGAGGCCGTGGATTGAGCCTCTATCGCGCCACGCATCTGCCTCTGCACCGGGGCCCAGCGGGGTGGAGCGCGATCCTGCCTGCCCGTCCCGCTGGGCCGGCGTTGGAGGCGGACCGGACCGCCGACTTCACCATCATAGGCGGCGGCTTCGCCGGGCTGGCGGCGGCGCGGCGGCTGACGCAACTGGCCCCCGGCGCCAAAATCGTGGTGCTGGAGGCGGGCGGCATTGCCGAAGGCGCCTCGGGGCGCAATTCGGGCTTCATGATCGACCTGCCGCACGAGCTGACCAGCGAGGATTACGCGGGCACGGGCGACGACCGCGCGGTGATTGCGTTAAACCGCCATGCACAGGTCTTCGCGGCCGAGGCGGTCGAGGACTACGGGATCGACCGGAACTTCTTTGACCGGGCGGGCAAGGTGAACGGGGCGGCCAGTGAAGGGGCCCATTCCCACAACCTCAGCTATGCGCAGCATTTGCAGACGCTGGGTGAGGCGTCGGAAATGCTGGACGCGCAGGCCATGCAACAGATGACGGGCAGCCCGCACTACCTGTCGGGCCTGTACACGCCGGGGACGGTGATGCTGCAGCCCGCCGGGTTCGTGCGTGGTATGGCGGATGGGTTGCGCCGTTCGGGCGTGGCGATCTACGAGAACAGCCCAGTCAGCCAGTTCACGCAGAAGGGTGACGGCTGGGTCGTGCAGACCCCGCGCGCAACGGTGGCGACCGGCAAGGTGATCCTGACGGTGAACGGGCATCTGGAGAGCTTCGGCGTGCAGCGGGGGCGGCTGATGCAACTGTTCCTGTTCGCCACGATGACGCCGGAACTGCCCGCAGCGGCGCTGGATGCACTTGGGGGGCAAAGCCGTTGGGGCATCACCCCGTCCGACCCGATGGGGACCACGATGCGCCGGATAGACTCGGGGCAGGGGGGCAACCGGATCGTGACGCGGACATGCGCGGTGCTGCGCTCGGGGATGCAGGCGACGGCGCAGGATCTGGCCCGTGCCGCGCGGGTCATGCAGACGAAATTCGACAGCCGGTTCCCCCAATTGGCGGGGCTGAAAATGGAGCACGCCTGGGCCGGACACCTGTGCCTGAGCCTGAACGGCGTGGCGGTGATGCGAGAGCTGGAGCAGGGCGTCTTCGCCGGGTGCGTTCAGAACGGTCTGGGCACCGCGCGGGGCACGCTGACGGGGATCGGTGCGGCTGAGCTGGCCTGCGGCGTGACCTCGGACATCACGCGGCATTTCGGGACCGAGGAGGCGCCGAAACGACTGCCGCCCCGGCCTGTGCGTGATCTGGGGGCGAACACCGTGCTGCGGTGGAAAGAGTGGAAAGCCCGCGCCGAATAACGGGCCGAACTGTGCAAGCTTATGCGTCGGCGCTTATGCGTCCGACTGAAATCGCGGTGTGGCGCAGGACGTCCAGCACCCGGTCCAGCGTTGTACTGTCATCGAACCGGTTGACCGACGCCGTGACGCCCAGAACGAAGGGTGTGTCGTCCAGGGCGCCGACCGGCACGGCCACACCGGCCGCGCCCGTTTCGAATTCGTTGCGGGCGAGGCAATAACCCTGATCGCGCGCGGTTTGGATGGCGGCGCGCAATGCGTCCGGGTCCATCTGCGAGGCTTCGGTGTGGGGGCGGTTGTTCGCCTGCTCCAGCGCCTGTTGCACGGTTTCGGGCGCGCTGCGTGCCAGCAGCATCCGCCCGACCGCCGTATGCAGCAGTGGCAGGGTGCTGCCCACCGACAGGCCCAATGTCACCCGGGCCGAGGCAGGCGCGGCGCGGTCCACATACACGGCCTGCATGCGGTCACGGGTGGCAAGGGCGACCTCCAGATCCAGCGTTTCGGCGGCGTGGCGCAGCAGGGGCTGAACTTTCCGTCCTGCCTCGATCTGATGCAGGTAGCCGCCGGCCAGTGACAGCACGCGCGGGGCCAGGCGGTAGCCTTTGCCGTGCCGTTCCAGATAGCCGCAATGTTCAAGCGTCAGGCATAACCGCCGGGTGGTGGCGCGGTCGAAACCGCTGAGCTCGCCCAGCTCGGGCATCGTCAGAGTGCCGCCTCTTTGTTCAAAACAGGCCAGGGCATCCAGCCCCTTGGCCAAGGTCGCCGCGATGTCGCGATTGATCATTTGACACCTGCCTGACGCTCTGTCACTGTTCGATAAATACATATTATGTGCGAATATCGCACGGATTGCAAGGGGAGGGCCGGCTCAATGCAAGCCACGCAAATCGACGGGGAGACGTGGGTGCGGATCGCCCAAAGCGCCGATCTGGACATCCCACGCCCGGTGATGCCGATCACCCTGCAAGGGCGGCGGCTGGTGCTGTTCCGCGATGACGACGGCCAGCTTGGCCTGATCGGGCGACATTGCCCGCATCGGGGCGCTGATCTGTGCTATGGTCGACTGGAGGATAACGGCCTGCGCTGTCCGTTCCACGGCTGGCATTTCGACCGCACCGGCCAATGCGTGGAACAACCGGCAGAGCCCGAAGGCTCGGTCATGTACCAGCAGATCAAGGTGCCGATGGTGCCGGTGATCGAGCGGGACGGGGAAATTCTGGCCCTGCTGGGCAGCGAACTGGAACAGTCCGCGGGAAAGGAAACGGGGAAATGATCAGCGAAGAGTTGAACAAGCGGATCACACGGGTCGGGCCGGGCACTCCGGCGGGGGCGGTATTGCGGCGCTATTGGCAGCCCGCCGCCCTGATCGAAGAGTTGGAGCATGGCGCGCGTGTCCCCGTGAACCTGATGGGCGAGCGTCTGGCCCTGATCCGCGACGATGCGGGGCAGTTGCTGCTGGCGACCCGCGTGGCAGATGCCGATGAGGCGCCGACGCATTATCCGCCCTCGGACCAGATCCAGATCGACGCCGACGGCCCGACCTATCCGGTGGTGCAGCGTGCTGGCGCGGTGTTCGCATATCTGGGCGGCGGGACGCCCCCGGCTTTTCCGGATTTCGACTGTTTCCGCGCGCCTGACACCCATGTCTTTGCGTTCAAAGGGCTGTGGGAATGCAACTGGCTACAGGCGCTGGAGATCGGGATCGACCCGGCCCATGCCTCTTTCCTGCATCGGTTCCTCGAGGATGAGGATCCCGATCAAAGCTATGGCAAACAGTTCCGCGACAAGGCGGGCAGCACCAACATCCCGATGACCAAGCTGCTGCGCGATTACCCGCGCCCGGACATTCTGGTCGATGAGACTGATTACGGCCTGAAAATCACCGCCCTGCGCCATATGGAGGACGGCCGGACACATGTCCGCGTCACCAACCAGATTTTCCCGGATGCGATCTGCATTCCGATGTCGCGCGAGATGACAATCACCCAATGGCACGTGCCGGTCGACGACCGAACCTGCTACTGGTTCACGATCTTCACCAGCTTCGACAAGCCCGTGAACAAGGAATTGATGCGCGCCCAGCGTCTGAAAGAGCACAGCCTGCCGGATTACGCCCCGCTAAAGAACCGCGCCAACGACTACCACTATGACCCGTCCGAGCAAGCCTCGCTGACCTATACGGGCATGGGGCTGGACATCAACGTACACGACCAGTGGGCCGTCGAAGGGATGGGCGCGATCCAGGACCGCACGCAGGAACATCTGGGTCGGTCGGACGTGGCGATCATCCGCTACCGCCGCCTGCTGCGCCGCGCGATGGACGCGCTTGAACAGGGCGCGGACCAGACCCTGCTGATGCAAGAGGACGAGACCGCGAACATGCGCGGCCCGCTGTCAAACGACGCGATCGCTCAAAGCGACGACTGGCGTAACGCAAGCCATCAGGCCGATATGCAGCGCCGCGCTGCGTGCCCCTGGGATGCCTCGGTATGAGCCGCCCATGAGCAAACAGACGCTGGAGCAGATTGCAGCCGGAAAGCTGGCCCAACGCGGGCTGCTGACCGATGAACAGGTGACGCGCGCCGCCCATCTGGTGTCCGAAGTCACCGCGCTGGGGCTCGAGACGATCCGCGTCGTTTTCCCCGATCAGCACGGCCTGTTGCGCGGCAAGAACATCGCCGCGCGCACCTTGGCCTCGGTCTTTGCGTCAGGGCTGTCGGTGCCTTCGACCGTGCTGCTGAAAGACACCGCGAACCGGACCGTCTTTGACATCTGGGCCGGGGATGTGACGCTGGACGGCCGACCTTTGTCCGGGGCGGGGGATGTGGTGCTGGTGCCCGATCCCGACGCGCTGACCCGGCTGCCGTGGTCGCCGCATTCCGCGATCCTGATGTGCGATCTGGCCTATGCCTCGGGCGGGCCGGTGTCCGTCGCGCCGCGTGGTATCCTGCGCCGCGCCGTTGATCGACTGGCCGCCGCGGGTCTGAACGCCGTCATGGGGCTGGAGGTCGAGTTCCAGGTCTTTCAGATCGAAGAAGACGGGCTGGCGCATACCGACGCCACTATGCCCCCCGCCGCGATCCGCACCCGGAACCTGACGCAAGGCTGGTCCTACCTGTCTGAGACCCGCTACGGCGAGGTCGAAGGGCTGCTGGACACCCTGCGCCGCCATGCCGAGGCGATGGGGCTTTCCCCCCGCTCGGTCGAGATCGAGATGGGGCCCAGCCAGTTCGAGTTCACCTTTGACGCCAGCGATCCGCTGACGCAGGCCGACCGTTTCGTGCTGTTCCGCACCATGGTGAAAGAGGTCTGCCGCGCGCAGGGACTGCACGCCAGTTTCATGGCGAAACCGCGCGTGGCCAACTCGGCCGCCAACGGCTGGCATATCCACCAATCGCTGGTGTCGCGCGAGACCGGCCAGAACGTGTTCACCCCCGATGCCGATGGTGCGTTGACCGAAACCGCCAGCCATTGGGTGGCCGGGCTGCTGGACCACGCCGCCGCGTGCTGCCTGATGACCAACCCGACGGTCAACAGCTACAAACGGTTCACCGAGTTCCAGCTGGCCCCCAACCGGGTGCAATGGGCCACGGATAACCGGGGCGCGATGCTGCGGGCGCTGCTTTACGCGGGCGATCCGGCATCGCGGGTCGAGAACCGGGTCGCGGACACCACCGCCAACCCGTATTTCGCGCTGGCCTCGCAGATCGTGGCCGGGCTGCACGGGCTGACGCGCAAGGCCAAGGCTCCGGCGCCGACGGACACGCCCTATGCCAAGGACAACGTGATGCTGCCGCCCAGCCTGATCGCCGCGATCGAGGCGTTCGAGGGCAGTCCCCTGTTCGCGGACACGTTCGGCGCGGATTTCCCCCGGTACCTGGCGCATCTGAAGCGCGCAGAATGGCAGCGATACCTGATGACGGTCTCGGAATGGGAGCAGACCGAATATTTCAATCTATACTAGGATGACGGGCGCGGTTCCCACATGCGATGGCTGGTTGTTCGAAGATATCCTCGACGGCTATTTCCCCCTGCGCGAAAGCCTGCGCCAGTGCCTGATCCGGCAGCGGGCGGCGACGGGGCTGTTCGTGCTGACCTACGCGCCGATCCTGCATTTGCCCGACCGGCCGGGCGATGCGCCGGTGCCGCTGCGGCTGGAGGCCGAGGTTTCGGGCCTTGTGCGGCGGCTGATGATGGTCGTGCGGTTGGATGAAACCGGGCAAGCTGAGTTGCGCGGTGTCGGGGCATGGCGTTGGCATCACGGTGACAGCGCAGCCGCGCTGACGCCGGATACGCGTCTGGCCGAGCCTGCCTTTGTGCGCGGCATCGCCGTGGCGCAGGATGTGGACGGCTGCCTGTGGCGGCTGTCGGGGCCGGACGGGTTTGCTCAGAGCTGGGGGTTCGATGCGTCCAACGGGATTGTCAGCCTGTCAGAGGCCGTGGTTTCTGCGGGCGACAGCTCCCCTCGCGCCGATCTGGTGGTACATGCGCCGGACGCTGCGACGCCCGCCAAGGCGGCACAGATGAAGCGTGACTGGCAGATCTGAGCGGGTCTACAGAAACGCTGGCCCGAACAGCAACCCCGCCCCAAGGATCAGCAGACCCGCGCGCTGCGCCCTTGGTCTGCGGCTGATCAGGGCAAAGGACAGCGCAGCCAGCGCCACGCCCAGCACCACGAAAGCCCCCATCGCACCAACCGGGTCCGAGGGCAGGCGGATCACAGCGGGCCACGTCACCATGCCCAGCGGGATCAGGTACAGCCCGACCCCCAGCGCCATCGAGGTGACGGCTACCTTGATCCAGTTCTCTTGCACCATCCCCGAGGCGATGAACACCGCGCCGCAAACGGGGGGGGTGATCGTGGATAGCAGGGCGAACCAGAACACGAACAGGTGCGCCTGCAACGGCTCCAACCCCAGTTTCATCAGTGCGGGGCCGGCGACAGAAACGCAGATCACGTAGGCGGCGGTCGTCGGCACCTCCATCCCCAGGATCAGGCAGGCCAGCGCCGTCAGCAGCAGCGAGCCCCAAAGCGTGCCGCCCGAGCCTTGCAGGATGACCGAGGTGATTTTGACCCCCAGCCCCGTGGACCCCAACACCCCGATGATGATCGACGCGCAAAAGATGATCGCCGCGATCATCGCCACCTGCCGAGAGGCGGTCAGAAGCGCCTCGATCAGCCGTTGCGATGTACGCGTCATGTCAAAGGTCAGTTTGCCGTCCAGCAACAGCAGAATGGCTCCGGTCAGAATGGCCAGACAAGCGGCGTATTGCGGCGTGTACCCGGCGGCGAACATGCCCAGCATCAGCACCGTGAAGGGCAGCAGAAAGAACAGCGAGGTCACGATCACGTCGCGCGGGGCGGGGCGGTCGGCGGCGTCCAGCCCCTTCAGATCATAGCGGGTGGCATAGGCGTCGATGCCGACCCAAACCGCCCAGAAATACAGGATCGCTGGCAGTAGGGCGGCACCCATGATTTGGGTGTAGGGGGTGCTGGTCAGCTCGACCATTACAAAGGCGCCGGCGCCCATCAGTGGCGGCATGATCTGGCCGCCGGAACTGGCCACTGCCTCGACCCCGGCGGCAAGGCGTTTGGGATATCCCAGGCGAGTCATAGCGGGCAGGGTGATCGCGCCGGTCGAGGCGACATTCGCGCTGGCCGAGCCCGAGATCGAGCCGAACAAAGCTGAAGACAGGACCGAGACCTTGGCCGCCCCGCCGCTCAGCCGCCCGGCGGCGGCAGCAGCGATGTTCATGAAACCTTGTCCGGCCTCGCCCGCGTTCAGGACCGCGCCGAAGATCACGAAGATCGACACGACGCCGACGGAGACGGCGGTCAGGCTGCCCCAGATGCCGCCCTCGGCAATGGTCATCGTGCCCAGGAACGAGCGCAGCGGCAGCCCGGAATGGCCGAATTCTCCGGGGATGTGGTGGCCGAAAAACGCGTAGAGAAGCGCCGCGCTGGCGACCATCGGCAGGGGCCAGCCGATCGCGCGGCGGGCGGCTTCGATCACCACGGCCAGAAGGGCGAAACCGACGCCGATCTGGAAGCGGCTTTCCAGAAATCCGTATTGATCGCCCAGCATATCGGCGTTCAGCGCGACCCAAAGGGCCGCCGCGATACCAATGACGCTCAGCACAACGCCCGAGGTCAGGCGCCAGCGCCCCGTCACCCCGAACACGAAGACCCACGGCAGGATCAGCGCCAGATGCAGCGGGCGGCTGACCAGGTTGGGCACCAGTCCCGAAAAGATCAGGCCGATGTGAAACGCGACCAGCGCCACGGCCAGCGTGATCCACATCAGGCGCAGCCAGCGATTGCGGGGAAGATCGGAGTTTTCGGCCATGACCTTGATATTCCAAACGGAAGGCCGGGCGCGCTGGCCCGGCCTGTGTTGTCACGCGGGGGCGGTTTACTGCTGCTCGGCGGTCAGGGCGATGCCTGCCTCGGCATAGTAGCGTGCCGCGCCGGGGTGGATTTTGCCGTTGATGTTGGACAGCATCGACGCATCGACGCCGCCCCACCATGCCGCGCCCTCGGCCATCGTGGCCTTGCTGTCCCAGAAGGTCTTGGTCAGCTGATAGGCGGTTTCGTCATCCATCTTGGTGGTGGCATAGGCGACCACTGGCAGCGAGGTCGTGACGATGTCCGTGTCCTGCCCGGCATAGGTGCCAGCGGGAATGACCAGACGGGTGCGTTTGGTTTGGGCAACCTGCTCGTCATTCAGCGACAGAACGACGACCCCGGTCGAGGCGGCGGCTTCGACCACGTTGGGCGCGGGCCAAGATCCGGCGGTGACGAAGCCGTCGATCTGGCCGTTCTTCAGCGCGGCGGTGGCGTTGGACAGCTCGGCGTCGGCGATGGTCACCTTGCCCTCCAGCCCGAAGAGGCCCAGGTATTTTTCGCCTTCTTTGGCGCCAAAGCTGCCCTTGCCCAACAGGATCGTCTTACCTTCGAGGCTTGCGAAATCAGTTGCACCGCTTGCTGCAGACATCACGAAATGCATGGTCAGCGAGGGGATGGGGAACAGCGCGCGAATCTCGTCAAAGGCCGGATCACCCTTGCCGTCGAACATCGCTTTGCCAGCCTGCGCCAGCCCGACCAGGCTGGGCGGGGTGGTGAAGACGTAGTCGCCGCCACGTGCGCGCACCTCCATCACGTTCTGGACCGAGCCCTGGCCCTCTTCGACGGTGACGATAATGCCGCCGTCCGAGCCGGATTTCATCGCCTCGGCGATCTGCACACCCATCTGGTAGTACGAGGTGCCGGCCTTGGCCGATTTGTACGTGATACGCGTTTCGGCCGCTGCCGGCAGCGCCAGAATCGCGCTGGCCAGAACCGCACCGGTTGCCCACTTCATTGCATTGAACATCTGAAAACCTCCCTTTGATTTCGTTAGCAAGCAACATAATCGGGGGGCGGTCAATCGGCGAAGTTCGCTGCACTGCCGCGACGGGGGTTAGCGGGTCAGCTCCTCGAGGTGTGTCAGAACGCGGGCGCGGCAGTCACTTGCGGCGGTCTCGCGCACCGGGCCAAAGCCGCGGATGTCCATCGGGGCGGCCAGAATTTTGGCCATTGCCTTGGGATCGGCCGTTGCGGGCAGGGCAGATAGCTGGGTCAGAACGTCCTCGTACCACGCGATCAGCGCCAGTTCCTGTTTCCGATCATGGGTCCAGCGGAACGGGTCCAGCGCGGTGCCACGGATGCGGCGCACCCGAGACAGCAGGGACAGGACGGGCGACAGCCATGCGCCGTAGCGGCGTTTCAGGGGGCGTCCGCGCGCATCTTTGCCCCGCGCCAGAAGTGGCGGAGCGAGGTGGTAGTTGATGCTGAAGCCCGGTTCGAACTCGGCCTCAAGCATGGCTTGGAAATCGGGGTGCATGTGCTGGCGGGACACCTCGTATTCGTCCTTGATCGCCATCAGTTTGAACAGCGATTTGGCGGCTGTGGCCAAAAGGTCGTCGGCTTCGTTTTGGGGCAGGGTCGCGCGGAACTGCGCCAGCGTCGCGCGATAGCGGGCGGCATAGGCGGCGTCCTGATACTCGGTCAGCCACGCGGCGTTCCGGTCGATCAGTTGGGCGGCGGTCAGCGCCGGGGTGGGGGCGGGTTCTACCAGGACAGAGTCCGGCGCGGCGGCCAGAACCCGGCCCAGCTCGAACGCGCGGGTGTTCCGCTCCATCGCGACGCCGTTCAGGGTGATCGCCTGTTTCAGGGCGTCCTCGCTGACCGGGACAAGGCCGCGCTGCCAGGCAAAACCCAGCATGATGACGTTGGCGAAGACGCTGTCGCCGAGGAAGGTCTCGGCCAGCTGGTTGGCGTTCAGCGTCCAGACCGCATCATCGCCAACCGCCTTGCCGATTGCGGCCACGCGCTGGTCTACCTTCAGTTGGGCATCCCGGTGCAGCACCAGATCACCCGTCGGCATCTCGGCGGTGTTCAGAACGACCTGCGTGCCCGTGCGGTAATGGATCGACGCCTTGGGGGCGGACGACACCACGACGTCACAGCCGATTACCGCGTCTGCAGCGCCTTTCTCGATCCGGACCTGGTTGATCGCTTCGGGCGTCTTGCCCAGCCGGATATAGCTGAGGACGGTGCCGAATTTCTGCGCGAAACCGGTGAAATCCAGCACGCTGGAGCCCTTGCCCTCCAGATGCGCGGCCATGGTGATCAGCGCGCCGACGGTCACAACCCCGGTGCCGCCGACCCCCGTCACCAGCAGGTCGAACGGGTCGTCCAGCGCGGGCAAGACCGGCTTGGGCAGATCGCGCAGCAACGCCGGCAGGTCGATATCCGCGCCGGTTTTCTTGCGGCGCACGGCCCCTTCGACGGTGACGAAGCTGGGGCAGAACCCATTCAGGCACGAGAAATCCTTGTTACAGGTGGACAGGTTCACCTTACGCTTGCGGCCGAACTCGGTCTCCAGCGGTTCGATGCTGAGGCAGTTGCTTTCGACCGAGCAATCGCCGCAGCCTTCGCAGACGGCGGGGTTGATGAAGGCGAACCGCTTGGGGTCGTCCATCTTGCCCCGCTTGCGGCGGCGGCGCTTTTCGGTGGCGCAGGTCTGTTCGTAGATCAGAACGGTCACGCCGGGGATGTCCCGCAATTCGCGTTGCACAGCATCCAGATCGGCGCGGTCGTGGAAGGTGGTCCCGCCGGGGAAATCGGCGCGGTCGAACTTGGCGATGTCGTCCGAGACCAGCGCAATCCGCTGCACGCCCTCGGCCCGGCAGGTTTGCGCGATGCCTGACACGCTGACCGGCCCGTCCACCGGCTGTCCGCCGGTCATGGCGACGGCATCGTTGAACAGGATTTTGTAGGTGATGTTGGTCTTGGCCGCGACGGCCTGCCGGATCGCCAGCGAGCCGGAGTGATACCAAGTGCCCTCGCCCAGGTTCTGGAAGATATGCTTGCCGCCGTTGAATTTCGACGCCACCGCATGGGGCACCCCTTCGCCGCCCATTTGCGCAAAGCCAAAGGTGTTGCGGTTCATCCAGCTGGCCATGACGTGGCAGCCGATGCCAGATGCGGCGGTGCTGCCCTCAGACAGTTTGGTCGAGCTGTTATGTGGGCAGCCCGAGCAGAAATAGGGCGTCCGCGTCGCACCGGGGATGCTGAGGACGGGCGGTTGCTGGCCGCACAGCGCGCGCGCCTTTTCGATCAGGCGCTCATCGGGAAAGAACTCGTTCAGTCGTTCGGCCAGTACAGGGACGATGGCCAGGGGGCTCAGCTCTCCGGTCCAGGGCAGCAGGGGGTCGCCGGCGGCGCGGTGTTTGCCGACCATCTTTTCGGGTTTGTCGCCCGGCCAGTCATAGAAATATTCCTTGAACTGGCTTTCGATGATGCCCCGCTTTTCCTCGATCACCAGCACCTCTTTTTTGCCGCGCACAAAGGCCAGCGCGTCGCGGCGGGCCAGCGGCCAGACCATGCCGACCTTGTAGATGTCGATGCCCAGGCGGCGGCAGGCGGGTTCGTCCAGACCCAGCAGGCGCATCGCCTCCATCAGGTCCAGATGGCCCTTGCCGGTGGTGACGATGCCGAACTTGGCCGCGTCGATGTCATAGATCCGATGGTCGATCGGGTTGGCTTCGACAAAGGCTTCGACGGCGCGCAGCTTGTGCTCGATCCGGGTTTCGATCTCGGCGCTTGGCAGGTCCGAGCGGCGGACGTGCAGGCCGCCGGGGGGCAGATCGATCTGCGGCAGAACAAAGCTGCGGTCGGGCTGCAATTCGACCGACTGGCCGCTTTCGACGGTTTCCGAGATCGCCTTGAACCCGACCCAAGTGCCCGAATAGCGGCTAAGCGCCAGCCCGTATTCGCCAAAGGCCAGGTATTCGCCCACGCTGGCGGGGTTCAGCGTCGGGATGAACCACGTCATGAAGGCCACGTCCGACTGGTGCGGCATCGACGAGGACACGCAGCCGTGGTCGTCGCCCGCGACCACCAGCACGCCGCCCTTCGGAGCCGAGCCATAGGCGTTGCCGTGGCGCAGCGCGTCGCCGGAGCGGTCCACGCCCGGGCCCTTGCCGTACCACATGGAGAACACGCCCTCGACCTCGCAGGCCGGGTCCAGCGTGGCTTGTTGCGCACCCAGAACGGCAGTGGCGCCCAGGTCTTCGTTCACGGCGGGCAGAAAGGTGATGTTGTTGCGGGCGGTTTCCTGTTTCGCGCGCCACATCTCCAGATCCAGCGCCCCCAGCGGCGAGCCGCGATAGCCCGAGACGAACCCGGCCGTGTTCAGCCCGTTCCGGCGATCGCGCCGCGCCTGATCCAGCATGATCCGCACCAGCGCCTGCGTGCCGGTCAGGAAGACGCGCCCCTCGGGCAGGGTGTAACGGTCTGACAGGGCATAGGGCTGGGGCTGGTGGACTGTGTCTTTCATGGGCTCACTTCCGGAAATTTCTCTCATTTTGCCCGGTAATGCGTGAAAAGAGTGACCAGATTTGCTCGCCTCTTACCCTTTGTTCGGTTAACCTGTTCAGAAATTGGCCGCAAGATGAACAGGATGACCGAATGCAGCTGGATGAGCGGGACAAGCAGATTCTGAAACTTTTGCAATCGGACTGCCGGATTTCCAACGCCGATCTGGCCGAGCAGGTCAGCATGTCGGCCTCGGCCTGCTGGCGCAAGATCCGCGCGTTGGAGGACGGCGGCGTCATCGAAGGTTATCGCGCCGGGGTGTCGCCGCAGGCGGTCGGCCTAGGGTTCCAGGCGCTGGTCCATGTGCAACTGGCCCGCCACAATCCCGAGCATCTGACGGACTTCATCACCGCCGTCAAAACCCGGCAAGAGGTCGTGGATTGCTACGCCACCACCGGGCAGGCCGACTATCACCTGCGGGTGCTGTGCCGGGACATCGCCGCCTATAACGATTTCCTCGAGAACTTCCTGTTCCGCCTGCCGGCCGTGGAAAGTGCGCAAACCAACGTGGTGCTGCGTGAGATCAAGCGCAGTCCGCAGGTGCCGGTCTGAGGTCGGCCAACCGCCGCGCGGCCAGCCAACTGGCAGCGGCCATGGCTCCGGCGGTGGCCAGACACAGGGGCAACCCGCCGAGCTGAAAGCTGACGCCGGACAGAAGCGCGCCGATCAGCCGCCCCGCCGCGTTGGCCATGTAGTAGAACCCGACATCTCGCGTGATCCGCTCGGCCGAGCCGAAGGCAAGGATCAGGTAGGAATGGACCGAGGAATTCACCGCGAACACGAAGCCGAACACCAGCAGGCCCGCGACCAGCGTCACCGTCAGCCACGGGGCCACCCCGCCGGATAGCCATGCCGCTGCGGCCAAAGCAAACGGGATCGGGACCAGAAAGCCCGACCACAGGATGGCCTTGTGCACGATGTCGCCCTCGGGCTGGCCCTTGCGGCCCAACAGGCGCGGGGCGAGGGCCTGAACCAGTCCGTACGCAATGATCCAAAGCGCCATGAAGCCGCCGACCAGAAAGAACGCTTCGCGCCGACCGCCCTCGGTGCCGTCCGAGAGGACGGACTGGAAATAGACCGGGATGCCGACCACGAACCAGACATCGCGGGCCCCGAACAGGAACATGCGGGCCAGGCTTAGCCGGTTCACCCGTGCGTCCTTGGAGCGCCATCCCGACCAGCTTTCCGAGGATTTCATCCGTCCGGGCAGGCCCGCAGGCAGGAACAGAACGACGCCCGTCAGGATCAGCGCCAAAACGGCGGCCATGCCCCAGATCGCGGCCTCAAATCCCGCCAAACCCAGCAGCGCCGCGCCTAGGAAAAAGCCCAGCCCCTTGACCGCGTTTTTCGAGCCCGTCAGCGCCGCAACCCAGCGGAACAGCCCGCCATCCTCGGACGGGGCCAGCAGTTTGACTGCCGATTTCGAGGACATCTTGGCCAAATCCTTGGCCACGCCCGACACACCCTGCACGGCCATCACGAAGATGACCGAGGCGGTGACGCCCCAGCTTGGGTCCAGCTGTGCCAGCGCGACCAATGCTCCGATCTGCAGCGTAAGCCCGCCATACAGCGTGGCCGCCAAGCCAAAGCGCGCGGCCAGCCAGCCGGCACCCAGATTGGTCACGATCCCGGCGATTTCATATAGCAGGAACAGCCAGGCCAGCTGTACCGGAGTAAAGCCAAGGCTATGAAATTGCAGCAGAACTAGCATCCGCAGGGCGCCGTCGGACAGCATGAAGGCCCAGTAGGCCGCCGTGACGGCCGCATAGGCGCGCAAGGGATTGGCGGGCTGACTCATGTCGCTCACATCGAGGCCGTGACCATGCGGACGATATCGCCCAGACGGCAGGAATAGCCCCACTCGTTGTCATACCAGGCGTAGATTTTCACCTGCGTGCCGTTGATGACCATGGTCGAGGGGCCGTCGATGATTGATGAGCGCGCGTCATTGGTGAAGTCGCACGACACAAGCGGACGGGTCTCATAGCCGAGGATGCCGTTCAGCGGCCCTTCGGCGGCGGCGCGGAACAGTTCGTTCACCTCTTCGGCGGTGGTTGTGCGCTCGACCTCGAACACGCAATCGGTCAGCGAGGCGTTCAGCAGCGGCACCCGGACGGCGTGGCCGTTGAGGCGGCCCTTCAGCTCGGGATAAATCAGGGTGATCGCCGTCGCGCTGCCGGTGGTTGTGGGGATCAGGTTCGTCATCGCGGAACGGGCGCGGCGCATGTCCTTGGCCGGGCGGTCGACGATGGTCTGGGTGTTGGTCACGTCGTGGATCGTGGTGATCGAGCCGTGGCGGATGCCCAGCGACTCGTGGATCACCTTGACCACCGGGGCCAAGCAGTTCGTGGTGCAGGACGCCGCCGTCACCAGCGGCTGCGAGCCGTCGTACAGATCATGGTTGATGCCGTAGACGATGTTCAGCGCGCCGCCATCCTTGACCGGGGCGCTGACCACCACCTTCTTGACGCCGGCTGCGTAATAGGGGGCGATCTTGGCTGCCGTCTTGAACACGCCGGTGCAGTCGATGACCAGATCGACGCCCATCTCTTGCAGGGGCAGGGCCTCGATCGTTTTTTCGTTGGTCAGGCGGACGGGTTTGCCGTCCAGCACCAGCGCGCCGTCCTGATGGGTGACAGGGCGGTGCCAGCGACCGTGGACCGAGTCGAATTCGGTCAGCAGGGCCAGTTGCTCGGCATCGCCGATGGGCTCGTTGATCAGGACAAGCTCGCCGCCCATGCCGGTGTCGATCAGGTCACGCAGCACCAGTTTGCCGATGCGGCCAAGGCCATTGAGTGCGATGCGGGTCATTATTCGGCTCCTTCGGGAAAGGGTGCGCCGATTTCATCGACGCGCGATTGCAGGGACAGCCTGTCAAGGCTGGCGAATGGCAGCTCGACAAAGGCCGCGATGCGGCGGCGCAGGGCGCCATAAGTACGAGCAAAAACAAGGGCTTTTTCGGCATCCGTGCCGGTCGCCTTTACCGGGTCGGGCAGGCCCCAATGGCCGGTGATGGGCTGGCCGCTCCAGGGCGGGCATTCTTCGGCGGCGGCATGGTCACAGACGGTAAAGACGAAATCCATGCGGGGGGCGTCGGGCCCCTGAAACTCGGAAATGTCCTTGGAGCGCAGGCCCGTCACGTCATGGCCATTGCGTTTCAACACGTCCAGAACGAAGGGGTTCGGCCCCTTGGCGGGTTGCGTTCCGGCAGAGTAGGCGGCGAATTTGCCTTGCCCCAGATCGCGCAGCAGCGCCTCGGCGAACAGCGAGCGGGCGGAGTTGCCCGAGCAGATGAAAAGAACGTTCCAAGTCTTGTTCTCCATCGGTTTGTCCTCGTGTGGGGCGGCGATGAGGCCGCCAAGCAAATCCGGACGCGCCCGTCCGACATCCAGTGCCAGATAGCCAAGCAGCGTTTCAGTCGTGTGAAGGTCGACCGAGTAATACAGCGAGCGCCCCTCGCGGCGGACCTGCACCAGACGCGCGGCGGTCAGGTCGGACAGGTGGTGCGACAGGGTGTTTTGTTTCAGGCCTAGGGCTGCGGCGATCTCGGTCGGGCGGACGCTGCGCGGGGTGAACCGCATCAGCAGCCGGAACACGGCAAGGCGATCCGGGTGACCAAGGGTAGCAAAGGCGTGGGCGGCTGTTGAGGTATCCATAATTCCGGAATATCGGAAATATTGGTGGAGTCGAGTGAAACTTTGATGACAGTCGGGGCGCGGCAAGATGGCAGGCGGTGACGCGTTGACCGCCCGTGCCGCCTGACGCATGGTGGGGCCGCGTCAAAATCGGAGGCACCGTGCGCGCCGCACTCATCATCCTTCTGGTCGGCCTGCTGGCCGTGTTCTCGGTTTCCGGGGCAGGGATGGTGCGGGCCGAGGTTGCGGGCCACAATATGTCGATGTCCCAACACGACGGTTGTCCTGATTGCGTGGACCTGGCCGACGACCATTCAATGCCGTGCCAGCAGTGCGCCTTGTGCCTGCCAGCCACTTTGGCCGTCTTGGTGGATGGCGAATTCGGGCAGGTCACGGCGCCGTTCCGTTATCCTCAAATGGCTGACGCGGTGCTGCGTGCGCCGCCGTTGGCGCTGGATTTGCCGCCTCCTCGTATCCGGTTCAGCACTGTTTGAACCCCGAAGCGGCACGTGGTGCCGCCCCGAAATGATACGGAGACTCCTATGAAAAAATCCCTGCTGCTGGCGGCTGGCGCGGTGGCGCTTGGCTTGGCCGGATACCTTGCCTATGCCCCCGCTGACGCCCCTGAACAGGCCGGAAAACCGGCCAAAGGCGCGGCTATTGTTCAGGTCCAAGTGCCTGATAACCTGTCAGAAAATGCGAAAATAGGCCAGCGGGCCTTTGACGTGAAATGCGCCACCTGCCACGGGCTGAACGGCTCTGGCGTCGAGGGGTTTGGGCCGCCGTTGGTGCATGTCATCTATGAGCCCTCGCATCACGGCGACATGTCGTTCGTGATGGCCGTTCAGCGCGGTGTTCAGTCGCACCACTGGCGGTTCGGCAACATGCCTCCGCAGCCCGGGCTGACCCAGGCGGACGTGATCGCGATCACCGCCTACGTGCGCGAGTTGCAGCGCGCAAATGGCATCAACTGATTGAAACTAAAGTCAAATAAATGACAGGGTGGCCAGTGTCAAAACCAGATACCGGCCGCCCTTTGCCACGGTTACGATCAGCGTGAAACGCCAGAGGGGTTCGCGCAGGACTCCGGCGACGAGGGTCAGCGGATCGCCGATGATCGGCACCCACGAGGCCAGCAGGCTCCAATATCCCCAGCGCGCATACCAGCCCGCTGCCTTGTCGAACTGACGCGGTGAGACGGGAAACCAGCGGCGGTCAGCGTAATGGGCCAGAAACCGGCCAATCAGCCAATTCAGTAGTGATCCCAATACGTTACCCACCGTCGCGGCGGCGAATAACAGCCAGGCGGGATGGGTTTCGGACAGCAAAAGGCCGACCAGAACGGCCTCGGACTGGGCGGGAAACAGTGAGGCCGCAAGGAATGCAGCAAGGAAAAGGCCGATGATCGCGTTCATGTGCCCCCTCAGTGCATGAGAGGGGCGCGGCGCGCAACGGGTATGTGCGGCGGGGTAACGGGGTGTTTACCCGGCGAATCGTAAGGTTTTGGGCGATTTTTGTACGCCGTTTCAGGTGGGCGACCACGCGGCCGCCTGACGCTCGCCAAGGCGCAGCATGTCGACCGCGCGGGCGGCGATCTGGCGGGTCATGTCTTCGACCGTTTCGGGCTTGAGGTAGAAGGCCGGGACCGGGGGCATGATGATGCCGCCCATCTGGGTGACGGCGGTCATGTTCTGTAGATGGGCCAGGGTCAGGGGGGCCTCGCGGGTCAGAAGGATCAGCGGGCGGCGCTCCTTCAGTTGGACCGAGGCGGCGCGGGTCAGCAGGTTGTCGTCCAGCCCGTGGGCGATGGCCGCCAGACTGCGCATCGAGCAGGGGGCGACGATCATCCCGGCCACGGGGAAAGAGCCCGAGGCGATGGTGGCGCCGATGTCGGTGGCGGGGTGAACCTGCGTCACGATCTGTTCGAGGGCGGACAGGGTGCCGGGGGCGCATTCCTCGGCGATGGTGCGGTGGGCGGCGGGGCTGCAGACCAGGTGGATTTGAGCGCCCAGTTTCGCCAGATGCTGCGCGGCCCAGACCCCGAGGGCGGCACCGGACGCGCCCGAGATGCCAAGGATGACGTGCGGGTTCTTCATGCGGCACCTTTGGGGGTATGGCGGGCCAGCAGATCGCTGGCAAAGGCGATGTCCTGCGGGCGCATCTGCATGACGCGGCCCCATTCGCGGGTGGTCTCAGAGCCCAGCTTGTTGGTGGCGTCGATGCCCATCTTGCCGGCCAGCCCCGGCTGCGGCGAGGCGAAATCGAGGTAGTCCATCGGCGTGTCCGACAGCAACATCACGTCGCGCGACGGGTCCATGCGGGTGGCCATCGCCCAAGCGACGTCATCCCAATTGGCGGGGTCGATGTCGTCATCCACGACGATGATCGTCTTGGTGTAGCTGAACTGCGGCAGCATCCCCCACAGCGCCATCATCACGCGCCGCGCCTGACCGGGATAGCGCTTGTCGATGCTGACCACGGCCATGCGGTAGGAGCAGGCGGCGGGCGGCAGCCAGAGGTCGCGGACCTCGGGGATCTGGGCGCGGATGGTGGGCAGGGCGAGGCGGTTGAACACCTCTCCGATGATCGCGGGTTCGTCGGGGGGGCGGCCGGTATAGGTGGACAGGTACAGCGGGTCGCGGCGGTGGGTGATGGCGGTGACGGTCATCACGGGGAACGGCTCGACCGCGTTGTAATAGCCGGTGTGATCGCCGAAGGGCCCTTCGGGGGCGGTGTCGGAGGGGCTGACGGTGCCCTCGATCACGATCTCGGCGTCGGCGGGGACCAGCATGGGGATCGAATGCGCCGGGGTCAGGCGCGGGCGGGCGCCGGACAGAACGCCGGAGAAGGTCAGCTCGGACACGGTTTCGGGCAGCGGCAGGGCAGAGGACAGCAGCAGGCCCGGCGAAGCACCCAGTGCGATGGCGACGGGCATGTCCTGCCCGGCCCTGGCCCAGCTGCGGTGATGCGCGGCGCCGCCACGATGGGCCAGCCAGCGCAGGATCAGGCGCTGGCCGTCCAGCATCTGCGCGCGGTAGACGCCGCAATTGTAGAGCGCGGCCTCTTGCGGGTCCGAACCATGCGGGCGGGTCATCACGACGGGCCATGTGATCAGCGGGCCGGCGTCCTCGGGCCAGTGGGTCTGGATCGGCAGGCGCGACAGGTCGATCTGGTCGCCGGTGTGCACGACCTGTTGCACCGAGGCGGCGCGTTGCAGGACGGGGCGGGTGGACAGGGCGGCGCGCAGCATCGGCCAGCGGGACAGCGCGTCGCGCATCCCTTGCGGCGGGGTGGGGGCGCGCAGGGCGGCCAGAAACGCGGCGAACCCGTCCAGCGTTTCGTCCGAGACGCCAAGCCCGGCCATGACCCGTTCGCGCGTGCCGAACAGGTTGGCGATCACGGGGATGTCCAGCGCTTGTCCATTGTGCGTGGGCGCATCAAAGCGCAGCACCGGCCCGCCGGTTTCCAGCACGGCGCGGTGGACGGCGGTCATCTGGTGGGCGATGTTCACGGGCTCGGGCAGGGTCAGCAGCTGGCCCTGGTCGTGGCACCAGTCCAGAAAGCCGCGCAAGGATCGGAAGGCGGGCAGCTCTCTCATCTCTATTCCCCATCGGTTTTGCGAGCCATAGCAAGGGCGGGCTTGTGTTCTCTTGAGAATTGTCAAGTTGGGGCGGGGACGGGGCGGCTAGAACCGGGGCAGCAACAGTTGCCACAGGGAGTCCTGAATGGACGCCATGCATACTTCGGAGCGGATCCCGCTCTTTCCGCGTCTGGCCGCGGCGCCGCTGACCGTTCTACCGCTGTACCCGATTCAGGTGGTGCTGGACCGGTTCGCCAAGCAGGTCGGCAAAACCCACCCCAAGATGTTCCGCCGGATGCGAGAGCACGCCCATGCCCGGTTCGAACTGGACCCGACGGACCTGCCGTTCCTGATCCAGATCGAGCCGAGGGGCGGCACGCCCTCGGTGAGGCTGACGCGGAGCGCGCAGCCTTGTGATGCGCGAATCGCGGGGCCGATGGCGGCGCTGCTGGGAATGGTGCACGGGGCCTATGATGGCGATGCGCTGTTTTTCTCGCGCGATCTGGTGATCGAAGGGGATACCGCCGCCGTGCTGGCCCTGCGCAACGCGATCGACGCCGCCGAGATCGACCTGACCGGAGAGTTGGCGCAGGCCGCTGGCCCGGCGCGGGTGATGATCGAACGGCTGAGCGAGTATGTCGAGAAACGTACCGGCGTCGCCCTGACCCGCCACGAGGAGGCAGAGCATTGGTAATGGAAATCGTCTGTCCGGCGGGCACCCCTGCCGCCTTGCGTGCTGCCGTGAAGGCCGGGGCGCATACCGTCTATTGTGGGTTCGCGGATGAGACCAACGCGCGCAATTTTCCCGGCCTGAACTTTGACCGCGACGAGATGGAGGAGAGCATCGCGCTGGCTCATGACTACGGGGCCAAGGTGCTGATCGCCATCAACACCTATCCACGCGCCGGGGCCGAAGGGATATGGCATCAGGCCATCGCGGATGCGGAACGGTTCGGCGCGGATGCGGTGATACTGGCCGACATTGGCCTGCTGGACCACGCCGCGCGGCACCATCCGGGGCTGCGGCGGCACCTGTCGGTGCAGGCTGCGGCGGCGAATGCGGATGCCATCAATTTTTACGGGCGGGAATTCGGGGTGAAGCGCGTGGTGCTGCCGCGCGTGTTGTCGGTGCCCGAAATCGCCGCGATCAACGCCGAAACCGAGGTCGAGACCGAGGTGTTCGTCTTTGGCGGGCTGTGCGTGATGGCTGAGGGGCGGTGCTCTTTGTCGTCCTACGCGACGGGGAAGTCGCCGAACATGAACGGGGTGTGCTCGCCCGCCAGTCACGTGGCCTATCATGAGACCGCGGGCCGTCTGGATGCGCAGCTGGGTGGGTACACGATCCACCGCGTGGGGGCGGGCGAACCGGCGCCCTATCCGACCCTGTGCAAGGGCTGTTTCAGCGCGGGGGACAAGACCGGCCACCTGTTCGAAGACCCCGTGAGCCTGAACGCCGAGGCGCTGATGCCCGCGCTGCAAAAGGCGGGCGTCACGGCGCTGAAGATCGAGGGGCGGCAACGCTCGGCCTCGTACGTGTCGCAGGTGGTGCGCAATTTCCGCATGGCCGTCGACGCGCTGGATCAGGGACGACCCATGCCCGAAGGGATGCTGGCGCGGCTGTCCGAGGGGCAGGCGATGACCGCCGGGGCCTACAAGAAAACCTGGAGATGACGATGGAACTGACCGTGGGACCGATCCAGTATTTCTGGAGCGAGGACAACTGGGCCGATTTCTATACCCGATTGGCCGACAGCCCGGTGGACCGGGTGGTCGTGGGGGAGCTGGTCTGCTCGAAACGGTTGCCGTTCTTTCAGCACCGCATCCCCGAGGCGCTGGCGGCCCTACAGGCGGCGGGCAAGCAGGTGGCGGTGACAAGTCTGGCGCTGGTGACGCTGAAGCGGGAACGCAAGCAAACGGCGGAACTGGCGGAAATGGGGATGGAGGTCGAGGTGAACGACCTGACCGCGCTGGCCTATCTGCCGCAGGGGGCGGCGTTCTCGGTGGGGCCGCTGGTCAACGTTTACAGCGCGGGCACGCTGGAGTGGCTGGCCCGGCGCGGGGCGACACGGATCAGCCTGCCGCCGGAATTGCCCATCGCCTCGGTTCAGGCGCTGGTGCGGGCGGCGCGGGACAATGGCGTGATGATCGAGGTCTGGGGGCACGGAAGGCTGCCGCTGGCGATCTCGGGGCGGTGCTACCACGCGCGGATGCATGGCCGGCCCAAGGACAATTGCCTGTTCGCCTGCGAGGATGACCCCGACGGCGCGGATGTGCGGACGCTGGACGACACGCCGTTTCTGGCGATCAACGGGGTGCAGACCCTGTCGGACACTCATGCCTGCGCGGCCTATCAGCTGGACCTGCTGCAAGAGGCGGGCGTTGGCGCGCTGCGTCTGTCGCCGCAATCGCAAGGGTTCGACGAGGTGTGCGCCGCCTATCGCGGGGCGCTGGACGGGGCGATCACCGACACGGCGCTGGAGGCGCGATTGCGCGCGGCCTCGCCCGCTGGAACGCGGCTGAGCGACGGGTTCCTGACCGGCGAAACCGGGGTTGCGTGGTCGCGGGGCTGACACTCGTGTTCAATTTGTGACGGAAGGGAACAATTGCTTCGGAGCCGAAGGGCATTACTCCTTATGCCAATTCGCCGTGTTCGCCCCAGCGGGCGACCGGCCCTGACGCAATAAAGGACCCCGCCATGAGCCGCACCGACACCCTGTTCCGCCCCGTTGATCTGGGCAAGCTGAGCCTGAAAAACCGCATCGTGATGGCGCCGATGACGCGCACGTTTTCGCCCGGCAACATTCCCAACGATCTGGTGGTGGACTACTATCGCCGCCGCGCCGAAGGCGGTGTCGGCCTGATCATCACCGAGGGCACCTGCATCGATCACCCGGCGGCCAGCGGCTATCCGAACGTGCCGTCTTTCTACGGCGAAGAGGCGCTGGCCGGCTGGAAGCGCGTTGTCGATGCCGTTCATGCGGCGGGGGGCAAGATCGCGCCGCAGCTGTGGCATGTGGGCGGCATTCGGCGCCCCGGCGTGAACCCCGGTGGGGCGACGCCCGGACACAGCCCCTCGGGGATGGCGCGGCCGGGCAAGGTGACGGGCCATGCCATGACCCAGCAGGATATCGACGACGTGGTCGCCGGGTTTGCCAAGGCCGCGGCGGATGCCAAGCGGATCGGCTTTGACGCGATCGAGCTGCACGGCGCGCATGGCTATCTGATCGACCAGTTCTTCTGGGAGGGGACCAACCAGCGCGAGGACGGCTATAACGGCGATCTGGCTGCGCGGTCGCGCTTTGCGCTGGAGATCGTGCGCGCCGTTCGCGCCGCCGTTGGCCCGGATTTCCCGATCATCTTCCGCTTTTCGCAGTGGAAACAGCAGGATTACAGCGCGCGCCTGTGCGAAACCCCCGAGGCGCTGGGCGCGTTCCTGACCCCGCTGGCCGAGGCGGGCGTGGACATCTTCCATTGCTCGACCCGCCGGTTCTGGGAACCCGAGTTCGAAGGCAGCGACCTGAACCTGGCCGGGTGGGCGCGCAAGCTGACCGGCAAGCCCGCGATCACCGTGGGCAGCGTCGGGCTGAACGCCGACTTCCTGCCCGATGACGGCACCGCCGATTTCCGCGAGGCCCAGCCCGCCAGCATCGACAACCTGCTGGAGCGCGCCGAGCGGGACGAGTTCGACCTGGTCGCCGTGGGCCGCGCGCTGATCGCCAACCCGGATTGGGCCAACCAGGTGCAGGCGGGCAATTTCGCGCATCTGGCCGCCTACGAAAAAGAGATGCTGCACAAGCTGCACTAAGCCCTGAAACGCAAAAAGCCCCGGTGATGCACCGGGGCTTTTCGTTTGTCCGAGGGGCGGATTATTCCGCGTCGCCCTCTTTCGCTTCTTTTACGGCTTCTTTGCCGGTTTCCTGATCGACGACTTTCATCGACAGGCGCACCTTGCCGCGATCGTCAAAGCCCAGCAGCTTGACCCAAACCTCTTGGCCTTCTTTCAGGACGTCCGAGGGGTGGTTCAGGCGGCGGTTTTCGATCTGGCTGACGTGCACCAGGCCGTCGCGCTTGCCGAAGAAGTTCACGAAGGCGCCGAAATCGACGATCTTCACGACCTTGCCTTTGTAGATGCCGCCTTCTTCGGGCTCGGCCACGATCGAGTAGATCATGTCGTATGCCTTCTGGATGGCTTCACCGTTGGCCGAAGCGATCTTGATGGTGCCGTCGTCGCTGATGTCGACCTTGGCGCCCGACACTTCGACGATTTCGCGGATGACCTTACCGCCCGAGCCGATCACTTCGCGGATCTTGTCGGTGGGGATCTGCATGGTCTCGATGCGCGGCGCGTGGACGCTGAACGAGCCAGCACCCGACAGGGCCTTGTTCATCTCGCCCAGGATGTGCATCCGGCCCTCTTTGGCTTGTGCCAGGGCTTTCTCCATGATCTCGGGGGTGATGCCCGCGACCTTGATGTCCATCTGCAGCGAGGTGATGCCTGCTTCGGTACCAGCCACTTTGAAGTCCATGTCGCCCAGGTGGTCTTCGTCACCCAGGATGTCGGTCAGAACGGCGTAGGAACCGTCATCTTCCAGCACCAGACCCATGGCCACACCGGCAACGGCCGATTTCAGCGGAACGCCTGCGTCCATCATGGACAGCGAGCCACCGCAAACCGATGCCATCGAGGACGAGCCGTTCGACTCGGTGATCTCGGAGACAACGCGGATGGTGTAGGGGAAGTCGGTGGCGGCGGGTAGCACGGCTTGCAGCGCGCGCCATGCCAGCTTGCCGTGGCCGATTTCGCGGCGACCGGGCGAACCAACGCGGCCAACCTCGCCAACCGAGTACGGCGGGAAGTTGTAGTGCAGCAGGAAGTTCGAGCGGAAGTTCCCGTGCAGGGCGTCGATGATCTGTTCGTCATCGCCGGTGCCCAGCGTGGTCACGACCAGGCCCTGGGTTTCACCGCGGGTGAACAGAGCCGAACCGTGGGTCCGCGGCAGCAGGCCGGTTTCGCACACGATCGGGCGCACCTGATCCAGCGCACGGCCGTCGATCCGCTTGCCTTCTTTCACGACGGTGCCGCGCAGAACCGAGGATTCCAGCTTTTTGATCGCCGGGCCCAGGTTGGCGTCGGCCAGTTGCTCTTCGGTCAGGGTGGCCTTGATGGCTTCCTTCGCGGCGGCAACGGCGGCGACGCGCTCTTGCTTGATGGTGATCGCGTAGGCGGCGCGCATCTGCTCTTCGCCGGCGGCTTTCACGACGTTGTACAGGTCCGAGTAATCCGGGGCGGCAAAGGCGAACGGCTCTTTCGCGGCGGATTCGGCCAGGCTGATGATCAGGTCGATCACCGGCTGGATCTGTGCGTGTGCAAAGGTCACGGCGCCCAGCATTTCGGCTTCGGTCAGCTCGTAAGCTTCGGATTCCACCATCATCACGGCGTCTTTGGTGCCGGCGACGACCAGGTCCAGACGCTGTTCAGGGTTGTTGCGCAGGGTCTGCATGTCATCGACGGACGGGTTCAGCACGTAGTCGCCATCGACGAAGCCAACGCGGCAGCCCGCGATCGGGCCCATGAACGGCACGCCCGAGATGGTCAGCGCGGCCGAAGCGGCGATCATGGCGACGACGTCGGGGTCGTTGACCAGGTCGTGGCTGAGCACGGTGCACATGACCAGCACTTCGTGCTTGAAGCCATCGACGAACAGCGGGCGGATCGGACGGTCGATCAGGCGCGCGGTCAGCGTTTCCTTTTCGGTCGGACGCGCTTCGCGCTTGAAGAAGCCACCCGGCACTTTACCGGCGGCGTAGTATTTTTCCTGGTAGTGGACGGTCAGCGGAAAGAAGTCCTGGCCCGGCTTCGGCTCTTTCGCGAAGGTCACGTTGGCCATGACCGAGGTCTCGCCCAGGGTGGCGATCACGGTGCCGTCGGCCTGACGGGCAATCTTGCCCGTTTCCAGTGTCAGCGTCTCATCGCCCCACTGCATGGTTTTGGTCGTAACGTTAAACATCTAGCGTATCCTTATGGGAGCACTCCCGGCCCTCCGGGTCTCCCGTTTTGCATGGCGGCCCCATTGCCGCCGACCCCTCTATCAATCCTTCACGGCGCCGGGGTCCGGGCGCCACGTCTCAGATAGGGGGGCCATATAGGAAAACGCGCGATTAGAAAAGTGCTGAGTTTGCAGGCAGGCCCCGCGTGCAGGGCCTGCCGGGGCCTTTATTTCATGATCCGGACCAGCCCGCCGGTTTCGCCTTCGAGCGGGCCATGTTCAGCCGAGGTGGGTTTCAGCAGCGCGGCCAGCAGGACGGGGGTGGGCGTCCAGTAGGGGATGTACCATTCCTGATCGACCTCGAGGATCAGCACCTTGTCGGCCTCGGCGTCATAGGCGCCGATCAGGGACACGTGCGGGCCGTCCCAGTCGCCGGTAACGACCCCTTGGTTGAAGTAGATCAGCAGGGCGTCGGTGGCGCTGGCCTCGTTCGCGGTCAGGGCGGCCTTCAGCGCGGCCAGGGTGTCGGCGCTGTCGTCGGCGGGTTTCCAGGGCGCGACCTCGGCCCCGTGCAGGCCGGTGACGTTGACGGCGGCGCGGGTGAACTCGACCAGCTGGTCGAACTTCACGCCATCCCCGCCTTCGGCGGACAGGGCGGACCAGTCGGCGCTGTTCACGGCCTCCAGCAGGGCGGGCTGGGTGGTGACGGTCTCCTCGGCCAGGGCGGGCAGGCCGCCAAGCCCGTTGAGCGCGGCCGTCACGGCAGCGATCGAGCAGGCCGAGGTGGTGAATTGCGGCTTCACGAAGGGGGAAAAGGCCCAGTAATCGGGCGCGTCATGGCTGCGCAGATAGGCGTTGTCGGCGGTGATCGGAACCGCGTTGGGGCCGAGTTTCGGCAGCGGCGTTTCCTCGGCCGCGCTGGCGGGCAGGGACAGGAAAAATGCACCCAGGGCCAGCGCGGCCAGGGGCGTCGTGGGGAACCGTAACGTCATGATGAACACCAATGAAAGTTGGACAGCCGACGGTAGCATGGGCCGGTTTTCCGTCAATCGGGCGTGTTGGGCGACGTCGGGTCAGGGGCGGAGATGCGAAACCGCCAAAGGTCCGGGTGCACCTTTGGCGGTCAACGGGCCCGTCCGGACCGGATCGGCAGGGGATCAGACGAGTTCGTCCAGTTCCTCTTCTTCCTGGCTTGGGTCTTCCTCGCCGGGTTCGTCGTCTTCCGAGGTCGCGCCCATATCCAGTGCGGCCATCAAGTTGAGGCCGCCATCGTCGGCCGGGCTGACGCCGTCCAGCGCGCCGTTGGCGATGGCCTCGTCATAGGCGTCCAGCAGGTCGTCGGCGCTTTGCCAGCCACCCTCGGGGGCGTCGAGGCGGAACAGCTCGGTCGGGACTTCGATCGTGCTGCCATCGGGCAGGGTTTCCTCGGTCACGTTGAAGAAGATGACGGAGTCGACCTGGGTGATATTGTAATCGGGATCGTCGCCGAACTGGCTTTCGTAGAAGTTGACGTAGTTTTCGAACGTGCCTTCTTCGCCTTCGGGCAGGTTGTCCTCGAAGATGTAGACGCCGTTCGCGATGAAGCCGTTATCCGCCATCTCGATGCCGAAGCCGACCTTGTCGAAGGTGGGTTCGTCGTCGTCCTCGGGGTCTTCCTCGGAGACGCCCTTGATCGAGCCCGCGTCATTCGTGGTCGAGGTGGCGCGGATGCCGAACACGTCGATGTCATCCAGGCTGTTGATGTCCAGCGAGATGGTCAGGGTGTCGCCCTCGGTGACATAGGTTTCCTTGTCGGCGCCGTCCGGCCCCAGACCCGGATCGCTGAGTTTGACGGCGTCGTCCCACTGGATTTCCTGACCATCCAGTGTCCGGCCGTTCATGTTCAGCGCCTTGCCCAGATCGGCGCTGTCGCCGGAAAATTCGTCATCGCCGAAGTAGACGGCGTTCACGTCCATCGCGCCTTCGTTGACGGTGATATCGGCCAGAAACTGGCCGGCGTTGTCGGGATCTTCGTACACTGTGACGGTGTAGGACAGCCCCTCGACCGAGTAAGAAAACGTTTTAACATCAGGCATGATAACTTCCCCAAGTAAATCGATCTGGTCAGGCGGGTGTCGCCTGACGAGTGCCGTAAGGGGCCAGATCGGTTGCTGACTTAATTCTGCCCGAAAGTTGCCACAATTTATGGGGTGGCCCGAGTCGACGGTGATCGTTTCAGGCGAAACAGATCGTTTCCGTTTTTGAAAAGCGGTGGGGCGGGGGCCTGTGCGGGCACGCAATGATGCGGTCGCAGGGCAGGTTTGGCGCCGTATGCGCGCAAAGAAAAACGCCCGCTTCGGGGAAGCGGGCGTTTCGGAGTTCCAGCGGAACCGGTCGGCTTAGCGACGCAGGCCCAGACGCTCGATCAGCGAGGCGTAACGGGCTTCGTCCTTGGCTTTCAGGTAGTCCAGCAGCTTACGACGCTGGGCAACCAGCTTCAGCAGGCCGCGGCGGCCGTGGTTGTCCTTGGTGTGAGTCTTGAAGTGCTCGGTCAGGGTGGCGATGCGCGACGACAGGATCGCAACCTGGACTTCGGGGGAACCGGTGTCGCCTGCTTTGGTGGCGAACTCTTTGATAACGCGGTTCTTTTCTTCAACGGTGATCGACATCGGGGTCTCCTTACGGTTAAGGGTTGGGGCCGTAGCCGGGATGTCGTCCAGCCAGGTCCATGGAGGTATCCGCCCCGGCACAGGCCGCAACGGATGCGCGCGTATACGGGGATTTTGCGTGAAAGGAAAGGGAAAACCGCCTTACAGCGCAGTGTCCGAGCGCGCGACCAAGGCGATGTCAGAGACGCTGAGCCCCGAGGCGCCGGACAGCGTGGCGACCTGCACCCCGTTGACCATCAGCGCCATCGTATCCGTGCCGTCAGTCGCGGGGACGAGGTCAAGATCGGGTTCGGCGCCAGTGGTGTCGTCGTAGATCACGGCGAGGCGGTCAGACTCGGGGTCGAAATCCTGAACCGTGGTGGGATTGTCCAGCCAATCTCCGATCAGCACCATGTCGGCGCCGTTTCCTGTATCGATAAAATCACCCCCTCCGGCGATGATTGTGTCGTTGCCGTCGCCGCCATTGAGGAAGTCCGCCTCGGAATCATCGTCGCCGCGCAGCAGGTCGTTGCCTGCGCCACCGAACAATGTGTCGTTGCCTGCGCCGCCGGTCAGGGTGTCGTTGTCCAGCCCGCCGTGCAGGGCGTCGTCGCCTTCGCCACCGTCAAGGGAATCGTCGCCTGCGCCGCCGACGAGGCTGTCGCTGCCGTCATCGCCGCTGAGGCTGTCGTCGCCGTTATGGCCGAACAGGTGGTCGTCGCCCGCGCCGCCCGAGATGTCGTCCGCGCCGCCCTCGCCATGTAGGGTGTCAGAGCCGTCGCCGCCCAGCAGCGTATCCTCGCCGTCCCAGCCGTGCAGGTCGTCGTCGCCAGTGCCGCCGTCGACGACATCGTCGCCGCCGTAGCCGTTCAGCTGGTCGTCGCCCGCGCCGCCATCGATCACGTCACCCTCGGTGCCACCGGCCAGAATGTCGGCGCCGCCGCTGGGCTCGCCGGTGTCGATCGTGTCATCTTCGGCCGTACTGGTGTCGTCCGGATCGAGGTCAGTATCGTCGCTGAAATCACTGCCGATGAACACGGCGCTGACCGCCATGATGCCCAGCAAACCCGCAATAAGTAACATCTTTTTCACCCACGGAATGGTCCGCCGGTATTACCGCATGTCGGGTCGAGTCGGTCAAAACCTATTGGGTCGTCTGGTTAATCGCTGGTTGACCGCTGGCGGCGCGCTCGAATTCATTGGCCAGCTGGACCAGCCAGTCGCCGATGATGGGCAGGAAATCCAGATGCGACAGCCACCAGGTGATGATCGACACCAGCAGCGTCGCTCCCAGAACCGAGCCAAGCCCGAAGGCCAGCCCGCGCACGAATTGGAACACCACGCCCCGGATGACCGAGTTCTGCACGGTGATGAAACGGTGGCTGTTCAGCACCTTCAGCTCTTTGGTCAACTGGTGGAGGGCGGCCAGCGTGTCGTCCTGCGGGGGCGGCTGAGTCATCGGGGATCCTTGGGCTGGTCCCATTTCTGGGGCTGCTGGGTATAGGCGATGTACAAAGGATGCTTTGGATGACCGTCCTTTGTCAGCCCCAGATGAAAGATCGGCAGGCCGGTGTTGCGCAGCAGCCGCGCCACTTGCGCCCCACGGTCCAGATGGGCGCCGTGGGTGCCCCAGGCGGCGACGATCTGGTCGGCCCAGGCGCAGCTGTCGGTGATGGCGGCGTCATTGGCGGGGCCCACGGGATCGGCGGCGGCGCGCATGGCGCGGGGATCGGTGTCGCGCCAGGCAAAGATGTTGGTCACGCGGAACGCGCCAAAGCCCAGGGCGCGGGCGCGGCGCTCGCAGCGTTCGACGGTGGGGTCGTTCTGCACCTCGGTCGCGGTCGAGGGGTTGAGCATCACGAACAGCGCCTTGCGCCCCGCCGGATCCCAGGTGCGGGTCAGCAGATAGCGGTATTTCTCGCAGTCGGAATAGACGGCGGTCGAGTGGGCGTCGCCCTTTTGGAAATCGCGCGTGATCATGGGCTGTTTGTGCCTGTGCCGCGCGGGCGGCGCAAGCGCTCAGTCCAGGTTGAACACGCGGTTGGGGTGCAGTTCGGCGCCTTGCAGGATGCCCACGGCCAGCGGTTTGCCGTTGTAAGAGGCCCAGCATTCCTCGCCAAACTCCACGTCATGGGCGATGACCATGCCGGGATTGCCGTTGCGCAGGCGGACGGCGCCGGCATCGGTGGCTTTGACTTCGGGCAGGTCGATCAGGCCTTCTTCGATCGGGCGCAGCAGGGCGTCCAGTTCGGGGGTGCGGGCCAGCTCGTTGATACGCTCGATGCTGACGCCGTCTTCGTCCGCGTCAAAGGGGCCGGACCAGACGCGGCGCAGCCATTCGACGTGGCCGTAACAGCCCAGAGCCTCGCCCAGATCGCGGGCGACGGCGCGGACGTAGCCGCCCTTGCCGCAGGTCATTTCCAGCACCACGTGGTCGGCGTCGGGGCGGTCGTCCATGACCAGTTCCTCGACCCAGAGCGGGCGGGCCTCGATCTCGAACTCTTCGTCGGCGCGGGCGAGTTTATAGGCGCGCTGCCCGTCGATTTTCACGGCCGAGAATTTCGGCGGCACCTGCATGATGTCACCCAGAAAGCCGCTGAGCGCCTCTTTGATCTGCTCGTCGGTGGGGCGCGCGTCGGATTGGGCGATCACTTCGCCTTCGGAGTCATCGGTGTTGGTGGCCTGCCCCAGACGGACGCTGAAACGGTAGGCTTTCAGCGCGTCGGTGATGAAGGGGACGGTCTTGGTGGCCTCGCCCAAGGCGACGGCCAGAACGCCGGTGGCATCGGGGTCAAGCGTGCCCGCGTGGCCGGCCTTGTTGGCGTTGAAGGCCCATTTGACCTTGTTCACCACGGCGGTCGAGGTCATGCCCGCGGGCTTGTCCACCACCAGCCAGCCGGAAATATCGCGTCCCTTGCGTTTGCGTCCCATGATCCCGTTCCGTTCAATCGTTCAAGGGTGGCGACCTACGCCAAGCCGCCCGCGCTGTCAATTTGCAGGCGTGACGATTCCGACGATGGGCCCCAGCCAGAAACCGGGATCGTCCCGACCGATCTGCGGCGCGTACAGGCGCGAGACCTTGCCGTCGAGATACAGCGCGTTGGGCAGGCCCAGCGTGTCGCGGAACAGGCTGGCGAATTCGTGGAACGTCACCAGATTGCGCGAGATGGCAAACACCACGCGCTGCCCGTCCGCCGAGGTGCCAACCCCGTTGCGTAGGTTGCGAGAGGTGCTGTCGGGCAGGAACCGCGGATGCAGCGCGCCGTCGATCACCAGCATCGGGCCGGATTGCGTGGCATAGCGGCAGGCGGGGGCTTCGCGCTGGAACAGCAGGGTCTCGATCACGTCGGCGCGGCCGTTGCGGATGCAGAAGACGCCGTTGGGCAGCATCCCGAAATTGCCGGGGCCGGCGTTGGGGATCAGCCGCATTTCCTGCTGGCCGTTCTCGATATAGAGGCCGACGGGCGCGCGGTCGTCGTGATACATGCCCCCGTTCATCGCCAGTTGCAGGGTTTGCCCCTGTGCGGCCAGCCGGTCGGCGAGGGTCGAGAAATGCCCGATCACAGCCCCGGTTTCATCGCGCAGGAACAGGCGGATGTCTTCGGCGGCGCGGGCCTCGCACACGGTGAAGCGGTTGGTGCCAAGGTCGATGTCGCGGCACTCGACGGCGAGGGCGGGAAGGGGCAGCAGGGCCAGCGCCGCGCGCAGCAGCCAGCGCCCTGCACGGGTCATTCTTCCTCGTCCCCGTTTTCGTCGCGGGCGTCCAGATCGCGGCGCACCTCGTCTTGCGACAGCAGGCGGCGGGTTTCGTCCATGCGATCAAAGGTCTGGTCCAGCTGGAAGCGCAGCTCGGGCGTGTGTTTCAGGCCGATCTTGCGGCCGATCAGGTGGCGCAGTTCGCCCTGATGGCGCGACAGCAGGCGGATCGCGTCCTCTTTGCCCTCGCCGCCCAGCGGCAGGACATAGACGGTGGCGACGCGCAGGTCGCCGCTGAGGCGGACCTCGCCCACGGTGATCGACATGCGGTTGAGATCCGGATCATGGATTTCCCCACGCATCAGGAGTTCGGACATCGTCCGGCGGATTTGTTCCCCCACCCGCAGCTGGCGCATGCCGGGTCCGGAACCGAAAGAGCTGTTACCTTTGGCCATGCCCCGCATCTACGCCTTCGCAATGGCTTTGCCAAGCGCCGTGCAAGCGGGTAAGAGGGCGGGACCGCAGAAACCTTGGAGTATGACCGATGACCAACCTGCCCGGAATCGTCGTGACCGGAGCCTCGGGCCGCATGGGCCAGATGCTGATCCGCACCATTCAGGACAGTGACAAGTGCAAGCTTGTGGGCGCGGTTGAACGCTCGGGTCATGATTGGGTGGGCCGCGATGTCGGCGAGTGCATGGGCGGCGCGCCGATTGGCGTGGTGGTGTCGGATGACCCGCTGCAGACGTTCCTGCACGCGCAGGCGGTGATTGATTTCACCGCTCCGGCGGCCACCGTTGAATTTGCCGCCATCGCCGCGCAGGCGCGTATCGTGCACGTGATCGGCACCACTGGCATGGATGCCGAGCATCTGGCCAAGATCAATGCCGCCGCCCGTCACGCGATCATCGTGCGCGCGGGGAACATGTCGCTGGGCGTGAACCTGCTGGTGCAGCTGACCAAGAAGGTCGCCGCCGCGCTGGACGAGGATTTCGACATCGAGGTGATCGAGGCGCACCATAACAAGAAGGTGGATGCTCCGTCCGGGACTGCGCTGATGCTGGGGCAGGCCGCCGCCGATGGGCGCGGCGTGTCGCTGGATGCGGTGTCGGATCGGGGCCGCGACGGCATCACCGGCGCGCGGGAGCGTGGGCATATCGGCTTCACCGCCATCCGTGGCGGCGACATCGTGGGCGAGCATGACGTGCTGTTCGCCGCCCCCGGAGAGCGCATCATCCTGCGCCACGTCGCCACTGACCGTGCGATTTTCGCGCGCGGGGCCGTGAAGGCTGCACTGTGGGGTCAGGGCCAGAAGCCCGGCGAATATGACATGATGGACGTGCTGGGACTGTAAGCCGCGCATCGCCGGGCCGCCCCCCGGCACGGCGATTTGATTGCCACAGGCGCGACGTGCGACTGTCGGCGGTGTTTGGCAGTCATAAAGCACCACTGATCCAAGCGCGGATCGCCGCACCGCGGCCCGACGATGCGCAGCACCACTCAGAAATCGATCGCGATGCCCTTTTTCTCCCAGTCGCCGTAGCGCACGGGTTCGGGGCCGTCGCGGCCGCCCAGTTCCTTGGGCATGGCCTTGGCGTCGGCCTCGGCCTTCTTGCGACGCTCTTCGGCTTCGGCAAGGGCGCGGATCGCGGCGGGGGGCAGGTCTTTTTTCGGCTCGTCTGCGGGCTCGCTCATGGGGTCTCTTCCTTATGCGGCTGCCTGTTGATATACGCGCCCACAGCCCGACCGCAAGGATGACACATGACCTCACGCCCCGCCCAGACCCCGCGCAAGGCAGCTTTGTACCTGCTCAACCAGGTGCTGGTCGAGCGGCGGCTGGTCTCGGAATTGACCGCCCAAGGCGCGTTGGAGCGGCTGGACCCCGCCGATCGCGCAAGGGCGCAACGGCTGGCGATGGACACGCTGCGCGGGCTTGAGCGCGCCGATAAGCTGCTGGCGAAGCACCTGAAAAAGGCCCCGCCGCTGGCCGTGCGCAACATCCTGCGGCTGGCCGCGGTGGAACTGGCGCAGGGCGGCGACGCGCATGGCGTGGTGAACGAGGCGGTGACGCTGACCGGCGCCAACAAGCGCATTCAGACGATGAAGGGCATGGTCAACGCGGTGCTGCGCAAGGTCGCGGAAACCGCTGTCGAGGATTGGGCCAAGCAACGCGCCCCGCGCCTGCCGCGCTGGCTGCGCGATCCGCTGGTGGATTGCTACGGCCCCGAAGAGGTCGCGCGGATGGAGCAGGCGCATTTCGCCGGTGCTCCGCTGGATATCTCGGCCAAGGCCGACGCGCAGGCGGTGTGTGACGCACTGGGCGGAGAGTTGATGCCGACGGGGTCAGTGCGGCTGGCAGAGGCCGGTCAGGTCTCGGCCCTGCCGGGGTTTCAGCCGGGCGACTGGTGGGTGCAGGATGCCGCCGCCGCGCTGCCTGCCAAGGTGCTGAGCGCCCAACCGGGTGAAACCGTGCTGGACATGTGTGCGGCCCCGGGTGGCAAGACGATGCAACTGGCCGCCGCGGGTGCGGATGTGACCGCGCTGGATATCTCCGCGCCGCGCATGGCCCGTGTGCAGGAGAACCTGACGCGGACCGGCCTGTCTGCGCATCTGGTGACCGGCGATGCGCTGGAACACACCGGCCAATACGATGCGATTCTGCTGGATGCGCCGTGCTCGGCCACGGGCACCATCCGCCGTCACCCGGATTTGCCGCAGGCCAAGGATGGCTCGGATTTCTGGCAGCTGTTCGAATTGCAGGCGCGGATGCTGGACCACGCGCTGAGCCTGCTGAAACCCGGCGGGCGGCTGGTTTATGCCACCTGTTCGCTGCTGCCCGACGAGGGCGAAGTGCAGATCGACGAGGCGCTGGCGCGGCATCCCGGCCTGCGCACCGACCCGGACGCGCTGGACCTGCCCGGCATCGACCCTGCGTGGCGGACCGAGGAGGGCGGGCTGCGTCTGTTGCCCTCTTACTGGCGCAAGCAGGGCGGGATGGACGGATTCTATATCGCCTGTCTGCGCAAGGATTGATAATCCTGTGAGCACCGGCATTGGACGGTGACACAGGCGCTCTCTGGGTCTATTCTGCCGCCAACCCGCCGTCAGAGCGTGAGAGGCAGAGCAATGTTCAAACCCGACCGGACGACGGCGCGCCTGACGCGCTGGAATCACCGGCTGCATGCGCGGCTGAGTGGCCTGTCGCGTCCGGCCACCGGTTTTGTCAGCCAGCCTGAACCACGCACCATCGGCAGCTTTGCCAAGGGCCGCCAATTGTTGGCCGGGAATTTCCTGTTCGCGGGTCATCTGGTCGAGGCGCCGAACACCCTTCTGTGGGACGCCGATACCCCTGATGCCGCCTATGAGGAAGAAATCCACGGCTTTGGCTGGCTGGACGATCTGGCTGCCGTGGCTGACCCGTCGACGCGGGAACGCGCACAGGCCTGGCTGTTTGCCTGGATCGAGCGGTACGGCGCGGGCAAGGGGCCGGGCTGGACGCCGGACCTGACCGGCCGCCGGCTGATCCGCTGGATCCACCACGCGCTGTTCGTGCTGCGCGGTGTGGATAAGGAGCAATCGGACGCGTTCTATCGCTCGCTCTCGCGGCAGACGGTGTTCTTGTCGCGGCGCTGGCGGGCGTGTTCGCCCGGTTTGCCGCGGTTCGAGGCGCTGACGGGGCTGATCTATGCGGGCCTGTCGCTGCAGGGGATGGCGAAACATGTCGGTCCCGCCGTGCAGGCCCTGTCGCGCGACTGCGCCGCGCAGGTGGATGCGCAGGGCGGTATACCCACGCGCAACCCCGAGGAGTTGCTGGAGGTTTTCACCCTGCTGACCTGGGCCGCCGCCGCGCTGATCGAGGCGGGGCAGGCAGTTTTGCCCGAACATCAGGCCGCGATCGAACGCATCGCCCCCACGCTGCGCACCCTGCGCCATGCGGATGGCGGGCTGGCGCGGTTCCACGGTGGCGGGCGCGGGATCGAGGGGCGGCTGGACACGGCGCTGGCGGCCTCGGGCGTGAAATCGCGCGCGCCGGACGGGCTGGCGATGGGCTATGCGCGGCTGTCGGCGGGGCGCACCAGCGTGATCGTGGATGCCAGCCCGCCGCCGGGTGGGAAGGCGTCGTATAATGCGCATGCCTCGACGCTGGCGTTCGAGCTGACCTCGGGGCGCAGGCCGGTTGTGGTCAATTGCGGCTCGGGCGCGATTTTCGGTGCGAAATGGCGACGGGCGGGGCGGGCGACGCCCAGCCATTCAACGCTGTGTCTGGACGGGCTGTCCAGCGCGCGGCTGGGCACGCGCGGCAAGGCCGAGCTGCTGACCGACGCCCCGCGCGAAGTGCCGATCGAGGTCAGCCAGGCCCCGGACGGCGTGCGGTTCGAAGGCGCGCATGACGGCTATGCCAAGACCTATGGGCTGACCCACGCGCGTACGCTGGAGATGACCTTTGACGGGCGGGCCATGGCGGGCGAAGAGCTGCTGATCGCGCTGAGCGACAAGGCCAAGCGTCGGTTCGACAAGGTGCCGCAAGTCGTGGCGCTGGAGGGCATCCCCTTTCACATCCGGTTCCACCTGCACCCCGAGGTCGATGCGACCGTGGACATGGGGGGGGCGTCGATCTCGCTGGCGCTGAAAAGCGGGGAATTGTGGCTGTTCCGGCACGAAGGGGTCGCCGAGATGACGCTGGAACCCTCGGTTTTCCTGGAAAAAGGCCGTTTGCGCCCACGTGCGACCAAACAAATCGTTTTATCTGGGCGCGCGATGGACTATGCGACGCGCATCCGCTGGTCCCTGGCCAAGCCGCAGGATACCCCAATCAGTATCCGCGACCTGAACCGGGACGAGCCTGACCTGAGCTGAACCAGAGTAAAAGAGCTGCCCCATGACGAACCTTTATCCCGTGCGCCGCGCGCTGATTTCCGTTTCCGACAAGACCGGCCTGATCGAGCTGGGCCAGGCGCTGTCCGCGCGTGGCGTCGAGCTGCTGTCCACCGGCGGGTCGGCCAAGGCGCTGCGCGATGCGGGGCTGGATGTGCGCGACGTGGCGGATGTGACCGGGTTCCCGGAAATGATGGACGGCCGCGTCAAGACCCTGCACCCCAAGGTGCATGGCGGCCTGCTGGCGCTGCGTGACAACGCCGACCACGTCGCCGCGATGGAGCAGCACGACATCGGCGGCATCGACCTGCTGGTCGTGAACCTGTACCCGTTCGAGGCCGCGCTGGCCCGTGGCGCCGACTATGACGAGATGATCGAGAACATCGACATCGGTGGCCCCGCGATGATCCGCGCCGCAGCCAAGAACCACGGCTTCGTCACCACCGTGGTGGACGTTCAGGATTACGACGCCCTGCTGGCCGAGCTGGACCGCCACGACGGCCAGACCTGCCTGAAATTCCGCCAGAAGATGGCTCAGATCGCCTATGCCCGCACCGGTGCCTATGACGCTGCGGTCAGCACCTGGATGGCTGGCGCTATCGGTCAGGAAACCCCGCGTCGCCGCGTGTTCGCCGGCGAGCTGGCCCAGACCCTGCGTTACGGCGAAAACCCGCACCAGTCGGCGGCGTTCTACCTGGATGGCTCGAACCGCCCCGGCGTGGCGACCGCGCAGCAGCATCAGGGCAAAGAGCTGTCCTATAACAACATCAACGACACCGATGCCGCGTTCGAGCTGGTGGCCGAGTTCGGCTCGGATGCCCCGGCCTGCGCGATCATCAAGCACGCCAACCCCTGCGGCGTTGCCTCGGGCGCGACCCTGGCCGAAGCGTATAGCCGTGCGTTCGACTGCGACCGGACCTCGGCCTTTGGCGGGATCATCGCGCTGAACCAGACCCTGGACGCGCCCACCGCCGAGGAAATCTGCAAGATCTTCACCGAGGTCGTCATCGCCCCCGAAGCCACCGACGAGGCCAAGGCGATCTTTGCGGCCAAGAAGAACCTGCGCCTGCTGACCACCGGCGCGCTGCCCGATCCGAAGTCGGCGATCACCACCTTCCGCCAGGTTGGCGGCGGTTTCCTGGTGCAGGGCAAGGACAACGGCGCGATCTCGCTGGACGATCTGAAGGTCGTGACCGAGCGCCAGCCCACCCAGGACGAACTGCGCGACCTGCTTTTCGCGTGGAAAGTCGCCAAGCACGTCAAGTCGAACGCCATCATCTACGTCAAGGACGGCGCCACCGTCGGTGTGGGTGCGGGCCAGATGAGCCGCGTCGACTCGACCCGTATCGCCGCGCGCAAGGCACAGGACATGGCCGAGGTGATGGGGCTGGAGCAGCCGCTGACCAAGGGCTCGGTCGTGGCATCGGACGCGTTCTTCCCGTTCGCTGATGGCCTGATCACCGCCGCCGAGGCCGGTGCGACCGCGATCATCCAGCCCGGTGGCTCGATGCGCGACCAAGAGGTCATCGACGCCGCAAACGAACGCGGGCTGGCGATGGTCTTTACCGGGATGCGCCATTTCCGCCACTAAGGCGGCGCACAAAAAAACAGCAAGTCCGGCGGGATCGTGATAGACTCGCTGGACAATTCATTTCCGAGGTCCGGCAAACGGATCCGGCACGAGGCAGGATAGGGTAGGCATATGAGGCTGGTTTTCTGGGCAGGCTTCTGGACGTTCCTTTTGGATCAGGCCAGCAAGTACCTTGTGGTGCATATCCTGAACCTGCGCGTGCGTGGCGAAATCGACGTCATCCCCCCGATTCTGAACCTGCGCATGGCCTGGAACGAGGGCGTGAATTTCGGCCTGTTCGCCAGCGGATCGGACGTGGTGCGCTGGGGGCTGATCGTGCTGGCGTTGGTCATCGTGGCCGCGGTTCTGTGGTGGGTGAACTCGGACCCGCAGGGGCGCTGGGGGATGCTGTCGGCCGGGTTGCTGATCGGCGGGGCGCTGGGGAACGTGGTGGACCGGCTGCTGTACGGGGCGGTTGCCGATTTCCTGAACATGTCGTGCTGCGGGATTTCCAACCCCTATGCGTTCAACATTGCCGATATTGCGATCTTTGTCGGCGCATTCGGGCTGATCGTGCTGGGTGGCAGGAAAAAGCAGTCGTGACGCGGCCGTCTTGATCGGCTAAAGCTTGGCTGACTGTACTGGAGGGTGGCGATGCGGATCTCTCGCGCGTTGATCATTGTTGCGTGTTTCGGCCTGGCGGCTTGCAGCGGGGATACCCGTTTGCGGGATCTGCGCTCTTTCACGGGCGGGCCGGATGAGTTCGGCATTCTGCCGGGCAAGGAATTGCAGCAGCCCAAGGATTACACTTCTCTGCCCGCGCCGACGCCGGGCGGGGCCAACCTGACGGACCAGTACCCGCTGCAGGATGCGGTTGCGGCCCTGGGCGGCAAGCCCTCGCGCTTGGTTCCGTCGGGCGTGCCCTCGACCGAGGTGGCGCTGGTCAATCATGTCAGCCGTAATGGCGTGACGCCGTCGATCCGCGCCGATCTGGCCGCCGAGGACGAGAAGTTCCGCAAGTCGCAGTCGCGCTTTACCAAGATTCGCCTGATCCGGATCGATCGCTACGAGCAAGCCTATCGCAAGCAGCGTCTGGACGCCTATGCCGAGGCGGATCGCTGGCGTGCCGCCGGTGCGAACGTTCCCTCGGCGCCGCCCTCGAACCGCTAAGGTCACAACCGCGTGCGCGGGGTTGCACGGGCAGGCATTGGGCGTATCTTTCGGAAAAACAACGGGAGGTTGCCCATGATCCGAGCTGCCGTCGCCCTGCTGGCGACTCTGGTTCTGTCTTCTCCGCTGCTGGCTGCGGGCACGGTCAGCGATTTCCAACTGGATAACGGCATGAAGGTCGTGGTGATCGAGGATCACCGCGCCCCGGTCGTCGTGCACATGGTCTGGTATCGCGCCGGATCGGCCGATGAGCCGCCGGGTCAGTCCGGTGTCGCGCATTTCCTGGAACACCTGCTGTTCAAGGGCACGGATACGCTGGCCCCGGGCGAGTTCTCGGCGACGGTGGCGCTGAACGGGGGCACGGACAACGCCTTTACCAGCTACGATTACACCGCCTATTACCAGCGCGTCGCGGCGGACCGCCTGCCGCTGATGATGAAGATGGAAGCGGACAGGATGAAGAACCTGCGCCTGTCCGAGGGCGACATCGTGACCGAGCGCAACGTGATCCTGGAAGAGCGCAACATGCGGGTCGAGAACAACGCCTCGGCCTTGTTCCGCGAACAGCTGGCGGCGGCGCAGTACCTGAACCACCGCTACGGCGTGCCGGTGATCGGTTGGCGTCATGAAATGGCCGAGTTGGGTCTGGACGACGCGCTGTCCTTTTACGGCACCTATTATTCGCCCAACGATGCGATTCTGGTCGTGGCCGGGGACGTGCAGCCCGACGCGGTGCTGGACCTGGCCAAGCAGTATTACGGCGTGATCCCGGCCAACCCGGATCTACCCGCCGAACGCTACCGCAGCGCCGAGCCGCCGCAAACTGCCGAGCGGCGCTTGCTGTTCCGGGACGCGCGGGTGGCGCAGCCTTATGTAGTGCGCTCGTACCTGGCGCCGGAACGTGACAGCGGTGCGCAGACCGACGCCGCCGCGCTGGCGATTCTGGCCGAGGTTCTGGGCGGTTCGACCACCTCGATCATGGCGGAAAAGTTGCAATTCGACAGCAAGACCGCGCTGTACACGGCGGCCTATTATGGCGGCACCTCGCTGGACCGGACCACGTTCGAGCTGGTCGTCGTGCCCGCGCCGGGTGTCACCATGCAACAGGCCGAGGATGCGATGGATGACGTGCTGTCGGGCCTGCTGGAAAACGGCATCGACGAAGAGCGGCTGGCCCGCGTGAAGATGCAGGTGCGCGCCTCGGAGATCTATGCGCTGGACGATACCGAGGGGCTGGCCAACCGCTATGGCCGCGCGCTGACGCAGGGGCTGACGATCCAGGACGTGCAGGAATGGCCGAACGTGTTGCAGGCTGTCTCAGTGGCGGATGTGCTGGACGTGGCGCGCCGCGTGTTGGATCGCCGCCAATCCGTGACCGGCTGGTTGATGAGTGAAGAGGTGGGCCAATGATCGCGCGTTTTATTCTGTCGCTGGGCCTGTTGCTGGCCGCTTTGCCGGCCTGGGCCGACGTGAATATCCAGCAGGTGACCTCGGCCAGTGGGCTGAAGGCGTGGCTGGTCGAGGATCACACCATCCCCTTCACCGCGCTGGAGCTGCGGTTCCGTGGCGGCGCGCGTCTGGATGCGGCGGACAAATCGGGCGCGACGAACCTGATGGTCGGGCTGCTGGAGGAAGGCGCGGGTGACCGTGATTCTCGCCAGTTCGCCCGCGCGCTGGAGGAGCTGGCCGCGAGTTTCGGCTATGACCTTTCGGACGATTTCACCTCGGTCTCGGCCAAGTTCCTGACGGAGAACCGGGACCAGGCGGTGGCGCTGCTGCGCGACAGTCTGATTGCCCCGCGCTTTGACGAGGACGCGGTGGAGCGCGTGCGCCAGCAGGTTCTGTCGGGCATCATGTCCGATGACAAAGACCCGCGCGACATCGCCTCGCGCCAGTTCCGAGAGCTGGTTTATGGCGACCACCCCTATGCCCGTCCGCAAAGCGGCACCGCCGAAACGGTGACGGCGCTGACCCGTGATGACTTGATCGCTGCGCATAAGTCCGCGCTGACCCGCGACCGGGTCTATATCGGCGCGGTGGGGGATATCACTCCGGACGAGCTGGCGCAGCTGATGGACACGCTGCTGGCCGATCTGCCCGCAACCGGGCCCGAACTGCCCGCCGCCGCAGCGCTGAACCTGCCCGGCGGCGTGCAAGTGACCGATTACCAGACCCCGCAATCGGTGGTGCTGTTCGCGCAACCCGGCATCAGTCAGGACGACCCGGATTTCTTTCCGGCCTTCGTGCTGGACCTGATCCTGGGTGGTGGCGGTTTCGAAAGCCGGCTGATGCACGAGGTGCGCGAAAAACGCGGGCTGACCTATGGCGTCTACACCTACCTGGCCGACAAGGACGGGGCGCAGTTGTGGATGGGCTCGGTCGCGTCAGGGAACGAGCGCGTGGCGCAGGCCGTTCAGGTGATCCGCGACGAATGGCAGAAGCTGCAAGAGCACGGCGTGACCCAGAAAGAGCTGGACGACGCCAAGACCTATCTGACCGGCGCCTATCCGCTGCGGTTCGACGGCAACGCGCAGATCGCGCAAATCCTGGTGGGGATGCAGACCTCGGGGCGGCCGATCGACTATATCGCCACCCGCAACGACAAGGTGAACGCGGTGACGCTGGAGGATATCCAGCGCGTCGCCAAGCGGCTGGTGGACCCGGCGCACCTGACCTTTGTCATCGTGGGTCAGCCGCAGGACCTGCCCGCGAACTGAACGAAATACCTGTCGCTGCGCCCGCGTTTCTGGTTTAAGGCGGGCGCATGACACACCCCCGTTTCGAGATTTTCCTGGTCGCCACCCCCGGGTTGGAGGCCCCCCTGCTGGCCGAGGCTCATGAGGCCGGTTTCGCCGGTGCCACGCTGATTCCCGGCGGCGTCACCTTTCAGGGCGGCTGGCCGGATGTCTGGCGCGCCAATCTGGTGCTGCGCGGTGCGACGCGGGTGCTGGCGCGGATCGGGGAATTCCGGGCGTTCCATCTGGCGCAGCTGGACAAGCGGGCGACGAAATTCGACTGGCGCGCGGTGCTGCGCCCGGATGTGCCGGTGCGGGTCGAGGCGACCTCGAAACGATCAAAGATTTACCACGCAGGGGCTGCGGCCCAACGGGTCGAGGGCGCGCTGACGACGGCGGGCATCCCCCTGTCACCCGAGGCCGATCTGGTGCTGAAGCTGCGGATCGACGACAACCTGTGCACCTTCAGCGTCGATACCTCGGGCGAAAGCCTGCACAAGCGCGGGCACAAAGAGGCCGTGAACAAGGCCCCCATGCGCGAGACGATGGCGGCGATGTTCCTGCGCCAATGCGGGTTTGACGGCACGCAAACGGTGCTGGACCCGATGTGCGGCTCGGGGACGTTTGTCATCGAGGCGGCCGAGATGGCGGCGGGTCTGGCCCCCGGACGCACCCGCGATTTCGCGTTCCAGCGGCTGGCCAGCTATGACGAGGCAGCCTGGACGCAGATGAAGGCGGCGGTGAAAACGCGCCAGCCTGCGGCGCGGTTCTATGGTTCCGACCGGGATGCCGGAGCGATCCGGATGAGCCAAGCCAATGCCGAACGCGCGGGTGTCAGCGCCTGGACCGAGTTCCAGACCCTGCCAATCAGCGACATCACCCCGCCCGCCGGCCCCGCCGGGCTGATCATCGGCAACCCGCCCTACGGCGCGCGAATCGGTAATAAAAAGCCGCTGTTCGCGCTCTATGGCTCGATGGGGACGGTGCTGAAGGAACGGTTCCGGGGCTGGCGCGTCGCGATCATCACCTCGGACCCCGGTCTGGCCAAGGCGACGGCGCTGCCGTTCCTGCCCAAGGGCCCGTCGATCGCGCATGGCGGGCTGAAGGTGGACCTGTACCGCACCGATCCGCTGTAAGCGAAATCCCCGCATGCGGAACATTACATAACAAAGCAAGTTTCGCATTGATGGTTACAAATGTAACAAATATCCCCTTCGGAAACACCCCGAGGAGGACCCCATGAAGATCGAACAAATCCACCACGTCGCCTATCGCTGCAAGGACGCCAAGCAGACGGTCGAGTGGTATCGCGACATGCTGAACATGGATTTCATCCTGGCGATTGCCGAGGATCACGTGCCCTCGACCCACGAGCCGGACCCCTACATGCACATCTTCCTGGATGCCGGAAATGGCAACGTACTGGCCTTCTTTGAACTGCCGACCAAGCCCGAAATGGGCCGTGATCCGAACACCCCGATCTGGGTGCAGCACATCGCGTTCAAGGTGAAGGACCGCGACGAACTGGTCGCCTTCAAAGAGCATCTGGAGGCCAAGGGGGTCGAGGTGCTGGGCGTGACCGATCACTCGATCTTCCACTCGATCTATTTCTTCGATCCGAACGGCCACCGCGTGGAACTGGCCTGCCCGGATCCCGAAGAAGAGGCGATGCTGGCCCGTCTGGACAGCGTGAAGTGGGACATGCTGGAGGAATGGTCGCGCACCAAGAAAGCCCCCAAACACGCGGAATGGATGCACGCCAAGGAACTGTCGGACGTGTAAGTCACCGCGGAATCGAGGCCGAAGGCCGCCGCGCCATCGCCAGTCCGTCCCGCGGGCTGGCGATTTTGTTTTGGCACGATCTGTTTCGGCGTTTGCCGGATTTGGCGGGGATAAAGCGCCTCGCTCCTCCGGTGGATCGCCATCCCCCGGACTGGCGATGACTCGTCAGCCCTCGCCGTAGGGCACCCAGATGGTCTTGATCTCGGTCGCGGCGTCCATGACGGCGCGGCTGTGGTCGGCCTGCCAGTCGCGGGCATGGCCATTGTTGACCCAGGTGCGTTTCAGGTTCCCGGCGCTGGCGCGTTCGATGGTGGCGGACAGGTCGGTGGAGGAGAAGCTCCAGACCGCGTCCACGTCCATATGGCTGGCCAGCGTCGGGGCCAGATCGGCATGCGGGCCTGTCAGGATGTTGACGACCCCGGCGGGCACGTCGGACGTGTCCAGCACCTGGTAGAAATCGGTGGCGGCCAGCGGGAAGGGCTGGCTGGCGCACAGCACCACGCGGTTGCCCATCGCAATCGCCGGGGCCATGACCGAGATCAGGCCCAGCAGCGGCGCTTCGTCCGGGCACAGCGCACCGATGACGCCGACGGGTTCGTGCATCGCCATGGCGACGCCCCGGATCGGGACGGATTTCACCGCGCCGTCCAGCTTGTCGGCCCATGCGGCGGCGGTGAACAGGCGGGTGATCGCGGTCTCGACCTCTTGCGCGCCCTGACGGGTGCCGGTCAGCGCGTCGATCCGGGCAGCAAATTCGCTGGCGCGGGAGGAGAGGTTCTCGGCGATGTAATACAGGATTTGCGCGCGCAGATGGGCGGTGGATTTGGCCCAGCCTGACGCACCGCGCGCCGCCTCGACCGCGTTGCGGATGTCCTTGCGGCTGGCGATGGGGGCGTGGCCCAACAGCTTGCCGGACTTGCCATAGATGGCCTGCGAGTAGCCGCCATCAGGGCGCGCCTGCTTGCCGCCGATATAGAGTTTCGGGGTGCGGTCGATCCCGTCGGCGGCACCGTCGCCCTCGTAGGCCGCGATCGGGGCCAGTGGTTTGGGCTTGCCGGTGGGCTTGGTGTAGGCGCGCAGGCCTTCCCATCCGCCCTCGCGGCCAAATCCGCTGTCGCGGATGCCGCCGAACCCGGCGGCAGCGTCGAACAGGTTGGTGGCGTTCACCCAGACCACCCCGGCAGCCAGTTTCGGCGCGATGTCGAGGGCGAGGTTCACGTTTTCTGTCCAGACCGTGGCGGCCAGCCCGTAACGGGTGTTGTTGGCGATCTGCACGGCCTCGGCCGGGGTGCGGAAGGTCGTGGACACCAGCACGGGACCAAAGATTTCGTCCTGCATCAGGCGATGCGCGGGGTCCAGCCCGGTGATCAGGGTTGGCGGGTAGTAGCACCCCTCGGCCGGCAGTTGGGCGTTGACGCGGAAGGTTTCGCCATCGGTGTTGCTGTCGACCATGTCACGGATGGTCTGCAGCTGGATCGGGTCGGCCAGCGCGCCCATGTCGATGCTTTTGTCCAGCGGGTTACCGATGCGCAGGGTCTGCATCCGGGCGCGCAGCTTGTCGTGGAATCGCGCGGCGATGCCTTCCTGCACCAACAGACGTGATCCGGCGCAGCAGACCTGTCCCTGATTGAACCAGATCGCATCGACCAGCCCCTCGATGGCGGAATCCAGATCGGCGTCGTCGAACACGATGTAGGGGGATTTGCCGCCCAGTTCCAATGTCAGCGCCTTGCCGCTGCCAGCGGTTGCGGCGCGGATCTGGCGGCCGACCTCGGTCGAGCCGGTGAAGGCGATCTTGTCGATGCCGGGATGGGCGGTGATCATCTGACCGACCGCGCCGTCGCCGGTGACGATGTTGACGACGCCCTTGGGCAGGCCCGCCTGACGGCAGATGTCGGCGAAGAGTAAGGCTGTGAGCGAGGTATACTCGGCCGGTTTCAGCACCACGGTGTTACCCATCGCCAGCGCGGGCGCGACCTTCCACGCCAGCATCAAGAGAGGGAAGTTCCACGGGATGATCTGGCCGCAGACACCCAATGCCTCGCGCCCCGACAGTTCGCTGTCCATCAGCTGGGCCATGCCGGCGTGATAGTAGAAATGCCGCTGCGCCAGCGGGATGTCGATGTCGCGCGATTCCCGGATCGGTTTGCCGTTGTCCAGCGTCTCAAGCACCGCGAACAGGCGGGCGTGTTTTTGCAGCAGGCGGGCGAGGGCATAGAGGTGGCGGGCGCGGCCATGTCCGCCCAGTTTCGCCCATTTCGGCTGTGCCTTGCGGGCGGCGGCAACGGCGGCGTCCACATCGGCTTGGGTGGCCTGAGTCAGGGTGGCGAGGGTTTCACCGGTGGCGGGGTTTTTCGAGTCGAATCCGTCGCCGGGTTCGGTGAATGCGCCGTTGATGAAATGCCCGAAGCGGTCGCCTTGATCGACCAGCCAGGCCAGTGCATCAGCAGCGGATTCGGGGGCGGGGCCGTAGTCCATGGTTTCGAAGATATCTTTGACAGTCATGTGCTTAGCCCATCGGATGGCGGTAAGAGGCAGAGTAGGCGCCGGTAACGTGATGCTCCAGCTGGCGCTCGATATCGCCCAGCAGGGACGAGGCGCCAAAGCGGAACAGGTCGGGTTGCAGCCAGCGATTGCCCAGCTCTTCCTTGATCAGGGACAGGTAAACCAGCGAGTCCTTGGCCTTGGAAATCCCGCCCGCCGGTTTGTAGCCGACGCGATAGCCGGTGCGGTCATAATAGTCGCGGATGGCGCGGATCATCACCAGGCTGACGGGCAGGGTGGCGTTGACGCTTTCCTTGCCGGTCGAGGTCTTGATGAAATCGGCCCCGGCCATCATGCAGATCAGGCTGGCACGGGCGACGTTGCGCAGGCTACCCAACTCTCCGGTGGCGAGGATCGCTTTGACATGGGCATCGCCACAGGCGGCGCGGAAGGTCTTCATCTCGTCATACAGCGCCTGCCAGTCGCCGGTCAGGACGTGGCGGCGCGAGATCACGATGTCGATCTCATGCGCCCCGGCCTTCACGCTTTCCTCGATCTCGGCGACGCGCAGGTGGAAGGGCGACAGGCCCGCCGGGAAGCCGGTCGAGACGGCAGCGACGGGGATGCCCGAGCCCTTCAGCGCCTCGACGGCAGGGGCGATCATGTCGTGATAGACGCAGACGGCGCCGACGGTCAGACCCTGCATCCCCAGCGCCTGCAACAGGTCGGCGCGGACGGGTTGGCGGGCCTTGGCGCACAGGCGCTGGACGCGGCCTGCGGTGTCATCGCCAGCCAGCGTGGTCAGGTCGATGCACGAGATCGCCTTGCACAGCCACGCGGCCTGATAGTCCTTTTTCACGCTGCGACGGCCCGGCAGGGTGGCGGCGCGCCGCTCGATCGCCGAGGTGTTGGCCTGCGCGGTGCGCACCCAGTCCAGGTCCAACTCCATCCCCGGATTGCGGGGTTCGGTCAGCTGCGGCAGATGGGTTTGAATGACTTGGGGTTCGGTGTGCACCGGTCCCTCCCTTCGCGGTTTCGCGGGCAGGGTGACACGGGCGCGGGGCGATTGGCAAGGCAGGGCGTGGGGTCAGGCGGTGCGCAGCGCGATCAGCCCGCGCGGGCTGGGGTCGTCATGCAAGGTGACGGGAACGCCCTGCGCACGCAGCCCTTCGGCATAGGATTGGGACAAGGGGGTGTCGGACAGGATCGCGACCTGCTGACCCAGCCACCAAGCGCGGGCGGCGCCCATCTCGGCCCCGATCAGGTGACCGGTTTGGGCCGCGGGATCGGCCTCTGAGGCGGCCAGATGCGCGGCCAGACGTTCGGGGCGCGACAGGGTTTCGGCCAGAGCGCCCGGACTTGCGCCGTCAGGGCAGGCAAGGGCATGGATCAGGCGGGGCGTCAGGAAGGTCTGAAACCCGACCAGTTCGCGCGCGGACAGCAGGCACCAGTAGCTGTGCGATCCCGTCAGGATCAGCGCCACGCCGTCCCAATCGGCATGATCCGTCTGAAACCCCAGCAGTTGCAGGCGTTGCGGCGCGGGCAGGCGGCTGGTTCCGTCTTGCAGGTCCACAAACGCGCCAGCGGGGGCGAGTTTCGCGGGAACGCTTGCCACCTGACGCGAGGGAGCGACGGCGATCACGTCCGCCTCGCCCAGGTCGGCCAGGATTGCATCGGCGGTCAGGCCCGTCGCCTCGGACACCACCGTGTCGCCGCGAAAGCCCCAGCCACGCACGCCGTTCTTGTCTTCGATGATACCGATCCAGTCGCTCATGCCCCGCAGATAGGACCCGCGGGGCATGGCGTCAATCACTGCGCCGCCATCGCGGACGGGCGTGCCAGTTTGATGACCGCGTCATACTGGGCCAGGAAGACCTCTCCGGTCAGTTCCTCAAGGAAATGGCTGCGCTTGAGGCGGTCCATCACGGGGCCTTTCACCTCGGTCAGGTGCAGCTTGATGCCCAGATCCTTGAGGCGGGTGTTGATCGCCTCAAGGCTTTCCAGCGCGGACATGTCGATTTCATTCACGGCCGAGCACATCAGCACCACATGCCGAATCGGCTGATCGCAAGCGATGCGGTTGTAGATGTAATCCTCGAGGAACCGGGCATTGGCGAAATACAGGCTTTCGTCGATGCGCAGGGTCACGATCTCGGGGTGGGTTTCGACCTTGTGGCGCAGGATGTTGCGGAAATGGTGGGTGCCGGGGACCAGGCCCACCTCGGCCACGTGCGGGCGCGAGGTTTTATAGAGGAACAGGCCGATCGACAGGATCACGCCTGCGGACACGCCCATTTCCACACCAAAGCCCAGCGTCAGCAGGATGGTCGCGGCCACGGCGGCGAAATCGACCTTGGAGTAGGTCCAGGTCTTTTTCAGGATCGAGAAATCGACCAGCGACAGCACGGCGACGATGATCGTGGCGGCCAGCGTCGCCTGCGGCAGGAAGTACAGCAGCGGGGTCAGCAACAGGGCGGCCAGCAGGATGCCGACGGCGGTAAAGGCACCGGCAGCCGGGGTTTCAGCGCCCGCGTCGAAGTTGACGACCGAGCGCGCAAAGCCGCCTGTCACCGGGTAGCCGCCGGTCAGCGCGGCCGCGATGTTCGAGGTGCCAAGGCCCACCAGTTCCTGGTCGGGCACGATGCGCTGGCGTTTCTTGGTGGCCAGGGTTTGCGCGACCGAGACGGACTCGACAAAGCCGATGATCGAGATCAGCACCGCCGACATGAACAGCGACGACCACATGCCCGCATCGAACGAGGGCAGGGTCAGCGGCGGCAGGCCCATCGGCACGTCACCGACGATCTTCACGCCTTTGTCCTGAAGCCCGAAGGCAAAGGTCACCAGCGTGGTCACGGCAACGGCGCCCACGGGGCCCGCCTTGGCCAGAATGTCGGCCAGGCGGGGCTTCAGGCCCAGGCTGAGCAGCAGAGGTTTCAGCCCCTTGCGGACCCAGAACAGAAAGCCGGTGGTGGCAAGGCCGATGAACAGGGTGATCGGGTTGGCCAGGTGCTGGTTTTCGAACAGCGAGACGGTCAGCTGGATCAGGTTGTGACCCTCGGCCTTGATCCCGAAGATGTGCTTCAGCTGCGAGGTCGCGATCAGCACGCCCGAGGCGGTGATGAAGCCCGCAATCACCGGGTGGGACAGGAAATTCGCCAGAAAGCCCAGCCGGAAGATCCCCATCACGGTCAGCAGTAGACCCGACAGAAAGGCCAGCGTGATCGCGGCGGCGGCGTATTCGGGCGTGCCTTGCACCGCGATATTGCCCACGGCGGCGGCGGTCATCAGCGACACCACGGCCACCGGACCCACGGCCAGCGCGCGCGAGGTGCCGAAGATCGCGTAGGCCACCAGCGGCAGGATCGACGCGTACAGCCCCATCTCGGCTGGCAGACCCGCCAGCAGCGCATAGGCCAGCGATTGCGGGATCAGCATGATGGTCACGATCAGGGCGGCGACCAGATCGTTGGTCAGCGTGTCCTTGTCGTAGGTTTTCGACCAGCCCAGGATCGGCAAGTGGCGTTCCAGGGATTTGCGGGTCAGTGTCGGCAAGCGCATCGGCTTTGGGTCCTTGCGGGTGAGGAAAGTCTCAGGGCGGGGAAGGCCCCGCCCTGTTTGTCGTTTTGGGTTACTTGGCCGAGACCTTCTCGGGTTTGGCCAGCCATTCCTTGCCGCGCAGCATCGCCTTCCAGTAGACGGGCGGCAGGATCTGTTCCTTCAGGATCCAGGCGGCGCGGGTCGGTTTGGTGCCGTCGATCATCCATTTCGGGAACGAAGGCAGCAGCGCCCCGCCATAGCCGAATTCGGCCAGGACGATCTTGCCGCGCTCCACCGTCAGCGGGCACGAGCCGTAGCCGTTGTAGATGGCGGTTGGCGATTTCCCGAGGATGTCGTCCACCAGGTTTTCGGCCACGATCGGGGCCTGCATCCGGGCGGCGGCGGCGGTTTTGGCATTCGGCGCGTTCATCACGTCGCCCAGTGACCAGACGTTGTCATAAGTCTTGTGGCGCAGGGTGGCCTGATCCACGTCGACCCAGCCAGCGGCATCGGCCAGCGGTGACACCCGGATGAAATCGGGCGCGGTTTGCGGCGGGCAGACGTGCATCATGTCGAACTCGACCTCGATGCGTTCCTTGGGCGTGTCGGGCTTGGCCACGTCGAACCATGCCTTCTTCGCCGGGCCGTCCACGGCCACGAGGTTGTGGAAGAAGTTCAGCTTGGCGTCGTATTTCTTGACGTATTGCTCCAGCGCGGGGACGTAGTCCTTGACCCCGAAAAGCACACCACCGGCGTTCATGAAGTTGATGTCGATGTTGTTCAGGACGCCGGATTTGAACCAATGGTCGCCGGACAGGTACATCGCCTTTTGCGGCGCCCCGGCGCATTTGATCGGCATCGGCGGCTGGGTGAACAGCGCGCGGCCTTTCTTCAGGCCCTTGACCAGTTCCCAGGTATAGGGGGCCAGATCGTAGCGGTAGTTCGAGGTGACGCCGTTCTTGCCCAGCGTTTCGACCAGGCCTTCGACCTTGTGCCAGTCCAGTTTCAGGCCCGGGCAAACGACCAGACGGTCGTATTTCACCACGCGGCAGCCATCCAGGATGACGGCGTTGTCGGCAGGTTCAAACGCGGCGACGGCGGATTTGATCCAGTGCACGCCTTGCGGGATCAGGCTGCCCATCGTCTTGGCGGTGGTCTGGGCGTCGAACACGCCCGCGCCGACCATGGTCCAGCCGGGCTGGTAATAGTGAATGTCGGCGGGATCCAGAATCGCGATGTTCAGATCGCCCTTGCGCGCCTTGATCGAGGAGGCCACGGCAATGCCTGCCGCGCCGCCGCCGACGATCACCACGTCGAATTTCGCGTCGCCGGTATCGGTCGGCGTCTTGCCGCCGTTCACGATGCGGCGAACCACGCCGGCCATGTCATAGCCAGCGGCCTTGGTCGCGGCCAGAATCTCGGAGGCCGGTTTGGATTTCGCCACGGCCAGCGACCACAACGTGGTCGAGCGCGTGCCGGTCCGGCAATAGGCCAGGGTCGGGCCGGGCAGCTCGATCAGGGCCTTGCCGAAATCGGCGGCGTCGCTGTCCAGCACCTTGCCGGATTCGATCGGCAGATAACGGGTTTGCAGACCGGCGGCCTGCGCGGCGGCGTCCACCTCGTCAAAGGTGGGCTGGTCGGCGGCCTCGCCATCGGGGCGGTTGCAGATGATCGAGCGGAAGCCCATCCGCGCCAGCTCGGCCACGTCTTCGGGCAGGATCTGGGCGGCGACGGACAGCTCGTCAGAGATTTTCTTGGGGTCCATGTGGGGGGTCCTTGTTGGGGTCTTTGGGGGGGTCACAAGCGGCAGGTGTTCAGCCCCAGTACGCGGTACAGCGGGCAGATACGGAAGGCCGAGGTCAAAGCAATCGCGCCGCCAATCGCGGCGACGGCGTACTTGGCCGCATCAACGTTCCAGATGTCCCATCCAGCAACAAACGGCATCAGAAAGATACCCACTCCGGCGACTAGTCGGACCAACCGGTCCAAATTTCCAACGTTACAGGTCATGGCTCCTCCTCGGATAGTGAACATATAAAGTAATGTGAATGTATATTTCAACAACTCTGTACCGGGTGCGGCGGAATGGAGCGGGAATAATTCCCCAAAACAAAAGGCCCGCCAGAACGGCGGGCCTTTCGCAAGGGGTTTGGCGTGGATCAGACGGCCGAGAAACCGGCGTCCAGCGCGTCCAGAATCACCTGCACTTCGGCCTCGGTGATGGTCAGCGGCGGCGACATCAGGATGTTGTGCATCCCCAGACGGACCATCGCACCGGCCTGATAGGCGGCGGTGTGAATGCGCTTCATAGAGGCGGCGTCCATCGGGGTCTTGGCAGCCTTGTCGCTGACGATCTCGATCCCGTGCATCAGGCCGTGGCCGCCACGCACGTCACCGATGATGTCGTGCTTTTCGGCCAGTTTCAGGATGCCCTCGTGCAGCTGCTTGCCACGCGCGGCCGCGTTGGTCTTGGTGTCCAGACGCAGGGTTTCCGAGATCGTGGCGGTGACGGCAGCCGCGCCCACCGGATGGGCCGAGTAGGTGTAGCCGTGGTAGATGCCGCCCTCGGAACCCGCGCCTTCGAACACTTCGGCGACCTTGCCGCTGATCAGCGCCGCGCCGACCGGGAAGTAGCCCGAGGTGATGCCCTTGGCCATGCTCATCATGTCGGGCTTCACGCCCCAATGACGCGCGCCCGACCAGTCGCCGGTGCGGCCAAAGCCGGTGATGACCTCGTCCGAGATCAGCAGGATGCCGTGGCGGTCGCAGATGTCGCGCATCAGCTTCATGAACGAGGCGTCGGGCACGATCACCCCGCCCGCGCCCTGGATCGGCTCCATGATGAAGGCGGCGATGGTTTTCGGGTCCTGGAACGCGATCTCGTCCTCCATCGCGGCGGCGATGTTCTGCGCCAGCTTGGCCGGGTCGGTCTCGTTATAGGGGTTGCGATAGGTGTAGGGGCTGGGCAGGTGGAAACAGCCCGCCAGCAGCGGTTCATACGCGGTGCGGAAACGTGCGTTGCCGTTCACCGACGCGCCGCCGAAATGGGTGCCGTGATAGCCCTTTTTCAGCGACAGGAACTTGGTGCGGGTCGGCTCGCCACGCAGGCGGTGGTACTGGCGCGCCAGACGCAGGGTGGTTTCCACCGAGTCAGAACCGCCCGAGGTGAAGAACACGCGCTCGACGCCATCTTCGGCGAACATTTCCTGGACCGCGTAGGCGGCCTCGATCGCGGGCGGGTTGGTCGAGCCGGCGAAGGCCGAGTAATAGGGCAGATCGTACAGCTGCTTGGCGATGGCGTCTTTGACGACGTTGTTCGAGTAGCCCAAGTTCACGCACCACAGGCCGCCCACGGCGTCCACGACGGAATGCCCGTCGATGTCGGTGATCTTCACCCCTTCGGCGCTGGTGATGATGGTCGGCGCGTTCGCACGGATGTCGGCGGGGGCCCCCATCGGGTGCCACAGCTGGCGCGCGTTGTTCTCTTTAAGGAAGTTCTGGTCTTTCATGTCGCTACTCCGAAGCGGGAATTTGATCAAATGTTATCCCGAGTCTTTACCCACTCCAAGCCTATCCGCGACATTCGGCGTTGGAAAACGAAAACCCCCGCCACGGGGACGGGGGTTTTACGGTATTCCGGCCGGTTTTCAGCCCGTTTGGCTTAGTCCAGCTCTTCCGGCAGGATCAAATTCAGCAGGATCGACAGCCCGGCGGCAGGCAACAGGCCCGAGGTCAGCAGAATCTGCGCCGTCTTGGGCAGGTGCTGCAGCGCCGAGGGTTCGAGTTGCAGGCCAAAGCCGACCGACAGCGAGATCGCGAAGATCACCATGTTGCGGCGGTTCCAGGATACTTCGGACAGCATGTTGACGCCCGCTGCGGCGACCATGCCGAACATGACGATCACGCCGCCGCCCAGCACGTTGATCGGCACGGTGGACACGATGGCCCCGAATTTGGGGATCAGGCCGCAGACGATCAGGAAGATCGCGCCGATGGTGACGACGTGGCGGCTCATGACGCCGGTGATGCTGATCAGGCCGACGTTCTGGCTGAACGAGGTGTTGGGCAGGGCGCCGAACACACCCGCGACGGCGGTGCCAAGGCCGTCTGCAAAGGTCGCACCGGCGATCTCCTTGTCGGTCGCCTCGCGGCCCGCGCCGCCCTTGGTGATGCCGCTGACATCGCCCACGGTCTCAATCGCCGAGATCACCGCCATGAAGCACATGCCGAGGATGATCGCGCCGTTGAATTCGACCCCCCATTTGAAGGGCATGGGCAGGGCGAACACCGCTGCGCGGCCGATATTGCCGAAGTTCACCTGACCCATCAGATAGGCGACGACATAGCCCGCGATCAGGCCGATCAGAACGGCTGCGACCGAGGACAGGCCGCGGGTGAAGAACTTGAAGCCCAGCGTGACCAGAATCACGACCAGAGCCGGGGTCCACATCGCCAGTGTGCCGAATTCGGGCTTACCCATCAGCGGCACACCCCCAGCGGCGTATTGGATGCCGACCTTGAGCAACGACAGACCGATCATCAGCACGATCAGCCCGGTGACCAGCGGCGGCAGGGCAAAGCGGATCTTGCCGATCACGGTGCCCAGACAGAAGTGGAAGATGCCGCCGATCACGATGCCGGTCATCAGCCCGGCCAGACCGGCGGTGCCCTGACCCGCGACCGCCGGGATCATCACCGGCAGGAACGCGAACGAGGTGCCCTGCACGATCGGCAGACGCGCGCCGACGGGGCCCATGCCCAGCGTCTGGAACAGCGTGGCGATGCCTGCGAACAGCATCGACATCTGGATCATGTAGATCAGGTTCGGGAAATCCGGGCTGTTCGAGCCAAAGCCGAAGCCCGCCGCCCCCGCGACGATGATTGCCGGGGTGACGTTGCTGGCGAACATCGCCAGCACGTGCTGGATGCCCAGCGGTACCGCGTCGATCAACGGCGGGGTGTAGTTCGGATCTTTTAACTGATCCGGAGTTCCTAGGTAGCTGTTAGTCATCCCTCTACTCCTGTTGGGGGCCCCTCTTGGCGGGGGTTATCGTGTGATTTGAATGGGTTGGGGTAGTGTGTACTCTTGCAGGTTCGGGGTGCCGCCGATCCGGTCGACCACGGCGAAAAGGCCGGGTTCATGCAGCGGCGTCAGCACGCCGTGCCAGGTGCCTCGGTGCAGGTTGATGCCCTGACCCGGCGCGGCCAGAAAGGCACGGATGTTGGCGGGGGTGCCGTTGGCGTCGCTGGCGACGATCACCAGCCATTCATGTTGCGACATCGGAAGGAAGGCCTGGCTGCCGTCGGGGTGACGCTCCAGCAGGTCGAGCGTGTAGGGCAGGCTGCGCGGGCGGGCGTGGAAGATCGAGATGCCGGCACGGCCCTGCGGCCCGAAGTCCAGCCGCGCGCGGTCGTGGAAGCGCCCGCAATTGCCCTGGTTGATGATCTTGTCAGGGTCGCCGGACGCATCGAGTACGTCCCCATAAGGTGCGAAGGCGGTGGCGGTCAGCGGTTCGAGATGGATCGAAGTGGTCATGGGCGTCCTGGTCCGGGCAGGCGGGGGGCTGTCTGCCCCCCGCACCCCCCGAGGATATTTGCAAAAAGAAGAAGTCAGAGGGTCAGCTTGGGGTGGCGGTTCACGTCCTTGTAGAGGAGGTAACGGAAGGGCTCGGTGCCGGTGGCGATACAGGCTTGAGGGCAGAAGGCGCGCAGCCACATGAAATCGCCGGGGCCGACCTCGACCCAGTCCTTGTTCAGCAGGTAGCGGGCGGTGCCCTGGAGGACGTAGAGGCCGTGCTCCATCACGTGGGTTTCGGCGAAAGGGATGCGGCCGCCGGGGGCGAAGTTCACGATGTTGACGTGGAAATCGTGTCGAAGGTCGAGCGGGTCGGCGAAGCGTTGGGTTTCCCAGATACCCTCGGTTCCCGGCATGGCGGATTTGGGAACGTCGGTTTCGTGGACGACGCGGGCCTCGGGCGGGAGTTGGCCGGGCACGGGTTCGAAGCGTTTGCGAATCCAGTGGAAACCGCAGGGGGTGTCGCCGGTGTTCCACAGGGTCCAGACGGCGCTGGCGGGGATGAAGGCGAAGTGGCCCGGACCGAGGTCGTAGGCGTCGCGGCCAAGGGTCAGGCGGGCTGTGCCGTGGGCGATGAAGATGACGGCCTGCGCCTCGGGGTTGGGTTCGGGTTCGGCGCTGCCGCCGCCGGGGGACAGCTCGACCGCGTATTGGGCGAAGGTTTCGGCAAAGCCGGTCAGCGGTCGGGCCAGAATCCAAGCGCGCGCACCTGTCCAGCCGGGCAGGAAGCTGGTCACGATGTCGCGCATCGTATGGGCCGGGATGACGGCGTAAGCCTCTGTAAAGATGGCGGTTCCTTCGGGGTTAACTGTTTGGTCGGGCAGGCCGCCGGGGGGGAAGGCGTAGGTGGTCACAGCAGGGGCTCCAGTCGTAGGCGGGCGATGCGTTCGACCTGCTTGCAGGCCTCTTGCAGCTCGATCTCGGTGTCGTTGTTAACCCGGCGTTTGAAGTTTTCCAGGATGCTGGCCTTTGTGTGATCGCGGACGGCGATGATGAAGGGGAAGCCGTGTTTCTGGGTATAGTCTTGATTCAGCTGGGTAAAATCGGCGCGTTCCTGATCGGTCAGGGCGTCGAGGCCGGCGCTGGACTGTTCGGCGGTCGAATCAGCGGTCAGGCGTTTGGCGGCGGCCAGTTTGCCGGCCAGATCGGGGTGAGCGCGCAGGACGCCAAGGCGTTCGTCCGGCGTTGCGCTGCGGAAGATACGCGCCAGGGCGTTGTGCAGGCCCGCAGGCGTGTCATGCGCTGGCCCAAGTTCCAGATCAAAGGCGCGATCCGCGATCCATGCGGAATGCTCGAAAATGCTGCCGTATTTGGTGACAAAGGTGGCGCGATCCATCTGGCTGGGGCGGTCCTTGCGCTGTGGCGGATGGGTGGTGGCCCAGTGGCGGGCGATGTCGAGGCGGCGGGGCGTCCAGACGTTGGGATGCGACTGGATGTAGTCGATGAAGCGCTTCAGACCGGCCAGTTTGCCGGGGCGCCCGATGAGGCGGCAGTGCAGGCCGATGCTGAGCATCTTGGGCTTGTCCTCGGCATACAGCGTGTCGAAGGCGTCTTTGAGATAGGTGAAGAACTGCTCGCCGGTGATGTAGCCGGGGGCGGTGGCGAAACGCATGTCGTTGGCTTCGAGCGTGTAGGGGATGATCAGTTGGTCGCGGTCCCCGACAGGCAACCAATAGGGCAGATCGTCGTCGTAAGTGTCGGAAATATAATCGAAACCGCCCTCTTCGGCGACCAGCCGGACCGTGTTGGCCGAGCACCGCCCGGTGTACCAGCCGCGCGGGCGTTCGCCGACGACCTCGGTATGCAGGCGGATTGCTTCGGTGATGGCGGCGCGCTCGGCGTCCTCGGGCATGTCTTTGTGTTCGACCCATTTCAGCCCGTGGGAGGCGATCTCCCACCTGGCCTCTTTCATGGCCTCGACCTGTTCAGGCGAACGGGCGAGGGCGGTGGCGACGCCGTAGATGGTGACGGGGATGTTGGCGCCGGTGAACAGGCGATGCAGTCGCCAAAAGCCCGCGCGGGCGCCGTAGTCGTAGATCGACTCCATGTTCCAGTGGCGCTGACCAGGCCAGGGTGCGGCGCCGGCGATGTCGGAAAGGAAGGCCTCGGACGCGGCATCGCCGTGCAGAACGGAATTTTCCCCGCCTTCTTCGTAGTTTAGCACGAATTGCACGGCAATTTTCGCCCCGCCCGGCCATTGGGCGTCGGGGGTGCGGGGGCCGTAGCCGATCAGGTTGCGGGGATAGCGCTGCATTTTTGACCTCTTTCACGTGTGAACGGTTGTACGGCAGTAGGAGCGCTTGCCACTTTCAAGAAATTCTTGAAACACTTTCAGGGGTGAGTTGCCGCGCGCTGCCGCCTATCCTGTCGGCATCATATAGGCTAAGTGCCTGAAAAAGGAGCGATTTCATGTCCGAAGGTTATCTGACCACCCATGTGCTGGACACCGCGAAGGGATGCCCCGCCGCGGGCCTGCGGATCACGCTGTTCCGGCTGGAGGGCGAGACGCGCACCCAGCTGGCACAGATGGTGACCAATGATGACGGTCGCACCGACAGCCCGATCCTGCCGAAGGGGCAAATGAATACAGGCACTTACGAGCTGGTATTCGAGGCCGGCGCCTATCTGGATGCCAGCGGCGCCCCCGCCGAAAGCCCGCGTTTTCTGGACGTCGTGCCGATCCGCTTCGGGATTTCGGACGACCAGGCGCATTACCACGTGCCGCTGCTGATCAGCCCGTTCGGCATGTCGACCTACCGCGGGAGCTGAGCCGCAACACCCCGTTAACCCGGAAAATCGCCAGATTTCCGGCGAAAACCGTACGATTCGTTTCCCCTGTTTTTCCGCCCCCGACGCGCCTATATCTGGCCTTCCGATGGACAGCGCCGAAGGGGCGCGATAGGGAAGGCGCATGGCCAAGCAGAAATCAGACCCCAACTACAAGATCATCGCCGAGAACCGCCGGGCGCGCTTCGATTATGCGATCGAGGACGATCTGGAATGCGGGATCATTCTGCAGGGCTCTGAGGTGAAATCGCTGCGCGAGAACTCGGCCAATATCACGGAAAGCTACGCCTCGGTCGAAGAGGGCGAGCTGTGGCTGATCAACGGCTACATCGCGCCCTATGAACAGGCGAAAACCTGGGGGCACGAAGAGCGGCGCAAGCGCAAGCTGCTGGTGTCGAAAAAAGAGCTGGCGCGGATGTGGAACGCGACCCAGCGCAAGGGCATGACGCTGGTCCCGCTGGTCATGTATTTCAACCACAAGGGCCTGGTGAAGCTGAAGATCGGCATCGCCAAGGGCAAGAAGAACCACGACAAGCGCGCATCCGAGGCAGAACGCGACTGGAATCGCCAGAAAGCACGCCTTCTGAAGGAGGGCTGACGCCACCTAGTCTTGCCCTTCATCCCCCTGCATTGTAGGCAGGACAAAGCTTAATACATGGGGGACCGCATGGCACAAGACGATCCTAAAACGCTTGTTTCCACCGAATGGCTGGCCGCACATATCAAGGACCCGGATCTGCGGATTCTGGATGCCTCGATGTTCCTGCCGGGCGTCGGACGGGACGCGAAGGCCGAATACGACCAGGCCCACATCCCGAACGCGCGTTTCTTTGACGTGGACGAGATCAGCGATCTGCGGTCCGAACTGCCGCACATGGTGCCCCCGGTCGAGAAATTCATGTCGCGCCTGCGGGCGATGGGCGTGGGCGACGGGCACCAGGTGGTGGTCTATGACAGCCAGGGGATCTACTCGGCGCCGCGCGTGTGGTGGCTGTTCCGCCTGATGGGTCAGGACAACATCGCGGTGCTGGACGGTGGCCTGCCGAAATGGGTTGCCGAAGGTCGCGAGACCGAGGACATGCCGCCGATCGTGCGCGACCGCCACATGACCACGCGCCGTCAGAACCACATGGTGAAGGACGTCACGCAGGTGTCCTCGGCGTCGAAGCTGGGGGATTACGTGATCGTGGACGCGCGCTCGGCCGAGCGGTTCCGCGGCGAGGTGGACGAGCCCCGCGCCGGTCTGCGTCGTGGCCACATCCCCGGCGCGCGCAACGTGCCGTTCAACACGCTGTTGCAGGCCGACGGCACCCTGAAATCCCCCGATGACTGCCGCGCCGTGTTCGAGGCCGCCGGCGTCGATCTGGGCAAGCCGGTGATCGCGTCCTGCGGTTCTGGCGTGACCGCCGCCGTGCTGTGCCTGGCGCTGGAGCGGATGGGGAAAACCGATCACTCGATTTATGACGGGTCCTGGACCGAATGGGGGGCCTTCCCCACCTTGCCCGTCGCCACCGGAGAAGCCTGAGAGAAAATGTTCAGCAACCTGAAGACCCACCCCGCAGACAAGATCCTTGCGCTGATGCAGCTGTACAAGGACGACCCGCGCCCCAACAAGATCGACCTGGGCGTCGGTGTGTACAAGGACGCAACCGGGCTGACCCCGGTGATGCGCGCCGTGAAGGCCGCCGAAAAACAGCTGTGGGAACAGGAAACCACCAAGACCTATGTCGCGCTGGCCGGTGACCCCGGGTTCGCAGACGCGATGGTGGACATGGTGCTGGCCGGTGCGGTCGCGCGTGAAAACGTGGCGGCGGCAGCAACCCCGGGCGGCACCGGCGCGTGCCGTCAGGCGTTCGAGATGGTCAAGATGGCCAACCCCGACGCACGGATTTTCGTGTCGAACCCGACCTGGCCGAACCACCTGTCGATCCTGAAGCACCTGAACATGCCGGTGGTCGAGTATCGCTACTTCGACGCCGAGTCGCGCGGTGTGGACTTCGAAGGCATGCTGGCTGACCTGCAGCAGGTCAAGGCGGGCGACGTCGTGCTGCTGCACGGCTGCTGCCACAACCCGACCGGCGCCAACCTGAACCTGACCCAGTGGCAGGCCGTGGTGGACGTGCTGCTGAAAACCGGTGGCGTGCCGATGATCGACCTGGCCTATCAGGGCTTTGGCGACGGCTTGGACGAAGACGCGGCGGCGACCCGCCTGGTGGCCTCGTCGGTGCCGGAATGCCTGATCGCGGCCAGCTGTTCCAAGAACTTCGGGATCTACCGCGAACGCACCGGCATCCTGATGGCCGTCGCGCAGGACAAGGGCCTGCGGACCCTGACCCAGGGCACGCTGAACTACCTGAACCGCCAGAACTACTCGTTCCCGCCGGATCACGGCGCGCGTCTGGTGACGATGATCCTGAACGACCCCAAGCTGCGCACCGAATGGGCGACCGAGCTGGAAGAAGTGCGCCTGTCGATGCTGAACCTGCGTCAGCAGATGGCGGACGAGCTGCAGCGGCTGTCGGGCTCGGACCGGTTCGGGTTCATCGCACAGCACCGGGGCATGTTCTCGCGGCTGGGCACCACGCCCGAAATGGTCGAGCGCCTGCGCGCCGAGCACGCGATCTACATGGTGGGCGATTCGCGCCTGAACATCGCCGGGCTGAACAGCACCACGGTGCCGATCCTGGCCAAAGCGATCGTCGATACCGGGATTTGAGCCGGAAATACGCGAAGGGCGGGCCTTGGGTCCGCCCTTTCGCTGAGGGGGCTTGAAATTGCCTCGATGTTAGCGCATATCAAAAGGGCTAACGTTATTCTATCTCGACCTGTCTCCCGTTTCTGACGGCGTTCAGTCTTCGATACAGACCGACTACGCCGGACAGCCGCACTTCCGCGGGCTGTATTTTAAAACAGGAGACCACGGATATGGCCAACGGCACCGTGAAATGGTTCAACACCACCAAAGGCTACGGCTTCATCGCACCCGAAGGCGGCAAAAAAGACGTGTTCGTGCACATCTCGGCCGTCGAGCGTTCGGGCCTGACCGGTCTGAAGGACAACCAGAAGGTGACCTTCGACATCGAAGCAGGCCGTGACGGCCGCGAATCGGCAGTGAACATCGCTGTCGCCTGATTTCGATATCAGGACGGATTGAAGCGCGGCCCCTTGGGGCCGCGTTTTTCGTTTGTGGGGCCAAGATGTTTGGCACGGGCGTCAGCCCGGGCCGCGCCCGACCCTCCCCCCCGGGAGGGCGCATTGGCGATGTCGAGCGGAATGGGGGCGGCATTCGGGCTTTGAGGTGGTTCGCGGATCAACCGGGCGGAGCGCCCACCCAGGGTCGGGCGCAGCCCTTAGCGCCCATGAAAAAGCCCGCCGGGAAGGCGGGCTTTGTTGTTCAGGCTTGGGCCGTGGTCAGAGCAGACCGGCGTGCCGCATGGCCGCGTCGATGCGGGCCTTGGTGCTGTCGGTCAGGCCGGTCAGGGGCAGGCGCACCTCTTCGGAGCACAGGCCCAGACGCGACATGCCGTACTTGGCGCCGACGAGGCCGGGCTCGATAAAGATCGCTTCGTGCAGGGGCATCAGACGGTCCTGATACTCCAGCGCCTTGGCGTAGTCGCCGGCCAGGGTTGCGGCCTGGAATTCAGCGCACAGGCGCGGGGCCACGTTCGCGGTGACCGAGATGCAGCCAACGCCACCGTGGGCGTTGAAGCCCAGAGCGGTCGCGTCTTCGCCGGACAGCTGGATGAAATCCGCGCCGCAGGCGGCACGCTGCTGGCTGACACGCTCGATCTTGCCGGTGGCGTCCTTGACCCCGACGATGCGGGGCAGTTTCGCCAGTTCGCCCATCGTCTCGGGCGTCATGTCGATGACCGAGCGACCGGGAATGTTGTAGATGATGATCGGCAGGGTGCAGCAATCGTGCATCGCGGTGAAATGCGCGATCAGGCCGCGTTGGGTCGGCTTGTTGTAGTAGGGCGTCACGACCAGGGCCGCATCGGCGCCGACTTTCTGCGCGTGCTGGATCAGGCGGATGCCTTCGAGCGTGTTGTTGCTGCCCGCACCGGCGATGACGGGCACGCGGCCCGCGACGGCCTTGACCACTTCCTCGATCATGATCTCATGCTCGCGGTGGGTCAGGGTGGGGCTTTCGCCGGTGGTGCCGACGGGAACGAACCCGTTGGTGCCTTCGCCGATATGCCACTCGATGAGTTTCTTCAACGTCTCCAGATCCAGCTCGCCGTTCTTGAACGGCGTGACCAGGGCAGGATAGGACCCTTTGAACATGACACGCTCCTTTCGTGTTGGCGGGTAAAGACCCGGAGGATATTTGTGCACCCGGCGAGGATTCGCCCGCCTGCGTCTTCGTGATTTGCAGGCGGCAGGTCGCACAATTAAGCTGCGGTTGCATATCCTTTGTTCGTTTGGAAAGGCAAGAGATGTTGCGCGGTTTTACCCTGTTTTTGGCGATTTGCCTTGGTCTGGCCCCCATCGCGGGGCCCGCACGGGCCGAGGGGCCGCAGCCGATCGCCAGCGCTCTGGAAGCCGCGCGCGCGGGGAATTGGAGCAACGCCGACGCCATCGCAGCACGCGCGGGGCCGGTGGGCAGCGCCCTGCTGACATGGACGCGCCTGCGCGCCGGAGAGGGCAGTTTCGCCGAGGTCCGCGCCTTTCTGGCCGCCCATCCCGACTGGCCGGGGCTGTCGCTGATGCGCAAGCGCGCGGAATCCGGGCTGGCGGAGGCCTCGTCTTCGCAGGTGGTTGCGTTCTTTGACGGGGCCGCGCCGCAGACCGGGGCGGGGGTGCTGGCGCTGGCGCAGGCGCTGACGGCCAAAGGGCAGACGGCCGAGGCGGAAAAGATGCTGGTGCGGGCGTGGCAGACAATGGATCTGGACGCGGATTCGCACGATGCGCTGGTGGCGGCGTTCGGCAAGGTGCTGGCGCCGCATCACCCGCAGCGCATGGACATGGCGCTGTGGCGCGGGCTGAAGGGCGACGCCGAAAAGATGATGCCGCTGGTCAGCGAGGGCTGGCAGGCGCTGGCGCGCGCGCGGCTGGGGCTGCGAGCGCAGGCCAAGGGCGTGGACGGGCTGATCGGCGCGGTGCCGGGCAAGCTGCAGTCCGATCCGGGTCTGGCCTATGAGCGGTTCCTGTGGCGCGTCCGTAAGGGCCGCGCGGATGCGGTCGATCTGATCATCGCGCAAAGCACCAGCGCCAAGGCGCTTGGGCGGCCCGAGGAATGGTCGGGCTGGCGGCGCTACGTGGTGCGCGACCTGATGCGCGATGGACAGTATGACAAGGCGTACCGCGTCGCCTCGGCCCATTACATGCGGTCCGAGGATGGCTATGGCTATTCGGATCTGGAATGGCTGTCGGGCTACCTGTCGCTGCGGTTCCTGAAGGCACCCGAGCGCGCGCTGGACCATTTCCAGCGGTTCCGGGCGTCGGTGGAGACTCCGATCTCGCTCGGCCGGGCGGGATATTGGATCGGGCGCACGCAAGAGGCGTTGGGCGACAAGGAAGCCGCCAAGCACGCCTATGCCGAGGGCGCGCAGTTCCAGACCAGTTTTTACGGCTTGCTGGCGGCAGAGCGTGGCGGCGTGGCGTTCGATGCCAGCCTGGCGGGAACCGAGCGGTTCCCGGATTGGCGGCAGGCGGCGTTCGTGAAGTCCGAGGTCTATCAGGCGGGCATTCTGGCGCTGAACGCGGGTGAGGTCTCGCTGTCAGAGCAGTTCTTTACGCATCTGGCCGAGGGGCTGGACCGCACCGGCATGGGGCAGCTGGCTGACATGGCCGAAGAACTGAAACAGCCGCATTTGCAGGTGATGATCGCCAAGGCGGCCGCGCAAAAGGGCATCACGATCCACGCGCCCTATTACGCGCTGCACCCGATGCGCAAGATGACCCTGCCGGTGCCGGTAGAGCTGGCGCTGTCGATCGCCCGCCGGGAATCGGAGTTTGATCCATCGGTGATCAGCGGGGCCGGGGCGCAGGGGCTGATGCAGCTGATGCCGGGCACGGCGGCGCAGATGGCGCGCGAGCTGGGCGTGACGCATCAGGCGAGCCAGGTGCTGAGCGACTGGAGCTATAACGCGACGCTGGGCAGCGCCTATCTGGCCAAGCTGGCGGACCGGTTCGATGGCAACGTGGTGATGGTCGCGGCGGGGTATAACGCCGGACCCAGCCGGCCGGACCAGTGGATCGAGCGCTTCGGTGATCCGCGCGGGGGTGGTGTGGACGTGGTGGACTGGATCGAGATGATCCCCTTCACCGAGACCCAGAACTACGTGATGCGGGTGGCTGAATCGCTGCCGGTTTACCGCGCGCGCCTGGGGCTGAACCCGCATCCGGTGCCGTTCAGCCGAGAGCTGGTGGGCGCGACGGTGCGCCGTCGGTAAAGGCGCGCTGGTGGGGGGTGAGGGAGCCTCCGGCGGGAGTATTTCCGCTCAGAAAGAAGCAGGGATTTGTTAAGGCGAATCGGGTCTGGTCAGAGGCTGGCGGCGGGCGCGAAACCGGGCGGGATGGTGTCGCGGCCGTCGAGGATGAGGTCGGCCATTGTCTCTGCGGTTTTGGGGGCCATGCCGAAGCCGATCTTGAAGCCGCCGTTGGCGATGAACTCGCCGGGGCGGAGCGGGTGTTCGCCCAGCACGGGCGCGCGGGAGCGGGCGCGCGGGCGCACCCCGGCCCAGCGTTCGAGGATGGGCGCGTCGGCCAGGGCCGGGACGGCGGCGATGGCGCGGGCCAGCACGGTGTCGAGCTGGGCATCGGTCGAGGTGGGGTCGGTGTAGTCACGCTCGGACGTGGAGCCGATCGCAACGGTGCCGTCGGCGTGGGGCACGATGTGGACGGTGTCCGCGAAGAGTTGCGGCGCGCTGCGCCGGTCGAATTGCAGCAGGGCGGCCTGGCCTTTGACGCCGGTGCCGAAGCTGCGGGTATGGGCGGCGCTGATCTGTTCGAGGCCGGCGACGCCGGTGGCCCAGACGATGCGGCCCTCGGGGTCGCCGTCGCGGGTGATCTGGCCGCCGCGCGCGGTAATGGCGGCGATCAGGGCGGCGCAGGCCATGCGGGGGTGCATCCGGGCCGTCAGCGTGTCGCGGATCAGCCAGCCGGTGGGCGTGAGCGGCGCGAAATCCCCGGCCTGATCGGCGGGGATCACGGACCAGTCGGCGCGGCCGTGCCACAGCTGGGCGGCCCCTTCGGCGCGGGCATGGGCGAGGGTCAGGGCGTCCTCGTTGGCGACGGGTTGCAGGCGGCCGGTGCGGCCATAACCGCTGTCCTGACCGCCGGTTGCGGCGACCTCGGCCCACCAGTCGGCGGCCATCAGGAGGGATTCGAGCTGGAACTGTTTCTTGTCGTTCCAGTTTTCGGGGACGTGCGGGGCCAGTGCGCCGACCAGCCCGCCGCTGCTGCCGGCGCCGGGGCCGTTGGGGTCGATCACCCGGACCGAGGCACCGCGCCGGGCGCAGGACCAGGCCACCGACAGGCCGAACGCGCCCGCGCCGTAAACTGTGACATCGACCATTGCCATTCCCCTTGTGCCTGATGCATTCTCGGCTGGTTTTCCACGGCTTCTTAAGGGATCGACGGATGCATGACCAGCATGCCGAACTGGAATGGCGCGACGGCGAGATCCCGGTCTCGACCCGGTTCGACGATCCGTATTTCAGCCTGGATAACGGGTTGGCCGAAACGGCCTATGTGTTTCTGGACGGCAACGGGCTGCCGGGGCGGTTTCGCGACGGGTTCCGCATTGCCGAGTTGGGCTTTGGCACCGGGCTGAACCTGCTGGCGGCGGTCAAGCTGTGGCGCGAAAGCGGGCAGGCGGGGACACTGCATTACACCACGTTCGAGGCGTTCCCGATGACTGGGCCCGAGATGATCCGTGCGCAGGCGGCGTTTCCCGAGATCGCCGAGATCGCGGCCGAGTTCGCGCCGCATTGGCCCGCGCGCAAGCTGTCGTTGCCGGGGCTGGAGTTCCGCATGATCAAGGGAGACGCGCGCGAGACCTTGCCGGGGTGGGAGGGGCGCGCGGATGCATGGTTTCTGGACGGATTCTCGCCCGCCAAGAACCCCGAGCTGTGGGAGCCGTCGCTGATGCGGCATGTGGCTGACCATACGCAAGCGGATGGTACGGCGGCGACCTATACGGCGGCGGGGTTTGTCCGTCGCGGGCTGCAGGATGCCGGTTTCAGTGTAGAGCGCCGACCCGGGTTCGGGCGAAAACGGCATATGACGGTCGCGCGAAAGGGCCATTCATGAGTCAGGATCAAACCCGGCTGGGCATCATGCTGATGGTCGCCGCGACCTTTGTCTTTGCGATGCAGGACGGGATCTCGCGCCATTTGGCGGGGGAATACAACGTGCTGATGGTGGTGATGATCCGCTATTGGTTCTTTGCGGCCTTCGTGATGGCCGTGGCGGCGCGCAAGGCGGGCGGGTTGCGGCAGGCGGCAGCGACCAGCCAGCCGTGGTTGCAGACCTTTCGCGCGGTGCTGCTGGTGGCCGAGATTTGCGTGGCGATCTGGGGCTTTACCATCCTGGGGCTGGTGGAAAGCCATGCCGCCTTTGCCAGCTATCCGCTGATGGTGGCGGCGCTCTCCGGCCCGGTGCTGGGCGAGCGTGTGGGCTGGCGGCGCTGGGTGGCGATCGGGGTCGGCTTTGTCGGCGTGCTGATCATCCTGGAGCCGGGATACGGCGTGTTCAAACCCGCCGCCGCGATCCCGCTGCTGTCGGCGCTGATGTTCGCGCTGTACGGGCTGCTGACGCGCTATGCGGCGCGCAAGGACAAGTCGGCGACCTCGTTCTTCTGGACGGGGACGGTGGGGATGTTGGCGATGACCGCCGTGGGCATCTGGACATGGGAGCCGATGACCGGCCCCGACTGGATCTGGATGGCGGCGCTGTGCCTGACCGGGGCGACGGGGCATTACCTGCTGATCCGCTGCTACGAGGTGGCCGAGGCGAGCGCGGTGCAGCCCTTTGCCTATCTGCAGCTGCCGTTCGGCGCGGTGATCGGGGTGTTCGTCTTTGCCGAGACGATCCGGACCAACGTGCTGATCGGGGCCGGGCTGATCGTGGCGGCGGGGCTGTTCACCCTGTGGCGCGAGCGCCAGGCGCGGTGAGGTCGTCGCCCGTGGTGGGCGGGGATTTGAGTATTTGGGTCAGAAAGAAGCAGGGGCTGCGTCAGCGGGCCTGAGCGGTCATGTTCTGGCGGCCGTCGGGGGCGCGGACCCACATCTGGCCGTCGGACCAGCACAGGGTGGCGTCCTCGTGGTGCATAAGCGGGGAGGAGGCGCGGAAGCTGAACTCGGACAGTTTTCCGAGTTTGCGTTCGGCCATCAGCATCAGCAATTGTGCCAGCAGGGGACCGTGGGTGACGAGGCCGTCATACCCCTCGGTCCCGCGGGAGTAGGGTTCGTCGTAGTGGATGCGGTGGCCGTTGAAGGTGAGCGCGGAGTAGCGGAACAGCAGGGTCGAGGTGAAGCTGGCGGTTTCCGCGGCGGTTTCGTCGGTGCGGGCGGTGGGGGGTGTCGGCGCGGGGGTGCCGGGGGCGGGGTCCTCGCGGTAGACCAGGTCCTGCCATTCGGTGACGCGAATCACGCCGTCCTGCCAGATGTCGTGGCGCAGGGTGACGAAGGCGAGGGGGCCGGTGCGGCCGTCCTTGCGGGTGGTGCTTTCCAGGGTGGTGACCTTTTCGGCCACGCGTCCGGCGCGCAGGGGGCCGTGGAAGGCAAGGCGCCCGCCAGCCCACATGCGGCGCGGCAGGCCCAGATCGGGGATGATGCCGAGGCCGGTTTTGGGGTGGCCGTCGCGGCCCAGACGGGTCGGCGGCTCGGGCTGCCAGAAGTAGATCTGGTGGAAGAACGGGGGCAGCGGGGAGCCGTCCTCGATCGTGACGTGCAGACCGAGGGTCGCCTGCAGCGCTTTGGCGCGGGCGGGGTCCATCACATCGGTTTGACGGGTTTGAATCGGGGCGTCATTCTGCATGAGCGAAACGGTACAGAATGAATGGCAGTGGGGGCAATCGGGAAATGACGGCAAAGCTGAAGGCGCTGGACCATCTGGTTCTGACGGTGGGGGATATTGCGGCCTCGGTCCGGTTTTACACCGAGGTGATGGGGATGCAGGCGCAGGCGTTCCGGGGCTCGGATGGGACAGAGCGGCAGGCGCTGCTGTTCGGGCAACAGAAGATCAACCTGCACCAGGCCGGGCAGGAGTTCGAGCCGAAGGCGGCGGTGCCGATGCGGGGCTCGGCCGATCTGTGTTTCCTGACGGATGCGCCGCTGGAGGTATGGCTGGCGCAGTTCGCCGATCATCACGTCACGGTCGAGGAAGGGCCGGTGCAGCGCACCGGGGCCACCGGGGCGATCATGTCGCTGTATGTGCGCGACCCGGATGGCAACCTGATCGAGGTGTCGACCGCCGCTTAGCGGATCTCGGCGCGCAGGGCCTGCATCAGTTCGGAGATGGCTTTCAGGTAGTGGGCGTTGTCCAGCGTGCCGGTCTCAAATTCCTTGGACGCGTTGGCGACCATGACGAAGGGGCCGGGGATCAGGCGGGGTTGTAGCGGGGTCAGGCAGGCGCGCAGCATGTATTGGCCGGTTTCGCCGCCCGTGCGGCCGCCGTTGGCGGACATCACGGCGAGGGGTTTGCCGCGCAGGACGTTGCCCTCGACCCGGCTGACCCAGTCGAGCGCGTTCTTCAGCACGCCGGTGATGCCCTTGTTGTACTCGGGCGAGGCGATGACGATGGCGTCGGCGTTGCGGATCTGCTCGGCCAGGGTCAGGACGGCGGCGGGGATGCCTTCGGCGGCTTCCAGATCACCGTCGTAAAGCGGCAGGCGCAGGTCGGCCTGCACGACGGTGGCGGGGCCAAAGGCCTGCACGGCTTGGGCCAGCAGTTTGCGGTTGTAGCTGCCCGCGCGCAGCGAGCCGGAGATCGTCAGGAGTGTCGGTTCGGTCATCGGGTCCCTCATGTGAAAACGCCCCGGCCGAGGGGGCGCGGGGCGTTTCGGTCTGTCCGTATAGATGGATCAGTTCGGCAGGATGACAATCTCGACCCGGCGGTTCTGGGCGCGGCCTTCGGGGGTGAGGTTGGTGGCGATGGGCGCATCCTCGCCCCGGCCGATGATCTGAACGCGGCCCGAATAGACGCCCGAGCCGATCAGGATGTTCGCAACGGCGGCGGCGCGGCGCTGCGACAGGTCCAGGTTATACTGGGCCGAGCCGGTGTTGTCGGTGTGGCCGATCACCTGCACGGTGGATTCGGGATAGCGGTTCAGACTGGTGGCGACGGCCTGGATATCGTCGCGCAGGCCGCCCTGCACATAGGTGCTGTCGGTGCCGAACAGGATGTCCTGCGGCATGATCACGACAAGGCGGTCGCCTTCGTTGATGATGCGGACGCGGCCGTCCAGGCTTTGGCGCAGCTCGGCCTCTTGCTTATCAAGGTTGTTGCCGATGGCGGCACCCACGCCAGCCCCCAGCGCCGCGCCGACGATGGCGCCTTTTTTCTTGTTGCCGGACAGCATTGCGCCGCCCACGGCACCGATGATGCCGCCGACAAGGGCGCCTTCCTTGGCGTTCTTGTTGGGGTCCGAGTCGCTCATGGCGCCGTCGGTGCAGGCGGTGGTCAGCAGCAGCGCCGAGGCTGCCAGAAAGGCGACGGATTTGCGGGCGATAGTCATGATCAAATGCCTTATTGAAGTGTTCCGATATGTCGGGTCTTCAACAGTATATGCGGGTGATTTGTTCCGCGCTAAACACGATTGTGTAAACTTGCGCGGGATTTCGCGCATGGGTCAGACAGCCTCGGCGCGGGCGGATTCGTAGGCCAGCAGCGCGCGTTTGACCGGCAGGCCCCAGTGATACCCGCCCAAAGCGCCGGATTTGCGCAGGGCGCGGTGGCAGGGGATCAGCCAGCTGACCGGGTTGCGCCCCACGGCGGTGCCGACGGCGCGGACGGCCTTGGGGCTGCCGATGGAGTGGGCGATCTCGGAATAGGTCGTGACGTGCCCCGAGGGGATCTGCAGCAGCGCCTCCCACACCTTGATCTGGAAGGGCGCGCCGATCATGTGCAGCGCGGTTTCGCCCTTTTGCGCAAAGGCCGCGTCAACCAGCGGCTTCAGCGCCATCGGATCCTCGACGAAGGTGGCCTTGGGCCAGCGGCTGCGCATGTCCTGCATGGCGTGCTCGGTCCCCGTTTCGGCGGCGAAGGCCAGACCGCACAGTCCGCGATCCGTGCCCATTACCAGCGCCAGATCGAAGGGGCTGTCGAACCAGCCCCAGTAGATCGTGACGCCTTCGCCGGCGCGGGCATAGTCGCCGGGGCTCATCGCTTCCCAGCGGATGAACAGGTCGTGCAGGCGGCCGTTGCCGGACAGGCCGACGTTATGGCTGACCTCAAGCGTGGTCATGTTGTCACGCAGCATCGCCTTGGCGTGATCCAGCGTGAGGTATTGCTGATACCGCTTCGGCGACACCCCCACCCATTGCGAGAAGATGCGCTGGAAATGGCCGCGGCTCATGTTCATGCGGTCGGACAGATCGGCCAGGGACAGGCCCGGCTCGGCGTCGATCAGATCCAGCGCGCGGCGCATCACGTGGTAATGGTATCCGGGGTCGGTGTCGTGCATGTCGGGCCTCTTTCGTTGGGACCACGATAGACCGGAACGGCGCGGCCAATCGACCCGAAACATGCGGGAAAGGCTTGAGCGTGGCGGCAGGTCGGGGCATAGCAGACCCATGGCACAGCAGCTTGACTATCACACGATCCGAGAGATTTTCACCCGCTTCCAAGAGGCCGAACCCGAGCCGAAAGGAGAGCTGGACCACGTCAACGCCTACACGCTGGTGGTGGCGGTCGCGCTGTCGGCGCAGGCCACGGACAAGGGCGTGAACAAGGCCACGGCCGAGCTGTTCAAGATCGCCGACACCCCGCAAAAGATGCTGGATCTGGGCGAAGAGGGGCTGATCGAGCACATCAAGACCATCGGCCTCTATCGCAACAAGGCCAAGAACGTGATGAAGATGTCCCGCATCCTGGTCGATGACTACGGCGGAGAGGTGCCATGTTCCCGCGCCGCGCTGGAATCGCTACCCGGCGTGGGCCGCAAGACGGCGAACGTGGTGCTGAACATGTGGTGGCGCTACCCGGCGCAGGCGGTGGACACGCATATCTTTCGCTTCGGCAACCGCTCGGGCGTGTGTCCGGGCAAGGACGTGGTCGCCGTGGAACGCGCGATCGAGGACAACATCCCCGTCGATTTCCAGCTGCACGCCCACCACTGGATGATCCTGCACGGGCGCTATACCTGCGTCGCGCGCAAACCCAAATGCAACGCCTGCCTGATCCGCGATCTGTGCATGTTTGAGGACAAGACCCCATGAAGAAATACCAGGTTGTCGGCATCGGTAATGCCATCGTCGACGTGATCAGCCGCTGCGACGATGCCTTTCTGTCGAAGATGGGAATCGAAAAGGGGATCATGCAACTGGTCGAACAGGACCGGGGCGAACACCTCTACGATCACATGGCCGATCACCTGAAAATCCCCGGTGGCTCGGTCGCCAACACGTTGGCAGGGCTTGGCAATCTGGGCCTGTCCACCGCGTTTATCGGCCGCGTTCGCGCCGACGCGCTGGGCCGTTTCTACGCCGAAGAAATGGCCAAGGGCGGCACCGATTTCCCCAATGCGCCGGTCGCGATGGGGGCGGGCGATCTGCCCACCTCGCGCTCGATGATCTTCGTGACGCCGGATGGCGAACGCTCGATGAACACCTACCTGGGGATTTCCTCGGAACTGGGCCCCGATGACGTGTCCGACGACGTGGCAGGCCAGGCCGAGGTGCTGTTCCTCGAAGGCTACCTGTACGACAAACCCAAGGGCAAAGAGGCGTTCGAGGCCGCCGCCCGCGCCTGCCGCACCGCCGGTGGCCGCGCCGGGATCGCGCTCAGCGATCCGTTCTGCGTCGATCGTCACCGCAATGATTTCCGCCGTCTGGTCAAAGAGTTGGACTACGTGATCGGCAACCAGCACGAATGGGAATCGCTCTACCAGACCGACCTGGGCAGCGCGCTGGAACAGGCCGCGCAGGATGCCGGGCTGGTGGTCTGCACCCGTTCGGGCCATGACGTGGTGCTGGTGCGCGGCGACGAACAGGTCACCGTCCCCGTCACGGAAATCACCCCTGTGGATGCCACCGGCGCGGGCGACCAGTTCGCCGCGGGCTTCCTCTACGGCTACGCCACCGGCGCGCCGCTGGATGTCGCTGGCCGCATGGGCTGCATCACCGCGGCCGAGGTCATCTCGCATATCGGTGCCCGCCCCGAGGCTGACACCAAGGCGCTCTTCAAAAAGGCCGGGCTGATCTGAGCGCGGCCCTGCCTTCTTCTTTTTGAAAATATCCCGGGGGGGGGCGTTGAAGCCGCAGGGTTCAACGTGGGGGGCAGCGCCCCCCTAGCTGCCCAGTTTCGCGTGCACCTCGGCCAGGTCGATCTCGCCCAGCGGCATCTTGTTGCCCGGGTTCTCGAAATCATAGCGGAACAGCTCGAAATCCGGTTTGTAGATCTCGTACATCAGGTGCATCGACAGGTCGTCGAAATAGTCCTCGACCGGGTGCAGGCGTTTCGGCCCGTGCCCCTCGGATTCGTTGAAGCGCGGGATGTCGGACAGCACCACGGGGTGCTTCGTCTCGATATTGTCCAGCACGGTCTGCATCCCGTCGTTGAACGCCTCGGTCCAGAAGATGTGGTCGTAGCTGCCGCCGTTATGGATGAACGTCGACACATGCCCCGAAACCGAGGACCAGTGGATATCCGGGTCCATCGGTTTGCGGAACCGGATGGTGTCGCGCACGAACAGCAGGAAGCGGCGGAAGCTGCGGATCTGGTCGAACTCGTCCTTGCCGTCGGGGCCGCCCACCTCGATCCCGTATTTCTGGATCAACAGCGGCACTAGGTTACCGCGATAGCGTTTGCCGTTGCGTTGGATGCCGCAAATCTTGTCAAAGAACGAGGACAGCACCCGCGTATAGGGATTGCGCACGCAGGTGAAAGCATAGGCGGTGTGATCGCGCACCGCGGCCTCGATCACCGGCTGGCTGGCGTCAAAGGCCCATTTGTGCAGGCCTGCGTCGGCATCGTGGATGTCACCGTCAAAAAAGGCGCCGTGATCCGAATAATACATGATCTGCCCGATGGTCGAGCAGGCGCATTTCGGAACTACGCGATAGATGACGCTTTCGCTTTCCGTCATCCATGTGCCGGGAAAACCCATGAAAACTGCCTCCGTTTTCAGGCGATTAACAAACCATCCGCCTTAATTATACATTTATTTCGCCAAGTTACTTGGTTGGGTGACGTTTGGTCAATCGCAAGCAGGGCGCCCGGCAGGGTGCGGAAAATGCGGCTGGCCTGTTCCCCACGGCGAAAATGCCGCCTAAGATAACCGTACCGCGTCTGACACCCGGAGTGTTCGCCCACATATGGCCACCATCGCCTTCATCCTTTTGTGCCACAAGGACCCCGAGGCCATCATCCAGCAGGCGCAGCGGCTGACGGCGGCTGGCGACTGCATGGCGATCCATTTCGACGCCAATGCCGGTGCGGCCGATTACGCGAAAATCCGCGATGCGCTGGCGGATAACCCTCGTGTCACCTTTGCCAAGCGCCGGATCAAGTGCGGCTGGGGTGAATGGAGCCTGGTGCAAGCCACCCTGAACGCGGTCGAGGCCGCAGTTGACGCCTTTCCGCGCGCCACGCATTTCATGATGGTGTCGGGCGACTGCATGGCGATCAAGTCGGCGGAATACGCCCACGAATTCCTGGATGCCGACGACTGCGACTATGTCGAAAGCTTCGATTTCTTCGAAAGCGACTGGATCAAGACCGGGATGAAGGACGAGCGGCTGATCTACCGCCACTACCTGAACGAACGCAAACACAAGCGGCTGTTCTACTGGGCGCTGGAAACCCAACGCAAACTGGGCCTGAAACGCGCCATCCCCGAGGATTTGCAGATCATGATCGGCAGCCAGTGGTGGTGCCTGCGCCGCCGCACGATCGAGTGGATCCTGGATTTCATCCGCAAGCGTCCCGACGTGATGCGCTTTTTCCGCACCACCTGGATTCCCGATGAGACGTTTTTCCAGACCCTCGTCCGCCACCTGGTGCCCGAGGGCGAAATCCGCTGCCGGACGCTGACATTCCTGATGTTCTCGGACTACGGGATGCCGGTGACGTTCTACAACGATCACTACGATCTGCTTCTCAGCCAGGATTTCCTGTTCGCCCGCAAGATCAGCCCCGAAGCGACCGAGCTGAAGGAACGGCTGGGCGATCTCTATTCGGCGACGGGCGTGCGCTTCAAGGTCTCGAACGAGGGGCGCAGCCTGTACAAATTCCTGGTTGGCCGGGGCCGGATCGGCCGCCGCTTTGGCCAACGCTTCTGGGAAACCGAAAGCACCCTGGGCCGCGAACGCGAATTGCTGATCGTGGTCTGCAAGAAATGGCACGTGGCCAAGCGCCTGCTGGGCTTCATCAAGCACCACATGGACGTGCCCGCCATCGAATACCTGTTCAGCGAAGAAGACACGCTGCTGCCCGATCTGGGGGGCATCCAGGCTAGCCTGCCCAAACGGATGCGCCACCAGCGCGCGCTGATGCGGATGCTGTTCGACTATTTCAACACCAACCGGCTGATCATCTGCGTCGACCCCGCCAATATCGAGCTGCTGCGCGACTTTGCCGGGGATCGATCCGTCACCCGCATGCTGGAGGTCGAGTGCGAGTTCAGCGACGACTTCCTGGTGGGCCACGCCATGCGGATCGGGCTGGCGGGCGAACACACCTCGCCCGAGACGTGGGAACGTCTGATCCCCACCATCCGCTACGACATCGTCTACGAAAGCGACACCATCCGCGACGCCGAGTTCGAGAACCACACGCGCCTGCGCCAGAGCGCCTCGCTGGATGAAAACGCCGCCAGCCTGGCGCGCTTCCTGTCGATCCCGCAGGACAAGGCGCGCGAGATTCTGGACGCCGATTACCTGTTTTCCGACTGAGGACCCAAATGCCCTACGCCTATGACGACCAGAACGTCTTTGCCCGCATCCTACGCGGCGAAATCCCGTGTAAAAAGGCGCTGGAGACGCCGCACTCGCTGGCCTTCCACGACATCGATCCACAGGCGCCCGTGCATGTGCTGGTGATCCCCAAAGGGCGCTACGTGACCTATGACCACTTCGCGCTGGAGGCGTCAGAGGCCGAGATCGTCGACTTCACCCGCACCGTGGGTGAAATCTGCAAGATGACAGAAGTCCAGCCCGGCGAAGGTGGCGGTGGCTATCGCCTGATCGCCAATTCCGGCAGGGCCGCCATCCAGGAAGTGCCGCACTTGCACGTCCACATCCTTGGCGGGCGCCTGCTGGGGCGGATGCTGCGCGACCCGGGAACCTGAGCGCTGATGGCGCAGGTCGCGCCGTGAGTATTTTTATCAGAAAGAAGCCAGAGAAAGGCTTTCTTAACCCTGCCGTGCGATCCCATTGGCGCGGTACAGGCTGGAGAGCCGATGACCGCTCAGGAAGAAGCCGCCCCGTTCCCAACCCGGAGACGGCGGGGGAACGGGGCGAAGCCTGCTGCTTCTTTCTGATGAAAATACTCACGGCTCAACGCGATGGCCGGGCACGCGGCGGGGATTAGTGTGCTTCGGCCCAGTTCTGGCCTTGTCCGGCGTCCACGGTCAGCGGGACGGACAGATGCAACGCGGGGGCGGCGGCGGATTCCATGACCTCGCGGGCGCGGGCTATCACGTCGTCGGCGCGGTCTGCGTCCACCTCGAACAGCAGTTCGTCGTGGACCTGCAGCAGCATTTTCGCGGGCAGGCCGGTGATGGCGTCCTCCATGCGGATCATGGCGCGGCGGATGACGTCGGCGGCGGTGCCCTGAATGGGCGCGTTGATCGCGGCGCGTTTGGCGAAGCCGGCGCCGGGGCCTTTGGCGTTGATCTCGGGCGTGTGGATCTTGCGACCGAACATGGTCTGAACGTAGCCGTGTTCCTTGGCGAAGTTCGTGGTCACATCCATGTAGCTGCGGATGCCGGGGAAGCGTTCGAAATAGCGGTCGATGAAGCCCTGCGCCTCGGCCCGCGGGATGCGCAGGTTGCGGGCCAGGCCGAAGCCCGAGATGCCATAGATCACGCCGAAGTTGATTGCCTTGGCGCGGCGGCGGATGTCGGGGGTCATCTGGTCCAGGGGTACGTCGAACATTTCCGAAGCGGTCATCGCGTGGATGTCCAGCCCGTCCTTGAACGCCTGTTTCAGCGCGGGGATGTCGGCCATTTCGGCGAGGATGCGCAGCTCGATCTGGCTATAGTCGAGCGACAGCAGCACCTTGCCCTTGTCCGCGACGAAGGCCTCGCGGATGCGGCGGCCTTCCTCGGACCGGACGGGGATGTTTTGCAGGTTCGGGTCGGTCGAGGCCAGACGCCCGGTGTTCGCGCCGGTCTGGATGTAGGAGGTGTGCACGCGCCCGGTTTCGGGGTTGATGTGGTCTTGCAGCGCGTCCGTGTAGGTCGATTTCAGTTTTTGCAGCTGGCGGTAATCCAGCACGCGGGCGGCGAAATCGTGTTCGGTGGCCAGATCCTCGAGCACATCGGCGGGGGTGGACCATTGGCCGGTCTTGGTTTTCTTGCCGCCCTCCAGACCCATTTCCTCGAACAGGATCGCGCCGACCTGTGCGGGGGATTGCACGTTGAAATCATGGCCGGCCAGCTCGTACAGCTCGGCCTCCAGCCCCGCCATTTTCTGGGCGAAGGCGTTGGACATGCGCGACAGGGTATCGCGGTCGACCTTGATGCCGTGCATCTCCATCCGCGCCAGGACAGGGGCGAGGGGGCGCTCCAGTGTCTCGTAGACGGTGGTGACGCGGGCCTGGTGCAGTTGCGGCTTGAACAGTTCCCACAGGCGCAGGGTGATGTCGGCGTCTTCGGCGGCGTATTTTACGGCGTCGTCGATTGGCACGCGGTCAAAGGTGATGGCGGATTTGCCGGTGCCCAGCAGGGATTTGATCGGGATCGGCGTGTGCGACATGTAGCGTTCCGAGAGCGCGTCCATCCCATGTCCGTGCAGCCCCGCATTCAGCGCATAGGACATCAGCATGGTGTCATCGAACGGGGCGACAGTGATACCCAGACGCGCGAAAATCTTGGCGTCGTATTTCATGTTCTGCCCGATTTTCAGGATCGAGGCGTCCTCAAGCACCGGCTTCAGCATCTCCAGCGCCTGATCCAGCGGCATCTGCCCTTCGGCCAGGTTGTCGCTGCCGAACAAATCGTCCGAGCCGTCCTTGTGGCCGACCGGGATATAGCAGGCCTGCCCCGCGTCAATGCACAGGGAAATCCCGACCAGGTCTGCACGCATTTCGTCAAGGCTGGTGGTCTCGGTATCGACGGCGACATAGCCGCGCTCCCGCGCACGCTCCAGCCACGGAGCCAGCCCCGCAGCATCGCGGACGCAGGTGTAGGTTTCGGGCTTGAAGGGCATCGCGTCGGGCGCATCGGCGGCCTCAGGCTCGGCCCCGCGCGGGTCGGTGTCGGTGATCGCCGGCGCCTCGGCGCCCAACTGCTCGGCCACGCGCTTGGTCAGGGTGCGGAACTCCATCGCCGCCAGGAAGGGCAGCAACACCTCGGGGTCAGGCTCGCGCACCTCCAGATCGTCCAGCGTGAAATCCAGCGGGGTGTTGCAGTCCAGCTGGACCAGCCGCTTGGACAGCTCGATCTGGTCGCGCATCCCGATCAGGGTCTCGCGGCGCTTGGGCTGCTTGATCTCTGCGGCGCGCTCCAGCAACTCCTCCAACGAGCCAAATTCATTGATCAGCAGTGCTGCCGTCTTGATCCCGATCCCCGGCGCGCCCGGTACGTTGTCCACGCTGTCCCCGGCCAGGGCCTGCACGTCGACCACGCGTTCGGGGTAGACGCCGAATTTCTCGACCACGCCGTCGCGGTCGATGCGCTTGTTCTTCATCGCGTCCAGCATTTCGACGCCGCCGCCGACCAGCTGCATCAAGTCCTTGTCCGAGCTGATGATCGTCACCCGCCCCCCGGCGTCGCGCGCCTGGCAGGATAGGGTGGCGATGATGTCGTCGGCCTCATAGCCCTTCAGCTCCTTGCAGGCGATGTTGAAAGCGCGGGTCGCCTCGCGGGTCAGCGGGAATTGCGGCACCAGATCCTCGGGCGCGGGCGGGCGGTTGGCCTTGTACTTGTCGTAGAGATCATTGCGGAACGATTTGCCGGAATGGTCAAAGATCACCGCCACATGGGTCGGCGCATCGGGGCCGGTATTCGCCTCGACATACTTGTGGATCATGTTGCAGAACCCGGCCACGGCCCCCACCGGCAACCCATCCGATTTCCGCGTTAGCGGCGGCAGCGCGTGATAGGCGCGAAAGATGAAGGCCGAGCCGTCGATCAGGTGCAGGTGGCACCCTTTTCCGAATTGCATGACGATCCCCTTCCTGTTGCGCGTGCGGCCTTTGTGCCATGCCAAAGAGGGCGCGGCCAGTATCCCGGCACGCCCTGCTGCTTCTTTCTGATGAAAATACTCAAATTCGGCACCCGCCACGGGGCACCGTCATTGGCCGATCACGCGGCGTCGCGGCCCTTCAGGACGTATTTCGCGTCGCAATAGGGGCATTCGACGGACCCTTCGGTCTCGGCGATCGTCAGCCAGACGCGGGGATGGCCCAAAGCACCCTCGCCGCCGTCGCAGGCAATCTTGGATTTCTCGACAATCTTGGTTTCGGGCGCTTGCGTCGTCATCCGGGCCGTTTCCTTTTGGCTGCAAAAGAATTAGGTCCTGTTATGAGCGATCAGACGAGCAGGGGCAAGGGCGCCATGAGCGACAACGCAATTGAAATCCGGGGTTTGCGCAAGGTTTACGGCGGTCAGCATGGCCAGCCGCCCAAAGAGGCGCTCAAAGGCGTCGATCTGGACATCCCGCGCGGCTCGGTTTTTGGGTTGCTGGGGCCGAACGGGGCCGGGAAATCGACGCTGATCAACATTCTGGCCGGTTTGGTGGTGAAAACCGAAGGCTCGGTGCGAATCTGGGGCTTTGATCAGGACGTGAATCCACGCCAGTCGCGCGCCTCGATTGGCGTCATGCCGCAAGAGCTGAACCTTGATCCGTTCTTCACCCCGCGTGGCGCGCTAGAGGTGCAGGCGGGCCTCTACGGCGTGCCGAAATCGCAGCGCCGCGCGGATGAAATCCTGCGTCTGGTCGGTCTTCAGGACAAGGCCGAGGCTTATGCCCGCACCCTCTCGGGCGGGATGCGGCGGCGGCTGCTGTTGGGCAAGGCGCTGGTGCATCAGCCGCATATCCTGGTGCTGGACGAACCCACGGCGGGCGTGGATATCGAGCTGCGCCAGATGCTGTGGGAAAACGTGCGGATGCTGAACCGGCAGGGCATGACGATCATCCTGACGACCCATTACCTGGAAGAGGCCGAGGAGATGTGCGACGAGATCGCCATCATCAATCAGGGTACGCTGGTGGCGCGCGATACCACGGCGAACCTGCTGGGCAGCATCGACGCCAAGACCATGATCATCCAGCCCGACCATCCCCCCGCGCAACTGCCGCAAGCCGAGGGGGTCGAGGTTTCGACCCGTCCCGGCGGGGCGATTGCGCTCAGCTATCACGCCCGTCAGACCAGCGCCGAGGCCGTTCTGGCCGCCGTCCATGCCGCGGGCATCCGCATCCGCGACGTGAAGACCGAAGAGGCCGATCTTCAGGACGTCTTTCTGGAACTGACCCGCAGCCGATAAGAGGGCCCATGCCGCACGACCATCATCACGGGCACGACCACGGCCATGCGCACCACCACCACGCCGATCTGGACAGCGGTGACAAGCGCGTCGTCGCGGCGGTAGCGGTCAACATCCTGCTGACGCTGGCGCAGATCGTCGCCGGGGTGGTCTCGGGTTCTCTGGCGATGATCGCGGATGCGATCCACAACCTGTCCGACGCGCTGTCGCTGGTCATCGCGTTCTTCGCGCGGCGGATCGGCAAGTGGCCAGCGGACGCGCATATGACCTTTGGCTATGGCCGGGCCGAGGTGGTGGCAGCCCTGATCAACTATACCACGCTGATCGTTGTGGCCTTTTACCTGGCGGCCGAGGGCGTGCAGCGCCTGTTCAACCCGCAAGAGGTCGAGGGCTGGATCGTGGTTGTCGTCGCCGGTGTGGCACTGGTGATCGACACGATCACGGCGCTGCTGGTGATGCGGCTCAGCAAGGACAGCGCCAACATGCGCGCGGCGTTCCTGCATAACGTGGCGGATGCGTTGGGCTCGGTCGCGGTGATTGTCGGGGGGACGATGATCCTGCTGTATGACTGGCGGCTGGTCGACCCGATCGTGACGCTGATGATCGCGGGGTACATCCTGTGGCACTCGTGGCAGGGGATCATGCCGGTGATCCGCATCCTGATGCTGGGCGCGCCCGAAGATACCGATCTGGACGAGGTGTTGACCGCCCTGCGCGGCGTCGATGGGCTGGCCAGCGTGCACCACGTCCACCTGTGGCGGATGCAGGAACACGAAACCGCACTTGAGGCGCATGTCGTGCTGGAGCCGGGTGGCGAGCCCGAGCAGGTCAAACATGCCGCAAAGACGGTGCTGCGCGACCGCTTCGGTATCCGTCACACGGTGCTGGAGCTGGAAGCGGCGGGTGCGGTTTGCCCGGATGCGCGGGTCGTCGGGCACTGATCGCACGCCGCGACGCCGCGAAACCCCTTGCAACCGGCACGGATTTGGCCCTGACTGGTGACCCGAGGGAAATCAGTGGGGACGCAGATGAGCGCACAGGAAGATCGCGAACTTGGCCAGTGGCTGCATGATGTGCTGGATGTCGAGCAGGTCGAGCTGAACTATTTCCGCGGGATCGCCACGCCTCAGGGCAAGGGTCGGTCCTTTGGCGGACAGGTGGTCGGGCAGGCGCTGATGTCGGCAATCCGCACCGTGGGGGAAGAACGGCCGGTACACTCGTTGCACGCCTATTTCATGCGCCCTGGCGACGCCACGCAGCCCGTGCTGTACCAGGTCGAGCGTGACCGCGATGGCCGCAGCTTCGCCACACGCCGGGTGATCGCGGTGCAGGGCGGCAAGCCGATCCTGAACCTTGCGGCCTCGTTCCATCAGGCCGAGCCGGGGCTGCATCACCAGTCGCAGATGCCCGACGTGCCGATGCCCGAAGACCTGAAGAACGAGGAAGAGCTGGGCGCCGAGCGTGCCGGGGATCTGCCACCGCTGTTTCTGGAATGGCTGAACACGCCCCGCCCCGTCGAGATGCGCCCGATCGAGCTGCGCCCGCCGTTCCAGCGTGGTGCCCGCGAGGCGTCGCAATCCATGTGGATGCGGGTGCGCGGCAATCTGGGGGATGAGCCGGCGATGCACCGGGCGGCGCTGGCCTATACCTCGGATTTCGGGCTGCTGGGCACCTGTGTGCTGCCGTTCGGCAAGGCGTTCTCGGACACGGATATGCAATTCGCCAGCCTGGACCACGCGGTCTGGTTCCACGACGATTTCCGCATGGATGAATGGCTGCTGTACACGATGGACAGCACCTGGGCCGGTGGTGCGCGCGGGTTCAACCGCGGTCAGATCTTCACCCGCGACGGGCGTCTTGTCGCCAGCACAGCGCAAGAGGGTCTGGTGCGGAACGTCGGATTCAAGGGCTGATCGCCTTCGCAGACAGTCAAACGCCGGCTTTGATCCAGTCCAGACCATCCTCGGTCCGGGCGGAGGGGACGTATTCGCCTGCGACGTGGCCGGTGTAGCCCTGTGCATCCAGCAGCGCAAAGAAGGCGGGGTAGTCGATGGCGCCCCGGTTGGGCTCGTGCCGGCCTTCGGCGCTGGCGACCTGGATGTGGCGGGCGCGGGGGCCGTATTTGGCCCAAGCGCCGGGCATGTCACCGGTGATGCGGTGGGCGTGATAGGCGTCGAATTGCAGGGCCAGGTTGGGGGCGGCGATCTCGTCCAGAATCGCGGCGACTTGCGCGAAATCGTTCAGGAAAAAGCCGGGCATGTCGTGGGGATTGATCGGCTCGATCAGCAGGGATTGGTCGGGGGCGCGTTGACTGGCCCAGCGGAGGTTTTGCAGATAGGTCGCGTGCGCCTCGGGGCCGACTGCCAGACCGGCCATGACGTGGATGTGGTCGGGGCGCAGGTGGGCGGCGTAGTGCAGGGCGGTCTCGAACGTGTCGCGGAACGCGGCGGTCTGGCCGGGGAGGGCAGCAAGGCCGCGTTGACCGGCTGCCCAGTCGGGCGCGGGGGTGTTGATCAAGGCCAGATGCAGGCCGGTGTCGCGCAGCGCGTGGGCTAGGTCGTCAACCGGGGCATCGTAGGGGATCAGTAGTTCAACGGCGCGGAACCCGGCGCGGTGGGCGGCGTCGAAACGCTCCAGCAGCGGCAGTTCGGTGAACAGCAGGGTCAGGTTTGCGGCAAACTTCGGCATCGGCGCCGTCAGGGCAGTTCGGCGGACGGGATGACCGGGAAGAATTGGCCGCCCGACCACAGGCCGAACCAGCTGGTTCCGTCGACGTCATGATGGGCGCCCAGATCCACCAGCCGGTAGAAGCTTTTGCGGTCGATCAGCGCCTCGAGGTTGGCGCGCACCAGCACGTAGGGCGACGGTTCACCCGTTTCGGGGTCGCGGACCACACGGATCGGGGCGTTCGGGCCTGCGGAGGTCTGATCGCCCACGTTGGTGTGAAAGGTCAGCGACTGATCCTGCCCCTCGCCCGTCACGTCGAAATCGACGGCGACAAAGGGCGCGTCCTCGACCGTGATCCCGACCTTTTCGACCGGGGTGACCAGAAAATAGGCATCTCCGTCCTTGCGCAGGATGGTCGAGAACAGGCGCACCAGTTCCGGACGGCCAAAGGGGGTGCCAAGGTAGAACCACGTGCCGTTGCGGGCGATGCGAATGTCCAGATCGCCACAAAACGGCGGATTCCACTTATGCACCGGGGGCAGGCCCTTGCCCTTGGCGGCGGCGCGGGCAGCGGCGGCGATGCCGTCTGCGGTTGGGCTCACGATCATTTGTTCGCTCATAGTTTTTGCCATTTCCGTGCGGCGCGATACAGTTGTTTCAGAACATAGTGTCTGAGCAGGAGTTTGACCATGACCGATGCACCCGGCCCCGAGGATCTGGTCGCCCGGATCGAAACGCTGGAGGAGAAACTGGCGGAGGCCAAGGCCTCGATCACGCGGCGATTCATCGGGCAGGAACGGGTCGTGGACCTGACCCTTTCGGCGCTGTTGTGCGGCGGGCACGGGCTGCTGATCGGCCTGCCGGGGCTGGGAAAAACCCGCCTGGTCGAGGCGCTGAGCACCGTCATGGGCCTGCATGGCAACCGCATCCAGTTCACGCCGGACCTGATGCCGGCGGACATTCTGGGCTCGGAGGTGTTGGAGACCGGGGCGGACGGCAAACGGCAGTTCCGCTTCGTGCCGGGGCCGGTGTTTTGCCAGTTGCTGATGGCGGACGAGATCAACCGCGCCAGCCCGCGCACCCAGTCGGCGCTGCTGCAGGCGATGCAGGAAAAGCGCGTGACCGTGGCCGGAGAAGACCGCGTTTTGGGCGTGCCCTTCCACGTGCTGGCGACGCAGAACCCGATCGAGCAAGAAGGCACCTATCCGCTGCCCGAGGCGCAGCTGGACCGGTTCCTGGTGCAGATCGACGTGACCTATCCGGACCGCGCGACTGAGCGGGACATCCTGCTGGCCACCACCGGCGCGACCGAGGAACAGGCGCACGAGGTTTTCACCGCCGCCGAGTTGCTGGAGGCTCAGGCGCTGCTGCGTCGTATGCCGGTGGGCGACAGCGTGGTCGAGACGATCCTGGACCTGGTCCGCGCCTTCCGTCCGCAGGATGCCTCTGCCGATGAGCGTGTGCGCCAGACTGTGGCCTGGGGCCCGGGGCCGCGTGCCGCGCAGGCGCTGATGCTGACGGTGCGGGCACGGGCGATGCTGCAAGGGCGGCTGGCCCCCTCGGTCGAGGATGTGGTCGCGATGGCACGCCCTGTGCTGTCGCACCGGATGGCGCTGAATTTCGCCTCGCGGGCACGTGGCGATAGCCTGGCCGACCTGATCGACACCACGGCGACCCGGATCACGCGGGTCGAGGTGGCCGCTTGAATTCCCCCCAAACCCTGCGCGCCCGGTCCGAGGATCAGGCCGCGCGCCTGCCGCCCCTGCTGGCGCGGGCCGAGCATCTGGCCGGCACCGTTCTGCTGGGCGAACACGGGCGACGCCGCGCGGGGTTGGGGGATGATTTCTGGCAATACCGCCCGGTGCAGCCCGGCGATACCAGCCGCATGATCGATTGGCGCAGGTCCGCACGGGGAGATGCGCAATTCGTGCGTGAACGCGAATGGCAGATTGCCCAAAGCGTGATGCTGTGGGTGGATCAGAGCGCCTCGATGCGGTTTTCGTCGGACAAGAACCTGCCGGACAAGGCCGACCGCGCGCGCCTGCTGGCGCTGGCCGTGGCGATCCTGCTGGTGCGGGGCGGCGAACGTGTGGGCCTGACCGGCTCCAGCCTGCCGCCGCGACGGGGGCAGAACCAGATCCTGCGGCTGGCCGAGTTTTTCTCCATCGACGCGCCCGAAGATTACGCCGAGCCTGAATCCCGCGCGATGATCCCCCATGCGCGGGCGGTGTTCATGTCGGATTTCATGGGCGATATCGCGGCGGTGCGCACGGCGCTGACCAAGGCCGCGGATCGTGGTGTTCGGGGCATCCTGATGCAGGTGCTGGACCCGTCAGAGGAGGCGTTTCCCTTCACCGGGCGGACAATTTTCCAGTCGATGGGCGGCTCTCTGGTGCATGAAACGCTGAAGGCGGGGGATCTGCGGGACCGCTATTTGCAACGCTTGGCCGCTCGCAAGGACGAGCTGGACGCGCTGTGCCGCGCCACCGGCTGGCAATTCCACACGCATCACAGCAGCGACAGCGCGCAGGCGGCGCTGCTGTGGCTGTGGCAGGCGCTGAACCGGGGGACGGCGTGATGCTGGGGCCGGTGGGGTTTGCCGCACCGATGTTGCTGTGGGCGCTGGTGCTGCTGCCGGTGCTGTGGCTGATCCTGCGCGCCGTGCCCCCCGCGCCGATCCGGCGGCGGTTTCCGGGTGTGGCGCTGCTGCTGGGGCTGAAGGATGACGACTCGGTCACCGATCGCACGCCGTGGTGGCTGCTGTTGCTGCGGATGCTGGCGGCGGCTGCGGTGATTGTCGGGCTGGCAGGGCCTGTGCTGAACCCCGAACCGGATCAGGGGCAGGGCAAGGGGCCGCTGCTGATCGTGATGGATGGCGGCTGGACCGGCGCGCAGGACTGGAGCCTGCGTAGCCAGCAGGCCAACCAGTTGCTGGCCGAGGCCGCGCGGGCCGTGCGCCCGGTGGCGATCCTGCGTTTGACCGCGCCCGAACCGGTGCAATTCCAGACGCCAGAGGCTTGGCGGGGGCGACTGGCCGGGTTCGCTCCGATGCCATGGGAGGCGGATGCGACCCGCGCGCTGGCTGCCTTGGGCGACGGGGTGTTTGACACGGCGTGGCTGTCGGATGGTGTGGCCTGGGACGGACAAGGCGCTCTGCTGGCCGAGTTGGAAAAACGCGGCGCCGTGCATGTCTACGAAAGCGGGCGCGCGGTGCTGGGGCTGCGGCCCGTCACCGTGGCCGATGGCGGGCTGGAGGTGAGGTCGGTCCGCTCGGTCCCCGGCCCCGCGCGCGAGGTGACGGCGCTGGCGCATGGGCGCGATCCGAACGGGGTGCAACGGGTTCTGGCGCGCCTGCCGCTGCGGTTTGAACCGGACGCGGTTGAGGCGTCGAACACCCTGATTTTGCCCGCGGAATTGCGCGCGCGCATCACGCGGTTTGAACTGGAAGGCGTGCGTTCTGCCGGGGCGGTGGCGCTGACGGATGACAGCCTGCGCCGCCGCGAAGTCGCCCTGATCGCCGGGCGCGATGACCGCGAGGGGTTGGAGCTGCTGGATCCGCTGCACTACCTGACGCAGGCCTTGGCACCGACGACTGACCTGCTGAACGGCGCGCTGAGCGATGTGATCCCCGCCAATCCCGATGTCATCATTCTGGCCGATGTTGCCACGCTGGCCGATGCCGAAAGCACCAGCCTGCAGGAGTGGGCGGACAAGGGCGGGCTGCTGATCCGGTTTGCCGGCCCGCGTCTGGCCGGAAGCGAGGTCAGTCGCGCCGAAGAAGACCCGCTGATGCCGGTCCGCCTGCGCTCGGGAGGGCGCAATGTGGGTGGGGCCATGAGCTGGGGCGAGCCGAAAACGCTGGCGCCATTCCGCGAAGGTACGCCGTTCTACGGGCTGCCGGTGGCGGGGGATGTGCAGGTCAGCTCTCAGGTCATGGCGCAGCCGGACCCGACGCTGGCCGACCGCGTGATCGCGCAGCTGAGCGACGGCACCCCTCTGGTCACGCGCAAGCCGATCGGGCAGGGGCAGGTGGTGCTGTTCCACGTCTCGGCCAATGCGGAGTGGAGCAGCCTGCCGCTGTCGGGTCTGTTCGTGCGGATGCTGGAGCGTTTGTCGGTGTCCTCGGGCGGGGTGTCCGCCGAGGCGACCGAGATGGCGGGCACCATCTGGAAACCCCTTCAGGTGCTGGACGGGCTGGGCCGGAGCGAGGACGCAGGGAACCTGCCGGGGATCGACGGGGCCGTGCTGGCCGACGCGCGCCTTGGCCCCGATTTGCGCCCCGGTATTTACGAAAGCAGCGAGCGGCGTCTTGCGCTGAACGCGCTGACCGCCGAGCGGGCGTTGACCCCTTTCCAATGGCCCGCGCGCATCCCCGTCACCGGGATGCAGGGCCCGTCCGAGCTGCCCTTGGGCGGCTACGTGCTGGCGGCTGCGATCGGGTTGCTGATGGCGGATGTTCTGGCCTCGCTCGCGCTGTCGGGGCGGTTGTTCGGGGCGCGGGCGGTGGCGATGCTGCTGGCGGCGGTGATGCTGCCCTCGCACTCCAAGGCTGACGATGCCGCCGCGATTGCCGCCACGCAAGAGGTGGTGCTGGCCTATGTCATCACCGGCGATGCCGAGCAGGACAAGATGTCCGCCGCCGGGTTGCTGGGCCTGTCCGACGTACTGTTCTTTCGCACCTCGGTCGAACCCGCGCCGCCCATCGGCGTGAACCTGGAGGCGGATGAACTGGCATTCTTTCCGATGATCTACTGGCCGATCACGACCACGCAGGCGACCCCCTCGGCCGAGGCCTATGTCCGGCTGAACCGCTATCTGCGCTCGGGCGGGATGATCCTGTTCGACACGCGGGACGCTGATATTGCGCGGTTCGGGTCGTCCAGCCCGAACGGGCGCAAGCTGCGGCAACTGGCGGCCCCGCTGGATATTCCGCCGCTGGAGCCGGTGCCGAATGACCACGTTCTGACGCGCAGTTTCTACCTGTTGCAGGATTTTCCGGGCCGCTTCACCAGCCGCGATGTCTGGGTCGAGGCCGCCCCTCCGGGTGCCGAAAAAGTCGAGGGGATGCCGTTCCGCAACCTCAATGACGGGGTGACGCCGGTGGTGATCGGGGGCAACGACTGGGCCGCCGCATGGGCCACCGATGACCGGGGCAATCCGCTGTACCCGGTCGGGCGCGGCTATACCGGCGAGCGGCAGCGCGAACTGGCCTATCGCTTTGGTGTGAACCTGATGATGCATGTGCTGACGGGCAACTACAAATCGGACCAGGTGCACGTGCCTGCGCTGCTGGACAGGTTGGGACAATGAGCTCGGTCGTGTTTGATCCTCTGCTGCCGTGGATGGCCTGGGGCGCGTTGGCGGGCATCGCCGCGCTGGCCGTGGCCTTGGCGCTGTGGCGCGGGCTGGCGGGGTGGATGTGGCGCGGGTTTGCGGCGGCGCTGATCCTGATGGCGCTGGCCGGCCCCTCGCTACGGACCGAGGATCGCGGCACCCTGTCGGATATCGTGGTGATGCTGGTCGATGGCTCGGCCAGTCAGGGGCTGGCAACGCGCCCCGCACAGATGCAGACTGCCGCCGACGCGATGGAGGCCCGCCTGCGCGCCCGTCCCAATACCGAGGTGCGCCGGGTCGATGTCGGTGACGGGCCGGACGATTCCGGCACGCTGGTCATGAGCAAGCTGGCCGAGGTGCTGGCCGAGGAACCCGAAAGCCGGATCGCCGGGATCGTCGCGCTGACCGACGGCCAGATCCACGACGCCGAGCGCGCGCCGGATCTGCCCGCACCGCTGCACGTGCTGCTGTCGGGCCAGCCCGAGGATTGGGACCGCCGCCTGATCGTGGAAACCGCGCCCGCCTTTGCCATTCTGGGCGAGCCGATCACGCTGAAGCTGCAAATCCAGGACATGGGCGCCGCGCCGTCCGGTGTGACGCACACGCCGATGGATGTGTCGATCGACGGGGTCGAGATGGGGCCGTTCTCGGTGCCGGTTGGCCAGCCGATCGAACTGCCGCTGACGCTGGAGCATGGTGGCATGAACGTCATCCGGTTCTCGCTGCCGCTGGCCGAGGGCGAGTTGACGGACCGCAACAACAGCGCGGTCATCCAGATCAACGGCGTGCGCGACCGCCTGCGCGTTCTACTGGTCAGCGGAGAGCCGCACCCCGGCGGGCGGACCTGGCGGAACCTGCTGAAGTCCGACAGCTCGGTCGATCTGGTGCATTTCACCATCCTGCGCCCGCCCGAGAAACAGGATGGCGTCCCGGTCGGAGAGCTGTCGCTGATCGCCTTTCCGACGCGCGAGCTGTTCCTGGAGAAGATCGACGATTTCGACCTGATCATCTTTGATCGGTACAAGCGGCGAGGGATCCTGCCCTCGATCTACTTGGAGAACGTCAAGAATTACATCGAGAAGGGCGGCGCCGTGCTGATCGCGGCGGGCCCCGATTTCGCCAGCGCGGATTCGATTTTCCGCTCGCCCTTGTCGTCGGTCATCCCGGCGCGGCCGTCGGCGCGGGTGATCGATCAGGGCTATCGCCCGGCAGTCACGGATCTGGGACAGCGTCACCCCGTTACGGCCGGATTGGCCCCCAAAGGCGAAGGCGACTGGGGCCGCTGGCTGCGCCAGATCGAGGTGGAGCCGGTCGCGGGCAGCACTGTCATGTCGGGCGTCGAGGACAAGCCGCTGTTGGTGCTGAACCGGGTCGGCGAGGGGCGCGTGGCGCTGTTGGCCTCGGATCAGGCATGGCTGTGGGATCGCGGGTTCGAAGGCGGCGGCCCGCAGCTGGAACTGCTGCGCCGGCTGGCCCATTGGATGATGAAGGAACCCGAACTGGAGGAAGAGGCGCTTTGGGCCGAGCCGGTGGGACAAACGATGAAGATCGTGCGCCGCACTTTGGCGGATACGGTCGCGCCGGTGACGGTAACCACGCCGACCGGCGAAACAGTCGACCTGACGCTGAGCGAGACCAGCCCGGGTCGGTTCGAAGCGGACTATACCGGCCCTGATATCGGGCTGTACCATTTGGCTAACGGCGACAAGATGGCTGTGATCGGGCTGGGCCCCTCGGCCCCGAAAGAGTTCGAGGCGACCATCGCAGATGCCAGCGCACTGATGCCTGCGGTCGAGGCGATGCGCGGTGGTGTGATGCCGGTCAGCGCGGGTCTGCCATCTGTCCGCGATGTGCGGGCGGGCCGTCCGGCATCGGGGCGCGGTTGGATCGGGCTGACCCCGCGCAACGCCTATGAAACGCTGGCCGTGACGCAGGTGCCGCTGTTGCCCGCGTGGCTGGTGCTGCTGATGGTGCTGGGATTGACGCTGATCGGCTGGCTGCGCGAGGGGCGGCGCTAGATCAGCGGCGCAGCTCGACCCGCGTCAGGGTCTTGGACCAGCCCCCGACCGAGCAGCGCGTGCGCACGAAAACCTCGCGCGTGCCATCGGGGATCATGATGTCGAACAGGGACCGGGTGAAGGGCTGCTCGGCCACGTGGGGATGCATTAACTCGCGGTAGCCCAGGCGATGCCCGGCGGCGTCCAGAACCTCCCACCCATCGGCGAAATGATCCCAGCCGACATCGGGGTGCTGCACGGTGACGTTGATCCGCCAGCCCATGCCGGAGCGTTCCGCCCGCACCTGTTTGACCTCGGGGGCGTCGGCCAGCGCGGGGGCGGTGCCTAGGGCAAGAAGAAGCAGAAATGTGCGAGTCATGCCCCGATCCTAGCAGCGGTTTGCTTACTTGTCCGTTGACGTTCGCGTGTGGCCCATGCCGTCGGCGTTCTCGATCAGGAACGAGCGCGAGCGGGACGCGAATTCACGACGCCACAGCACCCAGCAGGTCACCGCAACAGCCCCGATCAGAAGCCACGGACCCAACAGCCACGCAGTCGAGCCAAGCGCGAAATAGACCGAGCGAAGCCCCTGATTGTAGCTGCGCGCGCCGGTGATGTTGATCTCGCCGGCCTTGGCAGCGCGGGGGATGGCGACGGGATCGGCCGGGTCGTTGGGGACCGCGCCCATCAGCACGGCGCAATAGCCGAACAGCCGGTGCGACCACACGAATTTCAGGAAGGCATTGGTCAGGAAGAACATCACGACCAGCAGTTTGACCTCCCACACCAGCTTGGGGTCATGGGCGATGGACAGGTCCTGGGCGATGCCCACAAGCTGTTCGGCGTTGCCGATGGCCGCCAGCACCGCACCGATCGCCAGCATCGAGGCCGACGCAAAGAACGAGGTGCCCTGCCGTAGGGTGGACAGGGTTTGCGCATCGAATATCCGGGGGTTGCGCATCACCATCTGGCGCATCCATTCGCGCCGGTATTCCGCCATCAGGCGGGACACCGAGGGGCGACGGGCGCTGGGGTGTTCAATCCGCCAGCCGATGGACAGCCAGGCCGCGAACAACACGCAGACCGCCGCCAGATCCAGCGGCGAGAACAGGCTTTGGAACTCGGCCCAGCTCATGGCTCAGAACGGTTTGGTGACGACGGTCCAAAGAACCGCGATGGCGCCGAACACGCTGACCTCGTTGAAAATGCGCAGGAAAAGCTCGGATTCGTCGAATTGCCCGCGCTTGGCGCGGATGACCAGGCGCCCGGTCCAGACGTAGTGGAGGACCAGTGCGGTGACCAGCGCCAGCTTCAGGTGCACCCAGGCGGGCCAGCCCAGATCCCAGGCCAGCCACAGGCCGGTCGCGATGGCGATCACCGCCAACCCTGCTGAAAACCGGTAGAGGCGGATCGTCAGGTCGCCCAGCGGGCCGAATTCCTGCAGGCGGTCAAATTCACGCTTCCAGTAGATCAGCGCGCGCGGAACTGCGAAGATCGAGGTCATCCACCCCATCACGCAGAGAATATGTATGATTTTCACCCATTCCATGCATCCTTGATGGCGTTCTGCGCAGGGCGACGCAAGATGTCGCGGCAGGTGCCGGGGAAAAGAATTGCGCCGCGCATGATTTTGGTTATATTATTTTACCAATTTGAGGAGATTGCCCGTGGAAATGCCGAAACCCGATCTGGCAGTGCTGGCGAAAAAGCCGCAACTGGTGAAACGCCTGCTGCAGGTGCTGCCGGCCGACGCCGTCATCCATGACGACGCCGAGACCCGCGCCTATGAATGCGACGCGCTGACGGCTTACAAGTGCCCGCCGATGTGCGCGGTGCTGCCGTCCTCGACGCAGGAAGTATCGGATGTGCTGCGCATTTGCCACGAGATGGGCGTGCCGGTTGTGCCGCGCGGTTCGGGCACCTCGCTGGCCGGGGGGGCGCTGCCGACGGCGGATAGCGTGATTCTGGGCGTGGCACGGATGAACGCGGTGCTGGAGACGGACTATGACAACCGTTTCGTCCGCGTGCAGACCGGGCGCACCAACCTGAGCGTCACCGGCGCGGTCGAGCAGGACGATTTCTTTTACGCGCCCGACCCGTCCAGCCAGCTGGCCTGCGCGATCGCGGGGAATATCGCGATGAACTCGGGCGGGGCGCATTGCCTGAAATACGGGGTGACGACGAACAACCTGCTGGGCGTGACGCTGGTGATGATGGACGGCACCGTGGTCGAGATCGGCGGCGCGCATCTGGACTCGGGCGGGTTGGACCTGCTGGGGGTGATTTGCGGCTCCGAAGGGCAGCTGGGCGTGGTGACCGAGGCGACGCTGCGCATCCTGCGCAAGCCCGAGGGCGCGCGGCCCGTGCTGATGGGATTCGATAGCAACGAAGTGGCCGGCCAGTGCGTCAGCGACATCATCAAGGCCGGGGTGCTGCCGGTGGCGATCGAGTTCATGGACCGCCCCTGCATCCGCGCCACCGAAGCCTTTGCCAAGGCGGGCTACCCGGATTGCGAGGCGCTGCTGATCGTCGAGGTCGAAGGCTCGGACGCGGAAATCAAGGAGCAGCTGGACCTGATCCTGGAAATCGCGCGTAGTCACAATCCGGTGGAGTTGCGCGAAAGCACCAGCGCCGAGGAAAGCGCCAAGATCTGGCTGGGCCGGAAATCGGCCTTTGGCGCGATGGGGCAGATCAACGACTACATGTGCCTGGACGGGACGATCCCCGTCAGCCAATTGCCGTTCGTGCTGCGCCGGATCGGAGAGATGTCGAAAGAATACGGTCTGGACGTGGGTAACGTGTTCCACGCGGGTGACGGGAACATGCACCCTCTGATCCTGTTCAACGCCAACAAGCCGGGCGATCTGGAACTGTGCGAGGCGTTCGGGGCCGATATCCTGCGGCTGTGCGTCGAGGTGGGAGGTTGCCTGACCGGAGAGCACGGCGTGGGCATCGAGAAACGCGACCTGATGGTCAGCCAGTTCGAGCCGGATGATCTGGATATCCAGATGGCCGTGAAGGACGTGTTCGACCCGAAATGGCTGCTGAACCCGGCGAAAGTGTTCCCGTTGGAGGCGTCTCGCCTGCGGCGGGCGGGGTAGGGGGCGTTGCCCCCTCTCCGTCGAAAATGCGTGCATTTTCAACGCATTCACCCCCAGAGTATTTGCATCAGAAAGAAGACGATATGAAACCGCAGACAGAGGCCGAACTGGCCGAGATGGTGGCCGGAACCAACGGGCCCTTGCGGGTGCGCGGCGGTGGAACTCGGCCGATCGGGGCGCCGATGGCGGGCGAGGTGCTGGACATGTCCGGGATGTCGGGAGTGGTGCTGCATGAGCCGGGGGCGTTGACGCTGGTGGTGAAGGCGGGGACGCCGGTCGCCGAGGTGGAGCGGGTGCTGGCGGCCGAGGGGCAGCGACTGCCGTTCGAGCCCATGGATCATCGGGCTTTGCTGGGCTCGGACGGGGAGCCGACCATGGGCGGGGTTGTTGCGGCGAATGTCAGCGGGCCTCGGCGTGTGCAGGTTGGGGCGTGCCGGGATTTCTTGCTGGGGGTGCGGTTCGTCGATGGTACGGGCCGGGTGCTGAAGAACGGTGGGCGCGTGATGAAGAACGTGACCGGCTATGATCTGGTGAAATTGATGGCGGGGTCGTGGGGCACGTTGGGCGTGATGACCGAGCTGTCGTTCAAGGTGCTGGCTGTGCCGCAGGCCGAGGCCACGCTGGTCAAGCGCGGGGCGAGTGCGGCTGAGGGCGTGGCGCTGCTGAGCGAAGCCTTGGGCGCGCCTTATGACGTGTCGGGGGCGGCGCATCTGGAAGGGCGGACGCAGGTTCGGCTGGAGGGGCTGGCGGGCTCGGTCGCTTACCGTGTGGATCAGTTGCGCAAGGGCTGTCTGGCGGGGTTCGATGTGGTCGAGGGGGCGGAAAGCCAGGCGCTGTGGCAGGAGGTGCGCGATGTCACGCCCTTTGCTGAGGCCGAGGGCGATGTGTGGCGCGTGTCGGTTAAGCCGTCCGACGGGCCGAAGCTGAGCGAGGCGCTGGACGCGGCGGGTGTGCGGCACCGGGCGATTTACGATTGGGGTGGTGGTTTGGTCTGGCTGTTGGTGCAACCGGGTGATGCGACGGCCATTCGGCCCGCTCTGGCGGCGTTTGGCGGCCATGCGACGCTGATCCGGGGGCGGGCGCAGGCCGGTGTGCCGGTGTTCCAGCCCGAGCTGGCGCCGGTGGCGGCGATCTCTAGCGGGTTGCGGGCGAAGTTCGACCCGCGTGGCATTTTCAATCCGGGGCTGATGGGCTGATGCAGACTTATTTCACAGAAAAACAGCTGGAAGACCCGGCGCTCCAGCGCGCCAACGAAATCCTGCGCGCCTGTGTGCATTGCGGATTTTGTACTGCGACCTGCCCGACCTACCAGGTCTTGGGCGACGAATTGGACAGCCCGCGCGGGCGTATCTACCTGATCAAGGATATGCTGGAGAACGAGCGGGTCCCCGACGCCAAGACCGTCAAGCATATCGACCGCTGCCTGTCCTGTCTGGCGTGCATGACGACCTGCCCCAGTGGGGTGCATTACATGCACCTGATCGACCAGGCGCGGGCCTATATCGAGCAGAAATACAAGCGGCCGTTCAGTGACCGGGCCTTGCGCTGGATCCTGTCGCGCATCCTGCCCTATCCGGGGCGGTTCCGGCTGGCGCTGTTGGGGGCCAAGATCGGGCGGCCGTTTGCGTTCCTGATGCCGGATGCGCGGCTGAAGGCGATGCTGCAGATGGCGCCGAAGAGCATCCCTCCGGTCAGCCGCAATGACGACCCGCAAAGCTTTGCTCCGCAGGGGCCGCGCAAGATGCGGGTGGCGCTGATGACGGGCTGTGCGCAGAAGGCACTGAACACCGACATCAACGACGCCACGATCCGCCTGCTGCGCCGTCTGGGCTGCGAGGTGGTCGTGGCCAAGGGCGCGGGCTGTTGCGGGGCGCTGACACATCATATGGGGCGCGAGGACGAGTCGCACGCAACTGCTGCGAAAAATATCCGGGCTTGGGTGGCCGAGATGGACGGCGACGGGCTGGATGCGATCGTCATCAACACCAGCGGCTGCGGCACCACGGTGAAGGATTACGGCTACATGTTCCGCAACGAGCCGCTGGCTGCGGACGCGGCGCGGGTCTCGGGGATTGCGATGGACGTGTCCGAGCTGCTGATGAAGCTGGACTTGCCCGAAGGCGAGGACAAGAAGCTGACCGTGGGCTATCACGCCGCCTGTTCTCTGCAGCACGGGCAGAAGGTGAAAACCTTTCCCAAGGACCTGCTGAAACGCGCGGGCTTCAAGGTGGCGGAGCCGGCGGATAGCCATCTTTGTTGTGGATCTGCAGGGACTTACAACCTGATGCAGCCCGAGATTTCGGCCAAGCTGAAGGCGCGCAAGGTGCGCACGCTGGAGGCGGTGAAGCCGGATATCATCGCGGCGGGGAACATCGGGTGCATGGTCCAGATCGGATCTGGCACGCAGGTGCCGGTGGTGCATACGGTCGAGCTGCTGGATTGGGCGACGGGCGGGCCGATCCCGCCGGCGCTGGACGGCAAGGCGCGGCGCAATGACGGCGTGCCGATCCTGCGCTGACCTGCCCAATTTTCGCCAAATCGGTGCTATAAGACCGTAACAGGCAAGACACCCGGAGGCAGCATGATCCGCGCGATCCTGAGCGTATTGGCGTTTTTCAGCGTCGTCTCAACGGCTTGCGCCGAGGATTCGGCGCTACGCCGGTTGAACACGGGCGACGAGTCGCGCGGGTGGGAAGCCGTGGGGCGGCTGGAGCTGGGCGGCAAGGGCTTTTGCACCGGCACGCTGATCGCGCCCGATCTGGTGCTGACGGCGGCGCATTGCCTGTTTGAACCATCGACCGGACAGCGCGTGGATTTCGGCAGCATCGAATTCCTGGCCGGCCTGCGCAACGGCCGCGCCGAAGCTTACCGCCGGGTGCGGCGCGTGGTGATCCATCCCTCGTACCGGTACGAGGGGGATGTCACCGCTGAAAGAGTACGTAACGACTTGGCATTGCTGCAACTTTTGCGCCCGGTGCAGAACACAATCGTGACCCCGTTCGAGACCGCGGAACAGGCAGATCGGGGCGAATCCGTCAGCGTGGTATCCTATGCGCTGGACCGGGCGGCGGCACCGTCGCTGCAGAACAGCTGCAACGTATTGCAGCGGACCAAAGGCGTGCTGGTGACCAGTTGCGACGTGAATTTCGGCTCGTCCGGGGCGCCGATTTTCCGGGTGCGGAACGGGCAGGCGCAGGTTGTCTCGGTCGTGTCGGCCAAGGCCGAGATGGGGGGCAAGCGTGTCGCCTTGGGGGCACAGCTGGATGGGGCCGTGGAATTGCTGAAAAATCAATTGGTTAGCGGCGTCGGCGTCACCCAGGATTTCATGCCGCGGATCAAGGGTGCGGTCCCCGTGACGGGGCGGTTCCCGGGCGGGGCGAAGTCGGTCAAACCGTAACCCCTTGAAACCGGGGAAATCCACCACCACCTGAACGATACGGGGACGCCAAGGATGGGTCCCCCAACCCGCCTGTCCACATTGGAAGGCACCCAATTTTGGTATCGCTCAACCGGAGGATTCCCGATGCGTAGCTTTGATCTTGCCCCCCTGTACCGCGCCACTGTCGGCTTTGACCAACTGGCGGACATGGTGGACCGGGCGTTTGCAGCCGATGTGGCTCAGCCCAGCTATCCCCCTTATAACATTGAAAAAACCGACGAGAATGCGTACCGCATCTCGATCGCTGTCGCCGGGTTTTCCGCCGATGATCTGTCGGTCGAGGTGAAGGAAAACGCGCTGGTCGTGTCCGCCCGCAAAGCCGAAGAGGCCGAGCCGCGCACCTACCTGCACCGTGGCATCGCCACCCGCGCGTTCGAGCGTCGCTTCACCCTGGCCGACCACGTGCGCGTCACCGGCGCGGCCCATGCCGACGGGATGCTGCACATCGATCTGATCCGCGAAATGCCCGAGGCGCTGAAGCCCCGGCGCATCGAAATCGCCAACGGTGTTGCGGCCCAAAAGGACGTTTTGGACGCCAAGGCAGTGAATTGATAACCCGCCGAATCGTAAGATTTCTGCCGTAAACCGTACGTCCGAAATCTGACCCTGCGCGCCCGCCTTGCTCCTGCCGCAAGGCGGGCTTTTTCGTGCCGATCACGAATTATGTCAGCTATATTGACTTAATGTCGCGCTTGCCCGAAGGTGCGCAACATAATTGCAGGAGTCGGGCCATGAGCTTGCCTAATCTTTTCGCTACCCGGATCAAGGGAATGAAGGCCTCGGAAATCCGGGAGCTGCTGAAACTGCTGGATCAGCCCGACATCATCAGCTTTGCCGGCGGCATCCCCGACCCGGCGCTGTTCCCGGTCGAGAAGTTCCAGGCGGCGATGGCCAAGGTGCTGGGGGGCGGGAATCACGCGGCCTCGCTGCAGTATTCGACGTCCGAGGGGCATAAGCCGCTGCGCGAGTGGATCGCGGCCGAGATGGGCCGCATCGGCATCGCCTGCACGCCGGACAATATCCTGATCACCAGCGGGTCTCAGCAGGCGCTGGACTATCTGGGCAAGCTGTTCCTGTCGCCGGGTGATACCGCGCTGGTGGGCTGGCCGACCTATCTGGGCGCGCTGGGGGCGTTCAACGCCTATGAGCCGCGCTATGACCGGCTGCAGCCGGGCGGCAATCGCAGCGCGCAGGACTATGCCGCGCAGGCTGCGCCGGGCCGGGTGAAGTTCGCCTACCTGTCGGTGGATTTCGCCAACCCGACCGGGGTGACGCTGACCCAGACCGAGCGCGAGCAGGTGCTGGATCTGGCCGAGGAGCTGGACTGCGCCGTGATCGAGGACGCGGCCTATCAGTCGCTGCGCTATGACGGCCCCGCGATCCCGCCGATCCTGTCGCTGGAGATCGCGCGGAAGGGATCGATTGACGCCTGCCGGACGGTCTATTGCGGCTCGTTCTCCAAGACGCTGTCGCCGGGTCTGCGGATCGGCTGGGTCTGTGCGGCCAAGCCGGTGATCAGCCAGATGGTGCTGCTGAAACAGGCGGGCGACCTGCACACGCCGACGCTGAACCAGATGGCGATTGCCGAGGTCGCCAACGACGATTTCGACGGCCATATCGAGCAGGTGCGGGCGCTGTATCGCTCCAGACGGGACCGTATGTTGGCGGCGCTGGAGCGGCACATGCCGGCGGGCGTGGAATGGACCCGGCCCGAGGGCGGCATGTTCGTCTGGCTGACCCTGCCCAAGGGCATGGACGGGGCCGAGCTGTTGGCGCAGGCGCTGCGGACGGAAAAGGTGGCGTTCGTGCCGGGTGGCGCGTTCTTTGCGGACGGCTCGGGGCGGAACTCGCTGCGGCTGAACTTCTCCAGCCCGTCGCAGCAGGCGATCGACGAAGGCATCGCGCGGCTGGGTCGTGTGCTGACGGCGGCGCTGACCCCGGCGTGAATGGGGGGCGAAGGCGGCCGATTTTCCGTGCCGCGTTAAGGGTTTGCTAAGGCATTTCGCGCAATCTGACCCTGACTATTTCGCCCAACCCATTTCATTCCGGAGGCACGCCTTGGACCCGCAGAACCTGAACCTGATCAAGGACAGCTTTCCGTCGGTTTTCCAGCACAAGGCGGAAATTGCGACGCAGTTCTATGACCGGCTGTTCGCGTCCGTGCCTGAGACGCGGCAGATGTTCCGGGCCGAGATGGCGACGCAAAAGGAAATGCTGGCCTCGGTGCTGACGACGCTGGCCAAGGCGAGTTTCGATCCGGAGAAATTGCAGGACGTCATCGCGCGGCTGGCGCGCAGTCATGCCGGGCTGGGCATCACCGAAGCGCAGTTCCGCGCCGGAGAGACGGCCCTGATGGAGGCGTTGGGCAGCGTGATGGCGCCCAAGCTGCCGCCGCCGGCCCTGTTGGCCTGGCAGGCGGCGATCCGGCGGGTGATCGCGGCAATGATCGACCCGCCAGAAAACTAACCGGAGTCGTGATCAGACGGACATGCAGATGTATTTCATCTCCAGGTAATCCTCGATCCCGTGGTGGCTGCCTTCGCGGCCCAGACCGGACTGCTTGACGCCGCCAAAGGGGGCGACCTCGGTCGAGATGATGCCGGTGTTGACGCCGACGATGCCGTATTCCAGCGCCTCGGCGACCTTGTACACGCGGCTCAGGTCCTTGGCGTAGAAGTACGAGGCCAGACCGAAGATCGTGTCATTGGCCATGTGGATCACCTCGTCCTCGTCCTTGAAGCGGAACAGCGGCGCGAGCGGGCCAAAGGTTTCGTCGGTGGCGAACATCATGTCCTGAGTCGCGCCGGTGACGATGGTCGGGGGCAGGAAATACCCCGCGCCCTGGATCGGATCACCGCCGCCCAGAATCACCTTGCCGCCCTTGGCGGTGGCGTCGGCGACGTGTTCCTGCACCTTGGTGATCGCGTCGGTGTTGATCAGCGGGCCCAGATCGGTGCCGGCGGTCAGGCCATCGCCGACCTTCAGCTGGCTGACGGCGATCTTCAGCTTTTCGGCAAAGGCGTCGTACACGCCGTCCTGCACGTAGATGCGGTTCGCGCAAACGCAGGTCTGGCCGTTGTTGCGGAACTTGCACAGGATCGCGCCCGCGACGGCGGCGTCCAGATCGGCGTCATCGAACACGATGAAGGGCGCGTTGCCGCCCAGCTCCATCGAGCATTTCATGACCTGATCGGCGGCCTGACGCAGCAGGATGCGGCCAACCTCGGTCGAGCCGGTGAAGGTCAGCTTGCGGACGGCGGGGTTCTCGCAGAACTCCTTGCCGATCTCGCTGCTGCGCGACGAGGTGACGACGCTGAACACGCCCTTGGGAATGCCGGCGCGCTCGGCCAGAACGGCCAGAACGGTGGCCGACAGCGGCGTTTCGGCGGCGGGACGGGCGACAAAGGCGCAACCGGCGGCCAGCGCGGGGCCGGCCTTGCGGGTGATCATCGCGTTCGGGAAGTTCCACGGCGTGATCGAGGCGGCCACACCGATGGGCTGCTTGATCACGGTGATGCGCTTGTCACGCTGGTGGCCGGGGATGGTTTCGCCGTAGATGCGCTTGGCCTCTTCGCCGAAGAATTCGATGAACGAGGCGCCATAGACGATTTCGCCGCGCGCTTCGGCCAGGGGTTTGCCCTGCTCGGCGGTCAGGATCGTGGCCAGGTCGTCGGCGTTTTCGATCATCAGGTCGAACCAGCGACGCATGACGGCGGCGCGTTCCTTGCCGGTCCACTTGGCCCATTCTTTCTGGGCCTTTTCGGCCACGGCGATGGTCTGAGCCACCTGCGCGCGCGACAGATCGGACATGTTGGCGATGACATCGCCACGCGCCGGGTTGGTGACCGGGAAGGTCGCGCCATTTTCGCCGTCCAGCCACTCGCCGCCCGCATAGGCGCGTTCGGCCAGCAGGCTGGGGTCTTTCAACAGCGATTTGAGATCGGTTTTGGTGTCCAGCATAACATCCCCTCTCGAATTTTGCTCTGGCACAGGGAAAACACTTGGCAGTACGGTTGTCCAGCGCGTTTGATCAAATGAAACTTAACATGTTAAGCAAATGAGTCAAGATACCCTCGATGATGCCTATGCCAATGCGGCGTATATTCCCGGTGCCGATGCGTTTCCGCTGCGTTGGGCCGAAACTGCAGCCGCCTTTCGCGAAGGGATGAGCGAGGCCGGAGCGGCCGAGCTGAACATCCCCTACGGGCCATCGGCGCGGCAGCGGTTCGACCTGTTCCTGCCCGAGGGCACGGCAAAGGGGCTGCTGGTTTTCGTGCACGGGGGCTATTGGCTGCGGTTCGACAAGTCCTACTGGTCGGGATTCGCGGCTGGCGCGGTGCAGGCGGGTTGGGCGGTGGCGATGCCCAGCTATGATCTGTGCCCGGACGTGTCGATTGCGGATATCACGCAGCAGATCGCGCATATGATCCCGGTGGCGGCCGACATGGTGGCCGGGCCGATCGTGCTGGTGGGGCATTCGGCGGGCGGGCACCTGGTGGCGCGGATGTGCGTGCCCGGCGTGCTGCCCGAGACGGTGGCCGAGCGGGTGGTGCGCGTGATGCCGATCTCGCCGGTGGCGGATCTGCGGCCGTTGCTGCGGACCTCGATGAACGACGCGTTCAAGCTGGATCTGGCGGCGGCCGAAGCCGAAAGCCCGGCGCTGATGGTGCCGCGCGAAGGGATCGCCGTGGTCGTCTGGGTCGGGGCCGAGGAACGCCCGGTGTTCCTGGAGCAAGCCGCCGCACTGGCCGAGGCCTGGGGCTGTCCTTGCGTGATCGACCCGGGCAAGCATCATTTCGATGTGGTCGACGGGATGGCCGAGGTGGGAAGCCGGATGCTGGCCCGGCTGTTGCCGGACCTCTGAGCGGGGCGCAAAATTCCTTCGAGGAATTTTGACCGGAAAATTTGAAATTTTCCGGGCCTCCGGCGGGAGTATTTGGTTCAGAAAGAAACCAGGTCAGCCGTGGCGGGAGCGGTAGGTCGGGTGCGTGTCGCCCGGGGCCGTGATCGCTGCGTGGATGGCGCGGGCGATGGCGCGGGCCATGACGGTGGCGGCGGCGTGGCCGAGGTAGAGCGTGTCCGATGCGACGTGGCCCAGCGGTTTGGTGCCGGTGGCGGCTGCGAAGATCAGGTCTCCGTCCATTGGGGTGTGGGACGGGAAGAGCGCGCGGGCGTAGCCGTCATGTGCGGCCGTGGCCATGCGGGTGCATTGGGCTTGGGTCAGGTGGGCGTCGGTGGCGACGATGCCGATCGTCGTGTTGGCGTGGCTGGCCAGTTTCGTCGGCGGGATATGAGTGTCCTCGTAGTGCAGCGCGGGGCCGTGGTGGCCGTATTCGGAGGCGTGCTCGAACGGGGCGGCCCAGAAGTGTTTGCTGTCGCCGACCGTCGCCGAGCCGAGGGCGTTCACCGCGACCAGCGCGCCGACCGTGTGGCCCGAGGGCAGCACGATGGAGGCGGAGCCGAGGCCGCCTTTCCAGTTGGCCGTTGTGGCGCCTGTCCCGGCGCCTGTGGTGCCCAGCGTGAAATGGGGGGCGGCGTTGGCGAGGGCCTGGGCGCCGAGGCGTTTATAGGGGTTCTCGGGCCAGTTCTTGTCGCCGCCGTTGATCAGGTCGAACAGGATCGCACCGGGGACGATGGGGACGCGCTGGTCACCCACGGCAAAGCCTCGGCCTTGGGCGCGCAGGGCGTCGGCTACGCCCGAGGCGGCGTCCAGACCGAAGGCCGAGCCGCCGGCGAGGACGAGGGCGTCCACCTGTTCCACGGTCTTGTCGGGGGCCAGCAGGTCTGTTTCGCGCGCACCGGGGGCGCCGCCCATGACGCAGACGCCCGCGGTGAAGGGCGCGTCGGCCACCAGCACGGTCACGCCGGTCTTGATGTGGTCGTCCTGCGCGTTGCCGACTCGCAGCCCCGCCACATCGGTGATCAAATTCTGCGGGCCGGGGCGCGGAGTGCTGCTCATCTGTCGGAAATCCTGTCTATGTGTCGCAAACCATCTTGCCAGATCGGGCGGATTGGGCAAGGTGTGCGCAGGGCGAGGCGATGGCGTCGCCACATGACGTGAGATCATGCGCCCTTTGCCGTCCTGTACGCCGGGACCTTTCTATTTCTTAGGAGGGTCGAAATGACTGAACGTCCTGAAATGTATCGCTATCACAACGGGGACAAGGTTGTCCTGCCGTTCGCGGTGGCTGAGTATGAGGCGCGCGTGGCCGGGCTGCGCGCGATTATGGCGGATGCGGGGGTGGGCGCGGTTGTGCTGACCTCGATGCACAATATCGCGTATTACAGCGGGTTTCTGTATTGCTCGTTCGGGCGGCCCTATGGGCTGGTCGTGACGGCGAGCGATTGCGTGACGATCAGCGCGGGCATCGACGCGGGGCAGCCGTGGCGGCGGTGCTGGTGCGATAACATCACCTATACCGACTGGCAGCGGGATAACTACTGGCGGGCGGTGCGCTCGGTCGCGGGATCGGCGGCGGTGATCGGCTATGAGGGCGACCACCTGACCATGTTGCAGCGCGCCAAGCTGCAGGCGTTCCTGGCGCCGGCCCGGATGGTGGACCTGCACGAGGCGACCATGCGGCAGCGTATGCACAAATCCGAGGCCGAGATCGCGCTGATCCGCGAGGGGGCTCGGGTTGCGGATGTGGGCGGTTATGCGATCCGTGATGCGGTGAAGCTGGGCGCGCGCGAGATTGACGTGGCGATGGCCGGTCGGGATGCGATGGAGGCGGAGATCGCACGCTCTTTCCCCGATGCCGAATACCGCGACACCTGGGTGTGGTTCCAGTCGGGGCTGAACACCGATGGTGCGCATAACCCGGTGACGGCGCGGGTGCTGGAGCGGGGCGATATCCTGAGCCTCAACACCTTTCCGATGATCAGCGGCTATTACACCGCGCTGGAGCGCACCATGTTCGTGCACGAGGTCGATGCGGCCAGCCTGAAAATCTGGGAGGCCAACGTCGCCGCCCATGAATACGGGATGAGCCTGTTGAAGCCGGGGGTCAGCTGCTCCGAGGTGACGCATGCGGTAAACGCCTTCTTCGAGGAGCGCGACCTGCTGCAGTACCGTACGTTTGGGTATGGACACTCGTTCGGGGTGCTGTCGCACTATTACGGGCGCGAGGCGGGGCTGGAGCTGCGCGAGGATATCGACACGGTGCTGGAACCGGGCATGGTGATCAGCATGGAGCCGATGCTGACCATCGCGGATGGCCAGCCGGGGGCCGGGGGATACCGCGAGCATGATATCCTGGTCATCACCGAGGACGGGGCCGAGGATATCACGGGCTACCCGTACGGGCCGGAGTTCAACGTGGTGGGCTGAGGGAGGGGGGCGCTGCCCCCCAACCGGCCTGCGGCCGCCCCCCGGGATATTTGGAAAAAGAAGAAGGACAGGCGTCAGAGACGGATGACGTAGTCCTTGGTCGTGGTTTCGACGACCTGCCAGGTGCCGCGGAAGCCGGGGCGCAGGATGAAGCTGTCTCCGGCGCGCAGGGTCACCGGGGGCTGGCCGTCCTGGGTGAGGATGGAGAGGCCGGACAGGATGCGGCAGTATTCCCATTCGTCATATTGCACGCGCCAGGTGCCCGGGGTGGAGCGCCAGATGCCGCAATAGAGGCCGTCGGCCTCTTCCAGGTTCCAGGTGGTGAAGACCGGGTCGCCCTCGATCAGGCGATCGGGGGCGGGTCGGTCGGTTTCCGGGGGGACGGAGGCGGTGACGGGCAGGTATTCGGTCATGGCGGGCCTTTGGCTGTTTCGCGCCAGACTGGCCTTAGTTGCCGAATTTGCCAAGGGCCGTGAAGTCGATGGTTTTCAGGGTGTCGAGGATCAGATCGGGCTGGTCGCCGCGGGCCTGGATCAGGACGCGGTTGTCGACGAGGCCGGTATATTCGCCCTCTTGCACCATGAATTTCTGGCGCCCGATGCGTTCGAGTTTCAGGCCCATCATGCCGGCATTGGCCAGCATCGCGCCCATGCTGGCGACCATCGGGTTGTCGGCCATCATGGTGATGGTGAACTCGGCGTCGTCGGAATTATAGCGCGCCTCGGCACCGACACCGCCGCCCATCATGGCCATGCCGGCGTTCATCTCGGTGTTGACGGTGCGGGTCCAGCCGGCGGGGGCCTCGGGCAGGTAGGCGGTCAGCGCGTCGGTTTTCAGGGTCAGCATCTTGTTGCGGGCGAAGTCGAGCTCCTCGAGCGCGTATTGGATTTCGCCGTTCTTGTAGGCGGCGGTGGCGGCGTCGAGCGCGTCCGTGATCTCGTCCGCGTGGGCGGTGGCGGGCAGCAGGGCAAGCGCAAGGAGCGGGGCAATCAGGCGGGTCATCGAAATCTCCGGGGGTTGGGAATGATCGGACTGTGGCGGGGCGTGTGCGCGCGGGCAAGTGGGATTTTCCTGACCTTTGGCGGCTTGCCTCTTTCCAACGGGGGGGCGATTTGCGAACATCCCTGCAGGTTTCGTTTTGACCGGGGGATGTAAAGCCGTTTCACATCCCCCATATGAATTAAAGGTTTCATTCAGGGAGTATGTGATGGCGAATTTTGAAGCGCAGGTCCTGGAATCGCAAAAGCAGGTGGCCGAGGCGCAGGCCCGGATTTCGGAGCTGACCGCCCGCATCGACACGGCACGCCAGAAGATCAAGACCGGCGACGACGCGATGATCGACATCGAGAACGCGACGCTGGACGACGTGCACGCCCATACCGAGGTGATGAACGCCAATATCGCCGAGCTGATCATGGGGCTGGACGATGTGACGGCGGCGTTTTCCAAGGATTTCGACGAAATGCGCTCGAAAACCGGGTGGGAAAGTTTTGTCGGCATCTTCAGCAAGGGCAAGTCAGACTCATTGCGGCAGGAGCGGATGCGCACGGCCAATATCGACGACAAGCTGCAGGACCTGATCGGCAAGTCGGACATCATCACCAAGCTGCTGGAAAGCCAGCTGGCCACGCTGAACGACCAGAAGGGCAAGGTGGAAACCAACCTGACGGAAACGCTGGACGAGCGGGAATTCACCGTGCAGGAGCTGGAAACCGTGCGGGCCGAGATCCTGGGCATGGACCCCAAGATCATCGAGCTGGAGAACAAGATCAGCGTCACGCAGGACGCGGCGGAACGCACCAAGCTGGAGACTCAGCTGGCCGAGCTGAACAAGCAGTACAACGAGCTGGTGCAGCAAGAGCAGGTCAAGCTGGCCAAGTCGCAGACGCTGGAACGCTATATCGAGAAGGGCAAGACCTGGGTCGATTCCCTGCAGAACCAGGCGGCGACGCAGATGGTGCTGATCAACAAGCTGCAGACGGATACCAAGCAGCGGGTGATCCTGTACGATGCGCTGACCAAGTCGCTGAAAACCGCCCAGCAGCAGGACATCGCGCACCGGATCAACGAGATCGGCGTGCAGACCGACAAGGAAGCGCAGGCCGCCATGGCCGCGATCGGCACGGCGACCAACCAGCGCATGGCCGACATGATGGAAAAGCACGAGGAACACATGGTCTTTGCCCGGCAGGTGCTGGAGGCCAAGGCCAAGGCGGACGAACGCTTTGCCCGTCGGTTCCAAGCCATCGTCGAGAAGCACGACAAGAACCTGTATGGTCAGTAAATGGCGGACAAGGTCGATCTTCAGGCCGATCACGCGGCGCTGCGCGATACCTTCGCCAGCCGGAGGTATTTCCGCAAGTTCGATGTGATCACCGGCCACCTGACCCGCGTCGCCGCGCAGATGCGCGCGGACGGGGAATTGTCGGGCGACGAGGTCGAGGTGCTGACGCGCTATCTGGCGATGATCGGCTACACCTTCCGCGCGCTGAGCATGAAATACCTGCTGGTCGGGCGCGAGACGGGGCAGTTCTTTGGCTCGCTCTCGATCGACACGGTGGACAGCGGGTTCCCGGTGTTCAACGAGTTGCTGGTGATGGCCAATGACGCGTTGCAGGCGCGGCAACATCTGGAGGGGTTGCCCGGCGTCGAGGCGATCAAACGGCAGATGGTCGAGCAGATCGTCGGCCAGCAGAGCCTGCCGACGCGGCTGCAATTCGCGCTGTCGCAGCGGCTGTACTACGAGGAATTGCAGCGTGGACAGCTGTTCTGGGCACGCAACGATCCTCGGGCGATCTGGTTGAGCGGGCTGGAGGACCGGCGGCGCTATCTGCTGCACTGGGCGGTCTATGACAGCCAGCTGAACCTGCCGGTGATCTACATGATGGAGGTCGAGGACAGCGGCAAGGACGCCCTGCCCAAGGACGAACACCGCTGGCCCGAAGCGCAGGCGCACCTGATGGGGCAATCCCTGGGCGGGCTGAAGCTGGTGACCATTGCCAAGGGCTTCGACGAGCAGTTCAACGACCTGCATCCCAAGCGGCTGCGGCGTATCCATCTGGGGCCGATGTATTCGCATGCCTACACGCTGCAATCAGGCCCGCTGCGCGAGGTGCTGGCCGAGGCCGAAAGCCCCGAAGGTCAGGACTGGGCGTTGGCCTGGACCGTGGAAGAGCTGGAAAGCGAGCGGGTGACCGAGGCCAAGGTCGGCTGGTTCAGCACCGCCGAGCGCGAGGTGTTCGCGCTGGACCCGTTCGGCGGGCGCGGCGTGGATACCGGGGCCACGCGGACCGAGCGGAGCATCATCCTGCCGGAGCGGCCCTATCAGGTGCTGGCCGAGAAAGCGCCGGCCGGGTTCGCCAGCGTGCGCAAGTTCGTCGTGGGCGCCGCAGGTCGGGTGTTGAGTTATCGGTGATGTCTGGCGGAGGAAAATTCCGGGACGGAATTTTGAACGGAAAATTGGGAATTTTCCGTGCCTCCGGCGGGAGTATTTGAGTCAGAAAGAAGCGAAAGGGCTGTGAGATGAGCCTGACGAGCGATTTGATGGAGCTGCGCGAAGACGAGATTCGCGCGCATTATCCGGCGGCCTTGGCGTTGTTGGAGGGGTTTGACCACACGCCGCGGCTGGGCAAGGCGCGGGATGTGCCGGGGCCGGAGCGGTCCTCGGGGGTGGTGGGGCATCGGCGGTTCCGTTCGACCACGCCGGGGATGGTGACGCGTTCGACCGTGCGGGCCGAAGGGGTGCGCCTGTTGGAGCGGATCGAGGCGGCGGATGGGGGGGATGCGTTGGTCTCGCCCTTGCAGGCGACGGTGATGAATGCGTTGCGGCGGGCCTTGGCGGTCGCCTTGGCGATGGGGCAGGGCTATGCGGCACAGGTCGGCTTGGACGCGTTGAAGCGGGCCAATCTGGAGGGGTCTTTGCCGCCCGCGCGCAAGGGCGAGTTTGCGGAGTTGCTGGCCGCTGAGGCGTTGGTTTCGATGCATGTCTTCGGCAATACGCTGGCGTATCTTTTGGCGCCGCATCAGCCCGAGCTGGCGGTGGCCGTGGCCCAGCCGCAGGAGGTGTTGACGGACAATGCTCAGCTGGCTTTGCACGGTGTGTTGTGGGAGCTGGATCAGGATATCGCAACCCATGCCTCTGACGAGCCGCATCTGGTGGCCACGCTGGCCGCGTTTGCCGAGGCGCTGATGGAGCGGGTGGCCTTGCGTGCCCAATCCGCGCCGCGGCTGGAGGGGTTCGGCACGGCCAGTTGGCGGATCGAGGCGGATGATCTGACGCTGCAGGGCTTTACCCCCGCGCGCAAGGCGGTGGGCACGACCCTGACCATGCAGTTCAAGGCGCCGCATCAGGTGGTGGGCAACCACATCGCCAAGTATCAGGCGATGCGTCTGGCCAAGATGCTGATGGCCTATGATTTTTCGCGGAAACTGAACCCGTTCGCGGAACTGGGCGGCTTCATTTTCACCTTTATGGGCGACGGCAAGCCGGGAACGGGCAAGACGACCTTGATCCAGATGATGGCGGGGTTGGTTCACGAATATTGTCAGGTGGCGGGCTATCCGTTCCGGTATCAGAACTTTGGCATCGACAATATCGACAGCTATCAGGGCAAGTCGGGGCAGAATGCAAAGGCCTTTGTGAACAACGTGTTGGATCCTTCGGTGATCGGATTTGGGACCATCGACGACATCGACCAGATCGCGGGGAAGCGGGGGGATCGTCAGTCCAGCGCGGGCCAGCAAGAGGTGACGGCGGTGTTCATGGAAGCATTCGCCGGGGCCAATACGGTGGTGCGGGGGAACTGCACCTTCGGGATGTTCTCGAACTACCCCGAGAACGTGGACGACGCCTTGCGCCAGCGGGCCGGGGCGCGGTTCCTGGTGGACGGGCCGCAAACGCGCGAGGATTACATCGACATCCTGGCGCTGCTGTTGGGCAAGAAGCACGACATCCCGCTGGGTGAGCATGAGCTTTACGCCGCCCAGGAGATCAAGCGGGCTGTTGCACGCTCGTTCGAGGGGCACGCGCGCCCGCATGAGGCCGGACTGATCGATGTTTACGACCGCGTGCAGGGGCAGGTCGGGGATCTGAACACGATTGCCAAGCTGGGGACGTACCTGAAGGCGATCCAGCAGGCGGATGAACGGTTCACCGGGCGGGCGATCAAGAACATCACCGACGCCGTGAAGGTCCGCGCGATGGATTTCGAGCTGCCGGATGAGTGGATGGAGCAGCCCGACCTGTTCCTGTTCCAACCGTATGAACGCAAGCTGGCGATGATCGAAGACCTGCGCCGCCCGATCACGGTGGAGATGGTGATCCAGGAGATCAACCGCTACGCCGACTCTGAGTTCCGCTATGCCGACAAGTCGGACGAGGTGGCCATCGAGGCAATGGTACGGGATTTCGGGCGTACGGAAGAGGCGAAACGGCGGTATCTGGAGGGGAAGGGGTGATGGCTGTTTCTGACACCAGAGGGAAACGCCAGTCTGCTGGGAGGGCAAGATGCTGTTGCTGAGCTATGCCACCGGGTATTTCGTTTTGAACACCTTCTTTGGTTTGATCTTCCTTGCCTGGTACATCAATCGCGCGTGGGGCCGGCACCCCGAAGCCGGTTTCGCGGGGTCGAATTACTGGGGTGTGGCGGTCGCCTTTTCGGTGATCGTGCTGCTGTGTTACGCGGCCTTTGGTGGCGGGCATTACGACAGCGGGTTTGCGGTTGGCCCCGTCACGCGCCTGTGGATGACTGGACTTGGCTTACCCTTCTCGCTGGTGGTTTTGATGATTTTCGGCCCTGTCTGGAATGGTCTGAATGACCGAAAAAGAGCACGGGAGGCCAGCCAATGAAACGCCTCATCGAAAAAGGCCTGATGTTCGGGAACCTGATCCATGTGTCCTCGCCTGCGCTGGTCGAGCGGTATAACCGGGCGTTGATCCATCTGACGGGCAAGCGGACGCAGCTGACGGATTTTCACATCGACATCAGCGGCTACTCGCCCGAGGTGGGGGACGAGCTGGGGGATATGCTCTACCTCAATCAGGGGGGGTGTAACCGGCAGTTCATCCTGCTGAGTACCGCGCAGAAGACGGCGCCTTTGTTGAATGCCAAGTTCTCGATGTCGCGCAGCATTCTGCGCCAGTTCATCGAGGAGAACGAGGCGCAGCTGTTCGCCCTGACGGCGCGGGATGCGGTGGCGGGGGAGCTGTTGAACTCGGTCTATTCGGTGGCCGATCCGGCGCGGCTGCTGGACATTCGCAAGATCAAGATCGAGGCGGATACGACGGCGGGCACGGTCAAGGACGCCGAAAAGCTGGGCAAGATGGTCGACCGCTTCATGGAGGAGGACGACGCCTGGTTCGACGACGTGCTGATCGCGGACATGATCGGGCTGGCCAAACGCACGGGCGACGTGACGCGCAACCCGGTGCGGCTGAAACAGATGGAGTTCACGCAGGACAACTATTGGACGGCGCATTTCGGCGGGGTGTACCTGTTCCGCTCGGTTCCGCATCCGGCGGTGATCGCGCAGGACAAAACGGCGCTGCGGGATATCGCGATGAAGCACGTGTTCGACTTTGCCGACCGCAACCAGATCGCCCATTTCCTGGAGCTGAACCGCCTGGCCGAACCCATCGTCAAGGCGCGGGGCATCGATGCGGGGGCGATCCTGCGGCAGAAGATGGACTTCATCGTCGTGGACGTGGCGCAGGATCGCGGCATCGACCTGACGGGGGCCACGCGGCGCGATATCCGGGCGCTGGCGCGGGCCCATGCGGATGCCCTGCCGGCAGAGTTTCACGGGCTACAGGCGCTGGTGCGCTGGGCCGAGGACGAGGGCGAATGGCCCCGCATCGGCAGCGATCACCCAGCCTATTTCTACACGCTGCGGGCGGCCGATCACCCGGATGCGGACCTGGTGAACATGCTGCTGGCCGAGCTGTCGCCCAAGGACGTGCGGCAGCTGTTCATCTGCCACAAAGAGCTGTTCTACAGGCTTTATGCCGGCTGGTCCGAGACCAAGAAATCCTATGTGGCCGATTTCCTGGAACGCGAGTATCAGGCGGACAAAGCGGGCGCGCGTCGGGCGCTGTTCGGGCATGATGCGCCGATGGCAGAACCCGCGCCGCCGCCGCCTCCGCCCGCGCCAAAGCGGGACCTGCTGGATCAGGTCGGTCCGTGGGGCGCGGTGCGCCGGGCGCAACCAAAGAAAATCAAGGGCCCCTGGGGCGGATAGGAGGGAGCAATGTTCGGACTGCTGCGCCTGGTGATCATTGGATTTGTCATCCTGACCATTATCTATGTGGGCGTGTCGCTCTATTCCCGCTCGGTCCGGCGCGACAAGCTGGAACGCGAATGGGACGAAGAGGTCAAGAAGGGCGACCGCGAGGATTTCGTCGAGGACGGGCTGGACGAGTACGAAAACTCGTTCCGGCGCAAGCTGATCTGGCTGGTCTACATCATCCCGGTGGTGATCGTTCTGGCGATCATCTACATGGTGAACATCTACTAAGGAGGGCCGCGAATGGTCTATGTCAAATGGACGTTCTGGATCACGATCTGGCTGATCGTCGGGGCGTTCTTTCACTACACGCTGCCGCAACACGACATCGTGCGCATCGTCAACACCTACGAAGAACGCGAGGAACTGGGCGACTGGACCCGCATCTTCTGGGCGACGCCGGACGACCAGTCGGCCAACCTGATCAACCGCGATGTGCAGTTCATTCAGGCGGTCACCCCCGAGGGCAAGGCCAAGGTCTATCGCAACGAGGATACCGGCTGGCACTGGCCGCCCTATTTCAAGTTCGACACGGCCAACCTGTACACCGAGGCGAATGACGCGAAATCCACCAAGGAAAACCCCGAGTGGTACGCGATCACCCATTACGGCTGGCGCAACGAATACTGGACGGTCTTCCCCAACGCGGTGGCGATCAAGCGGGTGGACGGGCCTGATGCGACGATTATTCCGTGGCTGAACATCCTGATCCTGACGCTGTTCTTTGCGCTGATCTGGGCCGTGCGCGTGCGCTGGATCCGCTTCCGTCAGGCGCGGATCGACCCGGTGCTGGAGGATATCGAGGACGGCTGGGACGCCGCGGGCGACCGGATCGCGGAAAAACGCGGCCGGGTGCGGCGCTGGCTGGACAGCTGGAAATCCAAGAAATGAGGCAAGGGCCGGGCGGTTCGCCCGGCCTTTCGCTTAGCGCCCCGCGGCGATCAGGTTCAGCGCATCGCGGGCGATCTGACGCTCTTCGTCCGCCGGAACGACATGCACGGGCAGATCCCCCAGGAATGCCAGATGCTGTAGGATACGGGTGCGTATGGGTTCCGCATTCTCACCGATCCCGCCGGTAAAGGCGATGGCGTCGATGCCCCCCATTGCAACGATGGCCGAGCCTGCCTCTCGCGCCGCCCAATAGCAGTAATGCTCGATCGCGAAATGCGCCTCGGGGGCGTCGGTGGCCAGCAGTTGCACCATGTCATTGGTGCCGCCCAGACCCTTCAACCCGCAGTCCTTGTTCAGCATCTTGATGGTGGCGTCGATGCCGTAATCCTGCGCCAGTCGCAGCACGGCCATGCTGTCGAAGGCACCGGGACGGGTGCCCATGACCAGCCCCTCGACCGGGGAATAACCCATCGAACTGGCGACGGATTTGCCATCGACAATCGCGCACAGCGATGAGCCGTTGCCCAGATGCAGCGCCAGCAGGCGGCGCGGCAGGGAGGGCCCCAGCGCCTCGACCAGCGAGGCATAGGACAGCCCGTGGAACCCGTAGCGGCGGATGCCCTTGTCCCGCTCGGATTGCGGGATGGCGTAGGTGGTTACGAGGGGCGCGTTGCCAGCGTGAAAGGCGGTGTCGAAGCTGGCATATTGCGGCAGGTCCGGCACCAGCGCGGCCAGCGCGCGGATGGCCGACAGGTTGTGCGGATTGTGCAGCGGTGCCAAGGGGTTATACCCCTCGATCTGCGTCATCACGGCGTCGGTCAGGCGCACCGGGTCGTGCAATTCTCCGCCGTGGACGATGCGGTGGGCGGCGCCGGTCAGCGCCTCGGCCGGGTGGCCCTGAGCGGCCAGCGCCTGCAGGATCGTCTTGAACGCGGCCTTGTGGTCGGGGGCAAAGGCGGGCTGGTCCAGCGTGCCCAGCTTGATGCGGGCCTTGCCGCCGATCTCGGTCACCTTGCCTTGCAGGATCGCGGTCAGGTGTTCGTCGAACAGCTCGACCTTGATCGAGCTGGAGCCAGCATTGACGACCAGGATCATTCCGGTGCCCCCGCCGCGATCACGCCCAACGCGGCCGAGGCGATGCGCGCCGGGGCCGCTTGCGCGCGCGAGGTCAGCAGGATCGGTACCTTGGCCCCCAGCACCAGACCGGCGGCGCAGCAGCCCATGCCCAGCACCATCAGCTTGAACACGGCGTTGGCGGTGGTGATGTTGGGGCTGAGGATGATGTCCGCATCGCCACAGACGGGCGAGTCAAAGCCCTTGGCGATGGCGGCCTCTTTCGACAGGATCAGGTCCATCGCCATCGGGCCGGTCACGACGCAATGGGGCAGGGCGTCCTTGGCCCACTCGGCGATCTGGCGCGCTTCGACCGAGTTCGGCAGCGAGGGGATCGGGTCCTCGGTCGCGGACAGAATCCCGCATTTCGGGTCCTTGATGCCCAACTGATGCGCCAGTTTTACGGCGTGGCGCAGGCATTCCTTGCGGGTCTCGACATCCGGATCGACGTTCAGCGCGCCGTCGGTCATCAGCAACGGCCGGTCCGAACCGGGCGCGGTGATGTGAAACACGTGGCCGCAGCGGGTGCCGGGTTCACGCAGGCCAGCCGAGACCGGCAGCAACCCCTTGAGGAAGGTCGAGGTGTGGATCTGCCCCTTCATGATCGCCTGCACCTCGCCGTTGCGGGCCAGTTCGGCGGCCTTGGGGGCGGCGGTTACGTGGGGGGCCTCGATCAGGGGGATGCCGGTGATGTCCCACTCGATCTCGTCGGCGGTGGCCTTGATCTTGTCGACGTCGCCGATCAGCACCGGCTTGGCCAGCCCCAGATCGGCGGCTTCGCGGATCCCCTCCAACGCGTTGACAGAGCCCGCGTTGACCAGCGCGACGCGCGGTTTGGGCAGGTCATGCGCCTGATTCAGCAGGCGCTGCGGGGCCTGCGCGGTGACGGGGGACAGAAACGGAAACGGGTCACGAACCGACATTTGCATCGTACTTACCTTTCGCTGCGGGGCAGCCTTTGCATCGCTGGGCAGCGTAACAGAGCCGTGTCGGGGGGCCATACCTTCCGTTGCGGTCGCCGCGCTGCGGCATTTTTGTCCGCCTACGGGGCGGGCAGGGCGGCGATCGCCTGGGCGATGCGCGCGATGCCTTCGGGGATCCGCTCGGCCGGGATCGAGGAATAGGCCAGACGGTAGAAATTCGCGGGCGGATTGGGGGCGGAAAAGAAGTGCCGCCCCGGCTCGATCAGCACGTCGCGCTGCATCAGGGCGGCGGTCAAAGCCTGCGTGTCCACGTGATCGGGCGCGCGCATCCAGAAGGACGAGCCGCCAAACGCGCCGCTGCCCGCGATGGTCAGGCCATGCTGGCGGATCGCGGCCTCCATCACGCGACGACGGTCGGCCAGCACCTTGCCCATCTTGCGGATTTGCGCGTCGTAATGGCCCAGCGACAGGAAATAGGCGGCGGTGCGCTGCACATGCCCCGGCGGGTGGCGCAGCACGCTGGCACGCAGGGCGCGGGCCTCGCGGATGAAGGGTTCGGAGCCGACCAGATAACCCAGCCGCAACCCCGGAAACAGCGACTTGGAGAAGCTGCCGACATAGATCACCCGCCCGTCCGCATCCAGCGATTTCAGGGCTGGCGATGGCGGCGAGAGGAACGACATCTCGAACTCGTAGTCATCCTCGACGATCAGCGCGTCCATCTCTCGTGCCCGGCGCAGCAACGCGCGGCGGCGGTCCAGCGGCATGGTCGCGGCGGTCGGACATTGGTGCGACGGAGTGGTGAAAATCACGTCCGCCTGCGGGATGTCCTGCGGCGGCAAGCCGTTGGAATCGACGCTGACCGGGGCCATGTGACAGCGCGATTGCGTCAGGATATCCCGCAGCGCGCTGTAGCAGGGGTTTTCGACCACGGCGACGCGCCGCTGGGTCAGCAGCACCTGCGCGGCCAGCCACAACGCATTCTGCGCGCCCAGCGTCAGCAGCACCTGATCGGGCCGCGCAATGATCCCGCGCCGGGGCAGGCTGTGGCGCAGGATGAACTCGATCAGCTTGGGGTCGTCCTTGTCGTAATAGTCGGTGGTGAGGGCGGTAAAATCCTTTTGCCCCAACGCCTTGAGCGCACATAGCCGCCAGTTCGCATGGTCGAACAGCGCCGGGTCCGTCTGCCCGTAGATGAACGGATACCGGTAGCGAGACCAGTCCTGCGGGCGCTCGGGCACGACCCCGCCGGTGAAGCGCTGACCGATGGCGCGCGCCCAATCCACCGCCTCGGACGGGGCCACTTGCGGCGGATCGGCGGGCGGCTCGGGCGCCGTGTCCGACACGAAATACCCCGAGCGCCCCCGCGACGACAGATAGTCGCTGGCGACCAGCTCGGTATAGGCCAGGGTCACGGTGATCCGGCTGACGCCCAGGTGCAGGGCCAGCTTGCGGGACGAGGGCAGCTTTTCCCCGCGCGCGAACCGGCCGGACAGGATGCCTTGCGCGATCATCTGCTGGATCTGCGCCTGAAAGGTGCCCTGCGACTGCGGGTCCAGGAAAAAGGTTTCCGCCGGAATGCTCATGCGATCAGCTTAGTCTGGACTTATCCGCGAAACAATCTGGTCTGATGACATCGGGCGGCGGATCGGGCAGGTTGGTCGGTAACGACAGGAGGCGCAGATGAAGATTGCAGTGATGGGCGCGGGTGCGGTCGGGTGCTACTACGGCGCGATGCTGGCGCTGGCGGGGCACCAGGTCACCCTGATCGGACGCCCCGCATTGGTCGAGGCGGTCTCGGCCAACGGCCTGATCCTGGAGAAAGCCGGCGCGCGCCATGTCTGCGCGGTGCAGGCCAGCACCGACCCCTCTGCAATCACCGGGGCCCAGATGGTGCTGTTCTGCGTCAAATCCGGCGACACCGCCGCTGCAGGCGCCCAGATCGCCCCGTACCTTGGCGATGACACCCTGCTGCTGAGCCTGCAAAACGGCATTTCGAACCCCGAAACGCTGGAGCACGCCACGGATCACAAGGCCATCGCCGCCGTCGTCTACATGGCCAGCGCAATGGTCGCCCCGGGCGTCGTGCGCCACGAAGGGCGCGGCGAGCTGGCCATCGGCGGCCCCGATGCCACACGCGCCGCCGAAACCCTGAACGCCGCGCAAATCCAGACCGAGGTGTCGGCTAACGTCATGGGCCTGTTGTGGGGCAAATTGCTGATCAACTGCGCCTACAACGCGATCTCGGCCATCGCGCGCATGCCCTACGGCACCTTCTACGCCGTCGACGGACTTCCCCAACTGATCGAGGATATCACCGCCGAATGCCTCGCCGTCGCCCGGGCCGAGGGCGTCACCCTCCCCGAAGGCACCCTGCAAACAATCCGCAACGTCCCCGGCTGGATGCCCGCGCAATATTCCTCGACCGCGCAGGACGTGATGCGCGGCCGCCCCACGGAAATCGACTTCCTCAACGGCGAAATCCTGCGCCGCGCCGCGCGCCACGGCATCGACGTGCCGATCAACCGCACCCTGACCCTGCTGACCAAGCTGGCCGAGATGCAGTAAAAAAGGGCCGGGAAAACTCCCCAGCCCTTCTTCTTTTTCCAAATATCCCGGGGGGAGGCCGCAGGCCGGGGGGCAGCGCCCCCTTACCCGAACACCTTCGTCAGCGCCGCGTCCACCGTGTTGGTGATGAAGTCGATATCATCCGCCGTCACGATCAGCGCCGGCGAGAAACACAGCACGTTGTTCCGCCCGGGGATCGAGCGGTTGGACGCCCCGATGATCAGCCCCGCCGCGCCACAGGCCGCAACCACGGCCGCCATGTCCTTCTCGTCCACCGGCTCTTTCGTGGTGCGATCCTTCACCAGCTCGGCGCCCTGGAACAGGCCGATCCCGCGCACGTCACCGATCACCGCATGCTTCTCCATCAGCGCGCGGAGGTTGCCCATCAGCCGCGCGCCCATGGCGGTGCAGTTCTCCAGCAGACCCTCGTCCTCGATGATCTTCATGTTCTCCAGCGCCGCCGCCGGTCCGGCCACGCAACCGCCAAAGGTCGAGATATCGCGGAAATGGTCCAGCTTGTCCGAGGGATCGGATTTGAACATCTCGAACACCTCTTCGGTGGTCACACAGATCGCGATCGCCGCATAGCCCGAGGCCACACCCTTCGCCATCGTCACGAAATCCGGCTTGATGCCGTAATGCTGATACCCGAACCATTGCGAGCCGGTCCGCCCGATGCCGCAGACCACCTCGTCGATATGCAGCAGGATGTTGTATTGCTTGCAGATCTCCTGCACGCGCTCCCAATAGCCCTCGGGCGGGGTGATGACGCCGCCACCCGCGGTGACCGGCTCCAGACACAGCCCGCCGATGGTGTCGGGGCCTTCGCGCAGAATGACCTCTTCGATCAGGTTCGCGGCAGCAATGCCGAACTCACGACCCGACAGATGGCCCAGGCCCAGCTCTTCCTTGCGATACTCCAGGCAATGCGGCACACGCACAAAGCCCGGCGCGAAGGGGCCGTACTGCATGTTGCGCTCGTCCTGCCCACCCGCCGACATCGCGGCCAGAGTGCCACCGTGGTAATCGCGGTCGCGGTACAGGATCTTGTGCTTGGTGCCGCCGTATTTCTTGTGCGCGATCTGGCGGATCATCTTGAACGCCTTCTCGTTCGCCTCAGAGCCCGAGTTGGTATAGTAGACCCGGCTCATCCCCGGCATCTTCTCGATCAGCTTCTGGGCAAAGATCGACCCGGGGATCGAGCCCGCCGACTGCGCGAAATAGCACAGTTTCATCAGCTGATCGCGCACCGCATCGGCAATCTGCGCACGCCCGTAGCCGACGTTCACAGTCCACACCCCGCCCGAGACAGCGTCCAGGTATTCCTTGCCGTTCTGATCCCAAACGCGCATCCCTTTGCCTTCGATGATGATACGCGGATCGCCGGTCTCGAACGGCTTGTGCTGGGTCAGGTGATGCCAGACATGGGCGCGGTCAGCGTCCACCACGGCGCGAATATCGTTGTCGAGAGTGCCATCCATCATCTTCGGGCTCCGTCAGAAAAGAATAATGCCACGCTGAAACCGGCGTGGACTGCTACCGGCATTACACACCCGCAAGGGGCCTGTTGAATAGGTCCAGTGTGGCACGTTGATAAGTCCAGATGTGGCGATCCCAAAGACTCGTCATCGCGGCCGCGGCCGCTGGGCCATGAGTATTTAGGATCAGAAAGAAGCAGAATTGGCCTTCTTTCTGATGAAAAATACTCCCCCGCCGGAGGCGTCCCGAAGGCAGAGTCGGCGCTGGCTTGCGAATTGGGCTTGCGGTTTCGGGCAGGGGGCGGTCGGATAGAGGAAAAGGGGGAGCCATGGCAGAGCGAGATTTTCTGACATCGTTGTTCGAGGCGGCGATCCGGGCGGCGGATCCGAAGCAGGCGCTGGCGGTGCAACTGCCAGCGCGGCCCAAGGGGCGTGTCGTGGTGGTTGGCGCGGGCAAGGGGGCGGCGCAACTGGCCGCCGCGTTCGAGGAGCTGTGGGGCGATCCGGTCGAAGGGGTTGTGGTGACCCGTTACGGCTATGCCTGTCCGTGTCGCCATGTGCGCGTGCTGGAAGCAGCGCATCCGGTGCCGGACGAGGCGGGGTTGGCCGCGTCTCAGGCGCTGTTCGAGGCGGTGCGCGGGCTTGGCCCTGACGATCTGGTGGTGGCGCTGGTTTGTGGCGGTGGTTCGGCCCTGTTGGCGGCCCCGGCCGAAGGGTTGGCGCTGGAGGACGAGGTGGCGCTGAACCGCGCGCTATTGGCCAGCGGGGCGCCGATCGGGGCGATGAACGCGGTGCGCAAGCAGGTCAGCCGGATCAAGGGCGGGCGTCTGGCGGCGGCGGCGTCTCCGGCGCGAGTGATCAGTCTGATCGTCTCGGACGTGCCCGGCGATGATCCGGCGCAGGTGGCCAGCGGGCCGACCGTGCCTGACCGTGTGGGCAGGGCCGAGGCGCTGGCGGCCGTGCGCGATTACGGAATTGCCCTGCCAGAGCGTATTGCCGATTTCCTGCGAGATGCGCCCGAGGATGCGCCATCCCCGGATGACCCGCGTTTTGCCCGCAATGAGGTGCATGTCATCGCCTCGGCCGCGAAATCTCTGGAGGCGGCGGCCGAGGTGGCAGAGGCGGCGGGTATATCTGCCGCGATCCTGTCCGATGCGATCGAGGGCGAGGCGCGCGAGGTGGCCAAGGTGCATGCCGCGATGGCGCGCGAGGTGGCCTTGCGCAATCGACCCTTTGCCAAGCCGGTGGTGATCTTGTCTGGGGGCGAAACCACGGTGACCCTGCGCGGCAAAGGAAAGGGCGGGCGCAACAGTGAATTCCTGCTGTCGCTGGTGCTGGAGATTGACGGGGTCACGGGCATCACCGCGCTGGCCGCCGACACGGATGGCATCGACGGGTCCGAGGATAACGCGGGTGCCTTTGCTGACGGGACCAGTGCCGCGCAGATGCGGCGGGCCGGGGTGGACCCGGCGCAGGCCTTGGCGGGCAATGATGCCTGGACCGCGTTCAACGCCATCGACGGGCTGTTCGCACCCGGCCCGACCGGCACCAATGTGAACGATTTCCGGGCGATCCTGATCCGCTGAGCTTTGCGCACCAATCGGATCGCCCTGGCGCGCAGCCAAGGGCAGTGTGGTCCCGTGACCAGAGGTGCCCCATGATCCAGATCGTTCCCGCTTTGCTGCTTTTCCTGCTGCCGCTGGCCTATAGCCCCGGCCCCGGCAACATGTTCTTTGCCGCCAACGGGGCGCGCTTCGGGTTTCGGGCGACGCTGCCGGCCTCGGTCGGGTATCATGTGGCGACGTGGGTGGTGACGGTGGCGATCGGGCTGGGCTTTGCCAGTCTGTTGGCGGCGGTGCCGCAGGCGATGCTGGTGCTGCGATGGGCCGGGGCGGGCTATGTGCTGTGGCTGGCCTGGGGGCTGGCGCGGGCCGGAGGGGCGGCGCAGGGGCAGGCGCGACCGGCGGGGTTTGGCGATGGGGCGCTACTGTTGCTGTTGAACCCCAAGGCCTATGTCATCATCGCGCTGATGTTCTCGCAATTCCTGGGCGAGGCGGCGGGCTGGGGCGCGGTGCTGCTGATCGCCAGCGTCTTTACCCTGAACAATCTGGTGGCGTTTTCGGCATGGACCCTGCTGGGCGACCGGATCGGGCGGCTGTTCGCGGCTAGAGGCGGGGCGAACCAGCTGTTCGGGGCGATTCTGGCCGGGGTGGCGGTGTGGATGCTGCTGGGCTGAGGGGGCGGGGCTTTCGCCCAGCCGGTCATTGGGTGTTCAGCAGCACCACTTCGACGCGGCGGTTGGCCTCGCGACCGGTTTCCGTCTGGTTGGGCGCGATGGGGGAGAGATAGCCCATGCCCTCGGCCTCCATCTGGGCGCGGGGGACGCCGTAGATGCTGACCAGCCGTTCCAGAACAGAGGCGGCGCGGCGTTTGGACAGGGCGACGTTGCCCTCCAGCGCGCCGACGGCATCGGTGTGGCCGACCAGCGCCACGCGGCGGGACGGATCGGCCAGCAGGAACGCCGACAGCGCCTGAAGCGAGGCGAACGGCCCCTCACCCAGCGAGGAGGAGCCAGTCTCGAACGTCAGATCGTGTAGGACGGCATGGCCCAGGGTCGACAGGCTTTCGCCCAGCGGTTTGCCTTGGGCGGCCGCCGGGGCCAGCCGCGCTGTGCCCGTCATGGTGGACATCTTGGCGGGTTCCATCGCCTCGGTCGTTACGCGGATCAGCTGGACGAAGCCGGCGTTGTCGGTGCGGCTGACCAGCAGCGACAGGTGATCCTTGTCTCCGTTGCGGGCTGAAAGGAACCGGAAATCGGTCAGGTCCACATGCATGTCGGGGGCGGGCAAGATGAAGGTGCCAAAGCGGAAATCGAACCCGCCGCAGGCATCATCGCCGCATTCGAACAGGATCTCGTAGCCGTCATCCTCGAGCTGCTGGCGCAACGGCCCGAAAATCTGCAGCGAGGTCAGCCCCTGCGCGCCGATCAGCCAGCTTTGGCGGGTGACGGCGCCCTCCAGGTCCTGAACGGGCACCGCGCCATCGGCAAACGATCCCAGCGGCAGGGCATAGCTGTCGGCCGCGCTGGACAGATCGGCCAGCGGCTTGGCAGAGGCAGGCAGTTCCAGCGTCAGCGCATGGGCCGTCCCGGACAGGGACAGGGCGGCACAGCACAGGGCGAGCGCGCGCAGCATCACCGGGCCTGAGCGTGGTATTCCCGGTTCGGACGCATATCCAGGGCCGAGGCCACGCGGTTGGTCATATTGTAGAACGCCGCCGTGTTGGCGATGTCCCAGATGTCGCGGTCGGTCCAACCGGCATCGCGCAGGGCCTGACGGTCGGCTTCCTCGATCGTGGCGCTGGCCTTGGTCATCTGCACGGCGAAATCCAGCATGGCGCGCTGTTTCGGGGTCAGATCAGCAACGCGGTAGTTCATCACCAGCGCCTCGCCCAGGATCGGATCGCCCGAGATCTCGCGCACGGCGGCGCCGTGGGCGGTCAGGCAGTAGAAGCACTTGTTTTCCGAGGACACCGTGACCGCGATCATCTCGCGCTCCAGCTTGGTCAGGCCGCTGTCGCCCAGCATCAGGTCGTTATAAAGCGCGGTGAAGGCGTTCAGCTTTTCGATGTCAAAGGCGTGGGCCATCAGCACGTTGGGGATCAGGCCCAGCTTTTCCTGACAGATGCGGAAATACTTGGCGGTTGCCTCGGGCAGCGGGTCCAGCGGCGGCAGGTTCAGCGCAATGGGGCGCTCGGGGGTGCTCATCTCAAATATCTTCTTTGTGTTTTCTGTAATGGTACTGCCCGACAAGGGCCATTCCGAGGTCGGAATATAGCGCATTCGCGGCCGTGTTGTCTTGTGTGCAGACGACCGACAGGTAGCTGGCCCCGTTGTCGCGCGCCCAGAAGGCGGCCAGACGCATGAACCAGCGGGCCATGCCCTGCTTGCGCTGATGCGGCAGCACGTACATGGCGTGCAGCATGGCGGTGTCGCCGTGGATGCCGACAAAGGCCGTGCCGGCGGGGCTGTCGTTAAGGCGGCCCAGCAGGGCGGTCTTGGGCTGCGGCGCGCGGTCCATCACGGCGATGCGGCCGGGGCCGATCTTGCCCTTGGCCCAGATGTCGATCTGGATCGCCAGCGGTTCCCACACGGCAAAGGCGGTGACGGGCGGCGGGAATTGCGTGGCGACGGTATCGACATGTGCGACCCACAGGTTGACCGGATCGACGATGGCATAGTTGTGCTCGGCCAGCAGGGCGTCCAGATCGCCCTGACCTTCGCGGACCTGGAACAGGCGGGGCTGGTGCAGCGCCTGCATGGCGGCCTCGGCGGCGGGCAGATCTTGCGCCGTCACCGGCTGCATGGCCACGGTGGCCGAGACACGCTGGCCACCATTCTTGCCTTCGCGGATCAGCCAGGGGCCCAGCGTTTTTTCAGCGGCGGCAGGCCAGGTGCCATCGGTCACATCATAAAGTTGCGCGGCGGTGGGCAGGGTCATGCGAACATCTCCGACAGGCGAGTCATGGCGGCATCGACCTGCGCGCCGTCATGGCCGCGGATCACGATGTTGGCGCCGTATATGCCATTGTTTTGAAAGGGATAAGAGCCGATGGACAGCTCGGGGAAATCATCGGCCAGCTTTGACAGCGGGCCGGCGATCTCGCCCTCGCCACGTTCGATCCGCAGCGATTGCGACAACAGCGGCGAGCCGCCGGTCAGCGTCGGCAGCACGCTCGCCACCATCGCCTCGAACACCGCCGGGACGCCAGCCATGACATGCACGTTCTGGATGGTGAAACCGGGCGCGACCGAGACCGGGTTTTCGATCAGCGTGGCCCCGTCGGGGATGCGCGCCATGCGCAGGCGGGCCTCGTTCAGCTCGGCGCCGGTGCGGGCGTAATGGGCGGCCAGCAGAGCGCGCGCGTCGTCGCGGATGCTGATCGGGGTGTCGAACGCCTCGGCCACGCATTCGGCGGTGATGTCGTCATGCGTCGGCCCGATCCCCCCCGAAGTGAACACAGAGCCGTAAGCCGCCGACAGCGATTTCACGGCCTTGATGATGGCGCGGCGGTTGTCGGACACGACGCGCGCCTCTTGCAGGTCGATGCCGACGCGGGTCAGCTCGCGCGCCAGGTAATGCATGTTGCTGTCGCGGGTCCGCCCCGAGAGGATCTCGTCCCCGATGACCAGAATGGCTGCGGTCGGATTGGCCATCGCGTGCTCCCTCGTCTTGCGAATACTCTGTCACCGGTATAGGCGCGGGATATGCGCTTTCAAACCCCTCTTGTGCCCGCCACGCTGATCCGCCGGTATAAGCGGTTTCTGGCCGACTGCCTGCTGGAAGATGGGCAAGAGGTGGTCGCCCACTGCGCCAACCCCGGCTCGATGCTGGGTCTGGCCGAGCCGGGAATGCGAATCTGGCTGGAGCCGAACGACGATCCCAAGAAGAAGCTGAAATACGGCTGGCGGCTGGTCGAACATGACGGCGGCCATTTCACCGGCGTCGATACATCCGTCCCCAACCGCGCGCTGAAGGCCGCGCTGGAGGCGCACCAGGTGCCGGGCCTGCCCGCCTATGAAACCGTGCGGGCCGAGGTGAAATACGGCGCGAACAGCCGGATCGACTTCTTGCTGTCGGGCGCACAAGACACCTATGTCGAGGTGAAATCGGTGACCCTCAGCCGCCAGCACGGCCTGGCCGAGTTTCCCGACAGCGTCACCGCGCGCGGCGCCAAACACCTGGCGGAACTGGCGGCGATGGTCGCGCAGGGGCACAACGCGGTGATGCTGTACCTGGTGCAGCGCAACGATTGCACCCGCTTCACCCTGGCCGCAGACATCGACCCCACCTATGACGCCGCCTTTGTCGCGGCGCGTCGGGCGGGGGTACAAGTGCTGGGCTTTGACACCAGGATCAGCCCCGAGGGCGTCGACCTGGGCGCGCCGCTGCCCTTGGCCGAACTGCCGCACTGGCCCTTGGCGCCAGATCAATGTAAAAGCTGACCAAACGATCCTGCGACGGAGAAGACTTTTGAAGGACAAGCACGATGGCCGCGTGACCCGCGAGGGGATCCGTATCCACCAAGAGGCGGATTTCGCCGGGATGCACAAGGCTGGCCGCATCGCCGCCGAAATCCTGGACGAGATCGCCGAGCATGTCTTCCCCGGCCAGACCACCGCCGAGATCGACCAGATCATCGAGGCAAAGGTGACCGAGAAGGGCTCGAAATCCGCGACGATCGGGTACAAGGGCTATCAGCACGCCAGCTGCATCTCGATCAACCACGTGGTCTGCCACGGCATCCCCGGTGATAAGAAGCTGAAGGATGGCGACATCCTGAACATCGACGTGACGGTGATCGTGGACGGCTGGTTCGGCGACACCTCGCGCATGTACGTGGCGGGCAAACTGCCCCGCAAGGCCGAACGCCTGATCCAGGTGACCCATGACGCTCTGTTCAAGGGCATCGAAATGGTCAAGCCCGGCAACACCTTCGGCGACATCGGCCACGCGATCCAATCCTACGTCGAGGCCCACCGCATGAGCGTCGTCCGCGACTTCTGCGGCCACGGCCTGGGCCGCGTCTTCCACGCCCCGCCCAACGTGCTGCACTACGGCCGCCCCGGAACCGGCCCCGTGCTGGAAGAAGGCATGTTCTTCACCATCGAACCCATGGTGAACCTCGGCCGCCCCGAAACCAAGGTGCTGGCCGACGACTGGACGGCGGTCACCCGCGACAAATCCCTGTCGGCGCAGTTCGAACATTCCATCGGCGTGACAGCAGACGGGTTCGACATCTTCACCCTGTCGCCCGCAGGCACGTTCCACCCGACCTATTCCGAGTGATCCCATTGTGCGCGCCAAGGCGCGCGCATGATATCTCGTCATCGTCCTGCGGCCGCTGCCTGCGGGTTTGGGGGCGCGGCCCCCCTGCGCCTTTGGCGCATTCCCCCCGGGATATTTAAGAAAAAGAAGAAGGAAGAGCGCGCCTTGTCCTTCTTCTTTTTCCAAATATCCCGGGGGTGAGGCCGCAGGCCGAGGGGGCTGGCCCCCTTTCCCTGTTCAGTCTCTGTGCGTGGTCCGGTCTTCTGGGCGAAACCAGCCAGATTCCGGGCGTTTTGGTTGCCCTTCGGGGGGCAGGCGTATAAGCGCGGGGGGAACGCGCGGGCTGGCTGTTGGGGTCGGGCCGGGAATTGCAGACAGATGAACGCATGGTTCAGCGCGTATGCGCGCTGGAGACGGAGGCTCGATTGCCGATGATTTCCCTATCTTCCTATGGCCGGGAATGGACCCGCAACGTGAAAGGCGACCTGCTGTCCGGGTTGGTCGTGGCACTGGCGCTGATCCCCGAGGCGATTGCCTTTTCGATCATCGCCGGGGTTGATCCCAAGGTCGGGCTTTATGCGTCGTTTTCCATCGCGGTGATTACGGCCATCGTGGGCGGGCGTCCGGGGATGATCTCAGCTGCCACGGCTGCGACCGCCGTGCTTATGGTGACGCTGGTAAAAGAGCATGGGCTGCAATACCTGCTGGCCGCGACCGTTCTGGCGGGTGTGTTGCAGATCGGTGCGGGGTTGCTGCGCTTGGGCTATGTGATGCGCTTCGTGTCGCGCTCGGTCATGACGGGCTTTGTGAATGCGCTGGCGATCCTGATTTTCATGGCGCAACTGCCCGAGCTGATCGGGGTGCCGTATCTGACCTATGTGATGGTCGCGGCCGGTCTGGTGATCATCTACACCTTCCCGCTGCTGACCAAGGCGATCCCCTCGCCGCTGGTGTGTATCCTTATCCTGACTGCCGTGTCGCTGACTCTGGGGCTGGATCTGCGCACCGTGGGCGACATGGGCGAGCTGCCCGATACCCTGCCGATCTTTCTGCTGCCGGACATCCCGTTGACCTGGGAGACGCTGATGATCATCCTGCCCTACTCGGCTGCCGTGGCCGCCGTGGGCCTGCTGGAAAGCCTGATGACGCAGAACCTGGTGGATGAGCTGACGGACACGACCTCCAGCAAAAACCAGGAGTGTATCGGTCAGGGCGTGGCGAATTTCTGCACCGGTTTCATTGGTGGTATGGCGGGCTGTGCGATGATCGGCCAGTCGATGATCAATGTGAAATCCGGCGGGCGCGGGCGCTTGTCGACCTTTGTCGCAGGCGCGGTTCTGCTGATCCTGGTGGTGTTTCTGGGCGATTACGTGGCACGCATTCCGATGGCTGCACTGGTGGCGATCATGATCATGGTCTCGGTCGGGACGTTCAGCTGGTCGTCGCTCAAGAGCCTGCGCGATCACCCGCCTTCGTCTTCGATCGTGATGGTGGCGACCGTGGTGTTCGTGGTTTTCACCCATAACCTGGCGATTGGCGTGCTGGTGGGCGTGCTGCTGTCGGGCATCTTCTTTGCCTGGAAGATCGCGCAGCTGTTCGGCGTGCGATCCGAGCTGTCGGCGGACGGGCGCGAGCGGCGCTATATCGTCGAGGGGCAGTTGTTCTTTGCTTCATCCGAGGATTTCATGAAGGCGTTCGATTTCCGCGAGGCGCTGGAGCGTGTCGTTATCGACGTTACCCGCGCGCATATCTGGGACATTTCCTCGGTTGCGGCGCTGGACATGGCGGTGTTGAAATTCCGCCGCGAAGGGGCCGAGGTCGAGATCCTGGGCATGAACGAAGCGTCGCGCACTATCGTCGACCGGCTGGGCGAGCATGACAAACCCGGCGCGGCCGACAAGCTGCTGGCACATTGAGGAGGCGGACATGACTGGCAAAATCATCGCATTGGTGGATGGCTCGATCTATTCCGAGAGCGTGTGCCACCACGTCGCCTGGATCGCCGGGCGGACGCAGGCCCCGGTCGAATTGTTCCATGTGCTGGGTCGGCGCGAGGGCGGCTCGGGCGATCTGAGCGGCAACCTGCGGCTGGGTGCGCGGACCAAGATCATGTCCGAACTGGCCGAGCTGGACGCCCAACGCGCCAAGCTGGCGCAAGCGCAGGGGCGCGCCATTCTGGACGACGCCAAGGCGATCATCGAGGGCGACGGCGTGGCCGAAGTGGCCCTACGCCTGCGCAACGGCGACATCGTCGAGACGGTAGCCGAGCAAGAGGCCGACGCCTCGATGGTGGTGATCGGTAAACGTGGCGAGGCTGCGGATTTCGCCAAGATGCACCTTGGCTCGAACCTAGAGCGGATCGTGCGCGCGGTGAAGGCGCCGGTGTTTGTCGCCAGCCGGGCCTTCAAGCCGATCGAGCGGGTGCTGATCGCCTATGACGGCGGGGTGTCCGCGATGAAGGCGGTGGATTACGTCGCTCGCAACGCGCTGTTCGCCGGGATGGACTGCACGCTGGTGACGGTGGGCACGCCCTCGGACGCGGTGAAGCGCGGTCTGGAGGATGCACGCGCCACGCTGGCAGCGGGTGGTCACAAGGCGGCGGTCGAGGTTGTGCAGGGCGCGCCTGAAACGGCGCTGGGCGAGTTGGTCGAGGGCAAGGGTTATGACCTGCTGGTGATGGGCGCCTATGGGCATTCACGGATTCGCGCGATGATCATCGGCTCGACCACAACGCAGATGATCCGCACCTGCAAGGTACCGGTGGTGTTGGTCAAGTAGGGCGGGGCAAAATTCCGCTACGGAATTTTGATCGGAAAATTTGAAATTTTCCGCGCCTCCGGCGGGAGTATTTTGCGTCAGAAAGAAACCAGGGTCAGGTTTCCAGGATGGAAATCGTGGTGTCCCCGTATTGGCGCGCTTCCAGCAGGGTCAGGGCGTCGGGCGGGGTGATGGGGGCGCTGTCCTCCCACACGATCAGGGCGCTTTCGGCGATCCAGCCTTGGGTCAGGGCGGTTTGCATCGCGACCTCGCCCAGGCCCTTGGCATAGGGTGGGTCGAGAAAGATCAGGTCATAGGGCGCGTCGGGATTGGCGGGCAGTTTGCGGGCGTCGCGGCGGATGATTTTCGTTTGCGCCTGTGCGTTGCAGATGCGGATGTTCTCTCGGATCAATGTGTTGGATTTGTTGCCATCGTCGACAAAGGTGACGTGGTCGGCGCCGCGTGACAGCGCCTCGAGCCCCAATGCGCCGGTGCCGGCGAACAGGTCCAGCACGCGGGCGCCCTCGATCGGGGCGCCGAAGCGGCCGCCCGCCAGCATGTTGAACAGGCTTTCGCGGGTGCGGTCGGTGGTGGGGCGCAGGTGTGCGCCTGGGTCACCCTTGCCGACGGCGGCCAGTGCGCGGCCCTTGAAGGCGCCAGCGACGATCCTCATTTCAGCAGCGCCTTCAGGTCGGTTTCGGGGCTTGCGATTGCCAGTGGGTCGGGGGATTTGCTGCCGTCAATCAGGCGTTTGCCTATCATGTAGGCGCGGGCGTCATTGGCGGCGTCCACGGCCAGCAGCGTGTCGCCCCGGTAGTACCAGAAGGACATCGCGCCGGGTTTGTCGCCGGGGCGGCTGATCACGCGGTCATAGCCGGTGTTCAGCCCGGCGATCTGCAGTTTCACGTCGTATTGATCTGACCAGAACCACGGCTGCGGGACATAGGTTTTACCTGCCCCCAGCACGTTTTCAGCCACGCATTCGGCCTGGTCGATGGCGTTGGGGACGGATTCCAGCCGGATGCGCCCGTCGCGGTAGGGGAACGAAGCGCAGTCGCCTGCCGCCCAGATCGAGGGGTCGCTGGTGCGGCCCTGGGTGTCGGTCTTGATGCCGTTGTCCAGCTCCAGCCCGGCGGCTTCGGCCAGGGCGGTGGCGGGGGTGATGCCGACGCCGACGATCACGAAATCCACCTGCAGCGAGGTGCCGTCCGACAGCTCGGCCCCGGTGACGCGGGTGTCGCCGGTCAGGCGGGTCAGGCCGGTGCCTTCGCGGATCTCGACGCCGTGGGATTGGTGCAACTGGCGGAAATAGTCGCTGGTTTCGGGGCTGGCGACGCGTTGCAGGATACGCTCGGACATTTCCACCAGCGTGACGTGCAGACCCTTCGCGGCAGCGACGGCAGCGGCCTCAAGCCCGATATAGCCGCCGCCCACGATCAGCACCCGCGCGCCGGGGCGGAACTCGGGGGCCATGGCGTCGACGTCCTCCAGCCCGCGCACGACGTGGACGCCGTCCAGCGCGCCTCCGATCGCATGCGGCAGGCGGCGCGGGACCGAGCCGGTCGCCAGGATCAGCGCGTCATACGCGATCTGCTGACCGCCCGCGATCACCACCTTGTCGGCGCGGTCGATCGCATCGGCGCGGCAGTTCAGGCGCAGGTCGATGCTGTTCTCGGCGTAAAAGGACAGGGGGCGCAGGTACAGCCGCTCCAGCTCCATCTCGCCCAGCAGGTATTTCTTGGACAGCGGCGGGCGCTGGTAGGGCGGGGCCGATTCCTCGCCGATCAGGGTGATCGAGCCGTCAAATCCCAATGCGCGCAGCTTGGCAACGGCCGAGGCTCCGGCCTGTCCGGCCCCTATGACAACGATCTTTTGCATCATTCGTTCCTTCGTGTTCATTGCCTCTGGTCCGCCATGGGCCGCACCCTATATCCTGCCGGACAGGGAACGCAATGAAGGACACCCCAATGACAATTGCCGTCGGAGACCGCCTGCCAGAAGCCAACTTTCTGGTGATGACTGACCAAGGCCCCGCGACCGTATCGCTGGCCGAAAAGACCAAGGGCCGCAAGGTCGTGATCTTTGCCGTGCCGGGGGCGTTTTCGACCACCTGCCACGTCGCACACATGCCCAGCTTCATCCGCACCAAGGATCAGTTCGCGGCCAAGGGCGTGGACGAGATCATCTGCGTGGCCGTTAACGACCCCTTCGTGATGAAGATGTGGGCCGAGGCGACCGGCGCGGACAAGGCCGGGATCACCTGCCTGTCGGATGCCGATGGCAGCTATGCCAAGGCGCTTGGCCAGGTGATGGAAGCGCCCGTGGTGGGCTTTTACGGGCGTTCCAAGCGCTACGCGATGCTGGTCGAGGATGGGGTGGTGACGGTGTTCCATCCTGAAACAACGCGCGGCTGCGAGATTTCCAGCGGCGAAGCACTGCTGGACGATATGTGACATCGTCCAGGGGGAAAATTCCGGCACGGAATTTTGATCGGAAAATTTGAAATTTTCCGAGCCTCCGGCGGGAGTATTTCTTGTCAGAAAGAAACAGGGGGCCGCGCCGGGTTTGGGGCGGCCTTTTTTCGTCTGGCTAGGTTAGTTGATCCAGCTTGCGGGCCAGTTTTACGTCCTGGGCGCTGAGGCCGCCCACGTCATGGGTGGTCAGCGTCACGGTGACCCGGTTCCAGGCGTTGGTCCAATCCGGGTGGTGGTTCCACTTTTCCGCCCACAGGGCTGCGCGGGTCATGAAGGCGAAGGCTTCGGGGAAGTCGGTGAATTCGTAGGTTTTGATGATCGCGTCGCGCCCGTCCAGCAGGCGCCAGCCGTTGGCCAGCAGTGGCTCCAGCATGGTTTTGCGACCTGTGTCGCTCAGTCGTTCGGTCATTCCTTGTCCTCCGCTTTGGCTTTGCGGAACGGGCCGTAGTCGGTCAGGATTTCGATATCCTCGGCCACGGCGGCGCGTTCCTGCGCCAGAAAATCCTGCACGGCGCGGGCGAAGCCGGGGTCGGCCACCCAATGCAGCGAGTGGGTCGTCACCGGCAGGTATCCCCGCGCCAGTTTGTGTTCGCCTTGTGCGCCGGCCTCGATCTTGGTCAGGCCCTGCGCGATGGCAGTTTCGATGGCCTGATAATAGCACGCTTCGAAATGCAGGCACGGGTGATCCTCGGTGCAGCCCCAGTACCTGCCATATAACGTGTCCGCGCCGATAAAGTTCATCGCGCCGGCCACGGGTTGGCCGTTCCGTTCCGCCAGGATCAGCAGTACGTCGTCGCGCATCGTGTCGTGGACCTGATCGAAGAACGCGCGTGTCAGGTAGGGTTGGCCCCATTTGCGCGCGCCGGTGTCCTGGTAGAAGGTCCAGAATGCATCCCAGTGATGCGGTTCGATCTGGTCCCCGGTCAGCTGCCGGATCGTGCCGCCGAACGCCTGCGCCGTGGTGCGTTCCTTGCGGATGGTCTTGCGCTTGCGCGAGGAGAGGTCGGCCAGGAAATCGTCGAAGCCCGCGTAGCCCCGGTTGAGCCAGTGGAACTGTTGCCCGGTGCGGTGCATCAGGCCCATCGCCTCGCCCGCGGCGACCTCGGCTTCGGTGCAGAACGTGGCGTGGACCGAGGAGACCCGGTTCTGCTCGGCCAGTTGCGTGGCGCCCTGGATCAGCGCGTGCATGCCCTGCACCTCGTGCCCCGGCAGGGTCAGAAAGCGCCGCCCTGTGACCGGCGTGAACGGCACCGCGATCTGTAGCTTGGGGTAATAGCGCCCGCCCGCGCGTTCATACGCGTTGGCCCAGGAGTGGTCGAACACGTATTCGCCCTGGCTGTGGGATTTGCCGTACATCGGCGCGCAGGCGATCAGCTGCCTACCCGCATAGGCCGCCAGATAGCGCGGCTGCCAGCCAGTGCCCGGCCCGACGGAGCCGCTCTGCTCGATCGCGCTCAGGAAGCGGTGGGTGGTGAACGGATCGGTCGCACGACCCGAGCCCGCCCGCGCGCAGGCATCCCATGCGCCCGCGTCGATCTGGGTCAGGCTGCCCAGCACCTGAATTTCGATGGTCTGTCCGTCCATGTCACCCATTCCCTCGCCCCTCAGTATCTGGGGCCGTGGGGGCCGCGATCAAGCGGGGATCGCGGCGGCGTAACCCTCGAACGTGACATTCTGGGCGACCTCGCGCGCCTTTGCCTCGGCTTGGGGCGAGCGGATGGTCCAGCACAGCACCGCTGCGCCGCGCCGTTTCAGATCGGCCACGCGGGGGCGCTCCAGATCGGCGGCTTCGTGGCTGATGAAACACGATCCAGTCGAGTCGTAATCCGGGATCTCGCGCAGCTTGTCGCGGGTGCGGGCGGGCAGCAGTTGCCAATCCTGCTGCGTGTAGGCGCTGGTGGTCAGGCCGCGCGGGATGTCCGGGGCCAGAATTGCCATTTGCAGGACCGAGTTCGGGTTGAACGACATGAAGGCCAGCGGCCCGTCGTAGCCCTGCGCCGCCTCGGCCGCGGCACGTTCCAGCTGGCCGACATTGGCCCCCATCGCGCCGTCCTGATCCTTGATCTCGACCAGCAGGGGCACGCGGCCCGCGACCATCTCCAGCACCTGCGCAAAGGTCGGGATCGTGTCATTGCCACCGGTCAGGGTGATCTGGCCCAACTCGGCAGCGGTTTTGCCCCGGATCGGACCGGGCTGGCCGGTCAGCCGCTTCAGGTCATAATCGTGGAACACCATCGCCTGCCCGTCCGCGGACAGTTGCAGGTCGATCTCGATCCCATAGCCCGCCTCGACCGCCGCGCGGATCGCAGCGGGCGAGTTTTCGACCCGTCCCGCCGCCTTGTCATGATAGGCGCGATGGGCGATTGGGGCGGTCAGAAAGCTGGCGGGCAGGCTCATTTGATCTGGAAAATCGCTTCGATTTCGACGGCGACGCCCAGCGGCAATGCCGCCGCCGACACGGCCGAGCGCGCATGACGACCCGCATCCCCAAGCGCCGCGACCAGGAAATCCGACGCGCCGTTGATGACCTTGGGCTGCTCGACATAATCGGGGGTCGAGTTGACGAAGCCCACCAGTTTCACCACGCGAACCAGCCGGTCAATGTCGCCGCCGCAGGCTGCCTTCAGTTGGGCCAGCAGGCTGATCGCGCAGCGTTTCGCCGCCTCGGCGCCCTGTTCCGTGGTCATGTCCGCGCCGACCTTGCCCTTGATGAAGCCGTCAGCATTCGCGGACACCTGCCCGGACACGTAGACCATGTCGCCCACGATCACGTACGGCACATAGTTGGCAGCCGGGGCAGGGGCGTCGGGCAGGGTGACGCCCAGCTCGGCCAGGCGGGATTCGATGGTGCTCATGTCGGTGGTCCTTCCGGTTGGTTTTGCGCGCAGGCTAGCGGGGTGGCGCGCGCTTGCAAACCCCGTGTGGTTCCGGTCGGTGATACGAAAACGGCGCCCGAAGGCGCCGTTTCGTCATTCGCGGAAGGCCTTGGCGAAATAATCCGCCAGCGGTTTGACCAGATAGGCCAGCGGCGTGCGGTCCTGCGTGCGCAGGAACGCCTCGACCGGCATCCCCGGCAGCAGCGTCATGCCCTCGGGCAGGCGCTCCAACTCGCCGTCGTTCACGTCGATTTCCACCCGGTAGAAACTGCGCTGAGTCGCCTGATCGGTGAACGCATCCGCCGAGACCTGCACCACGGTGCCGAACAGCTCGGGCGTGCTGCGCTGGTCGAAGGCCGAGAATCGCAGCGTCACCTGTTGGCCGACATAGATCTGGTCCACATGGATCGGCAGCGCCTGCGCCGCGATGATCAGCGGCCGGTCCTGCGGCACCAGGAACAGCACCGGATCGGCCGGTTTGATGACCGAGCGCGGCGCGAAGAACTGCAGCCCGTAGACCACGCCCGAGACCGGCGCGCGGATGTCCAGACGGTCCAGCCGCTGACGCACGGCGCGGCGGTTCTCGGCGATCTCCAGCTCGCGATATTCGATGTCGCGCAGGGTGGTCAGGGCCTCTTCGCGGCGCAGGGTGTCCTTTTTCAGGATCTCAAGGTCGATCTCGGTGATCCGCCCCTCGGCCTGCGCCCGTTCCGAGGCCAGCTGACCCACTTGCCCGGCCAGTTTCGCCTCTTCGCGTTGCAGCGCCAGCACGCGGGCGGCTTGCGCCAGCCCCTTGTCCAGCAGGGTTTTCTGGCCCGACAGTTCCTCTTGGATCAGGGTCAGCTGCGATTGCAGCGCCGCGCTTTGAGCATCAATCCCGACGATCTGTGCCTGGATCTGGATGCGGCGCTTGTCCAGCTGGTCCACCTCCTGCCGGATCGAGGCCGTGCGGGCCGCCATCAGCTGCGTCTGCCCGTCCACCAGCGCGGCCACCTTGGGGCTCAGCGCGGCGGCTTCCAGCAGTTCGGGGTCATAGGTGATGTCGTCCAGCCCGTCGCGCTCGGCCTCCAGCCGGCCACGGCGCGCCATCAGTTCGTAAAGCTGCCCCTCTAGGATCGTCAGCTGCGAGGTCAGGTCCGTCGGGTCCAGCCGAATCAGCAGTTGACCGGCCTCGACCAGGTCGCCCTCGTCCACCAGGATTTCCTCGATCACGCCGCCGTCCGGGTGCTGCACGACCTGGCGGTTCTGATCCACCTCGATCCGTCCGCTGGACACCACGGCGCCTGAAATCGTGGTCATCGCGGCCCAGCCGCCAAAGCCCACCACCAACAGCACCAGCGCCAACATGCCCAGAACCAACGGGCTGCGCACCGGAAAGCGCGAGTTGACTGGATCGCTCATCGCATGCCTCCGGGGTTGCCGTCGCGGGCGATGGTCTGGTGGTTTTGCACCATCTTCTTCAGAACCTCATCTTTCGGGCCGAAGGCGCGGACATTGCCGCCCTCCAGCATCAGCAGCAGATCGCATTCCTGGATCGCCGCGGGGCGGTGGGCCATGATCAGCACCGATTTGCCCGCCTCTTTCATCGCCCGGATCGCCGTGTTCAGCGCCATGCTGCCCTCGTTGTCGAGGTTCGAGTTCGGCTCGTCCAGCACCAGGATCACGGGGTCGGAATACATCGCGCGGGCCAGCCCGATCCGCTGGATCTGTCCGCCCGACAACCGCCCGCCCGAGGCCGAGACGCGGGTGTCGTACCCGTCGGGCATCTTCAGGATCATGTCATGCGCGTCGGCTTTGCGGGCGGCGGCCACGATCTTTTCCGCGTCGGGGTTGGGGTCCAGACGGGCGATATTCTCGGCGATGGTGCCGTCGAACAGTTCCACCCGCTGCGGCAGATAGCCGATCAGCTGACCCAGAACCGAGGGGTCGTATTGGTCCAGCGCCGCGCCATCCAGGCGGATCTTGCCGCCAGCGGGGCGCCAGAGGCCGGTGATCGCGCGGGCCAGCGTGGATTTCCCCGCGCCCGAAGTGCCGATCACGCCCAAGGCCTGCCCGGGTTGCACCACGCAGTTGACCATTCGCAGCGTGGCTTGATTTTGGCCCGGGGGCACCACGGTCAGCTGCTGCACCTCCAGCTTGGCTTGCGGGGCGGGCAGGGCGGTGCGGGCCGGCTCAACCGGGACACTGCCCAGCAGCATCGCCAGCGAATCCCAACCCTTCTTGGCGCGCTGGAACATCGGCCACTGGCCGATGGCCTGCTCGATCGGGGCCAGCGCACGGCCCATCAGGATCGAGCCCGCGATCATCGCGCCCGGGCTCAGCTCGCCTTGCAGCACCAGGTAGGCGCCCAGACCCAGCATCGCCGATTGCAGGAACAGGCGGAACGTCTTGGTCAGCGTGCCGTACATGCCGCCCGCGTCCGAGGCCGCCAGCGACTGCGACAGCGAATCGTTGCGCGCGGCCTCCCAGCGGCGGAACCCGGCCTCGCGCATGCCCATCGCCTGCACCATCTCAGCCTCATTCACCAACTGCCCCGAGATCTTCTCGGATTGCACCACGGCCATGTTCGCCTTGGCGATCGGCAGGCGCGTCGTGGTCTGGTTCAGAATGGCCAGCGCGATCAGGAACAGCCCGCCGCCGATGGCCAGATAGCCCAGCCACGGGTGAAACAGCATGATCCCGGCCAGAAAGAACGGCGTCCAGGGCATGTCGAACAGCGACATCAACGCCGGAGAGATCAGCAACCGTTGGATCGACTCCAGATCACGCAGACCCGTGGTGCTGGTCTCATCCGGGGCGACGGCCGATTTGCGGATCACCGCATCGAACACCCGCCGGTCCAGACGCGCCTGAAACCGGCTGCCGACCCGCGCCATGATTCGTGCGCGGGAAAAATCCAGAAGGCCCATCATGCCGTACAGGAACGCCACGATCAGCGTCAGGCCGATCAGCGTCTCGAACGAGCGGCTGCCCAGCACGCGGTCATAGACCTGCAGCATGTACAGCGGGCCCGTCAGCATCAGCAGGTTTACCATCAGGCTGAACAGGGCGACCGCCCAGAACAGGCCCCGGCTTTCGCGCCGTGCTGCCCGCAGTTCGTCTTTGCCTGCCTCGAGTCGGTGGTTAATCATAAGCTCAATTCCGCCGTTCTTTTATCACGCCTAGGCTTTTGCCACGGGCTTCGGTATGGTCCGTTTCGATGGGGCTGTCGCAGTTCTGCCACAGGCGCCATCCTTGCCGGTCAACATGGCTGGGTTTCATTAAGACATCGACTAAATAGATCACAAGAATTCAGATATTGGAAAAACACGTGCCGGTACAGCGATACAGTTCCTTTTCTCGCAGTGCAATCATGGCCCTTGCCGCAGTCACCGTTCTGGGTGTTGCGGGCTGCACCCGACCTGCCCAGTACGAAGGGCGCGACGGCATCTTTGATCCGTACGAGTCCGGCAACCGCAAAACCCACGAATTCAACCGTGACGTCGATCGCGCCCTGCTGCGCCCACTGGCCAAGGGCTATGTCGCCGTCGTGCCTGATGGCATCGTCATCAGCGTCGGCAAATTCGCTGAAAACCTGGGCGAGCCATCGAACGCCGTGAACCACCTGCTGCAGGGCAATGTCCGCGGCGTGGGGCGCAACGTGACCCGGTTCCTGATCAACTCGACACTGGGATTCGCGGGGCTGTTCGATCCGGCCTCGGATTTCGGCCTCTATCCCGACAAGACCGATTTCGGCGAAACCCTGCACGTCTGGGGCGCGTCCGAAGGCGCCTATGTCGAACTGCCCGTCTTCGGCCCCTCGACCGAGCGTGACGCCGCCGGCCGGGTCGTCGACATGTTCACCAACCCGCTCAGCTACGTCCTGCCCACGCAAGAGGCCGCCGCCGCCAACAGCGCCAAAGTCGCCGCCAAGCTGGGCGATCGCGGCCGCTATTCGGATCTGGTCGATTCGGTGCTGTACGAAAGTGCGGACAGCTATGCGCAGGGCCGCATCCTTTATCTGCAAAATCGTCGGCATGATCTGGGAATGGACACCGAAGATACCTATATCGCGCCCGAAGACGTCAACACCCAAGGTTTCTGAGCATGAGTCGTTTCACCCGTCGCACCTTCATGGCCACCTCTGCCGCCGCCCTGATGGCGCTGGCCCTGCCGCTGCCCGCCTTCGCGCTGAATGACGCCGAGGCCCGCGGCCTCGTCGACAACCTCGTGAGCGAGATCAACGACGTCATCGCCTCGGGCAAATCCGAAACCGCGATGTACGGCGATTTCGAGCGGATCTTCCGCAAATACGCCGACCTGCCCTATATCGCCGCCTATGCAATGGGCGTCGACGCCCGCCGCGCCAGCGACAGCCAGAAAAAGGCGTTCACCAACGCCTTCACCGGCTACATCTCGCGCAAATACGGCAAACGCTTCCGCGAATTCATCGGCGGCCGCCTCGAAGTGCAGGGCGTGAAACAGGTCAAAAGCTTCTACCAGGTCACCACGACCGCCTTCCTGCGCGGCGAAGCCCCGTTCGAGGTGGACTTCCACGTCTCCGACCGCAGCGGCAAGAACCTGTTCTTCAACATGTATATCGAGGGCATCAACATGCTCCTGACCGAGCGGGAAGAGGTCGGCTCGATGCTCGACCGCCGCAAAGGCGATATCGATGCCATGATCGCCGACCTGGCCAAGGCCGGCTGACCCATCAAAGGCCACCCTCGGGTGGCCTTTTTCTTTCCCGCTTCTTTCTGATCCGAAATACTCCCGCCGGAGGCACGGAAAATTTCAAATTTTCCGTTCAAAATTCCTTGCAGGAATTTTCTACCGCGCCACCCAAGCCTTCAGGCTTAACGGTTGCCGCCGTTGCCCAGCAGGTCGTCCAGCAGTTTCTCGATCCCCCGGCGGGTGCGATCATTCTCGCCATTCCCGGCGCCCGGCGACTTCTTCGGGTCCGATCCGCCTTCCAGCATCGGTAGCGGCGACACCGGCACGCCTTCGTGCACACGCACCATGGTCTCGTGCCAGATCTCGGCCGGCAGGCCCGATCCGGTGACGCCCTTCAGCGGGGTGTTGTCGTCATAGCCCATCCACACGCCCGCCACGTAATCCGCGCTGAACCCGATGAACCAAGCGTCCCGCGCCGCCTGTGTCGTGCCGGTTTTGCCCGCGATCTGCCGGTCATCCAGCAGCGCCCTCCGGCCCGAGCCATGCTGGGCTACGTTGTACATCATCCAGATCAGCTCGCGCGCGGCGTCCTCGCGGATCACCCGCTCGCCGATGCCGCCGGTGGCGGTCATCAGCGGCTCGTCGTCGCCCTGCATCTTCAGTTCCACCAGCCCGTACGGCGTGACCGAGCTACCGCCGTTCAGGATACCCGCATAGGCGCCCGTCATCTCGATCAGCGTCGATTCCGAGGCCCCCAGCGCCAGCGCCGGCCCCTGTGCCAGGTCCGATTGCAGGCCAAAGTCCGCCGCGATCTGGCGCACGTTCTCCAGGCCGACATTCTGCGCCAGTTTCACCGCCGGGATGTTCAGCGAGGATTGCAGCGCCTCGGTCAGCGTCACCCGGCCGTGGAATTTCCGGTCATAGTTCTGCGGCGTCCACGGGCCGGAGCCGGGGATATTGATCGTCAACTCCTCGTCCAGGATCGTGTCGTTCGAGGACCACCCCATCTCCAGCGCCGTCGCATAGACGAACGGCTTGAAGCTGGACCCGGTCTGCCGCAGCGCCTGTGTCGCGCGGTTGAACGCGCCCGCCACCTTGGTCTTGCGTCCGCCCACCATGGCCCGCACCGCGCCGTCCGCGCTCATCACCACGATGGCGGCCTGCGCCTTGGACCCCTCGGAAACCTTGTTCTCAAAGATATAGGCCAGCGCGTCCTCGGCGGCCTTCTGGATGCGCTGATCCAGCGTCGTGCGGATCACGACGTCCGCGGTCGAGTTGCGGGTAAAGAACTCGGGTCCCGAGGACATCACCCAATCCGCGAAATAGCCGCCTGCGCGCGCCTCGGCGGCCTCGGACAGCTCGGCGGGGTTGGCCAGCGCCTCTTTGGCGGCGCGGTCCGACAGGTAACCCTGTTCCTGCATCAGCCCGATCACCACGCCCGCGCGGTTTTGCGATTTTTCCAGGTCGTTGGTCGGGGCCAGGCTGGTCGGCGCGGTCAGCAGACCGGCCAGCATCGCGCCCTCGGCGGGGTTCAGTTGCGCCGCCGACTTGCCAAAGAACCGCTGCGCGGCCGCTTCGGCCCCGTAGGCGCCGCCACCCATATAGGCGCGGTTCAGGTAGATGCTCAGGATCTCGTCCTTCGAGTACTTCGTCTCCATCGCCATGGCAAAGATCGCTTCCTTGCCCTTGCGCCACAGCGAGCCCTTCCGGCAGTCCGCCTCATAGGCGGCTTCGCTCTCCCATTGGGTTTCGTCGTATTTCACGCCCAGGCACAGCAGTTTCGCCGTCTGCTGGGTGATGGTCGACCCGCCATGCCCCGACAGCGGCCCGCGCCCTTCGCGCAGGTTGATGCGGATGGCGCTGGCGATGCCGCGCGGGCTGACGCCGAAGTGATAGTAGAACCGCTTGTCCTCGGTCGCGATCACCGCGTTCTTCAGGTGCGGGCTGACCGAGCTGGCCGTCACCGCGCCGCCGAACGTGTCGCCGCGCCAGGCAAAGATCTTGGCGTCGCGGTCCATCATCGTGACCGAGCCATTGGCCCGCCCGTCCAGCAATTCCGTGACCGGGGGCAGGGTCAGGTAGAAATAGCCGACCGCCAATCCCAGCAGGACGCAGCTCAGCAGGCCGATGCGCCAGGTGAAGGCCCAGATCAGGCGCAGAATCCACCGAAACAGGCCGGTGATGGCATTGGTGACAAAGTTGCCGCGTTTGCGCGGGGCGGGTTTCTTGCGCTTGGGGGACGGCTTTTTCGCCGGCTTGGCCGGTTTCGCCGCGCTCTTGTACCGCTTCTCCGCCACCAATGGCGGTTTCCTGCGCCCTGAATCACTCATTCTCTGCCCTGCCCGAGCCTGCCTTTTTTCGCATCATAACGCCCTGAGTCTTGAATGTTGAGGCATAGCTGCACTGCAGATACCGTTTTTATCATGCCTTAATTTTATGCGAAAAATTCCGGTCGCACAAAAAACAGGCGCAAGATCACAATTCAAGTCGAGATTTTGGGCTGTCAGCTTCCCTCGAGGCCCTCATGTCGTGCTTTGCTGCGGATGCAACATGCGGGCTTTCCGCAGCATAACGACAAGGGGATCAAGGTGAAACTCATCATTGCAACGATCAAACCGTTCAAGCTCGAGGAGGTCCGCGAGGCGCTGACCGAGATCGGCGTGCGCGGCATGATGGTGACCGAAATCAAGGGTTTCGGTTCGCAGTCGGGCCACACGGAGATTTACCGCGGCGCGGAATACGCCGTGAATTTCGTGCCGAAAATCAAACTGGAAATCGTGGTGAACGCGTCCATGGCCGATCAGGTCGTCGAGACGATCGTCAACACCGCCCGCACCGGCAAGATCGGTGACGGCAAGATTTTTGTGCTGGATGTCGCACAGGCGGTTCGCGTGCGCACCGGTGAATCGAACGAAGACGCGATCTGATCCGCGGACGGGGGAAATTTAGGAAATGCAAATGAATACTTTCTCGAAACTGGCCGTGGCCGCCGCGTTGATCGCGATGCCCAGCCTGGGTCTGGCCCAAGAGGCCGATGTGACCCCGCCGAACGCAGAGATCGGCTATATTCTCAACACCTTCATGTTCCTGGTGTGCGGCTTCCTGGTGATGTGGATGGGCGCGGGCTTCTCGATGCTCGAAGCAGGCCTGGTCCGCTCCAAGAACGTGGCGATGCAGTCGCTGAAAAACGTCGCGCTGTTCGCGATTGCGGGCCTGATGTACTACCTGGTTGGCTACAACCTGATGTATCCGGGTGATGCCTGGACCGTGACCAACATCCTGGGCGCCTTCGGCACCGCAGCGATGGAGCCGGTCGGTCTGGCCGACACCGAAACCGATCTGACCTATGCGTCGGTTGGCTCGGACTTCTTCTTCCAGCTGATGTTCTGCGCCACCACGGCCTCGATCGTGTCGGGCACTCTGGCCGAGCGTATCAAGCTGTGGCCCTTCCTGATCTTCACCGTGATCCTGACCGGTTTCATCTACCCGATCCAGGCATCGTGGAAATGGGGCGGTGGCTTCCTGGACGCAGATTTCGGCTTCCTGGACTTCGCAGGCTCGACCGTTGTGCACTCGGTTGGTGGCTGGGCGGCTCTGGCTGGCGCGCTGATCCTGGGTCCGCGTATCGGCAAGTACAAAGATGGCCGTACCGTTCCGATGCCCGGTTCGAACCTGACGCTGGCAACCCTGGGTACGTTCATCCTGTGGCTGGGTTGGTTCGGCTTCAACGGCGGCTCGCAGCTGTACATGGACACCGCTGCCAACGTTGCTGACATCAGCCGTATCTTCGCAAACACCAACACTGCAGCCGCAGGCGGCGCAATCGCAGCCCTGATCATGACCCAGCTGCTGTACAAGAAGCCCGACCTGACCATGGTTCTGAACGGCGCTCTGGCTGGCCTGGTCTCGATCACCGCAGAACCGCTGACCCCGTCGTTGGGCGCAGCAACCCTGATCGGTGCCGTGGGCGGTGTGCTGGTTGTCTTCGTGGTCCCGCTGCTGGACAAGCTGAAGATCGACGACGTCGTCGGCGCAATCCCGGTCCACCTGGTTTGCGGTATCTGGGGCACCATCGCAGTTGTCCTGACCAACTCGGACGCAACCCTGTACGGTCAGCTGGCTTCGATCGTGATCGTCGGTATCTTCACCTTCGTGGTGTCGGCGGTGATCTGGTTCATCCTGAAAGTGACCATCGGCATCCGCGTCCCCGCCGAGGACGAGATCAACGGTCTCGACATGGCAGAGCTGGGCATGGAGGCCTACCCGGAGTTCTCCAAAGGCTGATATACCTTCCTGATCAGCTTTTACTCCCTGACCCGGGCGCGCGTCGCCCGGGTTTTTTCTTTGGCGGGACGCCTTGCGCCTGCGCGTGGTGCGGCTAGTCTCGCGGCCAGATCAACCATCCGGTGCCCGCATGAGAACCCGCCTGGACCGCCTTCGCCACGCGGTCGCCTTCGAACTGATTGCCCTTGCGATCCTTGCGCCTCTGGGCGGATCGGTCTTCGGCGTGTCGATGGGGCATTTCGGGGTCGTCGCGGCCGTCAGCTCGGCCATCGCGATGGCCGGCAACTACGTCTACAATCTGGGCTTTGACCACGTGCTGCTGCGGCTGGGGATGTCCCTGCGCAAGACCGTGCCGATCCGCATCCTCCACGCCATCGGGTTCGAGGCGATGCTGCTGATCGTCCTCGTGCCCTTCATCGCATGGTATCTGGGCGTCGGGCTGGCCGAGGCGCTGACGATGGATGTGTCGCTGTCGCTGTTCTACCTGGTCTACGCCTTCGTCTTCAACTGGGGCTACGACCTGGTGTTTCCGTTTCAGAATGGTCCGGCATAAAAAAATCCGCACCTAAGGCGCGGACTTTTTGTGCGATTACTTAGATTGTCATGACGCAAAGGCTACGTTGCTCCATTCAGCCTTGGTTCTGCAATTGTCTCCACTGCAAAACTTGACGTGTGCCAAGCCTGAGCCGCTGATGGAACCCTTTGAGACAAAGTTCATCGTGACACGGACGGGAATATCTTTGATGAATGTGTGTCTAACGGCATTGTCGCTAACGCCCAAAATAGTTACGCGATCACCCTCCAACCATTTTGAATTTTCCAATGCGACATAAGAGTTGTAAGCTTTGGGCATCCAATCGCCCAATTCTTCTCTTGATGACGTCATCTGAAACTCACAAGACACCGAAGACCCGCCATTGTTGCATTTCACCAATTCGATCTTCATATCCCCGACCTGTCGCGCCGGAAAATCGCTCGTGAACACCAGCCCCGCCCGAACCGCCGGATCGGATGCCGGTAGCGCTGTAGCTCCTCCTGTTCCTGCCGCCCCGGCTGGCCCTTGAGGTCCGGCTGGCCCCGCTTCGCCCTTCGGCCCTTGCGGACCCTGCGGCCCGTCTGGGCCGCGCAGCACCTCTGAATAACGGTTCGCCAGCACCGAGGCGACCTGTTCAGCCGACGGCCCCGCGCCGCCGGATGTCTTCAGCTCGGCGACACGCGCCAGTTCAGCCTCTAGCTGGGAAATCTTGCTTCGCAGCAACTCGACATCGCCAACCGTCGTCTGACTAGCAACCCGCGAAGTCAGCGCGTCCAATTTTGTGGTTGCTGATGATTGTCCTGTTTCGACGTATTTCAAACGGGTCTCGTTCTCACGAATACGCTCTGCGTAATCGGCGACAGACAACTCATTAGTCTGTCGCAGTGATGTTCCTGACATCACGAGGCTTACAACCGCAATGCCAAGTGTCCCAAGATCCTTAATTATCGGGATGTGTTCTTTAAAGCTCACTTGCTACCCTCCCCCTGAATGAAATTTTCAGTTGAATATTAGATAAATTTAAGGGGGGTACAACAATCCTGGGTGGCTGAATCAGATAAATTTGGGCGCAGCGTTGACTGTTTTCTTAGACCTTCAGAGCATTGCCCAAAATAATAAAGGCCGCACTCGCAGGCGCGGCCTTATTCTAGCTGGTGAGTTACGCCTCGACGCGCTGAGGGGCGCCGGTGGCCATGTTGGTGCCGATATAGGGCTTTTGCGCCTCTTTCCACGCGCCCATGCCGCCGGCCATGTGGGCGATGTTGGTGATCCCGCCCTCGATCGCCGCCCGCGCCACGCGCTCGGACCGCATGCCGGAACCGCAATGGAACACGATCCGTTTGTCGCTTTGCCCCGGCAGCTTGGCCGCCTTGAAAAACGCCATCGGCATCAGCAGCGCGCCGTCGATATGTTCGAACATGTATTCCTGCGGGGTGCGCACGTCGATCAGCACGATCTGATCGGCGTCGAACGCGGCCTGCACCTCGTCCACGGTCCATGTTTCCAGCGTCGCGCTGCCAACGGTTTCGGTTTTCATATCGGGGTCTCCTGTTTGGGTCTGGCGTCACTCGGGACGCAAGTCATGACCGGAATGTAAGGAGGCCAGCGCCTCCTTGCAGTGGGTCGTGATGAAATCGGCAAAAAGCCGCACTTTCGGGTCACGAAATTTGCGGCTGGGGGCCAGCGATGCCAATTGCGTAGGCAAAGGCGGCGTCGCCACCGCCACCGGCACCAGTGCGCCCGAGCGCAAATGCTCGGCCACTTCGAACACCGGCTTCAGCACGATCCCCGCCCCGGCCAGCGCCCATCCGGTCAGCACGTCGCCATCATCGGATTCAAACGGGCCGCGGATTTCGAACTTGCGGGGGCCGCGTTGGGTTTGCAGGGTCCACTGGAATTCCTTCGCGCCGGGGAATCGCAGGTTCAGGCAGTCGTGGCCTTCGTCGACCAGCGCCTGTCCGTCCTCGGGCATGCCGCGTCGGGCGATATAGTCGGGGGCGGCGCACAGGATGCGCGGGCAATCCGCGATCACCCGGATTTTCAGGTCGCTATCGCCCAGCGGCCCCAGATGAAACGCCAGGTCCAGCCCTTCGCCGGTCACGTCAATCACCCGGTCCGACAGGCGCAGGCGGATGTCGATTTCCGGGTACTGCGCCTTGAACGCGGGCACGGCGGGCGCGATGAACCGCCGCCCCACCCCCAGCGGGGCCGAGACGAACAGCGTCCCGCGCGGCGACTGGCTAGCCTCCATCACCGCCGCCTCGGCGCTGTCGATCGCCTCAAGGATGCGGTTGGCGCCGTCATAGAACAGCTCTCCGTGCTCCGTCGCACTCAGCGCCCGCGTGGTCCGGTTGAACAGCCGCACGCCCAGATGTTTCTCCAACTCCGCGATCCGTGCCGACGCCACGGCAGGCGAGCACCGCTGATCCCGTGCCGCCGCGCTCATGCTGCCCAATTCGTAGACGCGCACGAACATGCGGATATTGTTCACATAGGACATTTTCAGCGATCTCTTGAAACTGTTGCTGCGATTGTGAGGATTAACAAACAAGTGCCCGCCGCGATAGCCTGCACAAAACGAACAGGAGAGGCCAAATGCTGGACTGGATCGCCATCACCGAATGGCTGGAATTTGCCGTGCGCTGGCTGCACGTCGTCACCGCGATCGCCTGGATCGGCTCGTCCTTCTACTTCATCGCGCTGGATCTGGGCCTGCACCGCGACCGCAACCTAGCATCGGGCGCGGACGGAGAGGAATGGCAGGTCCACGGCGGCGGCTTCTACCACATCCAGAAATACCTGGTCGCCCCCGCCAACATGCCCGACGGCCTCGTGTGGTTTAAGTGGGAGAGCTACTCCACCTGGCTGACCGGCTTCGCCCTGCTGGCCGTGGTCTACTACTGGGGGGCCGAGTTCTACTTGGTCGACCCCGCCGTGCTGGAACTTACCACCTGGCAGGCCATCGGCATCTCCGTCGCCTCGCTGGCCTTTGGCTGGATCGTCTACAACACCCTGTGCAAGCTCTTCGTGAACGCCAACCAGACCGTGCTGATGCTCGCCCTTTTCGTGGTGCTGGTCGGCATGAGCTACTTCTACACTTCCGTCTTCGCGGGCCGCGCCGCGCTGCTGCACCTTGGGGCCTTCACCGCCACCATCATGTCCGCCAACGTGTTCTTCATCATCATCCCGAACCAGAAGATCGTCGTCGCCGACCTGATCGCTGGCCGCAAACCCGACCCCAAGTTCGGCAAGATCGCCAAGCAGCGCAGCACCCACAACAACTACCTGACGCTGCCGGTCATCTTCATGATGCTGTCGAACCACTACCCGCTGGCCTTCGCCACTGAATACAACTGGCTGATCGCCGCGCTGGTCTTTCTGATGGGCGTCACCATCCGGCATTTCTTCAACTCGATGCACGCCCGCAAAGGCACGCCCTACTGGACCTGGGCCTTGACCGCCGCGCTGTTCATCGCCGTCATGGCCCTGTCGCTGGCCCCCATGTGGAAAGACGCCCCCGAGGAACTGACCGCCGCCGAGGCCCGCTTTGTCGAGGCGGACGGTTTCGCCGACACCTATGACATCGTGATGGGCCGCTGCTCCATGTGCCACGCCGCCGAACCCTCCTGGGACGGCCTCCGCCACGCGCCCAAGGGCGTCGTGCTGGAAACCGAGGCCCAGATCGCCCGCCACGCCCGCGACATCTACCTTCAGGCCGGGATCACCCACGCCATGCCCCCCGCCAACCTGTCCTGGATGGAGCCCGAGGAGCGCGCCAAACTCGCCGCCTGGTACCGCGCCGCATTGGCCGGTTAACAGCGTACAAAAATCGACAAGAATCATACAATTTCGCGCCTTAACGGATCGTAAAGCCGCGTTTGGCGCGTTTACGACTGGCCGAAATCCCGTTGGCAGAATCGGGCGGGGCCATGCTACAGATTGGGGTATGTCGCAGGCGAACCCCAAAATATCCACAGATCAGCCCGTAATCCGGCAGCTGGACGAGGCCGCAATCAACCGAATCGCGGCGGGCGAGGTGGTCGAACGCCCCGCCTCTGCCGTCAAAGAACTGGTTGAGAATGCGCTCGATGCCGGCGCGCGCCGAATCGACATCGCCATCGCCGATGGCGGCAAGACGCTGATCCGTGTGGCCGACGATGGATGCGGCATCACGCCGGATCAGTTGCCGCTGGCCCTGTCGCGTCATGCGACCTCGAAAATCGACGGCTCTGACCTGCTGGACATCCACAGTTTTGGCTTTCGCGGCGAGGCGTTACCCTCTTTGGGCGCCGTTGGCCGCCTGTCGATCACCAGCCGCGCCGGGGGCCATGACGCCGCGCAGATCACCGTCTCGGGCGGGCAGATCGGGCCGGTCAAACCCGCCGCGCTGACCCGTGGCACCGTGGTCGAGCTGCGAGACCTGTTCTACGCCACCCCCGCACGTCTTAAATTTCTGCGAACCGACCGCGCCGAGATGCAGGCCATCACCGACACGGTCAAACGTCTGGCGATGGCCGAACCCTTCGTCGGATTTATTTTGCGTGACGTGACGGAAAAGGGAGGGGAGGGCCGCGTGACCTTTCGCGCCGACCCCGAAACCGGCGACCTGTTCGACGCGCTGCATGGCCGTCTGGCCACCGTCCTGGGGGCTGAATTTGCGGAAAACTCTTTGAAAATCAACGCGGAACGCGAAGGCTTCATGCTGACCGGCTACGCCGCCCTGCCGACCTATTCGCGCGGTTCGGCGGTGGCGCAGTTCCTGTTCGTCAACGGCCGCCCGGTGCGGGACAAGCTGCTGATCGGGGCCCTGAAGGGGGCATATTTCGACTTTCTCAGCCGCGATCGCCACCCCGCGGCGGCCTTGTTCATAGAATGCGACCCCCATCTGGTCGACGTGAACGTCCACCCCGCCAAATCCGAAGTCCGCTTCCGCGACCCCGGCATCGTCCGCGGTTTGATCGTCTCGGCGCTGCGTCATGCACTGGCCGAATCGGGGCATCGGGCGTCCTCGACGGTGGCTTCTGCGACGCTTGGCGCCTTCCGTCCGGAAACGACACCCCGCGTTTACCAAATGGATCGGCCCAACCCTGCAACCGTGCGCAGCGTTTACCAGGCGCAAATGCCCACGCCGGGCTTTGCCGAACTCAGCCAAAGCTACAGCGCGCGGGTCGAAGTGATCGAGGCGCGCCCGGAAGGCAGCGACGAGAGGCTCGAAACCCTTCCGCTTGGTGCTGCGCGGGCGCAACTTCACGAAAATTATATCATCGCCCAGACGGATACTGGGATGGTGATCGTGGACCAACACGCCGCCCACGAACGGCTGGTCTATGAAAAACTGAAAAAGCAGATGGCCGAAAACGGCGTCCCGTCGCAGGCGCTGCTGATCCCCGAAGTGGTCGAACTCTCGCCCGCGGACTGCGCGCGGATCATGGATATTTCCGATGATTTACAACGTGTTGGCCTATTTCTGGAGCCGTTTGGCGGCGGCGCCATCGCCGTGCGCGAAACCCCTGCCATTCTGGGCGAAGTGAACGCCCGCGCCTTGGTTCTGGACGTGCTGGACGAGCTGTCGGACATGGGCGACTCGCAATTGGTTAACGCACGTATCGAGGCGATCCTGTCGCGCGTCGCCTGCCACGGCTCCATCCGCTCCGGCCGCCGCATGCGCGCAGAAGAGATGAACGCTCTGTTAAGAGAGATGGAATCGACCCCGCATTCGGGCCAGTGCAACCACGGCCGTCCCACCTATGTGGAACTGAAACTCTCTGATATTGAACGACTTTTTGGGCGCACATGATTACCATCGGTGGACAGAGCTATGCGTTAAACGATCCTTTGGTTTTGGCCGTTTTGGCCGGTGCCGGGGTGGTCCTTTTGGTGCTGATCCTGCTGATCATGGCGGTGCGCGCAGCCGGTCAATCCGCCCGCTTGGCCGCCCCGATTTCGCAGCAGATGCAGGTGCTGGGCCAGCGGGTGCAGTCGCTTTCGGACGGGCAGCAGCAACTGGCCGGTGGGCTGCACCACGTGTCCGAAGCGCAGGCGGCCAGCCAGGCTAACATGCTGCAATTGATGGAAAAACGTCTGGCGCAGGTCAGCTTGCAGATGAACGAGAACCTGCAAGGCTCGGCCCGTCGGACGGCGCATTCGCTAGGTGAATTGCAGCAGCGTCTGCAGGCCATCGACAAGGCGCAAGAGAATATCACCAAGCTGTCTGGCGACGTTCTCAGCCTGCAGGACATCTTGTCGAACAAGCAAACCCGCGGCGCATTCGGAGAAATCCAATTGCGCGACATCGTGGGAAAGGCTTTGCCGTCAGACAGTTACACCTGGCAGGCAACGCTTTCGAACGGGCGGCGGGCTGACTGCCTGATCCATCTGCCCAACCCGCCGGGGCCGATCGTGATCGACTCGAAATTCCCGCTGGAGGCCTACGAGGCCCTGCGCCGCGCTGAAACTCAGGATCAACTCAACCGCGCTGCACAACTTTTGCGGCAAACCGTACGCACCCACATCCGCGCGATTTCCGAACGCTACCTGATCGAGGGTGAAACAGCCGACGGCGCGCTGATGTTCCTGCCGTCCGAGGCGGTCTATGCCGAGCTGCACGCCAATTTCCCCGAACTGGTGCGCGAAGGCTTTGCCGCGCGGGTCTGGATCGTGTCTCCGACCACCTGCATGGCCACGCTGAACACGATGCGCGCGATCCTCAAGGACGCAAGGATGCGCGAACAGGCGGGCGCGATCCGGCGCGAGTTGGGGCTGCTGTTTGCCGATGTCGAACGCCTGGGCACGCGTGTTGAAAACCTGGACCGTCATTTCGGCCAGGCCGCCAAGGACATCGCCGAGATCAAGATCAGCGCCGACAAGGCCGGTCGCCGTGCGCGCCGTCTGGACAATTTCGACTTTGAGGAACTGGCGCCCGAGCCTGAAACGCCGGTCCTGCGTCTGGAACATCCGCAAGATAACTGACCCGGCGATTTGCCCCAGATCAAGGACTTATCCCTTGTCGCAGAGGAACCTGTCATGCAAGCATGCGCAGACAGGAGGGCCCCCCGATGCTTGAGATCTCGCTGAACAAAGTCGCCAATGTCATCTTGATGGCACGAGAGCTGGATCGTGCCGAGGGAGAGTTGCGCGCCTTTCTGGAGCGGCTGACCGAAGAAGAGCAGACAGACCTTGTCGCCCTGATGTGGGTCGGCCGTGGCAGTTTCGATGCCGACGAGTTTCAAGAGGCCCGCGAAACGGCGATGGCCGAAGCGACCGTGCCAACGCCCGATTATCTGATGGGAACACCGCATCTGTCGGACCATCTTGAGGCCGGGTTAGAGGAATTGGGGCTGTCAGCCTACGACGAAGAAGACGATTTGATCCGCGGGGGCTGACCTGTCGCCCTGACCGGAGTTCCAAAACGGGCCAATCGGCCCGTTTTTTCGTTTCAAGGGGCGGCGATGGGTTCGCACGCTCCGTGATTTTTCGTGATCGAACGTGTGGGAAAACGGGCGGCAAATGCGCGATTTGCCAGTGCAGCAAGGCCGGGTTCAATCACGCCGATGTGTCGTGCAAGAATGCAGGCTGATCCTCAATTTTCGCACGTTTCTCAACGGGTTGCGTTCCTTGAAGTCCCCCGAAATCCCTCCCATTTCCCAGCCAGGACGAATGATCGCCCCTAGAAAAACGGAAAGGAAATACAATGAAATACGCACTGATCGCCTCCATCGCAGCCCTTGGTTTCGCCTCTGCCGCAGTGGCCGAGGATGGTTATGCCAAAGGCACCCTGATGACCCGCAACGTGCCCGCCGAAAGCATCCTGGCACCGCGTGATGCCGCGATTGCCCTGTTTGGCGCACTGAGCGTCACCGTTGGTGACCAACTGTCGCTGGAAGCCGCGGACCTGCTGAACCCGAGCGAAGCCGCCATCGCCGAAAACGGCGCTGTCGTGGCGTACAACTTCGGTGGCTCGGATGTGGCTGTCGAAACCGGCTTCGGCGCACGCTAAGCGCCGGACTTGACGAAAGCGCCCGCCTTTTCAGGCGGGCGCTTTTGCGTTTCAGGCGCGGGTCACGATTTGCAAGTGCTGCGCCAGTTTGTCGATTTCCCCCATCCACTCGCTGACCAGTTTCGGGTCAGACGGGGCGGCCGTGACACCGGCCGGCACCGTGCGGTTCAGAACCGCCTCGACGGCCAGGGACACGGGAACCGAAACCAGGCGCGCCATCGCCGTGCCACGGGCGTCGCCCCAGGCATCCATGACATAGGTCTTGTGCCAGACATCCTGCCCGTCCTTCTGGGCGATCAGGTCGACGAACAGGACCACGCGGTCGGGCTCATCCTCGTCATACGCATTCTCGGCCCAGAACTGATCGGACATCTGCTTCAGGCGCGCATCGCCCTCGGGGCCGGTCAGGGTTTCGATCTCGCGGAAGACGCTTGCCCAGGCATCGGCCCAGCCGTTCAGTCGGATCGTGCCACGTACGAATTCCTTCACGGGCCAATTCGGATCGAACTTGTAATCCTCGATGAACGGCAGCGAGTCGCGGTTCGGGTAAACCTCGAAGGTTTCGGGTTGGGGCAGGGGGGCGTCGTAGCTGGTGATCGCGTCCCACGGGCGGTTCACGCGCAGTTCGGAGAAGTCGCGGATTGAGCGTGAAGGCGAGCGCAGCGCCTTCAGCACGCCAAGTGGCGACCAGCTGAATTTATACCGGAACGCGTTCGGGATCTTCGGAACGCCGCCGCAATAGGAGGTGAAAGAGATCGTGTTGGAGGCGTCATAGGCATCCGACGCACGATAATCCGCGACCAGCGCATGAGCCATCAGGTGGTCGATGCCCGGGTCCAGACCGACCTCGTTCACAAAGCGCAGGCCCTTTTCACGGGCGGCATCATCCAGCGCGCGCATTTCCGGCGAGATGTAGGAGGACGAGACGAAATGCGCGTCCTTCTCAAGGCACAGCTGCGCCAGCGGGACGTGCATGTCCGCCGGCAGCATCGAGACCACCACGTCGCCCTTGGCCAGAACGGCGGTCAGCGCCTCAAGGCTGAAGGCGTGGATGTTCTGGGTCAGGTCGCCGACGGCCTCTTGGGCTTTGGCGGTGGTTCGGTTCCAGACCGTGACAGGCTGCCCCGCCTGCAACAGCCGACGCAGGCCGGGGATGGCCGAAAGGCCGGTGCCGCACCAGTGGATGGTCATGGGGTGTCCTCCGTCTATTTGAACTTTAGTTTGGCCGCGACGATGGCGATCATCGCGATCACGGCCACGATATTGGCCAGAATGATCGGCCAGTCGGTAATCATCAAGCCATAGACCAGCCACAGGCTGACCGTGGCCAGAAACAGCAGGTTGGCCGTCAGTGACAGCGATTTGGTGTCCTTGGTCACCCAGACCTGCCGCGCCTGCGGAATCCAGCAGACCATACCCAGAAACGCTGCGAGATACCCAACATAGAGCGCCATGGCCTACACCTTTGCGACGTGCTGCAGGTAGGTTTCTCGGGCCCGGTTCCAGACGCCCTTTTCCAGCTCGGTCAGGGTCAGCAGCGACGGCAGCAATTGCGCCGCATAATCCTCAGAGCTTTCAACCGGCAGCATCGAGGGCAAGTTGTCGATCGCCATGACATCCATCACCGGATCTTCGGCGACGCGCAGGGCCGGGGCCTGCCAGCTGGTGGCGCGGTCATAGACCGGCACGGGGTTGTAATCGCTGTCCGGGTCGCAGGCGATGTCGCCAATGGCCGTCAGTTTGCGGGCCCACAACAGGGATTCCCGAGGCACAAACACCGGGGTGCCGGGGCGTGCGAAGATGCAGTTCAGGAACAGGTCGTGGTCCAGAATTTCAGGGAAGGGGCCACCGCTTGCGGTTTCCGCCATGTCCCATTTGGTGACGGTGATGCCCATCGCCTCGCACAGGTCCGACGCGCCGGTGCCGACGCGACCCAGCGCGCCGATGACGATGGCGCTTGGCCGGGTGCCGATCTGCTCCAACTCGGCCAGAAGTTCAGCGTTTAGGGCGTCTTTGCCCGGATAGGCCCCGACCGGACCGCAGAGTTCGCCGCGTTGCTGTGCCGCCCACGCCTTCAGCGTGACCGCAGCGCCCGCATAGCCGGCCCAATAGCCAAAGGCCGCGACACGGCGGCCGGTTTCGTCGACCAGATATTCCAGATCATAGAGCGTGCCACCGCCGACCTTGAACCGCTCCAACAGCCGTTTGCCGGAATACTGGCCCTTGAAGGCGTGGCCGAACATGATGTGACGATGCGGCAGGGGCGTGCCATCGTCGGGCAGCTCTTTCAGGCCAAAGATGATCGCGTCCAGCGGAGCATCGGGCCAGCTGTTTTCCGGTGCGATTTCGACGCCTGCCTCGACATAGCCTTTCATTGGGATCGCGCGGGTCGCGCTTTCCTCGACCGTGACGCGGATGCCGGCGGCGATCAGCGCGGCGGCCCCTTCGGGGGTCAATCCGACGCGGTCTTCGTTCGGGCGTTGTTCGGCGCGTACCCACAGATGTGTCATCGGTTCGTCCTTTGCTGGCGTCGGGTTACAGATGGGTCTGGGCAAACTGGCGGTCCGGGCGATCCAGATGCGGCACAGCGTTGAACTGCGTCATCGAGAGGCGCTCTCCGATCGGATGCAGTCGATGAACTGAGGTATTCATGATCGCAATGCAAGTCCGTGAAAATGCGGTGATGTCCAACCCCATGGCCTGACGAAACGCCATCCCGATCAGCCCGCCCGACGTCACCACCAGCGCCGGTCCGCGTCCTGCGGCGATTTCGGCCAGAATCTCGGCCACGCGGGATTCGAATTGCTGGAACGTCTCGGGGGGCGAGGCGATCTCGCCCGCCTGCCATTTTGCCAGCAGCATCGGCATGTAGGTCACGAAGGCCTCGCGAGAGCTTGGCATGGGAACGCCCTGCTGGTCGCGCAGCAGGTTCGCCAGGGTAAAGAACTCCATCTCGTTCAGGCGTTTGTCGACGACAAGGGTGGAACGGTTCTGAGCGCGCATCCCCTCGGCGGTCTGGCGGTGGCGCAGCAGGGTGCCGCAGTAGACACGCTCGAAATGCTCGCCCGTGGCGTCCAGGTGGTCGCCCAGCCATTGTGCCTGACGGTGCCCCAGATCGCTGAGCCGGTCGTAGTTGTGTTCGTCCTGGGCCGAGGTGTTGGCCTGACCGTGGCGTACTAGGGTAATCGTGGACATTGGGGCCTCGTTCCTGTTCGCCACAGGGGTAGGGCGTTCCGAGGCCGGGCGCAACCCGCTGTGCAAGGTCACGCGGCGCGGGAATACCCGCGTTTCAGGGTGTTGTTGCGAATGCGGTCCGCCGCTTCCGAGGCGTTGCGCAGGCTGTGGTAGATGTCGATCCGCGACACCCCGCGCCCGCCGCTCAGGCCCCATTCGCGCAGCACCGAAACCTCTTGGAACAGGTTATAGGTCAGCTCGACGCGGTAGAAGCGTCGGCGACCGGATTTCTGGCAGGTTCGATACATGAGGCAGCTGAGCATACCCGAATCGTATCCGCGCCTGCGGACGGGGGCAAGAGCCTGACTCTGCTCGGAAAACTCAGCTCCAGCTGACGTCGCCCAGAAAGATGTAGCCTGCACCGTAGATCGTTTTGATCAGGCGGGGGTTCTTGGGATCTTCGCGCAGTTTGGTGCGCAGGCGGGAAATCCGTACATCCATCGCCCGGTCGAAACTTTCGCCTGCCGCACCGCCCAGGGTTTCTTGCATGATCGCGCGCGAGATCAAACGCTTTGGCCGTTCCAGGAATAGGCGCAGGACCTCGCCCTCGGCATGTGAAAACGGGGTTTCTGCGCCGGTCTCATCCGTCAGGATGTAGCTGTCGAAATGTGCGGTCCAGCCGTTGAAACGGGCGGTGTTTCCGGTTTGGGTGGCGGGCTTTTCGCGGCGCAGCCGGGCGCGGATGCGGGCCACCACTTCGGACGGATCGAACGGCTTGATGATGTAGTCGTCGGCGCCCAGTTCCAGCCCGGTTACCCGGTCCTGTACCTGCGCGCGCCCCGAGATGATGATGACCGTCGCGCCTTGCTCCAGCGCCAGGCGGTGCACCAGGCTCAGCCCGTCGCGGTCGGGCAGCGACAGATCGACCAGGCACACATCCGGGGCGGCGGTTTTCAGGGCCGCTTCGAACTCGGTCGCGCGGGCGAATCCCATGGTGCGGAACCCGGCTTCCTCCAGCGCGTCGGCCAGCATGGTGCGGATGGCCGGTTCGTCGTCCAGGATCGTGACAAGGGGCGCTTGGGTCATTGGGTCGTCTTCGTCGTTGCGAATAGTGTCGAAAGTTGTTTTCCCGAGAAGGGTTTACGCAGAACCGGGGCCAAATCTTCGGCCTCTCGGAACAGGGCATCCTCGGGGTTGAGCGATGTCATGAGGTAACAGGGTGGGTGCCCCTTTGGAAGGGCCTGCACAAAATCTACGCCAGTCATGTCCCCGGCCAGCGTGATATCCGACAGAATGCGCGAGATTTCGGGAAGCTCGGAATTGAGCAGCAACGCCTCTTCGGCGCTGGCGGCTTCGATCACGGTGTGGCCCATATCCGTCAGCATTTCGCGGATGCCCGTGCGCAGATCGGGGCTGTCCTCGACCAGCAGGACAAGGCCGGGTGCCACCGCGGGCGCGGCCAGCCGCAGGGGCAGGCGCAGCACGACAAGGCCGCCGCCGTCCTCGGTATTGCCCAAGCGAACGCGCCCACCGGCCAGTTTCGTCATGTCATAGACCATAGCCAGCCCCAGGCCCGACCCTTCGCCGCCCTTGGTGGTAAAGAACGGCTCCAACGCGTGGGCCATTGCGGCCTCAGAGAAACCGGGGCCGGTGTCCATGACCGCGAATTCCACCCAAAGCCCCTGAACCGGGGTCACGGTCAGCGTGATTTTCCCGTTGCCGCCGCAGGCATCCCGCGCGTTCAGGATCAGGTTCAACAGCGAGTCCTGCAACATGCCGGTGTCCAGCATTAGCATGTCGTCGCGCATCAGGTTGTTCAGGTGAAACCGGATCGTTTCCGGCAAAGCGGGCAGGGCCAGAGTCCGCAAATCGGCCAGCACAGCGGACAGGCTGGCGGGCTGCGGGTTCCAGTCGCGCGCGCCCGTGATGTCGGCCAGCCGGTTGAGCAAACTGCCCCCCCGATGCGCCGCCGACAGCGTGGCGTTGACCAACTCGCGGGCGGCATCCGGTAGCTCCATCCGTTGCAGGCGGGATTGGCTGCCAAGGATGATAGTCAGCAGGTTCGAGAAATCATGCGCCATCCCACTGGTCAGCTGCGCGGCCATTTCCCGGCGGCGGGTCTGTTGCAAGGCCGAGCGCGCCTGCGTTTCCTGCGTGATATCCACCGACATGATGTAGACGCCAGCGATCTTGCCGTCCTTCGTCATGTCCGGCGTGAACGAGGTGCGAATGCGGCGCGAGCTGATCTCGTCATTGAACTCGAACGCAGAAGCCTTGCCAGCAAAGGCTTCGTCCAGATGCGGGCGGATCGCGGCATAGGCCGATTCACCCAAGGCGTCGCCGATGTTGAGCCCGATGATGTCCACCGGACGCCCAGGCATGACCGAGGATAAGCGACGGTTCGAGAAGGTATAGCACCGGTCCCGCCCCACATGCGCGATATGGGCGGGCATCATTTCCGTCGTCAGACGGGTGCGGGCCTCGGCCTCGACGACAAAACGCTTGGTTTCTTCCAGCGCGGCGATGGTCGATTGCAGCTTGCGGTTCGCGGTGGCCAGCTCCTCGGCATAGGCCAGCACCTTGTCTGTCATTTCCTCGGATCGGGTGCGCAGCAATTCCTCTTGCTGCTTCATCCGGGTGATGTCGGTGTAGACCGCAACCCAGCCGCCCTGCGGCAGCGGGTTCCCCTCGACCGAGATGCGCTGCCCGTTGGGGCGGACCCGTTCGATATAGTGCGGCGCAAAGGCCAGCGCCTGTTCCACGCGGTAGGCGACCACCTCGTCATGGTCGGCAAGGGGGCCGTATTCGCCGCGTTCAGACAGGAACCGGATGGTGTCCGCGAAACTGGCCCCGGGGGTCACAAGTGCCTCGGGAAGCTCGAACATTTCCTGAAAACGACGGTTACAAATCACCAGATTCAGCTTGCTGTCGTAGATCGACAGGGCCTGCTGGATCAAATTCAGTCCTGCCATGGTCAGGGCTTCGGTGTCGCGCATCTTGGGCGGCCTTCCCTTTGTGAGCCAAGGATTTCAAACGATTAGCATCATTGTGCCAAGCGGGGAAAGCCCCCCATTGTTATGCTGCGCTGCGGAAAAAGTGAATAAATTCATCCTGTTACAATTCGTAAGATTTGCGAAATGTTCAGGAAAAAGTTGACGGCGCAATATGGATGCGCACCCTAGCAAGCGGGAGAATCGCCGTTTGCAGGCGGTCGCAGGCCAGGCAGAACGGCCATTTGGGAGGAATAGAATTGGCACAGTCGTCACAGGCGGCCGGTGGACTGCAGTCCATTCCGGCGCTTTTGCACCGTAACGCCACCGAGTTCGGGAACAGACCCGCATATCGGGAAAAAGAGTTTGGCATCTGGCAGAGCTGGACGTGGAATGAAACCAAGCGCGAGATCAACAATCTTGCGCGTGGTTTGATCAATCTGGGCGTCAACGAGGGCGACTTCATCGCCATCATTGGCCGCAACCGTCCGCACTTCTACTGGTCGATGGTCGCCGCGCAGTCGGTGGGTGCCATCCCGGTGCCGATCTATCAGGACAGCGCCGCCGAAGAGATGGCCTATGTTCTGGATCACTGCGGTGCGCGTTTCGTCATCGCCGAAGATCAGGAACAGGTCGACAAGGTCATCGAGGTGCAGGACCGCCTGCATCAGTTCGAGCACATGATCTATGTCGATCCGCGCGGCATGCGCAAATACGACCACACGCGCCTGCATGAATTCAGCCACGTTCAGGAACAGGGCTTTGCCGCCCGTGACGAACTGACCCCCGAGCTGAATAACCGCAAGGCCAAGCTGGATTACTCCAGCACCTGCGTTATGCTGTACACCTCGGGTACGACCGGCAAGCCGAAGGGCGTGGTTCTGTCGAACCGCAACGTGATCGAGAGCGCCAAGAACTCGGCCGAGTTCGACCATCTGAAGATCGACGAAGAAATCCTGGCTTACCTGCCGATGGCATGGGTCGGTGACTTCATCTTTTCGCTGGGTCAAGCCTATTGGTGCGGGTTCTGCGTGAACTGCCCCGAAAGCCCCGAGACCATGGCAGCAGACCTGCGCGAAATCGGGCCGACCTACTATTTCGCCCCGCCGCGCGTGTTCGAAACCCAGCTGACCAACGTCATGATCCGCATGGAAGACGCCAGCAAGTTCAAGAAGCGCCTGTTCGACAAGTACATGGCCGTGGCCAAGCGCGTCGGCCCCAAGATCCTGGACGGCAAGCCGGTCGGCTTTATCGACCGTCTGCAATATGCGCTGGGTGACCTGTTCATTTACGGTCCGCTGAAGAACACCCTGGGCCTGAGCCGCGTTCGCGTCGGCTACACTGCGGGTGAGGCGATCGGTCCGGAAATCTTTGAATTCTACCGCTCGCTGGGTATCAACCTGAAGCAGCTGTACGGCCAGACCGAAGCCACCGTGTTCATCACCGTTCAGCCCGATGGCGAAGTGCGCAACGATACCGTTGGCGTACCGGCCCCCGGCGTGGAACTGCGGATCGACGACAGCGGCGAGGTGTTCTATCGCAGCCCCGGCGTGTTCGAAGAATACTACAAGAACCCGGAAAGCACCGCCTCGACCAAGGATGCCGAGGGTTGGGTTGCCACCGGCGACGCTGGCTTCATCGAGCCCGACACCGGCCACCTGCGCATCATCGACCGTGCCAAGGACGTTGGCAAAATGGCCGATGGCAGCATGTTCGCGCCCAAGTATGTCGAGAACAAGCTGAAGTTCTTCCCGAACATTCTGGAAGCCGTGCTGTTCGGCAATGGCCGTGATCGCTGCATGGCGTTCATCAACATCGACATGGGTGCCGTCGGCAACTGGGCCGAACGGAACAACATCGCCTATTCCTCGTATCAGGAACTGGCCGGTCACCCGAAGGTTCTGGACGCCATCAAAGCGCACGTCGAAGAGGTGAACCGCTCGGTCGCCCAGGACGAGATGCTGTCGGGCTGCCAGATCCACCGCTTCCTGGTTCTGCACAAGGAACTGGATGCGGATGACGGCGAAATGACCCGGACCCGTAAGGTGCGCCGCCGGATCGTGGAAGAGAAATTCCAGGATCTGATCGACGCGCTGTACGACGGTAAGGACCAGATCTTTACCACCACCGAAGTGACCTACGAAGACGGTCGCAAAGGTTCGATCAGCGCAACGCTGAAACTGATCGATGCGGCGATTGCGCCGGTGACTACTCAGAAGGTGGCTGCGGAATGAGCGAGAACAAGAACGAAGGATACGTCACCGCAGACGGCCGCAAAATCGGCGGCACTCTGATGGAGATGAAGAACATCACGCTGCGCTTTGGCGGTGTGAAGGCGATCACGGACATCAGCTTTGACATCAAGGAAGGCGAAATTCGCGCCATCATCGGCCCGAACGGTGCTGGTAAGTCCTCGATGCTGAACGTGATTTCGGGTTTCTACGTCCCGCAAGAGGGCGAAGTCTGGTACAAGGGCGCGCGTCGTCCTTCGATGAAGCCCTACGAGGTCGCCCGTCAGGGCATCGCCCGTACTTTCCAGAACATCGCGCTGTTCGAAGGCATGACCGTGCTGGACAACGTCATGACCGGCCGCCTGAACCACATGAAGGCCAACATGGCCCAGCAGGCGATCTGGAAAGGTGCTGCCGAGAAGGAAGAAGTGGCCAACCGCGAAGTCGTGGAAAAGGTCATCGACTTCCTGGAAATCCAGTCGATCCGCAAGACCCCGGTGGCCCGTCTGCCCTATGGTCTGAAAAAGCGTGTCGAACTGGCGCGCGCACTGGCGGCTGAACCCAGCCTGCTGCTGCTGGACGAACCGATGGCCGGCATGAACGTCGAGGAAAAAGAGGACATGTCCCGCTTTATCCTGGACGTGAACGACGAATTCGGCACGACCATCGCCCTGATCGAACACGACATGGGCGTCGTGATGGACCTTAGCGACCGCGTGGTCGTGATGGACTACGGCAAGAAGATCGGTGACGGCACTCCCGACGAAGTGCGAAACAACCAGGACGTGATCGACGCCTATCTGGGGGTTTCTCATGACTGATTTCGCACTTTTCCCGACCACTCTGACCGGAGGCACGAGCCATGCCTGATCAACTTCTCTTCGGCACCGAGGTCTTCCTGAACGGCCTGATGGCGGGCGTGCTTTATGCACTCGTCGCACTGGGCTTCGTTCTGATCTACAAGGCGTCGGGCATCTTCAACTACGCCCAGGGCGTGATGGCGCTGTTCGCAGCACTGACGCTGGTGGGTATCATGGACGGCCAGGTGCCGTTCGCGCACCTGATCAACGCTGTATTCGGCACCGAGGTGCACCACTTCGGCTGGAACATCCCATCCTTCCTGGCGATCATCCTGACAATGGGTGTGATGGTGGCGCTTGCTTGGATCGTGCAGCAGCTGATCTTCCGTCACCTGGTCAACCAGGAACCGATCATCCTGTTCATGGCGACCATCGGTCTTGCCTACTTCATGGAAGGCTTCGGCGACATCATGTGGGGCTCGGACATCAAGAAACTGGATGTCGGTATTCCCCAGGGCATGAACGCCCTGATCGACGAAGTGACCTACGGCGCGTTCGGCTACGGCTTCTTCATCGACAACCTGGACATCGTTGCGGCTGTCATCGCGACCATCCTAGTGATCCTGCTGGTTCTGTTCAGCCAGTACACCAAGCAAGGCCGCGCCATGCGCGCCGTGGCGGACGATCACCAGGCCGCTCTGTCGGTCGGCATCTCGCTGAACTTCATCTGGGTCATGGTTTGGTCGGTTGCGGGCTTCGTCGCGCTGGTTGCCGGTATCATGTGGGGTGCCAAGTCGGGCGTGCAGTTCTCGCTGTCGCTGATCGCACTGAAGGCCCTGCCGGTTCTGATGCTGGGTGGCTTCACCTCGATCCCCGGCGCCATCGTTGGCGGCCTGATCATCGGTGTGGGCGAGAAGATGTTCGAATTCCTGATCGGCCCGATGGTCGGCGGCGCGACCGAGAACTGGTTCGCCTACGTGCTGGCGCTGCTGTTCCTGGTGTTCCGTCCGCAGGGCCTGTTCGGCGAAAAGATCATCGAGAGGGTCTGAGCATGAACAAGCTGATTGCCATCATCAACGTGATCTCCTGGTCGGGGTTCTGGGCCTTTGGCTACATCGCCCTGACCGCCAGCGACATGACGCAATCGCAGATCATCACGGCGACTGCGCTGGCCGGACTGGGCTTTCTGACGGGCGTTCTCGCCTATCTGAAACTCTCGCGCGGCCACAAGATCAACAATTCGGCGATGGGGTTCACCCACGCACAAGAGCAGGGGTAAGGAAACATGTTCTATCGTGAAGCGGGCGATTTCAAAACGTCCTACACCGATGACAACCAGACCTTTCCGATCAAGTTCGATCGGTACCGGTACTACTTTGTCCTGTTCGTCGCCTTCTGCGTGATCCCGTTCATCGTGAACGACTACTGGGCCAACGCCGTTCTGCTGCCGTTCCTGATCTACTCGATCGCGGCGATCGGTCTGAACATCCTGGTGGGCTATTGCGGCCAGGTTTCGCTGGGCACCGGGGGTTTCATGGCTGTGGGCGCCTATGCCGTCTACAAGTTGATGACCGCCTTCCCCGAAGTGAACGTGTTCTTCCACGTCCTGCTGGCCGGTGGCATCACCGCCATCGTCGGTGTGCTGTTCGGCCTGCCGTCGCTGCGGATCAAGGGCTTCTATCTGGCCGTGGCAACGCTGGCGGCGCAGTTCTTCCTGGTCTGGCTGTTCAACAAGGTGCCGTGGTTCTACAACTACTCGGCCTCGGGTCAGATCAGCTCGCCCGAGCGGACGGTGTTCGGCTATGCCGTGACCGGCCCCCATGCCTCGGCCTGGACGACCTACCTGTTCTGCCTGGTGTTCGTGACCATCTGCGCCATCATCGCCCGTAACCTGACCCGTGGTTCGGTCGGTCGTAAGTGGATGGCGATCCGTGACATGGACATCGCGGCCGAGATCATCGGCGTGGATCCCCTGCGTTCGAAGCTCAGCGCCTTCGCTGTCAGCTCGTTCTTCATCGGGGTGTCCGGGGCGCTGTTCTTCTCGGTCTACCTGGGCGCTGTCGAAGTTGGGGAGGCTTTCGGCATCAACAAATCGTTCCTGGTGCTGTTCATGATCATCATCGGCGGTCTGGGGTCGATCTTTGGCTCTTTCGCCGGGGCGGCGTTCCTGGTGCTGTTGCCGGTGCTGCTGAAGAACGTGCTGGTGTCCGGTCTGGGCTGGCCCACCGATCTGGCTGCGCATCTGGAATTCATGATTGTGGGCGGTCTGATCATCACGTTCCTGATCGCCGAACCACATGGGCTGGCGCAACTGTGGCGCGTCGCCAAGGAAAAACTACGGCTTTGGCCCTTCCCGCACTAAGGCGGGGCCAGCCAAACACCGGGGGGCAAAACCCTCGGTAAACCGAAACCATCGGATATGACCAAAGGGAGGAATTAAACCGATGAAACTGAAACTGATCTCTGCCGCTGTTGCTGCCATTGTGGCCGCAGCCCCGGCAATGGCTGACCTGACCTTTTCCGCGCTGAGCTACCGGACTGGTCCCTATGCCGCGAACGGCATCCCCTTTGCGGATGGCTATCAGGACTATTTCACCCTGCTGAACGAACGCGATGGCGGCATCGGCGGTGAAAAGATCAATCTGGTGGAATGCGAAACCGGCTATAACACCGAAAAAGGCGTGGAATGCTATGAATCCACCAAAGGTTCGGGCGCGCTGGTGTATCAACCGCTGTCGACTGGTATCACCTATCAGCTGATCCCCAAAGCCACCGCAGACGGTATTCCGGTTCACTCGATGGGCTATGGTCGGACCTCGGCCAAGAACGGCGCTGTGTTCAACAACATCTTCAACTATCCCGCAAACTACTGGGATGGCGCTTCGGTTGCGATCAAGCACCTGCTGGACCTCAATGGCGGTGATCTGAAGGGCAAGAAAATCGCGCTGGTTTACCACAACTCGGCCTACGGTAAGGAACCGATCCGCACGCTGGAAGAACTGTCGAAAAAGCACGGCTACACTCTGACCCAACTGGCTGTTGACCACCCCGGTCAGGAACAGAAATCCCAGTGGCTGCAAATCCGCCGCGAACGCCCGGATTATGTGATCATGTGGGGCTGGGGCGTAATGAACCAGGTTGCCATTCAGGAAGCTGTGAACATCCGTTACCCGATGGAAAACTTCATCGGTATCTGGTGGTCGGGTTCGGAAAACGACGTGCTGCCCGCCGGTGAAGGTGCCAACGGCTACAAGGCGCTGACCTTCCACAACGTCGGTTCGGATTACCCGCTGTATGACGACATCAAGAAATATGTCGTTGACGCAGGCAAAGCCGCAGGCGCGGGCGATCAACTGGGTACGGTTCTGTATAACCGTGGTCTGTATGCCGCAATGCTGGCCGCAGAAGCAGCCAAGACCGCACAGGCGATGCACGGCACCGCGACCATCACCCCGCAGCAAATGCGCGACGGGATGGAAAACCTTGAAATGACCGAAGACAAAATGACCGCTCTGGGTCTGCCGAACTTCGGCCCGTCGTTCAAGGTGTCCTGCGCCAACCACGGTGGTGATGGCTTTGGTGCTGTGACCCAGTGGGATGCAAAAGCTGGCAAATGGAACATGATCACCGAGTACATGCAGTCGGATCAAGAGGTTCTGAACCCGCTGATCGCTGGCGACTCGGAAGCGTATGCCAAGGAAAATGGCATCACGCCGGGCTGTAACTAAGTCCTTGATCACCGTCCCGGCTGCGCCTTGTGCGTGGCCGGGGCCTACCCGAACGATTATCAGAAAGTAGACGCAGATGCTGGACGCTGGACCCACCGATGAGACCCTTCTGGAGGTCAACAACATCGAGGTGATCTACAACCACGTTATCCTTGTGCTGAAGGGCGTCAGCCTGAAAGTCCCCAAGGGCGGCATCACCGCCTTGCTGGGCGGCAACGGCGCAGGCAAGACCACCACGCTCAAGGCGATTTCGAACCTGCTGCACTCTGAGCGCGGCGAGGTCACCAAGGGCTCGATCAACTATCGCGGCGAGCGCGTGCAGGACCTGAACCCGGCAGAGCTGGTGAAAAAGGGCGTGATCCAGGTCATGGAAGGCCGTCACTGCTTTGAACACCTCACGGTCGAGGAAAACCTGCTGACCGGCTCGTACACGCGCGGCGCGTCGCGCGGCGATATCGATGCCGACCTGAACATGGTTTACGACTATTTCCCCCGTCTAAAGGAACGCCGCCGCAGTCAGGCTGGCTATACCTCGGGCGGTGAGCAGCAGATGGTCGCCATTGGCCGTGCCATCATGTCGAAGCCCGAAACCATCCTGCTGGACGAACCCTCGATGGGTCTGGCGCCGCAGCTGGTTGAAGAAATCTTCAACATCGTCAAAGGCTTGAACGAGAAAGAAGGCGTGACCTTCCTTCTGGCCGAACAGAACACCAACGTGGCGCTGCGGTTTGCGCATTATGGCTACATCCTGGAATCGGGGCGTGTCGTGATGGACGGCCCGGCCAAGGATCTGCGCGAAAACCCCGACGTGAAAGAGTTCTACCTCGGCATGTCTGATGAGGGCCGCAAGAGCTTCCGCGAAGTGCGGTCCTATCGTCGCCGCAAGCGTTGGCTCAGCTAACGGCCGCTCACAACGAAAAGACAGGGGGCGGGCCGATCCCGCCCCAGCGAAAAGCAAGTGATTGCCGGGCAGATGATGTTCCTCGGCCAGGAGACCTGTACATGACCCGTTTCTTCGATGACCTCGAAACGCGCAGCGACGATCAGCGCGCTGCGGCCCTCGCCGAGGCGCTGCCGAGGCAGATCGCCCGCGCGCAGGCTCTGGCCGGGTATGGTGACAGTCTGGCGGGTTTCGACGCCGATCAGATTGCCTCGGTTGCCGATCTGGCGCGTCTGCCGGTGCTGCGCAAATCCGATCTGGGCAAGGCGCAGGCCAATGCCTCTCCGTTCGGCGGGTTGACCACGCGTCCGGCCAGCGGGTTCGCGCATATCTTCCAATCGCCGGGTCCGATCTATGAACCGGGCGGAACCGAGCATGACTGGTGGCGCATGGGCCGCTTCCTGCATGCCTGTGGCATTGGTCTGGGCGACATCGTGCAGAACTGCTTTGGCTACCACCTGACGCCCGCCGGCATGATCTTTGAATCCGGTGCGCGCGCCGTTGGCGCCGCCGTGCTGCCCGCCGGCACCGGCCAGACCGAACTGCAGGCCCGCGCTGCCGCCGATGTCGGCGTGACCGCCTATGCCGGCACGCCCGATTACCTGAAGGTGATTCTGGACAAGGCCGACGCGATGGGCCTGTCGCTGGGTATTACCAAGGCTGCCGTTGGTGGCGGGGCGCTGTTCCCCTCGCTGCGTCAGGAATACAAGGACCGCGGCATCGACTGCCTGCAATGCTATGCCACCGCCGATCTGGGCAATATCGCCTACGAATCCGCCGCGATGGAAGGCATGATCGTGGACGAGCATGTCATCGTCGAGATCGTCACCCCCGGCACCGGCGACCCCGTCGCCCCCGGCCAGGTGGGCGAGGTCGTCGTGACCACGCTGAACCCCGATTACCCGTTGATCCGTTTCGCTACCGGCGATCTGAGCGCGATCCTGCCCGGTATCAGCCCCTGCGGCCGCACCAACACCCGGATCAAGGGCTGGATGGGCCGTGCGGACCAGACCACCAAGATCAAGGGCATGTTCGTGCGCCCCGAACAGGTGGCTTCGCTGGTCGCCAAGCACCCGGAAATCGTCAAGGCCCGCGTCATTGCCGGCCGCGACGGCGAGATGGACACAATGACCGTTCAGATCGAAGCGAACGGCGGCAGCATCGACGCTTTCGGCAAATCTGTCGTCGAAGTTCTGAAGCTGAAGGGCAAAATCGAGGTTCTGACCCCCGGTTCCTTGCCGAATGACGGCAAAGTTATCGAAGATCAAAGAACATACGACTGATTTGATTGCTATGATGACAGGACCCGAGAAGGAGGACTGTCATGCGATTCACCCACTCCATCCTTGGGGCCGCGGCGCTTTGGGCGACCACGGCCCTTTCTTCATGGGCGGCCGACTATGCCCTGATCCTGACCAACCGCGACTATGATCGCGTCTCGACGGCGACGGATGCGGCCTCCTACGTTTCCTATGCCGGTGCGTTGCAGCAGCAGGGCTTCCGCGTGTTCGGCGGCGAAAGCTGGAACGCCTGGAACATGGCCCGCGCGGCGAATGACTTCCAGCAGGCTCTGGCCTCGGGTCAGGTGGATCGCGTTGTCGTGGTCCTGTCGGGCCGCATGGCCGAAGGGCCCACCGACGGCTGGCTGCTGGCGCGCGATTACGGTCAGGTGACCTCGCTCAACGTCGGGCAATACGCGATGTCGGTGAACGCCTTGGCGGATATGCTGGGAGATTACCCCGGCAAGGCGCTGATGCTGATCTCGGCCTCGCGCCCCGATAATACGCCGGTCGGCGCGGGCCTTGTCGCTGGTGCCGTAGTGCCGGACCTGCCGCAGGGCGTGGCGGCGATGCAGGGGCGGGCGGAGCGGATGTTGCCGGTGCTGCGCGACCAGATCCTGCAATCCCGCGTGTCGCTGGCACAGCTGGCGCAAACCGGGCAGGGCATCACATTCCAGGGCTATGTGTCCGATCAACCCCTTGGCGCGACCTCGGGCCCCGTGGTGGATAGCGAGTCGGCTTATTGGAGTGCGGCCCGCGACATCGGCACGATCGAGGCCTATCGCGCCTACCTGTCGCGTTTCCCGCGCGGCATGTACATCAACGAGGCGCGGCGCATGATCGAGGACATCCTCCAGCACCCCAACCGCGAGGCCGAAGCCGATGAGGCCGCGCTGAACCTGTCCCGCGATGCGCGGCGTGAAATCCAGCGTCAACTGACTCTGCTGGGCTTTGATACCCGCGGGATTGACGGCATTTTCGGCGCGGGCACCCGTACCGCGATCGTGGCCTACCAGCGCTCGAAGGGCTGGATCGAAACCGGATATGTGAACAACGGCCAGTTGGAAACGCTGCGACAGGATGCCCTGCGGCGCGCCCGCGAACTGGAAGAAGAAGAGCGCCGTCGCCGCGCCGAGGAAGAGCGGCGTGACCGCGATTTCTGGGCCACCGTCGGCGTACGCGGGGACGAGGCCAGCCTGCGCGAATACCTGCGCCGCTTCCCGGATGGCATTTTCTCGGACGAGGCACGTGCCCGTCTGGATGAATACGACCTGCGCCGCCGCCGCGATGCCGATTACCGGATGCGGGTCGCCTGGGACGAGGCGCGCACCGCCGACACGATCTCGGCCTACCGCCGGTTCCTGGCGCAATACCCCGAAAGCGACTTCGCGCCCACCGCGCGCGCCCGGATCGAGGAGCTGGACGAGGAACGCAAAAACGCCGACCAGATCGAAAAGGACAAGGCCGAAGAGGCCGTCGTGGCGGGCAACCCGATCACCCGCTTGCTGGTGGAAAATACCCTGCGAAACCGGGGTTTTGATCCCGGCAACCCGGATGGCGAGTTCGACAAGGCCACCCGCAAGGCGATCCGCCAGTTCCAGCGCGCCAGCCAGCTGCCGGTGACCGGATACGTTTCGCAGGCGACGATGGTGCGGTTGCTCAGCCGCTAAGGCTACTTGATGAACACATAGGTGCCTGGCGCCGGCGCAAGCGGCGGCAGGCCCTTCTCGGCCGCCCCCATCCGGGGCGGTGTGACCAGCGTCGCATCCCCCTGAACCGAGGTCAGCCACTCGCTCCATTCCGGCCACCACGACCCTTCGATCTTGTCATGGCTGGCCAGCCAGGTGTCGGGGTCCATGTACAGCGCGTTCGGCGCGCGGTGACCCTTGCGGTAGTGGCGATGCGGGTGTCCCGGCTCGCTGACGATGCCGCCGTTATGGCCGCCCTTCACCAGCACAAAAGTCAGGTCGCCATTGGTGAACAGCGCCGTTTTGTAGACGGAATGCCACGGCGCGATGTGGTCCTTTTCCGTGCCGACGATAAAGAACGGCACCTGCACGTCCTTCAGCGCAATCACCCGGCCATCGACGGCATAGCGGCCGGCGGTCAGACGATTCTCCATGAACAGCCCGCGCAGGTACTGGCTGTGCATCTTGTAGGGCATCCGCGTCGCGTCCATATTCCAGACCGAGATGTCGGCGGCCTTGTCGTCCAGCCCCATCAGGTAGCGGCGCACGGCGCGGGTCCAGATCAGATCCTCGGCGCGCAGAGCCTGAAAGGCGCCGCTCATTTGGCGCTGATCCAAGAAGCCCTGATCCCACATCATGTCCTCTAGATAGGCGACCTGACTGTCGTCCAGGAACAGCATCAGCTCTCCGGCTTCGGTGAAATCCGTCTGCGCGGCCAGCAGCGTGACCGAGGCCAGCCGGTCGTCGCGCTCTCGCGCCATCGTGGCCGCCGTGATCGACAGGATCGTGCCGCCCAGGCAATAGCCGCAGGCGTGGACCTTCTGATCCGGGATGATGGTGCCGATCGCATCCAGCGCGGCCAGAACGCCCTGCTGACGGTAATCATCCAGCGTCACGTCGCGCAGTTCTTCGCCGGGATTGACCCACGAGATCGCAAAGACGGTAAAGCCCTGACCGACCAGATAGTTGATCAGCGAGTTGTGCTGGCTCAGGTCCAGAATGTAGTACTTCATGATCCAGGCGGGCACGATCAGGATCGGCTCCGCATGCACGGCTTCGGTCTGCGGGCTGTATTGCAGCAGCTCGATCAGTTGGTTGCGATAAACAACCTGGCCGGGGGTGCAGGCCAGCGTCTCTCCGACGACGAAGTCACCGGTGTCGGCGTGGGTTTCGCCGGTCGCGGCGTCCTCCAGATCGCGCATCCACAGCTCGAACCCTTCGATCAGCGACTGGCCCTTGGTGTTACGGGCGGCGTCCAGAATCTCGGGGTTCAGCGCGGGGATGTTCGAGGGCGCGATCATGTCCAGCATCTGCCGCACCATGAAATCGACCCGGTCGGTGTTCTGGGGAATCGCACCCGGCACGCAGCACGTCGCCTTGTCCCACCAGTCCTGAGTGGCCAGAAAGCTTTGCGCCAGCATGTTGAACGGCGGTTTCTGCCAGCTGGGATGGGCGAAACGGTGATCCTCGGGCTTGGGCTTGAACGGAGGCTCGGCGCTGGCGTGGGTCTGGCCGGTCAAGTAGGTGGTCAGGCGCAGCGCGTTTTTCTGTGCCTGCTCGATCATCTCCAACTGGCGGCCCGGCGCGGTGGCCAGATGCGCTATCCAGTCGGCCCATGCCACAGCGGCCGCATAGGGCGACAGCCCCGCCGTCATCCGCGCCATCGAGGCCCGCACAGCCCGGTCAAAGGTCTCGTACTTGTGCTGCTGCTGCGGCGTCGGACGGACCTGCGACTGCGGTTTGGCCACTGGGACGGGCAGCTGAGCCTGATCGGTGACAGGGGCGGCGGCGGGCTTGGTCTTGGCGGGCATCAACGATTACCTTCTGAGGTCGGTGCACCACCCATATGGGAACAAGGCGTGTCGTTTTCTTGACCCACGTCAAAATTTCTGCGCGCGCAAAGAAAAAGACCACTCAGGCGGCGGCCCAAGCGGTCTTTTGCTCAAAGTCTGTTCAGACTCAGCCCTGGCGGGCTTTGAACCGACGCTGCGTCTTGTTGATGACGTAGACGCGGCCTTTACGGCGCACGACACGGCAGTCGCGGTGACGCTGCTTCAGCGAGCGGAGCGAGTTCTTGACCTTCATGGTCCTCTCCTTCATTCGCGGCGCCATGCGCCTTGGGTTTGCGGGTCGCCTTGAAAAGGCGAGGTAAATGGTGGGCGGTACAAGGATCGAACTTGTGACCCCTACGATGTCAACGTAGTGCTCTACCGCTGAGCTAACCGCCCATATTTTCCCTTTGCGGCCCTCGCCCCTGAAAGAAAGGGGCGCGGAATTCCGCGCCGGTTTGCGCTCTATATAAAGAGTCGGCGGGGGGATCAAGGGCTTTTGGTAACAAGAATAATCTGTCTATGATATTTCTTGTGACAGGAGGAGACATGCCCAAGGCTGCTTACAGATTGCTGATGCCGCAGACACGCTCGACCAGCGTGATATTCGCGTCTCCGCACAGCAGCAGGGACTATCCAAAGGCGTTTTTGCAGCAATCGGTGCTGGACGACCATTCGATTCGCAGCTCCGAGGACGCATTCGTCGATCAACTGTTCAACGTTGCCCCGCATCACGGTGCGCCGTTCCTCGAAGCGGGGGCGCCGCGCGCCTATGTCGACATGAATCGCAGCCCGGACGAGCTGGACCCCGCGCTGATTCAGGGGATGCGCAACACGACCTACAACCCGCGAATCGTGTCGGGCCTTGGCGTGGTGCCGCGCGTGGTGGCCAATTCGCGCTGTATTTATCGCGGCAAGCTACCGCTTGAGGAGGTGCGCGGACGGCTGGATCGCTATTGGCACCCGTATCACGCGCGTCTGCAGGCACTTCTGTCCGAATCGCACGCACTGTTCGGAGAGGCGATCCTGATCGACTGCCATTCCATGCCGCACGAGGCGCTGGACAGTATCGCCCGATCCGGCTCGCGCCGCCCCGAGGTCGTGCTGGGTGACCGTTTCGGCGCGGCTTCGGCCCCCGAGGTGATGGAAGTCCTCGAAGACGCCTTTGCCCAAGAGGGGCTGGTCGTCGCCCGCAACGTCCCCTTCGCCGGGGCCTACACGACCCAGCATTACGGCCGCCCCTCGCGCCGTCAGCACGTGATTCAGGTCGAGATCGACCGCGCGCTTTACATGAACGAGCAGATGATCCGCCCGAACGGCAATTTTGCCGCGATGCAGGCCATCGTGGGCCGTGTCATTGCCCGCATCACCGCTTACGGCGAGGCGCAGCAGCGTCTGGCGGCCGAGTGATCAGCGAAACGACCGTCCCTTGACGATTGCGTCCTTGCCGAACCGCTTGCGGATTTCGTCCGTGGCGCGCTCGGCCCGGCTGCGGGTGGCGGCTTGCGGGTCCAGCAAGTCTCCGTCCAGCCCGGTCTCGCTGTCCGGCGACAGCTCCGAGATCCCGACGCCGATCAGCCGGTATTGCCCGCCCGCAGGCACCTGGTCGAACAGCGACCGCGCGACGCGATAGATCCGGTCGGCCAGTTGCACCGGCTCGCGCTGGCTTTGGCGACGGGTCAGCAGGCTGTGGTCGGCGCGTTTCAGTTTCAGCGTGATGACCTGCCCGGCCAGCCCGCGCGCCTTGGCCCGGTCCGCGACCTGCACGGCCAGCCGCCAGATGTGACCATCCAGAATGTCGGCGTCGCCCGTGTCCTCGAAAAACGTGGTTTCCTTCGAGATCGACTTGATCGGCTCATGCGCCGTCACCCGGCGACTGTCCTGACCGCGCGCCAGATGCCACAGCCGGTCGCCCATGCTGCCAAATCGCAGGTGCAAATCCTGCCGGTCCCAGCGCAGCAGGTCGGTAAAGGTCCGAATCCCCGCCTTTTCCAGCGCGCTTTGCGTGGCCTGACCGACCCCCCAGATCATTCGCACCGGTTTGTCACGCAGGAAATCCGCCGTTTCCGCCTGACCGATCACCGCGAATCCGTGGGGTTTGTCCAGGTCCGAGGCGACCTTGGCCAGGAACTTGTTATGGCTCAGCCCGATCGAGCCGGTGACGCCTAGCTCGGCCTTCATCCGTTTGACCAGCCGCGCCAGCATCACTGCGGGCGGCGCGCCGTGCAGGCGTTGCGTGCCGGTCAGGTCCAGAAACGCCTCGTCCAGCGACAGCGGCTGGATCGCGGGGGTCAGCTCTTCCATCATGGCGCGGATGGCGCGGCTGACTTCGGCGTAGACCTCCATCCGGGGTTTGATGACCACGGCGTCGGGGCACAGTTTCAGCGCCTGAAACATCGGCATGGCCGAGCGTACGCCCCGGATTCGCGCCACATAGCAGGCGGTCGAGACCACCCCGCGCCGCCCGCCGCCGATGATAACCGGCTTGTCCGCCAGCTCGGGGTTGTCGCGTTTTTCGACGCTGGCATAGAAGGCGTCGCAATCCATGTGGGCGATGGACAGGTCGAACAGCTCGGGGTGCGACACGATGCGTGGCCGCCCGCAGGACGGGCAGCGCCGTCCGGCGTCGAACATGGTCAGGCAGTCGCGGCAGAGGGCGGGCATCACATCAGAGTTTCGTGATTGTCATCGGTTGGTCGTCTCTGTCGGATTATATACCTGCAAAGGGCGAAAGAATATGCAGGCCATGAGCAACGAAGCTGAATTCCGGGGCGCCAAGCTGGCGCTGTTCATCGGCGGCCAATTGGCCGTAATCATGCGCGACGACAAGCCGGACCTACCTTGGGCGGGCTATCTGGACCTGCCCGGCGGGGGCCGCGAAGGGCTGGAACGCCCCGAGGATTGCGCCCTGCGCGAAACCCGAGAGGAGCTGGGCCTTGACCTGCCCGAAGAGGCGCTGATCTGGAAGCGTGCTTTCCGTGCCCGCACAGGCGAACCCGTCTGGTTCTTTGCCGCCGAGTTGGACGCGCATCGCGCGCAGGACATCCGCTTTGGCCCCGAAGGCCAGTATTGGACCCTGATGGCGCCGCAGGATTACCTGGCGCACCCGCGCGCAATTCCGCATTTCGCCGAACGCGTCCGCCTTTACCTGCTTGAGGTCGAGGCCCGCGACTGATCTCAGACCGACTTGATTTCGTCCAGAATGGCCAGTGCGGCCTGACGCGGGTCTGCTGCGGCCCAGATCGGGCGGCCCACGACGATGTGGTCGGCCCCGTCGGTCAGCGCCTGCGCCGGGGTGGCCACGCGTTTCTGATCGCCCAGTGCCGCGCCTGCGGGGCGCACGCCGGGCGTGACGATCAGGCGGCCTTCGGCCTGGGGCAGGGCGCGGATCAGCGCGGCCTCTTGCGGGCTGGCGATGACGCCATCGGCCCCGGCCTCGAACGCGCGGGCGGCGCGTTCCAGCACCAGCTCCTTCACGTCGCCGGGTTTGATCAGGCCGGCATCCAGATCGCCGCGATCCAGCGAGGTCAGGATCGTGACCGCCAGGATCTTCAGATCCTTACCGCTGGCGCCTTCCTTGGCGGCGCGCACCACATGCGGGTCGCCGTGCACCGTCAGGAAATCCAGATCGAACTGCGCCACGCCGCGCACCGCGTTTTCCACGGTCGCGCCGATGTCGAAGAACTTCATGTCCAGAAAGATGCGCTTGCCGTGTTCTTGCTTCAGTTCGTTCGCCAGGGCCAGACCGCCGCCGGTCAGCATCCCCAGGCCGATCTTATAGAAGGACACGGCGTCGCCCAGCGTGTTCGCCAGCTCCATCCCCGCGACCACGTTCGGAACGTCGAGGGCAACAATCAGGCGGTCATCGGACATTGGGGCAGCTCCTTGTTTTCAGGGTTGCGCCCTTTTCGCGGGATCGGGCTGCTGCGTCAAGCGGCGACAAGGCGACAGCGCAGGGGTCGGTCCATGTGCCGGTATTCGGGCATGCGTGACAGCTGTCGCAACGCATCCTGAACCAGCGCCGCGCGATTGCGCCCGTCGGCCGGATACTCGGTCTGACAATGCAAGACGATATGCCGGCCAGCCGTCAGAAGGGTCACGACACCGGTGACCCGCCGAGTGGCGGGGTTTTCGTGCATCTGGGAAATGCCAACCTCGATCACATCCATGTCGCGCCCTCCTGTATCCTCATGGGATAAAGGCAGTTGGTTAATCGCCAGTTAACCGCAAAACGTCCGACGAAAATTGCAGCTTCGGGCTTGAAGCGCGCGGCCATGATCGCCACCTTAGGTTCAAGGCCCGGACAGGGGATGTGCCGCAAGGGTGGGCATCCGGCAATCGGGCGCTTAGGAGAAGGAGAGAACCATGGACTTGAACAAGTTCACGGAGCGGTCGCGCGGTTTCATTCAGGCCGCCCAGACGATCGCCATGCGGGAAGGTCACCAACGACTGGCCCCGGAACACATTCTTAAGGCATTGATGGACGACGATCAGGGGCTTTCGGCCAACCTGATCAAACGCGCCGGTGGCGAACCCGCCCGAGTGCGCGAAGCGGTGGATGCCGCCGTGGCGAAAATGCCCAAGGTCTCGGGCGATGCGGGGCAGGTCTATCTGGACAGCCTGACCGGCAAGGTGCTGGACGAGGCCGAGCAGGTCGCCAAGAAAGCGGGCGACAGCTTTGTCCCCGTGGAACGCATCCTGATGGCGCTGGCGCTGGTGAAATCCAAGGCGCAGGACGCGCTGGATGCGGGCGCCGTGACGCCGCAAAAACTGAACACCGCGATCAATGACATCCGCAAGGGCCGGACCGCTGACAGCGCCTCGGCCGAGGAAGGGTATGACGCGCTGAAAAAATACGCCCGCGATCTGACCGAGGCCGCCGAGCAAGGCAAGATCGACCCGATCATCGGCCGCGACGATGAAATCCGCCGCGCGATGCAGGTGCTGAGCCGTCGCACCAAGAACAACCCGGTGCTGATCGGTGAACCCGGCGTCGGTAAAACCGCGATTGCCGAGGGCATGGCGCTGCGCATCATCAACGGCGACGTGCCGGAATCCCTGCGCAACAAGAAGCTGTTGGCGCTGGACATGGGCGCTCTGATCGCCGGTGCGAAATACCGGGGTGAGTTCGAGGAACGCCTGAAAGCGATCCTGAAGGAAATCGAGGCCGCCGCGGGCGAGGTGATCCTGTTCATCGACGAGATGCACACCCTTGTCGGCGCCGGTAAAACCGACGGCGCGATGGATGCCGCCAACCTGATCAAACCGGCCCTCGCGCGCGGTGAATTGCACTGCATAGGCGCGACCACGCTGGATGAGTACCGTAAATACGTCGAGAAAGACGCGGCCCTGGCCCGGCGTTTCCAGCCCGTGATGGTCGAGGAACCGACGGTCGAGGACACGATCTCGATCCTGCGCGGCATCAAGGAAAAGTACGAACTGCACCACGGCGTGCGGATCAGCGACTCGGCCCTGGTGGCGGCGGCGACGCTCTCGCATCGCTACATCACCGACCGCTTCCTGCCCGACAAGGCGATCGACCTGGTGGACGAAGCCGCCAGCCGTCTGCGGATGGAAGTGGACAGCAAACCCGAAGAGCTGGACCAGCTCGACCGCCAGATCCTGCAAATGCAGATCGAGGTCGAGGCCCTGAAGCTGGAGGACGACGCCGCCAGCAAGGACCGTCTGGCCAAGCTGGAAAAGGAACTGGCCGACCTGCAGGACCGCAGCGCCGAGATGACCGCCAAGTGGCAGGCCGAACGCGATAAACTCGCCGGGGCCCGCGACCTGAAAGAAAAGCTCGAACGTGCCCGCGCCGATCTGGAAATCGCCAAGCGCGAAGGTAATCTGGCCAAGGCCGGCGAGCTGTCCTACGGCGTGATTCCGCAGCTGGAAAAACAGCTAGCCGAGGCCGAAGCGGCCGAGGACGATGGCGTCATGGTCGAAGAGGCCGTCCGCCCCGAGCAGATCGCCCAAGTCGTGGAGCGCTGGACCGGCATCCCGACCGCGAAGATGCTGGAAGGCGAGCGTGAAAAGCTGCTGGCGATGGAATCCGGCCTGCACAAGCGCGTCATCGGCCAGAAGGCGGCCGTCAAAGCTGTGTCCAACGCCGTGCGCCGTGCGCGCGCCGGGCTGAACGACGAGGGGCGCCCGCTGGGCAGCTTCCTGTTCCTCGGCCCGACCGGTGTGGGTAAGACCGAGCTGACCAAAGCCGTGGCCGAGTTCCTGTTCGATGACGACAACGCGATGGTCCGCATCGACATGTCCGAGTTCATGGAGAAACACTCGGTCAGCCGTCTGATCGGTGCCCCTCCGGGCTATGTCGGCTATGACGAAGGCGGTGTCCTGACCGAGGCCGTGCGCCGCCGGCCCTATCAAGTCGTGCTGTTCGACGAGGTCGAAAAGGCCCACCCGGACGTGTTCAACGTCCTGCTGCAAGTGCTGGATGACGGCGTGTTGACCGATGGTCAGGGCCGCACCGTGGACTTCAAGCAGACACTGATCATCCTGACCTCGAACCTGGGTGCGCAGGCGCTCAGCCAGTTGCCGGATGGCGCGGACAGCGCGGATGCCAAGCGTGACGTGATGGATGCGGTGCGGGCGCATTTCCGCCCCGAATTCCTGAACCGTCTGGACGAGATCATCATCTTCGACCGCCTGGGCCGCAAGGACATGGACGGCATCGTCGATATCCAGCTGGCCCGTCTGGGCAAACGTCTGGCGCAGCGCAAGATCGCGCTGCAACTGGACGGGGACGCCAAGAAATGGCTGGCGGATGAAGGGTACGACCCGGTCTTTGGTGCCCGCCCGCTGAAGCGCGTCATCCAACGGGCGCTTCAGGATCCGCTGGCCGAGCTTTTGCTGGGCGGCGAGATCAAGGATGGCGCCACCGTCCCCGTCAGCGCAGGCCCCGACGGCCTGATCATCGGGGATCGTGTCGGCACTTCGGATCGCAAACCGCCGCAGGACGCGGTGGTCCACTAAACGAACAGGCCCGCCGGAAACGGCGGGCCTTTTTCATGCGTAGGGGATCAGGTTGCGTTGCGGTTCCTGCGCTTGATCGAACCGGGCGCGGGCGTCGCGGATGCCTTGGTGATGCGTCTCGGCCCAGTTCAGCAAATGCGCCAGCGGTGTCATCACCGACTGCCCCATCTCGGTCAGCGCATATTCCACGCTGGGCGGCTTGGTCGGAAACACCGTCCGCGTGATCAGCCCGTCGCGTTCCAGATTGCGCAGGCTTTGGGTCAGCATCCGTTTCGAGATATCCGGCACGCCCCGTTGCAGCTCCGAAAACCGTTTCGGCCCCTCGGCCAGCAGGATCAGCAGCAGCGTCGTCCACTTCTCGCCCACCCGGTCCAGCACGTCGCGCACGGGGCAGGCGGCGGGGTCGACCTCTTGCCCTTTCCACGCCCAGAACCGGGCCAGCAGTTCTGCGGTCACAAGGTTACCTTGATGTGCCTTGGTCATGAAAACCTGCCTCCTTACGGACACTGAATCAGTGGTCTAGGAAAGAGACCATCTCTGGAATCAAGACCGAAAGGAACCCCAACATGACCCCGACCATCCTGATCACCGGCGCCAGCGGCCAGCTTGGCGCGCTTGTTCTGACCGAGCTGCTGAAAACCGTGCCCGCCGGGCAGATCGCAGCACTGGTGCGCCGACCCGAAGCCGCCCAGGCCCTGCCGGTCGAGGCGCGCCTGGGTGATTACACCGATCCCGCCGCGCTGACCGCCGCGATGCAGGGCATTGAAAAGCTGCTGCTGATCTCGTCCTCCGAAGTGGGCCAGCGCGCCGCCCAGCACCGCAACGTGATCGACGCGGCCAAGGCGGCGGGCGTGAAACTGATCGCCTATACCAGCCTGCTGCACGCCGATCGCTCTCCGCTGGGTCTGGCCGCAGAGCATGTCGAGACCGAGGCGTATCTAGCCGCCAGCGGCGTGCCTCATGTGGTGCTGCGCAATGGTTGGTATGCGGAAAACAACCTTGGCAACGCCCCCGCCGCGATCGAGCATGGCACCTATATCGGTGCGATTGGCGATGGCCGGATTTCCGGTGCCGCGCGCGCCGATTACGCCGCCGCCGCCGCTGCCGTGCTGACCTCGGACGCGCAGCAAGCGGGCAAGGTGTATGAGCTGGCGGGCGACACCTCGTACTCGCTGCCGGATCTGGCCGCCGAAACCGCGCGCCTGTCGGGCAAACCCGTCTCCTATACCGACCTGCCGCAGGCCGCCTATGCCGAGGCGCTGGTGCAGGTCGGACTGCCGCAGGGCTTTGCCGACCTGCTTGCCGATTCCGACGTCGGCGCCGCCAAGGGCGCGTTGGAAAACAACAGCCGTGACCTCAGCACGCTGATCGGGCGCCCGACCACGCCCTGGCAGCAGGTGCTGGCCGGACTGCTGGCCGCCTGATGCGAAAACGGCCCGGCGAGACATTCGCCGGGCCGCCCCATGCGCAGATTACATCTTGGGCAGGATCACCGAGTCGATGACGTGGATCACGCCGTTCGACGCCTCGATATCCGCCGCCGTCACCTTGGCATCGTTCACCATCACACCGCCTTCGGTCATGATGGTGATCTCGCCGCCCTGAACGGTCGCGGCGGTCATGCCGTTCGACAGATCGGTGGACATCACCTTGCCCGGCACCACGTGATAGGTCAGCACGGCGACTAGCTTGTCCTTGTTCTCGGGCTTCAGCAGGTCCTCGACGGTGCCAGCGGGCAGCTTGGCAAAGGCGTCATCGGTGGGGGCGAACACGGTGAACGGGCCTTCGCCCTTCAGCGTGTCGACCAGCCCTGCCGCGCCCACGGCGGCGACCAGGGTCTTGAAGGTGCCGGCACCCACGGCGGTATCGACGATATCCATCGAATGCCCACCCGCAAAGGCGGGGCCAGCAAAAGCAGCGGCTGCGGTCAGTGCAAGAACGGTTCTGCGAAACATGTCAGATCTCCCTTGAAAACATGTGAGATGCCATCGGAGACATCGACAGGTTTACGGACCCATTGCCGCCTTGGTTCAGTCTGACATTTTCGTGGGCGGGCTTGACGCGAAACGCCCCGCGGCTAAGCCAGCGGGGCGTTGGATTTCAACTGACATCCTTGTGACCGAATGACAGCGCGGCGTGATCGGATCGCCCTCAGTCCAGGCTGATAGCCGAGCGTACGATCGCGTCCAGCAGCGCCTGCACCTCTTGCATCTCGCCCTCGGGGAATTCGCGATAGCCGATCACCGTCTGGTCCGGGTTGTCCGGCAGCTGGGCGACAAAGATGTCATAGGGGCAGAACCGGATATTCATCGGGTTCACTTCCATTACCTTGCGCGACAGCTTGGCCGAGCAGAACGAATACACGTCCGCCCGCACGAAAACCGTCACGTCCGAGCCGACATCGGCCTTGGTACGTTCCAGCATCTCGCCGACATGGGACATGCCGTCGATGACCAGACCCTGATCGGTGATCGCGTTCTCAAGGCCGAAAACCACGTCGTCGAACGACTCGTCCGTGGTGTAGGAAATGACGCCATCCGCCGCTGCGGCCGTCGCCGCCACGGCCAGACCCGCCGCCAGAACCAGAGCTTTCATTGGGTGCCTCCTCCGGGTTTGTATCGCTCCATTATACCCCGCGCGGGGCAAAGCAGAACCGCTCATTCGCTTAACGTATTCACAATCTCGTATGTCTTGGGTTCTTCACCACCCGGCAGACTGACGCAGGCGGTTTCGTTACAGTCCGGCCACGCCAACGTGAGAACTTGTTCATTGGCGCAAACCGGGCGCGGCCTTACCTTCGGCCTCAACGAATAATGAGGGGACCCATGGCCAACCGCTGGACGAACGATCTTACCCGTGGCGACATCACGCCCGAGCACCTGTATCTCAGCCGCCGTCAGATCATGGCCGGTGTCGCCGGTACCGCCCTTGCCGGTCTGGCCGCCCCTGCGCAGGCCGAGGCGCTGCAGCCAAACAGCTGGGAGGACATTACCTCCTACAACAACTTCTACGAATTCGGCACCGGCAAGGACGACCCCAAACGCTATGCCAAATCGCTGACGACCGCCCCCTGGACGGTAAAGATCGACGGCATGGTCGATCGCCCGGGCGATTACGCGATCGAGGACATCCTCTCCAAGATGACGATCGAGGAACGCATCTACCGTTTCCGCTGTGTCGAGGCATGGTCGATGGTCGTCCCGTGGAACGGGTTCGAACTGGCGGACCTGCTGGATCTGGTCGGCGTGCAGGACGGCGCGAAATACGTGGCGTTCGAGACGCTCTATCGTCCCGATGAAATGCCCGGCCAGAAATACGCCCTGATCGACTGGCCCTATGTCGAAGGCCTGCGCCTGGACGAGGCCCGCCACCCCCTGACCCTGATGGCCACCGGCCTTTACGGCAAACCGCTGCCCAACCAGAACGGCGCGCCTCTGCGTCTGGTGGTGCCGTGGAAGTATGGCTTCAAGTCGATCAAGTCCGTGGTCCGCATCACCCTGACCGACCGCAAGCCGCCCACCAGCTGGAACAAGCTGCTGCCGAACGAGTACGGCTTCTATAGCAACGTGAACCCGCAGGTGGATCACCCCCGCTGGTCCCAGGCGACCGAGCGGGTGATCGGCGGCGGGTTGTTCTCGTCCAAGCAGGACACGCTGATGTTCAACGGCTATGCCGATCAGGTGGCCGGTCTCTATGCTGGCATGGACCTGAAGCGGAACTTCTGATGGATCGCCTGAACCGCGCCCTGCGCACCGTCCCGACCTGGTGCATATATATATGTACGGCCCTCTGGGCGGCGTTCCTGTTCTGGCAGGGTGCCACGGGCCAGTTGGGGCCGGAACCGATCAAGGCGCTGGAGCATGAATACGGCCAGTCCGCCCTGATCCTGCTGATGGTCGGCCTGGCGGTAACACCCCTGCGGCGGCACACCGGACTGAACCTGATCCGTTTCCGCCGCGCCTTGGGCCTGTCCGCCTTTGCGCTGGTACTGTGTCACCTGGCTGTCTGGGCCGTGCTGGATATCCAAAGCCTGTCGCGCATCTGGGCAGATATCGTAAAGCGGCCCTATATAACGGTGGGGATGCTGGGCCTTGTCCTGCTGGTGCCGCTGGCCGCGACCTCGAATAACGCCTCGGTCCGCCGAATGGGGCAGGGGTGGCGCAAGTTGCACAAGCTCACCTATCCGGCGGTTCTGCTGGCCGGCGTGCATTTTCTGATGCTGCGAAAGGGTCTTCAGCAGGAGCCGATGCTCTATCTGGCCGGAATCCTGCTGTTGCTGGCCCTCAGATTGCCGCTGCGCGCGAGTCGCCGCAACGCCGCATGACCGCCCCTGAGTACCCGAGTCTTCGGCATCTTGTGGGTAACTCTGAGGATAACCCAAGATGCTGATGTGCGTCTTGCCGCGATGCGGCAATGCAAATGCGGCATTGCGGTGATTTTGGGGTGTTGGTTTGGTGTAAGTTATTGATTTTATTGTGTTGTGACGGTTTTTTGAAAAAAGATTGGGAAATATGAAAAAAGCGCTTGCGGGTCTTTGGTGAAAGCCATAGAACCCCCTTCACCGGCGGCGCTGAGGCGCTTGACGGTGGTACGGTCGGAACGACGGGGCGGTGCTCTTGAGGGAAGTTCGGAACGAAATCTGAGGCATCTGACGCAGGTTGCGCCAAGAAGAACTGGCGCTTCCCGTTGATTTTGTCTCTGGGGCTTAGGCTCCGCGCTCTTTGACATTGATAATATCTGAAGAGATATGTGGGCGGTTTGGTTCATTCGATGAACAAACAACTGCATATCGGGGTCCTTAGGCTTCGGCCG
>NZ_SSMD01000005.1 GCF_004799325.1 Thalassobius vesicularis
CCCGATCCCTTCCCGAACTCGGAAGTTAAGTGCATGAACGCCAATGGTACTGCGACTCAAGTCGTGGGAGAGTAGGTCACCGCCAAACCTAGTAATAACCAGAAATCTCTCTATAAGATGAAATAACTTGCCGCGGGATGGAGCAGCCCGGTAGCTCGTCAGGCTCATAACCTGAAGGTCGCAGGTTCAAATCCTGCTCCCGCAACCAAATATAAAACGGCCCTGTAGCGCTCTCCCGCACAGGGCCTTTTTGTTTGTGTCCGATAGGTGTCCGAAAAGGACGTGGTCTTCATGACCTGGGAACTAAGTCCAATCGAACCCGGTACACCTTTTTTATGGGGATCGCATATTGAACTCGCGCCACTCTCCCAGATTTAGCCACAAGAAGTTTTGAGAAATTCAGGTGGTTCACATTGGTGCAGTGAAGTGCCTATCTGGCAAGTGTTCAAGCATCTGCTCCGCCAGCATCTTCTTGAGCTTGGCGGTCTCGGCCTCCAGCATTTTCAACTGGCGTGTGTCAGATACTTCCATGCCGCCATACTTAGATCGCCACTTTTAGAACGGCGCGTCGCTGAACCCGTGCTTGCGGCACAGTTCCTTCGCGCCGAGCCCCGCCTGATGCTCCTTCAAGATGCCAATGATTTGTTCCTCGCTGAAACGGCTTCTCTTCATCGTCTGTCTCCTTCGTCAGAGAACAGGCTAACCTCAAATCGAGGACTTTTCAGAGGAGCAGGTCAACACCTTCGGCGGCTGGAAGGACTCGTCCTTCCGCTCGTACAACATGAACGGTCAGGATGTGGTCGAGTTCTACATCCAGCTCAAGACAGCCACCGTCTGCTTCCCCGAGGTGGGTAGCGATGGCCCGGCCTTCACGATGCCGACCTTCGGGGCGACGGCCGGTTAATCCAGCCACACCTGCCGACAGCCGCCCGGTTCTTCCTCCGGGCGGCTTTTTGCTGCGCGGACAGGTGAAATCCTGCCCGGCCCAAGGCTTGGGCGGTCTTCCGCTACCGGCCGCGCACATCCGGTCACAAACGCTTGCGCCGCATTTACTTGGCCTTGGATTCAAGCGCATACTAAGGACAATCGCCTGCAATTCGCGGGTTTAAAGGAGGCTTTCACAATGAAAAAGCTTACGATGACCGTCCTGTTCGCCCTGGCCTCCACTCAGGCGATGGCAGGTAGCTGGGAAACCCGCTGCGAAACGAAATCCGTGCCTTATCAGGAAACCGTCAAGGGCGGTAACGCCGGCGAGGTGATCGGCGGCGCAGTGATCGGTGGTGTGATCGGCAAGGTTGTCACCGGCAAAAAGGGTGGTGCTGCGGTTGGCGCTGTCATCGGTGGCGCCGTCGCGAACGAGGCCAGCCGCCGCACCGTGACCAAGTACAAGGATGTGGAGACCTGCTCCAAGGTCTACATCCCGTCTGAAATCTACGACCGCGTGATGCTGCGCGAAACCATCCAGCGCCTCAACGGCGGCGAGCGGCTGAACCGCGAACTGGTCAAGGACGTGCAATACACCATCGGCGTTCATGCTGATGGCGTCTGGGGCCCGCAATCTGTCCGCGCGGCGAATGCCTATCTGGCCGGCGACACGCCCGCCACGCCTGTGACGCCGCCCGCCACGGGCGATGGCTCGGCGCTTTATTCGCTGATCGTGAACAACGTGGTGGTGATCAACTCCTACGATCTGGGCGCGATTGACGAGATCAAGCAGGGCCTGCTGCGCGCGGGCGTCACCGCCTCGATCGAGGTTGACACCCAGTAACACCGCACCGGCGACGGGCTGAAACGGCCCGTCGCCCCCGCTTTCCGGTGGATCGACGCTCGCCACGCCCCCGTGCGCGATGCGAATTGAGTTCGCCGCGTCGGCGTCCTATATATGTGCACGACCCCAACGCGCGAAAATCCATGACACCGCTGTTCAAACTGCCCCCCGCCGGCGACAAAGCCGCGCCCTTCCTGCCTATGACCCGCGCCGAGATGAACCGGCTGGGCTGGGACGAATGCGACATCATCCTTGTGACCGGGGATGCCTATGTCGATCACCCCAGCTTTGGCATGGCGATCATCGGCCGCCTGCTCGAGGCGCAGGGATTTCGCGTCGGCATCATCTCGCAGCCCGACTGGCAATCGGCCGAGGCGTTCAAGGAACTGGGCCGTCCGCGCCTGTTCTTCGGCGTGACCGGCGGCAACATGGACTCGATGGTCAATCGCTACACCTCGGACCGCAAGATCCGCAGCGACGACGCCTACACGGCGGGCGGCGACGGCGGCAAACGGCCCGACCGCAGCACCATCGTCTATTCGCAACGCTGCCGCGAGGCGTACAAGGACGTTCCGCTGGTTCTGGGCGGGATCGAGGCGTCGCTGCGCCGGATCGCCCATTACGACTACTGGTCGGACAAGGTCCGCCGCTCGATCCTGGCCGATGCCAAGGCCGACATCCTGCTTTACGGCAACGCCGAACGCGCCGTGGTCGAGGTCGCCCTGCGTCTGGCCGCCGGCCAATCCCCGCGTGATCTGGACGACATCCGCGGCGTCGCGCTGTTCCGCCCGGTCCCCGAGGGCTACACCGAACTGCCCGCCGATGATCTGGAATCCGCCGACGAAGGCGCCACCCGCAAGCCCGGCAACACCGTGATCCGTCTGCCCTCTTTCGAGCAGGTCGAGATCGACAAAGAGGCGTATGCCCGCGCCTCTCGCGTCTTGCACCGCGAGGCGAACCCCGGCAACGCCCGCCCGCTGGTCCAGCGCCACGGCGACCGCGATCTGTGGCTGAACCCGCCGCCCATTCCGCTGTCGTCCGAAGAGATGGACGCTGTTTACGACCTGCCTTATGCGCGGGCGCCGCACCCGTCTTATGGCGACGCGAAAATCCCCGCCTGGGACATGATCAAGACCTCGGTCACCGTGATGCGCGGCTGTTTCGGCGGCTGCACCTTCTGCTCGATTACCGAGCATGAAGGCCGCATCATCCAAAGCCGGTCTGAGGCGTCGATCCTGCGCGAGATCGAACAGATCCGCGACAAGACCCCCGGCTTTGCGGGCGTGATCTCGGATATCGGCGGGCCGACCGCCAACATGTACCGCATGGCCTGCAAAGACCCCAATATCGAGAAGAACTGCCGCCTGCCGTCCTGCGTCTTCCCCGATATCTGCCCGAACCTGAACACCAGCCATGACGAACTGATCCGACTCTACCGCAAAGTGCGCGAGGTGAAGGGCATCAAGAAGGTCATGGTCGCCTCGGGCGTGCGCTACGATCTGGCCGTCAAAAGCCCGGAATATATCGAGGAGCTGGTGACGCACCACGTCGGCGGCTACCTTAAAATCGCCCCCGAGCATACCGAGCGCGGCCCACTGGACGTCATGATGAAGCCCGGCATCGGCACCTATGACCGCTTCAAGGAAATGTTCGACGAAGCGGCCAAGAAGGCCGGCAAGAAATACTACCTGATCCCCTATTTCATCGCCGCTCACCCCGGCACGTCCGACGAGGACATGATGAACCTGGCGATCTGGCTGAAGAAAAACCGCTATCGCGCCGATCAGGTCCAGACCTTCCTGCCGTCCCCGATGGCGACGGCCACGGCGATGTATCACACCGGGGTCAACACGCTCAAAGGCGTGCGGCGCGGCGGGTCGGAAAAGGTGGAAACCGTGCGCGGCGGGCGGCAGCGTCGCCTGCACAAGGCGTTCCTGCGCTACCACGATCCCGACAACTGGCCGCTGCTGCGCGAGGCGCTGAAATCCATGGGCCGCGCCGATCTGATCGGTCCGCGCCCGGATCAACTGGTGCCGCTGCACCAGCCTGCGGGCACGGGCAAGACCGGTGGGAAAAAAGGCGCGAAACCGGGGGCCAAGAATTTCGGTCGCCCCAATTCGCGCCCGATGAAGTTCACGACCAAGGGCGTGCCGTTCCCGAAAAAATAGGTCAGGCGCTTTCGGGCGCTTGATCCGCGCGTTGCAGCACGGCGGCGAAAAACCCGTCCGTGTCGTGGCGGGCAGGGGTCAGCGACAGGTACTCGGCCGGGGTCAGCCCGGTCAGGTTCGGCGCAGCCTCGGCCAGCGGAACCACCCGAAACGCCGGGTTTGCTGCCAGAAAGGCCGCGACCTGCGCCTCGTTCTCCTCGGGCAGCAGCGAACATGTCGCATAGACCAGCCGCCCGCCGGGTTTCACCAGCCGCGCCGCACTGGCCAGAATGCGCGATTGCAGGGCGATCAGCGCCTCCAGCCCCAGTTCCGGTGCGCGCCAGCGGGCATCGGGATTGCGCCGCCACGTGCCGGTGCCCGAGCACGGCGCATCCACCAGCACCCGGTCAAACCCACCCTTGCGGCGCTTGACCCATTTGTCGGTCTCGCTGGCCAGCAGTCGGGTTTCGGCATTGTGCAGCCCCGCCTTGCGCAGCCGTTCTGCGCAGCGTTTCAGGCGCGATTCATTGACGTCGCAGGCCACCAGATGGCCCCGGTTGTTCATCTGCGCGGCCAGCGCCAGCGTCTTGCCGCCCGCACCGGCGCAGAAATCGACGACCCGCTCGCCCGGCTGGGCATCGACCAGCAGCGCCACCAGTTGCGAGCCTTCGTCCTGGATCTCGATCTCGCCGGTTTTCAGCCCCGGCAGACGCGCCAGCGACAGCCGTTCGGGCAGGCGGATGCCGTTGGGCGACAGCGCGGTTGCCTCAGCCTCCAACCCCAGTTTGTGCAGTCCTTTCAGCACCTCGGCCCGGCTGGCCCGGATCGGATTGACCCGCAAATCCAGCGGAGGCGGCGTCAGCGTCGCCGCCATTTCCTTGGCAAACGCCCCGCCAAACCGTTGCCGCAGCGGCGCCATCGCCCAGTCCGGACATTCCAGCCGCACCGCGTCGGGCATCTCGGGGTGCTCGATCGTGTGGTTGCGCAAGCCCGCCAGCAGGGCGCGTTCGGCATCGCTTAGCGGGGCAGGGGCGAATTTCGCCCCGTCGAACTGCCGCGCCACGTTGGAGGGCGAACGTCCCTGACCCAGGATCAGCCAGGCCAGCAGTTGTGCGCGCGGGCTGTCCGCATGCCCCAGCCGCGCCAGCCACCACCCCAGCCGCGCCTGATGACGCAGCAGGGCGTACAGCAGCTCCAGCATCGCGCCGCGGTCCTGCTCGTCGATGAAACGCCGGGACCGGAAGAACGACGAGGTCACCGCATCCACGGGTCGCGCGGTGCGTTCGACATCGGTCAGAAGATCAAGAGTAGCTTGCAGACGAGCAGCAGAGTTCACGATTGGGCGCCTCCAGCGGCCTTGCGGCACATGGGGCGTGTTACCCGGAAACAGGGGGTGATGCAAACCGGGTTTGATCCGCGCCAGCCCCGAACGGCGCTCTGTGTTCGGGGCCGGGCTTTGGGTGCTCAGACCAGAATGAAGTCGTCCAGCGCCATATCCCTGACGTAGACAGAGAGCTGGGTCAGCTCATGGTCGGTGAAAACGAAATCGAAGGCATCGTCGAAGTTCTGGAAACGCTGCCACTCATAGGTCCCGTCTGACGAATTCACACTTCCGACAATCGTCAATTGATTGAAGCGGGGGTCGAATTCGAAATATAGTCCGTAAGAGCTGCCGTCCAAGCCAGTGCCGCGCAGGTTTATTAGTCCTGCACCATCGTTGTCATAGTCTTCGATCGACACGCCCGAGAATTCAAAAGTGTCGCCATCGACGTGCTCAATGAGCATATTTGCCCCGGGATTCATAGTTGAATACTCTAGGTCACCATCGCCATCCCAGTCCCTAATGTCGTGGCTTACACGCCCGCGCCATGCGGGGACGGTCGCGATGAAATCGCCTTGCGAGTAATAGGAAATGTTCGTGCCGGGCGTGCTGCTGAACTCGCCCAAGTCAAAACCGAACACGGTTTCCGACAGAAACGGCACGTTATCCATGGCGATGCTGTGCCCGTTGGCGCCGTTGTTGTTGGGGTTGTTCGCAGTCCCGTTGTGGAAGTTCTGAGCCGCGTTGCCGTGGCCATAGGCGTTTCCGTTTGGCATCGTTCTCTCCCAAATAGGTTTGCAACCAAAGGGATAGGATTGCATATCCATATGATTAACAAGACAAAAATTTTCGATGCCGACCGTTGGTTGCCAGGCGGATCGGGCAGGCAAGCGACACCCAGGTCAGAACAAAAACGGATGGGGATTTTGATGCACGTCGGGGTCGGTCTCTTGTAATGTGTTGACATAATACGAAAAACGCCCAAATTTTGGGCGCTTTTCGAGTGGCGATGGCGGCGGGGTGGGGGCCGTGTGGTAGCCTGCCTAAAAAAGGTCGGCGATCCAGAGGCGGCTGTCGCGGAAACAATTTGTTACTGTCGGGCGAACAATTGTTTGCGGTCAGGCGCTGAATTCTGGCCCCGAACGGCGCTCTGTGTTCGGGGCCGGGCTTTGGGTGCTCAGACCAGAATGAAGTCGTCCAGCGCCATGCCGAAAGCCACGCAACTGAGCTGGGTCAGCTCCTGATCGGCGAAAACGAAATCGAAGGCGTCGTCGAAGTTCTGGAAATCCTGCACCTGATAAGTGCCGTCTGGCGAAGACACGTGGCCGCGATAGGTCATTTCACGGAGGGCGGATGAGTAAATGCTAGTCAGGAGGTACGAACTGCCGTCCGCGCCACCGCCGTTCATGGACACATAGCCCACGCCATCGTTGTCATAGTCTTCGATCGACACGCCCGAGAATTCGAACGTGTCGCCGTTTGCGCGCTCGATAATGAGATCGCCGAGTCCCGGGGTACGATACTCTAGGTCACCGTCGCCATCCCAGTCCCCCACACCGATGTTTCCAAACGAAAACGGCGCAGAGACGGTCCCGATGAAATCGCCTTGTGTGTAATAGGCAGTGTCTGCGCCGGGCGTGCCGCTGACCTCGGCAGAGTCAAAGCCAAAGCCGCTGCCCGCCAGAAACGGCACGTTGTCCATGGCGATGCTATGCCCGTTGGCGCCGTTGTTGTTGGGGTTGTTCGCAGTCCCGTTGTGGAAGTTCTGGGCTGCGTTGCTGTGGCCATTGGCTTGTCCGTTTGGCATCGATCTCTCCTGGATATGTTTTTGATCAAACGGATAGGATGGCATATCCGATTGATTAACAAGATAAAAAATTGCTGCCGTCAATCATTGGCCTCGGAGAGGCGGGGCAGGAGGCGGGCCCGCGTGTCAGAAAATCTTGGATGGGAAGACCGGCGGGTCCCGGGGCCAATTTCTTGTAATGTGTTGACATAATTCAGAAAAGCCTAATTTTTGGGCAATTTTGAATCGCGGTGACATCAGCGCGGATTGGGTTTTCGTCGGCCTGCCCATCAAGGTCCGACGATCCGGAAATAATGTGCGCGGAAACAAATTGTTGCGGCGATACGAACAATATTCTGCGCCCGTTAGCACGCCGGCGGCACCGCGGCGAACAGGTTCAGCTGCAACCAGTCGGGAAAGGCGCGCACCAGCTCGGTCGGGCCGTGCAGGTCGATGCGGCCAAAAAAGAACTGGGCCTGGACTTCTTCGCCAAGATGAAGGCCCGCATGGCCGAAAGCGGCCCGACCCCGCTGGGCCTGCAACTGGTGATGGGCGCGACCTCCAAGTCATGGTGGGCCCCTCTCCGGGCCGGTTCCGACGCGCGGATGCAACGGCCGATCCTGTTTCGCGTGATGCCGCACGGTAGATTGTTCTGGCACACATCTGCTTAACATGTTAAGCAAAGATCGGGCGTCATCTAGCGCCAACCGAGTGGATCACCAAGGGGGAAATGACGTGTCGAACCAGAAAACCTATATGCATCAATCCATTGCGCAGGCCGTGCGCGACCATGGCATTGACACGATCTTTGGTCTTGTCGGGGATGCGAACCTGTTTCTGGCCAATCACTTCGTCAACGAATGCGGTGGCAACATGGTCGCCGCCGCGCACGAGGGCGGCACGGTGCTGATGGCTCAGGCCTACACGCAGGTCACCGGCAAGGTCGGCGTCGCCACGGTGACGCAGGGGCCCGGCCTGACCAATTGTTTCACCGCCCTGCGCGAGGGGGTCTCGGCCCGCCGCCCGATGATCCTGTTGTGCGGCGACACGCCCGTCACCGCGCCCTTCCATCCGCAGAACATCGACCAGCGCGAGGTGGTCAAGGCCAGCGGCGCGGGCTTTGAACAGGTCAAGACCCCGGAAACCGCCGCGCGCGACGTGGCCACCGCCTTTTACCGCGCGCGCAAGGAACGCCGCCCCATCGTCGTCAATATCCCCACCGATCTGATGTGGGCCGAGGTCGCGCATAAACCGGTCGTCTATCCCTTCCATGAGGCCCCCGCCCATGTCAGCACCGGCCCCGTCCACGAAGAGGCGATCGGCATGATCGCCTCGGCCAAGCGGCCCCTGATCCTGGCAGGGGCGGGCGCGGTCACGGCCAGGGACTCTCTGATTGCGCTGGCCGAACGGCTAGAGGCCCCCCTGGCAACCACGCTGAAAGGCACCGGCCTGTTCAAGGGCCATCCCAACAATATCGGCTATTTCGGCACCCTCAGCACCGCCGAGGCCTATGACGTGATCGCTGCCGCCGATTGCATCATCGCCTTCGGGGCCTGGCTGCATTTCCTGACCACCGACCGGGGCGAGTTGCTGAAAGGCAAGCGCGTCATCCAGATCAACAACTCACAATCCGACGTGGGCGCGTTCTACCAGCCCGACGCGGTGCTGATCGCGGACGCGGCGCAGACTGCCGACAACATCCTGTATTGGCTGGACGAGGCCGAGATCCCCGCCTCGGGTTTTGCCCGCGAACTGCCGGCGCATGACATCTCGGTCCACCCCAAGGGCGATCCCGCACAGGCGACCGAGGGCTGCATCAACTTTGAATACGCGCTGGATCGCCTGAACGAGGCCCTGCCGCAAAACCGCATCATGCTGACCGATGGCGGCCGCTACATCACCGAAGTCTGGTGCCGCGTCAGCGTGCCCGATCCGTTCAGCTTTCACATGACCGACAACTTCGCGGCAATCGGGCAGGGCATGCAGCAGGCAATCGGCGCCGCGCATGGCGCACCCGACCGGCCCGTGGTGCTGTTCACCGGCGATGGCGGCTTCATGATGGGCGGTATGACCGAGTTCAACACCGCCGTCCGCACCCAGCGAGACCTGATCGTGATCGTGTGCAACGACTCCGCCTATGGTGCCGAGCATATCCAGATGCTGGACCGCAACATGGACCCCTCGCTGACCGAGTTCACCTGGCCCTCCTTCGCGGCCATCGCCCGCACGCTGGGAGGAGAGGGCGCCACCGTCACCACTCCGGCCGAGCTGGAGGCCGCGCTCAACGCGATCCAGACCCGTCAGGGCCCGATCCTGATCGAACTGAAACTCGACCCCAACAAGGTGCCGCGCATGCGCATGTAACGCACATGCCGGCCGCCCGGGGCGTGTGTCAGTCCCAAAAGGTCCAGTCGATCTTGGGAACGGATAGCTCCGGCAGGTCCGGCAGATACCCCTTCGCGGCCTTCCACGCGACGGTTGGAGAGGACCTGACGGCGGCCCAGACCTCCTCGGTGCTTGGCACGGCCAGACCGCAGACCTCGGTCGCCTCGGGGTCCGCTTCGGTGCCGGGGACGAAGGCCAGTTCCAGCTCGTGCAGGTCCTTCATCGTGTCGCAGCTGTCCTTCAGGTCCCACGCGGTGACCCCCAGAACCACGGCAATCCCGGCGAAGGGGATCGCTTCGGCCACCACGGACCCGGCGTTTCTGGCGGCCCCTGCTGCCGTCCTGCGACCGATCCGTCCAGCGGTATCCTCGACCGCCTCGGACAACAGCCGCTTCTGGCCCCGGTAGGTGACCGATTTGGGGGCCTTCAGGGTGGCGACCTCGTCGGACAGGCTGACCACCTCTCGCCGCAGCCCGCCCGCCACCGACACCGCGCCCGTCACCGCCTCATAGGCGCTCGACACCAGCAGCGCGACCGAGCTGAAAGCGACCGTGGCCACGTTCAGCGTCAGCGACCCGGCCAGCAGCAGCCCCAGCACGACCGCCTTGGTTACTCGAAACAAACGCATGGCGTTCCTCCTGTTGGTCCCCGGCCAGTTGAGCCCAGCCGGGGCGGTTTGTCATGTCAGTTTCCGGGTGACCACGTAGTCGGCCACCACCTGCCAGTAGTGCGCCGCGTCCCTGATCCCCTGCGCCCGGGCGGCGACGTTCTCTGCGTCGGAACGAGAAAGGCCACCGTCGTATTCCACGATGGCGGCCCTTTCCTCGAACGCGTCGATGTCTGGTTTCGGGGTGGTCATGGTAACCGGATCCCGTCCACGATGGCCCGTTTCTGGGCGTCGCTGATCCCGGCGGAATAGATGCCGTAGGTCAGCCGGTTCTCGGATCGGGCGGACTGATGACCGACGATGGACGCGGTGAAGTGCTCGGGCACCCCGGTCCGTTCGCACTGGGTGATGAACCACTTACGGGTGGAGTGGAATACCAGCCCGGGTCGGTCGATCCCCAGCTGCTGACGTAGCCGCGCGAACTGCTTGGTCACTCGGGACACGGTCAACTCGGGGAACAGCCTGTCGTCCCCCAGCGAGGGCAGAAGCCCCACCAGATGGTCATGCAGAGGCACCACCCGTTCCGCCGCATCGGTCTTCAGCAGTCGCACCCGGTTGGGCCTGACCTGGATGAACCAGCCCAGATTGTCCCGCCGCACCAGATCGTCCCGCACCAGACCGACAGCCTCGCCGGATCGCAACCCAGACAGCAGGCAAAAGGTCAGCACCGACCCCAGTTCCGGGTGGTTCGTGGACAGAATCGTGCGCACCTCCTCGTCGGTCGGAACGGCGTAGGAGTTGGTCCGCGCCCGCGCCTCCACCCGCACCGCACCGAAGTCCAGCTTGGGGCAGTGACCCTCGTGATAGGCCCAGTCCAGAAAGTGCAGCACCTGCGAGACGATCCGCTTCTGGGTCAGCCCGGACAGCTTCTCGGGTCCCGACCGGTCCTCCAGCTGCTCCAGCGACAGGGACCGCGCCCGATGGCTCTTGCCGACATGCGGGGACAGCCGCGCCACCAACGACACGAACCGACGCCCGTCTTCGCGGCTCAGCGACCCGACCTGACGCGCCCCGTACAGAGACACCAGCAACCCGACCGAGAACCGCACCGACTTGAACCCGCCGTGCCGCAGCTGATCCGACCGAAGCGCCAGATAGTCCCGGGCCAGAACCGCCACCGTTGCCCGACCGATGACCGGATTGACCGGAGCGAAGACCGGTGCCGCCACCCGAACTGGCTCTGGCCGCCCCAGCACCACCCCTTCACGGGCCTTGGCGACGATCTCTTCGTACTTGGCGTTGACCTCAGCCGCCCGCGCCTTGGCCTCTCGGGCGTCCCCGGTCCTGAGCGACTGCTTCAGCGCCTGACCCAGCAGCGGCTGCAGGTCCTTGGGGTAGTTGCGGCGATACAGCCACGTCTGTTGTTTGAGATAAGCGTAGGGAATACGCATGGCTCCTCCTTCTGGGGCGAGTGCCCCAAGTTTGACTGTGATTGGAAATTTTGGTGTGAAATCAGCGGCTTTCAGGGATATGTGGCATCCCTGCCAGCGGCTCTTGGCCTTCGAAAACCACCAACTCGATCGGCGGCTCGCCATATTCACCGGCGAACGGCCCCGTCAGCGCGAACCCGGTCACGCAATCCTCATGGACCTCCAGCACCTCGAAGCGATGCTCCGGCACGTCGTCAAAGGCACGAATGGTCACGATCACCATGACAGCGCCTCCAAGATCAGCACCACCACCGCCCAGGTCGGGCTGACACTGGCCATCACCAGAGCGACCACCGGCCCCCCGCCAAAAACAAAACCCCCGGCAATCAAACCGAGGGCTACAACGATCTTCATAGGACTAACCTCCTGTTTTGCATCCTAATTAGATACGGAGGGTTCCTCGGTTTTTTTGGGGGGGCTACGAAGACGCTCCAGGCGGCAACTTCCAAGAAAACCATACTCAGTTGACAGTTCGAGACAGGAGGTGCCACGCTGCTAGCTACTAGGATCGGGGTTTTGAAATGAAAACAGTCTTCTATCTGATCTCCGCCTGTATGATCGCTGTCTCGTCAGCGGCTTGGGCTGATTCAATCGTCATAGAGCAGCGCTTTGTCGTTCCCAGAGACAACATAGCCGCCCAATTCTATGCCGGAAACGGCAGCAATAGGTTGGAGCCGAAAGATTCCGTGATTTTGCGGTTAGACACGCCAGTCAAAAAGTTCACTTACGTTTGTGTCGGCGCGAAATGGGACTGGAACAAGGTCGAAACTGCCGCAAAGGCGCTGTCGAACGACATCGATACATCCGATACGCTTTTGCCAACCCTCGCGCTGAGTGGCGCAGGTTATCTTGGATGCCACTTGCAGTAAGTCGCCACCCCAAACTGGGGCACCCCGTGGGGCACTCGTCTGCCGCACGACAGCACCTTCCCCAACAGAGGAAGGCAATCACGAACTTTGCGAGGAGATGGCTGGGGCGGTAGGATTCGAACCTACGGTGCGCGGTACCAAAAACCGGTGCCTTACCACTTGGCTACGCCCCAACGTGTGGGGCTGAATACCCAAGTCGTTTGACAGGCGCAAGCCCTGAATCGCGAAAAAATCAGACATTCTTTGCGCCGCTAAGCAAAGGCCGTTCCGGGGCGGGATCACTCGGTGGGGCCGTGCTCGCGCAGCAGGTCTTCGGAGGTCGCATCCTGGCGTTCTTCGGTCACGAATTGCTCCAGCTCTTGTTCGGCGGTGGCGGCGACATGGGGCATCTTTGCGGGAATTTCCGGATTTTTGTCAGTGGGTTGCGCGATCTCGGCCGTGGCCTCCACGGACCGGGTCAGCAGCCGGTAGGTGGGTTCGGGCAGCTGGATGCCAGCGGCGGTGAAGCCTGCGATCACCTGTTTGATCGCCTCGGTGCGGGCGGCCAGCAGGCCCGATTGGCGCTGGTCGATCCAGGCGGCCAGGCGCAGCACGATGGTGCTGTCGCCGACATGCTCGATCCAGACATTGGGCGAGGGGGCCGCCAGCACGAAGGGCAGGGCCTCCAACACCTCGCGGGCCAGGGCGATGGCGCGGGTCAGATCGGTGTCGGGGGCGACGCCCAGATCAAAGGTGAACCGCCGCTCGGGGTTGGTGGAATAGTTCACGATCCGGCTTTTGAACACGGTCGAGTTGGGGATGCGGATGTGGTTGCCGTCATAGCTCAGCAGGATGGTGGCGCGGCTGGTCAGGCGGATCACGACGCCCTCGTCGCCGTCGATCTCGATCGAGTCGTTGGGCCGGAACGGTTGCCGGATCGACAGCATGATCGAGGCGATGAAGTTCTCCACCGTGTCCTTGACCGCGAAACCGATGGCCAGACCGACGATCCCCGCCGCCCCCAGAATGGTGGACAGCAGCGCCGTCGCGCCCAGGATGTCCAGCGCCAGAACGACGCCGCCCACGACGAAAACCAGCCGCAGAACGGTGCGGTAGATATCCGCGATAAAGGCGTTGGGGGCCAGCCGGTCCCAGGGCTGTTTCATCTTCGCCAGCAGCATCCCGGCAAAGGTGACGGCCACGAACGCGGCCAGCGCCACGGCGGCCAGCGGCAGGTAGGCGACCATCTGGGTCATCCGCTCTTTGAAGCGGTCAACGGCGGGGTTCAGGCGTTCCACCACGTCGGTGGATTCGGTGACCTGGTTCTTGATGGCGACGACGCCCTCGACCCGGGCCACGATCACGTTCAGCCGCGCGATGTCGGCGGCCTGCAACGCAGTGCCCCGCAGCGTCACGATGCCGGAATTGACGGTGACAGTGACGTCGCCGTAGCCCTCCAGCTCAGCCAGGATATCGCGGATGCGCACGGCGATGGCGGCATCCTGAGTGGCGCTGTCCTCGACCGAGATCGCGCCCGAGGGCTGGCCGTCATCCTTGCCTTGCGCCAGCAGGGGCGCGCCCAAAGGCAGCGCAAGCGACAGGATCAAAAGCAAACGTAAGAAAAAACGCATGGGGCAAATCCGCAAATCATCTGCGGATCAGCCTAGCGCGCCGGGGGCGTCAGTCAAAGGTTACTCGCGGATCTCGTCGCGGGCGACGCCCCACAGGTGATCCTTGTGCGCCCAGCCGCGGTATCCGCCAGCGTCCAGTTTGCACCAGTCGGGATTGCATTCGCCCAGATGCGCGATCACGCCCGTCTCCAGCCGCGCCTTGATCGGCGAGGTGTCGTCAGGCCGCGCGTACAGATCCAGCAGGTCCTCGTCGACGATGACGGTGCGGTTGCCCGACAGCAGCGAGTAATGCACCCAGCCGCTGGCCCCGTCGCGGTCGCGCACCCGGCGCCAGTGTTCGTATTCGCCGATCACCTCGACCGGCATGTCGCGGCGTTTGAACACCCAGTCGATGCGATGGGTCAGGCCCGGACCACGGCGCACGTTCGCCTCGGCCGCCTTGATCGAGACAAAGCGCGGAATCGGCAGATTCGTCTCGCGCCCGCGTTCCTCTTCGGACAGGGCGGCGGTGGACAGGAACAGGCCGCAAAATACGGCCAGAAAAAGCTGCGCTTTCATGATCTTTGCCTGTGACGTTAGTGGTAACTGCCGGTAATTTTTGCCCGGGGTTCTTGTGCCTCGGGCTTGTATCGGCCACTGTGCCACTTACGCGGATGTTTTGAAAGTTTTGGGAGGGCCTATATGCCATCTGAACGCCTGAGTGTTGTTGTAACGCGACGCTTGCCGGAACCCGTGGAAAACCGCCTCAAGGACCTGTTCGACGTCACCCTGCGCGACGACGATACCCCGATGACCCGTGCCGAGCTGATCGCCGCGGCCCAGAACTGCGATGTTCTGGTGCCCACGCTGACCGATCAGATCGACGCCGGCTTTATCGGTCAGGCCGGTCCGCGGCTGAAGCTGATCGCCAACTACGGTGCCGGCGTGGATCACATCGACATCCACACCGCCCGTCAGCGCGGCGTGCTGGTCTCGAACACCCCCGGTGTCGTGACCGAGGACACCGCCGACATGGCGATGGCGCTGATTCTGGGCGTCACCCGTCGCATCCCCGAGGGTCTGGGCGCGATGAAATCCGGCGATTGGCCGGGCTGGTCGCCGACCGCCTTTCTGGGTGGCCGTATCGGCGGCCGCCGTCTGGGCATCATCGGCATGGGCCGCATCGGCAAGGCGCTGGCGCAACGTGCCGCTGCCTTCGGGATGCAGATCCACTACCACAACCGCCGTCGCCTGCGCCCCGAGATCGAACAGCAGTACAACGCCACCTACTGGGAAGACCTGGACCAGATGGTCGCCCGGATGGACGTGATCTCGGTGAACTGCCCGTCGACGCCCGCGACCTTCCACCTGATGAACGCGCGCCGTCTGAAGCTGATGAAGCCGACCGCCGTGATCGTGAACACCTCGCGCGGCGAAGTCGTGGACGAGAACGCCCTGACCCGCATGCTGTCCGCGGGCGAGCTGGCCGGCGCCGGTCTGGACGTCTACGAATACGGTACCGAGACCAACACCGCCCTGCGCGATCTGCCCAATGTCGTGACGCTGCCCCACATGGGCTCGGCCACGGTCGAAGGGCGTCTGGAGATGGGCGAAAAGGTCATCATCAACATCAAGACCTTCGCAGACGGTCACCGCCCGCCGGATCAGGTGGTGCCTGGCCTGCTGTAAGGCTCTGAGATAAAAAAGGAAAAGGCCCATGAAACGCGTTTTGACAGCCAGTTTCGTGGGCCTTTTTCTATGCGCCGGTGCACTGGCGCAGCAGGCGTCCGATACCGTCGCGCCCGAAGGGGCCGGGGCAGGGGCCGCCGCCCTCACGCCCGCCCTTGCCGCCAGTCTTGAGGCGAAATCCGCCGGTCGCCCCGTTCAATCCGATCACTGGATGATCGTTGCCGCCAACCCCTATGCCGTGCAGGCCGGGGCCGATGTGTTGCGCGCCGGGGGCACCGCCGCCGATGCCGCCATCGCCGTGCAGCTGGTGCTGGGCCTGGTCGAGCCGCAATCCTCTGGCCTTGGCGGCGGGGCCTTCGTGGTCTGGTACGACGCCAGCACCGGCGCGTTAACCACGCTGGACGGTCGCGAAACCGCGCCTTTGGCCGCCACGCCCCGCCTGTTCCACGACGAAAACGGCGAGCCGCTGAAATTCTTCGACGCCGTGGTCGGTGGCCGCTCTGTCGGCACCCCCGGCACGCCCGCCTTGCTGTCCGAGCTGCACAAACGTTGGGGCCGCGCCGACTGGCCCGCGCTGTTTGCCCCCGCCACCACGCTCGCCCGCGAAGGGTTCACCGTGTCCGCCCGCATGGCCCAATCCGTCGCCGCCGATGCCGAGCGTCTGGCCCGTTTCCCCGCCACCGCCGCCTATTTCCTGCCCGGCGGCCAGCCGGTGCAGGCGGGCGCGACCCTGACCAACCCCGCCTATGCCGACACGCTGGACACCTTGGCGCAAAACGGCACCGGCGCCTTCTACACCGGCCCCATCGCGCAGGACATCGTGGCCACCGTCCAGAACGCCCCCGGCAATCCCGGCGTGCTGTCCGAGCTGGACCTGACCGTCTACACCGTCAAACAGCGCGATCCCGTCTGCGCTCCCTACAAGGCGCTGCAAATCTGCGGCATGGGCCCGCCGTCCTCGGGCGCGCTGACCGTGGGGCAAATCCTTGGGATGCTCTCGCACCATGACCTCAGCGCCGGCCCGAACGACCCGACCGTGCTGCGTCTGATGGGCGACGCCAGCCGTCTGGCCTTTGCTGACCGCGGCCGCTACATGGCCGACGCCGATTTCGTGCCCATGCCCACGGCCGGCCTGCTGGACCCGGCCTATCTGGCCACCCGCGCCGCCCTGCTGGGCGACACCCGCCTCGAATCCGCAGACCCCGGCCAGCCCAAATTCGACCACGCCCTCAACTGGGCCGATGATGAGGCGCTGGAGCTGCCCTCCACCTCGCACATCTCGATCGTCGACCAATATGGCAACGCCCTGTCGATGACGACGACGATCGAGAACGGCTTCGGCTCGCGCCTTTTCGTGCGAGGCTTCCTGCTGAATAACGAGCTGACGGACTTCTCCTTCCGCTCGCATAAGGACGGGTTGCCCATCGCCAACCGGGTCGAGCCGGGCAAGCGTCCGCGCTCCTCCATGTCCCCGACCATCGTGATGCGGGACGGCAAGCCCGTTCTGGTCACCGGCAGCCCCGGCGGGTCGATGATCATCGGGTTCGTCGCCAACTCCATCCTCGCCTGGGCCGAATGGGGGATGGACGTGCAACAGGCGATCAGCCTGCCGCACCGGATCAACCGCTTCGGCCGCTACGATATCGAGGACGCCGAAACCGCCCCCGCTTTGGAGGCGCAGGGCTACACCGTCAAAACCGGCCCAATGACCTCGGGCCTTGGCACAATCGAAATCGGCCCGCGCCTGTCTGGCGGGGCCGATCCACGCCGCGAGGGCGTCGTTCTGGGCGAGTAAGCCGCGCTCAGCGGTGCTTGATGAACGTCCCGGCCTGCAATTCGCGGAAGGCCTGACGCAGCTCATCCTGCGTGTTCATCACGATGGGGCCGTGCCACGCGACAGGCTCTTGGATCGGGCGGCCGCTCATCAGCAGGAAGCGAATGCCCTCATCCCCGGCCTGAACCGTGATCTCGTCGCCCGCGCCGAACCGAACCAAGGTGCGGTTGCCGGTCTGGTCGCGAATGTTCAGCTCTTGACCGCGATATTCCTTCTCGACCTTGATGCCGACCGGATCGGAGGCATCCCGGAACGTGCCCGAGCCGGCAAACACATAGGCCAGCGCGTTCGAGCGCGTGTCCACCGGCAGCACCTTGCGCCGTCCGGCAGGCACCGAGACATCCAGCAGCATCGGGTTGGCCGCGATGCCATCCACCGGGCCTTTCTTGCCCCAGAAGCTGCCGATGATCACCTTGACGGTGGTGCCGTCGTCGTCACCCTCGATCGGAATATCGGCGCCGCCGATGTCCTGATAGCGCGGATCGGTCATCTTCAGCGCCGAGGGCAGGTTGGCCCACAGCTGGAACCCGTGCATCCGCCCCTTGGCATCGCCCGAGGGCATTTCCTGGTGCACGATCCCTGATCCGGCGGTCATCCACTGGACCGAACCCGCGCCCAGCAGGCCCTTATTGCCCAGGCTGTCGGAATGCTCGACCTGCCCTTCGAGGACATAGGTGATCGTCTCGATCCCGCGATGCGGGTGCCACGGAAAGCCCTTGGAGTAGAGCCGCGGATCATCATTTCGGAAATCGTCCATCATCAGGAACGGGTCGGTCAGTGTGGGATCGCCGAAGCCGAACACGCGATGCAGGTGAACGCCTGCGCCCTCCATCGTGGGCTGGGCGCGGCTGGTGGCGGCGACGGGTCTGAAAGTCATGGGGGCGCTCCTTTGTCGTTGCCCCTAATCTGGGGCATCGGGGGCGAAAATCAAAGAGGCGGGAATGCGCGTGGTTCTGTGCGTGGGTGCACAGAGGTGGGGCGTACGGTTTTTGGCGGGAATCGTACGATTTCGGGGGTTAAGCCTGTGTGAAGCCCGCGTTTGGGGGCGCTGCCCCCGCCGCCCTGCGGGCGACTCCCCCGGGATATTTTCAAAAAGAAGAAGCCCGGGGGAGGGCGCGTTATTTGTAGGTTTGTTCGGGCCCGGGGAAGGCGCGGGATTTGACATCGGTGGCGTAGTCGCTGACGGCCTTTTCGATGGCGGGGCCCAAGGTGCCGTAAACCTTGACGAATTTCGGCGTCCATTCGTTCAGGCCCAGCATGTCCTCGAGCACGAGGATCTGGCCGTCGCAGTCGGCAGAGGCGCCGATGCCGATGGTGGGGATGGGGATTTGCTTGGTGATGCGGGCGGCGAGCGGTTCGACCATGCCTTCGAGGACGATGGCGAAAGCGCCCGCTTCGGTGACGGCTTTGGCGTCCGCTTCGTGCAGCGGCCAGCTGTATTCGTCGCGGCCCTGGGTCTTGAAGCCCCCCATCGTGTGGGTGGACTGGGGGGTAAGCCCAATATGTGCCATGACGGGGATGCCGCGCTCGGTCAGGAAGCGGATCGTGTCGGCCATGCGTGCGCCGCCTTCGAGCTTGACCGCGCCGCAGTTGGTTTCCTGCATGATGCGCGCGGCGTTGCGAAAGGCGATTTGCGGGCTTTCCTCGTAGGTGCCGAAGGGCATGTCGACGACGACCAGCGCGCGTTCGGTGCCGCGTACGACGGCGCGGCCATGCATGATCATCAGGTCCAGCGAGACGCCGAGCGTGCTGTCCATGCCGTGCATCACCATGCCCAGACTGTCGCCCACCAGGATGAAATCGGCGTATTTGTCGACGATGGCGGCGGTGTGCGCGTGGTAGCTGGTCAGCGAGACGATCGGCTCGCCCCCCTTGCGGGCGCGGATTTGCGGGACGGTGGTGCGGCGGATCTTGGTCTGGATGCTCATGGTTGGATAACCCTTTGGTCAATCAGCAAAATTTCACCGAACTGGACAGAGATCATGATCGCCAGCGGTTCGCGAAGGGGGCCATGCAGATAGTCCAGAGAGGTCGCGTGCACCGTGTCCAGACCGCGCAATGCGGCGCGGGGTTCGGCGCGGATCGTGTCTTCGATGATGTCGCGGATGTCCTCGACCGTGGTGCCGGGCTGGGCGGCCAGTGCCTGGGCGGCGTCCAGCGATTGGCTGAGGACGGTGGCGGCCAGCCGGTCGGCGGGGGACAGGCGCACGTTGCGCGACGACATCGCCAGCCCGTCGGCTTCGCGCACGGTGGGACCGCCAAGGATGCGGATGGGGAAATGCAGGTCGCGGACCATCTGTTTGATGACCTGAAACTGCTGGTAATCCTTTTCGCCAAACACCGCGACATCAGGCTGCACGATGTTGAACAGGCGGGCCACCACCGAGGACACGCCGCGGAAGTGGCCGGGGCGGACCTTTCCGTGTAACATATTGGCAAGTCTGGTGGTTTCCACGATAGTTTCGTCGCCTTCGGGGTACATGGCCGTCACCTCGGGCAGAAAAACCAGGTCGACGCCGGCCCCTTCGAGCAGCGCCAGATCGCGGGCTTCGTCACGGGGATAGGCGTCCAGATCGGCCGCTTCGCCGAATTGCGTCGGGTTCACGAAGATCGACACCACGCATGCCCCGGCCTCAGCCTGGGCGCGGGCGACCAGCGACAGGTGGCCGTCATGCAAAAAGCCCATCGTGGGCACGAATCCGATCGCCTTGCCTTGGGCGCGCAGGGCTGTGATGGCGCTGCGGGTTTCGGCGATGGTGCGGCAGATTTGCATTCAGGGGGCCTCCCTCTGGCAAGAAGTACCGTATATTTACGGTATGTTCTGCGCTGCGGCAAGCCGGTTTCGTGGATTTGTGACGCCGTGTCGGTTTCGCGCTATCATGGGTCGGCTGGTGCCAGCGGGGGGCGTGGCAATCGGTAAACATCTGGCAAAACACACGCATCCGGAGTCGTCTGCGCATGAAAACCCATGTCAAAGCCCTGGTCGTCGGCGGTGGCGCCGTCGGCACCTCGATCGCCTATCACCTGGCCCGTGCGGGCTGGTCGGATGTGATGCTGCTGGAGCGGGACGAGCTGACCTCGGGCAGCACCTGGCACGCCGCTGGCCTGCTGCCGCTGTTCAACATGAGCTTTGCGACCACCCACATCCACAAATACTCGGTCGAGTTCTATAAGACGCTGGAGGCTGAAACCGGCCTGAATGCGGGCTTTTCCATCGTCGGCAACCTGCGTATGGCGCAGACCCAGGCGCGGATGGACGAATATATGGTCTACGCCACCACGGCGGAAACCTGCGGCGTGCCTTACGAATGGCTGACCGCCGCGCAGATCAAGGAACGCTGGCCGCTGGTCAACACCACCGACCTGAAGGGCGCGATCTATCACCCGACCGACGGCTACATCAACCCGGCTGACGTCACGATGGCGATGGCCAAGGGCGCGCGTCAGCGCGGCGTGATGATCGAGCGCAAATGGCAGGTCGACGGCTACGAATGGACCGGCAGCGAATGGCGCGTGACCGTCACCAAGATGGTCGAGCGTGGCGGCAACCTGGTGCCGTCCGAGGAGCAGCAGGTCATTACCGCTGAACACGTCGTCACCGCCACCGGCAACCACGCGCAGCGCACCGCCAAACTGTTGGGCATCAAGATCCCCGCGATCCCGGTCGAGCACCAGTTCATCGTGACCGAACCCGACCCCGCGCTGGTCGAATACCGCAAGACCCACGGCGAGCACCCCGTTCTGCGCGACGCCGACGCCAAGTGGTACGTCCGCGAGGAACGCGGCGGCTGGATTCTGGGCCCTTACGAACGCAACGCCCCGGCGCGCTTTGCCTATGGCGTGCCTGACAGCTTCCGCGCCGACCTGTTCCCGCTGGATCTGGAGCGGATCGAAGAAGAATACATGTCGATGATCCACCGGCTCCCGTCCTCGGAAACCGTTGGTTTGAAAGACGATTTCAACGGCCCGATCTGCTATACCCCCGACGGCAACCCGCTGGTCGGCCCCGCACCGGGCCTGCGCAACATGTGGCTGGCCGAGGGCTTCAGCTTCGGGATCACCGCCGCGGGTGGCACCGGCTATTACCTGGCCCAGCAGATGGTCGAGGGCGAGGCCGAGATCGACATGGCCTCGCTGGACCCCAAGCGTTACGGCAGCTGGATGACCACCGAATACGCGGTGAAAAAGAACGAGGAATGCTACGAGCACGTCTTCATCCTGCACCATCCCGACGAAGAACGCGAAGCCGCCCGCCCGCTGCGCACCGCGCCGGTCTATGACCGCCAAAAGGCGCTGGGTGCGCAATTCGGCTGCGTGAACGGCTGGGAACGCCCGAACTACTACGGCCCCGTCGATGCGCCCGAAGATTTCGACCACAACGCGCGCTCGTTCCGCCGTGGCGGCTGGTGGCAATACGCCGTGGACGAGGCCAAGGCGATCCGCGAAGGCGTCGGCATGATCGACGCCACCGCCTTTACCAAGCACATCGTCAAAGGCCCCGGCGCGACCCAGTTCCTGGACTGGTTCACCTGCAACAAGCTGCCCAAGGTCGGCCGCATCAACCTGACCTACGCGCTGACCTCGGCCGGGACCACCCGCACCGAATACACCATCGTGCGGCGGGCCGAGAACGAGTACTACCTCGTCTCTGCCGGGGCCTGGACGGCCTATGACGCCGATTACCTGCGCAAGGCCGCCGAAGATAAGGCCGCCGAGTTCGGCTATATCGAGATCCAGGACGTGACCACCCAATACGGCGTTTTCGCCGTGGCTGGCCCGAAATCGCGCGACCTGCTCAAGGAACTGATCCGCGACGCCGAGCCGGAAACCGCCCTGTCGAACAAGCGTTTCCCCTGGCTGTCCTCGCGCCGGATCGAGCTGGGTATGTGCCCGGTCGATGCCATCCGCGTGGCCTATACGGGCGAACTGGGCTGGGAATTGCACCACCCGATCGAGATGCAGCGCTACCTGTGGGAACAGCTGATGGCTGCCGGTGAAAAGCACGGCCTGAAACTGGTCGGCGCACGCGCCCAGAACTGGCTGCGTCAGGAGAAATCCTATCGCGCCTTCGGCAACGAACTGGGCCGCGACGCCACACCGGCCGAGGCCGATCTGCCGCGCTTCATCGACCTTGAAAAGGACTTCCACGGCAAGGACGCGATGTTGGCCAAGGGTATTCGCAGCAAGTGCTGCACCCTGCTGATCGACGGACCCGCGGATGCCGATCCGTGGGGCCGCGAGGCGCTGTATCTGCCGGACGGCACCCGCGTCGGGCGCCTGACCTCGGGCGGCTACTCGGTCGCCTTCGGCAAAAGCATCGGCATGGGTTATGTCCGCCCCGATCTGGCGATCGAAGGCACCAAGCTAAAGGTCAAGATGCTGGATCAGTTGTGGGATGCGACTGTCACCTGCGACAGCCCATACGACCCCTCGAACGCCACCATCCGCAAGGACGGCTGACCACCCAAAGCGCCCCCGAAAGGGGGCGTTTTGCTTTGCGCGCTTTGACGGGGATCAACGCAACGCATTCCAATCTCTGCAACAATTACGACTGCGGGGCGGTTTTTTTGCCTCGCATCCAAGGGTCTGGGGGACGGGCCGCGAGGGGTCGTCTGGTCAGACCTGATCGGAGGAGACTTGGAATGAAAACGATTTTCGCAGCTGTAATTGGTGTCGTGAGTGTTTTTGGCGCAGGAATGGCCAGCGCCGAGGGAAGTTTGCCCGACAAGCTGAAGAGTTTCGCGTCGGACGGATCTTATCAGCTGGCGCAAAGCTGTCCGTATACCGGCACCGTGCCGTGCCCCCCGGGGCCTTATGGTCCGGGCGGGTGCTATAAACCGGCCTATGCCGAGTGCAAGGGCGGTCTGATCTGCACCGGTGGGATGAAGGTCTGCGTGCCGTCCAACGGTGGCCCGGCGTTCTGCTATGCCCCGCAAAATGGCGGGTGCCGCTGAAACGACAACGGCGGCCTTTCGGGGCCGCCGTTTACATTTGGTAAGGGCAGGGGATCAGCCCGCCGCAATCTCGTCATAGCATTCCAGGGCTTTCGCCGCATACATCATGGCGGGGCCGCCGCCCATCTGGATGGTCATGGCCAGCACGTCGGCCACTTCTTCGCGGGTTGCGCCAGCGCGGATCAGGGTCTCGACGTGCAGCACGATGCAGGCTTCGCAGCGTTGCGAGACGGCGATGCCAAGCGCGACGAATTCCTTGGTCTTGAATTCCAGCGTACCGCCTTCTTTGACGGCCTTGCCCAAGGCGCCGAACGCTTTGGTGGTGTCGGGGATGGTCTTGTTCAGGGTGCGCAGTTGATCGCGGGTGCTGTTTAGCTTGTCGGTCCAGCTCATATTCGGGTCCTTTGATGTTTCCTGACCCGGTCAGACCATGCCCGGCGGCACTTGGCCTTGATCCTGATCAGATCGACCAAAATTGCCGCAGCGTCAGGGTTTGCGCGCGATGAAGCACATGTTGTTCGCGGGCATTTCCAGAACCTGCACCAGCTCCAGCCAGTTTTCGTGGATCCAGTCGATCACGTCCCAGTCGTCCTTGTAGCCGATGGCCGGGTTCTGGGCGCGCAGGGCGGCATCGAAATCGGCATCGCCTTGCGAGGTCGTCTCGCCATCCCGCAGGAACGGACCGTACAGAACAAAGCGCCCGCCAGGGGCCAAGGCCTGCGCCACCTCGGCGATCAGGGTCTTGGCGGCGGGTTCGGGGATCAGGTGCAGCAGGTTGACCAGCAGGATCAGATCCTTGCCGCCCAGCGTGGCCGACCAGCCGGGGGCGGTCGCGTCTAGGTCGATGGCGGGCTTGATGTTCGGCGCCCCCTGCGCATGCGCATCGATCGAGCGGCGCCGCTCGGGCGCGGGGTCGCTGGGCTGCCAGATCAGGCCGGGCAGACGCCGGGCAAGGGCGGCGACGTGCTCTCCGGTGCCGGACGCGATTTCCAGCGCCTCGCCGGATTCGGGCGCATGAGCCGCCACGACATCCGCAATCGGCCCCAGATTGCGCGCAGCGGCGGGGGCGTACATGCGTCCGTCGGGGCCAGTGTCGGCTTGCGAATGGATCGGGGGTGTTTTGCTCATCCTCTTGGGATGACATGGCTGGGCGCGTCACGCAACTGCCGCAACGAAAAAGCCCCGCCGAATGGGCGGGGCTGATCCGTGGTCGGATGGACCTGCTTATTGCGGGATGGTGCCTTCGATGCCTTCGACATAGAAGTTCATGCCGGCCAGGGTGCCGTCGTCTGCGGTTTCACCCTCTTTCAGCCAAACCGAGCCGTCCTGCTTGTTCAGCGGGCCGGTGAAGGGGTGGTAGGACCCCGATGCGATCGCGTCCTTCAGCGCCAGGGCTTCGGCTTTCACGTCTGCGGGAACCGCGTCCGAGATCTCGCCGATGCCGACCATGCCTTTGCCGATGCCGTCCCAGGTGCTGACGGTCGACCAGGTGCCGTCCATCACGGCCTTGGTGCGCTCGACGTAGTAGGGGCCCCAGTTGTCGATGATCGAGCTGATGCGCGGCATCGGCGCGTATTCACCCATGTCCGACGCCTGACCGAAGGTGTAGACGTTGCCAGCGGCCTGAGCGGCAGCCTGCGGCGCGGTCGAGTCGGTGTGCTGCAGGATCACGTCGGCGCCTTGCTCGATCAGAACCTTGGCGGCGTCGGCTTCTTTCGCAGGGTCGAACCAGGTGTAGGCCCAGACGATCTTGAACTGGACGTCGGGGTTGACCTTTTTCGCGTGGATATAGGCCGAGTTGATGCCGCGGATCACTTCGGGGATCGGGTACGAGCCGATGTAGCCGATGATGTTCGACTTGGTCATGTGGCCTGCGATGGTGCCCTGAACGGCGCGGCCTTCGTAGAAACGGGCCGAGTAGACCGAGACGTTGTCGGCGGTCTTGTAGCCGGTGGCGTGCTCGAACTTCACGTTCGGGAATTTCTTGGCCACGTTCAGCGTCGGGTCCATGTAACCGAACGAGGTGGTAAAGATCAGGTCAGCGCCTTCCAGCGCCATCTGGGTCATCACGCGCTCGGCGTCGGGGCCTTCGGGGACGTTTTCGACGTAAACGGTTTCGACCTTGTCGCCGAATTCCTTTTCCACGGCCAGACGGCCCTGGTTGTGTTCATAGGTCCAGCCGCCATCGCCCACCGGGCCGACATAGACAAAGCCAACCTTGGTCTTGTCCTCGGCCATTGCTGCGGTCGCCAGACCCAGCGCCATGGCGGCGGTGCTCAGAAGTTTCGTCAGTTTCATACAGGTTTCCCCCTGGTTGCTTTCAGGTTTCAGATTGGCCTCAGTTCGAGGCGTGGAAGGATCGGCCAAGCGAGGCGGGCGCGCCGCTGCGGTCGGCCGACATGATCACGAGCACGAGAATGGTTATCAGATACGGCGACATTGCCAAGTACTCGACCGGGATGGCGACGCCAGCGGCCTGCAGGTTTAGCTGCAAAACGTTGACGCCCCCGAACAGGCACGCGCCCAACAGCACGCGCCAGGGTTTCCAGCTGGCGAAGACCACCAGCGCCAAGGCGATCCAGCCTATACCGGCGGTCATCCCCTCGGTCCATTGGGGCACGCGGATCAGGCTGATATAGGCCCCGCCCAGCCCCGCACAGGCGCCACCAAACAGGATCGCCATCACGCGGATGCGCACGACCTTGTAGCCCAGGGCGTGGGCGGCGTCGTGGTTTTCCCCCACGGCACGCAGGATCAGACCGGCGCGCGTGTATTTCAGCACGGCCCAAGTGCCCAGCGTCAGGAAAAACGCCAGATAGACCACGAAATCCTGTGTGAACAGGATCGGCCCCAGAACCGGGATTTTCGACAGGATCGGCAGGTCCACATGCGGAAAGGCTGGCGGCTTGACCCCCTGATAGCCCTGTCCCAGCAGCGCCGACAGCCCCAGCCCAAACAGGGTCAGCGCCAGACCGGACGCTACCTGGTTTGCCAGCGCGAACTGCGTCAGCACGGCGAACAGCAGCGACAGCGTCGCGCCCCCCACCGCCGCCGCCAGCAGCCCCAACACCGGAGACCCGGTGTTCACCGAAATCGCAAACCCGCAGATCGCGCCGGTGATCATCATCCCCTCGACGCCCAGGTTCAGAACGCCGGATTTCTCCACCACCAGCTCGCCGATCGCGGCCAGCAACAGAGGCGTCGCCGCCACGATCAGAGAGGCCAGCAACAGGATCGGATTGATCGAGGATATTTCCATCACGCGACCTCCTTCTTGGCGGGTTTAATGCGGAAATTGGTCAACACGTCCACGGCCAGCAGGAAGAACAGCAACATCCCCTGGAACAGCTGGATCGCCGCCGAGGGCAGGCCCATCTTCGACTGCGCGATGTCCCCTCCGATATAGGTCAGCGCCATCAGCGCGCCGGCCATCAGGATGCCAACCGGGTGCAGGCGTCCCAGAAAGGCGACGATGATCGCCGTGAAACCGTAGCCGACGTTGAAGTCGATGGTGATCTGGCCGGACGGACCCGCCACCTCGAACAGGCCTGCCAGTCCCGCCAGCGCCCCCGAGGTCCCCAGGCAGAACAGGATCAGCCGCGACGGGTTCACCCCGGCGAAACGGGCAGCGCGCGGGGCCTCTCCGGTCAGACGGATATGAAAGCCCAGCAGGTGCCGCTTCAGCAGGATATAGGCAAAGATCACTGCGATCAGTGCAGCAACAACCCCCCAATGCATGCCAGAACCGTCGATCAGATCAGCGTTATGCGCGCTGTCATACTGTTGCAGGTTGCGCGACCCCGGAAAGCCGTAGCCTTGCGGATTTTTCAACAATCCCAATGACATGGAGGCCAGAAACTGCTCGGCCACGTAAACCAACATCAGGCTGACAAGGATTTCGTTCGTACCGAACCGCACTTTCAGAACCGCCGGGATCATGGCCCAGATCAGCCCGCCAAACGCCCCTGCGACCACCATCAGCGGAAAGATCCACCAGGCTTCCAGCGGGTAAAACGCCAGCGCCACACCCGCACCGCAGATGGCACCCATGATGTATTGCCCCTCGGCGCCAATGTTCCAGATGCCCGCGCGGAACCCCAGCGACAGCCCGATGGCGATCAGCACCAGTGGCGCGCCTTTCACCAGCAATTGCGGGCGATAGTAAAACGCGAACTCCGAGAACAACGGGTCCCAAAAGATCGTCCGGATCGCCTCCAGCGGGTCCTTGCCCAGAAAGGCGAACAGCGCCCCCCCGGCCAGCATCGTCAGAATCACCGCCAATAGCGGCGTGGCATAGGTCCAGGCCTGCGACGGCTGCGGCCGCTTTTCCAGTCTCAGCATGGCCGCGCCCCCTTCTTTCTGATAAAAATACTCAATTCTGACAACGGATTACACATGAGCGTCCTCCATGCCATGGGCGCCGCCCATCATCAGGCCGATTTCATCCACGCTCAGGCCATGTGCCGGACGTATGTCGGACAGGCGGCCTTCGTTCAGCGCGCCGAAATGGTCCGAAATCTCCATCAACTCGTCCAGGTCCTGGCTGATCACGATCACCGCCGTACCGCCCGCCGCCAGATCCAGCAGCGCCTGCCGGATCGAGGCCGCAGCCGCCGCATCGACGCCCCAGGTCGGCTGGTTCACCACCAGAACGATGGGCAGTTGCATCACCTCGCGCCCGATGACGAACTTCTGCAAGTTGCCACCCGACAGCGACCGCGCCGCATTGCCCGGCCCCGGTGTGCGCACGTCAAAACGTTTGATGATCGCCTCGGCGAACTCGCGCGTCTTGCCCCATTTGAGAAAGCCGTTCTTCTCCAACCCCTGCCGGACCGAGCCGGTCAGCAGCGCGTTTTCGGTCAGGCTCATGTCCGGGGCGGCGGCATGGCCAAGCCGTTCCTCGGGGGCCGTCAGCAGGCCCATTCGCCGCCGGGCCGTGGGGCCCAAGGTGCCGATGGGTTGCCCTTCCATCACCACCGCACCGGGGGCGGTCAGGATTTCGCCCGAAAGGGCCGCAAGCAACTCATCTTGGCCATTGCCGGCCACGCCGCCCAGCCCCAGCACTTCGCCCGAGCGCACTTTCAAGGTGATATTCTTCAGCGACGTGCCGAATTCCGACGGGGATTTCACCGACAGATCGTTCAGTTCCAGCAGGATCGGGCCCAGATCGCCGCCCTTGCGTTCGGGCACGTGCAGGCTGCTGCCAACCATCATCTCGGCCATCTCGCGGGCCGAAACCTCGCGCGGGACACAGGTGCCGACTTTCTTGCCCAGCCTAAGGATCGTTGCGCTTTCGCACAGGGCGCGGATTTCCTCCAGCTTGTGGCTGATATAGAGGATAGCCACCCCTTCCGAGGTCAGTTTGCGCAGGGTGCGGAACAGGATTTCCACCTCTTGCGGGGTCAGAACGCTGGTCGGTTCGTCCATGATCAGTAGGCGCGGGTCTTGCAGCAGGCAGCGGATGATTTCCACGCGCTGACGCTCGCCCGCCGACAGATCGCCCACGGTTCTGTACGGATCCAGCGGCAAACCGTACGTTTCGCTGACCTCTTTGATCCGCGCGGCCAGGTCGCGCATCTTGGGCGGATGCTCCATCCCAAGGGCAATGTTCTCGGCCACGTTCAGCGCCTCGAACAGCGAAAAATGCTGGAACACCATCGCCACGCCCGAGGCCCGCGCCACCCGCGGTTCAGCCGGTGCATAGGGCGCGCCGCGCAGGGTCATCGTGCCGGTGTCGGGCTTGACCAGCCCGTAGATCATCTTGACCAGCGTGGATTTCCCCGCGCCGTTTTCCCCCAGCAGGGCGTGGACCTCGCCCTCGCGGATATCAAAGGAAACGTCGCTGTTCGCGACGACCCCTGGATAGGCCTTGGTCAGGCCCCGTATCGACAAAAGAGTCCCCGTCACCCTGTTTTTTCCTTGTATTGAGGGGTCTTGCGCCCCTTTTCCAGCAGTATCGCACCTGCGACGCTAATCGCAATGGCCTGAGGATGTTTCCCTAACGACGGATCGCCGATGGGGCAGTCTATGCGCGCAATGCTTTCCGAAGCGTGACCCAACGCGGCCAGACGGCTGCGAAACCGCGCCCATTTGGTTTGAGAGCCGATCAGCCCGCAGCGCGCAAAGCCCCGTTGCAGCAGGGCGTGGCACAGCTCCAGGTCCAGCGCATGGGAATAGGTCAGGATCAGGTGCTGTGCGTTATGCGGCGCGTGTTGCGCCAGCAACGCAGGCTGAGCGGCGGGTAGGGCGGTAACGCCCGGCGCAATCCGCTCGGGAAACCGCTCTGGCGCGGTATCAACCCAGATGATCGCCAGATCGGGCAGCGGTGCCAGCACATCGACCATCGCGCGACCGACATGGCCCGCGCCCCAGATCCACAGCGGGGTTTCGGGGTGATGCACCGGCTCCACCATCCAGCCCTGAATCAGCTGCGCCTCTGGGGGCTGCCCTTGCGCGCGGGCCCGCGCCAGCAGGCGCTTCACGGCCAGCGGCATCTCCGATCCATCCGTGCTGCGTGCGATCACATCCTGACCCAATTTGGCCACCCGCGCCGCGTCGTAAACCTCGCGCAAGAGCGTGATCCGTCCGCCGCAACACTGCCCCATCTCGGGCCCCAGCGCATGGGTGCTCAGCCGGTCCGTTCCCGGCCCACGCGCCTCCTGCGCCGCCATGAATTCCAACGCGCCGCCGCCGATCGTACCCGATTGCCCACCATCCCAGACCAGCATCGCGGCCCCAACCTCACGCGGGCTGGACCCCTCGATCCGAGCGATCACAACGCGCGCCACCCGGCCATGCACCGCCACGGCGGCCTGCAATCCGTCAAGATCAAACCCCATCGCGCAGCCTCCCGATGGCGCGAAGGACCTGCTCGGCCGTCGCGGGCGCATCCAGCGCGGGATAGCCCGCACCGCAAGCCGCCACCGCATCGGACAGCGCCAGCCAAGCAGAAATTCCCAGCATGAACGGCGGCTCACCCACTGCTTTCGAGCGGTAAATCGTTTCCTCGACATTGCGCCCATCCCAGAGCGCCACGTTGAACACCTCGGGCTGATCCGAAAACGCCGGGATCTTGTAGGTCGAAGGCGCATGGGTGCGCAGCCGCCCCTTGTCGTCCCATACCAATTCCTCGGTCGTCAGCCAGCCCGCACCCTGCACATATCCGCCCTCGATCTGGCCAATATCCAGCGCCGGGTTCAGCGAGGCCCCGGCATCATGCAGCACATCAGCCCGCAAGATACGGTTTTCGCCAGTCAGCGTGTCCACGATCACCTCTGTCACCGCCGCGCCATAGGCGAAATAGAAGAACGGCCGCCCCTCGCCTTTGATGCGGTCCCAGGCCAGCTTCGGCGTCTTGTAAAACCCGGTGGCCGACAGGCTGATGCGGTTCTCGTAGCACAGCTTGGCAGCAGCCTCGAAACTCAACTCCTGCGAACCCGCTCGCACCTTGCCGTCTACAAACTCAACCGCCTCAGCCCCGAAATACCCGGCCAGAAACGCGGCCATCCGATCCCGGATCTTATCGCAGGCCGCCTTGACCGCCATCCCGTTCAGATCCGATCCGGACGAGGCCGCCGTCGCCGAGGTATTCGGCACCTTCGACGTATCCGTCGCGGTGATCCGCACCGCTCCCATGCCGACACCAAACCGGCTGGCCGCAACCTGAGCCACCTTCTGGAACAGCCCTTGGCCCATCTCGGTCCCGCCATGGTTCAGATGGATCGAGCCATCCTGATACACATGCACCAACGCCCCAGCCTGGTTCAAATGCGTCAACGTAAAGGAAATCCCGAACTTCACCGGGCTGAACGCAATTCCCTTCTTCAACACAGGGTTAGTTGCGTTCCATTCGGCCACTGCCGCCCGCCGCCCCGCATAGTCCGAGCTTTCCAGCAACTGCGCCGTTAGCCCATGGAGCACGAAATCCTCGACTGGCTGGCCATAGGGCGTGCAATTGTCCTTCTTCTTTTCCAAAATATCCCGGGGGGAGGCCGCAGGCCGGGGGGCAGCGCCCCCCTCGACCGCGTCGTAATAGTTCCGCTGGCGCAACTCGACCGGGTCCAGCCCCAGATCATGCGCGACGTGATCCATCACCCTCTCGATCCCGACCATCCCCTGCGGCCCACCGAACCCGCGATAGGCGGTGGCGCTTTGGGTGTTGGTCTTCAGCCGGTGGCTTTCGATCCGCACATGCGGCAGGTAATAGGCGTTGTCGGCATGCAGCATCGCCCGGTCGGCCACGGGCAGCGTCAAATCCTGTGCCCATCCGCCGCGCGTCAGTTGCACGAACTCGACCCCGTGGATCAGCCCGTCCTCGTCAAAGCCCACCCGATAGGAAATCCGGAAATCGTGCCGCTTGCCGGTGACGATCATATCGTCATCCCGATCATAGCGCATCTTGCAGGGCTTGCCGGTCAGGCGCGCGGCCACGGCACAGGCGCAGGCCAGCGCGTTGCCCTGACTTTCCTTGCCGCCGAACCCGCCACCCATGCGGCGCGTCTCGACCCGGACCATGTGCATCGGGACGCCAATCGCCTCGGCCACCTTGTGCTGGATCTCGGTCGGGTGCTGGGTCGAGCTGTGGACCAGCATGTCCCCGTCTTCACCCGGCAGTGCGGCAGCGGCCTGACCCTCCAGATAGAAATGCTCCTGTCCGCCCAGTTCCAGCACGCCCGCAACCACGCGCGGGGCAGCGGCAATTGCAGCCGCAGCATCGCCCCGGGTGTAGATCCGCGGCCCATCCTCGAACCGGCTATTTGCTGCCAGCGCCTGATCAATCGTCAGCAAAGGCGCGGATTCTTCATACGAGATCACCGCCTTGCGTGCGGCCTTGCGGGCGGCAAGATGGGAGCGTGCGATTACCAGAAACACCGGTTGTCCGACATAATGCACGGTCCCGTCGGACAAGAGAGGCTCATCATGAGCCGATGGGGAAACATCGTTGGAAAAGGGCAGGTCCTCGGCTGTCAGCACCGCCACCACGTCTGGGGCAGTGCGCACATCCGACAGGTCCATCGCCGCGATCCGGCCCGCCGCGACGGTCGACAGGCCAAAGGCCAGATGCAGCGCACCCGCAGGCAGGGGGATGTCATCCACATAGCGCGCCTGACCCGTCACATGCAGGCGGGCGGCATCATGGGGCAGGGGTTTCGACACGCTCATGCCCGCACCTCCTGTACATTGGTGGCTGCACCCAAATCCTCAAGGAAATATCGGCTCAGCATGTTGCGCGCGGTTTCCAGACGGTAGGCGGCCGAGGCGCGCATGTCCGACATCGGGGTGAAGTCCTGCTCCCACGCGTCCCAGGCGGCGGCGATGGTGTCGTCGCTCCAGGCCTGGCCGGTCAGCGCGGCCTCGACATGGGTGGCGCGTTTGGGCGTGCCAGCCATGCCCCCGAATGCAATACGGGCCTCGGTGACGGTGCCGTCAGTGACGGTGATGCTGAAGCACCCGCAAACGGCCGAAATGTCCTGATCAAACCGCTTCGACAGTTTGTAACATTTCAGCCGGTCGGGCTGTTTGGGGATGCTGACGGCCTCGACAAACTCACCGGGCTGGCGGTCCTGTTTGCCATAGGCCAGGAAATAGTCCTGCAGTGGCACCTGACGGCGGGTGTCTGCGTGGCGCAGGTGCAGCGTGGCCCCCAGCGCGATCAGCGCAGGCGGGCCGTCCCCGATGGGCGAGCCGTTGGCGATGTTGCCGCCGATCGTTGCCGCAGCCCGCACCTGGGCCGAGCCATAGCGGCGCAGCATCTTGCCCAGCGAGGGGTGCAATTCGTCCATCAGAGGGATCAACCGGGCAACGGTGACACCCGCGCCGATGGTGATCGCGTCGTCGGTCTCGGTGATCTGTTGCAGATCGGTGCAGCGATTGAGGAAGGCCACCTGCTTGAGCTCGCGCAGCTGCTTGGTGACCCACAGGCCGACGTCGGTCGCACCAGCGATCAGCGTGGCCTTGGGGTGGTTCGCGTACCAGTCGGCCAAAGCGTCGGCTGTTTCGGGCTGAACAACCTCGCCCGCCGCATTGGGGGCCGCATCGGGCAGGCGGAACGCCTTCAGGTGGGATGGAACCTGCGCCGCTTCGGCAGATTTGGCTGCGCGCAGAATGGGGGCGTAGCCGGTGCACCGGCACAGGTTGCCGGCCAGCGCGGTGGCGTGGTCCGTCTCGCCGTTCAGATGCGACGTCGCCATCGAGGCGATGAACCCCGGTGTGCAGAACCCGCACTGGCTGCCGTGATGGTCGATCATCGCCTGCTGGACCGGGTGCAATTCGCCCAGCGGAGAGGCCATCCCCTCGACCGTGCGAATGGATTTGCCGTTCAGTTGGGGCAGGAAAAGAATGCACGCGTTCTGCGCCCGGTTGCCCGCGTCATCCTGAACCATGACGGTGCAGGCGCCGCAGTCGCCCTCGTTGCATCCTTCCTTGGTACCGGTCAGTCCGCGTTCGGTTCGCAGCCAGTCGAGCAACGTGATCATCGGGGACACATCGCGCAACTCCACGCTCTCTCCGTTCAGAAGAAAGGTGACATCCATGTAAATAGACCCGCCGCCTTACCGATGTGTTTGCCTTTGTGACCCGTCTTCGATGCGGCGTAGAAAACGGGCAGGCCCCTGTTGGTTTCAGTCAGGAAAGCCCGGTTTTGACCTTTTGGCAAGAAAAACTCATGCGCCGATGATTGCGTTTGGGGCAAATGCCCGGATTATGGGCAACCAGTTTGGCACCAGGTATTGCGGGGTCACGATGCTGATTTGGATAAACATCGCTGTCATCATTCTGGGTGGCGCAGCTTTTTTGCAATCGCGGCGGGTGCGGTCGCAGGTGCGGGGCCTGACCGCACAATTGGGCCGCTCGGATGGGGTGATCCGTTCTGATCTGCCCGAAGAAGTCCGCAGTTTTGCAATACGTTGCGGGGCGACGGGCGACAAACGCCTTGTCCGCTACAGCCAGTCCACCGAGATGGAGCTGAAACCCGGAGCAGGCTGGCAGCCCTACGCTGCCAGTCAATGGGTGGATGTGGTCGAGGCCGGTTTCGTCTGGCTTGCGCGCCAGATGCGCTGGGGGGTGGCAACCGTTCAGGTCATCGACACATATGTGCGCGGGCAGGGGCTGTTGATCGCGTGGCTTCTGGGGCTGGTCCGCGTGGCCCGCGCCGAAGGAGCGGAGATGAACCGCGCCGAAGCAATGCGCTATCTGGCCGAGCTGCCCTGGGCACCTGACGCGATTCTCTCGAACCCCAGCCTGCGCTGGACGGTGCTGGGGGGCGACCGGTGGCAGGTGGCGCTGGGCGAGGTGCAGGTCACATTCATGCTCAACGCAAACGGTGATATCCAAGAGGTGCACGCCAACGATCGCCCCTCGCTGGAGGGGGGGAAGACGGTGTTGCGGCAATGGCGGGGCATCTTTGGCGATTACGGCTGGATCGGCGGCCGCCGCATCCCGCTGACGGCCGAGGTTGGCTATATCGTGGATGGCGCCTACGCCCCCTATTTCCGAGGGCGTATCACCGATTATGCCTTGCGCTGACCGGATCAGAAAAACAGCGGCAGGCCCCGGTACAGGCCAATTCCCAATGCCATCGCCCCGACCCCGAATGTCAGAATCCGGCGAGGCGCGCGGGCGGCCAGACGTCCACCCAGGAATGCCGCAGGCAATGCGCCGCAGACCAGCCCGGCCAAGGGGGCCAGCGTCTGAAGCGCGCCTGCCTCAGCCTCGCCCCAGTGGCCATGCCACAGCATCAGCAGCAGAGTTACAAACACCGACGCGCTGACCGCCAGTTCGGCCAGGGCCGAGCTGCCAATCGCGCGGCGCGGCTCTAACCCGACACCCAGCAGGGCCGAGGTCACGACCGGGCCCCAGCTGCCGCCAATCCCTTCCATTAACCCGCCAGCGGCCCCGATCAGCCCCAAGCGGCGCGAGGCGATCAGTCGTGGGGGCCTCCCACGGATGGCGCGGATCAGGATCAGGACGCCAAGGATCACCAGATAAAGCGACACAAGCCCGTTCAGCCAGGGCGATTTCAGGCCGCTCAGGATCACAGCGCCGCTCAGGCCGCCAAGGACGCCGCCGATCACCAGAGCGCGGGCAACGCGCCAGTCGATGTTCCCCTGCAAGCCGTGCGACAACCCTGCCGCCAACCCCGTCGGTATCTTGGCGGCGTTGACGCTGGCTGAAACCAGCGGCGGTGCAAATCCCTGAAAAAGCAGTACCGCGGAGGAGATAACGCCAAACCCCATGCCCAGGGCTCCGTCGGCGATTTGGGCGATGAAGCCAACGATCAAAAAGACCAGAAAATCTTCCAAGTTATCCTCGAAAGGAAAGGGATCAGCGATAGATGATACGCGCTGATCAGGCCCACAAGGGGGGCGTGAAAATATTCCCGTCGGGCGCGCGGTTGCTGTTCACTCGGGGCGTCGCGACGCATAAGCTGGCGGGATGACGGACGCTCCTCGATTCATTCACCTGCGTGTGCACACGGAATATTCCCTGCTGGAAGGGGCCGTGCGGCTGAAGAAATTGCCTGCCCTGTGTACGGACATGGACATGCCTGCCGTGGCTGTGACGGATACCAACGCGATGTTCTCGGCGCTGGAATTTTCGGTGACGGCCAAGGACAAGGGCATCCAGCCGATTCTGGGCTGTCAGGTCGATGTCTCGTGGCACCAGCCCGAACCCGGCGCGAAACAGAAAGACCCCGCGCCGGTGGTTCTGCTGGCCCAGTCCGAGGCGGGGTACGAGAACCTGATGCGCCTGTCGACCTGCCTTTACGTGGACAAAGGCGGGCAGCTGCCGCAGGTCACGTTCGAGGAGTTGCAGGAGTTTTCGGACGGACTGATCTGCCTGACCGGCGGGGCGCTGGGCCCGGTCGGGATGGAGCTGCAGGCGGGCCATCGGGACGCAGCCGAGCAGATGCTGCGCAAGCTGGCGGCGATCTATCCGAACCGCTGTTACGTCGAATTGCAGCGCCACCCCGGCGAAAACGGCCTGCCCGAGGCCGAGCGGCTGACCGAGCGCGGTTTCGTCGAGATGGCCTATGATCTGGGCCTGCCGCTGGTTGCCACCAACGACGTCTACTTTCCCAAGGCGGACATGTACGAGGCCCACGACGCGCTGATCTGTATCGCGGAAGGCGCCTATGTCGATCAGGTCGAACCGCGCCGTCGCCTGACGCCCCAGCACTATTTCAAATCGCAGCAGGAAATGGTCACGCTGTTCGCGGACCTGCCGGAAGCGATAGAAAATACAGTGGAAATCGCGCGCCGTTGCGCCTTTATGGCGTACAAACGCGCGCCGATCCTGCCCAAATTCGCTGATGACGAGGTCGAGGAACTGCGCAAGCAGTCCTGGGAGGGCCTTGAAAAACGTCTGGCCGTGATCGAACCCGCCGCCCCGCGCGAGGAATACGAGGAACGCCTGCGGTTCGAGCTGGGCATCATCGAGCAGATGGGATTTCCCGGCTACTTCCTGATCGTGGCCGACTTCATCAAGTGGTCCAAGGATAACGGCATTCCGGTCGGGCCGGGGCGGGGCTCGGGTGCGGGCTCTCTGGTGGCATACGTGCTGACGATCACCGACCTTGACCCGCTGCGCTACAGCCTGCTGTTCGAACGCTTCCTGAACCCGGAACGTGTGTCGATGCCCGACTTCGACATCGACTTCTGCATGGACCGGCGCGAAGAAACCATCCGCTACGTCCAGCAGAAATACGGGCGCGACAAGGTGGGGCAGATCATCACTTTCGGTGCGCTGCTGTCCAAGGCCGCTGTGCGCGACATCGGGCGCGTCTTGCAGATGCCCTATGGCCAGGTGGACCGGCTGTCCAAGCTGATCCCGGTCGAAGGGGTCAAACCCGTCTCGATCGCCGAGGCGCTGAAGCAAGAGGAGCGCCTGCGCGAAGAGGCCCGCAACGAAGAGGTCGTGAACCGCCTGCTGGAATACGGCCAGCAGGTCGAGGGGCTGTTGCGCAATGCCTCGACCCACGCGGCGGGTGTGGTGATCGGGGACAGGCCGCTGGACCGGCTGGTGCCGCTGTACCAGGATCCGCGCTCGGACATGCCAGCGACGCAGTTCAACATGAAATGGGTCGAACAGGCCGGTCTGGTCAAGTTCGACTTTCTGGGCCTGAAGACGCTGACGGTGATTCAGAACGCCGTGAACCTGATCAAGAAGAACGGCCGCCACCTGCATATCGGGCCGGATGGTTCGCAGCTTTACGACCCGCCCGAAGGGGCCGTGGATGATATCGGCCACATCCCGCTGGATGACGAGCCGACCTATCGTCTGTACGCCGACGCGAAAACGGTCGCCGTGTTCCAGGTGGAAAGCTCGGGGATGATGGACGCGCTGCGGCGCATGAAACCGACCTGTATCGAGGACATCGTGGCGCTTGTGGCGCTGTACCGTCCCGGCCCGATGGAGAACATCCCCACCTATTGCGAGGTCAAGAACGGCCTGCGCGAGATTGAATCGATCCACCCCACGATCGACAGCATCCTTGCGGAAACGCAGGGCATCATCGTTTACCAGGAACAGGTGATGCAGATCGCTCAGGTCATGGCGGGCTACAGCCTTGGCGGCGCTGACCTGCTGCGCCGCGCGATGGGTAAGAAGATCGCCGAGGAGATGGCCAAGGAACGCCCGAAATTCATCGACGGTGCGGCCAACACCCACCAGATCGACGCCAAAAAGGCGGGCGAAGTCTTTGATTTGCTTGAGAAATTCGCCAACTACGGCTTCAACAAATCGCACGCGGCGGCCTATGCGGTGGTGTCCTACCAGACCGGCTGGCTGAAGGCGAACCACCCGGCCGAGTTCATGGCCGGGGTGATGAACTGCGATATCCACCTGACCGACAAGCTGTCGATCTACGCCGAAGAGGTCCGCCGCGGCCTGCAGATCGAGATCGTGCCGCCCTGCGTGAACCGCTCGATGGCGACGTTCGACGTGGTGGATGGCAAACTTGTCTACGCCCTTGGCGCGCTGAAGAACGTCGGCGTCGAGGCGATGAGACTGGTGGTCGAAGGGCGCGGCGACAAAGCCTTTGCCACGCTGTTCGATTTTGCCCGCCGGGTGGATCTGAAGAAGGTCGGCAAGCGCCCGCTGGAGATGATGGCCCGTGCCGGGGCCTTCGATCAACTCGACAGCAACCGCCGGCGTGTGTTCGGGGCGCTGGACGCTCTGGTGGCGTATTCGGCGGCGATCCATGAACAGAAGGCCAGCAGCCAGGTTTCGCTGTTCGGGGATGCGGGCGACGACCTGCCGGAACCTCGGATCGCCTCGGTCGACGACTGGATGCCCATCGACAAACTGATGGAAGAGCAAAAGGCCATCGGCTTTTTCCTGTCCGGCCACCCGCTGGACGACTACGCCGCCCCGCTGAAGCGCAAGAAGATCAAGACGATCGAGGACGCCCGCCAGATCGCGGAACGCGAAGGCACGGCGCTGGTCAAGGTCGGCGTCATGGTCTCGGGCTTCCGCGAGATGAAAAGCTCGAAGGGCAACCGCTATTTCCGGATGAATATTTCCGACAGCACCGGCCAGCTGTCCGGCATCGCCATGTTCGCCCGCAAGGACGAGGAACTGGCCGCCGCCCGCGCCGTGTTCGAAGGGACCGACCGCGTGGTGCTGACGCTGGAGGCCAAGTTCGAGGAAGGCCAGTTCGACCCGACGATCCGCTCGGCGGCAACGATGGACACGATCATTTCCGATGCCGGCAGTTCGGGCCTGAAAATCCTGGTCGAGGATGCGGCCGTCATCCAGAGCGTCGCCAATATCCTCGAAGGCGCGCGCCAGTCCGCCCGCAATGCGGGGCGGGGGCCGGTGTCATTCTGCCTGATGCATCCCGATCTGCCCGGCGAGGTCGATATCGAGGTCGGCGAGGATTACCCCGTCAGCCCGCAGATCAAGGGCGCGATCAAGGCGCTTGGTGGGGTGCTGGACGTCGAGGAAGTCTAACCCTCAGTAATGCGGCGGTTTTTCAGGCCCGGTGTAGATATAGCTGCCTTGGTCGGCCTCTTGCATGGCGGCGCGCTCCATCAGCAACTGCACGCGGCGTTCCATCAGGTCGATGGTTTTCTGCTGCTTGGCGATCATGTCGGACAGGTCGTCCACGGTGCGGATCAGGTGCGCCAGTTTCTCTTCGATCTCGGTCATCGGGGCCTCCGGGTTGTGCGCGCTCTTAGCACGGGGGGGATATCCGGGAAATCCCCATGCGACTTGCCCGGTATGAAAACCTGTAGCAGGGTACGCGCCGGGAGGAGCACGAATGAGCATTCAAATCAGGGACGAGGGCCGCGTCCGCGTGGTCATGATCGATCGCGTGCAGGCCAGAAATGCGGTCAATCCCGCAACGGCGCAGGCCTTGTATGCCGCGTTCCGCGAGTTTGACGCAGACGAGGCCGTGGATGTCGCCATTCTGACCGGGGCAGGGGGAACGTTCTGCGCCGGGTTCGATCTGAAGACGGCGGCGGATGGTTCGGGCGGGGAATGGGTCGGCGCGCTGGACATTCCCGAGGGCTGGAACCCCCGGACCGACCCGATGCCGGGCCCGATGGGCCCCACGCGCCTGATGCTGTCAAAGCCCGTGATCGCTGCGGTCGAAGGCTTCGCCGTCGCGGGCGGGTTGGAACTGGCGATCTGGTGCGATCTGCGCGTCGCCGCCGAGGATGCAACGTTCGGCGTCTATTGCCGCCGCTGGGGGGTGCCGCTGATCGACGGCGGCACCGTGCGCCTGCCCGCGATCATCGGTCAGGGACGGGCGAATGATATGGTGCTGACCGGCCGTGCCGTTGGCGCCTCCGAGGCGTCGGCGATGGGGCTGGTCAACCGCGTGGCCCCGCATGGCGGGGCGTTGGCCACGGCACTTGAGCTGGCCGAAAGTCTGGTGCGCCTTCCGCAGCTGTGCATGCGCGCTGATCACCTGTCCGCGCGCCCGTCTGCGGCGGATTTGGGCGCGTCACTGCGTCGGGAATGGGCCTCGGCCGGGGTTTTTGCGGCCGAGGGGCAGTCGGGGGCCGCGCGCTTTGCATCGGGCAAGGGACGCGGCGGCTCGTTCGAGGAAATCTGAGGAAAGGGCGGCGAAAGGGCCGCCCTCAGTCCACCTTCAGCAGCTTGCACAGCTGTTTCATGGCGGTACGTTCCGCCTCGTCCATCGGGGCCTTGCGCGAGCGGAACAGCGTCGCCTGCGACTTCAGGATCAGCCCGTCCGACAGGATTTTCAGGTGGTTGGCGCGCAGCGTGTCCCCGGTCGAGGTGATGTCGGCCACGGCCTCGGCGGTCTCGTTCTTGACGGTGCCTTCGGTCGCGCCCTGGCTGTCGACCAGTTGATAATCGGCCACACCGTTGTCGCGCAGGAATTCCCGCACCAGCCGGTGGTATTTCGTGGCGATGCGCAGGCGGAACCCGTGCTTGGCCCGGAAGGCAGCCGCCGCCGCGTCCAGATCGTCCAGCGTGTCAACATCAACCCAGGCGCCGGGGACGGCGATGATCAGGTCGGCGTGGCCAAAGCCCAGCTCGGCCAGTTCCTCGACCTGTTGATCCCACTGGCCCAGCTTTTCGCGCACCAGATCAGTGCCGGTGACGCCCAGATGGATGCGCCCGGCGGCCAGTTCACGCGGGATTTCGCCCGCCGACAGCAGCACCAGTTCGACACCGTCCACGCCATCCACCGCGCCGGCATATTCGCGGTCCGAGCCGGTGCGCGACAGCGTCACGCCCCGTTCGCCGAACCACTCGAACGTCTTTTCCATCAGACGGCCCTTGGAGGGAACACCCAGCTTGACGCTCATTTGTCTGCCTCCAGTGCCATCAGCAGGCCGGGGCGGATCACGCCGCCCACGGCCGGAATCTCGGTGCCCTGACCCAGCACGCGGGTCAGCGCGTCATAGCGCCCGCCGGTCGCAACTGCAGGTAGATCGGCGCGGCCCTCGGCGTAAAAGCCAAAGACGAAGCCGTCATAATATTCCATCGAGGTGCGGCCATAGCTGGCTTCGAAATCCAGCCGTTCCACATCGACACCGCGCTTTTGCAGTGCCTTCATCCGGTCCGCGACACGGGCGACGGCGGGGTTTATTGCAGGCATGTCCACGGCGATGTCGCGCAGGCGCTCCAGCGCGTAGGGCAGGCTTTCGCGCACCGACAGGATCGCGTCCAGCAGCGCCACTTCGTTGTCCCCGATCGGCGCGGCTTCGGCATCGGCCTTCAGCGTGGCGATCCGGGTCTCGACCTCGGCGCGCGAGCGCAGGCCGATATCCGGCGCGCTGTCGGCAAAGGGATCGTTGGCGGCCAGCAGGGCGGCGCGGGACGGCGGCACCGGGCTGCGGCCCGAATAGCGGTCGATCAGGGCGCGGAACCGGCGCGGATGCCAGATATGGCGGCGCAGCGCGGCCTTGCGGGCCTCGGTCGTGTTCAGCCCGCTGACGGCGGCCATCAGAACGCCGATATCCCCGGTCGCAGCACGCAAAGGCGCATCGCCAAGCGCGCGCAGGATGAACGAGAACACCTCGGCATCGGCATCGGCCGGGTTTTCCCGGTCGAACACCTCGTAGCCCACCTGCGTGTATTCGTTGGCGCGGTCGGCGTCGTCTTCCTGACGGCGAAACACCTCGCCCGAGTAGGTGTAGCGCGCGGGTTCGGCGCCGTGGGCCATGTGCATCTGCACGACCGGCACGGTGAAATCGGGGCGCAGCATCTGCTCGCCGCGCAGCGCGTCCGAGGTCACATAGGCGCGGGCCCGGATGTCCTCGCCGTACAGATCCAGCAGGGTGTCGGCCGGTTGCAGGATCGCGGTTTCGACGACCTGAGCCCCCTCGGCCTCGAACTGGGCGCGCAGGGCGGCGGCCCGGGCGCGGATGGCGGCTCGTTCCATCAGTCCTGCCCTTCCAGAATTTCGCGCACCTTGGCGATCAGCTCGGAGCGCGGCACTTCGTACTGGCTGGGGCGTTCCTTCCACTCTTCGAGCGTCGCATTGGCCGCGATCTTGGCGCCCAGGATCAGGTCCTTGATCTGCACCACGCCGCGCGCCTTTTCATCGCCGCCTTCGATCACGGCGACAGGGCTGTTGCGCTTGTCCGCGTATTTCAGCTGGTTGCCGAAGTTCTTGGGGTTGCCCAGATAAACCTCTGCCCGGATGCCGGCGTTGCGCAACTCGGCGACGATGGCTTGATAATCCGCCATGCGGTCGCGGTCCATCACGGTGACGACGACGGGGCCGGTGGCCTGAGACTGGATGCGACCCTTTTCGCGCAGGGCGGCCAGCAGGCGATCGACGCCAATAGACACGCCGGTGGCGGGCACTTCCTGCCCGGTGAAGCGTTTGACCAGATCGTCGTAACGCCCGCCGCCCGAGACCGAGCCGAACTGACGCTTGCGGCCCTTTTCGTCGAAGATTTCAAAGGTCAGCTCGGCCTCGAACACGGGGCCGGTGTAATAGCCCAGGCCGCGCACTACCGAGGGGTCGATGTCGATCCGGTCCGCGCCGTAGCCCTGCGCCTGCACCAGCTCGGCGATGGTTTCCAGCTCTTCAATCCCGGTCTGACCGATTTTCGAGCCCCCTACGGCGGCGCGCAGATTGGCCAGCGTTCCGGCAGCATCGGCAGCTTTCGAGGTCAGGAAGGCGATCACCGGTTCGGCCTGATCATCCGACAGGCCAACCCCGTCGATGAACGCGCCCGAGGCGTCCAGACGGCCCTTGGTCAGCAGCTCGCGCACGCCTTGCTCGCCCACCTTGTCGAACTTGTCGATGGTGCGCAGGACGGCGTCGTGATCGGCGTTCTCGCCTAGGCCCATCGCCTCTAGCACGCCGTTCAGAACCTTACGGTTGTTGACGCGCACGATGTAGTCGCCGCGTGGAATGCCCACGGTTTCCAGCGTGTCCGACAGCATCGAGCAGATCTCGGCATCCGCCGCGACCGAAGCCGCGCCCACCGTGTCCGCATCGCATTGATAGAACTGGCGGAATCGGCCGGGGCCGGGCTTTTCGTTGCGCCAGACCGGGCCCATCGCGTAGCGGCGGTAGGGGGTCGGCAGGTCGTTGCGGTGCTGGGCGTAGACGCGGGCCAAGGGCGCGGTCAGGTCATAGCGCAGGGCCAGCCAATCGCCATTGCCGTCCTCGTCCGCCTCTTGCCAGGCAAAGACGCCTTCGTTCGGGCGGTCCACGTCGGGCAGGAATTTTCCCAGCGCCTCGACGGTTTCCACGGCGCTGCTTTCCAGCGCGTCAAAGCCATAGCGATGATAGACCCCGGCGATCTGATGCAGCATCTGGGTGCGCTCGGTCACCTCGGCGCCGAAATAGTCGCGGAAACCCTTGGGCGTCTCGGCCTTGGGGCGGGGGGCTTTCTTCTCTTTGGCCATCGCTTTTGGTCCTTGCCAATGAATTCGTGCCCGCGTCTACCCAATGCAGCCCAAAGGGGCAAGGAGCAGCTTGGCCGCGCCCCGGAATCAATGTTCGCGCGGGTCCCAGTGTTGCGGGTCTGCGCCGCGACGGCGCAGGCGCAGAGCCAGGCCCAAGGCGACGCCGGTGCCGATGGCGACAGTCAGGTCTACCAGCACGGTCAGCACCAGCGTGAGGATCAGCAGAACCCGGTCCGAGGGGCGCTCGGCCATGTAGCCGCGCCATTTGTGCGGCTCGGACATGTTCCAGGCGGTCAGGATCAGCAGGGCGGACATGGCGGGCAGGGCCATCGCGCCAGCCAGCGGGGCGGCGACGGCCATCATGCCCCAGATCACCAGCGCGTGGATCATCCCGGCCACCGGCGTCTGCCCCCCGGCGCGGATGTTGGTGGCAGTGCGGGCGATGGCCCCGGTCGCAGGCAGCCCCATGAACAGGGCCGAGGCGACGTTGGCCGCGCCCTGCGCCACCAGCTCGGCATTGGGTTTGTGGTGGTGGTCGGTCATTCGGTCGGCGACGATGGCGGACAAGAGCGATTCCACCCCCGCCAGAAAGGCGATGACCAGCGCCGAGGGGAGCAGCTCTTGCAGCCGTTCCAGCGTGACATGGGGCAGTTGTGGTGTCGGCAAAGAGGACGGCAGGGCGCCGAAACGATCTGCAATGGTCTCGACCGGCAGGCCCGCCAGTACCACAACGCCGGACCCAATCGCCACGGCAACGATCAGCCCCGGCAGGCGCGGGGCGGCGCGGCGGAAGGCCACGATCAGCACCATCGTGCCTAGCCCGATGGCCAGCGCCCAGGGGTTCAGCGTGTCGCGCGCGGCCCACAAGGCGGGGATCTTGTGGATCAGATCGGCGGCGTCGTGTTCCGGCGTCAGACCCATCAGGTCCTTGAGCTGGCTGAACCCGATGATCAGCGCGATCCCGATGGTAAAGCCGTTGATGACCGCCTCGGGGATATGGGCGATCAGCGCGCCCGCCTTCAGGCGACCAGCGATCAGCAGGATGACCCCGGCCATCAGCGTGGCCAGCACCAGCCCGTCGTAGCCATGTTTGGCGATCACCCCGGCGACGACGACGATGAACGCCCCGGTTGGTCCGCCGATCTGCACATGGCTGCCCCCCAGCGCCGAGATCAGGAACCCAGCGACAACCGCCGTCACCAGCCCCTGCGCCGGGGACGCGCCCGAGGCGATGGCGATCGCCAGCGACAGCGGCAGGGCGACCATCGCAACGGTGATCCCCGCCAGCAGATCGGCGCGAAATGTGGAGCGGTCATAGGTTGCAATACTGCTCAGGACCTGAGGTCGGAACATGGCATTCTCTGGGGTGGCCCGGAAATGCGGGCGGCATGGGGATGAATGCCCCGATGCTGCGCTGCCAACGCTCTCAAATCAAGGAAATTTCCGGCTCAGAGAACGCCGATTTCGGCCAGAGCTGCAGAAAGTTCCGGCGGCAGCGGTTCCTCGGCCACGCGGCCACGCGGCAGGTCGGCGGGGGTGTCCTCGGGCTTGAGGTAGCGCCAGCCCTGGAACGGACGTTTTTGGGCCAAAACCGTACGATGCAACTCGGGCTCCAGCACGATGGCGCAGCGGCGGATGCCATCGCTGCCCTGCACCTCGTCCAGCCGCAGGATGCGCTGGCGGCATTGAACGACGCCCTTGATCACCCAGTAGATCGAGCCGCCGCCCAGCACCTCGTCCTCGCGCTTGGGCCACATGCGGGTGATGTGACGCGGCAGCCCGTCGGCGGTCTGCGCCTGTGGCAGGGCCTGCCATGCGGCCAGATCCTCGACGTTTTCGGTGCCGACGCTGAGCTTGATGAGGTTGACGTGTTTGGGCATGCCTGACCTGTAGGTGGTGTGTGCGTATGTGGCAAGCCACAATATGCAGTAGTTAATGCTCTCTTACCCGTTGACCAGTGCAATCAATATGACTAGTCTGGGAAGCCTTCCGGGAACGCTCTGCTGCGGGGCGACCGGAACCATCCGAACAATAAAACACTCTGAACCAACAGGATAGCCACCATGACCCGTTTTGCTGCCCCCATTTCCGAACAGATCTGGGATATGAAGTACCGACTGAAAGAGGCCGATGGCACCCCCGTCGACCGTACGGTCGAGGATACTTGGCGGCGAATCGCGCGGTCCCTGGCACAGGTGGAAAAAGAACCGGAAGTCTGGGAGGCAAAGTTCTTCTCGGCGCTGGAAGATTTCAAATACCTGCCCGCAGGCCGTATCACCGCAGGCGCCGGCACCGGCCGCAAGGTGACGCTGTTCAACTGCTTCGTCATGGGCACGATCCCCGACAGCATGGGCGGCATCTTTGACATGCTGAAAGAAGCAGCGCTGACCATGCAGCAGGGCGGCGGCATCGGCTATGACTTTAGCACGATCCGGCCCAAGGGTGCACCGGTGGCAGGCGTGGCGGCGGATGCCTCGGGCCCGCTGAGCTTCATGGATGTGTGGGATGCGATGTGCCGGACGATCATGTCGGCAGGCAGCCGCCGTGGTGCGATGATGGCCACCATGCGCTGCGACCACCCCGATATCGAGCAGTTCATCACCGCCAAATCCGACAGCGCCCGCCTGCGCATGTTCAACCTGTCCGTTCTGGTCACCGACCCCTTCATGGAGGCGGTCAAGGCCGACGGCCCGTGGGATCTGCAATACGGCGGCAAGATCTACCACACGCTGCAGGCGCGTGACCTGTGGAACAAGATCATGAAGTCAACCTATGACTTCGCCGAGCCGGGCGTGATCTTTATCGACCGCATCAACAAGGCCAACAACCTGTCCTACGTGGAAACCATCGCCGCCACCAACCCCTGCGGCGAGCAGCCCCTGCCGCCCTATGGCGCGTGCCTGCTGGGCTCGATCAACCTGGCGCGTCTGGTGAAGAACCCGTTCGACAAGGACGCCGGCATCGACATGGCCGCACTGGACGATCTGGTGCGCACCGCCGTGCGGATGATGGACAACGTGGTGGATGCCTCGAACTTCCCGCTGCCGCAGCAGGCCGAAGAGGCGCAGAACAAGCGCCGCATCGGTCTGGGTGTGACCGGCCTGGCCGACGCGCTGCTGATGGTGGGGCTGGAATACGGCACTGACGCCGCCGCCGCCAAGGCCGAGGAATGGCTGAAACTGATCGCGCGGGCGTCGTATCTGGCGTCGGTCGATCTGGCCAAGGAAAAGGGCGCCTTCCCGCTGTTCGACGCCGAGAAATACCTGGCCTCGGGCAACATGATTCAGATGGATGACGACGTGCGCGAGGCAATCCGCAGCCACGGCATCCGCAACGCGCTGCTGACCTCGATCGCACCGACCGGGACGATCAGCCTGTACGCGGGTAACGTGTCCTCGGGGATCGAGCCGGTCTTTGCCTATGCCTACACCCGCAAGGTGCTGCAAAAGGACGGCTCGCGCACAGAGGAAGAGGTGGTCGATTACGCCGTGCAGATGTGGCGCGACAAATTCGGCGACGCCCCGCTGCCGGGCTATTTCGTGAACGCCCAGACGCTGGCCCCGCTGGCCCACGTCAAGATGCAGGCGGCAGCACAGAAATGGGTCGACAGCTCGATCTCGAAGACCATCAACTGCCCCGAGGACATCAGCTTCGAGGCGTTCAAGGACGTCTACATGTCGGCGTTCGAGAGCGGCTGCAAAGGCTGCACCACCTATCGCCCGAATGACGTGACTGGCTCGGTCCTGTCGGTCAGCGAAAGCAGCGAGAAGGCCCCCGAGGCCGATACCGGCGCCGAGGTCATCTACATGGCCGAACCGCTGGACCGCCCGCAGGCGCTGGAAGGCCACACTTACAAACTGCGCTGGCCGGATTCGGAGCACGCGATCTACCTGACCATCAACGACATCCTGATCAACGGCCACCGCCGCCCGTTCGAGGTGTTCATCAATTCCAAGAACATGGAGCACTACGCTTGGACGCTGGCTCTGACCCGGATGATCTCGGCCGTGTTCCGTCGGGGCGGGGACGTGTCCTTTGTCGTCGAAGAGCTGAAAGCCGTGTTCGACCCACGCGGCGGCGCCTGGATGCAGGGCAAGTACATCCCCTCGATCCTGGCAGCGATCGGCGGCGTGATCGAGCAACACCTGATCCGTATCGGTTTCATCGAGGGCGAAGGCATGGGCCTGAAGTCCGACCCGCAGAAACAGGTGGTGAACCTGGACAACGCCCCGCGCGGCAAGGCCTGCCCCAGCTGCGGTCAGTTCGACATGCGCATGGTCGAAGGCTGCATGACCTGCGGCAGCTGCGGCCACTCCAAGTGCGGTTGATCCGATTGAGCGCGCGTTCCGCGCGCGCTTGATATCTCGTCACCGGCCTTCGGGCCGGTGCCTCGAGTCTTGGGGCGCTGCCCCAAACCCCCGGAGTATTTCCGTCAAGAAGAAGCTGGTTTCTTTCTGAATGAAATACTCCGGGGGTTTGGGGGCAGGCCCCCAATTCAGACATATTCAAAAATTGTATTGCGTTAGCGTGGGCGCGCGCTATCCTTTGGCAAAAGGGAGGCGCTAATGACATTTTTCAAACCCAGCCGCCGCGAGATTCTGAAACTGGCCGCAATCGCTCCGGCCTTTGCAATGCCTGCTGCCGTGCGCGCGCAACTGGGGGCGCCGATGGGCGGGAACCCGGCGCATTTTCGGTTCACGCTGGGCGAGACCAAGCTGACCATTCTGTCCGACGGCTTTTTCAGCCTGCCTGCCGGTGGCACCGGCGTGAATGCCGATCCTGCCGAGGTGAAAGCCTTTCTGGAGCAGCATTTCCTGTCGCCCGACATGGGGTATTCGCACACCAATCACCTGCTGATCGAAAAGGGTGACGCGGTGATCCTGGTCGATGTCGGCTCGGGCAGCCGGTTTTTTGACACGGTGGGCAAGTTGACCGCGAATATGCAGGCGGCGGGGGTTGATCCGGCCTCGATCACGCATGTGGTCATCACGCATGCCCATCCCGATCACATCTGGGGTATCCGCGACGATTTCGACGAGCCGATCTTTCCCGATGCGCAGTATTTCCTGGGTCAGGTCGAGCGTGACTACTGGTTGCAGGACGATCTGGTGAACAAGGTCGAGCCGACCGAGCAGCAGTTCGTGCTGGGGGCGGTCAACTCGATCAATGCCGATGGGCTGGAGTGGAACCTGGTGCAGGATGGGGACGAGATCGTGCCCGGTGTGCGTGTCATCCACACCCCCGGCCATACGCCCGGCCACATGAGCGTGGTGTTGGAGGATGGCGGCAAGCAGTTGATCGCGCTGGGGGATTGCATGACTCATGCCTATCTCAGCTTCCAGCGGCCGACTTGGTATAACGGAACCGATCACGATGGTGAGCAGACCGTCGCCACGCGCACCCGGATGCTGGACATGTGTGCCGCCGACCGGATCGCGGTTTTGGGCTACCACTTCCCGTTCCCTGGCGTCGGTCATGTCCTTCGCGAGGGGGACAGTTTTAGTTTCGTTCCCGCCCTCTGGCAATTCTGACGATTTCTCGCTTTGCTCCATTATTTCGCCAAAAACACCCGTCATAGGTGTTTCGAAGTAATGGAGACAAGACCGGTATGAGCGCATCTGGTACAGCGCGTGTGGCGCTTTTGGTGGATGGGGAAAATGTCAGCTCGGGCTATGCGGGCAAGCTTCTGTCCGAGGCTGCGCAACATGGATGCGTCACTATCAAGCGCGTCTATGGCAATGCGGCGCGTGTCCCGGGTTGGGATGCTGCGCCGGGATTGCGGCTGGTCCATGCGGGGCAGGGCAAGAATGCCGCTGATCTGTTGCTGACCATCGAGGCGATGCAGATTTTCCACGACGCGCAGGCCGATGTGTTCGTGATTGCCAGTTCGGACGGGGATTTCAGCCATCTGGCGACGCATCTGCGCGAACGCGGAGTGTTGGTGATTGGCGCGGGCGAAGGCAAGGCCCCGGAAACCTTTCGCAAATCCTGCTCGCTCTGGGTTCGGATCGAGGCGAAATCAACTGAGATCGACAAGGCCATCGCGCATGTGTTCAGCATCATGCCGGACGGATTGTCGATCGGGCAGGTGAACCCCGAAATCCGCAAGCGCCACGCGATCACCCTTGCGGACGTGGCCGAAAAATCCTGGCGCAAGTATTTCGAGGCGCGCCCGAAACTTTATGCGATCACCGGGGCGGGGCCGCAGACAAGGATTTCCCTGCTATAGGCAATGCCGCACAGGGTATGTGGAACGCCGCGTAGGCTCTGGTCAACGCGGTCCCCGTGGGGTATTCGGCTGGGGAAGCCGCGAATTGGGGGACCCATGTCCGAAAGCACCGCCTTTGAAACGCCCGGCGCCGTTGAGGCCAGCCTGCGCGACGCGATCAGCCCGATCGAAGACATCATCGAGGCCGCCCGCGAGGGCCAGATGTACATTCTGGTTGATCACGAGGACCGCGAGAACGAAGGCGATCTGGTCATCGCTGCCGAATTTGCCGATGCCAAGGCGATCAACTTCATGGCCACGCATGGCCGCGGGCTGATTTGCCTGCCGATGACCGCCGAGCGGATCGACCGTCTGGGCCTGCCGATGATGGCCGTGAACAACTCGTCCCGGCATGAGACCGCGTTCACCGTCTCGATCGAGGCGCGCGAGGGTGTCAGCACCGGCATTTCCGCCGGGGACCGTGCGCTGACCATCGCCACCGCGATCAACGAACAGAACACGATGAAAAGCCTGGCCACCCCCGGCCACGTCTTCCCGCTGCGGGCCAAGCGCGGCGGCGTGCTGGTGCGCGCTGGTCATACCGAGGCGTCCGTGGACATCTCTCGTCTGGCCGGGCTGAACCCCAGCGCCGTGATCTGCGAGATCATGAAGGAAGATGGCACCATGGCCCGTCTGCCCGACCTGGTCGAGTTCGCCAAGCAGCACAACATGCTGATCGGCACGATCTCGGATCTGATCAAGTACCGCTCGCGCAATGACAACCTGGTTGTGGAAACCTCGCGCCGGACCGTGACCTCGGAATTCGGTGGCGAGTGGGAGCTGGTGATCTACACCGACCAGACCCACGGTGTGGAACATGTCGTCATGATCAAGGGCGACATCACCACCTCGGAACCCGTGCTGACTCGCACCCATGCCTTGCATGAGGCGACCGATATTCTGGGCCTTGGGCCGAAGTCCTCGAAACAGCTGCCCCGCGCGATGGAGGCGATTGCCGCCGAAGGCCGTGGCGTCGTGTGCCTGTTCCGCCAGCCGCGCCACGCGCTTTATGCTCGCGAAGAAGAAGGCGTGAAAACGATCAAGCAGATCGGTCTGGGCGCGCAGATGCTGTCGAAACTGGGCCTGAAGGAACTGATCCTGCTGACCGACAGCCCGCGCACGAAATATGTGGGTCTGGATGCGTTCGATATCTCGATCGTCGGCACCCGCCCCATTCTGAAGGACTGAGCCATGGCCGGACATGAAAGCCACTACATCCTGCCGCGCCCCAGCTTTGATAAGCCGGTCAAGCTGCTGATCGTCGTGTCGCCCTATTACAAGGACATCGCCGACAACATGATCGCCGGCGCCAAGGCCGAGATCGAAGCCTGCGGCGGCACTTGGGATCTGATCGAAGTGCCCGGCGCGCTGGAAATCCCGACCGCCATCGGTATCGCCGAACGTATGTCCAACTTTGACGGCTACGTCGCGCTTGGCTGCGTGATCCGGGGCGAGACGACGCATTACGACACGGTGTGCAATGACTCGAGCCGTGCCATCCAGCTGCTGGGCTTGCAGGGCTTGTGCATCGGCAACGGCATCCTGACCGTGGAGAACCGCAAACAGGCCGAGGTCCGCGCCGATCCGGCGGATCAGAACAAAGGTGGCGGTGCTGCGGCTGCGGCCTTGCATCTGATCGCGCTCAGCCGTAAGTGGGGCGCCCAGCGGAAGGGGGTGGGATTCGTTCCCGCCGCCGAGGAATACAAGCTGGCTGGTGAACTCAAGGATAACCCCAAGGCATGAGCACTGACTTCGCAGACAAGCCGTCGAACCTGTCGAATAACGCAAAGCGCAAGATGCGCTCGGCCTCGCGGCTTTATGCGGTGCAGGCGCTGTTCCAGATGGAGCAGTCCGGCCAGACCGTGGACAAGGTGATCGTCGAATTCCTGGATCACCGTTTCGGCGCCAGCTACGAAGGCGACGAAATGCAGGAAGGCGACGTGCCGCTGTTCCAGAAAACCATGCGCGACGCGGTGAACTGGCAGGTCAAGATCGACCAGATGACCGACCGCGCGCTGGTTGCCAAATGGCCCATCGGGCGCATCGACCCGACCCTGCGCGCCCTGTTCCGCGCCGCCGGGGCCGAGATGACCGAAGGCGATGCCCCGCCCAAGGTGGTCATCACCGAATACGTTGACGTGGCCCGCGCGTTCTTTCCCGAAGGCAAAGAGCCGAAGTTCGTGAACGCCGTTCTGGATCACATGGCCCGCGAAGCCCGACCCGAGTCGTTCTGACCCCCTTTTCGGCGCGCGGTGCTGAAACCCGCGCCGAAAACCGACGTTCACGAAGGTTTCTTGCGCAAGATATCGCGAAATCGGCACATAATGGCGCAGGGCAGGGGCTTCCCCCTTGTTGCGCGGTTTCCTTGATCTATACTCTTTTCAAGAGTTCATGAGGGAGCTGCCAGATGCCCAAACTCATCCGTCTTTACATCACCCAGGTTCTGATCGGCTTTGGAATTGCCGCCGCTTTCGTGGCGATGCTCTTGTATTTCAACGTGGCGAACCTGTGGCATCTGGTGTCGCATTCCTCCAGCGGTCTGCTGGCCGTTTTCATCCTGTGGTTTGCCAACGGGATCGTCTTTGCAGGCGTGCAATTCGCAATCGCGATCATGCGCATGAAGGATGACGACGAGGGCGGCAGCGGTGGTCGTCGTGACCCGATTCGTGTCGACATGACCCGCATGGTCCCCATCCGTCAGGAAGCCAAAGCCAAGTCGCCGCTGCATCGCCGCTGACCCTTGGTTATCGGAAACAAAAACGCCGACCCGAAAGGGCCGGCGTTTTTCGTTGTGGCGGGCCCGCAGCAACCGTGGGGTTATCTCATTCCCGAGGACCTGTATATACAGGTGGGCGCCAGGTAATCAGGCCAGGGCCAGAACAGAGCCAGCTCCCTCGGAATTGCTTAAGGCCACCGGAATGCAACCGTGTCACGAGAAGAGCAGCACCCGCCAATCCGCTATCTAGTATGCGGCGGGCCATCCGACAAGGGCTTGCATATGTTCATGATTTGTTCATAATCTGACGGCATGGATGACCTGATGCAACCCGGACAGCTGCTGGCGCGTGGCGTTTCCCGCCACCTGCTGGGCTATGGGTTCGTCTCGGTCGAGGAGTTCGTGCCCTCGCGCGGATTGCGGATCGACGTGATGGGCCTGGGCCCCAAGGGCGAGCTGTGGGTGATCGAGTGCAAGTCCAGCCGCGCCGATTTCCAGTCGGACAACAAGTGGCAGGGCTATCTGGAATGGGGTGACCGGTATTTCTGGGCGGTGGATTCCGAGTTCCCGACGGATTTGCTGCCGCAGGAAACCGGGCTGATCATCGCGGATCAGTACAGCGCCGAAATCATTCGCATGGGGCCGGAAACAAAGGTGCCGGCGGCGCGGCGTAAGGTGCTGACGCACAAGTTCGCCACCCACGCCGCGCGGCGATTGCAGGCGTTTCGCGATCCGCGGGTCTGATCAGCGTTTCATCGCGGCGGCGGCCTTTGCGGCGGCCAGAATTTCCTCGGCGATTTCCTCGGCCTCTTCAGGATCGAAGTCCATGGGGATCTCGATGCCCTTCGCCTCGATGAACAGGCGGACCATACCGTCGGTCGTGGGGCCGATCTGCAGGTTGGCTTCGATGTCGCGTTCGGTGTTGATGCCCATGGTCGGCCTCCTTTGATCCTTTTCCAGCTAACTTTTCCGGGCTTGATTGGCAAGGCCCGCCTGCGCATGCTGTCACCATGACGGAAATCACGCTACGAGATCTGGAAATCGGTGATGCGGGCTGGCTGATCGGCCAGCACGGGCTGCTTTATGCGCGCGACGAGGGGTTCGACGAGACCTTTGAGGCGACGGTGGCCGAGATTCTGGCCGCCTACATCCGCAACCGCGACCCGCAATTCGATCGGGCTTGGATCGCCGAGCAGGACGGGGAACAGCTGGGCAGCGTGTTTTGCGTCCGCAAGGACGACCAGACGGCCAAGTTGCGGCTTTTCCTGCTGTTGCCGCAAGCGCGGGGGCAGGGGCTGGGGCACCGTCTGCTGAGCGCCTGCATGGACTGGGCGCGGGCACGGGGCTACTCTCGGATGGAGCTGTGGACCCACGAAAGCCACCGCGCGGCCTGCGCCCTTTATGCGGCGCATGGCTGGGTGCTGGACAGTTCGGTTCCCACACGCAGTTTCGGCGTCGATGTGGTCGAACAGATGTGGAGCGTCACGCTCTGATCCGGGATCGGAGGTTGTGACAGATTTCTGACCAAAGCCTCTTGCAATCCCAAACCGGGGGGGATAAATCGCCCACCAGTGCCGCCTTAGCTCAGTTGGTTAGAGCGCTGGATTGTGGATCCAGAGGTCCCCTGTTCAAGCCAGGGAGGCGGTACCATCTTCCCCCTTATTGCTGCTCTAACGTGATCTCGCGCACCAGTTTGTTGGTGGCACGGCTGTAGATCAGGACGCGGTCATCCTCGGTGACGATGGCGTACCAGCTTTTGGTTTGGGTATAGGCCTCGGGCGTGGTGCCGGGGGGCAGGGTCAATACGGTCGGGAAGTCGGGCGGAGTCTGACGGTAGCGGATGACAATCAGCACCACGATGGTTACAACGCCCGCAATCATGGTGACGGTCAGGATGGTGACCAGCACCTTCAGGAATTTCAACAGCGCCGGTTCGACCGGCTGAGGGGAATCGTCGATGTCTGACAACCGCTTGTCCTTTCGCATTCAGGCGGACCCGCCTGGGCGTCTTGATAAGGCGATTTCCCGCGATGCGCCAGAAGAAGCCTCTCTGTCGCGCACGCGGCTGGCCAAGCTGATCGAAGCGGGCGAGGTCTGGCTGAACGGCGAGGTGGTCACAAACCCCAAGGGCAAAGTCGAAGAGGGTGACCTGATCGAGGTCATCGTCCCCGAGGCCGAGGAAAGCGATCTGATCCCCGAGGATATCCCACTGGTCATCGTCTACGAGGATGACGACCTGATCGTGATCGACAAACCGGCGGGGATGGTGGTGCATCCGGCGCCAGGCTCGCCTACCGGGACGCTGGCAAATGCGCTGATGTTTCATTGCGGCGACAGCCTGTCCGGCGTGGGCGGCGAAAAGCGCCCCGGCATCGTGCACCGGATCGACAAGGACACCAGCGGCGTGCTTGTGGTGGCCAAGTCGGACAAGGCGCATCACGGGCTGGCAGCCCAGTTCAAGGCCCACACCGCCGAGCGGTATTACCAGGCGGTTTGCTACGGCGTGCCCGACGCCAACGATCCGCGTCTGCGTGGCGTGCGCGGCGTCAATTTCGAGCCGGGCAACATCATGAAGATCACCACTCATCTGGCGCGGCACAAATCCGACCGCCAGCGTCAGGCGGTGTATTTCGAGAATGGCCGCCACGCGGTGACCCGTGTCCGGATTGTAGAGCCGTTTGGGACGCCCCCTGTGGCCGCGCTGGTGGAATGTTGGCTGGAAACCGGGCGCACCCACCAGATCCGCGTCCATATGGCCCATGCGGGGCATGCGCTGATCGGGGATCAGACCTATGGCGGGCGGCGCAAACTGGCGCAAAAGGCGCTGCCTGACGCGGCGCTGGAGGCGGTGAAGGATTTTCCCCGTCAGGCGCTCCATGCGGCCGTGCTGGGGTTCGAACACCCCGTGACGGGCGAGCAGATGCGCTTTGAGGCGCCGATGCCGCAAGACATGCTGGATCTGCTTGCGGTGATGCGCGGCTAGGTCTGGCGTGGCGCCCAGATCAGCAGCCACAGCATCAGCGACACCTCGGCGATCACGGGCACCAGATAGGCGGGTTGCATCAGTGCGTTCACGTCTGGGGCGACGAACCGCGTGATGCTGCCAAATGCGTAGACCATCCCCGCAGCGCCCAGTGCCCAGCATATCCAGCGCGGCGCAAGCCCCCTCAGCAACCGCGCCATGATCAGCGTGTTCACGGCAAAGAACAGCAGCCCCAGATCGTATCCGGCGGCATGTCGTTCCAGCCAGGGCAGGGGATCGCCCTGCAGCGCCGCAAACAGCATCATCACGTTGCCCGCGATCACAGCGGCCTGCATCAGGCGAAACACCATTGCCATCAGCGAAAGCTGCGGGTTCACAGCACGCAGCATCCTGAAAAATACCACGGCCAGCGCAATATCCAGAACCGCCATGCCCAGATCCGCCAAGATCGATAGGCGGAACAGGGGCTCATGCGCCGCCAACGCAGATCGGGTCGCCTCAGGGTCGGACCAGGCAATCAGCGGACCGCGCAATCCAGCCTCGGCCCCGATCCCCAGCATGATGATCCCCAGATACAGCAGGCCCGCAAATCGGGCCGATGTGGTAAACTCTTTCATGTCGGGCCTCCGTTCGGCATCTTTATTGACCGCATGATCAAAAAAATCCATCTTCGCGTGCGAACTGCAACAAACAGCACATGCGCGTGAGCGCACTGTCACAACCCTCGTCCTGCGACGGAACGGACACAATATTCCGTTAGTAAAGTGACGAACCCGGGGCTTGAAACGCTGCGCGACGTCTCCTATGTGAATGTTAAGCCCCTAAACATTGGGAGGGACAAGAGCTTGAGCAACTACGCAAATCTTCCGGTGCCTTCGGCCGAGAACGGCCTGAACCGCTATCTGCAGGAAATCCGCAAGTTTCCGATGCTGGAGCCCGAAGAGGAATACATGCTGGCCAAACGCTGGGTCGAGCAAGAGGACACCGAGGCCGCTCACAAGATGGTCACCAGCCACCTGCGCCTGGCCGCCAAGATCGCGATGGGCTATCGCGGCTACGGCCTTCCGCAATCTGAGGTGATCTCGGAAGCGAACGTTGGCCTGATGCAGGCGGTCAAACGCTTTGACCCGGAAAAAGGGTTCCGTCTGGCGACCTATGCGATGTGGTGGATCCGCGCCTCGATCCAGGAATACATCCTGCGCTCGTGGTCGCTGGTGAAGCTGGGCACCACCTCGGCACAGAAGAAACTGTTCTTCAACCTGCGCAAGGCCAAGGCCCGCATCGGCGCGCTGGAGGAGGGCGACCTGCGCCCCGAAAATGTCGCCCGTATCGCCACCGATCTTGGCGTGACCGAGGACGAAGTGATCAGCATGAACCGCCGCCTGTCGGGCGGCGACGCATCGCTGAACGCGACGGTCGGGTCCGAGGACGGCTCGATGCAGTGGCAAGACTGGCTGGAGGACGAAGACGCCGACCAGGCCACCGCCTATGCCGAGCGCGACGAGATGGACGCCCGCCGCGAGTTGCTGGCCGAAGCCATGAGCGTGCTGAACGAGCGCGAGCGTGACATTCTGGTCCAGCGCCGTTTGGCCGAGGAAAACGTCACCCTCGAAGACCTTAGCACGCAGTATGACGTCAGCCGCGAACGCATCCGGCAGATCGAGGTGCGCGCATTCGAAAAGCTGCAAAAACGCATGCGCGAGCTTGCCTCCGAAAAGGGCATGCTCACCTCTGCCTGACCCAACCGGCCCCACGCGGGGCCGGTCCCATTTCAAATAGGTGCATTATGACCGACGAAGACAAACTCAGCGGCCGCATTCACGGCGAACAGTTCGAACCCGATCAGGGCGAGGGGATGCTGATGCGCATCGTCCACACCCTGCTTATTGGCGCTATGATGAGTGTCACGCAAACCATCCTGGGCGCGCTGACGCTGATCCAGATCATCATCATGGCTTTGAACAAAGGCGCCCCGAACGAGAACCTCGCCAATTTCGGCACCGATCTGGGGGTCTGGATGGCCAAGGCCGTGCGTTACATGACTGCCGCCAGCAACGTCAAACCATGGCCTTGGACCGAGCTGGACTGACCTGTTTCTTTCTGACGCCAAATACTCTGGGGGTCTGGGGGTGAAACCCCCAGCCTCAGCCCTGTATCGCCTCACTCCAGCCGCGCGCGCAGCACCCGCAGCATGTTCTCACCCATGACCTTGCGGATCTGTCCCTCGCTCAGCCCGGCCGCCAACAATTCACTGGTCAACGCCGGCAGCTCCGACGTGTCGAACGCCGTCTCCACCGAGCCATCGAAATCCGAGCCCAACGAGACGTGATCCTCGCCCACCGTCGCGATCGCGGCGACGATCATCTTGGCGATGCCTTTCGGAGTGATCTCGTCACAGGCGACCTCGGCCCAATATCCCATCCCGATCACTCCACCGGTTCCGGCAATCCGTTGCATCAACTCGTCGGGAATGTTGCGCTTGACCGGGCAATGGGCGTGGATGCCCGAGTGCGACAGCACGACCGGGATGTCCACCATATCCAGCACGTCGCGCACGACCTGCGGGCTGGAATGCGCCACGTCCAGGATCAGGCCGCGCTTTGCAACCTCTGCCACGACCTGACGGCCAAATTCGCTCAGCCCGTGATTGCCTTCGCCATGCAGTGATCCGCCCAGTTCGTTGTCAAAGAAATGCTGCAACCCGATCAGCCGATAGCCCGCCGCCTGCAAGCGATCCAGGTTCTCCAGCTTGCCCTCCAACGGGTGCGCGCCTTCGATGCCTAGAATGCCGGCAACGACCTGTTCACCCTTGGCGCGGCGCGCCAGCACCTCGTCCAGATCGGCCTCGGAGGTGACGACTTTCAGATGATGCGGCTCCTTGGTGGCAAATCCGTGCAGCTTTTCGGCCTGATAAAGCGCGCGCTCCAGCAGGCTTTGCCACGTGCGGATCGGCCAAAGCTGACCAAAGGCCAAAAGGGTAATGTTGTCGAACGCCTCAGCGCTGTTCTGGTCATAGTTCAAACCGGCGGGCGATTTCGTCACCGCGGTGAAAACCTGCACGGAAACGCCGCCCTCGCGCAGGCGCGGCAGGTCAACTTGGCCGTAGCTGCCGCGCTCGGTCAGATCACGTTTCCACAACAGGCTGTCGGCATGCCAGTCGCCTACGATCAGCGTGTCATGCAGGGCAGCCCCGTCAGAGGACACCGGATACGGGTCATGCGCGACGACGTTGTTCATGCGGCTTCCCGCGATGCCCGGCCCAAAAATCCAGAACCCGACTAGCCCCAGCCCCGCCAGAACGATGACGGCAAAGAGCAACCGCCCCAACCACTTACCAAAAGTCCTCATGACACCCTCCTCGGTTTCGCAAACGGTACGCAATCGAGGATGATTCCCCCAAGCATGACGTGGCGCCGCTTGCGTCACTCGGCAATCGGTCTATCCTGAACGGATATGCAGGGAGAGTGAACATGGCCGGAGGTTGGTCGCGCGACGGCGCTGTGAACGAACAGATCGAAGCCTCGATCGCCGATGAGTTGGCCCGACTGAAAGCCAAGCGTCAGCCTGTCGGCGAAAGCCTGACCCATTGCGCCGATTGCGAGGAGGAAATCCCGCAGGCCCGGCGTGTCGCGATCCCGGGCGTGAAACTCTGCATCGACTGCCAGCAGGAGCGGGATGCAACGTACAAGCCCCGCGCGGGGATCAACCGGCGGGGCTCGAAGGACAGTCAGTTGAAGTAAGCGCGGCGGTACAAAATTCTTTCAAAGAATTTTGTCCGGAATGTTTCAAAAATTCCGGGTCGCGCCTTTGATCACTCTTCCATCGCTTCCAACTCGTCGATGAAGCCTTCGATCATCGACAGGCCCTTGTCCCAGAAGCTGGGGTCCGACGCATCCAGCCCGAACGGGGCCAGCAGTTCCTTGTGGTGCTTCGATCCGCCCGCTTTCAGCAGGTCGAAATACTTGTCCTGGAATCCGTCGGGCGCGGCCTCATAGGCGGCGTAGAGCGCGTTCACCAGCCCGTCGCCGAAGGCATAGGCGTAGACGTAAAAGGGCGAGTGCACGAAATGCGGGATATAGGCCCAGAAGGTTTCGTACCCGTCCATGAACTCGAACGACGGCCCCAGGCTTTCGGCCTGCACGGACATCCACAGATCGTTGATGTCCTCAGGCGTCAGCTCGCCTTGGCGGCGCGCGGCGTGCAGTTTGCATTCAAAGTCGTAGAACGCGATCTGGCGGACGACCGTGTTGATCATGTCCTCGACCTTACCGGCCAGCATCACCTTGCGCTCGGCCTTGGATTTGGCTTTTTCCAGCATCTTCCGGAAAGTCAGCATCTCGCCGAATACCGAGGCGGTTTCCGCCAGCGTCAGAGGGGTCGAGGACAGCATTTCGCCCTGATCTGCGGCTAGAACCTGGTGGACACCGTGGCCCAGCTCGTGCGCCAGGGTCATCACGTCGCGCGGTTTGCCCAGGTAGTTGAGCATCACGTAGGGGTGCACCTCGGTCACGGTCGGATGCGCAAACGCACCCGGGGCCTTGCCGGGCTTCACGCCTGCGTCGATCCAGCCCTTGTCAAAGAACGGCTGCGCGATCTGCCCCATGCGTGGGTCAAAAGCGTTGTAGGCCTCCATCACGATGTCCTTGGCCGCGGTCCAGCCGACAACGCGGGTGTCCTCCATCGGCAGGGGCGCGTTGCGGTCCCAGACCTGCATCTTGTCCAGACCCAGCCATTTGCGCTTCAGCTCGTAATAGCGGTGCGACAGGCGCGGGTAGGCGGCGACAACGGCGTTGCGCAGAGCCTCGACCACTTCGGGCTCCACATCGTTGGACAGGTGGCGGCCGGTCTGGGCCGAGGGCATCTTGCGCCAGCGGTCGATGACCTCTTTTTCCTTGGCCTGCGTGTTGTGGACACGGGCAAAGGTCTTGATATTCGCGGCGAACACATCGGCCAGCTCGCGGGCCGCTGCCTCGCGTTTGGAGCGGTCCTGCTCGGTCAGCAGGTTCAGTGTGCCTTCGATGTTCAGTTCGTCGCCGTCCACCACGAATTCCAGTCCGGCGATGGTTTCATCGAACAGCTTCTCCCACGCGTCCCCGACCACGCCCAGATCGTGCAGGAATTTTTCCATCTCGTCGGACAGCTGATAGGGCTTCATCGCGCGGATGCGGTCGAACACGGGCTTGTAGCGCGCCAGTTCGGCATTGGCGGCAAACATGGCGTCCAGCTTGGCGTCTTCCAGCCGGTTCAGTTCCAGCGTGAAGAACACCAGCGGGGTGGTGAAGTTGGTGATCTTTTCCTGACAATCGGACATGAATTTCGCCCGCGTCGCGTCCAGCGTCAGCTGGTAATAGCGCAGGCCGGCAAAGGACATGACGCGCCCGGCCTTGGTGCTGATCATCTCGTTGCGCTTCACGCAAGCCAGCAGGCCCTCGGCGTCCAGCGTGTCCAGCTTGCCCTCGTAATCGGCGGCGAATGCGGCGCATTCGGTTTCCAGCCAGTCCAGATCGGCCTTGAGCTCCGGCGCATCCTCGGACGCATACAGATCGCTCAGATCCCATTCCGGCAGATCGCCCAGATCCTTGGAGCCGGACCCGGCATTGGCATCGCGCACGGGGAAGGGAAGCTGGAACATGAAACACCTCTTGGTTTGTCTGCCCGTCAGACATAGGCCCCCGTGTCGCCCGCCTCAAGTGCTTGTGCGCGCCACATGGGCGGTTAGAGTGGCGCCGAGCAACCAAGGAGGGGTGAGATGCGTTATGTTCGTTACGGTCAGCCGGGGGCCGAGAAGCCCGGCGTTCTGGATGCAGCAGGCCGTGTGCGCGACCTGTCGGGTGTCGTGGCCGATCTGTCGGGCGCGGTGCTGGGCGACCTGCCGCAAGTGGACCCGGAAACCTTGCCGCTGGTCGACGGCAATCCGCGTCTGGGCGTGCCCGTTGCGGGCATCGGCAAGCTGGTCTGCATCGGCCTGAACTACCGCGACCACGCCGAAGAGGCGGGCATGGCGATCCCTGTCGAACCCATCGTGTTCATGAAGGCGCTCAGCGCACTGAGCGGGCCGAACGATCCGGTCTCGATCCCGCGCAATTCGCTGAAGTCGGATTGGGAAGTCGAGCTGGGCGTCGTCATCGGCAAGCACGCGAAATACGTGAAGGCAGAGGATGCGCTGGATTACGTTGCCGGCTACACAATCGTCAACGACGTGTCCGAGCGCGCGTTCCAGACCGAGCGTGGCGGCCAGTGGACCAAGGGCAAAAGCTGCGACACCTTCGGGCCGGTGGGGCCGTGGCTGGTCAGCCGCGATGACGTCGCCGACCCGCAGAACCTGTCGCTGGAGCTGGACCTGAACGGCCAGAAGGCGCAGCGCGGGAATACCTCGTCGATGATTTTCACTGTCGCACAGATCATCGAGCATCTGTCAGAGATGATGAGCCTGCATCCGGGCGACGTGATCGCCACCGGGACGCCTCCGGGTGTCGGGATGGGGATGAAACCGCCGCTATTCCTGAAGGCCGGCGATGTGATGGAGCTGCGGATCGAAGGGCTGGGCAGCCAGCGGCAAGAGGTCCAGCAGGACGCGTAAGATCAGCAGGCGACCGGTGCGGTTTGCTCGTCCCGGTCGCAATGCGCTTCGAACAGATCGACGCATTGGCGGATGACCGAGGCGCGAATCGCCGGGGTTTCCATCAGCACCTCGTGCTCGGCCCCGTCGATTTCGACCAGTTGCCCGTCAGGCCAGCAGGCCATGCGCGACTGGATGCGGCGCGGATCGACGATACGCTCGTTCGTGCCGACAAAGGTGATGCACGGCACGGCGGGCGAGGGCTGGCGGCTTAGCTCCAGCGTCTCTTTCAGCGCCTCGTGCAGCCAATTGAGCGACGGCCCCCCAAGCGACAGCTCCGGATGGGTCAGAAGGTGCTGGCGCATCATTTCGAACATGTCCGGGTCGGTGGTCAGGGTGTTGTCCGCAAACGGCTCGGTCAGAACATAGGCGTCTTGTCGGGTGCCAGGGGCCAGGCCATTGGACGTACCCAGTTTGCGGCTGGCCCAGGTGATGGCCCAGGCGGCGGGACGCGCGGCGGCGTTCAGGATGATACCCCACATCGGCCCGGTAAAGACGCTGGCGTTGACCGGCAGCCCCTCCATCAAGGCGCGCAGACCGATTGCGCCGCCCATCGAGTGGGCAATCAGATACCACGGCTTGGGCAGTTCCAGATGTTCTGCGGCAGCGATGAGCGCCGCGACATCACGCTGATAATCCGAGAAGACCCCCACGTGGCCGATCTTGGGATTGTCCAACAGACGTTCGGCCAGACCCTGACCGCGCCAGTCGATGGCAAAGGTGGCGTAACCCTCTTTGGCGAAATCGGCGGCGGTCTGGGCGTATTTCTCGGCGTATTCGGTGCGACCGGGGAACATCAGAACTGTTCCCCGCGCGTTTTCAGCAGGCCAAAGGACCGCGCGAATGCGCGGCCCGTCCGCCGTATCCAGCCAGTAGGCGCGCCCGTCGGGGGCGGTTTCGCAAATCTCGGACAGGAACGGCGCTTGCTGCATTGCGATCAGGCCAGAGCCGCGCCCAGCTGCATGGCTTTGCCCATGTCGCCGTCCACGCTCAGCTTGCCGGTCATGAAGGCCGCGGTGGGGTTCATGTCGCCGGTCATCATCGCTTCGAACGTGTCGGCATCGGCGGTCAGGGTGACGTCGGTTTCGTCATCGCCCAGACGCGCGCCAGCGGCGTCCACGACGATCGAACCTTCGCCTTCGATCACGAATTTGGCCGAACCTTCAAAGCCCGCGTCGGCCAGTTTCTCGTTCAGAGCCGCCAGGGCCGCTTCGATCTTGTCGCTCATGGTCTCTTCCCTTTTATTTGATGTGCCGGGACTGTTCTTTCCCGGCCTGCGCGTTACACTCGGCCTGTTATGAGCGTGAAGATACACTTTCTCAAACCTATCGTCGCGGCAACACTGATCACAGTCACGTTTTCCTTACCCATATGGGCGGAAAACGAGGCTGAGGGCACTTTGCCTGCGGACATGCTTGGTGCGCTTCGGCAGGCTGAACCCGCCGAGGCGAAACGGCTGGCCGATGAGCTGGCCGTTAGGTGGGAGGCGTCCGGCTCTCCGGCGATGGATCTGCTGGTCAAACGGGCAAAGGATGCCGTCGCACGCGGCGACATGGATCAGGCGTTGGAGCATCTGACCGCGCTGACGGATCACGCTCCCGATTTTGCCGAAGGCTGGCACATGCGCGCCAATGCTTTCTTTCAGAATCAGCAGCTTGGCCTGGCCCTGCACGATCTGGAACGCACGCTTTCGCTGAATCCGAACCAGTTTCAGGCGCTGTTCGGACTGGGCACCATCATGGAGCACCTGGGCAAACCCGATCTGGCGGCGGATGCCTATCGGCTTGCGCTGGCCATTTACCCGCACTACGAGGATGCGAAGAACGCCATCGCGCGGATCGAGGCGCAGGCCGGCGGCCGCGACCTCTGACGCCCCTGGACAAGGACGGGCCATGGCCCAGAACGCACGCATCACGGCGGTCCTGGGGCCGACCAACACCGGCAAGACCCATTACGCGATCGAGCGGATGCTGGGCTATCGCTCGGGCGTGATCGGCTTGCCGCTGCGCCTGCTGGCGCGCGAGGTTTACGACAAGATCGTTGCGGCGCGTGGGCCGTCTGTCGTGGCGCTGGTCACAGGCGAGGAACGCATCGTTCCGCCCCGCGCGCAATACTGGGTCTGCACGGTCGAGGCGATGCCCGAAGGCATGGGCGCCGATTTCGTCGCCATCGACGAAATCCAGCTCTGCGCCGACCCTGAGCGTGGCCATGTCTTTACTGACCGGCTGATGCGCGCGCGCGGGCTGAAAGAGACGATTTTCATGGGGTCGGACACCATGCGCGGCCCCATCGCGCAGCTGGTCCCAGGGGTCGAGTTCATGCGCCGCGAACGCATGTCGAAGCTGACCTACACCGGCCCCAAGAAAATCAGCCGGATGAAGCCGCGCAGCGCCATCGTCGGCTTCTCGGTCGAGGATGTCTACGCCATTGCCGAGCTGATCCGCCGTCAGCGGGGCGGGGCAGCGGTGGTGATGGGGGCGCTGTCCCCTCGGACACGCAACGCCCAGGTCGAGCTGTACCAGAACGGCGACGTGGATTTTCTGGTGGCGACGGATGCCATCGGGATGGGCCTGAACCTGGACATCGACCACGTCGCGTTTTCCTCGATCATCAAGTTCGACGGGCGGCGGATGCGCTATCTGCAATCCAACGAGCTGGCCCAGATCGCCGGACGGGCAGGGCGGGGCATGGCGGACGGATCGTTCGGGGTGACCGGCGAGGCGCCGAACCTGCCCGAGGAAACCGTCGACGCCATCGAGGAGCACCGCTTCGAGCCGGTCCGCAAACTGCAATGGCGCAGCGCCGCGCTGCGCTTTGCCACCATTGACAGCCTGATCCGCAGTCTGGAAGAGGTGCCGCAACACCAATTGTTGCACCGCGCGCGCGAGGCAGATGACCTCATGGCGCTTAAATCGCTGCAGTCCGTGGCGGAAATTCGGGCGCGCGCGTCGGATGCTGCTTCGGTCCGGTTGCTATGGGACGTATGCCGCATTCCCGACTTCCGTGGTATCAGCCATAATGAACACGCCAGCCTGCTGGAGCAGATCTTCCGCTTTCTGCACGAAAACGGACGGGTGCCCAACGACTGGATGGCGCGGCAGATCCAGCGGATCGACCGGGTCGAAGGCGACATTGACACATTGTCGAAACGTCTGGCCTTTATCCGCACGTGGACATATGTCGCGCAGCGGGCAGGCTGGGTGGACGATGAAACCCATTGGCGTGACGAGACGCGCGCTGTAGAAGACCGATTGTCGGATGCGCTGCATCAGCGTCTGACTCAAAGATTTGTGGACCGGCGCACATCCGTGTTGCTGCGGCGGCTCAAACAGAAGGAGGCCCTTTTGGCCGAAGTGAATGATCAGGGTGAAGTGACCGTCGAAGGCGAATTCGTCGGTCGTCTGGAAGGGTTCCGGTTCCGTCAGGACAAGGACGCAACAGGGCAGGAGGCGAAGACACTTCGTCAGGCCAGCCTTCAGGCATTGGCGCCGCATTTCCACCTGCGGGCGGACCGGTTCTATAACGCGCCGGATACCGAGATCGACTTCACCGAGCAGGGTGGCCTCATGTGGGGCGATCAGGCCGTGGGTAGGCTGGTCAAGGGCGACGACGCTCTGAAGCCGTCGGTCGTGGCCTTCGTTGATGACGAAGCCGGTGCCGACGTGGCCCAGAAGGTGCAGCGCCGTCTGCAGCACTTCATCGACCGCAAGATCGCAGCCCTGTTCGAGCCGCTGCTGGCGCTGGCCCGTGACGAGGCCCTGTCGGGTCTGGCGCGTGGTTTTGCCTTCCAGCTGGTCGAGAATTTCGGGATCATCCCGCGTGGCCAGGTCGCCGATCAGGTCAAGGAGCTGGACCAGGATGCCCGCGGCGCGCTGCGCAAGCATGGCGTCCGTTTCGGCCAGTTCACCATCTTCCTGCCGCTGGTGCTGAAGCCCGCTCCGACCCGTCTGCGTCTGGTGCTGTGGTCGCTGTCGCGCGGTCTGGATGATTTCCCCGAGGCGCCGCCTCCGGGTATGGTCACCGTGCCGGCACTGGCCGGGATGCCCGACGGGTTCTTTGCCATGTCTGGCTATCGTGCCGCAGGCGAGCGCGCGATCCGCATCGACATGCTGGAACGTCTGGCCGATCTGCTGCGCGCCCAAGACAGCCGCGCGGGCTTTGAGGCCAACGCCGACATACTGTCGATCACCGGCATGACGCTGGAACAGTTCGCCGACCTGATGCAGGGCCTGGGCTACAGCGCTGAGCGTGGCGAGCGTGAGAAGGCCAAGCCGGTCGTCGAAGCGCCTGCCGCTGAAGGCGAAGCCGCTGAGACCACCGAAGCACCCGCCGAGGCTGCTGAGGCCCCCGCAGAACCCGAAGCGCCTGAAATCGAAGTGTTTTTCACCTTCACTTGGGGCGGTAACCGTCGTCAGGGCGGCAAACCGCGTGGCGAGCGTTCCGAACGTCCGCGTGGCAAGCCCGCGGATCGCGGCGAACGCAGCGAAAAGCAGGGCGATCGCCCGCGCGGCCCCAAGAAGGGCGGCAAGCCGCGTGGCGACAAGCCCCGCCAGCAAGGTGCCAAAACCTTCGAGGCGCGTCCGCCCCGCAAGGAAAAGGCCATCGATCCCGACAACCCCTTCGCCGCAGCTCTGATGGGGCTGAAGGGCAAGTCCTGATCCCCGGATGAGCGAGCCCGTCGCCAAGCTGAGGGTCGACAAATGGCTGTGGTTCGCGCGCTTCTACAAGACGCGCGGACTGGCCAGCACCATGGTCAACGGCGGGCACATCCGGGTGAATGGCAACAAGATCGCCAAGGCCTCTCACTCGATTGGCCCTGGCGACGTTCTGACCCTGCCGCAGGGTAACCAGATTCGCGTTGTTCGTGTCCTGGAATTGGGCACCCGCCGCGGCCCCGCGCCCGAAGCGCAAACGCTGTACGCCGATTTGACCGAGGTCAAGGACGCGGTCCCGCCTGCTCCTCGATATGAGGGCAAAGGACGCCCGACCAAGCGTGACCGGCGAATGATCGACCTGATCGCGCCCGAAGGCCAAGGGGAACTTGAATGATCCGGGCGCATGTTCTAGCTAAGCCCTGACCGATAAGATGGAAGAGAGATATGACTTACGTCGTCATCGATAACTGCATTGCCTGCAAATACACCGACTGCGTCGAAGTATGCCCCGTGGACTGCTTCTACGAAGGCGAGAACATGCTGGTGATCCATCCCGACGAATGCATCGACTGCGGCGTGTGCGAGCCCGAGTGCCCCGCCGATGCCATCCGCCCGGACACCGAGCCGGACATGGAGAAATGGGTCGAGTTCAACCGCAAATACTCGGAAATGTGGCCGGTGATCGTGGCCAAGAAAGACCCGCTGCCCGGCTACGAAGAGCGCGACGGCGAGCCGGACAAGGTGACCAAGTACTTCTCGGAAGCGCCAGGCGAAGGCAGCTAAGCCCGATTCGCGGCCTTTCGGACGCATGCGAGCTTTAAGATTTTCGAGAAAGCCCTTTGTTTCAAAGGGCTTTTTCCGTTCACGACCTTATGATGCTTCCAGTAAGCCTGTTTTTGTGGTATGCTCTCTGTCACATGACGAAGATCACCTGAAACCCAACCCATCACGCCTCGGCCCGTGGATGGGCTTTTCTGCGAAAATTCCAGACTGACGAGCGTATTTCGGTGCTCTCGCCCGTCTTTTTTGTCGCCCGGGACGGTGATCCTTGCAAGGAAGGATTGCATGAGCAAAACGAAGAAAAACGAGTTCAGCCCCAACGATTACGTGGTCTATCCGGCGCACGGTGTGGGGCAGATCCTCTCGATCGAAGAACAGGAAATCGCCGGTATCAAGCTGGAGCTGTTCGTTATTTCGTTCGAAAAGGACAAGATGACCCTGCGCGTCCCGACCAACAAGGCCGTCGAGATCGGCATGCGGTCGCTGTCCACTCCGGACGTGGTCAGTCAGGCGATGAAGACCTTGAAAGGAAAGGCAAAAGTCAAACGGGCGATGTGGTCGCGCCGGGCTCAGGAATATGAGCAGAAGATCAACTCGGGCGATCTGATCGCGATTGCCGAGGTGGTCCGCGACCTGCACCGCACGGACGATCAACGCGAGCAGAGCTATTCCGAGCGCCAGCTTTACGAAGCGGCCCTGGAGCGCCTGACCCGCGAAGTGGCTGCCGTGTCGGGCAGCGACGAAGGTTCGGCCGCCAAACAGGTGGATGAGGTCCTGATGTCGCGCGCCGCCTGAGGCCAGCGACAGACCCAAAGAATGGCGCCTTCGGGCGCCATTTTTTATGCGCGCCAGACAGTTAGACGACAAAGCTCAACCGCCGGGGCGGTGTGTCTTTCAGCCATGTGAGGGAGGTTTCAAACTGGAGCGGGCGAGGCGATTCGAACGCCCGACCCTAACCTTGGCAAGGTTATGCTCTACCCCTGAGCTACGCCCGCAAACCAGTTCGTAGGGGGTAATTAGGCATTCCCGCGGCCGTCTGCAAGCGGAAAATCACGCCCCGAAGACAGATTTTTTACCCGGCCTGGCGGCCCGTTTCAAACCTGATGCATCGCATGAGGTTTGTCCCGAAAGCGCCTGTTCCAAAACGAAAAAACGCGGCCGAAGCCGCGTCTTTCGTGTTCCCGTGAGGGAGATTTTGGAGCGGGCGAGGCGATTCGAACGCCCGACCCTAACCTTGGCAAGGTTATGCTCTACCCCTGAGCTACGCCCGCTTCCTTGGGTGAGGCGTGAAATAGTAAATGTCGCGCGGGGCTGCAAGTGGAAAATGACAGTCGTGCGTATTTTTTGAAGCGCCCCGTCACCAAAAGAGAAACGCCCCGCGCGGTGGGGACCGGGCGGGGCGTTCAGGGTTTGTTGGGCCGCAGAATCGTAAGGTTTTGCGGCGTTTTCGTACGGCGTTATTCCAGCTCGACCAGCAGGTCCTTGGCGTCGATCTGGGCGCCAGGGGTGACGTGCAGCGCCTTGACGGTGCCGGCACGTTCGGCGTGGATGCCGGTCTCCATTTTCATGGCTTCGATGGTCAGCAGCATGTCGCCCTCGGCCACTTTCTGGCCGACGGTGACGGCGACCGAGGCCACCACGCCGGGCATCGGCGCGCCGATGTGACCGGGGTTGCCGGCGTCGGCCTTGGGCCGGGCGGCGGTGGTGGCCTTGATCAGGCGGTTGGGCACGCGGATCACGCGGGGCTGGCCGTTGAGTTCGAAGAACACCTTCACCTCGCCCTGATCATCGGTTTCGCCGATGGCCTGCAGGCGGATCTCCAGCGTCTTGCCGGGGTCGATCTCGGCGCTGATCTCCTCGCCCGGTTCCATCCCGTAAAAGAAGGTGCGGGTGGGCAGGGTGCGGACGGGGCCGTAGATGCGGTGGCGACCTGCGTAATCCAGGAAGACCTTGGGGTACATCAGGTAGCCGTTGAGGTCTTCGTTGTCGACCATCAGGCCCTCCAGCTCAGCTTGCAGCTGGGTGCGGGTGGCGTCCAGATCGACGGGGGGCAGGTGCTTGCCGGGGCGCTCGGTGTTGGGGGCCTCGCCCTTGAGCACCTTTTTCAGGATGCCCGCCGGAAAGCCGCCCGGGGGCTGGCCCAGGTTGCCGCGCATCATGTCGATGACCGAGTCGGGGAAGGCGACTTCGCGGTCGGGGTTTTCGACCTCGGCGCGGGTCAGGTTCTGGCTGACCATCATCAGGGCCATGTCGCCGACGACTTTGGAGGACGGCGTGACCTTGACGATATCGCCGAACATCTGGTTGACGTCGGCATAGGTGCGGGCGACCTCGTGCCAGCGGTCTTCAAGGCCGAGGCTGCGGGCCTGCGCCTTGAGGTTGGTGAACTGGCCGCCGGGCATTTCGTGCAGGTAGACCTCGGACGCCGGGGCGGCGAGGCCGGATTCGAAGGCCACGTATTGGCCGCGCACCTGTTCCCAGTAGTCGCTGATCTGACGCACGGCGTTGATGTCCAGCCCGGTGTCGCGGTCGGTGTGGCGCAGCGCCTCGACGATCGAGCCAAGGCAGGCCTGCGAGGTGCCGCCCGAGAACGCGTCCATCGCGGCGTCCACGGCATCGACGCCCGCCTCGGCGGCAGCCAGGATGGTGGCTCCGGCGATGCCGCTGGTGTCGTGGGTGTGGAAGTGGACGGGGATCGACAGCTCGTCCTTCAGCGCCTTGACCAGCACGCGGGCGGCGGCGGGTTTCAGCAGGCCGGCCATGTCCTTCAGCCCCAGGATATGGGCGCCTGCGGCCTCCAGGTCCTTGGCCATCGAGACGTAGTATTTCAGGTCATACTTGGCGCGGGCGGGGTCCAGGATGTCGCCGGTATAGCAGATCGTGCCTTCGCAGATCTTGCCCGACTCAACGACCGCATCCATCGCGACGCGCATGTTTTCGACCCAGTTCAGGCTGTCGAAGACGCGGAACACGTCGACGCCGGTCTCGGCCGCCTGGCGCACGAACTCTTGCACCACGTTGTCGGGGTAGTTGGTGTAGCCAACCCCGTTCGAGGCGCGCAGCAGCATCTGCGTCAGCAGGTTGGGCATGGCCGCGCGCAGGTCGCGCAGGCGCTGCCAGGGGCATTCCTGCAAGAAGCGATAGGCCACGTCGAACGTCGCCCCGCCCCAGCATTCGACCGAGAACAGCTGCGGCAGATTGGCGGCATAGGCGGGTGCCACCTTGATCATGTCGATCGAGCGCATCCGGGTGGCCAGCAAGGATTGGTGCCCGTCACGCATGGTGGTGTCGGTCAGCAGCAGCTGCTTTTGATCCAGCATCCAGTCGGCGACGGCCTTGGCGCCCTTGTCCTGCAACAGGTTGCGGGTGCCGGGGGCGGGCTCGGCCTTCAGCTTGGGGGCGCGGGGCAGCTTGGCCTCGGCCGGTTTGGCGCGGCCGGTGGTTTCGGGGTGCCCGTTCACGGTGATGTCCGCGATATAGGTCAGCACCTTGGTGCCGCGGTCCTTGCGCTTGGCAAAGTTGAACAGGCCCGGGGTCTCGTCGATGAACTTGGTGGTGTACTTGTTCGACAGGAATGTCGGGTGCTTCAGCAGGTTTTCCACAAAGGCGATGTTGGTGGAGACGCCGCGGATACGGAATTCGCGCAGCGCGCGGTCCATGCGGGCGATCGCCGCCTCGGGCGTTTGCGCATGGGCCGTCACCTTGACCAGCAGCGAGTCGTAATACCGCGTGATGACGCCGCCCGCGTAAGCGGTGCCGCCGTCCAGACGGATGCCCATCCCGGTGGCCGAGCGGTAGGCGGTGATGCGGCCATAATCGGGGATGAAGTTGTTCTGCGGGTCCTCGGTGGTGATCCGGGTTTGCAGGGCGTGGCCGTTCAGGCGGATGTCGTCCTGGCTGGCCTTGCCGGTGGCCTCGGCCAGGGTCTTGCCCTCGGCGATCTTGATCTGGGCCTGCACGATGTCGATGCCGGTGACTTCCTCGGTCACGGTGTGTTCGACCTGCACGCGCGGGTTCACCTCGATGAAGTAAAACGCACCGGTGTCCATATCCATCAGGAATTCGACCGTGCCCGCGCATTCATAGTTCACATGCTGGCAGATGCGTTTGCCCAGTTCGCAAATCTCCTCGCGCTGAGCTTGCGTCAGATAGGGGGCAGGGGCGCGCTCAACAACCTTTTGGTTGCGGCGCTGGACCGAGCAATCGCGTTCCCACAGGTGATAGATCTGGCCATGCTGGTCGCCCAGGATCTGCACCTCGACGTGGCGGGCGCGCTGGATCATCTTTTCCAGGTAGCCCTCGCCATTGCCAAAGGCGGCCTCGGCCTCGCGGCGGCCCTCCATGACCTTTTCGGCCAGTTCTTTCTCGCTGTAGATCGGACGCATGCCGCGCCCGCCGCCGCCCCAGGACGCCTTGAGCATCAGCGGATAGCCGATCTCGGCCGCCTCGGCCTTGATGGCGGTCATGTCATCGCCCAGCACCTCGGTCGCGGGGATCACCGGCACACCGGCGGCAATCGCCACTTTGCGCGCGCTGGCCTTGTCACCCAGGGCGCGCATCGTCTCGGCCTTGGGCCCGATGAAGGCAATGCCGTTCTTGGCGCAGGCATCCACGAATTCCGGGTTTTCCGACAGCAGGCCATAGCCCGGATGGATCGCGTCCGCCCCGGATTCCTTGGCCACGCGGATGATCTCGGGGATCGACAGGTAGGCCGCAACCGGCCCCATGCCCTCGCCAATCCGATACGCCTCGTCCGCCTTGAAGCGGTGCAGACCCAGCTTGTCCTCTTCGGCATAGACGGCAACCGTCTTCTTGCCCAACTCGTTCGCCGCCCGCATCACGCGGATCGCAATCTCACCACGGTTGGCGATCAGGATTTTCTTGAAATCAGGCATCGAATGGTTCCCCTCTTTGGTCATTCCGGTCCCATGCGCGCATTGCTAACGGTCTGCCGCAGCGCAGCGCAATACCCAGTCATGCTGAGTGTGAAAGATTTGTGTAACATTTCACCCCATGAACGCCAGCATAGACCGCCCGATTGCGACAATTAAACCGATATTTGCGCAAAATAACGATATTTCAGTGGGTGAGAATGACGCTAGGTCACAAATTCGGTCGAATCAGATCAAGCGGCTGCGCAGATCGGCCAGACGCGGCGTGCCCAGCTGCCCCATGTTCGAGACGATGTCCTTCGTCAGCATGTCCACCAGATGCGCAGGGCCAGCAGCCCCAAGTGCACCCAGCGCGAAATGCCAAGCCCGGCCCATCATCACGAAATCGGCCCCCAGGGCCAGGGCGCGGCAGATATCCAGCCCGCCCTCGATCCCGCTGTCGAAGATCACCGGCAGGCGGGTCGCAGCGCGAATACCCGGCAATACCTCGATGCTCGAAGGGGCGCCGTCGAACTGCCGCCCGGCATGGTTGCTGACCCAGATCGCATCGACCCCGGCAGCCTCCAGCGCGGGCACGTCGCGCGCATCCAGCACACCCTTGACGATCAGCGGCCCGTCCCAGCCATCGCGCAACGCCTTCAGATAGTCCCAGTCGGGCGAGGTGCGCAGCAGATAGCCCACATGCTCGGTCGAGCTCAGCCCCGTCACCTTGTCCGCATAGCCGTCGATCAACCGCATCCGCGGCATCCCCAGCCGCGCCGTCCCCAGCGCCCAGGCCGGACAGCGCGCCACCTGCGTCAACAGCCGCGGAGTCAGCTTGGGCGGGCTGGTCAGGCCGGATCGCGTCTGCCGCTCGCGCCGGCTGGCCACCGGCACATCGACCGTCAGCACCAGCGCATGAAACCCGGCATCCTTGGCCCGCTTCAGCATATCCGCCCGAATCCCTGGATCGCGCGGCGGATAGACCTGGAACCAGCCATTGCCATCCAGACAATCGGCCACATCCTCGGGCGTGCGGCTGGCCACGGTGGACAGCCCATAAGGCAAACCTTGCCGCGTCGCCTCGGCCGCCAGCAACCGCTCGGCATTCGGCCAGAACAGCCCCGACATCCCCACCGGCGACACCCCGAACGGCAAGGGATAGCGCCGCCCGAACATATCTACCGACAGGTCCGGCTTGAACTCCCCATGCAGGATCGAGGGCATCAGCAGCACCTCGTCCAGCTTGGCCCGGTTGCGCGCCTGTGTGGCTTCGGTGCCGGTCGCACTATCCAGATATTCAAACACGAACCAGGGAATGCGCCGCCGCGCCTTCGCCTTCAGATCGCTGATCGCGGGGTATTTCTGAAACAGATCCATGCGCGCATTAGCGGCCCGACCTTCGATCTTGTCCAGCCCCCTTGCTTCTTCTTTTCCCAAATATCCCGGGGGGAGTCGCGCAGCGACGGGGGGCTGGCCCCCCTGACCCCGCCCGCCGCAGGCGAATGCACAAATTATGCGAACACAACGGGAACAACCCTTCCCCTTACGCCCTCCGCCCGCTAGATTGCGCCGCATGAGCGATCCCGACCTGCCCCAGCCCAAACCCTCCCTGTCCGCCCGCGCGATGGCGCTCGCCCCGATGCCCTATCTGGACGGGCTCAACGCCGCCCAACGTCAGGCGGTCGAGGCGCTGGATGGCCCCGTGCTGATGCTGGCGGGTGCGGGCACCGGCAAGACCAAGGCGCTGACCACCCGCATCGTGCACCTGCTGACGACGCACCGCGCGCAACCGCACGAGATCCTCGCCGTCACCTTCACCAACAAGGCCGCGCGAGAGATGAAGGACCGCGTTTCCCGCCTGCTGGGCCAACCGGCCGAGGGGATGCCGTGGCTGGGCACCTTCCACTCGATCTGCGTGAAACTGCTGCGCCGCCATGCCGAGTTGGTCGGGCTGAAATCCAACTTCACCATTCTGGACACCGACGATCAGGTCCGCCTGCTCAAGCAATTGATCCAGGCCAATAATATAGACGAGAAACGCTGGCCCCCGCGCCAGCTGGCCTCGATCATCGACAACTGGAAAAACCGTGCCTGGACCCCAACCCAAGTACCAGCGGGCGAGGCGGGTGCCTTCAATCATCGCGGCACGGAACTCTACGACCAATACCAGACCCGCCTGCGCGAGCTGAACGCCACCGATTTCGGCGACCTGCTGCTGCACATGGTCACGATCTTCCAGAAACACGACGACATCCTTGAGCAATACCGCCGCTGGTTCCGCTACATCCTTGTGGACGAATATCAGGACACCAACGTCGCCCAATACCTGTGGCTGCGCCTGCTGGCCGGCGGGCACAAGAACATCTGTTGCGTCGGCGATGACGACCAGTCGATCTATGGCTGGCGCGGTGCCGAGGTGGGCAATATCCTGCGGTTCGAAAAGGATTTTCCCGGCGCGGCGGTGATCCGGCTGGAGCAGAACTACCGCTCGACCCCGCACATCCTGGCAGCGGCCTCGAACGTCATTCGCTGCAACGAGGGGCGGCTGGGCAAGACCCTCTGGACCGAGGCCGAAGAGGGCGAAAAAGTCCGCCTGATCGGCCATTGGGACGGCGAGCAAGAGGCAATCTGGATCGGTGAAGAGATCGAATCCCTGCAACGCGGTACCCGCGGAATGCGCAAGTTCGGGCTGGACCAGATCGCGATTCTGGTCCGCGCCAGCCACCAGATGCGCGCCTTCGAGGACCGCTTCCTGACCATCGGCCTGCCTTACCGCGTGATCGGCGGCCCGCGTTTCTATGAGCGGCTCGAAATCCGCGATGCGATGGCCTATTTCCGCGTGGTGACCTCGCCCAGCGACGATCTGGCATTCGAGCGGATCGTGAACACCCCCAAACGCGGGCTTGGCGACAAGGCCCAGCAAAACATCCGCGCCGTGGCCCGCGAAAACGGCACCAGCCTGGTCGACGGCGCGCGCCTGCTGTTGCGCGACGGCGGCATCAGCGGCAAGGGCGCAGGCCAATTGCGCACCCTGATCGAGGGCATCGACCGCTGGGGCCGCATGGCGGGGGACGACGACCTTTCGCATATGGAACTGGCCGAGATCATCCTCGACGAATCGGGCTACACGACGATGTGGCAAAACGACAAGACGCCCGAAGCGCCCGGCCGTCTGGAAAACCTGAAGGAACTGGTCACACAGCTGGAAAAATTCGAAAACCTGCAAGGCTTTCTGGAACATGTCAGCCTGGTCATGGACAATGATCAGGACGACGGCGGCGAAAAGGTCAGCATCATGACCCTGCACGCGGCCAAAGGGCTGGAATTCCCCGCGGTTTTCTTGCCGGGATGGGAGGACGGCCTGTTCCCCAGCCAACGCAGCATGGACGAATCCGGCCTCAAGGGCCTCGAGGAAGAACGCCGCCTGGCCTATGTCGGCATCACCCGGGCCGAGGAACTGTGCACGATCTCGTTCGCAGGCAACCGGCGGGTGTTCGGGCAATGGCAATCGCAACTGCCCTCGCGCTTCATCGACGAGCTGCCCGAAGATCACGTCGAAGTCCTGACGCCCCCGGGCCTATACGGCGGCGGATTCGGCGCCGCACGCCCGACCAGCAGCATCGAGGAACGCGCCACAAAGGCCGACGTCTACAACTCGCCGGGCTGGCAACGCATGCAGGCCCGCGCCTCACAACGCCCCGTCAGCCAACCCCGCGAAAGCCGCGCCCCTGTGATCGACCTGACCGCCACCAGCAGCTTTGCGGTGGGCGACCGGATTTTCCACCAGAAATTCGGCTACGGGTCTGTGCTGGGCATCGAAGGCGACAAACTGGAAATCGCCTTTGACAAGGCCGGCGAAAAGAAAATCGTCGCGCGTTTTGTGTCAGCGGCCGACGACATCCCGTTCTGACCTCGCCCCCCGGCGCGCGTGGCCGCGTCGGATTTGAGTATTTTCATCAGAAAGAAGCAGAAATGCGGCGTCCTTCTCCGCCCGCGCGCGGTGAGGGGAAGGACGGCATTCAGGCTTCTTTCTGATCCAAATACTCATGGCCCTGCATTCGGGGCCGGTGCTGTCTTTTGGGGATTTGGAAAAAGAAAACGGCGGCGCCCAGGGAGGAGGAGGGGGCACCGCCGTCTTTGTTACGTCCAGCCCAGGGAGGAGTAGAGGGCCGACGTATGCTGGTCAAGGATGCGGTGGCCCTCAGGGAGGAGGAGGGAGGGCCACCGCTCTTGACTACGAAGTGGCCTAGGGAGGAGGGGGCCCTTCGTATCTGTTGTGCAAGTGCGGCGATCCTCAGGGAGGAGGAGGGAGGATCGCCGCTCTTTGCAACGGACCCCGAAAGGGAGGAGGAAGGGGTCCGTATCTGTTTGGGCCGTTTGGCCCGGAATTTGGTGCGGTGACATCAGGGAGGAGGAGAGATGTCACCGCTGTTCCAGAAATCCCAGGGAGGAGGAGAGGGATTTCCGAAGAGATATCTTAGTGCGCGTCGTAGACGTGCTCGTATGCGACCGAGCGGATCTGCGAGCGGCACAGGCCGAGGTCACGCAGTTCCATGTCGGACAGGGAGGCCAGCTCGACCAGGGTCCGGCGGTAGGTTTTGTAGCGGGCGAAACGCGCGCCCACAGACTTGGTCAGGGCGGCGAAACGATCTGCGATGCCACCTTCGGAGGTGCGGATATCCGATGCGTATGCCATGTTCAGCTTCTTTCGTTCTGTTCGCGTCTTTGCAGTTTCCTGCGCTGTTGGATTGAAGATGGGGGAATTGCTGCAGTTGCACAATGCCCGATGCTGCATTGCAGCTATGCAAAAAATGCATAAGCATTGTTGACCTATCGTAAACCTGCATTCTGGATGTGTATTGTCGCAGTTTCCGGTTTCGGCGGTGGCGGGCCTTGCCTTGGCGCCAAAAAACAGCACCTATTGCGGCGAATTTTTCGCAGGAGATCGCCATGTCAGTCACGCGCCAGCAGGTGGAACAGGTTCTGTCCCGGATCGAAGTGCCCGGAGGAGGGACGCTGATAACGCGCGATCTGGTGCGGGCATTGGTGGTCGAGGGGGGCGATGTGCGCTTTGTGATCGAGGCGCCCAGCCCCGAGGCCGCCCGCGCGATGGAGATGGTGCAGGCCGACGCCGAGGACCAGCTGAAGCGGCTGCCCGGCGTGGGCAAGGTGATGGTTGCGCTGACCGCGCACGGCCCGGCGCCCAAGAAACCCGCCCCCAGTCTGAAGATCGGCGGACATCCGACTCCGCAGGCGGGGCCGACGAAACCGGCGGGCGTGGACAAGATCATCGTCGTGGGCTCGGGCAAGGGTGGCGTGGGCAAATCCACGGTTTCGTCCAACCTGGCGGTGGCTTTGGCCAAGGCGGGGCGGCGGGTTGGCCTGCTGGACGCGGACATTTACGGCCCCTCGCAGCAGCGCATGATGGGGACGACCAAGCGCCCCTCGAGCCCGGACGGCAAGACGATCGAGCCGCTGCACGCACATGGCGTCACCATGATGTCGATCGGCGCGATGATGGACCCCGACAAGGCGGTGATCTGGCGCGGGCCGATGCTGATGGGGGCGTTGCAGCAGATGCTGGGGCAGGTGGCCTGGGGCGATCTGGACGTGATGATCGTGGACCTGCCGCCGGGCACGGGCGACATCCAACTGACGCTGTGCCAGAAGACGCTGCTGACCGGGGCCATCGTGGTCTCGACCCCGCAGGACGTGGCGCTGATCGACGCGCGCAAGGCGCTGGACATGTTCAAGACGCTGAACACGCCGGTGCTGGGCCTGATCGAGAACATGTCGGTGTTCCACTGCCCCAATTGCGGGCACGAGGCGCATATCTTTGGCCATGGCGGCGTGGCGGACGAGGCCAAGAAGCTGGGCGTGCCGCTGCTGGCCGAGCTGCCGATCGACCTGGAAACCCGCCTGGCGGGCGATGCGGGTACGCCGATTGCGGCGGGCGACAGCGCGATGGCGCAGGCCTATGCGCAGGTGGCGCAACGTCTGATCCAGGGCGGTATGGCTTGATCTGACACCGATCGCGGCGGGATTGTCTGCCGCGATCACGGGCATTCACGGGAATTCGGCGGGATTGCGCGGGATTTCCGGGAATTCACGGGAATGACTGCGCCAGTTCCCGCCGAACCGAATCACTTTCCGTTGAAAATTGTAGGAAAACAGGCCCGCGCGACCGGGGTTGCGCCGGTTTTTGCTGCTTTGGGCTACCAAATCTTGAAATTTTCCGGGATTGCACGGGAAAAATTTTCAGCTCCGCGACATTACTATATCTAGTGGTTGATTTTCATTTATGGGCAAATTATGCCAAATAATCTGTGGATAACCGGTGGATAACTCTCTGTTTCGGGGTGTTGTACTGGCCTTGTCCCGGAAAAATCCCGCCAATTCCTGTTGATTTCCATGAATTCCCATGGCATCCCTTGTGTATCGAAAAAAGACGGAACGGGGACACAGAGCCCCGGTCAAAAATAAAAAAAGCAGGTTTCATACAGGCTCCGCTTTCTTCGAACCAAGAGATCCGGCGCGCGAGCGAGCAGACATCCCCCCAGGTGGCGCGTGCAGCTGGACACACCCCGCAAAGCGGGACGAGGGCGGCGGATTGGGCAGTGGCAGCAGCTCAATCCGCCGTTTTCCGTAATACGGCCCGGAAACGGGTCAGGGACAGGTAAAGGAGCGCCGCGTTGGCCGGCATGTTCATAGGCGAACACACCTTCAAGGTGGACGGAAAGGGACGCGTGTCGATCCCTGCCGATTTTCGCAATGAGCTGACCGAGGGTGACCCCCAAGCCGCCGCAACTGGCCGTCCCCGCATGGTGATCGTCTACGGTCACGAATCCCAGAAACAACTGATCGTCCACACCTTCGAGGGCTTCCGCGCCCTGGCCGAGGAAATCCGCGGGCTTCCGCGTGGATCCAAGCGCCGGATCATCATGGAGCGCATGATCCTGAACCTGGCCAAGCCGATCGAGCTGGACAATGACGGCCGCTTTGTGCTGCCGCAGATGATGCGCGACAAGATCGGGCTGGACGGCACGGCGTATTTCGCCGGGATGGGCGAGACCTTTGAGATCTGGAAGCCCGAAACGCACGAGGCCGAGCAGGCCAGCTTTGCCGAGGATTGGCTGGCCGAGATGGGGCCGAACGCCAACCCTCTGTCGCTGTTGGATGAAGCGGGGGATCTGTGATGTCCTCGGCTGATCGCCCCCACATTCCCGTTCTTCTGCGGCCGCTTCTGAAAGCGGTCGCGCCTGTCTCTGGGGTCTGGCTGGACGGCACGTTCGGCGCAGGCGGATATACGCGTGGATTGCTTGCCGCCGGGGCCGACAAGGTGATCGGCGTGGACCGTGACCCGCTGGCGTTCCAGATGGCCGCCCCTTGGGCAAGCGAGTATGGCGACCGGCTGGAGCTGGTGCAGGGCGTGTTTTCGAAGCTGGACGAATATGCCAGCGATCTGGACGGGGTGGTGCTGGACCTGGGCGTCAGCTCGATGCAGCTGGACCTGGCCGAGCGGGGGTTTTCCTTCATGAAGGACGGCCCGCTGGATATGCGGATGAGCCAATCCGGCCCCTCGGCGGCGGATATCGTGAACACGGCCTCGGAATCCGATCTGGCCGACATCCTGTTCAACTACGGCGAGGAACGCGCCAGCCGCAAGATCGCGCGGGCCATCGTGAAAGACCGCGAGGCGGTGCCCTTCACCACGACGCTGCAACTTGCCGGGCTGATCGAACGGATCATGCCGCGCGTCAAGCCGGGGCAATCGCACGCGGCGACGCGCAGTTTCCAGGCGCTGCGGATCGCGGTGAATGACGAATACGGCGAGCTGGTCGGTGGGCTGGAAGCCGCCGAACGCGCGCTGAAGCCGGGCGGAAAGCTGGCGGTGGTGACCTTCCACTCGATCGAGGATCGGATGGTCAAGCGGTTCTTCCAAAGCCGTGCGGGTAAGTCGGGGGGCAACCGCTATGCCCCCGAAGCCCATGAAACGCCTGCACAATTCGAGCTGGTCACCCGCAAGGCCGTCGGCCCGGACGATCAGGAACTGGACGAAAACCCGCGCGCCCGCAGTGCCAAGCTGCGCGTGGCGGTGCGGACGGATGCGGCGCCGGGCGAAACCGACCGCAAGCAACTGGGTATGCCGATGCTGAGCAAGGGGAAGAAGTGATGCGCAGCCTGCTTTATGTCCTGACAGCAATGGCCGTGATCGGCCTGGCCTTTTGGGCGTATCGCGAGAATTACCAGACACAGGCAGCGCTGGACCGGGTCGAGCGTCAGCACGGCCAGATCGCCGATGCGCGCGCCCGTCTGGGGATGCTGCGGGCCGAATGGGCCTATCTGAACCGCCCCGAACGCCTGCGCGAACTGGCGGCGATCAACTTTGACCGGCTGGAGCTGATGCCCTTTGCGCCCGAGCAATTCGGCCGGGTCGATCAGGTGTCCTACCCGCTGCCGCCGGATCTGGAGCCGATTGTTGAACCGATCGAGGTGTCCTCGGCCAATGGGATGACCGAGGAGAGCAAGCCGTGATCCGTACGCCGCTGCGTCCTCTGGCCCGTATTCTGGACGCCCGCACCAAGGGCGAAAACCCCGATGCGATCGAGCGTGAAAACATCCGTCTGCGGCACGAGGAAATGCGCGACCGCTCGCGTCTGCGGGCCGAAAGCCGCCTGCTGGTGCTGGCGCTGGCCTTTGTCGGTGCGTACGGCGTGATCGGGGTGCAGATGGGGACGCTGGCCGCCAGCGACCCGGTCGAGCCGCGCGCCTCGGTGACCGAGGCGACGATCCGCGCGCAACGGGCCGATATCGTGGACCGTCAGGGCCGCATTCTGGCAACGAATATCGAGACTTACTCGCTGTATGCCACACCGCAGAACATGGTCGATCCGGCCTATGCGGCGGCCCAGCTGGCCTCGATCTTTCCCGAGTTGAACGAGGAACGCCTGCTGCGCGATTTCAGCGGCAAGCGCAAATTCATCTGGCTGCGGCGCAAGCTGAGCCCCGAGCAAAAGCAGCTGGTGCATGACATCGGCGAACCCGGTCTGCAATTCGGCCCGCGCGAGATGCGGCTGTATCCGAACGGCAGTCTGGCCGCGCATGTGCTGGGCGGTGCCAGTTTTGGCGCCGAGGATGTGAACGCCGCCGAAGTGATCGGCGTCGCCGGGATCGAGCGTATGTTCGATGAACGCCTGCGTGATCCGGCCCGTGCCGACAAGCCGTTGCAGCTGTCGCTGGATCTGGCGGTGCAGGACGCGACCGAGCAGGTGCTGGCCGGCGGCATGCGCCTGATGAACGCCAAGGGCGCCGCCGCGGTGCTGATGGACGTGAAAACCGGCGAGGTGATCAGCTTGGTCTCCTTGCCCGATTTCGATCCGAACGACCGGCCGCGCCCGGCGGTCGAGGGCTCGCCCTCGGACAGCCCGCTGTTCAACCGCGCGGTGCAGGGCGTGTACGAGCTGGGCTCGACCTTCAAGATTTTCGCCGCCGCGCAGGGGATGGAACTGGGCCTGGTCAATCCCCAAACCGAGATCGAGACCAAGGGCCCGATGAAATGGGGCCGCTTCACCATCCGCGATTTCCACAATTACGGGCCGAAGCTGACGCTGGAAAAGGTGATCGTGAAGTCGTCCAACATCGGGACGGCGCGGGTGGCCATGATGATCGGCGCGGAACGCCAGCAGCAATTCCTGAAATCGCTGGGCTTCTTTGAGCAAACCCCGCTGGAGATCACCGAAGCCTCGGGTGGCAAGCCGCTGCTGCCGCCGAAATGGTCCGAGCTGTCGACGATGACGATTTCCTACGGTCACGGGCTGTCGGCGACGCCGTTGCACCTGGCCTCGGCCTATGCGGCGGTGGCGAATGGCGGCTACCGCGTCTACCCGACGATCCTGCGCCAGCCGCTGATCCAGAAGGGCGAGCGCGTGATGTCCGAAAAGGTCGCCCTTGCTGCGCGCGACATGCTGCGCAAGGTCGTCACCGAAGGCACTGCCAGCTTTGGCGAGGTCGAGGGCTACGAGGTCGCCGGCAAGACCGGCACCGCCGACAAGCCCAAGGAAAAGGGCGGCGGGTACTATGATGACAAGGTGATCGCCACCTTTGCCTCGATGTTCCCGGTGTCGGACCCGAAATACGTGCTGGTGGTGACGCTGGACGAACCCGTCGACACGATGGGCGAGGAGCCGCGCCGCACCGCAGGCTGGACCGCCGTGCCGGTCGCCGCCGAGATGATCCGGCGTGTCGCGCCCCTGCTGGGACTGCGCCCCACGATTGAACCCACCGCTGCGGCTGGTATAACGCTGGCAAAGAACTAAGCCGGGGAAGGCGTATGCCGGGGCAGCGAAAATCTCTATCCGAACTGGGGCTGACGGCTCAGGCGGGCCGTGACGCACAGGTCACCGGCCTGAGCGTGGACAGCCGCGAGGTGCGTCCGGGCCACCTGTTTTTTGCGCTGCCGGGCACCAAGGTGCATGGCGCGACGTTCATCGCCACCGCGCTGGAACGGGGCGCGGCAGCGATCCTGACCGATGCCGAGGGCGCGAAACTGGCCGCTGATGCGCTGGCCGCCTCGTCCGCCGCGCTGATCGTGGCCGAAGACCCTCGCCAGACGCTGGCCTATGCCGCGGCGCTGTGGTTCGGCGCGCAGCCGCCGATCATGGCGGCGGTGACGGGGACGAACGGCAAGACCTCGGTATCCACCTTCACGCGGATGATCTGGGCCGAGCTGGGCCATGACGCGGTGAACCTGGGCACGACCGGGGTCGAGGGCGCCTATGTCGCCCCGCTGCACCACACCACGCCCGAGCCGATCACCCTGCACCGGCTGCTGTCGGAATGCGCCTTTGCCGGGGTGACCCATGCGGCGATGGAGGCGTCCTCGCACGGGCTGTCTCAGCGTCGGTTGGACGGGGTGCATCTGCGCGCGGCGGGGTTCACGAATTTCACGCAAGACCACCTGGATTACCACGCCACGTTCGAGGAATACTTCGCCGCCAAGGCGGGCCTCTTTGATCGCGTGCTGAGCGAGGACGGCGTCGCCGTCATCAACGTCGACGACCCCAAGGGCCCGGACATGGCGCGGATCGCGGGGACGCGCGGGCAGGCTGTGATCTCGGTCGGGCGGGGGCCGAATGCGCGGCTGCGCCTGCTGGGCCAACGCTTCGAAGCGGCGGGTCAGCAGATCCGGTTCTCGTACGAGGGCGAAACCTACATGCTGCGCCTGCCGCTGATCGGCGGGTTCCAGGCGGAAAACGTGCTGCTGGCCGCCGGTCTGGTCATCGGCTGCGGCGAGGAACCGGCGCGCGTGTTCGAAACCCTGCCGCATCTGAGCGGCGTGCGCGGGCGGATGCAGTTGGCCGCGACGCGGGCCAATGGCGGGGCGGTGTTCGTCGATTACGCTCATACCCCCGACGCGGTGGCGACGGCGCTGAAGGCGATGCGCCCGCATGTGATGGGCCGCCTGATCGCCATCATCGGCGCAGGCGGGGATCGTGATCGCACCAAGCGGCCCTTGATGGGGCAGGCGGCGGCGGAACATGCCGATCTGGTCATCGTGACCGACGACAACCCGCGCAGCGAGGACCCGGCCAGCATCCGTCAGGCCGTCTTGCTGGGTTGTCCCGATGCGCTGGAATTTGGCGACCGGGCCGAGGCGATCCTGCGTGGCGTCGATGCCTTGGGGCCGGGCGATGCGTTGCTGATCGCGGGCAAGGGGCACGAAACCGGCCAGACCATCGGCGACCGGGTGCTGCCTTTTGACGATGTGGAACAGGCCAGCATGGCCGTGATGGCACTGGACGGGGGACTGGCATGAGCCTGTGGACCGCAGCAGAGGCCGCCCGCGCAACCGGCGGGCAGGCCGTTGGGGATTGGGCGGTCGAGGGGGTCTCGATCGACACGCGCACGATCCAGCCCGGCGATTTGTTCGTGGCACTAAAGGCCGCGCGCGACGGGCATGACTTCGTGGCGCAGGCGCTGGCCGCCGGGGCGGGGGCCGCGCTGGTCAGCCGCATCCCCGAGGGCGTGGCCGCGGATGCGCCGCTGCTGATCGTGCCGGACGTGCTGGCAGGGCTGGAGGATCTGGCCCGCGCCGCCCGCAAGCGCACCAAGGCCAAGGTGGTGGCGGTGACCGGCTCGGTCGGGAAGACCTCGACCAAGGAGATGCTGCGCACGGTGCTGGGCGGGCAGGGGCGCACCCACGCGGCCGAGGCCAGCTACAACAACCATTGGGGCGTGCCGCTGACGCTGGCGCGGATGCCGCAGGACACACAATTCGCGGTGATCGAGATCGGGATGAACCACCCGGGCGAGATCGCGCCGCTGACCAAGCTGGCGCGCCCGCATGTGGCGATGGTGACGACCGTTGCGGCGGCCCACCTGGAAGCCTTTGAAAACATTGAAGGGATCGCCCGCGAAAAGGCCAGTATCGTCGAAGGGCTGGAACCCCGCGGCGTGGCCGTTCTGAACGGCGATCTGCCCACCAGCCCGATCCTGATCGACGCGGCCAAGGCACGCGGCGCGCGGATCATCACCTTTGGCGAGGGGCCGCAGAACCACCACCGTCTGAGCCAGGTGCAACTGGTCGATGATGTCACCGTGGCTCAGGGCCGCGCGTGGCGGCGTCCGGTGCTGTTCAAGGTGATGGCGGCGGGGCGGCATTTCGCGGTCAACGCGATGGGTGTCATGGCCGTGGCGCAGGCGCTGAAACTGGACACCACGATGGCCGCCGCCGATCTGGCGCAATGGCTGCCGCCGGCGGGGCGTGGTTTCCGCGAAAAGGTGCAGCTGGACAAGGTGCTGGACGAACAGGTCATGGATCTGATCGACGACGCGTTCAACGCCAACCCGACCTCGATGGCCGCGGCGCTGGAGGTGCTGGCCGCCGCGAAACCCACCGACGGGCTGGGCCGCGTGGCCAAGGGGCGCCGGGTGGCAATCCTGGGGGATATGCTGGAGCTGGGCCCCGACGAGATGGCGCTGCACGAAGGCATCGCCGCGCTGCCGTTCATTCAGGACATCGACGTGATCCATTGCGTCGGCCCGCGCATGAACCGGATGTGGCACGCGCTGCCCGCCGCCAAGCGCGGCGACTGGACCGAAGAGGCCAAACCCATGGCCGAGCGCGCGCATCGGCTGATTGACGCCGGGGATGTGGTGCTGGTCAAGGGCTCGAAGGGCAGCAAGGTCTCGCTTGTTGTTGACGCGATCAAGAAACTGGGCCAAGGGGCACGGCAACCCGAATAACCCTCGACTAACCGGCGATGCGCCGGGCTGGAAGGACCTGAACCATGCTGTATTGGCTGACCGCATTGTCGGACGGTGGCGATGTCTTCAACCTGTTTCGCTACATCACCTTCCGTGCTGGCGGAGCGTTCATGACGGCGCTGATCTTCGGTTTCATCTTCGGGCAGCCGCTGATCAACGTGTTGCGCAAGAAGCAGGGCAAGGGTCAACCGATCCGCGAGGACGGCCCCGCCGGGCATTTCGTCAAGGCAGGCACGCCGACGATGGGCGGGCTGCTGATCCTGTCGGCGCTGGTGGTGGCGACGCTGCTGTGGGCGCGGCTGGACAATGCCTATGTCTGGATGGTGCTGTTCGTGACGATGGCCTTTGGCCTGATCGGGTTCCTGGACGACTACGCCAAGGTCAGCAAGCAGAACACCAAGGGCGTTCCGGGCCGCGTGCGGCTGTTGCTGGGCTTCGTGATCGCCGGGATCGCGGGCTACTGGGCCACCGTCTCGCACCCCGAGGCGCTGCAATTCCGCTTGGCGCTGCCGGTGTTCAAGGACGTGCTGATCAACATGGGCCTGCTGTTCATCCCGTTTGCGATGATCGTGATCGTGGGCGCGGCCAATGCCGTGAACCTGACCGACGGTCTGGACGGGCTGGCGATCATGCCGGTGATGATCGCCTCGGCCACGCTGGGGGTGATCGCCTATGCCGTTGGCCGCGTTGACTTTTCCGAATATCTGGACGTGCATTACGTCCCCGGCACCGGCGAGATTTTGATCTTTGTCGCAGGGCTGATCGGGGGCGGGCTGGGCTTCCTGTGGTACAACGCGCCGCCCGCGGCCGTGTTCATGGGCGACACCGGATCGCTGGCCTTGGGCGGCGCTTTGGGTGCCATCGCGGTGGCCACCAAGCATGAGATCGTGCTGGCCATCGTCGGCGGCCTCTTCGTGGTCGAGGCGCTGTCGGTCATCATCCAGGTGCTGTACTTCAAGCGCACGGGCAAGCGCGTGTTCCTGATGGCTCCGATCCATCACCACTATGAGAAAAAGGGCTGGGCCGAGCCGCAGATCGTGATCCGCTTCTGGATCATCGCGCTGATCCTGGCAATGATCGGCCTGGCCACGCTAAAGGTCCGCTGAACGCAGGCCATCTGGCCGCAACGCGCGGGATCGGGTAGCGATAGTCTGACAGCGGGCAGGGGAGAAGACGCATGATTCCGGTCAAGGGCTTCGATGGACACAAGGTGGCGGTTCTGGGTCTCGGGCGCTCGGGGCTGGCGACGGCGCGGGCGCTGAAGGCAGGCGGTGCGATCCCGGTCTGCTGGGACGACAACCCCGCCGCGCGCGACAAGGCCGAGGCCGAGGGCTTTGCCACCGCCGACCTGATGCAGCCCGGCGCCTTTGACGAGATCGCCAGCCTGATCGTCAGCCCCGGCATCCCGCATCTTTACCCCGAACCCAACAAGGTGATCTCCGCCGCCTGGGCCGCCGGTGTGCCCGTGGACAACGATATCGGCCTGTTCTTCCGGTCCCTGGCCGGGGGCGAGTGGCACGAGTTCGACACCCCGCCGCGCGTCGTCGCGGTGACCGGCTCGAACGGCAAATCCACCACCTCGGCGCTGATCCACCACATCCTGACCGAGGCGGGCAAACCTTCGCAGCTGGCGGGCAATATCGGCCGCGGCGTGCTGGACATCGACCCGCCCGAGGATGGCGGCGTCGTGGTGCTGGAACTCAGCAGCTACCAGACCGACCTCGCCCGCGCGCTGACGCCGGACGTGGCCGTCTTCACAAATCTGTCGCCCGATCACTTGGACCGCCACGGCGGCAAAGGCGGCTATTTCGCCGCCAAACGCCGCCTGTTCGCCGAGGGCGGACCCGACCGCGCCATCATCGGCGTCGACGAAAACGAGGGGCGGTATCTCGCCAATCAACTCTCCGAAGGGGCGGCGGATGACCGGGTGATCCGCATCTCCTCGGCGCAGAAACTGACCGGGCCGGGCTGGCAGGTCTTCGCCCGCAAGGGGTTCCTGGCTGAATACCGCAAGGGGCGTCAGACCGCCTCCATCGATCTGCGCCCGATTCCCGGGCTGCCGGGCGCGCACAACCACCAGAACGCCTGCGCCGCCTACGCCGCCTGCCGCGCCCTGGGCCTGTCGCCGCGCACGATCGAGGACGCCTTCCACTCCTTCGCCGGCCTGCCGCACCGTAGCCAGACCATCGCCCAGGCGAACGGCGTGCGCTACGTCAACGACTCCAAGGCCACCAACGTCGACAGCGCCGAAAAGGCCCTGCGTGCCTTCACCAATATCCGCTGGATCTGCGGCGGCCTGGAAAAAGAGGGCGGCCTCGACGGCCTGCGCGACGCCCTGACTTCCGTCAAAAAGGCCTACGTGATCGGCCGCGAAGCCGCGCATTTCGCCATGCAGCTCACAGGCACCGACGCCGAAATCTGCACCACGATGGAAACCGCCGTCGCCCGCGCCATGGCCGAGGCCGAAGACGGCGACACCGTCCTTCTGGCCCCCGCCGCTGCCAGCTTCGACCAGTACAACAACTTCGAAGAACGCGGCGACGACTTCACCGCCCGCGTCCGCGCGGCCTTGGCTTCTTTCTGATCGAAATACTCCGGGGGTCTGGGGGCTGGCCCCCAGCTGCCCCAGCCCGTCCTACCCGCGCATCCGTTGCCGGATCGCCTGTCCCGCGGCCCAGCCCGAGGACCAGGCCCACTGGAAATTATACCCGCCCAGCCAGCCGGTCACGTCGACGCATTCGCCGATGAAATACAGCCCCGGCACCGATTTGGCCTCCATCGTGGCCGAATTCAGCCCGCCCGTATCCACCCCGCCCAGCGTCACCTCGGCGGTGCGGTAGCCCTCGGATCCGTTGGGCACCAGGTCCCATTTCTCCACCCGCTCGACCAGTGCGCGCAGGGCCTTGTCGGACTGGTCCGCCATGTTGCCGCTCAGGCCCCATTCGGTGGCCAGATGATCGGCCAGACGTCCGGGCAGGATCTGGCCCAGCACGGTGGTCAGGTTCTTGCGCCCGTCTTGCGTGCGCCGCGCGCGCAGCAGGTCGAACAGCGTGCCCGAGGGCATCAGGTTCACCGAGATCGCCTCGCCCTCGCGCCAGTAGGACGAGATTTGCAGCACCGACGGCCCCGAAATGCCGCGATGGGTGAACAGCAGTGCCTCGTCAAAGCTGGTGCCGCCGCCGGTGATGCGCACGGGCAGTGACAGGCCGGCCAGCCCGGCAAAACGCCCCTCGGGAAAAGTCAGCGGCACGAGGGCAGGGCGGGTCTCTGTCACCTCCAGCCCGAACTGGCGCGCGATGTCATAGGCCAGCCCGGTCGCGCCCATCTTGGGGATGGATTTGCCGCCCGTCGCGACCACCACATTCGCCGCGCGCAGGGTATTGCGCCGCCCGTTATTCTCGGTCACCACGCGAAAGCCGCTGTCCTCGCGCGCGACCTCGACAATCGCGGCCTCCAGCCAGACAGCGGCATCGGCTTTCGCGGCTTCCTCCAGCAGCATGGCGACGATCTGCTTGGCCGAGCCGTCGCAGAACAGCTGCCCCAGCGTTTTCTCGTGCCAGGCGATGTTGTGGCGGCTGATCAGCTCGATGAAGTCCCACTGGGTGTAGCGGGCCAGCGCCGATTTGGCGAAGTGCCGGTTCTGCGACAGGAAATTGCGCGGACCCGGGTCCATGTTGGTGAAATTGCAGCGCCCGCCGCCCGAGATGCGGATCTTCTCGCCCGCGGCCTTGGCATGGTCCAGCACCAAGCAACGCCCGCCCGCATGGGCGGCGCACATCAGGCCGGCAGCCCCGGCCCCCAGAATGATCGTATCGAATTCCATGCGCCCAGCCCTGCCCGAAGCCCGCGCGCTTGGCAAGGGGGTGCCGAGCCGCGCCGCGCCCCCTTTTAACGCTGGTGCGATGATGCGTGATTCGGTACAGTTGCCCCACGAGACCCCGAAAACGGGGCGAAGGCAGAGACAGACAGGCAACGAACGGCGGTATTCCCATGACTGAGATGGTCTATGGTTCCCTTCCCATTCAGGCGGGCGATCCGGTTCTTCCCAAGTGGTGGCGGACAATCGACAAATGGACGATGTCCTGCATCCTGATCCTGTTCGCGGTCGGGCTGCTGCTGGGCTTTGCCGCCTCGCCGCCGCTGGCCGAGAAGAACGGCTTTGCCCCCTTCCACTATGTTCAGCGTCAGGCGTTTTTCGGCGGGCTGGCGATGGTGGCGATGCTGCTGACCTCGATGATGACGCCGCAGATGGTGCGCCGGATCGCGACGCTGGGCTTTCTGGCCGCTTTTGTTGCGCTGCTGGGCCTGCCGTTTCTGGGCACCGATTTCGGCAAGGGCGCGGTGCGCTGGTACTCGCTGGGCTTTGCCAGCGTGCAGCCGTCCGAGTTCCTGAAGCCGGTCTTCGTGATCGTGTCGGCCTGGCTGCTGGCCGCCGCGCAAGAGATCAACGGCCCTCCGGGGCGGATGTGGTCCTTCGGGCTGACCATCATCATCGTGACGATCCTGGCGTTGCAGCCGGATTTCGGGCAGGCCTCGCTGGTGCTGTTCGGCTGGGGCGTGATGTATTTCGTGGCCGGTGCGCCGATGACCCTGCTGGTGGGCATGGCCGGGATGGTCGTGGCCGCAGGGACGTTCGCCTATAACAACTCGGAACACTTTGCCCGCCGCATCGACGGTTTCCTGACCGCCGAGGTCGATCCGCGCACGCAGCTGGGCTATGCCACCAACGCCATCCAAGAGGGCGGTTTCTTTGGCACGGGCGTCGGCGAAGGCTCGGTCAAGTGGTCGCTGCCGGATGCGCATACCGATTTCATCATCGCCGTCGCGGCCGAGGAATACGGGCTGGTGCTGGTGCTGTTCATCATCGCGCTTTACTCGGTGATCGTGCTGCGCTCGTTCTTCCGTCTGATGAAGGAACGCGACCCGTTCATCCGTCTGGCCGGCACCGGCCTGACCGCGATGTTCGGTGTGCAGGCGATGATCAACATGGGCGTGGCCGTGCGCCTGCTGCCCGCCAAGGGCATGACCCTGCCGTTCGTCAGCTATGGCGGCTCGTCGCTGATCGCGGGCGGGGTGGCTGTCGGGATGCTGCTGGCGTTCACGCGCTCGCGTCCGCAGGGCGAGATCGGAGACATCCTGCGGGGGCGCGTCCGATGAACGCGCCGCTGCTGGTGATTGCCGCCGGGGGCACCGGCGGGCACATGTTCCCCGCTCAGGCCTTGGCCGAGGCGATGCTGCGCAAGGGCTGGCGGGTCAAGCTGTCCACCGATGCGCGCGGGGCGCGCTACACCGGCGGCTTCCCGCATATGGTTGAGATTGAACAGGTTTCCAGCGCCACCTTTGCTCGTGGCGGTGCTCTGGCCAAGCTGGCGGTGCCGTTCCGCATCGCGGGCGGTGTGCTGGGCATGATGAAGCGGATGCGCCGCGACCGGCCCGCCGTGGTGGTGGGCTTTGGCGGCTATCCGTCCATTCCGGCGATCGGGGCGGCGACGCTGCTGAAGCTGCCGCGCATGATCCACGAACAGAACGGCATCCTTGGCCGTGTGAACCAGATTTTCGCCACCCGCGTCGATGCGGTGGCCTGCGGCACCTGGCCGACGACCCTGCCTGCCGGGGTCGAGGGTGTGCATACCGGCAACCCGGTGCGCAAGGCCGTGCATGACCGCGCCGGGGCCGCCTATATCCCGCCGGGCGACTACCCGATGTCCATTCTGGTGATGGGTGGGTCTCAGGGGGCGCGCATCCTGTCGGACGTGGTGCCGGGGGCCATCGCCGCCCTGCCGCCCGAGGTGCTGCAGCACCTGCGCGTCAGCCATCAGGCCCGGGACGAGGATTTCGACCGCGTGACGCAGTTCTACGCCGATCACGGCATCTCGGCCGACGTGCAGCCGTTTTTCACCGATGTTCCCGCAAGGATGAGTGAGGCGCAGCTGGTGATCTCGCGCTCGGGCGCGTCCAGCGTGGCGGATATCTCGGTGATCGGGCGTCCCTCGATCCTGGTGCCCTTTGCGGCGGCCACGGGCGATCACCAGACGGCCAATGCGCGCGGGCTGGTGGAAGCAGGGGCTGCGATCCTGATCCCGGAAAACCGGCTTGAGGTTTCGACGCTGGCAGAGCAAATAGCCACGGTGCTGACCAACCCCCGTGGGGCGCAGATGATGGCGAATGCCGCGCTGAGCGTGGGCAAGCCCGAAGCGACAGAAGAGCTGGTGCAAATGGTCGAGGCACTGGCAAGGAAGGACTGAGGACATGAACGCCGCAACCAAGCTGCCCACCGATGTGGGCCCCATCCATTTCGTGGGCATTGGCGGCATCGGCATGTCCGGCATCGCCGAGGTTCTGGTGAACCACGGCTACACCGTTCAGGGCAGCGACCTGAAAACCTCGAAAATCACCGACCGTCTGGCCGGGATGGGCGCGACCATTTTCGAAGGCCAGCGCGCCGAGAACCTGATCGGGGCCGAGGTCGTCGTGATCTCGTCGGCGATCAAACCCGGCAACCCCGAGCTGGACGAGGCGCGCCGTCTGGGCCTGCCCGTCGTGCGCCGGGCCGAGATGCTGGCCGAACTGATGCGCCTGAAATCCAACATCGCCATCGCCGGCACCCACGGCAAGACCACGACCACCACGATGGTCGCCACGCTGCTGGATGCGGGCGGGGTGGACCCGACCGTGATCAATGGCGGGATCATCCACGCCTATGGCTCGAACGCGCGGATGGGCGAGGGCGAGTGGATGGTCGTCGAGGCCGATGAAAGCGACGGCACCTTCAACCGGCTGCCCGCGACCATCGCCATCGTTACCAATATCGACCCCGAGCATATGGAGCATTGGGGCACCATCGAGAACCTGCGCAAGGGGTTCCTCGATTTCGTCTCGAACATCCCGTTCTACGGGCTGGCGGTGTGCTGCACCGACCACCCCGAGGTGCAGGCGCTGGTCGGCAAGATCACCGACCGCCGCGTCGTGACCTTTGGCTTCAACGCGCAGGCCGATGTGCGCGCCACGAACCTGACCTATAAAAAGGGCGTGGCGCATTTCGACATCCTGCTGCAGCCCGAGGGCATCAAGATCGAGGGCTGCACCCTGCCGATGCCCGGAGATCACAACGTTTCCAACGCCTTGGCCGCTGTCGCCGTGGCCCGTCACCTGGGCATGAAGGGCGAGGAAATCCGCGCCGCCTTGGCCGCGTTCGGGGGCGTGAACCGCCGCTTCACCAAGGTGGCCGAGGTCAACGGCGTCACCATCATCGACGATTACGGCCACCACCCGGTCGAGATCGCTGCCGTGCTGAAGGCCGCGCGTCAGGCGTCCGAGGGGCGCGTGATCGCCGTGCATCAGCCGCACCGCTATACTCGTTTGCACTCGTTGTTCGAGGATTTCTGCAGCTGTTTCAACGATGCCGACGTGGTGGGTATCGCCGAGGTCTATGCCGCCGGTGAGGCTCCGATCGAGGGCGCGACGCGCGACGATCTGGTCGCCGGGCTGATCCGCCACGGCCACCGCCACGCCCGCGCCATCCTGACCGAGGACGATCTGGAGCGCCTGGTGCGCGAACAGGCCGGGCCGGGGGACATGGTGGTCTGCCTGGGTGCCGGCACGATCAGCGCCTGGGCGCATGGGTTGCCGGCGCGTCTTTCGCAGGGCTGACCCTTTCCCTTTGATCGTCGTCATTTTGCCGGGACGGCAATGTGATAGGCTTGATGCTGAAGCGCAGCGTGGGCTTTGCGGCCTGCGCCGTTGAGTATTTTCGATCAGAAAGAAGGGGCTGGTCGTGACAGAGCAGTTGAAGCGACGGATCGGGTTGGGATTGCTGACGGCCTATGGCGTGGGGGTCATGGTCGGCGCGGGGATTTACGTGCTGGTGGGCGCGGTGGCGGCCGAGGCGGGGATCTGGGCGCCGTTGGCCTTTGTGCTGGCCGGGCTGATCGCGGCACCGACGGCGCTGAGCTATGCGGAGTTTTCCACGCGACTGCCTGAGGCGGCGGGCGAGGCGGCCTATGTCGCCAAGGGCTTCGGCTGGCCGTTGCTGGCGCTGCTGGTAGGGGTGGCGATCGTGGCGGCGGGCATGATCTCGGCCGCGGCGGTGTTGCGTGGGGGCGTGGGCTATCTGGTCAGCATCGTGGATGTGCCGTTTGATTGGGCGATTGTCGGGGTCGGCGTGGCGCTGACGCTGGTGGCGGTGTTGGGGGTGCTGGAGAGCCTGGCCATGGCCGCGCTGTTCACCGCGATCGAGCTGATCGGGCTGGGGCTGGTAATCTATGCTGGCTGGGCGGCGCCGGCCTCGCCGGATTTTGCGCTGCCCGAGGCGCCGTTGTGGAGCGGCGTGGGGGCAGGGGCCGTGCTGGCGTTTTTCGCCTTTATCGGGTTTGAGGACATCGTGAACATGGCCGAGGAGGTCGAGCGCCCCGAGCGGACGCTGCCTCGGGCGATCCTGTTGTCGCTGGTGGTGACCAGCGTGATTTACGGGCTGGTGGCGGTGGCCGCGATCCGGGCGGTTCCGCTGGAGGAGCTGGGCGACTCGGACCGGCCTTTGGTGCTGGTGTGGGAGGCGGGCGTTGGCGGCGGGGCTGCGATGTTCGCAGGCATCGCCGTTGTGGCGGCATTGAACGGCATTCTGGCGCAGATCGTGATGGCCGCGCGGGTGCTGTTCGGGCTGGGCAAGAAACACGCGGTGCTGCGGATGTTCCACCACGCGCATCCGCGCTTTGGCACGCCGGTTCTGGCGACGGTTCTGCTGGGGGCCGGGGTGATCGCGGCGGCGTTGCGGCTGCCGATTGCGTCGCTTGCGGGGACGACCTCGTCGATCCTGCTGGCGGTGTTCGTGCTGGTGAATGCTGCGCTGATCCTGGTCAAGCGCAAGGCACCGCGGGCGGATTTCACCGTTGCGATGTGGGTGCCGGTCGTGGGTCTGGTGCTGGCCGCCGGGGCGCTGGCGATGACCTTGGGGGTGGGCTCATGATGTCGCTGTTTGCCGCCTGTGCGTGGTTCGTGATCGCCAATGTCGGCGCGATGCTGCCCAGCAAGCGCAAGCATTGGCCCTTTGCCTATGGGCTGATCGCGGTGGGCATTCCCATTCTGGGCTGGGTGGTCTATGAGCAGGGTCCCTGGGTCGGGCTGCTGGTGCTGGCGGCTGCCATGTCGGTGTTGCGCTGGCCCGTGATCTACCTGTGGCGCTGGATCAAGCGCGGCGGAAAGGCGAAAGATGCAGATGCCTGAGGTGCGGGGCGCGCTGACCCCCGGCAAATCCCTGTCCGAGCTGACCTGGCTGCGTGTGGGCGGCCCGGCGGACTGGCTGTTCCAGCCGGCGGACCTGGCGGATTTGCAGGGCTTCCTTGCCGGCCTTGGTGCGGACGTTTCTGTGTTTCCGATGGGGGTGGGCAGCAACCTGATCGTGCGGGATGGCGGTTTGCGCGCCGTGGTGATCCGGCTGGGGCGCGGGTTCAACGGAATCTCGGTGGATGGACGCCGTGTGACCGCAGGGGCCGCGGCACTGGACGCGCATGTGGCGCGCAAGGCGGCCGAGGCGGGGGTCGACCTGACATTCCTGCGCACGATCCCCGGCAGTATCGGCGGCGCGGTGCGGATGAATGCGGGCTGCTATGGCTTTTACGTGGCGGATGCGTTTGTCAGCGCGCAGGCCGTGGCGCGGGATGGCACGCTGGTGACGTTGGGGCCGGATGATCTGCGGTTCGAGTACCGCCAGAGCCACCTGCCCGACGGCATGGTGCTGGTCGAGGCCACGTTTGACGGCCCCGCAGGCGACCCGGCAGAGCTGGCCGCGCGGATGGACGAGCAGATCGCCAAGCGCGACGCCAGCCAGCCGACAAAGGACCGCAGCGCAGGCAGCACTTTCCGCAATCCGGCGGGGTTCTCCAGCACGGGGCGTGCGGACGATGTGCACGACCTGAAGGCGTGGAAGCTGATAGACGATGCCGGCATGCGTGGCGCCACGCGTGGGGGCGCTCAGATGAGCCCCAAGCACTCGAACTTCCTGATCAATACGGGGGCGGCGACGGCGGCTGACCTCGAAGGATTGGGCGAAGAAGTGCGAAAAAAGGTTTACGATTCCTGCGGGATCACGCTAGAGTGGGAAATCATGCGCGTCGGCGAACCGGCGGCGTAATCCGGGGATCAAACCCCAAATCAGGTCCGCATAAGACGGGCTGAAAAAGCAGCAGAACAGGCCGTAAAAACGGCCGGAATATTGAGGCGAACGGTGGGTATGTCGAGCAGGACAAACCCCAAGGTTGCGGTGTTGATGGGCGGTCCCTCGGCTGAGCGCGAGGTGTCCCTGTCATCCGGGCGCGAATGCGTCAAGGCACTGAGGGGCGAAGGATTCGAGGTGGTTGAGGTCGACGCAGGCCGCGATCTGCCTGCGCGTCTGGCCGAAATCCAACCCGATGTCGTGTTCAACGCCCTGCATGGCCGCTGGGGCGAGGATGGCTGCGTTCAGGGTCTGCTGGAATGGCTGAACATTCCCTACACGCATTCGGGTGTGCTGGCCTCGTCTCTGGCGATGGACAAAGAGCGCACCAAGCAGGTTTACCGCGCCGCCGGGTTGCCGGTGGCCGACAGCTGTCTGGCCAGCAAGGCCGAGGTCGAGGCGCGCCACGTGATGGAGCCTCCCTACGTGGTGAAACCGTATAACGAGGGCTCCTCGGTCGGCGTTTACATCGTGCAAGAGGCCGCCCACGGCCCGCCGCAGCTGAACGAACAGATGCCCGATGTGCTGATGGTCGAACAATACGTGCCGGGGCGCGAGCTGACGGCAACCGTGGTGGGCGATCGCGCGCTGACGGTGACGGATATCATCACCGACGGCTGGTACGATTATCACGCCAAATACGCCACCGGCGGATCGCGCCACGTGGTGCCCGCCGAGGTGCCGCAAGAGATTTTCGACGCCTGTCTGGACTATGCCCTGCGCGCGCATCAGGCGCTGGGGTGCCGGGGTGTCAGCCGCACCGATTTCCGCTGGGACGAGGCGCGCGGCATGGACGGTCTGATCCTGCTGGAAACCAACACCCAGCCGGGGATGACGCCGACCTCGCTATCGCCCGAGCAGGCGGAAAAATGCGGGATGTCGTTCGGCCAGCTGTGCCGCTGGATGGTGGAGGACGCCTCATGCAACAGGTGATGCGTCGCGCGGATCCGGCGCCCTCGCGCCTGTCTTACAGAATGCAGCGCATGATGCTGACCCCGCTCGTGCGGGGTCTGTTGCGCATTGGGCTTCCGTTCGCGATTACGATCGCGGCGGGCGGGATCTACCTGTCGGACGAGGCGCGCGTGGACAATATCCGCCTTGCGGTCTCGGACATTCGGCACAAGATCGAATCCCGCCCCGAATTCATGGTCAAGCTGATGGCCGTCGACGGCGCCGGCCCCGAAATTGCCGAGGACATCCGCGAGATCGTCGGGATCGACTTCCCGGTCAGCTCGTTCGATCTGTCGCTCGAGGAAATCCGCAGCACCATTCTGGAACTGCCCGCCGTGGCCGATGCCAGCGTGCGGATCAAACCGGGCGGCGTGCTGCAGGTGGACCTGAAGGAACGCGTGCCGGTGATGCTGTGGCGCTCGGCCCAGGGGCTGGTGCTGCTGGACGCCGAGGGCAACTATGTCGGCGAGGCAACGGCCCGCGCCGCACACAAGGATCTGCCGGTCGTGGCCGGTGCGGGCGCCGATCGCGCGGTGGGCGAGGCGATGCGCCTTCTGGCCGCCGCCGGACCGCTGACCCCGCGCATCCGCGGCCTTGTCCGCATGGGCGAACGGCGCTGGGACATGGTGCTGGATCGCGGCCAACGCATCCTGCTGCCGGTGGACAATCCGGTGCAGGCGCTGGACCGCGTGCTGGTGCTGAACCAGTCGAACGACATGATGGCTCGCGATCTGGCGCATGTGGACATGCGCATCGCGGCACGGCCGACCATCCGGATGAATGCGGATGCGGTGGCAGAATGGTGGCGTATCAAGAAGATCAGTGCAGGAGACTGACGGGACATGACCGGGCTTTATGAAACCCAACGCGCGATGCGGAACATGCGCAAGGCAGCCATGCAGCGAGGCGTGATCGCCATTCTGGATGTGGGCAGCTCCAAGATTGCCTGCCTTGTTCTGCGCTTTGACGGCTCGGACCGGCTGAAGGAAACCGACGGGGTTGGCCCGATGGCCGGGCAGGCCGGGTTCCGGGTGATCGGCGCCGCGACGACCCGTTCGCGCGGGGTGCGCTTTGGCGAAATCGACGCCATGCAGGAAACCGAACGCGCCATTCGCACCGCCATTCAGGCTGCGCAGAAGATGGCGAATATCCGGGTGGACCACGTGATCGCCTGCTTCTCGGGGGCCGAGCCGCGCAGCTATGGCCTGGCCGGGGCGATCGACGTCGAAGGCAACGTCGTGTCCGAGCAGGACATCAGCCGCGTGCTGGCCGCCTGCCACCTGCCCGACTACGGCATGGGCCGCGAGGTGCTGCACGCCCAGCCCGTGAACTTTGCGCTGGATCACCGCACCGGCCTGTCCGATCCGCGCGGTCAGATCGGCCAGACCCTCTCGACCGACATGCACATGCTGACGGTGGATGCGACCGCCGTGCAGAACCTGGCCCATTGCGTCAAACGCTGCGATCTGGAACTGGCGGGTATCGCCAGCTCGGCCTATGTCGCGGGGATCTCCGCGCTGGTCGAGGATGAGCAGGAACTGGGCGCCGCCTGCATCGACATGGGCGGCGGGGCGACCAGCCTGTCGATCTTCATGAAGAAACACATGATCTATGCCGACACCGTGCGCATGGGTGGCGATCACGTCACCGGCGACATCTCGATGGGCCTGTCGGTGCCGTTCAACACCGCCGAGCGGATCAAGACCTTCTACGGTGGCGTCGTCGCCACCGGCATGGACGACCGCGAGATGATCGACCTCGAAGGCGACACCGGCGACTGGGAACACGACCGCCGCGCCGTCAGCCGGGCCGAACTGATCGGCATCATGCGCCCCCGCGTCGAGGAAATCCTGGAAGAGGTGCGCGCCCGTCTGGACGCCGCCGGGTTCGACCACCTGCCCAGCCAGCAGATCGTGCTGACCGGCGGTGGCAGCCAGATCCCCGGCCTTGACGGGCTGGCCAGCCGCATCCTGGGCCACCAGGTCCGCCTGGGCCGCCCGCTGCGTGTCCACGGCCTGCCGCAGGCCGCCACCGGACCGGGTTTCGCCAGCGCGGTCGGCCTGTGCCTGTTCGCCGCCCATCCGCAGGACGAATGGTGGGATTTCGACCTTCCGGTCGAGCGTTACCCCGCCCGTTCGCTGCGTCGTGCCGTCAAATGGTTCCGGGATAACTGGTAAGCCCAATATCTGGTCATTTCGGCAAAATCCCGCGTAGTTGCCTTGTAAAATATCCCATATTTTGGGGTATTTTTGCGCTTTTTTGCGTGACGATCCGGCCTGTTACGAGTAAACTCGGCGCTTAATAGGCAGAAAAATCACCTGCGCAAGGCAGGCCAACATCAGGCGGACAGATCAATGACATTGAACCTTTCGGTGCCCGGTCAGGAAGAATTGAAACCCCGTATTACCGTGTTCGGTGTGGGCGGGGCAGGCGGCAACGCCGTCAACAACATGATCCAGAAAGAGTTGGAAGGCGTCGATTTCGTCGTTGCCAACACCGATGCTCAGGCACTGCAACAGTCGAAGGCGGGCAACCGCATCCAGCTGGGCGTGAAGGTCACCGAAGGTCTGGGCGCCGGTGCGCGCGCCTCGGTCGGCGCCGCCGCTGCCGAAGAAAGCATCGAACAGATCGTCGACCACCTGGCCGGCGCGCATATGTGCTTCATCACCGCCGGCATGGGCGGTGGCACGGGCACGGGTGCGGCCCCCATCATCGCGCAAGCCGCGCGTGAGCTGGGCGTGCTGACCGTCGGCGTCGTGACCAAGCCCTTCCAGTTCGAAGGCGCCAAGCGGATGCGTCAGGCCGAAGAAGGCGTCGCAACCCTGCAAAAGATGGTCGACACCCTGATCATCATCCCGAACCAGAACCTGTTCCGTCTGGCCAACGAAAAAACCACCTTCACCGAAGCCTTCGCAATGGCTGATGACGTGCTGTACCAGGGCGTCAAGGGTGTGACCGACCTGATGGTCAAGCCCGGCCTGATCAACCTCGACTTCGCCGACGTCCGCTCGGTCATGGACGAGATGGGCAAGGCGATGATGGGCACCGGCGAAGCGTCGGGCGAAGATCGCGCCATTCAGGCCGCCGAAAAGGCAATCGCCAACCCGCTGCTGGACGAAATCAGCCTGCGCGGTGCCAAGGGCGTGCTGATCAACATCACCGGCGGTCACGACCTGACCCTGTTCGAACTGGACGAAGCCGCCAACCGCATCCGCGAGGAAGTGGACCCGGACGCCAACATCATCGTCGGCTCGACGCTGGATACCGACATGGACGGCATGATGCGTGTGTCGGTCGTGGCGACCGGTATCGACGCGTCCGAAGTGGTCTCGGAAATCCCTGTGCCGCGCCGCTCGATGGCCGCACCGCTGAAGCAGACCGTCACCGTCGAAGAGAAGAAGGCCGAGCCCGTCGCCGCCAAGGCAGCGCCCGTTGCCCAAACGGCAGAGCCCAGCCTGTTCCAGGATCTGGAAGCACCGAAGCCCGTCGCCGCCCCCGTGGCCAAAGCGCCGGTCGAGGAAGCCTACGAGGACGATTTCGAAGCTGCGGACGACATGCCGCCGCCGCTGTACCGCCCGCAGGTCGCCAGCTTCCAGCCGCAGCCTGACGTGGCCGACGATCCGGTCGAAACCTTCGTGGCCCCGAAAGCGCCGACCGCTGGCACGCCCTCGCCCGAGGCGCTGGCCCGTCTGCAAGCCGCCGTTCAAAAGGCCCCGGCCGCACCCCAGCGCCCCGCCGCGCCCGTCGCAGAACGCGTTGCCGCCAAGCCCGCGCCCAAGCCTGAACAGGCTGGTCGTTTCGGCGGCATCAACTCGCTGATCAACCGCATGACCGGCCACGGCCACGAGGCTGCCCCGCAGGCCGCCGCGCGTCAGCAACCCAGCGTTCAGGCTGCCGAACCGAAGGCCGATCCCGAGCAAGACCGCATCGAGATCCCGGCTTTCCTGCGTCGTCAGGCAAACTGACCTTAAGTAAAAGATGATCGAAAAGCCGCCCTCAGGGGCGGCTTTTTCGTTTTGTAACAATCGGTTAGGCGGGGTGTGAGCGGGTTTGTGCCAGTTTGTTTCAGGGATGTTTCAACCCGTTACAAAGATTGAATTGAGACGAGAGGTTGTCACGCATAACTATGTGCACAAATCAAAGTTAAACAGCCGTTAAGGCTTGGGGAAAAACCTTGCAGAATACCTTGAAAGCTGCCGTCACCTTCAACGGCGTGGGCCTGCACTCTGGCAAACCTGTCCGCATGACGGTTCGCCCTGCCTCGGCCGATTACGGTATCTGGTTCAAGCGGACCGACGTTCTGTACACCGATCCCCTAGTTCAGGCGCGCTGGAGCGCGGTCAACCAATCGCCGCTGTGCACCAAGCTGGAAAACGACAGCGGCATCAGCGTCTCGACCGTCGAACACGTCATGGCCGCGCTGGCCGGTTGCGGCATCCACAACGCCCTGATCGAGATCGACGGCCCCGAAGTGCCGATCCTGGATGGCAGCTCGGCCCCGTTCGTGCGCGCGTTCCTGCTGCGTGGCCTGGCCGCGCAGGATGTCGCCGTGCGCGCCATCGAAGTGCTGAAACCCGTCGAGGTCCGCAAGGGCGAGGCCTGGGCCCGTCTGGAGCCCGGCAGCGATCTGACCATCGATTTCCACATCGACTTTGAGGACGCGGCGATCGGCGTGCAGAACAAGTCGCTGAAAATGTCCAACGGCACCTTCGTGCGCGAGCTGTGCGACAGCCGCACCTTCTGCCGCAAGGCCGACGTCGATTTCATGCATGCCAACGGGCTGGCCCTGGGCGGCACGCTGGAAAACGCCGTGGTGGTCGAAGGGGACGCGATCCTCAGCCCCGGCGGTCTGCGTCACGCCGACGAACCCGTGCGCCACAAGATGCTGGACGCGCTGGGGGATCTGGCGCTGGCCGGCGCCCCGATTCTGGGCCACTACACCGGGTTCCGGGCGGGCCATGCGCTGACCAACGATTTGCTGCATGCCCTGTTCGCCGATCCGACCAACTTTCGCATGGTCGAGTGTGACCCCGTGAAAATGGCGCGTTTGCCCGGTGTTGGCGCACATCTGGACGAGATGCCTGCCGTCGCCTGACGCGGCATGCATGGCGGTGCGGCGCGCTTGCGCCGAAATGCACCAAAGGCGTTTTGCACCGGAAATTTCTGTGCTAGGACCGGTTTGAGCAGAGGGGCCCGGTGCCCCCATTTGTGCAGACGAGGGTATTTACAGCATGACAGGCGGCGGCTCCCGGAAATGGATCTTCGGCATGGTTCTGGCCACTGTTGTGCTGGCCGGTTGTGGCGAAGGCGGCAAGGTGGACCGCGGCGAAGTTCCGCTGGAAAACTACACGGCCGAACAGATCTTTGAACGCGGCGAGTTTGAGCTGGAGCGGCGCAAGCCCGCGCGCGCGGCCTTCTTCTTCTCTGAGATCGAGCGTCTGTACCCCTATTCCGACTGGGCCAAGCGCGCCTTGATCATGCAGGCCTTTGCCTATCACAAGGATCAGGACTACGAGAACAGCCGCGCCGCCGCACAGCGTTACATCGATTTCTACCCGACCTCGGATGACGCGGCCTATGCGGCGTACTTGCTGGCGCTGTCCTATTACGACCAGATCGACGAGATCGGCCGCGATCAGGGCCTGACCTTCCAGGCATTGCAGGCGCTGCGGGCCGTGATCGAACGCTATCCCGACAGCGAATATGCACGCTCGGCCATTCTGAAGTTCGACTTGGCCTTCGATCACTTGGCCGCCAAGGAAATGGAAGTCGGGCGCTACTACCTCAAGCGCCACCACTACGCCGCCGCCGTGAACCGGTTCCGCGTGGTGGTCGAGGATTTCCAGACCACGACCCACACCGCCGAGGCGCTGCACCGTCTGGTCGAATCCTACCTGTCGCTGGGCCTGACCGACGAAGCCCAGACCGCGGGCGCGATCCTGGGCCACAACTTCCAGTCCACCGAATGGTATCAGGCCAGCTACAAGCTGCTGACCGGGCAGGGGCTGGAGATGAAGGCCAAGGGGAACAACTGGCTCAGCAAGGTTTACCGCCAGATGATCAAGGGCGAGTGGATCTGATCTACCTCCGAGGGCACGATGCTGCGCAGCGTTGAAATCCGCGACATGCTGATCATCGACCGGCTGGAATTGGATTTCCAGCCGGGTCTGAACGTGCTGACCGGCGAAACCGGCGCGGGCAAGTCGATCCTGCTGGACAGTCTGGGCTTTGTGCTGGGATGGCGTGGGCGCGCCGAACTGGTGCGCTCGGGGGCTGATCAGGGCGAAGTCGTCGCCGTGTTCGACCTGCCCGATGGCCACGCCGCCCATGACGTGCTGACCGAGGCTGGCCTGCCGGATGGCGAAGAGTTGATCCTGCGCCGCGTCAACAGCCGCGACGGCCGCAAAACCGCTTGGGTGAACGACCGCCGCTGCTCGGGCGAGGTGCTGCGCGCGCTCTCTGATACGCTGATCGAGCTGCACGGCCAGCACGACGACCGCGGCCTGCTGGACCCCAAGGGCCACCGCGCGCTGCTGGACGCCTTCGGGGCCTACCCGGTGCTGCAATCAGACGTCCGCGATGCCTGGCGCGCCATGAGCGCCGCCCGCAAGGCCCTGTCAAAGGCCGAAACCGCGCTGGCCGAGGTCCGCAAAGAAGAGGACTTCCTGCGCCACGCCGTGGACGAGCTGGACAAGCTGGCCCCGGAACCCGGCGAGGAAACCCAGCTGGACACCCACCGCCGCATGATGCAGGGCGCCGAGCGTATCCGCGACGACGTCGCCAAGGCGCTGAACGCGCTTGGCAATGACGGGGCCGAGGGCTCGATGGGCGATGCGCTGCGCTGGCTCGAAGGGGTCTCGGACCGTGCCGAGGGGATGCTGGACACCCCCATCGACGCGCTTGGCCGCGCCTTTGCCGAACTGTCGGATGCGGTCGCCGGTGTCGAAACCGCGCTGGACCGCCTGCAATTCAACCCGCATGAGCTGGAAGAGACCGAGGAGCGCCTGTTCGCCATACGCGCCGCCGCCCGCAAGCATGGCGTTCTGGCAGACGATCTGGGGGCGCTGGCCGACGATCTGCGCGCCCGTCTGCACGCGCTGGATCAGGGCGACGCCGATCTTGAACGTCTGCGCGCAGAGCTGCGCGCCGCAGACAGCGCCTATGCCGAAGCCGCCGCCCGGCTGACCGCCGCCCGGCAAGAGGCCGCCGTGCGTCTGGACCGCGCCGTCGCCGCCGAACTGGCCCCGCTGAAGATGGAGCGCGCGGTCTTTCTGACCCAGATCACACTGGCCGATGCCGGGCCCGATGGGGTGGATCAGGTCGCCTTTACCGTCGCCACCAACCCCGGCGCGCCGTCCGGTCCGCTGGCCAAGATTGCCTCGGGCGGCGAACTCAGCCGGTTCCTGCTGGCGCTCAAGGTCTGCCTGAGCCAGCAACAGGACGGCGTGACGATGATCTTCGACGAGATCGACCGCGGTGTCGGCGGGGCAACCGCCGATGCGGTGGGCCGCCGTCTGGCGGCACTGGCGCAGGGCGGGCAGGTGCTGGTCGTGACCCACTCGCCGCAGGTGGCGGCGCTGGGGGCGCATCACTGGCGCGTCGAAAAGCGGGTGGACGGGGACATCACCACCTCGACCGTGGTGCCGCTCAGCCCCGAGGAACGCGTGGACGAGATCGCCCGCATGGTCTCGGGCGACTCGATCACCGACGAAGCGCGCGGCGCGGCCAAGGCGCTGCTGGCGGGCTGACGCGGGTCCGCGCTTAGTTCCCGCGCACCATTTTCCCCGGATTCATGATGTTCTGCGGGTCCAGCGCGCGCTTGACCTGTCCCATCACGTCCCACGCATCGCCGTGCTCGGCCTCCATGTATTTCAGCTTGCCGACGCCGATCCCATGCTCGCCCGTCGCCGTTCCGCCAAGCGCCAGCGCGCGTTCGACCATGCGGTGAGCCAGATCCTCGGCGGCGTGTTCCTCTTCCGGCTTCGTCGGATCGAACAACAGGATCGAGTGGAAATTCCCGTCCCCCACATGCCCCAGGATCGGCCCGGTGATCGGCGACGCCTCGATATCCGCGCGGGTTTCATTGACCGCTTCGGCCAAGCGCGAGATCGGCACGCAGATATCCGTCACGATCGACCGCGCCCCGGGTTTCGAGGCCATCACCGCCCAATGCGCGTGATGCCGCATCGTCCACAGCGCGGTGCGATCCTCGGGCTTGGTGGCCCATTCGAACCCCTTGCCGCCGTGATCTGCGACGATCTCGCCAAAGGTTTCGGCCTGTTCCGCGACGCCCTGTTCCGAGCCGTGGAATTCCACCATCAAATGCGGGCATTCCGGCATCTCGGACCCCGAATAGGCGTTGAACGCCGACGCGGTTGCGGCATCCACAAATTCGATCCGCGCCATCGGAATGCCCATCTGGATGGTGTCGATCACGGCTGACACCGCATCCTCGATCCGTTCAAACGCGCAGACGGCGGCGGTGACGGCTTCGGGCTGGCCACGCAGGCGCAGCGTCAGCTCGGTGATCAGGCCCAGCGTCCCCTCGGCGCCTACGAACATGGCGGTCAGGTCATAGCCTGCGCTGGATTTGCGCGCGCGCGTGCCGGTGCGGATGATCCGCCCGTCGGCCAGCACCACCTGCAACCCCAGCACGTTGTCGCGCATCGTGCCATAGCGCACCGCCGTGGTCCCCGACGCGCGCGTCGACGCCATCCCCCCGATCGAGGCATTCGCCCCCGGATCGACCGGAAAGAACAGCCCCGTGGCGCGCAATTCGGTGTTCAGCTCTTCGCGGGTGATGCCGGGCTGGACGGCCACGTCCATATCCTCGGGCGATAGCCGCAGGATCTTGTTCATGTTGCGGAAGTCGACGGAAATCCCCCCCGAAAACGCCTGTGCCTGCCCCTCAAGCGAGGTGCCAGCCCCCCAACCGACCACCGGACAGCCGTGCCGCGCGCAAATCTTGACGATCTCGCTGACCTCTTCGGCAGTTTCGGGATAGGCGACCGCATCGGGCGGGGTCAGCGGAAAATGCGTCTCAGAGGCGCCATGTTGGTCCAGATCGGACTTGGACCGGCTCAACCGTTGTCCTAGTAAGTTGGAAAGTTCCTCAAGCGCGGACTGGATGGCCATACTGTTCCTCCGGAAGATGCTGGGGAACACTAGGCCAAGCAAGCGGGCCGGAAAAGAGGAATACGCCGATACTGCGGGGATGGTTAATGGCATTGCAACTGGGCAAAGTGCTGGCTGGCGTCGCGGTACAGGCGCGCCAATCCGCCGTGGACGCGTTCCGGCTGATGCGTCGTCAGGGGCCCAGCCAGGTGCAGTTCTGGCTGCTGGCCCTGTCCATCGGCGTCGGGGCGGGCTTTGCGGCGCTGTTCTTTCGCAAGGGCATCGACCTGCTGCAATCCACGATCTACGGCACCCGTGACCTGACGCACCTGCACAGCTTTGCCGAAAGCCTGCCGTGGTACTGGGTGCTGATCGTCCCGATCATCGGCGGGCTGATCACCGGCATCGTGCTGCACCTGTTCACGCCCGATGGCCGCGTCCGCTCGGTCGCCGACGTGATCGAGGGCGCCGCCATGCATGACGGCCGGGTCGAGGGCAGGGCGGGCATCGCCTCGGCCTTTGCCTCGCTGGTCACCCTGTCCACCGGCGGCTCGACCGGGCGCGAGGGGCCGGTGGTGCACCTGGCCTCGGTCCTGTCCAGCTGGGTCAGCGAAAAGATCCACGCCAACGGCATCACCGGGCGCGACCTGCTGGGCTGCGCCGTGGCCGCCGCCGTCTCGGCCAGCTTCAACGCCCCCATCGCCGGGGCGCTTTTCGCGCTCGAGGTGGTGCTGCGCCATTTCGCCGTCCACGCCTTTGCGCCCATCGCCATTGCCAGCGTCGCGGGCACCATCATCAACCGGCTAGAGTTCGGCGGCGTGACCGAGTTCCACCTGCCCGAAGGCAACACGCTGGAATTCTATGTCGAGCTTCCCGCCTTCATCCTGCTGGGCCTGATCTGCGGCGTCGTGGCCTTTGCCCTGATGCGCGCCGTCTTCATCGCCGAGGACGCCGCCAACCAGATCCAGACCGGCACCGGCATGCCGCGCTGGCTGCGCCCCGCCGTGGCGGGGGCGCTGCTGGGCGCGCTGGCCATCGCCTATCCGCATATCATCGGGGTCGGCTACGAAACCACCTCGGCCGCGCTGACGGGGCAACTGTTGTGGCACGAGGCGATCGTCTTTGCCGCGCTCAAGGTGATCGCCGTGTCGATCACCATGGCCGGGCGGATGGGCGGGGGCATGTTCTCGCCCGCGCTGATGGTGGGGGCGCTGACCGGGCTGGCCTTTGGCCTGATCGCCACCGGCGTGTTCCCCGAGGTCTCGGGCTCGCACACCCTCTACGCGCTGGCCGGGATGGGCGCTGTGGCGGCGGCGGTGCTGGGTGCACCGATTTCCACCACCATGATCGTGTTTGAACTGACCGGCGACTGGCAGACCGGTCTGGCCGTGATGGTCACCGTCTCGCTGTCCACCGCGCTGGCCTCGCGCCTTGTGGATCGGTCGTTCTTCCTGACCCAGCTGGAGCGGCGCGATATCCACCTTGCCGCCGGGCCGCAAGCCTACCTGTTGGCGATGTTCCGGGCCGATACGCTGATGCGCAAACCCGACGATCCCGGCGCCGCCGATCCCAAACGCTGCGAGGACATGGTCGAGGACGGCATCTACCTTGAAATGACCGCCACGCTGGAACAGGCCATGCCGCTGTTCGACCGCGCCGGTGCGCCGTTCCTGCCGGTCATCAGCCGCGAAAACGACGAAGCGCCCCAGATCCGGGGCGCCTTGTTCCATGTCGATGCGTTGAAAGCGTTCAATCGCGCCCTGGCCGCAACCGCGGCCGAGGAACACTCTTAAAGACGCTCAACCGCCAGCTTGTCGGACGCGTAGAACGACAGGTAGTCCTTCAGACGTTCCGCATCCGCCACCGGAGCCTCATAGCTCAGCGCGGCGTCCGTCAGCGTCGTGCTTTTGGTGACGATGGAATAATGCGTGGCCGCGCCTGCGGCCCCCGTGGTCACCTTGGCGGTCTTGTCCAGAAACGCCATCGCGATATCCCCGCGCGGGAAAAAGATCGCGGCGGGCTTGTCGCCCTCGCTCAGCTCCAGCGCGTTGCTGGTTTCGCCCAGAACGGCACCGCCTGCGCGCACCACCCATGTGCCTTCGGCCTTGCGTATCGTCATCGTATTCCCCAATTCAGTTCCCCTCTCCTGTGCGTCCTGCCCGCCCGGTATGACAGAGTGATGTCACAGCCGGTTCACAGCGGCGCAGTCGCATCGCGCAACCATATCCGAGCGGCCTCGCTTAACCGAGAGCCGATTTTGTCGCGGCACGCAGCGTGATACGCGTTCACCCAGGCGATCTCGGCGGGCGACAGCATCTCGCGCGCGATCAGGCGCCGGTCGATGGGCACCCAGGTCAGCGTCTCGAAGGCAAACATCGCGCGCGCATCCGCGCCGTCCAGCGCCGGGGCGTCCTGCACGACGATCAGGTTCTCGATCCGGATGCCGAACGCGCCCTCGCGGTAATAGCCCGGCTCGTTCGACAGGATCATCCCCGGCTTCAGCGGGATCGTGGAAATCCGCGACAGCCGCGCCGGCCCCTCGTGGACGCACAGGAACACACCCACACCATGCCCGGTGCCGTGGTTGTAATCCAACCCCGCCAGCCACAGCGGATAGCGCGCAATCGCGTCCAGATCGCGCCCCGCCAGCCCTTGGGGGAAGCGCGCGCGCGAAATCCCGACCATGCCCTGCAGCACGCGGGTGAAACAGGCGCGCTCCTCCTCCCCGACCTGGCCGATGGGCAGGGTGCGGGTGATGTCGGTGGTGCCGTTCAGGTACTGCCCGCCGCTGTCCACGACGATCAGCTGGCCGTCCTCCAGCGTCCGGTTGGTCTTCTCAGTCACGCGGTAATGGATCACCGCCCCGTTCGGCCCGGCGCCCGAGATCGTGTCAAAGCTGATATCCCGCAGCGCGTTCGTCGCCCTGCGGAACCCCTCCAGCGATTTGACCACGTCGATCTCGGTGATGCTGCCGGGGGTCTGCGCATCGAACCAGCACAGGAATTCGCACATCGCGGCGGCGTCGGTCAGGTGGGCGGCGCGGGTGGCGGCGATCTCAGCATCCGTTTTGCAGGCCTTGGGCAGGATGCACGGATCCTGCGCCCAAGCGACCGGCACACCAGCCTCCTCCAGCTCCAGGCTCACCTGCAAGGGCGCGGTCGCGCGGTCCACCCGCACCGGCCCGGTCAAGGAGCGCAACCCCGCCTCGAACCCCGAGGGCGGGCGGATCGTCACCTCGGCCCCCAGATGGGCGCGCACGTCTTTGTTCAGTTTGGCGGCGTCCGCGAACAGGCTCAGATGGCCGGTGTCGTGCAGGATGGCAAAGGCATGCGCCACCGGGTTGCGCGGGATGTCCGCGCCGCGAATATTCAGCAGCCACGCGATGGAATCGGGCAGCGTCAGGACGGCGGCCTCATGTCCCGCCTTGCGCAGCCCCTCGGCCAGCCGGGCGCGTTTTGCGGCGTGGCTCTCGCCCGCCAGATCGTCGGGATAGATCATGATCGCGCCCTGCGGCGGGGCGGGCTGGTCGGCCCAGATCCGATCCACCAGGTTATCCGTCGCCCGCAGGCTGATGTCCGAGCCTTGCAGGATGCGCTCCAGTTCCTCGACCTCTTCGGCGGTGTGCAGCCACGGGTCAAACCCGACGATGCCACCCTTGGGCAACTGCTCCAGCAGCCAGTCGCCCAGCCGCGTTTCGGGCCACGGCACCGGCGTGAAATGCGCCAGATCGACCTGCGCCTTGACCTGCGTGCGATAGCGCCCGTCGATGAACACCCCCGCCACGCCCTTCAGCGCCGCGCAGAACCCGGCCGAGCCGGTGAACCCCGTCAGCCACGCCAGCCGGTCGTCGCGCGCGGCCACGTATTCGCCCTGATGCGCATCGGCGCGCGGGATCAGGAACCCGGCCAGCCCCTCGCGCCGCAGCTGATCACGCAGCTGCGCCAGACGTCCGGGCCCCTTCGACGGGTCCGAGGTTTCGTGAAAGCTCTGGAACATAGCACACCCCCTTGGCTGACGCACAGTTGTGCAAATCCGCGCAGGGGGTGCAAGGGTTTAGCTGGCCTTCTTGATGCCCATCATGCGGGCACGCGCGCGCGGGTCCTGATCGAACAGCGCGGCCAGTTGTTCGGTCATCGCACCGGCCAGCTGTTCCACATCCGTGATCGTCACCGCGTGCTGGTAATAGCGCGTCACGTCGTGGCCGATGCCGATGGCGATCAGCTCGACGATCTTTTTCTTCTCGATCATCGAGATCACGTCGCGCAGGTGTTTTTCCAGATAATTCGCGGGGTTGACCGACAAGGTGCTGTCATCCACCGGCGCACCGTCCGAGATCACCATCAGGATCTTGCGCTGCTCGTGCCGCGCCATCATGCGGCGGTGCGCCCATTCCAGCGCCTCGCCGTCGATGTTTTCCTTCAGCAGGCCCTCTTTCATCATCAGGCCCAGATTGGTGCGGGTCCGGCGCATCGGGGCGTCCGCGCGCTTATAGACGATGTGGCGCAGGTCGTTCAGGCGGCCCGGCAGCTGCGGGCGCCCGTCGGCCAGCCATTTTTCACGGCTCTGGCCGCCTTTCCACGCGCGGGTGGTAAAGCCCAGCACCTCGACCTTGACGTCGCACCGCTCCAGCGTGCGGGCCAGAACGTCGGCGCAGATCGCCGCAATGGAAATCGGCCGACCCCGCATCGAGCCCGAGTTGTCCAGCAACAGCGTCACCACCGTGTCCTTGAACTCGGTGTCTTTTTCCACCTTGAACGACAGCGGAGTCGTCGGGTTCGCCACCACGCGCGCCAGACGTCCGGCGTCCAGGATGCCTTCTTCCATGTCGAACAGCCAGCTGCGGTTCTGCTGTGCCTGCAGGCGGCGTTGCAGCTTGTTGGCCAGTCGGCTGACAGCGCCCTTCAGCGGCTCCAGCTGTTGATCCAGATAGGCGCGCAGGCGCTCCAGCTCGGCGGGTTCGGCCAGCTCTTCGGCGGCGATCTCCTCGTCGAAATCGGTGATGTAGGCGCCATAATTCGGGTCCGCGTCCGACAGCGGGGCAGGGGGCGGCGGCTCCAGCGGGGCCTCGCCCTCGGGCAGCTCGGTCTCGTCGGACATCTGCTCGTCCGCCATGTCATCCATGGTGACCTGCGCCTCGGAGCTATCCTGAGTCTCGTCCTGCGATTGCTCGGGATCGGCCTCGGCGTCCTGATCGTCCTGATCATCCTGGCCGCTTTCCTGATCCTCTTGCTCTTCGGCGTCTTCCTGCGCCTCGTCCTGCTGGTCTTCGTCCGGCTGGTCGGGGTCATCGCCCAACTGATCGCCGTATCCCAGCTCTTCGATGATCTGACGGGCAAAGCGCGCGAATTCCGCCTGGTCCGACAGCTTTTCCTTCACGTCTTCCAGCGTGCCGCCGGCCTGGTCCTCGATGAACCCGCGCCACAGCTCCATCACGTTGGCCGCAGCCGGGGGCAGGGCCCGCCCGGTCGCCAGATGCCGCACCATGTAGCCCGCCGCCATGTGCAGCGGCGCGTCGGCGGCCTGCGTGATCTGGTCATAGCCCAGCCGCTTGGCGTCGGTCTGGATCTTGGCGTCGATATTGCCCGCCGTACCCGGCATGTCGCGCGCGCCCATCGCCTCGCAGCGGGCGGTCTCCATCGCTTCGTAGATCGAGCGCGCCATATCCCCCGGCGGCACATAGCGCGCGTGGATCTTGTCGTTGTGATACTTGCGCTGCATCGCCAGCGCGTCGGCGGTGCCGCGCGCCAGCAGCACCTCGTCCGCGGTCATGCGGCGGGTCACCTGCGGCAGGCGCATCGTGTCGCCCGTCAGGCCCGACGGATCGACCGAGTAATTCACGGTCAATTCGGGATCGTCCGCCAGCACCTTGGTCGCTTCGGCCAGGGCTTTCTTGAACGGATCGGCTGGGTTGTCGGTCTTCTTCATCGTCGCGGCCACGGATCTGTCATACGTTTCCCGTGCACCCTAATCCGGGATATCGGGATTGACCATAGGGCGCGCGCAGCAGCGTCACGTCAGGTTTTCCGATGGGCCGTTTTGGCGTATGCAAAGACAAGGGCAGGAGGGACGCCGTGAAAGTGGTCTATTGCGCCTATGGCGCGGCGAAATATGCGGATCAGCTGGCGCAATCCGTGCGCTCGCTGAAGGCATGGCACCCCGAGGCGCGGATTGTTGTGTGGTCCTCGGCCGATTTCACACAAAACCTGTGGAATTTGCCGGTCGAGGTGGTCGTTTCCCCGGTCGCCGAGCGCCCCTCGGACTGGCACGATCCGCTGATGAAACTGCGCGCCATCGCCGATCAGGCAGCGCAGGCAGAGCCGTTTCTGTATCTCGACACCGACACGTTTATCGCCGGCCCGCTGGATGAGGCGTGGAAATTACTGAGCGATTACGACTGCTTAGGTGTCCATTCCCCGATCCCCGACCAGCGCGGTTTCCTTGTGCTGCCGCCCGCACCCGGCCTGACCCGCCCCGATCCGGCGGTGTTTCCCGAATGGAACGGCGGCGTTCTGTTCTTCTCGGGCCGGGACGGCGCGCAACGGATTGCGCGTAACTGGTTGGTATGGCAGGAAAAAATGATCCCCGGCGGCGGCGATCAATGGACGCTGGCGCAGGCGCTCTGGTCCAGCGGAGCCCGTCTGCATGCGCTGCCCAACACCTGGAATTGCCGCCTTCCGGCCTCTCCCTCGGTCTATGGCGCCGTGAAAATCCTGCACGACGATCACCCGGACCTGGCGAGTGTTTCTGAAATAATCAATCAGGAACAAAGGCTTAGGCGAATTGTCCGCGACGGTGAGACCTACGTCCTCGCGCATGATCTGACAGACGGGCGGCGCTGTTTCTAGCTGAGTAGCAACGAGCGGCACTCACCGATCTGCCGCACTGCCAGCCGTTCGGCCCGCTGCGCCGCGCGTTTGTCCTGCCCAAACGTCGCCCGCGTCAGCAGATAGGCATGCGCCATCTTCGCCTCGACCCGCCAAGCCAACACCTCGCGCCCTTGCTCGGGTGGCATAAGTGCCTCCAGCAATTCAATAATTCCGGCGCGCTGGCGTTGGGTTTCTTCCGATCCGGGGCCGTCGAACATCCATTGCCACTCCATCTGGGCCGACAGCCGGCCGACGCAGGTGGCAAAGGTGCGCAGCTGATCTTGCCACGGGGCAACCTGCGCCCAAGCGGCGGGGGCGGTCCCGATTCCGCCCAGCATGATCGCCAAGAGAAGAGTTCGCAAAGTGCCCATAAAATGGACTATACGGTCAAAAAATATCCAGACAAAGCACCATTTTCTACCCTGCCTCAATGCCCCGAAACGCAAAACGGCGCCCGCGAGGGGCGCCGTTCAGGCCAACCGATGGGGTCGGGCTTATTTCATCGCCATCGAGACGGCGCTTTCCGGCAGTTCCTCGTCAAAGCAACGCTGGTAGAACTCGGCCACGGTCTGGCGCTCCAGCTCGTCGCATTTGTTCAGGAAGGACAGGCGGAACGCATAGCCGACATTGCGGAAAATCTCGGCGTTCTGGGCCCAGTTGATCACGGTCCGGGGCGACATGACGGTGGACAGGTCGCCATTCATGAAGGCGGTCCGGGTCAGGTCGGCCAGCGTCACCATCTGGCTGATCTGCTTGCGTCCCTTCTCGGTGTTGTAATGCGGGTTCTTGGCCAGCACGATCGCGGTTTCGGCGTCATGCGACAGGTAGTTCAGCGTGGCGACCAGCGACCAGCGGTCCATCTGCGCCTGGTTGATCTGCTGCACCCCGTGGTACAGGCCCGTGGTGTCGCCCAGACCAACGGTGTTGGCGGTGGCGAACAGACGGAAATAGGGGTTCGGCGTGATGACCTCGTTCTGGTCCAGCAGGGTCAGCTTGCCGTCATGCTCCAGCACGCGCTGGATCACGAACATCACGTCCGCACGGCCCGCGTCGTATTCGTCGAACACGATGGCGCAGGGGTTGCGCAGGGCCCAGGGCAGGATGCCTTCGTGGAATTCGGTGACCTGCTTGCCGTCCTTCAGCTTGATCGCGTCCTTGCCGATCAGGTCGATCCGGCTGATGTGGCTGTCCAGGTTGACGCGGACGGTGGGCCAGTTCAGGCGCGCGCCGACTTGCTCGATATGGGTCGATTTGCCGGTGCCGTGGTAGCCCTGGATCATCACGCGGCGGTTGTTGCGGAAACCCGCAAGGATGGCCAGCGTGGTGTCGGGGTCGAATTTATAGGTCGGGTCGATCTCGGGCACGCGTTCAGTGCGGTCGGCAAAGCCCTTCACGGTCATGTCCGTGTCGATCCCGAACATGTCGCGGACAGAGATCTCTTCGGTGGGTTTTGCGTGCTTGTCCATGTCTCGTCCGCCTTTACCTGCGTGCTGAATTGGGGGCCGGATTGCCCGTGCCCCCGAGTGGTGCAACATATTGCGCGCGAGGGCAAGAGCCAGTGCGCCGTTCCGCCGCGTCCGATTGTATCGTTGCGTCACTTGCCGCCTGACATGGCGTGCCAAAGAAAAAGGCGGGGAAATCCCCGCCCGTTTTCCGGCATTTGACCGCGTCACTTGAAGTTGCGGCTTTCCTTGATCTGGTCCCAGGCCCAGACGACCAATTGCAGCTGTTCTTCCTGGCTGCGGTCGCCGCCGTTCATGTCAGGGTGCAGCACCTTGATCAGCTTCTTGTAGGCCTTGCGGACCTCGGCCTTGGTCCAGGTGTCCTGTGCTTCGAGGATCTCGATGGCGCGGCGTTCGGTCGGGGGCAGGCGGCGGCCAGCGGCGGCGGCCTTGCCGGGGTTCTTGGTGGCGTTGGCGCCCAGCACCTGATGCGGGTCCTCGATGCCCAGACGGGCCCAGGCGCGGGCCTCGGGGTCGCCCATCGGACGGGTCTGGCGTTCCCACACCTTGTCCTTGGACATCTGGGCGTTCAGCTCGGCCTCGGTGGTGCCGTCGAAGAAGCTCCACTTCTGGTTATATTCGCGTACGTGGTCCTTGCAGAACCAGAAATACTCGTCCAGCACATCGGGTGCCTTGGGCGCGCGGTACTGGCCTGCCTCTTGGCAGCCCTCGTGTTCGCAGACGCGTTGCGAGGTTTCGAACGCCCCGGACATGCCTCGGCGGCCGCGGGTCGTTTTCTTTTTCGCCGACGAAACGGACATGTCGAACCCGAAGGGGTCTGATTTAGCCATGGGGTCACCTCTCGACTCGGACGGTGGAGTTTACACTTGTTGACGCCGAGTTGAAGGGGCGTCCGCGAAAAAATGGCAGGCACCTGGTCGTAGAGGGTAAGCGCCAGAGAATCGTGCCGCGCTAATCTATTGACGAATATTGACGTTTTTATGTGTGCGTTAATCTTCGGCGTCCGTGTCCGCCGGTTTCAGCGCGGACTGAGACGCCCGCGCGCGCAGCAGCGCGGCGGCGGGGCTGTCCATGTCGGCGGTGTCCTCGACCCCGTTATCCGACGCGTGGGCAAAGAAATTATCGGGCCCGTCCTCGTCGTCCTCCTCCTGCGGCGGAGGCGGGGTGGCAACCGGCGGCTCCAGCAGGCGGGGGGCGTAATCCTCGGTGTCCGAGGCGATGCGCCGGAACACCAACACATTGCGGTAGGTCGTGGTGACGGTGGTCAGCCCGTGGCGTTCCTCCGAGGGCAGGGTCTCGGCGCGCTGGTATTCCCAGCCGTCCGCCCCCATCCGGTTCATCAGGTCCTGCAGGGCATAGGCAAACCGCGCCTCGTGCCCGCGCACGCCTCTGGCCTTCAGTCCCTTCGCTGGTGCGGGAACCACCTTGTACTCGTATTTCGGCATCTATTGTTGTCCGTGCTCAAATCACGTCAACAGTATCAGCCCTGTGGCAAAACGCAAAAGCGATCCGCCCTGCAGGGGTCACTTCTTCTGAATACCGATGGGAAGACCGACAAAATTGGGCACCGGCAGGTGGCTGTGCGCCTCCAGCATGGCGTTGACCTTTTTGGCGACGTCCGGCGGGTAGGGGACGACGCGCGGGCCGCTCATGTCGACATGCAGCGTGACGCCCTCGCCGGTGGCCGAGACCCAGCCGTCCTCGTGGTACAGCCACTGGGCAAAGTGGAATTTCTTCTGATCCGTGGCCAGCAACTGAAAGCCGACGCGCACCTTGTTGCCGACATGGATTTCGCGCAGGTAACGCACCCGGAAATCGGCCGTATAGGTGGTGTGCTGGCGCGTCGCCGCATAGTCGGGGCCAAAGCCCATCAGGATAAATGCCTCGTCCACGCCCCGGTCGAACAGGACGTTGTAATAGGCCATGTTCAAGTGTCCGTTATAGTCGATCCATTCCGGCAGCACTTCCATGACAGACGAGAGGAACGGGGCTTTGTGGGGCATCGCGGGCTTCTTTCCATTGGTGATTTGCACACCCTAAGGCGAAGCGGCCCCCCGACGCAAGAAAACGGGAGGCACAAGGCCCCCCGTCTGATGCAATTCTTGCTGATCCGGGATCAGAGGCCGAGTTTTTGCAGAACCAGCGCGTTCACGGCGGCCGGGTTGGCCTTGCCGCCGGTGGCCTTCATTACCTGACCGACGAACCAGCCCGCCAGTTTCGGGTTCTGCTGAGCCTTTTCGACCTGCGCGGGGTTGGCGGCGATCACCTCGTCCACGGCAGCCTCGATGGCGCCGGTGTCGGTGACCTGCTTCATGCCGCGCGCATCCACGATTTCCGCCGGGTCACCACCTTCGGTATAGACGATCTCGAACAGGTCCTTGGCGATCTTGCCCGAGATGTCCCCGGCTTTGATCAGCTTGATGATGCCGGCCAGTTGCGCCGGGCTGACCGGGCTGTCGGTGATATCGTGGTCTTCTTTCTTCAGACGGCCGAACAGTTCGTTGATGACCCAGTTGGCGGCCAGCTTGCCGTCGCCTGCCTCGGTCACAACCGCTTCGAAATAGGCGGCGTTCGCCACTTCGGCGGTCAGCACGCTGGCATCGTATTCGGACAGGCCGAAATCACCGACGAAGCGGGCCTTCTTCTCGTCCGGCAGTTCGGGCAGCGAGGCTTTGATGTCGTCGACCCAGGCCTGCTCGATCTCTAGCGGCAGCAGGTCGGGATCGGGGAAGTAGCGGTAGTCGTGCGCCTCTTCCTTGGACCGCATCGAGCGGGTCTCGTTCTTGTCCGGGTCATACAGGCGGGTTTCCTGCACGACCGAACCACCGGCTTCGACGATGGCGATCTGGCGGCGTGCCTCGACCTCGATCGCGGCCTGGATAAAGCGCATCGAGTTCATGTTCTTGATTTCGCAGCGCGTGCCCAGATGGCTGAAATCCTGGGTTTCCTGGTACTTCTCGTACGCACCGGGACGGCAGATCGAGACGTTCACGTCCGCCCGCAGGTTGCCGTTCTGCATGTTGCCATCGCAAGTGCCCAGATAGCGCAGGATCTGGCGCAGCTTGGTCACGTAGGCGGCGGCCTCTTCGGGGCCACGGATGTCGGGGCGGCTGACGATCTCCATCAGGGCCACGCCGGTACGGTTGAAGTCGACGAAGGACATGTTCGGGTCCATGTCGTGCACCGATTTGCCGGCGTCCTGTTCCAGGTGGATACGTTCAATGCGGACCAGACGCGCCACGCCGGGGCCCATGTCGACCAGGATCTCGCCCTCGCCCACGATCGGGTGATAGAGCTGCGAAATCTGATAGCCCTGCGGCAGGTCCGGGTAGAAATAGTTCTTGCGGTCGAAGGCGGACCACAGGTTGATCTCGGCCTTCAGGCCCAGCCCGGTGCGGACGGCCTGTTCGACACAATATTCGTTGATGACGGGCAGCATCCCGGGCATCGCCGCGTCCACGAAGGACACGTTCGAGTTCGGCTCGGCCCCGAATTTGGTCGACGCGCCCGAGAACAGTTTCGCGTTCGAGCTGACCTGGGCGTGGACCTCCATACCGATCACCAGTTCCCAGTCGTGCTTCGCGCCAGCGATCACCTTGGGTTTCGGGGTCTCATAGGTCAGGTCCAGCATCGCATCCGTCCTTTGTCACGGGAATTGACCCGCGTTCTAGGACAGGGGTGCAAAAGGGGCAAGAGGGGCGATGCCCAAATGCCCGTTCGCTTAGGCGCGTGGCTGGATTTGAGGGCCGTTTTCGCCAAAAACCACGCGCGCACCGTTGCGGATTTCGGTTTCGAAATGTCGCGCGATGCGGCGGAACGCGCTTCCGCGGCCTTTTTCGGCGAGGGACTCGTTATAGGTCAGCTCGTGCTCGTCCATCGAATCCCTTTCGGCAAGGGCCCAGACCAGCGGGTGCACTTCGCGCAGGTGGTCCGCCAGAATCCAGTCGAACGCGCCGCGCAACGCCTCGATCTGTGGCTTATAGGCCGAGCCGCGCAGCCGCGCCGTGTGCATGGTGACGGCACAGAAGGCCGCGAACAGGTTGGCGGTGTGTTGGTCCTGACGCCGTTCCAGGATGTCGTGCATCCCTTCGATGAACATGTCGGTTTCCAGCAGGTTCAGCACCTCGGGGTCCAGCCGCAGGGCGTCCAGACAGGTCCAGGCGTAGCCGCCGGCGCCCCAGACATCCTCGGTCAGGGCGGCCATGCGGCGGGCCTGCACCTCTAGCTGTTGATACGATCCGAACCAGCGCGGCAGCATGAACCGCCCAAAGGCGCGCATGTGGCCGGGGTTGTGCGGGTCCAGGTCGATCAGGTCCTCGTAATCGTCCACCACGCGCGATTGCGGGTTTTGCTGGGCGGGCAGCATGGCGCAGCGGGCGGCGGCCAATGCAGGGCTGTTCTGTTCGAACGCGTCAAAGCGGTCCAGGATTTCCTCGGCGCTGGACATCAGCGCGTGAAAGGCGCGGGCCCGCGGTTTCGAGGGTTCCGAGGACGGCTCGATCCCGTGGAACGCCCAGGCCAGATCCTGCAACGCGTGCAAAACGACCAGCGCGACACCGTAATCGTTCGGAGCGTCCTCCAGCGCGTATTCCAATTGGGTCAATGCGGGCAGATCCTCGATATCCGAGGCGTCGATCCGACCGGCGCGGATCTGGCGGATCAGCGGCTCAACCACGTCCGAGCGCGCGCCATAGGACAGCAGATCGCTCAGCGGCATGTCAGCGGCGGTGCGGGCGCGTTTGCGGTCGTGGTTGCGCAATTCGGCGCCCAACTCCTCCCACATGTCCTGACGCGCCAGGAATTGGCCACGCGAGATGACGTATTCACGGCGCGACTGTTCATGGCTGGTATCCATGACCGGGATATCCAGCGCCCGTTGCAGACGGATCGGCATCGGGCCGGGGGACGATTCCTGTATGGGCTTGGCCGGGGCTGCGTCGACGACCCGGGCCGAGCGTCGCAGCAATCCAACCGAGCCCAATCCAAAACCGGAGCCTCTGGTGAACAGATGTTTCATGTGTGGTCAGTGCGTGTCCAAAAGTGCATTGGACCGATATGACCGCAGCTTTCTGTCCGAATAATGGCCAGTTCGGGCTGGTTTTGGGGAAATGCCGTGTGCTGGGTGGCGTCTGGTCGCCATAAGGTAGAGTGGCCCTAGCGCCCCCCGGTGACGTCAATCAGCGCGCGGGTCACGTAGGACGAGTGATCCGACAGCAGCCACAGAATGGCATCCGCCACCTCTTGGGCCGAGCCTGATCGGCGCATCGGCACCATGTGCGACAGGCGGGCCAGGCGGTCGGGCTCTCCGCCTTTGGCGTGGATTTCCGTCTCGATCAGGCCGGGACGGACGGCGTTCACGCGAATCCCCTCGGGCGCCAACTCATCCGCCAGACCCAGGGTGAACGTGTCGATCGCGCCCTTGGTGGCGGCATAGTCCACGTATTGGTTGCCCGACCCCAGCCGCGCAGCGGCCGACGACACGTTGACGATATGGCCGGACTGTCCGCAGCGCCGCATGTGGGCAACGGCCCCTTTCGCCACCAGCATCGCACCCACGACGTTGACGGCAAAGATGTTGGTCAGCCGCTCGGCCGTCAGATCGGCGATCGAGGCGGTCGGCCCCACAACACCGGCGTTGTTGACCAGATGGATGGGGCAGGCGGGGTCGATCTCGCTAAACATCCGGTCGATCTGCTCCGGCTGGCCGACATCGCAGCGGATGATCTGGGCGCGCTGACCTGCGGCCTTGACCGCTGCCGCCGTTGCCTCGGCCCCCGCGCGGTCGCTGTTATACGTCAGAATGATGTCATGGCCGCGCTCGGCCGCCATAACCGCGCAAGCCGCGCCGATACCCGCGCTACCGCCGGTGATAAGAATGGTGTGATGTGACATGATCTTCTCCTCCCAAATGGGAGTTTCAGGTCAGTGTGATCTTGGCGTCAACCCGGATTGGTCGCCCATTGAACCAGCGGCGCAATACCGGGGCTGCGGGCAGGCAGGTCAGAGGCAGTTGCACCTTGCGCCCGCCGGACAGTTCCAGATGCGGGGCGCGCGCATAGAAGGGCGCAGCCCGTGCGCCCACGGCGCGGATGCCCGTCAGCGGAAAGGTCCAGTGCTTTTGCCCGTAATAGACGTTCAGATGCGTGTCCGTCATCCACGCGCCCGAGCTTTTGCGGTTCAGCAATTCACGCAGGAATGCCGCGCTGGCCAGCGCCACTGTGCCGATCAGCAGGATCATCTGCCAGTCGGGCAACACGCGCGCCATGATGAACATCACGCCCCACGCCAGCAGCAACGTAACGCCGCCAGCGATGTGCAATGGGTCCAACCCGCGCCAATGATATTCCGCAATCCTGTTCATGACTTCAGTATGACGCCTGAGGAATGGCAAAAATACGGTTAACAACCGGCCGCATCGGTCACTTCCGGTGTTTTTTCCGTGTCCTGTTGCGCGCAGGCTTCAGTTCGATTGCGTATGGTCCTCAGGCAGTTACGCCTTTCGTATACGTTCGACCATTTCGCGGGTGTCGCGGCTGAGGGTGTCGATTTCCAGGATGCGGTCCAGCTGTGTCGCGATCAGCGCCTGCCGGTCCGCATCGTAGCGCCGCCACGTTTCGAAGGCCGAGCACATCCGCGCCGTGGTCTGCGGGTTCAGCGGGTCCAGCTGGATCAGCCAGTCGGCCAGCAGCGCATAGCCCTTACCGCTGGCGTGGTGGAACCCGGCGGGGCTCATGGCCAGTGCGCCAAGGGTGGCGCGGAACCGGTTGGGGTTCTTCATCGTGAAGTCGGGGTGCTGCGTCAGCGCGGCGGTGACATCGGCGGCCTGATCGGGGTCGGCCTGCACGATCTGCATGGTGAACCATTTGTCGATCACCAGCCGGTCGTGTTTCCACCGCTCATAGAAGGCTTTCGTGGCTGCCTGACCCTTGCCCGCCGACAGCAGGCAGCCAAAGGCGGCCAGTTGCTGGGTCATGTTGTCGGCCGCGTCATATTGCTTTTGCGCTTGGGCTCCGCCGTCCAGTCGGCTCAGCAGCGCCAGTGCCGCATTCGCCAGCGCCCGCGCGCCGGATTGCTCGGCATCGGGCTGAAAGGGCGCGTCCACCTGGTATTGCGCGTAGATCCGGGGCAGCAGGTCTTGCATGTGCTGGGCGGTGGCCTGGCGCAGGGTTTCCAGCGCCTGCCAGATCGCTTGCGGATCGGGGATCTCGCCCAGATCGACCAGCGCCTGAGCCAGATCGTCCTGGCTGGGCAGGCCCATCGCCAACGCGCGGAAGGCCGGGTCTTGCGCATCGTCGCGCACGACGGCCGTCAGAGCCTCCAGATAGGCCATGTCGGGCGCGGCGCTGTCGCGGATCATGTGCAGCAGCCCGTCGCGGGCCAGCGCACGGCCGGATTCCCACTTGTTGAACGGGTCGGTGTCATGGGCCAGCAGAAAGGCGCGTTCCTCGTTCGTGGTGTCTCGCTGCAAGATCACCGGGGCCGAGAAGCCGCGCAGGATCGACGGCACCGGACGCACCGCCAGCCCGTCGAAGGCAAAGCTCTGCTCGGCCTCGGTCATCTCCAGCACGGTCGTTGGGACAACCTCGTCGCCATTGGGGTTCAGCAGGCCCACGGCGATGGGGATCACGCGGGGGTCTTTGACCGGTTGGCTGGGCGTGGGCGGCGTGGACTGGCGGAACGTCAGGGTATAGGTGCCGTCGGCATACTCCTCGCTGACCGACAGGCGCGGGGTGCCGGCCTGCGAATACCAGCGTTTGAACTGGCTCAGGTCGCGGCCGGTGGCGTCCTCGAACACCTGTAGCCAATCCTCGATCGTGGCGGCGTCGCCGTCGTGGCGGTCGAAGTACAAATTCAGCGCGTTTTCGTACGCTTCGTCCCCGACCAGCGTCTTCAGCATCCCGATCAGCTCGGCCCCTTTTTCGTAGACGGTGGCGGTGTAGAAGTTGTTGATCTCGACAAAGCTCTCGGGGCGCACGGGATGCGCCAGCGGGCCGTTATCCTCGCGGAACTGGCGGGCGCGCAGCTGGATGACGTCGCTGATCCGCTTCACCGGGGCCGAGCGCATGTCGGCGGTGAACTGGCTGTCGCGGAACACCGTCAACCCCTCTTTCAGGCACAGCTGGAACCAGTCGCGGCAGGTGATGCGGTTGCCGGTCCAGTTGTGGAAATACTCGTGCGCGATGATCGCCTCGATCCGCTCGAAATTCATGTCGGTCGAGGTGTCGGGCGAGGCCAGAACGCAGGAGGAGTTGAAGATGTTCAGCCCCTTGTTCTCCATCGCGCCCATGTTGAAATCGTCCACCGCGACGATGTTGAAGATATCGAGGTCGTATTCGCGGCCATAGACATCTTCGTCCCATTTCATGGACTTCTTCAGCGCCTCCATGCCAAAGGCGCACTTATCCTCGTCACCGGGGCGGACCCAGATGTTCAGCTCGACTGGCTTACCGGATTTGGTGGTGAATGTGTCGGGGTGGTTCAGCAATTCGCCTCCAACCAGCGCGAACAGGTAGGCCGGTTTGGGCCAGGGGTCGTGCCATTCGGCCCAGCCGTCGCCCTGCGCCACCGGGTTGCCGTTGGACAGAAGGACAGGCAGGTCGCCCTCGATGCGGACGGTGAAAACACTCATCACGTCGGGACGGTCGGGGTAATAGGTGATCTTGCGGAAGCCCTCGGCCTCGCACTGTGTGCAGTACATGCCGTTGGACATGTAAAGCCCTTCCAGCGCGGTGTTGGTTTCGGGGCTGATCTCGACCTCGGTCTCGAACACGAACGGAGCGTCGGGGACGTCCAGCCGCAGGCCGGTCGGCGTCAGCTCTGGTGAGACCGCGGCCCCGTCCAGTTTCGCGTCAATCAGGCTCAGCTGCTCGCCATGCAGAAAGAAGTCGCGCGATTGCGCCGCCGGGTTGGGCCGGAACGCGATCCGGCTGATGACGCGCGTCGCGGTCGGGGCCAGACGGAATGTCAGGTGCACCGAGTCCACGATGAACCCGAAGGGCTGGTAGTCGGACAGGTAGATCGTCTGCGGTGCGGCGTCTTTCATCGTGGTCTCCGGTCTGGTGTCGGCCAGACGTTAGGACGCCGGGCAGGGGGCTTCAATGGCGGATGCGCATCCCTTTTCGTGGCGCGGGTTGCGGCTAGATCTGCTGTGAACGGGCCAGAATGGGGGGAATGCCGGTGAAACAGCGTAAGAAAGCGGATTTGCCGACGAAAATCTGCGTCACCTGCGGACGACCGTTTGCGTGGCGGCGAAAATGGGCGAAGGTCTGGGATGAGGTGCGCTATTGCTCGGACCGGTGCCGGCAGGCGCGCGGAACCGCGCGAAACGGCACATGAGCGGGATTGTTTTAAGATTTTTGAAGCATCTTCGGCTAAATTGGTAATATTATTTGACCACTCTTGTTGCCTATAGGAAACTTCCGTTCTATTGAGAAACACGACTCAGGGAAATCAGGGGGACGAGATGACGATCCGGATCGAAAAATACGGGCTTCAGGTGGCGGAACAGCTGGTTGCCTTCGTCGAGGGCGAGGCGCTGCCGGGCACTGGCGTTCAGGCCGATGCCTTTTGGGCTGGCCTGTCTGCGCTGGCGCATGAGCTGGGGCCGAAGAACCGAGCCTTGCTGGAAAAGCGCGAAGCGTTTCAGCAGAAACTGGACGATTGGCACGTCAAGCATCGCGGCAAACCCCATGATGCCGCCGCCTACACCGCGTTTCTGAACGAGATCGGCTACCTGGTGCCCGAAGGCCCGGAGTTCCAGATCGAAACCGCGGGTGTCGACCCCGAGATCGCCGAGGTTCCCGGCCCCCAACTGGTGGTTCCGATCACCAACGCGCGCTTTGCGCTGAATGCCGCGAATGCGCGGTGGGGGTCTTTGTATGACGCCCTTTATGGTACGGACGCCTTGGGCGATCTGCCGACGGGCAAGGGCTATGACGCCGGGCGTGGCGGACGCGTGATCGCCTGGGGCCGTCAGTTCCTGGACGATGCGGTGCCGCTGGCCTCGGGCTCGTGGTCGCAGATCGCGGGTATCGCGGTCGAGGGCGGAAAGCTGGTGCCGGAACTGGCGCAGCCCGAGGGGTTCCTGGGCTACCAGGGCGACGCGGCCAAACCGACGGCCATCCTGCTGCGCCATAACGGGCTGCATATCGTCATCGACATCGACCCGACTAGCCCGATTGGCAGCGGTGACGCGGCGGGCATTTCGGACATCCGTCTGGAATCCGCCATGTCCACCATCATGGACTGCGAAGATTCAGTCGCCGCCGTGGATGCCGAGGACAAGGCGCTGGCCTATCGCAACTGGCTGGGCCTGATGAAGGGCGACCTGACCGAGACCTTCGAGAAGGGCGGCAAGGCGATGACCCGCCGCATGGCCCCTGACCTGAGTTTTACCGGGGCGGACGGGCAGCCGCTGGTGCTGAAGGGGCGCTCGCTGATGCTGGTGCGCAACGTGGGGCACCTGATGACCAACCCGGCGGTGCTGGACCGCGACGGGCACGAGATCGGCGAAGGGCTGATGGATGCGCTGTGCACGACGCTGATCGCGATGCATGACCTGCGCAAGACCGACGGCGCGCGCAACTCGCTGCATGGTTCGGTCTATGTGGTGAAGCCCAAGATGCATGGGCCGGAAGAAGTGGCTTTTGCGGACGAGATTTTCTCGAAGGTCGAGGACATTCTGGGCCTGCCGCAATACACCGTCAAACTGGGCATCATGGACGAAGAGCGCCGGACCTCGGCCAACCTGAAGGAATGCATCCGGGCGGCAAAGCACCGGGTGGCGTTCATCAACACCGGGTTCCTGGACCGGACGGGGGACGAGATTCACACCTCGATGGAGGCGGGGCCGTTCCTGCCGAAAGGCGAGATGAAAACCACCCCGTGGATCCTGTCCTACGAGGATCGCAACGTGGATATCGGCTTGGCTTGCGGCCTGCAGGGCAAGGCGCAGATCGGCAAGGGCATGTGGGCGATGCCCGACATGATGGCGGACATGCTGAAGGCCAAGATCGGCCATCCGATGGCGGGTGCGAACTGCGCCTGGGTGCCGTCGCCCACCGCCGCCACGCTGCATGCTACGCATTATCACAAGGTCGACGTGAAGGCGCGTCAGGCCGAGATCAAGGCAGGCGGGCCGCGCGGCACGCTGGCCGATCTGCTGACGATCCCGGTCGCGACGGGGCGCAACTTCAGCGACGAGGAAATCACCCGCGAGATCGAGAACAACGCGCAGGGCATCCTGGGCTACGTGGTGCGCTGGGTGGACCAGGGTGTCGGGTGCTCGAAAGTTCCGGATATCCATGATGTCGGGCTGATGGAGGACCGGGCGACGTGCCGGATTTCCTCGCAGGCGCTGGCGAACTGGCTGCATCACGGTGTGGTCAGCCAAGAGCGGGTGATGGCCGCGATGCGCAAGATGGCGGCCGTCGTGGACCGTCAGAACGCGGGCGATCCGTTGTATCGGCCGATGGCGCCGGGCTTTGACGGGATTGCCTTTCAGGCGGCCTGTGATCTGGTGTTCAAGGGGCGGGTTCAGCCTTCGGGCTATACCGAGCCGGTCTTGCATCAGCGGCGGCTGGAATTGAAGGCGGCGGACTGAGAACTGGGGGTTTTGCACCCCCAGACCCCCGCAGGATATTTGGAAAAAGAAGAAGGGATGAGGCGATGGCCGGGATTTCGTTGAGCAAGGCGCGGGTCATGATCCGCAAGGCGCTGGAAAAGGGGCGCGAGGCCGGGATGAAGCCGCTGAGCGCGGTGGTGTTGGATGCGGGTGGTCATGTCATCGCATTCGAGCGCAGCGACGGTGCGGCGCCGGGGCGGTTCGCAATCGCGCAGGGCAAGGCCTATGGTTGCGTAATGCTGGGCATGGCGGGCAAGGCGCAGATGGCGCGGGCCGAGGCGCAGGCCTATTTCATGGCGGCTGTGAACGGCGTCTATGGCGGCCAAGTGGTGCCGGTGCCGGGCGGTGTTCTGGTGCGCGACAAGAAGGGTGCGATCCTGGGCGCGGTTGGCGTGACCGGCGATACCTCGGACAATGATGCGATTGCGGCGCTGGCCGGGATCGAGGCGGCGGGTCTGGTCGGCGAGGCGTGAGCCTGCGCAAAACCAAGGCAAACGGCGGCTGGCTGTGCGTCACCGCGCAGGTTTCTTGTTTTGTAACCCTTTTATTGCATATAAACTGGGCGACAAAGGCAGGAATAGGCGCGACATGACCCGTCCCATCGTTGGTATCATCGGCAATCACCATCTGATCAATGACACCTATCAGGTGCATGCCGGGGGTGTGATGAATACTGAGGCGGTCTCGTGCGTGTCTGGCTGCCTGCCGATGCTGATCGCCTCGGACCCGCGCTATGTCAACGTGGCCGAACTGCTGGAGGCCTGCGACGGTTTCGTGCTGACCGGCGGGCGGCCGAACGTCCACCCTGAGGAATATGGCGAGGCCGAGACGCCCGCGCATGGGGCGTTCGATCGCAACCGCGATGCCATCACCCTGCCGCTGGTTCGCGCCTGCGTGGAGCGGGGGCAGCCTTTTCTGGGGATTTGCCGTGGCTTTCAAGAGGTGAACGTGGCGATGGGGGGCTCTTTGTACCCCGAGATCCGCGATCTGCCGGGCCGGATGAATCACCGGATGCCGCCGGATGGCACGCTGGAGGAAAAGTTCGCCCTGCGCCACAAGGTGCGCTTCACCGAAGGCGGGCCGTTCCATCGCTTGATGGGCGCGCAAGAGGTGATGACCAACACGCTGCACGGGCAGGGGATCAAGCAACCCGGCGCCCGCATCGTCATCGACGGATATGCCCCCGATGGCACGCCCGAGGCGATCTATGTCGAGGGGGCCAAGGGCTTTACCATGTCGGTGCAGTGGCACCCGGAATGGGATGCGGCGAATGATCCGGTTTCACGCCCGCTGTTCACCGCTTTCGGGCAGGCCGTGCATGACTGGGCCGCGCGCAAATCCGGGCGGGTGCTGAAAAGCGCCTAAGCCGGGTGCAGCAGCCGCGCCTCGTATTCGCGCAGGCAGCGGCGGGCGGTATCACCAAAACTATCAGGATCGGCGCGCAGTTCGGGGAAGAGGGCGAACAACTCTTCTCGGGCCGCGCCCATGACGCCGTTCAGGCCGTATTGGCCGGGGTGGAAGCTTTCGCTGGGCGCGCCCTCGGCAAAGATGATTTCGTGCCGGTCGAACAGGATGTGGACATAGTCGATCTCGTCCTTCGCCACCTGCCGGACCGAGCGCCCGTTGACCAGATGCCGTGCGGCGACCAGCACTTCGGGCGTGTCGAACAGCAGCGTCGCGGTGGCCGAGCGGTGCAGCATCCGGTGCTGCGGGGAAACGAACAGGGGCCGATCATTGCCAAAGGTGCCGGGCGCAAACCGGATCGGGGCGAATTCGCCGGTGCCCGGAACGCGCCGACGGCCCGCCCAGCGAACCGGCTGGACGCCATTGTCGCGGGTAATCACCAGATCGCCCGCGCGCAGGGTCTCGATCGCCCTTGGGCCGTGGGGCGTTTGGATTCGGGTGCCGGCCTTGAAGCAGATGACGACCGACTCGATGTTTTCAAAGGTGACGACGGTGCCGTCTGCCAGGGTGACCGAGCCGGCCAAGTTGCCGGGGTCGGTACTGGTGTAGTTGATCGAGCCCCAGTCGATGGTGCCGCCGAAATCCAGCGTGTCGCCATCGCCTTCGCCGCCTTCGCCCCCGTCGATGGTGATCGTGCCGCCGCCGCCGGTTATGTGAAAGACATCGTCGCCCTCGCCACCCTGGGCGATGTCGCCGCCGCCCAGAAACAGCGCGTCATTGCCTGCGCCGCCTGTCAGGATGTCCGCACCTGCGCCGCCGGTCAGGGTGTCGTCGCCCGCGCCACCGCTGAGGATGTCGCTGCCGGCCCCGCCCGAGATCACGTCGCTGCCATCGCCGCCCTCGATCACGTCGCTGCCGTCGCCGCCTTCGATCGTGTCCGCGCCTGCGCCGCCGTCGATATTGTCGTCGCCGGTGCCGCCGTCAATCAGGTCGTCGCCGTCGCCCCCCTCGATCACGTCACTGCCCGCGCCGCCCAGAATTGTGTCGTCGCCCGTGCCACCGTACAGGGAATCGTCGCCGCCCGCACCGTCGAGGTAATCGTTCCCCGCGCCGCCGTAGAACACGTTGGTCCAGTCCGCGCCTTGCCCGTCATAGCCGACCAGCGTGTCGTCCCAGTCCGAGCCGATGATGCCGTCCAGCCCGCCTGCCAGCGTGTCGCCGGTCGCGTGGCCGCCGCTGGCGGTGCCTGCGCCCAGGTCGATGTTCACGCCTGCGTCGGACTCGGAATAGTCCAGGAAATCCATGCCCGCGCCGCCGCTGAGGCGGTCGCCCCCCGCGCCACCCGCCAGCGTGTCATTGCCGTCGCCGCCGATCAGCGTGTCGCTGCCTTCGCCGCCCATCAGGCTATCCGCGCCGCCGTCGCCGGAAATCCAGTCGTCGCCCGCGCCGCCGTCGATGGTGTCGTCGCCGGGGGTCAGCGGGATCGTGTCGAAATGCACGTCCGAGATCGCCAGCGCCTGTCCGTTGCCGTAGCCGTTCCCGTAATGGATGGTGATCGAATGCACCGGCCCCGGGATCGTCACCAGAACCGAGCCGTTCTGATCGGTGAAGTAGTTCGGCGTCAGCGTCGCGGTGATGACGTTACCGTTGATGTTGTCGTCGCCATTGCCGCTTAGCTGGATCGTCACCGGGTTGCCGTTGGCGTCGATGGCGGTGATCGTGATGATGTCCTGCCAGCTGTTGGCCGACCCGTCGATGTCGTTGATGCGGAAGGTGACGTTCTCGACGTTGTCCGAGTAGCTGTCGGGCTGGTTGGTGTCGAAGGTGATCGTCGTGGTCGAGGTGTCGCCCACCCCCGAGCCGGTCAGCGACAGGGTCGAGTTCGGGTCGAACGGCTCGCCCGTGCCGACATAGTTGGAGCCGGTGCTTTCCACCGTGATGCCGGTCGAGTTGCCGTCATCGGTAAAGCCGACCGTGACGTCCATGACTCCGGTGCTTTGGGTGAACCCGCCCGAGATGTCCTCTTCGTCCGCGCCGGCATCGCTCCAGTTCAGCGACTCCGAGGTCGCGCTGGCGTCATTGATCCCGTCGCCTGAAATGCTGTCGTCGCCTTCGCCGCCCAGGATCGAGTCCGCGCCACCCCCGCCCGAGATCGTGTCATCCCCGGCGCCGCCATCAACGGTGTCGTTGCCATCCCCGGCCGCGATGGAATCCCCCATGCCAGCCGGGCCGGTGCCCTGACCGCTATCGACCTGATCGCCGTCGGTATCCAGATACGAGCCGTCGATCACATCATCGCCGCCGGTGCCTTCGACAATCCCGTCTGCGGGCGGATATTGCGGGTGATCGTTCACCTCGGCGCTGTTCATCCGGCGCGGAAAGGTGCTGGGCACGAAATAGACGTTGCCGTCGGTCGCCTCGTAATAGGTGCCGGTCAGGTTGTAGTCGGAGACGTTGTAATGGCGGTACAACTCTCCGGTGAAACTGACAGAGCCGGTGCCGATGACAGAAGCCGTCGAGAAGCTGTAGGCTGATGTGCCCAGCGTGTCGCCGGAATCCAGCGACCCGTCCCCCAAGGAAATGAGGTATCCGGTGGGCATGTGACTGCTCCTGCCTGTGGGGCGGAAAATGCCCCCTACTACTCTGACTTGTTTGCGTCATCTGTCGGACGCTTGGGGAACACCTTACGGCACTTCCACCGTTCGGGCAAGCAAAGCAGTCGGGGGCGGCCTCAGGTCAGCAGCGGGAATTGGTCGGCCAGCGGCAGTTTGCGCGCACGGGTCCCCGTCAGGTCAAACAGGGCATTGCCAAGCGCAGGCATCGACGGCGGCGTGCCGGGTTCCCCGATGCCCGAGATATGCGGCTTGTTCTGCAGGATGCGCGTCTCGATCCGGGGGGTGGTGTGGATGCGCAAGGCGTCCTGATCCGGGAAGTTCAGCTGCTGCGCGGCCCCTTGTTCAAAGGTGATCTGCCCGTGGAGTGCTGCGGACAGACCGTAGATCAGCGCGCCCTCCATCTGGGTCTGCACGATCGACGGGTCCAGCGCGATGCCGACATCCGCCGCGATCCAGGCGTTGGCGATGCGGATTGTGCCGCCCTCGTCGACGACCTCGATCACCTCGGCGACGGGGGTGCCGAAGGACCAGGTAAAGGCCACGCCCCGCCCGACATTGGCGGCGGTCTTGCCTGTCCAGTTGGACATGTCGCGCACGGCCTCCAGCACGGCGGCAGAGATGGGGTCTTCGTCGCGCATCAGCTCCAGCCGGAACTCCAGCGGATCACGGCCGGCGGCATGGGCCAGCTCGTCGATAAAGGTCTCGTGGAAGAATCCGTTGTAGGACGCCCCGACCGAGCGCCAGAAGCCGACCGGCAGGTCCAGATCGGCGATATGGCCGCGGATGCGGTAATTCGGGATGCGATAGGGCTGATCGTAGGCGCCTTCGACCAGGATCTTGTCGGGGCCGCCCATCGGCAGGCCCATCATGCGCCCCCCGGCCTGCACCATCGCGGATTGCGCGGCAATATGGCCGTCCATCACAACAGCCTTGCCATCCTTGACCGCGCCACGAAAGCGCGCCATCGCGCCGGGGCGATAGAAATCGTGGGTCATGTCCTCTTCGCGCGACCACATGAGTTGTACGGGAACGCCCGGAATTTGTACGGCCAGACGGGTGGCGTATTGGGCATAGTCGACTTCCCCGCGCCGTCCGAACCCGCCACCCATCCAGGTGGTGTGGACGGTGACTGCGTCCGAGGACAGCCCGGCGATTTTCGCACATTTGTCGCGCACGATGATCGGCGACTGATTGCCCGCCCAGATCGTCAGCTGATCGCCGTCAAACAGCGCGGTCGCGTTCATCGGCTCCATCGTGGCGTGGGGCAGGTAGGGCAGGTGGTACTCGGCGGTAATCTCGGTGGACCCGGCGGGCAGCACATCGGCATCCCCATCATCGCGCAGGGTCGAGTTCGCGCTGTCGTTCAGCGCGGCGCGGATGCGGGCGTCAATCTCCTTCATGGTTGCCGGATGCGGCGAGGCGGCCCAATCGACCGAGACAGCCTCGACCGCCTGCATAGCCAGCCAGGAGTTGCGGGCCACAACGGCGATGGCGTCGCCCAGATCATAGACGCCTTCGACGCCGGGCATCGCTTTTGCGTCCGAGGCGTCAAAGCGCTGCATCGCGCCGTTCAGGTGGGGATTGGCGCGCAGGGCGGCGAATTTCATGCCGGGCACGCGCACGTCCAGTCCGAAGGTCGCGGTGCCGGTCGACTTTGCCAGCATATCCACCCGCGGGATCGAGCGGCCAAGCTGTTTCCATTGCTCCCGCGGGCGCAGCGGCACTTGGGGCGCCTCCAACTGGGCGGCCGTGGGGGCCAGCTCGATATAGGACAAACGGCTGCCATCGGGGGCGATGACATGGGCGTTTTCGGTTTTCAGCTGCGCCACGGGGACGCCCAGCCGCTGCGAGGCGGCCAGTTTCAGCGCCTCGCGGGCCGAGGCCCCGGCGGCGCGCATCTTCTCGAACGCGTCCACGGTCGAGGTTGAGCCGCCGGTGATCTGCAGCGACAGCAGCTTGCCGACCTGGCCGATCTGGTTGCCCAGACCATGCTGGAACTCGCTCATCGCGTATTCCTTGAATGGCAGAGAACTGCCCAGAACCGCGCCGTTGAAATAGGCCTGCGCGGCGGGGCCGTGGCGGGTGGTGACCTCGGCCATGTCCACGTCCAACTCTTCGGCGACCAGCGCGGCCAGGGTGGTGTGGACGCCCTGACCCATCTCGGCGCGCGGGGTGATGATGCTGACGCCGGATTGGTCGATGATGATGTAGGGGTTCAGCACCGCCTCGCCCTCGGCGGGGATCAGCGGGTTCGGCGACGGGGTTTTGACCTTGTAGACGCCAAAGGCCACGCCCCCGGCAATGGCGGCAGAGCCGATCAGAAAGGCGCGGCGCGTCAGTTTTCCCAGGCTTGCCATGGATCAGGCCTCCATCATCTTGGCTGCGTCGTGAATGGCGGCGCGGATGCGCGGGTAGGTGCCACAGCGGCACAGGTTGCCCTGCATCGCCTCGTCAATCTCGGCGTCCGAGGGGGCCGGGTTCGTGGCCAGCAGCGCGGCGGCCTGCATGATCTGCCCGGACTGGCAGTAGCCGCATTGCGCGACCTGATGCTTGACCCAGGCCGTTTGCAGCACGTGCAGGGCATCGGGGGCACCCAGCCCTTCGATCGTGGTCACCTCGCCCCAGACATCACCCAGCGAGGTCTGGCACGAGCGCACAGCCTCTCCGTCGATCTGCACGGTGCAGGCCCCGCAGGCCGCGACGCCGCAGCCGTATTTGGTGCCCGTCAGGCCCAGTTCGTCACGCAACACCCACAGCAGGGGGACATCGTCGGGCAGGTCGACCTGATGGGTCTGGCCGTTGATCGTCAGGGTGGTTGGCATGGCTTCCTCCGTGCGTGAGTTGACGCTCTGACAAAATCTAGTGAAAGTGTCATTAATGTCAATTGACGTTTTTGCGGAATTTTGTCAATTTGTGCAAATGCAAGAGATCGCAGCGAAAATTCCGGGGACCGACGCCAAGCAGCAGGCCATTCTGGCCGCCGCTTTCGAGGCGTTTCGCCTGTACGGGTTCCGGCGCACCTCGATGGAGGACATCGCGCGCGGGGCGGGGATGTCGCGCGCGTCGCTGTACCTGCATTACCGCAACAAGGAAGACATCTTTCGCTCGCTTGCGCAGGGGTATTACGACATGGCCGCAGCGCAGGTGAGCGAGGTTCTGGCGCTGGATCTGTCGCCCGCCGAGGCGCTGGAGCGTGCGTTCCACACCCAGGCCGGGCCGGTGTTCGAGGCGCTGTTGTCCTCGCCGCACGGGCAGGAATTGCTGGACACGAAATACGCCCATACCGAGGACATCATCGCCGCCGGCGAAGCGCGGTTGGCGGAGATTTACGCGGACTGGCTGGCGCGGGCTGAGCGGGCGGGGCGGGTGAACTTGTCCGGGTTGGGCGGCGAGGCCTTGCCTGTGGCCCGCACGATGCTGAGCGCGCTGCACGGGGTGAAGGCGTCCTTGCCGGGGGTGAGCGAGTACAAGGCGTCGATCTCGCGCTTGGCGCTGATGTTCGCGCGGGCGTTGGCCGGGTAGGGGGCGCTGCCCCCGCCGTTGAAAATCCGAAGATTTTCAACGACTCCCCCGGGATATTTTCAAAAAGAAGAAGTCAGAGCGTGGTGCGCAGTTCCCACAGTTCGGGGAACAGCTGGGTGTCCAGCATGCGGCGCAGGTAGGAGGTGCCGCTGGTGCCGCCGGTGCCGCGTTTGAGGCCGATGACGCGCTCGACCGTGGTCAGGTGGTTGAAGCGCCAGCGGCGGAAATAGTCTTCGAGGTCGACCAGTTTTTCAGCCAGTTCGTACAGTTCCCAGTGATTTTCGTACGCCTCGTAGATATGGGCCCAGGCGCGTGTGACCTCGGGCGAGGGGGCGTAGGGCTGGGCGGCGTCGCGGGTCAGGATGGCGTCGGGCAGGGGGACGACCTGATGCAGATGCGACAGGGCGACGTCGTAGAGCGAGGGGCGGGTCAGTTCCTGTTCGAGCTGCGCCAGAAGGTCGGGCCGGTGGGCGTGCGGGGCAAGCATCGCAGGATTGCGGTTGCCGAGGATGAATTCCACCAGCCGGTATTGATGCGACTGAAAGCCCGAGCTTTGGCCGAGAGCGGCGCGGAAGCGGGTGTAATCCGACGGGGTCATCGTGCGCAGCACGTCCCAGGCAGAGTTCAGTTGCTCGAAGATGCGCGCCACGCGCGAGAGCATCTTGAAGGCCGGGCGGAAGTCGCCCTTTTGCAGTGTGGCGCGGGCGGCGGTGAGCTCGTGCAGGGCCAGGCGCATCCACAGTTCCGAGGTCTGGTGCTGGATGATGAACAGCATCTCGTCATGGGCGTCCGAGCGGGGGTGCTGGGCGCTGAGGATCGGGTCCAGCTGCAGATAGTCGGTATAGCTCATGCGGCCGTCGAACTGCATCTGCGCGCCTTCCTGAGCGGGGTTGTAGGGGGTGTTGGTCATCGGTTTGCCTGTCGGAAGAAGGGGGGAATGGGGCGTGCGGCGCGTCAGGTGACGGCGGCGCGGACCTTGAAATCGGGGTGATCCCAGAGCGCGTTGGTCATCACGTCCTCGATGATTTCGGCGGCGCGGATCACGTCGGTTTCGTCGACGTACAGCGGGGTGAAGCCGAAGCGCATGATGTCGGGGGCGCGGAAGTCGCCGATCACGCCCTGGGCGATCAGCGCCTGGATCGCGGCGTAGCCGTCGGCGAAGCGGAAGGACACCTGGCTGCCGCGCGCGTTCGGGTCGCGCGGGGTGGCGAGGGTCAGTTGCGGGCAGCGGCGCTCGACTTCGTCGATGAACAGGGTGGTCAGCTGTTGCGACTTGGCGCGGACAGCCGGCATGTCGGTCAGATCCCAGATATCGAGCGCGGTTTCCAGTGCGGCCAGGGCCAGCACGGGCGGGGTGCCGACGCGCATCCGTTCGATGCCTGCGCCGGGGCGGTAGGATTGTTCGAACGCGAAGGGGGCGTCGTGGCCGAGCCAGCCCGACAGGGCCGGAGCGGCGGTGTCGGCGTGGCGCGGGGCGACATAGATGAAGGCAGGGGCGCCGGGGCCGCCGTTCAGGTATTTATAAGTGCAACCGACTGCGAAATCGGCCTTGCAGGCGGCCAGTTCGACCTGCGTGGCGCCGGCGGTGTGAGCCAGATCCCAGACGGTGATCACGCCCATTGCGTGGGCCTTGGCGGTCAGGGACTGCATGTCGTGCAGACGGCCGGTGCGATAATCGACCTCGGTGATCATCAGGACGGCGACGTCTTCGGTGATATTGTCCGCGACATCCTCGGGGGCGACGACGCGCAGTTCATAGCCGCGGTCCAGAGAGGCGATCAGCCCCTGCGCCATGTACAGATCCGAGGGGAAGTTGCCGCTGTCCGACAGGATCACCTTGCGGCCCGGTTTTGCCAGCCCAAGGGCCGCGGCCAGCGCCTGGTAGACCTTGATCGAGAGCGTGTCGCCCATCACGACGCTGCCCGGTTCCGCGCCGATCAGGCGGGCGATGCGGTCGCCGATCTGGCGGGGCTGGTGCATCCAGCCGGCCTTGTTCCAGCCGGTGATCAGCATCTGGCCCCATTCGGCGCGCATGACCTGCTCCATCCGGGCGGGGGCGGCCTTGGGCAGCGGGCCAAGGGAATTGCCGTCGAGATAGATCACGCCCTGGGGCAGATCGAACAGGGCTTTGGTGGCTTGGAAATCGGTCATCGCGTGTCTCCTTTGACGCGGTCCTAGCGGAGATCGCCCGGACCGCGCCAACGAAACTTTTTGACCACCCCATCAAGGAATGTGATGGCAGGTATCAGACCTTGCCGCCCGCGATCTGGATTTCCTGGCCGTTCACGCTGCCGGACCCCGGCCCGCACAGCCACAGCGCGGCCTGCGCGATCTCGGAGGCGTCGATCAGCCGCTTGTGGCGGTTGGCGTTGACCATGACCTTGAGCGCGTCGTCGGCGCTCATGCCCGAGCGTTCCTGGATCGCGTCCACGTTGCGGGTGATGATGTCGGTGGCGACATAGCCCGGGCAGATCGAGTTGAATGTGTAGTTCGAGCCCATGAAATCCTCGGACAGGGAGCGGATCATGCCGATCACCCCGTGCTTGGAGGCCGAATAGGCCCCGGCACCCGGCAGGCCGCGCACGCCCGCGATGGAGGAGATCGCGATCACCCGGCCCCAATCGGTCTGGGTCATCGAGCGCAGCGCCTCGCGGATGGTGAAGAACGCGCCATCCAGGTTGGTCGCCATGATCTGACGCCAGAAATCGGTGTCGGTCTTGTGCAGCTTGCGGCCCTCGGCGATGCCCGCGTTGGCGACGACGATCTGGATCGGTCCGCGCGCGGCGACGGCGGCGTCGATCACGTCACGCACGGCGGCCTCGTCGGTCACGTCCATCACGGCGGGGTACATGTTCTCGCCCGCGACTTCCTCGAGCACGGCCATGCGGCGGCCGGTGATGGTGACCTTGGCGCCCTGCGCCGCCAGCGCCTGCGCGATGGCCAGCCCGATGCCGGTGCCGCCGCCGGTGACCAATGCGTGTTTCCCTGTCAGGGTCATGTGTCCTCTCCTCCCGTTAGACGGGGCCACGATAGGCGCAGGCGCGCGGCTGTCCAGCGCGCCGTTCCGTCATTTTGGCATGCGCCTGCATGCAGGAGTGCTTTACAAAAGTATTCGCATCTGTGAATTTGTTATTCAGCCTTTGAGGGAGGACCTTTCATGAAACGATTTCTGATGACGACCGCCTTGTGCCTGTTGGGCACCAGCGTTTTTGCCAGCGAGGACATTGCCGATCAGTACCCGCAGTCCGAGCTTTATTCGAAACCGGTCGAGGTAATCCCCTACGTGTTCACGGCGATCGGGGCGACCGCGCCGCCGACCTATGAAAACAGCGGCCACAACAACAACCTGTCCTTTGTCGTCACCGGCGATGGGGTGCTGGTGGTCAATGGCGGGGCCTCGGCCCGGTTGGCCAAGGCGCTGCATGACGAGATCAAGGCCGTGACCGACCAGCCCGTGAAACTGGTGATCAGCGAGAACGGGCAGGGGCACGCGGTCCTTGGCAACTCGTACTGGGCGGATCAGGGCGTCGAGATCCTGATGCATGTCGATGCCGAGGAAGAGATCAAGGCGCATGGCGACCAGATCCTGATCGGCATGGAGCAGTACAACAAGGACAAGGCCGAGGGCACGCGCATCGTCATGCCCACCCGCACCTTCGAGGACGAAGAAATCGTCCAGATGGGCGACGTGGAATTCCACGTCCTGCACCTGGGTCCTGCGCACGGTCCGGGGGATACGCAGGTGTGGATTCCGCAGTGGAGTTTCATGATCGCGGGCGACATCGCGTTCCATGAACGGATGCCTCCGATCTTTCAGGACACCTGCACAAGCTGCTGGATCGAGACCTGGGAAACGAAGCTGGAACCGCTGAATCCCACCTACCTGATCCCCGGCCACGGCCACCCGACCAACCTGGCGCAGGTGCGGCGCTACACTCACGACTATCTGGTCGATCTGCGAGAGAAGATCCGTGCCCATATCGACGATGGCGGCGATCTGGCGGGCGCCTATTACGTGGATCAGGAACGCTGGCGCAACCTGGACACCTTTGACGAGCTGGCCACCAAGAACGCCGGCCGCGTCTTCGAAGAGATGGAGTGGGAATAACCCAATTCGGCGCGTCGCTTGTCCGGCGTGCCGGGAAAACCCCTGTCACGTCCAACGCGGCATCTTTTCGGTAGCATCTGAAAGATTCTGTAACAGCTAAAAGATGCCGCATGGAAACCCCATAAAGTTGATGGCATTTTGCGGCAGCGTCGCTTTGGGCGCACAAGGTGATTCCGGCTGATGCCGGGATGGATCAAGGACCAGGACCGCGATGTTGAAATGGCTCGATATTCCGCCGGTTTGGCTGTTGGCCGCGGCCGTGTTGGCCTGGGTGCAGGGGACATACTATCCCCTGGGCTTCAGCTTTGGCGGGGTCTGGGCCGATTTTCTGGGCGGTATTCTGGTTGGGGGCGGCATTCTGTTGATGCTGCTGGCGTTCGTAGAGATGCGCAAGCACCGCACCACCATCATTCCGCATCGCGATGCCGATACGATGGTGCAGTCGGGCATCTTCTCGCGGACGCGCAATCCGATCTACCTGGGTGATGTTCTGGTGCTGGCCGGTTTGGTTCTGCGTTTCGACGCCGTGTTGGCGCTGCCCTTGGTACCTTTGTTGCTGTGGCTTCTGGAACGGCGATTTGTCATACCAGAGGAGCACAGACTGAGGATCAAATTTCGTGCTAATTTTGCACGGTACTGCCAAAAGACGCGCCGTTGGATTTGACTTGCCAGTCGGTTCGGTGCATCTGGGGCGGAATGCTTGCGCAATAATATTGCGCGGCAAATGATAACAAGCTCCGAATATGTCGGGGAAAAGGGGTTAACTGTTCTTAAGGGGGACAAAAAAGTTGAAAATCGGAACTCCTAAGGAAGTGTTCGAGGGAGAAAATCGCGTTGCGATGACTCCTGACTCGGCTCTGCAACTGCAGAAGCTGGGTTACGAATGCGCCATCGAGTCCGGGGCGGGCGCCGCCGCGGGGTTTTCTGACGCGGCCTATGAAAAGGCCGGTGTCGAAATCATCAAGACCGCCGCTCAGCTGTGGAAAGCTGTGGACGTTGTCGCGAAAGTGCGCCAGCCCACCGATACCGAGCTGAAGCGGATGGCAGAGGGCCAGACCCTGATCAGCTTCTTCAACCCGGCGGGTAACTCCGAGGGTCTGGAGCTGGCCAAGTCGAAAGGCGCCCACGTCATCGCCATGGAAATGGTGCCGCGTATTTCGCGCGCCCAGAAGATGGACGCGCTGTCGTCGATGGCCAACATCGCGGGCTACCGCGCTGTCATCGAAGCGGGCAACAACTTCGGCCGTTTCTTCACCGGTCAGGTGACTGCTGCGGGCAAGGTCCCGCCGGCAAAGGTTCTGGTCGTGGGCGCCGGTGTGGCCGGTCTGGCCGCCATCGGTACCGCCACCAGCCTGGGTGCGATCACCTATGCGTTCGACGTGCGTCCCGAAGTGGCCGAACAGGTCGAGTCGATGGGTGCGCAGTTCGTCTTCCTGGATTTCGAGGAACAGCAGCAGGATGGCGCAGCCACCGGCGGTTATGCCTCGGTGTCCTCGCCTGAATTCGCGGCGGCCCAGCTGGCCAAGTTCCGCGAACTGGCCCCCGAGATGGACATCGTCATCACCACCGCGCTGATCCCCAACCGCGAAGCCCCCGAGCTGTGGACCAAGGATATGGTCGAGAGCATGAAGCCGGGCTCGGTCATCGTTGACCTGGCGGCGGAAAAGGGCGGTAACTGCAAGCTGACCGTCAAGGACGAGAAAATCGTCACTGACAACGGCGTGACCATCATCGGCTATACCGACTTCCCGTCGCGCATGGCCGCGCAGGCGTCGACCCTGTACTCGACCAACATCCGTCACATGATGACCGACCTGACGCCCGAAAAGGACGGCAAGCTGGTTCATAACATGGAGGATGACGTCATCCGCGGCGCAACCGTGACCTTCGAGAAAGAGATCACCTGGCCGCCGCCCCCGCCGAAAGTGGCCGCAATCGCCGCGCAAAAACCGAAGGAAAAGGCCAAAGAGCTGACGCCCGAGGAAAAACGCGCCAAGGAGATCGCCGCGTTCAAGGCTCAGACCAAGAACCAGGCCATCCTGCTGGGTGTGGGGACGCTGCTGATGCTGATCGTGGGCGCCTTTGCCCCCGAAAGCTTCATGTCGCACTTCATCGTGTTCGCGCTGGCGTGCTTTGTCGGCTTCCAGGTGATCTGGAACGTGTCGCACTCGCTGCACACGCCGCTGATGGCCGTGACGAACGCAATCTCGGGGATCGTGATCCTGGGCGCCCTGCTGCAGGTGGGCTCGGGCAACTGGCTGGTGGTCATCCTGTCCGCCATCTCGATCCTGATCGCAACGATCAACATCGTCGGTGGCTTCATGGTCACGCGCCGCATGTTGGCCATGTTCCAGAAATCGTAAGGAAGGGAGCGGATAAATGAGCATCGGAATCGTTTCCGCCGCATACATCGCGGCAGCTATCCTCTTCATCCTGTCGCTGGGCGGTCTGTCGGGCCAGGAAAGCGCCAAGCGCGCTGTGTGGTACGGCATCGTCGGCATGGCGCTGGCGATCGTGGCAACCGTGTTCGGCCCCGGTATGGGCAACCTGCTGATCGTGCTGGTCATGGTCCTGGGCGGTGCATTCCTGGGTCAGATGGTGGCACAAAAGGTCGAAATGACCGAAATGCCCCAGCTGGTCGCGGCGCTGCACTCGTTCGTCGGTCTGGCGGCCGTGTTCATCGGGTTCAACGCGCAGTTCGAGATGAGCCGCATTGCGGACATCCTGATGAGCGCGCCCACCTCGCTGAACGAAACGGGCCTGCAGGCGTGGCTGCATGACCAGGGCATCGACGGGTTCGCCGGCAAGGTCGCGCACAAGACCGCGGTCGAGCTGAACATCCTGAAGGTCGAGGTTTTCCTGGGCGTGTTCATCGGTGCGGTGACCTTCACCGGCTCGATCATCGCGTTCGGCAAGCTGGCTGGCAAGGTTGACGGCAAGGCCAAGAAACTGCCCGGCGGTCACATTCTGAACGCTGCGGCGGCTGTTGGTTCGCTGATCCTGCTGATCGTCTACTTCAACACCGGCGCGCTGTGGCCGCTGCTGCTGATGACGCTGCTGGCCTTCTTCATCGGTTATCACCTGATCATGGGCATCGGCGGCGCCGACATGCCGGTGGTTGTGTCGATGCTGAACTCGTACTCGGGCTGGGCCGCGTCGGCCATCGGCTTCTCGCTGGGCAACGATCTGCTGATCGTCACCGGCGCGCTGGTGGGTTCGTCGGGTGCCATCCTGTCGTACATCATGTGTAAGGCTATGAACCGTTCGTTCATCAGCGTGATCCTGGGCGGCTTCGGCGGCACCACCGGTCCCGCGATGGAAGTCGAGGGCGAGCAGATCGCAATCGACGCCGACGGCGTGGCGCAGGCTCTGGACGATGCGGACAGCATCATCATCATCCCGGGCTACGGCATGGCGGTTGCTCAGGCACAGCAGAACGTGGCGGAACTGACCCGTCGCCTGCGCGCCAAGGGCAAGAACGTGCGTTTCGCGATCCACCCCGTGGCAGGCCGTCTGCCGGGTCACATGAACGTGCTGCTGGCCGAGGCCAAAGTCCCCTACGACATCGTTCTGGAAATGGACGAGATCAACGAGGACTTCCCGGAAACCGACGTGGCGATCGTGATCGGCTCGAACGACATCGTGAACCCCGCCGCGCAGGAAGATCCCAACAGCCCCATCGCCGGCATGCCGGTTCTGGAATGCTGGAAGGCCAAGCAGGTCTTCGTGTCCAAGCGCGGTCAGGGCACTGGCTACTCGGGCATCGAAAACCCGCTGTTCTACAAGGAAAACACCCGCATGTTCTATGGCGACGCGAAAAAGTCGCTGGACGAGCTGCTGACCAAGATCTCCTGATCGACGGTCATACGGGATTGCAAAGGGCGCCTTCGGGCGCCCTTTGTGCGTTCTGACGCCACGTTGGTTTTGACAGGCTTGGCGCGCCGGGATGCAGTGACAGGCAGGAGGAGAGCCCATGACCGATTTGTTGGAATTTGGCCGCTCGGTGCTGGCGACGCAGCCATTCTGCACCCTGCTGGGGATAGAGCTGACGCGGTTCGAACCGGGTCAGGCCGAGTTGCGGCTGACGCTGAAACCCGAGCATTTGCAACAGCATGGCTTTGCCCATGGCGGGCTGGTGGCGATGATGGCGGACAGCGCGATTGCCTATGCGGGCGGCTCGAAACTGGGGGACAGCGTGACGCTGGAGTTCAAGCTGAACATGATCCGCCCCGGCATCGGCGAGGCGCTGATCGCACGCGGCGAGGCGCTGTCGGTCGGCAAGACGCAGGCGGTGTGCCGGTGCGAGATCTACGCGTTGCAGGACGGCACCGAAAAGCTGGTCGCCGCCGGTCAGGGTACGCTGGCAGTAGTCGGGCGTGGTGGCTAGGCGACGGTATACCGTTGCATTCCTTCAAGTTATTGAAAATGCTTTATCTTTTCTGATCTCTGTGGCATGGAGGGCGGCATCCGCATTTGCATAGGGCCGCCCCGATGATCGCTGACCACCCCTTGCGCTACGAATTGGCGAACGAGTTGCACGCGCGTCCGTTCCCGTCGCTTTCGGCCCCCTGCACGGCGGCTTTTCTGGCGGTCAAGCGTCCGGTGGACGCCGCCAGCCGGGACCGGGCCGAAGATCGCGCCCACCTGATCGCGCTGCTGGACCGCTACGGCGCGCCGCACCCGCAACCGGGGGCCACGCATTATTCCGGCAAGATCGGGCGGCACCTGCTGAAGTGGGAACAGCACACCGAATTCGTGACCTACACCGCGTTCAGCGACCGGCTGAGCGACCGGCCGTTTGACCCCGCCGATTTCAACGTCTTCCCGTCGGATTGGCTGGAGCAGGCGCCGGGCGCGCGGGTGACCTCGGCGCTGGTGCGGGTCGAGCCGTGGAGCGACAAACAGGTCGCCACCGAGCGGTTCAACGACTGGTTCGAGCTGGAAAGCCTGGCCGCCAGCCGCGTGCTGGACGATGCCGGCGTGATGGCCGGGGATTTCCGGATCGACCCGTCGGGTCACCTGCGGTTCGGCGTCTTCGTGTCCCCCAGCACGGGCGCGCGCCGGATCGGCCGGATCGTGACCCGGCTGTGCGAGATCGAGACCTACAAGAGCCTGTCGATGCTGGGCTTTGCCCGCGCCAAGGAACTGTCGCCCCGCATGGGCGAGCTGGACGCCCGCCTGACCAAGCTGATGGACGACATGACCAGCGACCACAGCTCGGCCGACCAGACGTTGGCGGGGCTGCTGAGCACCTCGGCCGAGTTGGAGCGGATGGTGGCGCGCAACTCGTTCCGCTTTGGGGCGACGGCGGCCTATGAGGCCATCGTGCACGACCGGATCGAGGTGATGCGCGAGCAACGCTTCGACGGGCGGCAGACCTTCAACGAATTCATGATGCGCCGCTATGATCCGGCGATGCGGACGGTGAAATCGACCGAGGGACGCCTGGCCGCGATGGCTGATCGGGCGATCCGGGCGGGCGAGTTGCTGCGGACACGGGTGGACGTGGAACGCTCGGCCCAGAACCAGAAGCTGCTGGAAAGCATGGACACCCGCGCCGATCTGCAACTGCGCCTGCAAAAGACGGTCGAGGGGCTGAGCGTGGTCGCGATCAGCTATTACGCCGTGTCGCTGGCGGCCTATGCGGCCTATCCCCTTGCCGCGGCGGTGGGCCTGGGCAAGGGGGAATTGACGGCGGCGCTTACTCTGCCGGTTGTAGGGGCGGTGTGGTGGATGCTGCGGCGGATCCAGAAGAAGATGCACTAAGCACCCGGCCCGCCAGCCAGCCACCTGCGGCGATGCTGGCGATGGCCAGGATGGCCGAGATCGAAAGGGTCGGGATGCCCGACAGGCCCGCGCCCACGGTGCAGCCGCCCGCCAGCACGCCGCCCACGCCCATCAGCGCAGCGCCGGTCAGGTAGCGGCCAGTCTGGCGCGCGGTCTCGAAGCTTTGCCACTGGAACTGGCCCCGGAGCAGCGCGGCCAGCAGGGCCCCGACCAGAACGCCGCCCAGCAGACCGACGCCGAAATTAGCGGAAATCGAGGTGCTGGCGATGCCCCAGAACAGGGTGTCGGCAGCGGGCGCGGTGAAGCTGAGGCTTTCCAGCGCGATAGGGTCAAACTCGTCCAGCAGGACGTAGCCGGTGCCAACCCAGGCCAGCGGCACCAGCGCGCCGATCAGCGCGGCACCCAGCAGAGCGCCGATGCGGTTGCCCGAGCGCAGGGCAAAGGCCAGCGCGGCCACGGCGATCAGAGCGGCCCAGATCAGCGGAGAGCCGGGCAGGGTGGCGGTTTCCAGCGGGACGGTGACTTGCGCCAGCGTGGTGCGGACCGGGGCCAGAACGCCCTTCAGCGTGGCATGGGCAATGACGGCGAAGACCACCAGCACCAGCGCGGCACGCAGGTTGCCCGAACCGGTCAGAACCGTCAGTCGCGACACGCATCCGCGGGTCAACACCATGCCGATGCCGAACAGCAGGCCACCTGCGACGATGGCCAGAACCGGCAGGTCGGCGGCCATGAAACGGTGATCGGCGAACGTGATCAACTCGGCCGATACGGCGGCCTGCGTGCCCAGAACGGCGACGGCCAGCGCTGTCAGCCAGACGCCGGTGGCTTGGCGGCGATCCTCGCCTACGATGGCGCGGCGAAAGCAGAACCGGGTGATCTGTGCCAGCGCGCCGAAGGCGACGCCGATGACAAGGGCGAAATAGACGGCAGCCTGGGGCGCGGTCAGCTCTTCGAAGCCGAAGGTTTCAAACATGGCGGGTCCTCAGCGGGTTTGGAATTTTTTCCCAGATGCCGGGGATGAGTTTATTAATCAAGTGGGTGGGGCTTTGGATGTCGTCCTGTAGTCGGGACAATTTCCCAGATCGCAGGAAAAATCGAAACGAATCCGTATTCATGAATGCGATGATATGAAAACGGCCCGTCCGGGGTGGGACGGGCCGTGCTTTGATCCTTATTTGCAGGGATTTGCCTTAGCGGCCCCGGATCCGCGGGTCCAGCGCGTCGCGCAGGCCGTCGCCCAGGTAATTGACGCTTAGCACCGTCAAGGAGATCGCCAGACCCGGCCAGAACACCCGTTCGGGGTATTGCTGCAGGTAGTCGGTCGCGTCGAACAGCAGCCGCCCCCAGGTGGGGAAATCAGGCGGAAAGCCCAAGCCAAGGAAGGACAGCGCGGATTCAGTGATGATCGCGTTGGCGATGCCCAGCGTGGCCGACACCATGATCGGCGACAGCACGTTGGGCAGGATGTGCCGGGTGATCATCCGTGCGTTCGTGGTGCCGATCGAGCGGGCGGCGAGCACGAATTCACGTTCCTTAAGCGCCAGCACGTCGCCGCGCACGATCCGGGCGGTGGGCATCCAGCTGGTCACGCCGATGGCGCAGACGATCAGGATGAAGATGCCGGTTTCCGGGCCGAAGGCGGCGTTCAGCGGGTCTCGGAACAGCAGGACCATGACCAGCAGCAGGGGCAGCAGGGGCAGCGCCAGGAACAGGTCGGTCATGCGCATCAGCAGGCCGTCGAGTTGCCGGAAAAACCCGGCCAGCACGCCGATCAAGCTGCCCAGGAACAGCGCCAGCAGCATCGCTGTGATCCCGACCGAGACCGAGGTCTGCCCGCCCGCCATCATCCGGGCCAGCGTGTCGCGGCCCAGCTGGTCGGTGCCCAGCGGATGTGCCCAGGTGGGGCCCTGGTTGCGGGCGCGGATGTCGATATGGGTGGCGTCGAAGGGCCAGAACCACGGGCCCACAAAGACCAGCAAGACGATCAGCAGGAAGATCACGCCGCCCAGCATCGCGCCTTTGTGGTGCTTGAACTGGTCCCACACGTCGTGCCACTGGCTGCGCGGCGGGCTGGAGGGGATCGGATCGGTCAGCGCCCCGGTGGGGGCGGCGTTCTGGATCGGCTCAGTCATAGCGAATCCTCGGGTCAAGGATGCCGTACAGGACGTCGGCGATCAGGTTGAAGATCACGATCAGCAGCGCAAAGATAAAGGTCAGCGTCTGCACCATCGGCAGGTCGTTCGCCTCGATCGCGCCGATCAGCAGGTGGCCCAGGCCGTTCACCTTGAACACCTGCTCGGTGATGATGGCGCCTCCGAATACCTGCGGCACGCCAAGCGCGATCACGGTCACGACGGGGATCATCGAGTTGCGCAGCACGTGCACCAGAACGACGGTCTTTTCGCCCAGCCCCTTGGCGCGGGCGGTGCGGACGTAATCCTGGTTCAGGTTGTCCAGCATCGAGGCGCGCATGAAGCGGCTGATCTGTGCGGCGTTGTACAAGGCCAGCACGAAGACGGGCATCGCCATCTGGCGCAGCTGGAATACGAAGCTGTCCCAGTCCGTGATCTTGTGCGTGGTGTCGTAGATCGACGGGAACCAGCCCAGATGGACCGAGAACAGCACGATCAGCAGAACGCCGGTGAAAAAGGTCGGGACCGAGAAGCCGATCATCGAGATGAACGTGCCCAGCTGGTCGAACACCGAATACTGGCGGTAGGCCGAGTAGATGCCGATCGGCAGGGCGATCAGCACGCCCAGCACGTAGGACATGCCGACGACCCACAGGGTCTGGGGCAGGCGCTGCACCACGATGTCCATCACCGGGCTGCGGGTCTGCCACGACAGAACGCGCTGCTGGCCTTCGGTCAGGTTGGTGCCGAACAGGTTGTCGAACAGCACCTGCGGCTCGATCCAGAAGAACTGCACCAGCCATTTGACAAAGCGTACGTGAACGGGTTCGCCAAGGCCCAGGGCCTCGCGCATGCGTTCTTTGACTTCGGGGGGGACGGTCAGGGGAACCTGCGCCATCGGATCGCCGGGGGCCAGTTCCAGAAGCAGGAAAATCACCAGACTGATGAACAACAGCGTCGGGACGGCCAGAACCAGTCGACGTATCGTAAATGTCAGCATGAGGTCGCCTTTGCGGCTTATCGTTGAGGAGGGAGGCGAGTGTACGGACGCCTTAAACGCAAAAAGCCCCGGCCAGCATGGGCCGGGGCTGTTGTCTTAGCGGATTACTTGATGCGGTACCAGTCAGCGGCGTTCCACAGTTCCGAATCCCAGGTGTTCAGAACCACACCACCCAGCGACTTGGCATGTGCCGAGACACGGCCACGGTCAACCAGCGGCACCACGACATAGCTGTCCTTGGTCAGCATGTCGTTCAGCTTCTTGGCGATTTCGCCACGCTTCGACAGCTCGCCGGTGCGGCCCAGTTCCGCCACCAGGGCGTCATAGGCGGGGTCGCAGAAGCGGTTGATGTTCTCGCCCTGCCACTGCGATTCCGGCTTGGGCGCCTTTTCGCAGGTGTGCTGTGCCAGGTACGATTCCGGGTCGGTGCCGTCAAAGTTGTTGGCGTACATTTCGACGTCAGCATAGAACTTCTGGAAGGTGTCGGGCGAACCCGGATCGCCACCGAAGAAGACCGAACCCGAGATGTTGCGCAGCTCGGTTTCGACGCCGATCTCGCTCCACCACTGCTTGATCAGCGCCTGGAAGTCCTGGCGGACGGCGTTGGTCGAGGTCTGGTACAGCAGCGACAGCTTCTTGCCGTCTTTTTCACGGATGCCGCCAGCGCCGACTTTCCAGCCTGCTTCGTCCAGCAGCGCCTTGGCGCCTTCGATGTCCTGGGTCATGCAGTCGGTGTTGTCCGAGGCATACAGCGCCGGAGCGGGCACCAGGTTACAGGTCGGACGACCTGCCTGACCATAGCCGATTTCCACCAGCAGGGCGCGGTCGATCGCCATCGACAGCGCCTTGCGGACGCGCACGTCGGACAGGGCCGGGTGCGGGTGCTTGGCGGTCGAACGCTCGCCTTCCGGCAGGCTGGGCGACGGGTCGGTCATGTTCATCTCGATCCGTTCCACCAGCGAACCGAATGCGGCCACGGTCTCGCCCTTGCCGCCTTTCAGCATGTTGGCGATGACGTCGGGGGCCAGCTGCAGGTTCCAGGCGTAGTCGAATTCGCCGGTTTCCAGCACGGCACGGCCGGCTGCGGTCGCATCACCGCCACCCTTGAAGGTCAGCGTTGCGAAGGCGGGCTTGGCCGGATCGCGGTAGTTCGGGTTGGCAACCATCGAGATCACGTCGTTCGGCTTGAACTCGGTGACGACGAACGGGCCGGTGCCGATCGGGCCAAAGTTGGCGCTGGTGCATTCCGGGGCTTTCGCGCCGGTGCAGTTTTCGAACTGCGCCTTCTGGATGATCGGGGATTGCGCGCCCATGAAGGGGCCATAGGGGTTCGGCTTCGGCTCGGCGAAGGTGACCTTCACGGTCAGGTCATCGACGACATCGATGCTGCTGACGCCCTGGAACTTGGCCAGCTGCGCGCAGCCGCCTTCGGGGTGCATGCAGTAGTCGGCGGTGAACTTGACGTCCGCCGAGGTCACCGGCGAGCCGTCCGACCACTTCAGGCCCGACTTCAGTTTCCACGTGATCGAGGTCAGGTCAGCTGCAACGCCGCCGTTTTCAATGGTGGGGATTTCTTCGGCCAGGTAGGGCACCAGCGCACCGGTCTGGTCGTAGCGACCCAGCGGCTCGATCACCAGCGACGCGGACTCCAGGTCCTTGGTGCCGCTGGACAGGTAAGGGTTCAGGATCGACGGTGCTTGCCAGTAGATGATGTTGACATGGCCGTCCGCGCCGCGCTCGGCAAAGGCCGCCGGTGCCAGTCCGGTCGCGGCCACTGCGCCAAGCAACAGAGACTTCAGTTTCATAACTCTCTCCTTGTTGGACACTTTGATGTGTCTTGTTCCCGCGGTGCAATCGGGTGATTCTGTCCACGGTCTACGCAAAGGATGCACCAACAGGCCCTTCCGGCACCACGATTTTTCCCGTGACGCTGCCGCGAATGCGCAAACTCCAAACCAAATGGTCAAAAAAAGCAAGGGGTCAGCATGTTGACCCCGCGGGAGCTTGGCAAGCGGTTTGACACTGACGTTCGCCTGTCTGTAGCGTCGGGGCAAAATCACCAGGGAACGGGGTAGCGGGGATGCTGGATCAACCCATCGCCAGAATCGAAAATCTGCGCGTCGAATTTCAGACAAAGGACGGCCCCGTCGTCGGGGTCGAGGATGTCTCGTTCAGCATCAACCCCGGCGAAACCGTGGCGATCGTCGGCGAATCCGGCTCGGGGAAATCGGTGTCCAGCCTGTCGCTGATGCGCCTGGTCGAGTTCGGCGGCGGCGAAATTGCCGGAGGCAAGCTGATCTTCGACCGCAAGGATGGCGGCGAGCTGGATCTGGCCAAGGCCGACCAGTCCCTGATGCGCACGATCCGCGGTAACGAGATCGGCATGATCTTTCAGGAACCGATGACCGCGCTGAACCCGGTGTTCACCGTTGGCCGCCAGCTGACTGAGGGTTTGCGTCTGCACCGGGGCCTGTCCAAGCAAGAGGCGACCGAGCGCGCGCTGGACCTGCTGCGCCAGGTCCGCATTCCCGAACCGGAACGGCGCCTGAAACAGTACCCGCACGAGCTGTCGGGCGGGATGCGTCAGCGGGTCGTGATCGCGATGGCTCTGGCCTGCGAGCCGCGCCTGCTGATCGCGGACGAACCGACAACGGCGTTGGACGTGACCATTCAGGCCGAGATTCTGGCGCTGATGAACCGGCTGAAGCGTGAAACCGGCACGGCGGTGATGTTCATCACCCACGATATGGCCGTCGTGGCGCAGATGGCCGACCGCGTGGTCGTCATGTTCCGCGGCAACAAGGTCGAGGAAGGCCCGGTCGCCCAGATCTTTGAAAACCCGCAGCACCCCTATACGCAGGCGTTGCTGGCCGCCGTGCCCAAGCTGGGCGAGATGACGGGCAAACCGCTGCCCGAACCGATGAAGCTGCTGGGCCGCGAACAGGCCGAGATCAAGCCGATCAAGGGCACCGATCAGCCGTTGTTGACGGTCAAGAACCTGGTGACGCGCTTCCCGGTCAAGGGCGGCTTCTTCCGTCAGACCGTGGCCAATGTACATGCGGTCGAGGACGTGTCCTTTACCCTGAACAAGGGGCGCACCCTGTCGCTGGTCGGCGAATCCGGGTGCGGGAAGTCGACGGCCGGGCGCTCGATCCTGCGGCTGGTGCAGCCGCAATCGGGCCATATCATGCTGGACGGCACCGACATCATGGGGCTGGACCAAAGCGGCCTGCGCGAGGCGCGGCTGGACATGCAGATGGTGTTCCAGGACCCGTTCGCCAGCCTGAACCCGCAGATGCAACTGGCCGATCAGGTGGCCGAGCCGATGCGCAACTACGGCACCCACAAGGGCAGCGCGCTGATGGACCGGGTCGCCATGCTGTTCGACCGGGTGGAATTGCCCCGCAGCTTCATGCGGCGTTTCCCGCACGAGATGTCGGGCGGCCAGCGCCAGCGCATCGCCATTGCCCGCGCCTTGGCGCTGAACCCCAAGCTGATCATCGCGGACGAGGCGGTCTCGGCGCTGGACGTGTCGGTGCAGGCGCAGGTGTTGAACCTGATGATGGAACTGCAGGCTGAACTGGGCCTGTCCTTCCTGTTCATCAGCCATGACATGGCCGTGGTGGAACGCGTCAGCCACGATGTCGGCGTGATGTATCTGGGTCGGATCGTTGAACTTGGCCCGCGTCAGGCCGTGTTCGAAAACCCGCAGCACCCCTATACCCAGTCGCTGATGAAGGCGGTGCCAATCGCGGACCCGCACAATCGCGCGCTGGAGCGGGATCTGAAATTCAAACCCATCCCCTCGCCAATCCACCCTGTGGGCTACGAACCCGCCCCGTCGGAGTATCGCGAGGTCAGCCCCGGCCACTTCATCCTGACCACGGATAGCGGATACTGACCATGCCCGCGCGTCTGTCGCCCTATGACATCATGGTTCGGCTTGTCTCGTTTCCGACGGTCAGCCGTGACACCAATCTGCCGCTGATCGACTGGGTCGAGGACTACCTGACCAGCCACGGCATCACCGCCCACCGTTACTATAACGAGGACAACGACAAGGCGGCCCTGTTCGCCCATGTCGGCCCGATGGAGGACGGCGGCGTGATCCTGTCGGGGCATACCGATGTCGTCCCCGTCGACGGCCAGCCCTGGGCCAGCGATCCGTTCACCGTGGTGGAACGCGACGGCAAATATTTTGGGCGCGGCTGTGCCGACATGAAGGGCTTTGACGCGCTGGCGATCTGGGCGCTGGTCGAGGCGCAGTATCGCGGCGTGACCCGGCCTCTGCAAATCGCGCTCAGTTTCGACGAGGAAATCGGCTGCACCGGCGCGCCGCCGCTGATCGAGCGGATGCTGCAAACCCTGCCCAAGGCCAGTGCGGTGATCGTCGGCGAACCCTCGATGTTGCAGGCGGTGACGGGGCATAAGGGCGGCACCTCGTACTGGGTGCATGTGCATGGGTATGAGGTGCACAGCTCGCTGCTGCATACCGGCGTCAACGCCATCATGTACGGCGCGAAACTGATTGATTGGGCCAATCAGGTGAACGAGGAAACGCGGGCCAAGCAACCCTCTCCGGTCGCCGCGCTGTTCGAGCCGTATTGGACCACCGCCCATGTCGGCCAGATCCACGGCGGCACGGCGCATAACATCACCGCCAAGGATTGCGAGTTCGGCTTTGGCTTTCGCGTGATCCCGGATGAAGACCCCATGGACTGGGAAGCCCGCCTGCGCGCCAAGGCCGCCGAGGTCGAGGCAGAGATGCAGGCCATCGTCCCCGAAACCCGGATCGAGGTGCAACCGACCTTTGCCCTGCCGGGCTTCGCCCCCGAACAAGGCGGCGAGGCCGAGGCGCTGGTGCGCATGATCACCGGCGATAACGGCGTGCACGTGGTCAGCTACGGCACCGAGGCCAGCCACTTTCAGGCCGCCGGGTACTCCACCGTTGTCTGCGGGCCGGGGAATATCGAACAGGCCCACCAACCCGATGAATTCATTACCATATCCCAGTTCAACAAGGGCCAGGACTTCATGCGCCGCCTGCTGGACACACTGGCCTGAAGGACCAAACCCATGCCGATCAAGAACCGTTTCGCCGAGATGCACCCAGAAATCACCGCTTGGCGGCATGATTTCCACGAAAACCCCGAAATCCTGTTCGACGTGCACCGCACCGCCGGGATCGTGGCCGAAAAGCTGCGCGCCTTTGGTTGCGACGAAGTGGTCGAGGGGATCGGCATCACCGGCGTCGTGGGCGTGATCAAGGCGGGCAATTCTGACCGCGTGATCGGGCTGCGCGCCGACATGGACGCGCTGCCGATGACCGAGATGACGGGGCTCGCCTATGCCTCGAAGGTGCCCGGAAAGGCCCATGCCTGCGGGCATGACGGCCACACCGCGATGCTGTTGGGGGCCGCGAAATACCTGTCCGAGACGCGCAATTTCGACGGCACCGTGGTGCTGCTGTTCCAACCCGCAGAGGAGGGTGGCGGCGGCGGCCTGAAGATGGTCGAGGACGGCGCGATGGACCGCTGGAACGTGCAAGAAGTCTACGGGTTGCACAACATGCCCGGCGTGCCGGTCGGCGAATTTGCCATCCGTCCGGGGCCGCTGATGGCCTCGGCTGATGAATTTGACATCGTGGTGACGGGCAAGGGCGGCCACGCGGCGGCCCCGCATCAGGCGGTCGATACCACGCTGGCGGCCAGCCATATCGTGATCGCGCTGCAATCCATCGTCTCGCGCAATGTTGACCCGGTGAAACAGGCCGTGGTGACGGTGGCGACCTTTCTGACCGAAAGCGACACCCAGAACGTGATCCCGCAAACGGCCAAGCTGCGCGGCACCGTGCGCTGCTTTGAGCCCGAAGTGCGCGACCAGATCGAGGAACGCCTGAAAGCCGTCGCAACCCTGACCGCACAGGCCTATGGCGCGACCGTGCAGGTGAACTATCACCGCGGCTACCCGCCGACCGTGAACGCCGAGGAACCCACCCAGCACGCGATCGAGGCGGCGCAGGCCGTCGCGCAGCACGTGGAAACCAACACGCCGCCGATCATGCCGGCCGAAGATTTCTCGTACATGCTGGAAGCGCGGCCCGGCGCCTATATCTTCATGGGGAACGGGGACACGCCGATGTGTCACCACCCCGCCTATGACTTCAACGACGCCGCGATCCCGCTGGGTTGCAGCTTTTTCGCCGAACTGATCGAGCGCCGCCTGCCGCGCGCCTAACTTAAGGACCCCGAAATGCCCGTGAAAAACCGCTTTGCCGAACTTCAGGACGAAATCACCGCCTGGCGGCGCGATTTCCATGAAAACCCCGAGATTCTGTTCGATACCGTCCGCACCGCCGGGATCGTGGCCGAAAAGCTGCGCGCCTTTGGTTGTGACGAGGTGGTCGAGGGCATCGGGCGCACCGGCGTGGTCGGCGTCATCAAGGGCAAGTCCAATACCGGCGGCAAGGTGATCGGGCTGCGTGCGGACATGGACGCGCTGCCGATCCACGAGCAGACCGGGGTCGAGTATGCCAGCAAAACCCCCGGCGCGATGCATGCCTGCGGCCATGACGGCCACACCGCGATGTTGCTGGGGGCCGCTAAGTACCTGTCAGAGACACGGAATTTCGACGGCACCGTCGTCGTGATCTTCCAGCCCGCCGAAGAGGGCGGCGGCGGCGGCAAAGAGATGTGCGACGACGGCATGATGGACCGCTGGAACATCCAAGAGGTCTACGGCATGCACAACTGGCCGGGCCGACCGACCGGTTCGTTCGCGATCCGCCCCGGCGCGTTCTTTGCCGCGACCGACATTTTCGAGATCGAGTTCGAGGGCAAAGGCGGCCACGCTGCCAAGCCGCAAGAGGTGATCGACACGACCGTGATGGCGTCTCAGGCGGTTCTGTCGCTGCAGACGATCGCCAGCCGTAACGCCGATCCGGTGGATCAAGTCGTTGTTTCTGTGACATCTTTCGAGACGTCCTCCAAGGCATTCAACGTCATCCCGCAGCGCGTGACGCTGAAGGGCACCGTCCGCACCATGAGCGCCGAGATGCGTGATCTGGCCGAGGCGCGGATCAGCCAGATCTGCAACGGCGTGGCGGTGACGTTTGGCGGGGTGGCCCGCGTGAACTACACCCGCAACTACCCGGTGATGGTGAACACGCCCGAGCAGACCGATTTCGCCGCCGAGGTCGCGCGCTCGATCAGCGGGCAATGCGACGAAGCCCCGCTGGTCATGGGCGGCGAGGATTTCGCCTTCATGCTGGAGGAGCGCCCGGGTGCCTATATCCTGGTCGGCAACGGCGACACGGCGATGGTTCACCACCCGGAATACAATTTCAACGACGAGGCCATCCCTGCCGGGTGCAGCTGGTGGGCCGAGATCGTCGAGCGGCGGATGCCCGCTGCGTAACGCGAAAGGCGCCCCGCGGGGCGCCTTTTTTCATCCGCCGGTGTGGCTCATGTGGCGGGACATTTTCCCGCTAACCTCTTGTCGGGAATAGTCAAAATCGTGCCCCTTGGGTTTCAGCCCGATGGCGGCGCGAATGGCGGCCTCTAGCTGTGTGTCGTCGGTGTTGCCGCGCAGGGCGGGGCGCAGATCGGCCATGTCCTCTTGGCCCAGGCACATGAACAATTCCCCCGTGCAGGTCAGGCGCACGCGGTTGCAGCTTTCGCAGAAATTGTGGGACAGCGGGGTGATAAAGCCGATTTTCTGGCCGGTTTCCTCTAGCCGCACATAGCGGGCGGGGCCGCCCGAGCGTTCGGAAAGGTCGGTCAGGGTGTATTGCTGCGCCAGCGTCGCGCGCAGATCTTTCAGCGGCCAGTATTGATCCAGCCGGTTTTCGTTGCCGATATCGCCCATCGGCATGACCTCGATAAAGGTCAGGTCCATGTCGCGCGATTTGCACCATTCCACCATCGGGAACAGCTCATCCTCGTTGAAACCTTTGAGGGCTACCGCGTTGATTTTGATGCGCATTCCGGCACGTTGGGCGGCGTCGATGCCCTCCAGCACTTGCGGCAGGCGGCCCCAGCGGGTGATGTCGGCGAACTTTTTCTCGTCCAGCGTATCCAGCGAGACATTCACCCGCCGCACGCCCGCATCGTACAATTCCGCCGCAAAACGTGACAATTGCGAGCCGTTCGTGGTCAGCGTCAGCTCTTTCAGCGCGCCGGAGTCGAGGTGCCGGGACATGTCCTGAAAGAAGGTCATGATGCCACGACGGACCAACGGTTCGCCCCCGGTGATGCGCAGTTTTTCGACACCCATCCGGATGAAGGTGGAACAGACGCGGTCCAGTTCTTCCAGCGTAAGTAGTTCTTTTTTCGGAAGAAAAGTCATGTTCTCCGACATGCAATAGACACATCGGAAATCGCACCGGTCGGTGACGGAAACGCGAAGATACGAGATCGCGCGTTGGAAGGGGTCGATCAATGGGGCGGTCATGGGCGGAAGGTAGGCGCGGAACCTTGCCGGGGCAAGGGGCGATGTCATTGATCGGTTACGCGAATGGTCGTAGCCTGCCGTCATGAAAGCATATTTGACCGTTTCCTTGGCCGTGTTGGCCGTTTCCGCCTGTACCCCGATGGAGAAAATCGGGCTGGATCTGCGTCTGAAAAAGGACCGTCCCGCCGAGGTGCAACCCGCCGAGCCGCCGGTGAGCGAGCCGGTGGACGTGGTGCCGGAAACGCCGCAAACCCCTGATGAGACAGGGTTTTTGGGCGTCACCGTGGCCTCTTTGGGTGATACATCCCGCGAGGGGTTCTGGGTCGAAACCCCGTTGGTCAGCGCCCCCGCGAAGGGCAGCGTGCGCTACCGCAAGACCGGGCGCACGGTGAAGGTGGACCTGATCCCGATCGCGGGGCCGTCTACCGCCGGAAGCCGGTTGTCGCTGGCCACGATGCGGCTGCTGAATGCGCCCCTGACGGGCCTGCCCGAGGTGGAAATCTACCGTAAATAACGGGTCGTTTACCTGGCCTTTACCCGCGAAATCGTACGATTCGGGGCGATTTTGGTACGCGTGAAATCAGGCGGCCGGCAGGTGCTTGGCCGCTTCCTTGCGGGCGAAGGGTTTGAGCTGCGCGCCGTAGCGATCCAGAAAGGCGCGGGTGCGATCTGCGTCGTGTTTGGACAGGTCGCGCAGCCACCAGGCGATGGCCTTCTGGATGAACCACTCGCGGTCGTCGACGTAGCGCGCGCACCAGTTCAGGACGCGGTCGCGGATCTCCAGATCGGTCGGCTTGGGGGTGTTCTGTTTCGCCCAGGGCAGGGTGATGACCAGCGCGGCGCGGCGGGTCCACAGGTGCGGGGAGTGGGTCCAATCCTCGACCTGATCGACGCGGGTGGGGTTGGCCAGCAGGCGCTTTTGCCCGGCCATGCAGACGTGATCGGCGATGGCCCAGCTGTCGAATTGCGGCACCCAGGACTGGATCAGGATCCAGGTCTGCTCGTCATCCTTGATGCGGGCCTGAGTCAGCAGCTTGGCGGCGGCGATGCGGGCCTCGAAAATGTCGGTGTCCCACAGGGCGCGGGCCAGGTCGACGCGTTCGGGCACCGTCAGGCTGTGGCGCCATTCGGTGGACAGGTCGTTGAGCGCGGTGTTGGGGATGCCCAGCACCTCGCGCGTCTGCTTGTGGTAGGCGGCCATACCCTCGGCGCGGCCGGGCTCGATGGCGGCGCGCAGCTGGGCGAGGGCGTCGTCCAGCGTCATTCCACCGTCACCGATTTGGCCAGGTTGCGCGGCTGGTCAACATCGGTCCCCTTTGCGACGGCGGTGTGATAGGCCAGCAGCTGCGCAGGCACGGCGTAGAGGATCGGTGACAGCACCGGGTCAACCTGAGGCATGACGATGGTTTCCCAGGTGTCATTCACGGCCTCGGCGGCACCGGCAGCATCGGTGATCAGCATGACCTTGCCGCCACGCGCCAGCACCTCTTGCATGTTCGAGACGGTCTTTTCAAAGAGGCCATCGCGGGGGGCCATGACGACCACCGGCAGGGTCTTGTCGATCAGCGCGATGGGGCCGTGTTTCAGTTCGCCCGATGCATAAGCTTCGGCATGGATGTAGCTGATTTCCTTGAGTTTCAGCGCGCCTTCGAGGGCGAGCGGATACATCAGGCCGCGGCCCAGGAACAGCACGTCCGACGCCTCGGCCAGCTTGCGGGCGGCGCGTTCGGTGGCGGCGTTCTGGTCCAGCGCGTGGTTCAGCGTGTTGGGCAGCGCGCGCAGTTGCGACAGCAGGTCGGACAGACGCTCGGGCGAGATGGTGCCGCGCTGCTCGGCGGCCTTGAGGGCCAGCATCAGCAGGACGGTCAGCTGGCAGGTGAACGCCTTGGTCGAGGCGACGCCGATCTCGGCCCCGGCCAGGATCGGCAGGGCCAGATCGCTTTCGCGCGCGATCGAGCTTTCGGGGACGTTGACCACGGACACGATCTGCGCGGCCTTGTCCTGGCAATAGCGCAGGGCGGCGAGGGTGTCGGCGGTTTCGCCCGACTGGCTGACGAACAGGGCGACGGTTTTCGCAGGGATCGGCGGCTCGCGGTAGCGGAACTCGGATGCGATATCGACCTCGACCGGCAGGCGGGCCAGCTGTTCAAACCAGTATTTCGCGGTCAGGCAGGCGTAGAAGGCGGTGCCGCAGGCGACCATGGTCAGCCGGTCGATCTGGGTGAAATCCAGACCGTCGCCGGGCAGGGCGACATGGGCGGCGTCGTTGCTCAGGTAGTGGCGGATGGCTTCGCCGATCACGCTGGGCTGTTCGGCAATTTCCTTTGCCATGAAGTGCTTATGGCCGCCCTTGTCGATGCGGGCGCTGTCAATCTCGATCCGGCGCATGTCGCGGTTGGCCAGATGGTTGTGGGCGTCGCGGATTTCGACGGAATGGCGGGTCAGGACGGCCCAGTCGCCTTCTTCCAGATAGGTGATGCGGTCGGTCAGCGGGGCCAGGGCGATCGCGTCCGAGCCGACGAACATCTCTCCGTCGCCGTGACCGATGGCCAGCGGGCTGCCCTTGCGGGCGGCGATCATCAGGTCCTCTTCGCCGTCGAACAGAAAGGCCAGCGCAAAGGCACCGTGCAGACGCGACAGGGTCAGGCGGGCGGCCTCGACGGGGGCGTGCCCCTCGGCCATGTAGGATTGCGCCAGCAGGGCGACGGTTTCGGTGTCCGTCTCGGTGACGAAGTCGAAGCCCTTCTCGGTCAGCTCGCAGCGCAGTTCGCGGAAATTCTCGATGATGCCGTTATGGACGACAGCGACGGGGCCCGCGCGGTGGGGGTGGGCGTTCAGAACCGAGGGCGCACCATGCGTGGCCCAGCGGGTGTGGCCGATGCCGGACTTGCCGGGCAGCGGGTCGTGCACCAGCAGGTCGGACAGGTTCACCAGCTTGCCGACGGCGCGGCGGCGGTCCAGGTGACCGTTGTTGACGGTCGCGATCCCGGCGCTGTCATAGCCGCGATATTCCAGCCGTTTCAGCGCCTCGACCAGGATAGGAGCCACTTCGTGGTTCCCGAGCACCCCCACAATACCGCACATCAGACAGCCCCTTTATCGCGTTTGGCTTTCTTATTCTTTAGAATATCGAACAATTTTACCGCCAGGCCGGGTTTGACCTCCTGCTTGGCGCGGGACATGGCCAGCGCCTCGGCGGGGACGTCTGCGGTGATGACCGAACCGGCGGCCGTCATCGCGTCGCGGCCGATTTTCACCGGGGCGACCAGCATCGTGTTGGAGCCGATGAAGGCGCGCGGGCCGATCTCGGTCTGGTGCTTCATGACGCCATCGTAGTTGCAGGTGATGGTGCCCGCGCCGATATTGGCAGCCTTCCCGATGGTCGCGTCGCCGATATAGGACAGGTGGTTCACCTTGGCGCCTTCGTCGATATACGAGGACTTCACCTCGACGAAGTTGCCGATGCGGACGTCCTCGGCCAGCTCGGCCCCTGGACGCAGGCGGGCAAACGGCCCGACCGAGGCGCGCTGGCTGACGTGGCAGCCTTCGAGATGGGTAAAGGCGCGGATGCGGGCACCGGATTCCACGGTGACGCCCGGCCCGAACACGACATTCGGTTCCACGATCGAGTCGCGCCCGATCACGGTGTCATGGGCGAAGAACACGGTCTCGGGGGCGATCAGGGTGACGCCGTCCTCCATCGCGATCAGACGGGCGCGGGCCTGCCATGCGGCCTCGGCTGCGGCCAGTTCAGCGCGCGAGTTGATGCCCAGCGTCTCGGCCTCGTTGCAGGTGACGGCGGTGGCGGACAGGCCGCGCGACCGGGCGATGCCGATGATGTCGGTCAGGTAATATTCGCCGGCAGCGTTGTCATTGCCCACCGCGTCGATCAGGCTGAACAGCGTCGCACTGTCGGCGCAGATCACACCGGAATTGCAGAGGGTTATGGCGCGCTCTTCATCCGTCGCGTCCTTGAACTCGACGATGCGGTCCAGCGAGGTACCGGTCATCACCAGACGGCCGTAACGGCCGGGATCGGCGGCGGTAAAGCCCAGCACGACGACGTCATGCTTGGCGCGCGCCTCGACCATTGCCTCCAGCGTTTCGGGCTGGATGAAGGGGGTGTCGCCGTACAGGACGATCACGTCGCCCTCGTACTCGGCCAGCAGGGGGCGGGCCTGATCGACGGCATGGGCGGTGCCCAGCTGTTCGGATTGCAGCGCGAATTGCGCGTCCTCGTCCCAGTCCAGGGCGGCGGCCTCGACCAGATCGGCGCCATGGCCGGTGACGATGACGGTGCGTTCAGGGGCCAGGGCCGCGCCGGATTTCATGGCGTGGATCAGCAAAGGCGCACCGGCGATCTGGTGCAGGACCTTGGGCAGGTCCGAGTTCATGCGTGTTCCCATGCCTGCGGCGAGAATGATGAGGGCGGTGCTCATGCCGTCTCTCTTGTTGTTTTTGCGTTGCGCCCGTTTTATCCGCTGAGGGGCGCGGCGCAAGCCCGCGATGAGTCACTTGTGATTGCGGCATGTGACAAGGGTGCGCGGAAAGGCGCTGAAAACACGGGGCAGGCGATGAAAACTGTAATATTCGATCTGGACGGGACGCTGGCAGACACAAGCGGCGACCTGATCGCGGCGGCGAACGCCTGTTTCCGCGGGATGGGCGAAGGCGACGTGCTGAGCGTGGCGCAGGATGCCTCGACCGCGTTCCACGGCGGGCGCGCGATGCTGAAGCTGGGGCTGGAGCGGCTGAACCACCCGGACATCGAAGGGCAGATCGCTGAATGGTATCCCGTGCTGCTGGAGGCCTACGGTGCGGATATCGACCGGCACACCACGCTGTATCCCGGCGTGATGGAGGCGGTGGGGGCGCTGTGCGGCGCGGGCTATCGCGTTGGCATCTGCACGAACAAGCCCGAGGGGCTGGCCGAAACCCTGATGCAGCGGCTGGGGGTGCGGGATGCGTTTGCCTCGCTGATCGGGGCGGACACGCTGCCGGTGCGCAAACCCGACCCGGAGCCGCTGCGCCAGGCGGTGCTGCGCGCGGGCGGTGATCCGGCGCAATCGGTGCTGATCGGCGACACCATGACCGACCGCAAGACCGCCGCCGCGATGGGCGTGCCCTGCGTGCTGGTGACCTTCGGCCCGGACGGGCGCGGGGTCGAAGCGTTGAACCCCGAGGCGCTGCTGGACCACTACGACGACCTGCTGGGCGTGGTGCAGGGCCTGCTGGGGCCCGCCGCATGACCGAGGTCTTCACCGGCAACTTCACCCAGCAGGAACCCATCCCCGAAGAGGGGATCGAGGCGGCGCTGCGGGTGATGCGCTCGGGCCGGCTGCACCGGTACAACACGGTGGGCGACGATCCCGGCGAGGTCGCCCTGCTGGAGCAGGAATTCGCCGCCGCAATGGGCGCGCGCTATGCGCTGGCGGTGGCGTCAGGCGGCTACGCGCTGGCCTGCGCGCTGCGGGCGGTGGGGGTAAAGCCGGGCGACCGGGTGCTGACCAACGCCTTCACGCTGGCACCAGTGCCGGGGGCGATCGCCTCGGTCGGGGCGGTGCCGCTGTTCGTGGGCGTGACCGAGGCGCTGGTAATTGATCTGGATGATCTGGCGGCCAAGGCGGATCAGGCGGATGTGCTGATGCTCAGCCACATGCGCGGCCACCTGTGCGACATGGACCGGCTGCTGCAGATCTGCGCCGATGCGGGTATCCAGGTGATCGAGGACTGCGCCCACACAATGGGTGCGCGCTGGAACGGGCGGCTATCGGGGACGGATGGGGTGATCGGCTGCTATTCGACCCAGACTTACAAACACATGAACTCGGGCGAGGGCGGGCTGCTGATCACCGATGACGCGCAGGTGATGGCGCGAGCGGTGATGCTGTCGGGCTCGTACATGCTGTACGACCGCCACCTTGCTGCGCCGGATGCGGCGACGTTCGAGGCGGTGAAATACGACACCCCTAACGTGTCAGGCCGCATGGACAACCTGCGCGCCGCGATCCTGCGCCCACAACTGCGCGCACTCGGCACCCAATGCGACCGCTGGAACGAACGCTATCGGGTGGTCGAGACCGGCCTGCGCGACACAACCGGCCTGACGGTGATCGAACGGTCCGAACAGGAATACTTCGTCGGCAGCTCGATCCAGTTCCTGCTGCTGGACTGGCCCGATGCCGCCATCCAAGAGGTCCAGCGCCGCTGCGCGGCCCGCGGGGTGGAACTGAAATGGTTCGGCGGCGCCGAGCCGGTGGGCTTCACCAGCCGCTATGACAGCTGGCGCTACGCCCCCAGCGCGCCCATGCCCGCCAGCGACCGGGTGCTCAAGGCCATCCTGGACATGCGCCTGCCACTGACCTTCAGCACCCAGGATTGCGCCCTGATCGCCCGCATCATTCGCGCCGAAGTCAGCGCGGTGTATCAGTCGCTCTGACCCTGGCGCTTGCGCTGGGCGGCATTTGTGGGAAGTGAGTATTTGGATCAGAAAGAAGCAGATCTGGTTTCTTTCTGAATGAAATACTCCGGGGGTTTGGGGGCAGCGCCCCCAACCTTAGTCGCTGCCGTAGAGCGGCACGGTGGAGATCGAGACCTTGGCCGAGCCTTCGGCCAGTTCCGTCGCGTGGGCGACGTAGATCAGGGTCTGGTTGGCCTCGTCGAAGATCCGTTTGACGCGCAGTTTCTTGAAGATGATCGAGCGGGACGTCTTGAACACGTCCTCGCCGCCTTGGCTGCGGTCGATGTCGCCGATGGTGATCGGGCCGGTCTGGCGGCAGGCGATGGAGGCGTTCGAGGGGTCCTCGAACCAGTTGCCCTGGCTGAGGCGGTCCAGCAGGCCGCGGTCGAAATAGGCGATGTGGCAGGTGACGCCCTCGACCTTGGGGTCGTGGATCGCTTCGAGGACGATATCGTTTCCGGTCCAGTCGACGCCGATTTCTCCGACTTTGTCGGCGGCAAGGGGCGTGGCGGCGATCAGCAGGGCGGCGCAGGCGAGGGGGAGGTGGCGCATGGGGTCTCCGGCAATTGGTTTGTCCTTAGATGGGGAGTGCGGCCGGAATTGCCAGTTTTGTCATTTGTATTGACCCGACTCGGGGCCTGTGTCTATTTATGAACAAGCGTTCAATAACGGGACAATGAGATGGAGGATCGGCCATGTTCAACGCGGTGATGAAGTACGACCTGGGCGAGGATGTGAATGCGCTGCGCGAGATGGTGCATCGCTGGGCACAAGAGCGGGTCAAGCCGATGGCGGCCAAGATTGACCAGGACAACGAATTCCCCAACGAGCTGTGGGAAGAGATGGGCGAGCTGGGTCTGCTGGGTATCACCACCCCTGAGGAATACGGCGGGGCGGGCATGTCCTATCTGGCGCATGTGATCGCGGTCGAGGAGATCGCGCGGGCGTCGGCCTCGGTGTCGCTGTCTTATGGCGCGCATTCGAACCTGTGCGTCAACCAGATCAAGCTGAACGGCACCCATGAGCAGAAGATGAAGTACCTGCCGGGGCTGATCTCGGGCAAGACCGTCGGCGCGCTGGCGATGTCGGAACCGTCGGCGGGCTCGGACGTGGTGTCGATGAAGCTGAAGGCGGATAAGCGCAACGGCTATTACGTGCTGAACGGCAACAAGTACTGGATCACCAACGGCCCGGATGCGGACACGCTGGTGGTTTATGCCAAAACCGACCCCGAAGCGGGCAGCAAGGGCATCACCGCTTTCATCGTCGAGAAGTCGATGAAGGGGTTCAGCACCTCGAAGCATTTCGACAAGCTGGGGATGCGCGGCTCGAACACGGCCGAGCTGATCTTCGACAATGTCGAAGTGCCGTTCGAAAACGTGCTGGGCGAAGAAGGCAAGGGCGTGCGCGTGTTGATGTCGGGCCTGGATTATGAGCGCGTGGTGCTGGCCGGGATCGGCACCGGCATCATGGCGGCCTGCCTGGACGAGGTCATGCCCTACATGGCCGAGCGCAAGCAGTTCGGTCAGCCCATCGGGAATTTCCAGCTGATGCAGGGCAAGCTGGCGGACATGTACACCAAGATGAACTCGGCCCGGGCCTATGTCTACGAGGTGGCCAAGGCCTGCGATCGTGGCGAGGTGACCCGTCAGGATGCGGCGGCGTGCTGTCTCTATGCCTCTGAAGAAGCGATGGTCGTGGCGCACCAGGCCGTGCAGGCGTTCGGTGGCGCGGGCTATCTGAGCGACAACCCGGTCGGGCGCATTTTCCGCGACGCCAAGCTGATGGAGATCGGCGCAGGCACCTCGGAAATCCGCCGGATGCTGGTGGGCCGCGAAATGATGGCGGCGATGAGCTGAGCCATGCTGCTGAGGGGGGAGGACTACGGCAGCCTGGTACGGGGGTTCCAATGGAACCTTCCGGAACGGCTGAACATGGCGCGGCAGGTCTGTGACGACTGGGCCGCGCGGGTGCCGGATCGCGTGGCGATCATCGACATGACCGCCGGCACCCGGCGCAACGTGAGTTATGGCATGTTGCGCCGCATGGCCGATACCCTGGCCGCCGAGCTGCGCGCGAAGGGCGTGCAGCGGGGCGACCGGGTGGGTGTGCTGCGGTCTCAGTCCCCCTGGACGGCGGCGGCGCATATCGCGTGCTGGAAACTGGGCGCGATTTCCATTCCCCTGTTCAAACTCTTTGGCACCGAGGCGCTGCTGACGCGTCTGGAGGATGCCGGCGTGGCCTGGGTGGTCTCGGACCCCGAGGGCACGGATGGGCTGCGCGAATGGCTGGCGGGCGCTGGGCACGGGCAAATCGTGCCCGAGGAGCTGTCGCTGAGCGACACGCCCGTTGAGGCGGTCGATACCGGCCCCGAGGATCCGGCGGTTCTGATCTATACCAGCGGCACGACCGGGGCGCCCAAGGGCGCGCTGCATGGTCACCGCGTGCTGCTTGGCCACCTGCCGGGGGTCGAGGTCAGCCATGATTTTCTGGGGCAGGGGGGCGATTGCCTGTGGACCCCGGCCGATTGGGCCTGGATCGGCGGGCTGTTCGACGTGCTGATGCCGGGGCTGGCGCTGGGCGTGCCGGTCGTGGCGGCACGGATGGACAAGTTCACCGTAGCCGAATGTCAGCGCATCGTGGCCGAAGGCGGCGTGCGCAACGTGTTTTTCCCGCCCACCGCGCTGCGGATGCTGAAGGCCGAGGACGCGCGGATTTCCGGGCTGCGCTCGGTCGCGTCGGGGGGCGAACCGCTGGGCGCCGAGATGCTGGCCTGGGGGCGTGATGCCTTTGGCGTGGCGATCAACGAATTCTACGGGCAGACCGAATGCAACATGGTCGCCTCGTCCTGCGGGGCGCTGTTCGACGCGCGACCGGGCTGCATCGGCAAGCCCTCTCCGGGGTTCCGCATCGCGGTGCTGGACGCGGACGGCCTGCCGACCGACGGCGAGGGCGACGTGGCGATCGCAAAGGGTGCCGCCAGCATGATGCTGGGCTACTGGAACCGGCCCGAGGCGACGGCCGAGAAATTCCTGGGTGACTGGATGCTGACCGGCGACCGCGGCCGGTGGGAGGACGACTTCTTGCGCTTTGTCGGGCGCGAGGATGACGTCATCACCAGTGCGGGTTACCGGATCGGGCCGTCCGAGATCGAGGATTGCCTGCTGCGCCACCCGGCGGTGGCCACGGTGGGCGTGATCGGCAAACCCGACCCGCTGCGCACCGAGATCGTCAAGGCCTATGTCGTGCTGAAACCGGGCCATGCGCCCTCGGACGCGCTGGCGGCCGAGCTGCAGGGCTTCGTCAAGGAGCGCGTCGCCAAGCATTCCTACCCGCGCGAAATCGGGTTCCTGGACGCGCTGCCGATGACCGTCACCGGCAAGGTGATCCGCAAAGAGTTGAAGGCCCGCGCCAGTCAGGAGGCATCATGAGCCTGATGTCGCGCCTGTCCGGCCATGCCTGCCCGAACTGCGGGGCCGAACCGGGATGGTTCGCGCTGCACTCGACCTTTCGGGGCGGGGCCAAGCGGACCCGGTACAACGAGTTTGCCGCCTGCCCGGGCTGCGAGGCGCGGCTGGTGCTGAGCACACGGCCCGATGGCCCCGGCCTGCTGGTCTGGCAGGGGCTGCTGCCGCTGCTGGTGGCGGCGCTGTTCATCGGCGGCATGGTACTGTCGCTGTCTTTCGTCTCGCCTGACGGGGGGCTGACGCCCGCCGCCGTGGCGATGTTCTCATTCACGGCCGTCTTCGCGGTGTTGGTCATTCTGATCCGCGCGCGACTGGAGCGGCATTTCTTTCAGGTGGAGGTCCTATGAAACTGAACTCTTCTGCCATCCCCTCGTCCGAGACGTTCCAGGCCAACCGGCGTGGGCACCTCGAGGCGCTGGAGGTGATCCGCGAAGCCGCCGAAGCCGCCCGCATGGGTGGGGGCGAAAAATCCCGTCAACGCCACGAGGCCCGCGGCAAGATGCTGCCGCGCCGCCGGGTGCGCGCGCTGCTGGACCCGGATTCGCCCTTCCTCGAGATCGGCGCCACCGCGGCCCACAACATGTATGACAACGCCGCCCCCAGCGCGGGCGTGATCGCGGGCATTGGCCGCGTGCACGGGCTGGAATGCATGATCGTGTGCAACGACGCCACCGTGAAGGGCGGCACCTACTACCCGATGACGGTCAAGAAACACCTGCGCGCCCAGGAAATCGCCGAGCAGAACAACCTGCCCTGCATCTACCTGGTCGACAGCGGCGGCGCCAACCTGCCCAACCAGGACGAGGTGTTCCCCGATCGCGACCACTTCGGCCGCATCTTCTTCAACCAGGCGAACATGTCCGCCAAGGGCATCCCGCAGATCGCCGTGGTGATGGGATCGTGCACCGCAGGCGGCGCCTATGTGCCCGCGATGTCGGACGTGACGATCATCGTCAAGGAACAGGGCACGATCTTCCTGGCCGGCCCGCCGCTGGTCAAGGCCGCCACCGGCGAAGTCGTCACCGCCGAGGATCTGGGCGGCGGCGATGTGCACACCCGCCTGTCGGGCGTGGCCGATTACCTGGCCGAGGACGACGCCCACGCCATCGCGCTGGCCCGCCGCGCAGTCAGCCACCTGAACCGCGCCAAACCGCTGGGCGTGCAGTGGCAATCCTCCGAGGAACCGCTCTACGACCCCGAGGAAATCCTGGGCGTCGTGCCCGCCGACCTGCGCACCCCCTACGACATCCGCGAGGTGATCGCCCGCACCGTCGACGGCTCGCGCTTTGACGAGTTCAAGCCGCGCTTCGGCGAAACCCTGGTCACCGGCTTTGCCCATATCAAGGGCTGCCCGGTGGGCATCATCGCCAACAACGGCGTGCTGTTCTCGGAAGCCGCGCAAAAGGGCGCGCATTTCGTCGAACTGTGCAGCCAGCGCAAGATCCCGCTGATCTTCCTGCAAAACATCACCGGCTTCATGGTCGGCCGCAAATACGAAAACGAGGGCATCGCGCGCCACGGCGCCAAGATGGTCACCGCCGTCGCCACCACCAAGGTACCGAAAATCACCATGCTGGTGGGCGGCTCCTTCGGTGCGGGCAATTACGGCATGGCCGGCCGCGCCTATTCCCCGCGCTTCCTCTGGAGCTGGCCGAACAGCCGCATCAGCGTGATGGGCGGCGAACAGGCCGCGGGCGTTCTGGCTACCGTGAAACGCGACGGCATCGAGCGCGCAGGCGGCACCTGGTCCTCCGAGGAAGAGGCCGAGTTCAAGCGCCCCACCATCGAGATGTTCGAGGAACAAAGCCACCCGCTCTACGCCGCCGCCCGCCTGTGGGACGACGGCATCGTGGACCCGCGCAAAACCCGCGACGTGCTGGCCCTGTCGCTCAGCGCCACGCTGAACGCCCCGATCGAGGACACGAAGTTCGGCGTCTTCCGGATGTGATGCCTTCTTCTTTTTCCAAATATCCCGGGGGTCCGGGGGCTGGCCCCCGGTACTGCCCGAACCGAAAGGACCGAACTGATGTTTGACAAGATCCTGATTGCCAACCGGGGCGAGATCGCCGTCCGCGTGGCCGCCACGGCCCGCAAGCTGGGCGTCAAGGTGGTGGCCGTCTATTCCGATGCCGACGCGCAGGCCGCCCATGTGGCCGCCGCGGACGAGGCCGTGCATATCGGTGGCTCGGCCCCGGCGCAAAGCTACCTGCGCGGCGACGCCATCATCGAGGCCGCGCTGGCCACCGGCGCACAAGCCATCCACCCCGGCTATGGCTTCCTCTCTGAAAACCCCGGCTTCGTCGATGCCGTCGAAGCCGCCGGGCTGGTGTTCATCGGCCCCTCGGCCAGTGCGATCCGCAAGATGGGCCTCAAGGACGCCGCCAAGGCGTTGATGGAGGAGGCGGGCGTGCCCGTCGTGCCGGGTTATCACGGCGCCAACCAGGACCCGGAACACCTGTCCGGCGCGGCTGACGCCATCGGCTATCCGGTGCTGATCAAGGCCGTTGCGGGCGGCGGCGGCAAGGGCATGCGCCTTGTCGAACGCCCCAAGGATTTCGCGGATGCGTTGGCCTCGGCGCAGGGCGAGGCGCGGACGGCCTTCGGCAACCCTGACGTTCTGATCGAGAAATACATCCAGCAGCCCCGCCATATCGAGGTGCAGGTCTTTGGCGACGGCACCAGCGCGGTGCACCTGTTTGAACGCGACTGCTCGCTGCAGCGCCGCCACCAGAAGGTGATCGAAGAGGCTCCGGCCCCCGGCATGACGCGCGAGATGCGCGCCGCGATGGGGCACGCCGCCGTCCGCGCCGCCGAGGCGATCGGCTACAAGGGAGCGGGCACCATCGAATTCATCGTCGATGGCAGCCGTGGCCTGCGCACTGACGGGTTCTGGTTCATGGAGATGAACACCCGCCTGCAGGTGGAACACCCCGTGACCGAGGCCATCACCGGCGTCGATCTGGTCGAATGGCAGCTGCGCGTCGCCAGCGGCGAGGGCCTGCCCAAGATGCAGGACGAGCTGACGATCACCGGCCACGCCTTCGAGGCGCGCCTGTATGCCGAGGACGTGCCCAAGGGCTTCCTGCCGGCCACCGGCACGCTGTCCCATCTGGCGTTCCCGGCGTCGTGCCGGGCTGATAGCGGCGTGCGCTCGGGCGACACGATCAGCCCGTTCTACGATCCGATGATCGCCAAGGTCATCACCCACGGGGCCACCCGCGAAGTGGCGCTGAAACAGCTGGGTCAGGCGCTGGCGGGCACGCAGGTCGCGGGCACCGTGACCAACCTGGCCTTTCTGGGCGCCCTGTGCGCGCACAAGGGGTTCGCGGCGGGGCAGGTCGATACCGGCCTGATCGGGCGCGATCTGGGCAGCCTGGTAACGGCCCCCACGGTCGCCCCGCAGATCACCGCGCAGGCCGCGATGGTGGCGCTGAACCTGATGGGCAAGCCGGACTGGGATCAGGGCTTTACCCTGTGGGGCGCCAGCTGGCGCGAGGTGCTGCTGGAACGCGACGGTGAACCGCTGGACGTGGGCGTGATGCTGCGTGGCGCGGGCTCGGCGCTGATCAACGTGGACGGGCTGGTGGTCGAGGCGCTGTATGGCGCCAGCGGCTGGAGCTTTGACGGCGCCAAGGCGGCCGATTGGGCACGCTCGGGCGCGGTGATCACGGTGTTCGCCGATTATGGCGTGGCCTTCCACGTCGTCGATCCGCTGGACCGCGCGGCCAGCGCCGGTGCGGCCGGCAACCTGATCGAGGCGCCGATGCCAGGTCTGGTCAAGGCGGTCTTTGCGACGGCTGGCCAACAGGTTGCCGCGGGCGACCGTCTGGCCATCCTGGAGGCGATGAAGATGGAACACTCGCTGCTGGCGGCGCGCGACGGCGTCGTGGCCGAGGTTCTGGTCGCTGCAGGCAGCCAGGTCGAGGCAGGCGCGGCCCTGATCCGGCTGGAAGACGAGGAATAAGCGATGACCGAATACGTCGAGATCTTCGAGGTCGGCCCCCGCGACGGCTTGCAAAACGAAAAGGCGCAGATCCCTACCGCGGCCAAGGTCGCGCTGGTGGATTGCCTGTCCGGCGGTGGCTTCCGCCGGATCGAGGTCGCCAGCTTTGTCAGCCCGAAATGGGTGCCGCAGATGGCCGATAGCGCCGAGGTGCTGGCCGGGATCACTCGCGCAAGCGGCGTGTCTTATGCCGCGCTGACGCCGAACATGATGGGGCTGGAACGCGCCCTTGCCGCCAAGGCGGACGAGGTGGCGATCTTCGGCTCGGCCTCGGAAGGGTTTTCCAAGGCCAACATCAACGCCACCATCGCCGAAAGCCTGGAGCGGTTTCGCCCCGTGGCCGAAGCGGCGCGGGCGGCGGGCGTCAAGGTGCGCGGCTATGTCAGCTGCGTGACCGACTGCCCCTATGACGGCGCGGTGCGCCCCGAGGCCGTGGCGCGTGTTGCCGCCGAACTGGCCGCGATGGGCTGCTACGAGATCAGCCTGGGCGACACGATCGGGCAGGGCACCCCGGAAAGCATCGGCGCGATGCTGGACGCGGTGCTGCAGGTCGTCCCTGCGGGCAAGCTGGCGGGCCATTACCACGACACGGCGGGCCGCGCGCTGGCCAATATCGAGGTGTCGCTGGACAAGGGCCTGCGCGTGTTCGACGCGGCCGTGGGGGGGCTGGGCGGTTGCCCCTACGCCCCCGGTGCGGCGGGCAATGTCGCCACCGAGGCGGTCCATGCCAAGCTGATCGAGCTGGGATATGCCACGGGGCTGAAACCCGAAATTCTGGAAACGGCGGGTGCGATGGCACGCGCGATGCGGGGGATGTAAGGATGGAGACGATCTCGATCGAGCGGGACGCGCGCGGCGTGGCAACGCTGTGGCTGGACCGCGAGGACAAGCACAACGCCCTGTCGGCGCAGATGATCGCCGAGCTGCACGAGGCGGCGACCCAACTGGGCGCGGATGACTCGGTGCGGGTCGTGGTGCTGGCCGCCAAGGGCAAAAGCTTTTGCGCGGGCGGCGATCTGGGCTGGATGCGCCAGCAGTTCGAGGCAGAGCCCGCCGTGCGCATGGAAGAGGCCGGCAAGCTGGCCTGGATGCTGCAGGCGCTGAACACCCTGCCCAAGCCGCTGATCGGGCGCGTGCAGGGCAATGCGTTCGGCGGCGGGGTCGGCATGGCCTCGGTCTGCGACATCGCCATCGGGGCGGATACGGTGCTGATGGGGCTGACCGAAACCCGGCTGGGCCTGATCCCGGCCACCATCGGCCCCTATGTCTGCGCCCGCATGGGCGAGGCGAACGCGCGCCGCGTGTTCATGTCGGGCCGCCGGTTCGACGCGGCCGAGGCGGTCTCGCTTGGGTTGCTGGCCAAGGCGGTTCCGGCCGCCGATCTGGACGCCGCAATCGAGGCCGAGGTCGCCCCCTACCTGGACTGCGCCCCCGGCGCCGTGGCCCGCGCCAAGGCGCTGCTGCGCACCCTTGGGCCGCGCATCGACGAGGCGACGATCCTGCACACCGTGGGCGAGCTGGCAGCCTGCTGGGAGGGCCAGGAAGCCCCCGAGGGGATCGGCGCGTTTTTCGACAAACGGAAACCTTCCTGGCAGGGCTGAGCCCGGCTGGAGGGGCGCTTTGCAGGCGCGAATCTCTTTCGCTGAAAACACGGGCGGCGCGGTCAAACGCGCCGTTTTTCTTGGCCAAACATGCATATTGGCTGCCCCTTTACCCAGAATCGCGAAAAAATTTTCGGGGTGGTTCGGGGCCTCATGGGGCCTGATCGGGGAATTTCACTACCCAACCCCAAAAAAATCCCGCGCGAATTGCCGCAGCGCAACGCAGAAAGCCTTTGTGTGCCGTTGTATACCTGATTTTTCCCAACATCTTCACAATGATGAATGTGTCTCAGGTTCGGTTGACCCCGAAGGGGCGCGGGAGTAAACCCGGCAAAGCAAAATCAGCCTACTGACTGCGCGCCCGCGCATGAAAGGAGCCACCGTGGAAGAGATGCTGAGGGAATACCTTCCCATTCTCGTCTTTCTGGCCATCGCCACTGCTCTTGGCCTTGTTCTTATCCTTGCAGCCGTGATCCTGGCCGTCCGCAACCCGGACCCGGAAAAAGTGTCGGCCTACGAATGCGGTTTCAACGCGTTCGACGATGCGCGGATGAAGTTCGACGTCCGGTTCTACCTGGTGTCGATCCTGTTCATCATTTTCGACCTGGAAATCGCGATGCTGTTCCCCTGGGCCGTGGCCTTCAAGGACGTCAGCATGGTCGGCTTCTGGTCGATGATGGTGTTCCTGGGCGTGCTGACCGCAGGCTTCGCCTATGAGTGGAAGAAAGGGGCCCTGGAATGGGAGTGATGACCGGTGCGAATACGGCTGGCTTCGACCGCGAAGTCGCCACGCAGGAGCTGAACCGCGAGCTTCAGGACAAGGGCTTCCTGCTGACCACGGTGGACGACATCATCAACTGGGGCCGCACCGGCTCTCTGCACTGGATGACCTTTGGTCTGGCCTGCTGCGCGGTTGAAATGATGCACACCTCGATGCCGCGTTACGACGCCGAACGCTTCGGGATCGCGCCGCGCGCGTCCCCGCGTCAGTCGGACGTGATGATCGTGGCCGGCACGCTGACCAACAAGATGGCCCCGGCGCTGCGCAAGGTCTACGACCAGATGCCCGAGCCGCGCTACGTGATCTCGATGGGGTCCTGCGCCAATGGCGGGGGCTACTACCATTACTCGTATTCGGTGGTGCGCGGTTGCGACCGCATCGTGCCCGTGGACGTCTACGTCCCCGGCTGCCCGCCGACCGCCGAGGCGCTGCTGTATGGCTTCATGCAGCTGGCCCGCAAGATCCGCCGCACCGGCACGATCGTGCGCTAAGGGGGAAGAAGAATGAGCACCGCTCTGCAAGAACTGGCGACCCATATCGAACTGAAACGCTCGGCCGACGTGATCGGCTGGGATGTTGCGTTTGGCGAGCTGACCATCGACGTCACCCCCGGCAAGATCGTGGATTTCGTCGAATTCCTGAAAACCGACCCGACCTGCAAGTTCTCGACCCTGGTGGACATCACCGCCGTCGATTACCCGGATCGGGCCAAGCGGTTCGACGTGGTCTATCACTTCCTGTCGATGTACCAGAACCACCGCATCCGCCTGCGCGTCTCTGTGCGCGAAGAGGACATGGTGGCCTCGATCGTCGACGTGCACCCCTCGGCCAACTGGTTCGAGCGTGAAGTGTTCGACATGTTCGGCATCCTGTTCACCGGCCACCCGGACCTGCGCCGTCTGCTGACGGACTATGGTTTCCGCGGCCACCCGCTGCGCAAGGATTTCCCGACCACGGGCTACACCGAAGTCCGCTATGACGAAGCGCAGAAACGCGTCGTCTACGAGCCGGTGAAACTGGTGCAGGAATACCGCCAGTTCGATTTCATGTCGCCGTGGGAAGGGGCCAACTACATCCTGCCCGGCGATGAAAAGGGGAATGCGAAATGATGGACGGCTCGAAGTTTGACGACGGCAGCGTTGACGCGCTGAGCGGCGAGCAGAAAATCCGCAACTTCAACATCAACTTCGGCCCGCAGCACCCGGCAGCGCACGGCGTGCTGCGTCTGGTGCTGGAGCTGGACGGCGAGATCGTGGAACGCTGCGACCCGCATATCGGCCTGCTGCACCGTGGCACCGAAAAGCTGATGGAATCGCGCACCTATCTGCAGAACCTGCCCTATCTGGACCGCCTCGACTACGTGGCGCCGATGAACCAGGAACATGCCTGGTGCCTGGCGATTGAAAAACTGTGCGGCGTCGAAGTGCCCCGCCGGGCGCAGCTGATCCGCGTTCTGTACTCGGAAATCGGCCGTATCCTGAACCACCTGCTGAACGTGACGACGCAGGCGATGGACGTTGGCGCCCTGACCCCGCCGCTGTGGGGCTTCGAAGAGCGCGAGAAGCTGATGATCTTCTACGAGCGCGCCTGCGGTGCCCGTCTGCACTCCAACTACTTCCGTCCCGGCGGCGTCCACCAGGACCTGCCCGACCAGCTGGTTGACGATATCGAGGAATGGGCGATCGAGTTCCCCAAAGTCCTGGACGACATCGACGGCCTGCTGACCGAGAACCGGATCTTCAAGCAGCGTAACTGCGACATCGGTGTGATCACCGAAGACGACATCCAGAAATACGGCTTCTCGGGCGTCATGGTCCGTGGCTCGGGCCTGGCATGGGACCTGCGCCGCGCGCAGCCCTATGAATGCTACGACGAGTTCGAGTTCCAGGTCCCCGTCGGCAAGCACGGCGACTGCTACGACCGCTACCTGTGCCGCATGGAAGAGATGCGCCAGTCGATCAGCATCATCCGTCAGGCCATCGGCAAACTGCGCGAAGCCACCGGCGACGTGCTGGCCCGTGGCAAGCTGACCCCGCCGAAACGCGGCGAGATGAAGACCTCGATGGAGGCGCTGATCCACCACTTCAAACTCTACACCGAAGGGTTCCACGTCCCCGCTGGCGAAGTCTACGCCGCGGTCGAGGCACCCAAGGGCGAGTTTGGCGTCTACATGGTCTCGGATGGCAGCAACAAGCCCTACCGCGCCAAGCTGCGCGCGCCCGGCTTCCTGCACCTGCAGGCGATGGACCACGTGGCCAAAGGTCACCAGCTGGCGGACGTCGCGGCCATCATCGGCACCATGGACATCGTGTTCGGGGAGATCGACCGCTGATGCGCTTCGTGCTTCTTTCTGACCAAAATACTCCCGCCGGAGGCGTCCAACACCGCCCCGCAGCCGAAGGGACCAAGTAATGCTCCGCCGTCTGTACAAAGACCAACCCGCTTCCTTCGCCTTCACCCCGGCCAACCAGGCCTGGGCCGAGGCGCAGATCACCAAGTACCCCGAAGGGCGTCAGCAATCGGCGATCATCCCGCTGCTGTGGCGCGCACAAGAGCAAGAGGGCTGGCTGACCCGTCCGGCGATCGAAACCGTCGCCGACATGCTGGGCATGGCCTATATCCGCGCGCTCGAAGTGGCGACCTTCTACTTCATGTTCCAGCTGCAGCCGGTCGGCTCGGTGGCCCATATCCAGATCTGCGGCACGACCTCGTGCATGATCTGCGGCGCCGAGGATCTGATCGCGGTTTGCCGCGAAAAGATCGCCGACAAGCCCTTCACCCTGTCCGCTGACGGCAAGTTCAGCTGGGAAGAGGTGGAATGCCTGGGCGCGTGCACCAACGCTCCGATGGCGCAGATCGGCAAGGACTATTACGAAGACCTGACCGCAGAAGGCCTGGCCAAGATGCTGGACGACATGGCCGCTGGCAAAGTGCCGGTGCCGGGTCCGCAGAACGGCCGTTTCGCAGCTGAACCGCTGGGTGGCCTGACCTCGCTGAAGGATTTCGACAGCGGTCACACCAAGTACAACGCTTCGGCCCAGCTGGCGACCGACATCGGCGACAGCATCAAGCGCATCGACGGCACCGAAGTGCCGCTGCTGACGCCTTGGCTGAAGAACCGCACCAGCAAGCCCGCAGCCCCCGCACCGAAACCCGAAGCGCCCGCGCCCAAGCCGGTCGCCAAGCAGGTTGAGGACGCCAAGGCCGCCGCAGCGGACGTCGCCGAAGCCGAACCCGAACTGCTGACCGCGGCCCGTGACGGCAAGGCTGACGATCTGAAGAAGATCAAGGGCGTCGGACCCAAGCTGGAGCAGACCCTGAACGAGCTGGGCTTCTTCCACTTCGACCAGATCGCCAAGTGGACCGAAGCCCAGATTGCCTGGGTTGACAACCGCCTGAAGTTCAAGGGCCGTATCCAGCGTGATGGCTGGATCGATCAGGCCACGAAACTGGCGGCTGGCGAAGAGACGGAATTCTCGAAGCGCGTCGACAAGGGCGACGTGTACTGAGGCGGATGAGGGATGGCTGACCGGGACGCAGAACTGGCACGCAAGGGGCGCAAGGTTGCGCTTTTGATCGCGGGTACGGGTGCGTTCTGGATCGCCGCCACCTTCATCGGAGGACAAATGGGTCTGGACATGCGCACCCGCGCTTTGTTCGACCTGATCGCCCTGGCCGGGTTCGTTCTGGCCATCGCGATGATCTATCAAATCTGGCGCGCGCGCCAAAACGATCAGAGGTAAACGGATGCTGAAGGATCAAGACCGTATCTTTACCAATATCTACGGTATGCACGAGCGGACCCTGGCGGGTGCCCGCGCCCGTGGGCATTGGGACGGCACCGCCGGGATCATCCAGAAGGGCCGCGACTGGATCATCAGCGAGATGAAAGCCAGCGGTCTGCGTGGCCGTGGCGGCGCGGGCTTCCCGACCGGTCTGAAATGGTCCTTCATGCCGAAGGAAAGCGACGGTCGCCCGGCCTATCTGGTGATCAACGCCGACGAATCCGAACCCGGCACCTGCAAAGACCGCGAAATCATGCGCCACGATCCGCACACGCTGATCGAAGGGGCGCTGATTGCGTCCTTCGCGATGAACGCGCACACCTGCTACATCTACCTGCGCGGCGAATACATCCGCGAGCGTGAGGCGCTGCAGGCCGCCATCGACGAGTGCTATGACGCGGGCCTGCTGGGCAAGAACGCGGCTGGCTCGGGCTATGATTTCGACCTGTTCCTGCATCACGGCGCCGGCGCCTATATCTGCGGCGAAGAAACCGCGCTGATTGAATCGCTGGAAGGCAAGAAGGGCATGCCCCGGATGAAGCCGCCGTTCCCGGCTGGCGCGGGTCTCTATGGCTGCCCGACCACCGTGAACAACGTGGAATCCATCGCCGTCGTGCCGACCATCCTGCGCCGCGGCGCCAGCTGGTTCGCAGGCTTCGGCCGTCCGAACAACGCAGGCACCAAGCTGTTCGCGATCTCGGGCCACGTCAACAACCCCTGCGTCGTCGAAGAAGCGATGTCGATCACCTTCGAGGAACTGATCGAGAAGCATTGCGGCGGCATCCGTGGCGGCTGGGACAACCTGCTGGCCGTGATCCCCGGTGGCTCTTCGGTTCCGTGTGTGCGCGGCGAAAAGATGCGCGACGCGATCATGGACTTCGACTATCTGCGTGGTGAGCTGGGCTCGGGCCTGGGCACCGCGGCCATCATCGTGATGGACAAGCAGACCGACATCGTGAAAGCAATCTGGCGTCTGTCCAAGTTCTACAAGCACGAAAGCTGCGGCCAGTGCACGCCCTGCCGCGAAGGCACCGGCTGGATGATGCGCGTCATGGATCGCCTGGTCAAAGGCGAGGCCGAGATGGAAGAGATCGACATGCTGTGGGACGTCACCAAGCAGGTCGAAGGCCACACCATCTGCGCCCTGGGCGACGCAGCCGCATGGCCGATCCAGGGCCTGATCCGCAACTTCCGCGATGTGATCGAGGATCGCATCAAGGCACAGAAAACCGGCCGTATCAGCGCCGTCGCAGCGGAGTGATCCAGATGCGTGGTGCGGTTCTGTCCCTGGTATGCCTAAGCTTGCTGGCCGGATGCGGAAGCATGGCCAACAAGCAGCGCATTGCCTTTGACGGCCATTACTTCAAACCCAAGATCACCCACCTGAAGGATGATCCGCGGATGTTTGACGTGACGGTGCCGGGCGCCAAGCAAAGCCGCGAAGGCGCAGAAGATGCCGGCCGCTACGAAGCCACGCGCCATTGCGTGACCAACTACGGCAATTCCAAGCTGGAATGGCTGGTCGTCGAGGAAACCGACGCGCGCGATGCGAAACTGGACTCGGATGTCCTGATCCTGCGGGGACGCTGCGAGGGATGATGAATTTCGCTGTCATATCAGGGGTTTGGGCAGGTTGTTATTGCATGACAACCGACCTGCGCCCCATCTCTTCCAGAGATGGGCGGACGCGTTTTGCGTCCCGCCCGGCTCTGTCGAAAGGAGATATGACATGCGCCTGATTCCGACCCTGATCGCGACCTCGATGCTGGCCAGTGCCTCGATGGCGGCAGCCCTGCAGCCGCTGCGCGAAGTCAAGGAAATCGACGACGGCCTGTTCGCTGTCGCCGTCGCCGACGAGATTCGCCAGCAATGCGATGGCATCTCGGCCCGGCTGTTCCGCGCGCTGGGATATATCAACACGCTGGAATCCCGCGCCAAAGAGCTGGGCTACAGCGAGCAAGAGATCAAAGCCTACGTCAAATCCCCCGAGGAAAAGGCGCGGATGCGCGCCCGTGGCGAGGCCTACCTGAAAGCCAACGGCGTAAGCTATGCCGATAAGGAAACCTTCTGCACTCTCGGCCGGGCCGAGATCGAGAAGGGCACCCTGATCGGTCAACTACTGAGAGCAAAGTGAGACCCCATGTCTGACCTACGCAAGATCATTATCGACGAGACCGAGATCGAAGTGGAAGGGGCGATGACCCTGATCCAGGCCTGTGAACAGGCCGGGGTCGAAGTGCCGCGCTTCTGCTATCACGAGCGTCTGTCGATCGCGGGCAACTGCCGCATGTGCCTGGTCGAGGTCGTGGGCGGCCCGCCCAAACCCGCCGCATCCTGCGCGATGCAGGTCCGCGACCTGCGTCCGGGGCCGGAAGGCCAGCCGCCGGTGGTGAAAACCAACTCGCCGATGGTCAAGAAAGCCCGCGAGGGCGTCATGGAATTCCTGCTGATCAACCACCCGCTGGATTGCCCGATCTGCGACCAGGGCGGTGAATGCGACCTGCAGGACCAGGCCATGGCGTACGGCGTCGATTTCAGCCGCTACCGCGAGCCCAAGCGCGCCAGCGAAGACCTGAACCTGGGTCCGCTTGTGGAAACCCACATGACCCGCTGCATCAGCTGCACCCGCTGCGTGCGCTTCACCACCGAAGTCGCCGGCATCACCCAGATGGGCCAGACCGGCCGTGGCGAGGACAGCGAGATCACCAGCTACCTGAACGAGACGCTGGCCTCGAACATGCAGGGCAACATCATCGACCTGTGCCCGGTTGGCGCGCTGGTCTCGAAGCCCTACGCCTTCACCGCGCGTCCGTGGGAACTGACCAAGACCGAAACCATCGACGTGATGGACGCTCTGGGTTCGAACATCCGCGTCGACACCAAGGGCCGTCAGGTCATGCGCATCATGCCGCGCAACAACGACGGCGTGAACGAGGAATGGCTGTCGGACAAGTCGCGTTTCATCTGGGACGGCCTGCGTCGTCAGCGTCTGGACACGCCCTATATCCGCGAAAACGGCAAGCTGCGTAAGGCAAGCTGGGGCGAAGCTCTGGCCGCCGCCGCAGCCGCAATGAAGGGCAAGAAGGTTGCCGCTCTGGTCGGCGATCTGGCCCCGGTCGAGGCGATTTTCGCGCTGAAACAACTGGTTACCGGTCTGGGCGGCTCGATTGAATCGCGCACCAACGGCGCGGTTCTGCCGGCTGGCAACCGCTCGGCCTATGTCGGGACCGCCGCGATCGAAGATATCGACACCGCCAAGGTGATCTACCTGGTCGGCACCAACCCGCGCAACGAAGCCCCCGTGCTGAACGCTCGTATCCGCAAGGCATGGGCCAAGGGTGCGGATGTGCGCGTGATCGGGCCGAAGGCTGATCTGACCTATGAAACCACCGATCTGGGCATGGGCCGCGAGGCGCTGATGCAGGCCGTGGCCGATGCGGGTGAAACCGCCAATGCCATCGTCATCGTGGGGCAGGGCGCCATCACCGAGGGCGACGGCATCAAGGTTCTGGCACAGGCGCAGGCGCTGACCGAGAAACTGGGCGGTAAGATGCTGGTCCTGCACGGCGCGGCCAGCCGCGTTGGCGCGATGGACGTCGGCGCCGTGACCGAAGGTGGCCTGGAAAAGGCGCTGGACGGGGCCGAGGTGATCTTCAACCTCGGTGCGGACGAAGTCGAAGTCGGCGCAGGCCCGGTGGTGATCTACCAGGGCAGCCACGGCGACCGCGGTGCGCACCGTGCGGACATCATCCTGCCCGCCGCCGCCTATACCGAGGAAAACGGCCTGTTCGTGAACACCGAGGGCCGCCCGCAACTGGCGATGCGCGCCGCGTTCGCACCGGGTGAGGCCAAGGAAAACTGGGCCATCCTGCGCGCCCTGAGCGCCGAGCTGGGGGCAGCACTGCCCTATGACAGCCTGGCCCAGCTGCGTCAGGCCCTGATCGCCGAAGTGCCGCATCTGGCGCAGATCGATCAGGTCGTCGCGAACGAGTGGCAGGCGCTGGAAACCGCGCCGCTGAAAACCGGCGAGTTCCGCCTGGCCATCGCCTCGGACGATCAGTTCTATCTGACCAACCCGATCGCGCGGGCCAGCGCTCTGATGGGCGAACTGGCGGCCAACGCCAAGGCGCGCGCGGCAACCCCGGTGGCGGCCGAGTGATGATCCGGGCTGCGCTCATATCCCTGGGGATGACGGCCTCGGTCGCAGGTTGCGTGAACGCGCAGCCTGAGGCCGCGCCGTTCCATCCCGACTATCGCGGGATCGAGACGCAGCTGCTGGACGGCGACCTGGTCAACTTCGTGGTGACCATGGGCGGGGCCCGGACGGCCGAGGACGTATCGGATTACGCGGAATGTGCGGCTGCACAGTACACGCTGATCCGTGGATATGGGTTCGCGCGCCATCTGCGCACGAATGTAGAGCAACAGGGCGGCCTGTGGCGGGGGGATGCTGTGTATACCATCTCGTCTGCGCTGCCTCGCGGTTTGAGGACGATCGACGCCGAAGTCGTCGCTGCTCATTGCGCGGAAAACGGAATACCGACGGTGTGAGGACCTAATGGCAGACTTCTTTACCACCCCCTTCGGAATAGCGATCATCATGGTGGCCCAGACGCTGGCCGTCGTCGCCTTCGTGATGATTTCGCTGCTGTTCCTGGTCTATGGCGACCGCAAGATCTGGGCCGCAGTTCAGATGCGCCGCGGCCCCAACGTGGTGGGCGTGTTCGGCCTGCTGCAATCGGTGGCGGACGCCCTGAAATACGTCGTCAAAGAGGTGGTCATCCCCGCCGGTGCCGACAAGGTCGTCTTCATCCTGGCCCCGATGACCAGCTTCGTGCTGGCCATGATCGCCTGGGCGGTGATCCCCTTCGCGGATGGCTGGGTGCTGTCGGACATCAACGTCGCGATCCTGTACATCTTCGCGGTCTCCTCGCTCGAGGTGTACGGCGTGATCATGGGTGGCTGGGCGTCGAACTCGAAATACCCGTTCCTGGGGTCGCTGCGGTCTGCCGCACAGATGATCTCGTACGAGGTGTCGCTGGGCCTGATCATCATCGGCATCATCATCTCGACCGGCTCGATGAACTTCGGTGACATCGTGCGCGCGCAGGACGGTGCTTATGGCTTCTTCAGCTGGTACTGGCTGCCGCACTTCCCGATGGTGTTCCTGTTCTTCATCTCGGCGCTGGCCGAAACCAACCGCCCGCCGTTCGACCTGCCCGAAGCGGAATCGGAACTGGTGGCTGGTTACCAGGTGGAATACTCGGCAACCCCGTTCCTGCTGTTCATGGCTGGCGAATACATCGCGATCTTCCTGATGTGCGCCCTGGTCTCGCTGCTGTTCTTCGGCGGCTGGCTGTCGCCGATCCCCGGCCTGCCCGATGGCGCGCTGTGGATGGTGGGCAAGATGGCGTTCTTCTTCTTCATCTTCGCCATGGTGAAGGCGATCACCCCGCGCTACCGCTACGACCAGCTGATGCGGATCGGTTGGAAAGTGTTCCTGCCGCTGTCGCTGGGCTGGGTTGTCCTGGTGGCGTTCCTTGCAAAATTTGAACTTTTCGGCGGTGCCTATGCCCGCTGGGCGATTGGAGGCTGATCCATGGCATCGATCGATTACGGACGCGCGGCCAAGTACTTCCTGCTGGCCGACTTCGTGAAGGGGTTCCAGCTGGGCCTGAAGTATTTCTTCGCGCCCAAGGCCACCCTGAACTACCCGCATGAAAAGGGCCCGCTGTCGCCGCGTTTCCGCGGGGAACACGCCCTGCGCCGCTATCCCAACGGCGAAGAGCGTTGCATCGCGTGCAAACTGTGCGAGGCGATCTGCCCCGCCCAGGCGATCACCATCGACGCGGAACCCCGCGACGACGGCAGCCGCCGCACCACGCGCTATGACATCGACATGACCAAGTGCATCTATTGCGGCTTCTGCCAAGAGGCGTGCCCGGTCGATGCCATCGTCGAGGGCCCGAACTTCGAATTCGCCACGGAAACCCGCGAAGAGCTGTTCTACACCAAGGAAAAACTCCTGGAGAACGGCGAGCGTTGGGAAGCCGAGATTGCCCGTAACCTCGAACTGGATGCGCCCTACCGATGAGTGACCCGACCAACCCGTTCGAAATGCTGATGCAGCAGGCTCAGGCCATGGCCAAAGCCTTCAACCCGGCGCTGGAGTCCTTCTCGCCCAAGGGCTTCGAGTCGCTGTGGCCGACCATGCCCAAGGACATGATGGAGATGGCCTTTGGCAAGGGCATCAGCAAGGACGGGCTGGACGCCAAGACCCGCCTGCTGCTGACGCTGGCCGGTCTGACCATGCAGGGGGCCCAGAACGAAACCGGGTTCAGAATGACCGTGCGCCACGCCCTCGAGGCCGGCGCGACCAAGGATGAAATCGCCGAGACCGTCGCACAGATGTCGATGTTCGCAGGCATTCCCGCCATGACCAAGGGCATGCAATTGGCCCGCGAGGTGATGGACGACAAAGAGGACAAAACGAAATGACGATTGCAGCGCTGGCATTCTATCTGTTCGCGATCTGCGCCATCATCGGGGGTCTGTTCACCGTGATCAGCCGCAACCCGGTGCACTCGGTGCTGTGGCTGATCCTGGCATTCCTCAGCTCGGCGGGCCTGTTCGTCCTGCTGGGGGCGGAATTCGTGGCCATGCTTCTGGTCATCGTCTACGTGGGCGCCGTCATGGTGCTGTTCCTGTTCGTCGTGATGATGCTGGACGTGGACTTTGCCGAGCTTAAGGCGGAAATGGCGCGCTACATGCCGCTGGCCCTGCTGATCGGCGTAATCATCCTGATGCAGCTGGGCATGGCCTTTGGCGTCTGGCAAACCGCTGAAACCGCCGAGGCCGCGCGCACCGCCGTCGCCCCGGAAGGCGTGGAAAACACCGCCGCGCTGGGTCTGCTGCTGTACGACCGCTACTTCCTGCTGTTCCAACTGGCCGGCCTGATCCTGCTGGTTGCGATGATCGGGGCGATCCTGCTGACGCTGCGCCACCGCCGCGACATCAAGCGCCAGGACGTGCTGGCGCAGATGTACCGCGATCCGGCGACCGCAATGGAACTCAAAGACGTGAAACCGGGGCAGGGCCTGTAAGGCCCGCCGCTGGAAGAATAAGGACCGAGGGAAACATGATTGGTATAGAACATTACCTGACAGTGGCGTCCGCGCTGTTTGTCATAGGTATCTTTGGCCTCTTCCTGAACCGGAAGAACGTGATCATCCTCCTGATGTCGATCGAGCTTATGCTCTTGTCGGTCAACATCAACCTTGTCGCCTTCTCCTCCTTCATGGGGGATCTGGTGGGCCAGGTGTTCACGCTGTTCATTCTGACCGTCGCCGCCGCCGAGGCAGCGATCGGTCTGGCCATCCTTGTCGTCTTCTTCCGCAACCGCGGAACGATCGACGTCGAGGACATCAACGTGATGAAGGGGTAAAGAGTAATGGAAACCGTCATCCTCTTTGCTCCGCTTGTGGGCGCGCTGATTGCCGGCTTCGGCTGGCGTCTGATCGGCGAGAAGGGCGCGCAATACGTCACCACCGGCCTGCTGTTCCTGGCCTGTGCGCTGTCGTGGGTCATCTTCCTTGGCCTGGACGCAAGCACCGTCAAACACATCCACATCCTGGACTATATCCAGTCCGGCGCGCTCAGCACTGAATGGTCGATCCGTCTGGACCGTCTGACCGCGATCATGCTGATCGTCGTGACCTCGGTCTCGGCGCTGGTGCACCTGTATTCGTTCGGCTACATGGCCCATGACGACAACTGGGGCCACCACGAGCATTACAAGGCGCGCTTCTTCGCGTACCTGTCGTTCTTCACCTTCGCCATGCTGATGCTGGTCACCTCGGACAACCTGGTGCAGATGTTCTTCGGCTGGGAAGGCGTTGGCGTGGCTTCGTACCTGCTGATCGGCTTCTACTACAAGAAACCCAGCGCGAACGCGGCGGCCATCAAGGCATTCGTCGTCAACCGTGTGGGTGACTTCGGCTTTGCCCTGGGCATCTTCGGCCTGTTCTTCCTGACCGACAGCATCAGCTTTGACGTGATCTTTGGTTCGGCCTCGAAACTGGCGGAAACCCAGATCAGCTTCCTGTGGACCGAGTGGAACGCGGCGAACCTGCTGGCCTTCCTGCTGTTCGTCGGCGCGATGGGTAAATCGGCACAGCTGTTCCTGCACACCTGGCTGCCCGACGCGATGGAAGGCCCGACCCCCGTGTCGGCGCTGATCCACGCCGCAACCATGGTGACCGCAGGTGTGTTCCTGGTCTGCCGCATGTCGCCGCTGATGGAATACGCGCCCGAGGCAACCGCCTTCATCACCTTCCTGGGGGCCACCACGGCGTTTGTCGCGGCCACCATCGGTCTGGTGCAGAACGACATCAAACGCGTGATCGCCTATTCGACCATGTCGCAGCTGGGCTACATGTTCGTGGCTGCTGGCGTCGGCGTCTACTCGGTCGCGATGTTCCACCTGTTCACGCACGCCTTCTTCAAGGCCATGCTGTTCCTGGGCGCCGGTTCGGTGATCCACGGCATGCACCACGAACAAGACATGCGGAACTACGGCGGTCTGCGTAAAAAGCTGCCCTATACCTTCCTGGCGATGCTGCTGGGGACGCTGGCCATCACCGGCGTTGGTATCCCGCTGACCCATATCGGTTTCGCCGGCTTCCTGTCGAAAGACGCCGTGATCGAGAGCGCCTGGGCAGGTACCGCAGGGGGTTATGCCTTCTGGATGCTGGTCGTCGCCGCACTGTTCACCTCGTTCTACTCGTGGCGCCTGATGTTCCTGACCTTCTGGGGCACTCCGCGCGGCGACAAGCACACGCATGAGCACGCGCATGAAAGCCCGATGGTCATGCTGGTGCCGCTGGGCGTGCTGGCTCTGGGTGCCGTGTTCTCGGGGATGATCTGGTACAACAGCTTCTTCGGTGACCATAACAAGGTGAACGAATTCTTCGGGATCCCGGCCCATGCCGAGGCTGCCGCAGAAGGCCACGGTGCCGCTGCTGACACCCATGCCGCTGCCCCGGCCGCACATGGCGAAGCAACCACCCATGCCGCAGCAGAGCCTGCCGCGGCGGATCACGGGATGGCCCCGCAGGGCGCGATCTTCATGCACCCCGACAACACCGTCATGAACGACGCGCACCATGCCCCGACCTGGGTCAAGATCAGCCCGTTCATCGCGATGATCGTCGGTCTGCTGGTCGCAATCTGGTTCTATATCGTGAACCCGGAGATGCCCAAGCGCCTGGCCGAAACCCAGCGTCCGCTGTACCTGTTCCTGCTGAACAAGTGGTACTTCGACGAGATCTACGACTTCATCTTCGTGCAGCCCGCAAAGGCAATCGGCCGCTTCCTGTGGAAGAAAGGTGACACCAATGTCATCGACGGCACGATCAACGGTGTCGCGATGGGGATCATCCCCTTCTTCACCCGCCTCGCTGGCCGCGCGCAGTCCGGTTACATCTTTACCTATGCCTTTGCCATGGTGATCGGCATCGCCGTCCTGATCACCTGGATGACGCTCACCGGAGGGGCGGAATAATGGATAACCTTCTTTCCATCGTCACCTTCATCCCCGCGCTGGCGGCCGCCATTCTGGCGATCTTCCTGCGAGGCGAGGATGCCGCGGCGCAACGCAACGCCAAATACTCGGCGCTGCTGGCAACCGGTATCACCTTTCTGGTGTCGCTGTTCATCCTGGCGCAGTTCAACCCCGCCGACACGGGCTTCCAGTTCGTGGAAGAGCGCGAGTGGCTGCTGGGCCTGAAATACAAGATGGGCGTGGATGGCATCTCGGTTCTGTTCGTGATGCTGACCACCTTCATGATGCCGCTGGTGATCTGGGCCAGCTGGGGCGTTGAAAAGCGCGTGAAGGAATACATGATCGCCTTCCTGCTGCTGGAAACGCTGATGCTGGGCGTGTTCATGGCGCTGGACCTGGTGCTGTTCTACCTGTTCTTCGAAGCAGGCCTGATCCCCATGTTCCTGATCATCGGGATCTGGGGCGGTGCGAACCGCATCTACGCCTCGTTCAAGTTCTTCCTCTACACCTTCCTGGGCTCGGTCCTGATGCTGGTGGCGATGGTTGCGATGTATGCGGATGCCGGCACCACCGACATTCCCACGCTGATGCACCACACCTTTGCATCGGAAAGCTTCTCGGTGCTGGGCATCCACGTCGTTGGCGGCCTGCAGACGCTGCTGTTCCTGGCCTTCTTCGCCTCGTTCGCGGTGAAGATGCCGATGTGGCCGGTGCACACCTGGTTGCCTGACGCGCACGTTCAGGCACCGACCGCCGGTTCGGTCGTTCTGGCCGCGATCCTGCTGAAGATGGGCGGCTACGGCTTCCTGCGCTTCTCGCTGCCGATGTTCCCCATCGGGGCAGACGTGCTGACCCCGCTGGTGTTCTGGATGTCGGCAATCGCCATCGTCTACACCTCGCTGGTCGCACTGGTGCAGGAAGACATGAAAAAGCTGATCGCCTACTCGTCGGTTGCGCACATGGGCTACGTGACCATGGGTATCTTTGCTGCCAACCAGCAGGGTATCGACGGCGCGATCTTCCAGATGATCAGCCACGGCTTCATCTCGGGCGCGTTGTTCCTTTGCGTCGGCGTGATTTATGACCGTATGCACACCCGCGAGATCGACGCCTATGGCGGTCTGGTCAACCGGATGCCCGCCTACGCGCTGATCTTCATGTTCTTCACCATGGCGAACGTCGGCCTGCCGGGCACCTCGGGCTTCATCGGTGAATTCCTGACGCTGATGGGCGCATTCAAGGCCAACACCTGGGTGGCGGCTGTGGCGACCTCGGGCGTGATCTTCTCGGCGGGTTATGCGCTGTGGCTGTACCGCCGCGTCGTGTTCGGCGACCTGATCAAGGAAAGCCTGAAAACCATCACCGACATGACCGCGCGCGAAAAGGCAATCTTTGCCCCGCTGGTCGTCATGACCCTGCTGCTGGGTGTCTACCCCGCACTGGTCACCGACATCATCGGCCCCTCGGTCGAGGCGCTGGTCCACAACTATGACATGGCACTTGCGGAGGGTCACACCGCCACGCAAGTCGCCGCATCGCACTGAAACGGGAGCCCTGAGAGATGATCCAGGCTGATCTGAACATTATCCTGCCCGAAATCCTGCTGTCGGTTTACGCGATGCTGGCACTGCTGCTGGCCGTCTACACCGGCAAGGATCGCATGGCCGCCCTGCTGACCTGGGCGACCGCTGCGGTGCTGATCGTTGTGGCCGCATGGATCGGGCTGAACGGGGCGGGGGACAATGTCGCCTTCAGCGGCTTGTTCCACGATGACGCGTTCGCTCGTTTCGCCAAGGTCGTGATCCTGCTGGGCGGCGCCGCCGTTCTGGTCATGAGCCAGGAATACATGTCGCGCCGCGGCCTGCTGCGGTTCGAGTATCCGGTGCTGGTCGTGCTGGCCACCGTCGGCATGATGGTCATGGTGTCCGCCGCTGACCTGATGACCCTGTACATGGGTCTGGAACTGCAGTCGCTGTCGCTTTACGTCGTTGCTGCCCTGCGCCGCGACAGCGCCAAGTCGACCGAAGCCGGCATGAAATACTTCGTGCTGGGCGCACTGTCCTCGGGTCTGCTGCTGTACGGCTCCTCGCTGGTTTACGGCTTTGCCGGCACCACCCAGTTCTCGGGCATCATCACTGCCGCTGGCGAAGGCCACGCCTCGCTGGGTCTGCTGTTCGGTCTGGTCTTCGTGATGTCGGGCCTGGCGTTCAAGATCTCGGCCGTGCCCTTCCACATGTGGACCCCGGACGTCTACGAAGGTTCGCCGACCCCGGTCACCGCCTTCTTCGCCACCGCGCCGAAAATGGCTGCGATGGGTCTGTTCGCCCGCGTGCTGCATGACGCCTTTGGTGGCGTGACCGCCGACTGGCAGCAGATCATCTCGCTGCTGGCGCTGCTGTCGATGTATGTCGGTGCCGTCGCTGCGATCGGTCAGACCAACATCAAGCGTCTGATGGCCTATTCGTCGATCGCCCACATGGGCTATGCGATGATGGGTCTGGCCGCTGGCACCGCCTTTGGCGTGCAGTCGCTGCTGATCTACATGGCGATCTACGTGACCATGAACGTCGGCACCTTCGCCTTCATCCTGTCGATGGAGCGTGATGGCCAGCCCGTCACCGACATCAAGGCGCTGAACCTTTACGCCAAGCGCGAGCCCGCCAAGGCGCTGGCCGTGCTGGTGCTGATGTTCAGCCTGGCCGGTGTGCCGCCGATGGTTGGCTTCTTCGGTAAGTTCTACGTGCTGAAAGCTGCCTACGATGCCGGTCTGATCTGGCTGGCGGTGCTGGGTGTCGTCGCTTCGGTCATCGGTGCGTTCTACTACCTGCGCATCGTGTTCTACATGTACTTCGGCAACGAGGGCGAGGCGCTGGACAAGAACCGTTCGCCGATCCTGTACGGCTTCCTGATGGCTTCGGCTGCGGTGATGCTGTTCGGTGTGGTCAACCTGTTCGGCATCGAGGCGCCCGCCGCTGCGGCTGCCGCGACGCTGGTCAACTGATTGACTCGACGGATAAAACCTTTGGGTGACGCGCCTTGTGCGCGTCACTTTGCTTTTGCGAACCGGGGATGCCTGACATGACCGATTGGCCCGAAGGCTACGGCCGCCGCGTGCTGGCCACCGTCGACAGCACCAACGCCGAGGCCGCGCGCATCGCGCCCTCGCTCAGCGGGCCCGAATGGATTCTGGGCTTGCGCCAGACCGCCGGACGTGGCCGCCGGGGCCGTGCCTGGACCGACCCGCAGGGCAATTTTGCAGGCACCCTGGTGATGCGCCCGGCAGAAACCCCCGACCGGATCGCGCTGCGCTCTTTCGTAGCGTCTCTGGCGCTCTATGACGCCGTGGTCGCCGCAACCGGGCGCGAGGATCTGCTGGCCCTGAAATGGCCCAACGATGTACTGCTGAACGGCGGCAAGCTGGCCGGCATCCTGCTGGAAAGCGCGGGCAACGGTGCGGGCGTCAGCCACATCGCCATCGGGATCGGCGTCAATCTCGCCACCTCTCCGGATGTTGCGCAGGTCGAACCCGGCGCCACCCGCCCGGTCAGCCTGTTCGGCGAAACCGGCATCCGCATCACGCCCGAGGCGTTCCTTGACCTGCTGGCCCCCGCCTATGCCCGGCACGAGGACACGTTCCGAACCTACGGCTTTGCCCCCATCCGGCAACTCTGGCTGTCCCGTGCGGCGCGCCTGGGGCAGGTGATCACCGCCAGAACCATGCGTCAGGAAACCACCGGAACCTTCGAGACGGTGGACGAGACGGGCAATATTGTCCTATCCACCCCCAAGGGGCGGGAGGTCATCCCGGCGGCCGAGATATTTTTCTGAGGGAGACAGGAATGCTTCTGGCTATCGACACTGGCAACACGAATACCGTTTTCTCGATCTGGGACGGCGAGTCCATTCGTTGCACCTTGCGCATCGCCACCAACCACCAGCGCACCGCGGATGAGTATTTCGTCTGGCTGGACCGCCTTTTACAGCACCACAAGATCGACATGGACATCAACGCGGTCATCATCAGCTCGACCGTGCCGCGCGTCGTGTTCAACCTGCGGGTCCTGGCGGATCGCTATTTCAACTGTCGCCCGCTTGTCGTGGGCAAACCCGACTGCCTGCTGCCCAATGCCCCCCGCGTGGACGAGGGTACCCAGGTCGGCCCCGACCGTCTGGTCAACACTGCAGGCGCGTTTGACCGCTACGGCGGCGACCTGATCGTCGTGGATTTCGGCACCGCCACCACCTTTGACGTGGTGGCAGAGGACGGCGCCTATGTCGGCGGCGTCATTGCCCCCGGCGTGAACCTGTCGCTGCAGGCCCTGCACGAAATGGCCGCCGCCCTGCCGCATGTGGACGTCACCAAGCCGCAGCGCGTGATCGGCACCAACACCGTCGCCTGTATGCAAAGCGGTATCTTCTGGGGCTATGTCGGCCTTGTACGCGGCATTTGCGAACATATCCGTGCCGAATATGACCGGCCGATGCGGATCATCTCGACAGGCGGTCTGGCTCCGCTATTTGGTCAGGGGGACACGCTGTTTGACGTGTTCGACGAATATCTCACCATTCATGGCCTGACGGTCATCCATCAATACAACAAGGACCAGGGCAACACATGAGCAAGGATCGACTGATTTACCTCCCTCTCGGCGGCGCGGGGGAGATCGGGATGAACTGCTATGTCTACGGCTACGGCCCCGAGGACGAGGAACGCCTGATCCTCGTCGATCTCGGCGTGGCCTTCCCGGACATGGACACGACCCCCGGCATCGATCTGATCATGCCCGACATCTCGTGGCTGATCGAGCGCCGCAACCGGCTAGAGGCGATCTTCATCACCCACGCGCACGAGGATCACGTCGGCGCGGTCGGGCATCTTTACGAAAAGCTGGGCGCCCCGGTCTATGCCCGCGCTTTCACCGCCAACATCGCGCGCGGCAAGATGGCCGAGTACGGCCTGTCGGATCGCTCGGTTACGACCGTACAACCTTGGCCCGAAACCGTACAAGCGGGCCCGTTCAAGGTCGGTTTCCTGCCGATTTCGCACTCGATTCCCGAAAGCTCGGCGCTGGTGATCGACTCGCCCGAAGGCCGCGTCGTGCATACCGGCGACTTCAAGCTGGACCCCACCCCGATCGTGGGCGAGGGTTTTGATCCCGATCTCTGGGCCTCGGTCGCAGCCCCCGGCGTCAGGGCGCTGATCTGTGATTCCACCAATGTTTTCAATCCCTTCGCAGGCCGTTCCGAGGCCAGCATCGCGGATGAAATCACCAACCTCGTCTCCGAGGCGCCGCACATGGTGGTGGCGACGACCTTCGCCTCCAACGTCGCGCGCGTGAAAACGCTGGCCGAGGCAGGCCAACGCGCCGGCCGCTCGGTCTGCCTGATGGGCCGCGCCATGCGCCGCATGATCCAGGCTGCCATCGAAACCGGCGTCCTGACAGATTTTCCCAATGTTATCAGTCCCGAAGATGCCGCCAGCCTGCCGCGCGAAAACGTCATGCTGCTGGTCACCGGCAGCCAGGGCGAACGCCGCGCCGCCTCTGCCCAGCTGGCCGGGGGCAAGTACAACGGCATCACGCTGAAAGCGGGCGACCTGTTCCTGTTCTCCTCGAAAACCATTCCGGGGAACGAACGCGGCGTGATCCGCATCATGAACCAGTTCTCGGAAATGGGCGTGGACGTGATCGACGACACGCAAGGCCGTTACCACGTCTCGGGCCACGCCAACCGTCCCGACCTGGTGACCATGCACAAGCTGGTGAAACCGCAGATCATCGTGCCGATGCACGGCGAACACCGCCACCTGCGCGAACACGCAAAACTGGCTGAATCCAACGGGTTCCAGTCGATTGTGGCCCCGAACGGAGTGATGGTTTCACTGTCCGGAAAGGGCCCCAAAGTGGCGGGCTACGTCGAAACCGGCCGCACTTATCTGGACGGCCGCTGCCTGATCGGCGCGTTGGACGGCGTTGTGCGCGACCGTATCCGCATGGCGCTGAATGGCCATGTCCTGGTGACGGTCATCATAGATGAAGACGGAAAACCCCTGGGCGAGCCCTGGTGCGAAGTCCGCGGCCTGTCCGAAACCGGCCGCTCGAACGCACCGCTGGTGGACGCGCTTGAGGAAGACCTGGACCAGTTCATGGGCCGCGCCAAAGGCGCCACGCTGCGCGATGACGATAAGCTTGAGGCCGAATTGAAAAAGGTGGTCCGCAAGACTGCGCTTGACGAAATCGGTAAGAAGCCCGAAGTCACCGTGGTGATCAGTCGTCTGATGTAAGAAGGCTGGGGGCGCTGCCCCCGCCGTTTGAAATCTGCGATTTCCAACGACTCCCCCGGGATATTTTCAAAAAGAAGAAGCGCAGCCGTGTTTTCTTCTTTTCCCAAATATCCCGGGGTCTGGGGCAGAGCCCCAGCTGCGAGGAAGCGGCCAAAGGCCGATTTCGAGAAAACCTGCGCGCCCCAACGGGCGCACTATGGGATCGCGTTTAGCCTGCGCGACGCTCGTCGAAGCTGAGCGCGATGAAGCTGGGCAGGTGATCGCCCATGCCCACGACATCGCCGCCGCGGGGTTTGCGGTCGCGCCGATCATTGCGGGGCTGGGACTCGCGCAGTTCGCGTTGTTCGCGGGCCGGGGCCGCAGGTTCCTTGGCTGTTTCCTTGACAGGTTCCTTCGCCTCGACCGGCTTGTCCGCGGACTTTTTCGAGCGCGAGCTGCGCGAGGAGCGTGCCGGTTTCTCGGCGTCCTTCTTGGCTTCCGGCTCGGGCTTGTGGTCCTTCAGCGGGTTTTCCAGACGCGGGATTTCCAGCTTCACCAAGTCCTCGATCGCGGCGAAGTTCTTTTCGTCGCGCGGGGTGCAGATCATCATCGCGGTGCCTTTGCGGCCTGCGCGGCCGGTGCGGCCGATGCGGTGGACGTAATCCTCGGAATGCGAGGGGACGTCGAAGTTGAACACGTGGCTGACATTCGGAATGTCCAGGCCGCGTGCGGCCACGTCCGAGGCGACCAGGAAGCGCAGCGTGCCGTCGCGGAATTCGTCCAGCGTTTTCATGCGGACCTTCTGGTCCAAATCGCCGTGGATCGCGGCCGCGTCATAGCCGTATTTCTTCAGGCTTTTCGCGGTGATATCGACGTCGACCTTGCGGTTGCAGAAGATGATCGCGTTCTTGCAGTTCTCGCCTTCGCTGTCGATCAGCGCGCGCAGCAGGGTGCGTTTTTCCGATGCTTCACGATCTTTGCGCGAGGCTTTGAACATCACCACGCCCTGCGTGATGGTGTCCGAGGTGGTGGCCTGACGGGCGACCTCGATCCGCTCGGGGGCGGACAGGAAGGTGTTGGTGATCCGCTCGATCTCGGGCGCCATCGTGGCCGAGAAGAACAGCGTCTGGCGGGTGAACGGGGTCAGGCTGAAGATCCGCTCGATATCGGGGATGAAGCCCATGTCCAGCATCCGGTCGGCCTCGTCCACCACCATGATCTGCACGCCGGTCAGCAGCAGTTTGCCGCGCTCGAAATGGTCCAGCAGGCGGCCGGGGGTGGCGATCAGCACGTCGACGCCGCGGTCGATCAGCGCGTCCTGTTCCTTGAACGAGACGCCGCCGATCAGCAGGGCCTTGGTCAGTTTCAGGTGCTTGGTGTAGGTGTCGAAGTTTTCGGCCACCTGGGCGGCCAGTTCGCGCGTCGGGCACAGCACTAGCGAACGCGGCATACGGGCGCGGGCGCGGCCCTTGGCCAGCAGCGTGATCATCGGCAGCGTGAAGCTGGCGGTCTTGCCGGTGCCCGTCTGCGCGATGCCCAGAACGTCGCGGCCTTCCAGTGCGGGCGGAATGGCGCCTGCCTGGATCGGGGTCGGCTTTTCATAGCCGGCCTCTTCGATGGCTTTCAGGACTTTGGGATCGAGCTTCAGATCAGAGAATTTTGTCATGTGTATCCGTATTTTACGGACACTTTCAGGCCCGTAGCATCAATGGAAGTCAGGCCGCAAGCGGCCCCTTGGGTCGTGCACTTAGGTCTTCCTGTGGGCGCGGTATAGCTCTAACAGCGGCTTTGGTCAATGCGGCCAGAAGGTTAGCCTTTTTGGCTGTCCGGAAAGTGGTCTTTGCGCTTGCGCGCCAGGTCCAGGGGGTATGACGACAGCAGCCCCTCCTGGTGCAGCCGGTCCAGCAGGGCGGGGGTGGCGGTGCAGACTTCTTCGTAGAACACGCGCAGGCCCGCCTCGCCGCTTTCGTCCAGCAGCGTGCTGAACAGTTGGTGCATCGAGGCGCCGCCCGGACTGGCCGCCCGCAGTTCCGACCGGTACGAGCCCCGGTTCAGCCGGAACCGGAACGCGCGGGCGAAATCCTCCCACGATTTGGCGTGCAGGTGCAGCAGTTCTACCCCGGTCAGTTCCTGTTGGCCGGGGTTCTGCTCGCCATTCAGGATCACGTTGTGGATGCGCGCGTCCAGCCCCGGGATGCCGGTGCGGTAGATCAGCTTGCCCTGCACATGGGACAGGAACCCGCCGTTCAGATGCTCGCCGAACGTGGGGTAGACGCGCAGGGTCTGGCGGTCGCGGGTGGCGCGCTCCAGCGTGAAGCGTTTGAAGTGGGTCAGCAGGCCGGGGGCCGGACTGGCCAGCGCCTCGGAGGGGCGCATCCGCGCGACAAGGCAGTCGTCGGGCAGGGCGGCCAGCAGGTCGGGCAGGGGGGCGGCGGGCCAGATCAGCTCGTCCACGTCGATATGGGCCAGCCAGTCCACATCGGGGGGCAGGGCATAGGCGTGTGCGGCGTTGTCCACCTGCCGGACCTGATGCTTGCCGGGGCGGCGGCCGCGCGCTTGCCAATAGGCGTCATCGCACAACACGGGCCGGATTTTCGGATGCGCGGACAGGCTGTCAAAGGCAGTGCGGTTGTCGTCGTCCAGATAGATGTACAGCCGCTGCGCCCCCAACTCCAGGTGATGCGCGCAGAACGCCTCGATCTCGGCCGTCGGGGCCTTGATCGTGCTGACGATGCCCCAGCTGTTGCCCATGCTCATTCCTCCGATCCGGGCAGTGCGCCGAAGTGGCGGGTCACCTTTGCGTCCAGATCCAGCGGGTAACGCAGCAGCATCCCGTGTTGTTCCAGCGCGGCCACCAGCGCTGGCGAGGCTTCGCACACTTCGGCAAAGAACGCGCGGATGCCGTCGTCGCCGCTATCGTCTTGCAGGAATTGCAGGATGTCCAGCAGGCGCATCTTGTTCTCGTCGGTCTTGCGGTACGACCCGCGCGTCATGCGAAATGCCATGTGGTCGCGGAAGAACGGCCAGTCGGGGGCGTGCGCGTGGCCAAGGCGGATCTGGTCGTCCGTCGCCCGGTTGGCGATCTCGTCCCCGCCCTGAAACGCGCCGTGGATGCCGACGCGGATGCCGTCCAGCCCGCAACGGACAAAGTTCTTGCCTTCGCGGTGGCTGACAAATCCGCCCGGCAGGTGGGCGCCGAAATTGGGATAGATATCCTCCAGCACGCCGCGCTTGTGACCGGCCTGCGCCGGGGTCAGTTTGAACAGCTCATCGCCCTGACTGCCGGCCAGCAATTCAGCCGGAGGCAGGCGCAGCATCGCGTCCGTCACCGGAACGGAGGCCAGCAGTTCGCGCATCGGCACCTGAGGCATCAGGAACTCGTCCACGTCGATATGCGCGATCCAGTGCAGCCCCGGCTGGTAATAGGCCTGCGTCGCCAGATAGGCCTGCCGCATCTGGTGCGCCTTCATCCGAGGCTTTTTCTGCGCCTCCCAGAACGCGCCGTCGCAGGCGATGACGCTGATCTTGTCGTGGCGCGACAGGTACTCGGCCACGCCGGGTTGCGGGTCGTCCAGATACAGCGTGACCCGGTCCGCGCCCAGCTCCAGATGGTGTGCGGCAAACCGCGCGATGTCCAAAAGCGGCGCCTTCACCATCGAGACCGTGCCCCAGCGCAGCCCGTCCGCCCCTTGCGGCAGGGCGGCGGCGGGCACCTTTGCCATCCGTTCCTTGCGGGTGCGCCCCTTGCGGCGGATGCCCTGCGCCTCGCGCGCGGTGCGCATGTGCTGGAAGCGGGCGAACAGCGTGGCGGGGTCTTCGATCAGCAGGGTCAGCAGACGGCGGGCCAGCGGGCGCAACACCTTGTCCTTGCTTGTTTGTTCCCAAAGCGAGGCCAGCATGTTCACGTCCAGCCCGCCATTATCCAGACTGTACGGGTCCATCCGCATCGGCAGTGCAGCGTGGGATTTCTGGCCGTCAAACGGGGTGTCCGGTGACAGGCCGGAAAACAGTCGCTCGGCCTCGTACAGCTTCATCATCCCGAACAGCACCGACAGCGCCTGACCCAGCTTGCGCTGCGCTGCGTTCTGACCGTGGTCGCCAAAGGTGGTGACGGCCGAGACCAGCCAGCGCGGGTCAAGCTCGGCCAGCAGAAACGCGGCCTCCTCGGCCCATAGCCGCACGAACAGCTGCGCGGTGTGGGCGGGCTGTTCCTTGCGGCGCAGGTGGGCGATCAGCAGGCCGTGCAGGTGCAACAGCGCCGGCCGGTCGCCGAATTGCAGCGCCAGTTCGCGGTACTTGCGGGCGTACCCGCTGCGCGAAATCCCCATTTCCGGCGCGTCGGGGTCGATCAGACGGGTTTTCAGCGAGGCCAGCTCCACGTCCAGCGGCGGCAGCGCCTCGTCGTCCTCGGTGCTCAGCGCCTCCTGCCGTTCGGCGGCGCGCTTGAGGATGGCGCGGAAACCGCCGGGAAAGGGGGTGAATCTGTCGTCGCTCATGCCGCGAGAATGGCGCGAGGGCGACACCGCCGCAAGGCCTGCGTCACGGGATCAACGACGCCGCGTCCGGGTGCAGCCGCGGCTGATAGCCCGCCGCCAGCACCTGCACGATCGGCTGCGGTGTCAGGACGGTCACCTCGCCCAAGGGGCGGGCCGTCGCGCTGACATAGCCGCCGGGGGTATAGCGCAGGGCGGCGGTCTCGGTCAGCAGATAGGGCGCGTCGGTCAGCACAAAGGCTCCGGCGGGCAGGGTGTCGGCCTGTGCGCGGTGGCGGATCTGCACGCGCCTGCGATCCACCCTTGCGGCGTGCAGGGTCCGGTCGATGGTCTGGGTGCTGGCCGTGCCGCCAAAGGCCCGGTCCCACGCGGCGCGGAACCGTCCGGCATCGGCGTGGCGGCATTGGTGGCAGGGGCGGTGCCCGGCGGCCAGCGCCACGGCCTCGTCCAGGAAAAACAGCGCGGTCCAGCCGTTGTCCGGCATCGGCCCGTGATAGCGTTCGCGAAAGCTGACCTCGCAGCACACCCAATGCGGATGCCGCCAACGCGCCGTGCCCAGCCGGCCATCCGGCCCGTGCAGGATGCCCCGGTTCCCCGTCAGCGTCCCCCGCCCGGGATGCGAGACGATCTCGCCCGTGGGCAGAACACGGTTTTGCAGCGGGCTCATGACGGCCCCCACAGGCCGGTGTCGCGCAGAAAGGCGTCCAGCTCGGCGGTATAGGCGGGGTGCAGGCCGATCGCCTCGTTGATGGCGCGGTGCGACAGGTCGATCGGCAGCACCCGCGCCACCCCGCCAAGCGCCGTCAGGCTGGTGGCAAAGGTGCGCGCCTGCGGGCAGGGGTTCACGCGCTGGGTCGAGCAGACCAGCAACATCGGTGGGGCCGAGGGCTGCAACCGCGCCAGCGGCGAGACCTGCGTCCAGAACGCGGGGTCGTCCCCGAAGGCCTGCATATACAGCGGCGAGGGCGCGGTGCTCATGATCGTCAGCGGGTCCAGCATCGCCGTGTCCAGCGCGACCGAGGCCAGCCAACCCCGCGCGCCCATCGCCTGCGCCAGCCCCGGATCGGCCGAGATCAGCGCCACCAGATGCGCGCCCGCCGAATGCCCGACCAGCGCCACGCGCTGCGCAGAGCCGCCCCATTCCACCGCATGGTCCTGCACATAGGCCAGCGCGCGCGCCACGTCCTGCGCCTGCTCCAGCGGGTTGGCCTCGGGTAGCAGGCGGTAGTTCACGCTGACCACGATGGCCCCCAGCGCCGTCCAATGCGCGGCCTTGTTGCGCCAGACCGGATCGTTGGCCTTGTCACCAAAGCGCCAGCCGCCGCCATGCACCAGCACGATCACCGGCGCATTCGCGGTGGTCTGGGGCAGGTAGACGTCCAGCTGCTGTTTGGGGTCGGGGCCATAGGGCAGGTCGGCCAGATCGGGCTGCGCGGCCAGCGGCGCGGCGCACAGGGTCAGCGCGGCCAGCACAAGGGCCAGCAGTCGACAATACAGGGATTTGGCAGCGCGCCGGGCAGACATGTCTCTTTCCGATCCATCAGCGGTGGACAGGGTTAATGATCCGAGTCTGTGGCAGAAATAGGGCGCCGGGGCCATTTGCACAGGCCCCGGCGTCGGCGTTATTCGCCGTGCATTTCCTTGGTCGCGGTCAGCTTGATCTCGGGGTGATCACGCTCGACGCGGTCGATGTCCCATTGCAGGCGGGTCAGGTAGACGATGTCGCCGTCGTGGTCATGCGCGATGTGCTGCTTGTTCACGTTGACGAATTTCTCGACCTCCAGCTTGGGGCCGGACACCCAGCGCGCGCTGGTGAATTGCGTCTGCTCGAACCGCACGGGCAGGCCGTATTCCAGCTCGATCCGAGAGGCCAGAACCTCGAACTGCAGCGCCCCCACGACGCCCACGATAAAGCCCGAGCCGATGTTGGGCTTGAACACCTTGGCAGCGCCTTCCTCGGCGAATTGCATCAGCGCCTTTTCCAGGTGCTTGGCCTTCATCGGGTCGGCGGCGCGCACGGTCTGCAGCAGTTCCGGCGCGAAGGACGGGATGCCGGTGGCGCGCAGGGCCTCGCCCTCGGTCAGCGTGTCGCCGATGCGCAGCTGGCCGTGGTTCGGGATGCCGATGATGTCGCCGGCCCAGGCTTCTTCGGCCAGTTCGCGGTCAGCGGCCAGGAACAGCACCGGGTTCGAGATCGCCATCGGTTTCTTCGAACGGACGTGCAGCAGTTTCATGCCCCGCTCAAAATGCCCCGAGGCCAGACGCACGAAGGCCACGCGGTCGCGGTGCTTGGGGTCCATGTTGGCCTGCACCTTGAACACAAAGCCCGCGACCTTGGTTTCCTCGGGCAGGATCTGGCGCGGGGCGGCCTGTTGCGGCTGCGGCTCGGGGCCGTATTCCGCGATACCGTCCATCAGTTCCTTCACGCCGAACGAGTTGATCGCCGAGCCGAACCAGATCGGGGTCATATGCCCCTCCAGCACGGATTGCGGGTTCAGCGCGGGCAGCAGCTCGCGCGCCATCTCGATCTCTTCGCGCAGCTTGGCGACCAGATCGGCGGGCACGTGCTTTTCCAGCAGCGGATCGTCCAGGCCCTTGATCTTGATCGACTCGGCCACCTTGTTGCGGTCGGCGCGGTCCATCAGTTCCAGCCGGTCATGCAGCAGGTCGTAACAGCCGACGAAATCGCGGCCCGTCCCGATCGGCCAGCTGGCCGGGGTGACGTCGATGGCCAGCATTTCCTGAATCTCGTCGATGATCTCGAACGTGTCGCGGGATTCGCGGTCCATCTTGTTACAGAAGGTCAGGATCGGCAGATCGCGCAGGCGGCAGACCTCGAACAGCTTCTGCGTCTGGCTTTCCACGCCTTTCGCGCCGTCGATCACCATGATGGCGGCGTCCACGGCGGTCAGCGTGCGGTAGGTATCTTCCGAGAAGTCCGAGTGGCCGGGCGTGTCCACCAGGTTGAAGCGGAACTTGCCGAAATCGAACGACATGGCCGAGGCGGACACGGAAATCCCGCGGTCCTGCTCCATCTTCATGAAGTCGGACCGGGTCCGCCGTGCCTCGCCCTTGGCGCGCACCTGGCCCGCCATCTGGATCGCGCCGCCGTACAGCAGGAATTTTTCCGTCAACGTCGTTTTACCGGCGTCCGGGTGCGAGATGATCGCGAAGGTACGGCGCCGCGCGATTTCGGGCGGCAGTTCGGGGCGGTTCGAGGCACTGTCCAACATGCTCGCGCATATATTTGCGCGCGCGGGGCTTGGCAAGGAAATCAGGCGCGGGCGATCAGCACGTCGCAGGGCGGGTCGCGCAACAGGTCGGTGGCCAGACTGCCCAGCAGCGCGCGATGCGCCCCCGCGCGGCCATGCGCCCCGGCGGTGATCAGTTGCGCGCGGGACTCGTGCGCGGTGCGGTTCAGCTGCATCCACGCCCCGCCTGTGGGAAACTGGGTATGGCCCAGCGTCACCGGCAGCGCATGCCCCGCGCGCCATTGCGCATCGGCCGTGTGCGCATCCGCAATCATCGCCGCGTGCAGCGCATGGCGCGCTTGGTCCGAGTGTCCGGCCAGCCCCTCATAGGGCAAGTACAGCGCGTGCACCGGGATCATCGCTGCCTTCGGGGCCAGCGCGTGGCCCAGGTTCAGCGCCGCCGTCGCCGAGGGCGAGAAATCCGTCGCCGCAAGGATCGTGTCATAGGGCTGGTCGGCGCGCTCCTTGACCACCAGCACCGGGCAATTCGTCAGCCGCACCACGCGTTGCGAGGTCGTCTCGCGCAGGCCGTCCATCAGCGTGCGGGGGCGGTGCGTGCCCAGCACCAGCAGCGAGGGCGACAGGTCGCCCACCCAGTCCAGCAAGGTCTCGGTCGGGTCGCCGACGCAGGGCAGAACCTTGTAGTCCAGCCCCTTGGCGGCCGAGGCGGCGAAACGTTCCAGATGCTCGGTCGTGCGCGGCTGGATGTGGCGCAGCACGTCGTCCGGCATCGCGTCGTCCAGCACGTGCAGCAGGCTTAGCCGGGCGCCATGCTCGCGCGCCAGCAGTACGGCGCGGGCGACGGCGCGGTCGGCGCGCGGAGACAGGTCAGTGGCAACGACGATATGCTTGGTCATGGCGGTTCTCCGGGGTGACTTGCCTGCATTGTGCCGCAAGACCCCCGATGCGCCAAGGGATTAGCCTGTGGTGGCGCGTCGCAGCAGGCTGACCACATCGGCGCGGCAGGCGATCGCCTCGCCGACCTCCAGGTCCTGATGATCGCGCGCATCGTGGTGCTGGCCGCCGTCCAGCAGCCGCGCCGCCAAATCGTCGGGCAGGGCAGGGCTGGTGGTGTCGTCCAGCAGCAGGGTTTCCGTGGCGATCCCCTCGGCAAAGATGATCTGGTGCCGGTCGAACAGCAGCTGGAAATAGTCGACAAAGCCGCCCTCCAGCCGCCGCACCGAGTCGCCGTTGACCAGATGCCGCGCGCGCACCAGTACCTCGGCGCGGCCCGCGCCCAGCTGGTCGCTGCGCTGGTAGATGAACAGCCGGTGATCGGGGCTGACCACCAACGCCTCGGTGTTGTGCAGGGTGCCGGCGGCGATGCGGACCGGGGCCAGATCGCCCTCGGCGCGGATGGTGGACTGGCCGATCCAGCGCAGCTCTTGCGGGCCGTCGTCGCGGGTCAGGATGCGGTCGCCGACGCGCAGATCCTCGACCCGGCGCTGTTCGCCCGTGGCCAGCGTGACATGCGTCCCGCGCGAGAAGGACACGCAGGCCACCTGCGCCAGCCGTGCGGCGATGGCGTCACGCTCGATGCCGACCAGCAGGTAATCGGTCTTGCTGGCCAGCCCGGCCAGCGGCAGGGCGTAGATCGCACCGATATGGCCCTCGTCCAGCTCGACCAGCACCAGCAGCTCGCTGGTGCGCCCGTCCGGCGACATCATCGTCAGGCAACTGTCCAGCACCAGCGCCGCCCCCGGTGTCCCCGTCGCGCTGTCCTGCGCGATGCGGAACCGGCCCGCCCCATCGGGGATCAGTGACAGGCTCAGCATCGGCCCATCGGCCAGACCATAGGTATCGTCCGGGATCAGATCGTCCGCCACCGACAGCGCATCGCCCAGATTCGCGCCATGCTCCACCCGCAGCCGGGCTGCGGGCAGCACGTTCAGCGACAGCGTGGTTCGGGATGGTTTCGACATAAGGCCCCATAGGTTCCGGGCGGCGGATCAGCCCGCGCGCCCGGGTGGTCTAGCCTAGGATTGTGGCACCGTCAGGTCAACGCGGCGGAGATTTCCTGACACCCCCCGCATTGCCAACCCCCCGACCGCGCCCTAGACCTTGGGGCAGGAAAAACAGGGGAGAGACAGGATGGATCTGGGAATCAAGGGTAAACGCGCATTGGTCTGCGCCTCCAGCAAGGGCCTTGGCCGTGGCTGCGCCGAGGCTTTGGCAGAGGCAGGCGTCGATCTGATCATGAACGCACGCGGCGCCGACGCGCTAGAGGCGACCGCCGCCGACATTCGCGCCAAATACGGCGTGACTGTCGTGACCGTCGCCGCCGATGTGACCTCGGACGCTGGCCGCGCCAAGGTGCTGGAGGCCGCGCAGGGTGTCGACATCCTCGTCACCAACGCGGGCGGCCCGCCCCCCGGCATGTGGACGGATTGGGAGCGTGACGACTTCATCAAGGCGCTGGACGCCAACATGCTGACGCCCATCGCGCTGATGAAGGCGCTGCTGCCCGGCATGATCGACAAGGGCTGGGGCCGCGTGGTCAACATCACCTCGGTCTCGGTCAAGGCGCCGATCGCGGTGCTGGGCCTGTCGAACTCGGCCCGCGCGGGGCTGACGGGCTATGTCGCCGGAACCTCGCGTCAGGTGGCCAAGCACGGCGTCATCATCAACAACCTGCTGCCGGGGCAACACGCGACCGACCGCATCGCCTCGCTGGATGCGCGGGCGGCGGATCAGTCCGGCGTGCCCGTCGCGCAGGTGACGGCAACGCGTCAAGCCTCGATTCCGGTCGGGCGCGACGGCGATCCGCGCGACTTCGGTGCGATGTGCGCATTTTTGTGCTCGCGTCATGCTGCTTTCATCGTTGGGCAGAATGTTCTGCTGGACGGCGGCGCAACCAACACCACGATGTAAGCGCACCTGCGTCACCGGGGCGATTGCGCATTGCCCCGGTGTTTTCCAATGTACGAAAAACCGGCAAAATCTTACGTTTTCCAGAGGGCGGCCATGAAACACGAGAATGTTCAGGACTATTACGGCAAGGTTTTGCAGGGCAGTGACGATCTGCAAACCAACGCCTGTTGCACCCCCGACGCCATGCCCGACTACGTCAAGGCCGCGCTGTCCGCGATCCATGACGAGGTGCTGACCCGCTATTACGGCTGCGGTCTGGTGATGCCGCTGGCGCTCGAAGGGGCGCGCGTGCTGGATCTGGGCTGCGGCGCGGGGCGCGATGTCTACGCGCTGGCGCAGTTGGTCGGGCCCAAGGGCCGCGTCGTCGGCGTCGACATGACGCCCGAGCAACTGGACGTCGCCCGCCGCCATCAGGCCTGGCACGCCGAGCAGTTCGGCTATGAAAATGTTGAATTCCACCAAGGCTTTATCGAGCAGCTGGACCAGCTGGGGCTGGAACCCGGCAGCTTTGATGTGATCGTCTCGAACTGCGTGGTGAACCTGTCCACCGACAAACTGGCCGTGCTGCGCGGGGCGTATCACCTGCTCAAACCGGGCGGCGAGATGTATTTCTCGGACGTCTACGCCGATCGCCGCGTGCCGCAGGCCATGGCCGAGGACGAGGTTCTGTACGGCGAATGCCTGTCCGGCGCGCTCTACTGGAACGACTTCCTGACGCTGGCCAAGCGTGCCGGGTTCGACGACCCGCGCCTTGTCACGCACCGCCCGCTGACCATCGAAAACCCCACGCTCGAGGCGCGGATCGCGCCGCTCAGCTTCACCTCGGCCACTTACCGTCTGTTCAAACTGGACGGGCTGGAAACCGCCTGCGAGGATTACGGTCAGGCCGTGATCTACAACGGCACCATCCCCCACGCCCCCCACGCGTTCGAGCTGGACGACCACCACGTCATGCAAACCGGCAAGGTGTTCCCCGTCTGCGGCAACACGTGGAAAATGCTGGCGGACACGCGTTTTGCCCCGCATTTCCGCTTCATTGGCGATTTTTCCACCCATTACGGCATCTTCGAGGGCTGCGGCGGCGAAAGCCCGTTCGAACGCGAAACGGGCGTTTCCGCCGCATCGTGCTGCTAAGGCTTGTGCGTGGGGGCGTGGCTTGTTATCTGGCTTTTGAAACCCGATAAAATTCATCGGAAAACCGCGAGGCCCGCGTGCAGCTGACTGCCCCAAGACTGGAAATCCGCAACATCGTCCGCTCGTTCGGCGGGCAGCGCGTGGTGGATGACGTGTCCTTGCGGGTGATGCCGGGGCAGGTGACCTGCCTGCTTGGCCCCTCGGGCTGTGGCAAATCCACGACCCTGCGCATGATCGCCGGGGTCGAGATGCAGGACAGCGGCGAGATTTACGTCGACGGCAAGCTGATCTGCGACACCGTATTCCGCATCCCGCCCGAACGCCGCCATATCGGCCTGATGTTCCAGGATTTCGCGCTGTTCCCGCACTTGAGTGTCGGGGAAAACGTCGCTTTCGGCCTGAAGGGCGCGAAGGACGAAAAACGCGCCCGGGTCGAAGAGTTGCTGGACAAGGTCGGGCTGAAACGCTTCATCGACAGCTTCCCCTACCTGCTGTCGGGCGGTGAACAACAGCGCGTCGCGCTGGCCCGTGCGCTGGCGCCGCGTCCCAAGATCATGCTGATGGACGAGCCGTTCTCGGGCCTCGACAACCGTCTGCGCGACGATATCCGCGACCAGACGCTGGAGTTGCTGAAGGAAGAGGACGCCGCCGTTCTGCTGGTGACGCACGAACCCGAAGAAGCGATGCGCATGGCCGACGAGATCGCCTTGATGCGCAAGGGCAAGATCGTCCAGCAGGGCGCGCCCTACAACATCTACAACGCTCCGATCGACAAATCAGCGGTGGCGTTCTTCAGTGATATCAACGTGATACGCGGTACCGTGAAGGGCGCGCTGACCGATACGCCCTTTGGCCAATTCCTGGCCCCCGGTGTGCCGGACGGCGCGCAGGTGGATATCGTGATCCGCCCGCAGCACCTGAAAATCGACTTTGATCGCGCGGGCAAGGGCCCGCTGCCCACCCCCCAAGACGGCGTCGCTGCACGGGGCGAGGTGGTGCGCGCGCGCTTCATGGGGTCGGAAAGCCTGGTGGAAATCCGCATGGATTTCGACGGCTCGATCCTGAAGGCGACGGTGCCCAACGTCTTCCTGCCCAAGCCCGGCAAACCGCTGTGGCTGATGTTCCGGCGCGACCGTTGTTTCGTGTTTCCGGCCGGCAAGGGCGCGCATTAGGCGCCGCTCCGCCGAACATATACGAAAAATACGGTATTGCGGCGCTTTGGTTCTTCCAACCGGGGCGGTTCATCATTAGATACGAAGCGTGTTTTCGTAGGGTTCGCCAACAAGAACCCAGGAAAGGGAGAAACAATATGCTTAACAATATCGGCCTTCCCGGCCTTCTGCTGATTGCCGTCGTTGTGCTGGTGCTGTTCGGCCGTGGCAAGATCAGCTCGCTGATGGGCGAAGTGGGCAAGGGCATCACCTCGTTCAAGAAGGGCATCAACGATGGCGCGAAGGAACTGGAAGACCAGAAAGCCGACGCCGCCAAGGACGTGACGCCCGAGTCCGAGAAGGACAAGGCCTGATCCATGTTCGACATCGGCTGGACCGAGTTTCTGCTCATCGCGATTGTCGCTCTGATCGTCGTGGGGCCGAAGGATTTGCCGGGCTTGTTCCGCTCGGTCGGCCGGTTTGTCGGCAAGGCAAAAGGCATGGCGCGGGAATTCAGCCGCGCCATGGAAGACGCGGCAGATGAGTCGGGTGTGAAAGACATCTCGGCCTCGTTGCGGGCTGCGGCCAACCCCAAGCAATTCGGGATGGACAAGGTCAAAGAGGCGACCGACAGCTTCAAGGCGTGGGAGCCCAGCTCCTCGCTGGATCCTGAGCGCGCCGCGATGGCCAAGAAAATCCACGACGCAACCGCGAAGAAGGGCGAGGAAATCCGCGCCTCCGAAGCGGCTGCCGAGGCGGCCAAGGCCGAGCCTGCTGAGCAGGTGGCTGAAAAGGCCGCCGACAAGGCCGCCGACAAGGCCCCCGCCGAGCCGGCCAAGAAGGCCCCGGCGAAAAAGCCTGCGGCCAAGAAAACCGCAGCCAAGACGACGGCCGCCAAACCCGCCGCAGCCGCTGACAAGCCTGCCGCGAAAAAGGCTCCGGCCAAGAAGGCCGCGAAAAAGACCCCCTCCGCCGAGGATAAGGCATGAGCAAGCCCGAAGAGATCGAAGATACCAGCGCGCCCCTGATCGAGCACCTGGCCGAACTGCGGACGCGCCTGATCCACTCGGTCAGCGCCTTCATCGTCGGCATGGTGATCTGTTTCACGGTCTGGAACCCGATCTTCAACTTCCTGACCCACCCGCTGTGCCAGGCCATGGCCGAGCGTGGGCATAGCGACTGCGGCCTGATCCTGATCAAGCTGCAAGAGGGCTTCTTTGTCGCCATCTCGATCTCGCTGGTCGGGGGGCTGGTGCTGTCCTTCCCCTACATCGCCTTCCAGATGTGGCGCTTCGTGGCCCCGGGGCTGTACAAGTCCGAACGCGGTGCGTTCCTGCCGTTCCTGATCGCCTCGCCGTTCATGTTCTTTCTGGGTGCCTCGTTCGCCTATTTCGTCGTCACTCCGATGGCCTTCGACTTCTTCCTGGGCTTCCAGCAGGTCGGCTCGGTCCTGAACGAGGGCGACGTCGAGAACGCCACCGCAGGCATCGCTTTCCAAGGCTCGGCGCAGGAATACCTGAGCCTGACGATCAAGTTCATCGTGGCGTTTGGCCTGTGCTTCCAGCTGCCGGTGCTGCTGACCCTGATGGGCAAGGCCGGTTTGGTCAGCGCCGAGGGCCTGACCAACGTGCGCAAATACGCCATCGTCGGCATCCTGATCCTGGCCGCCATCGTGACCCCGCCGGATGTGGTGACGCAGGTCATCCTGTTCGTGGTGGTCTACGGCCTTTACGAGATCTCGATCTTCCTGGTCCGCCGCGTCGAGAAAAAGCGCGAGGAACGCCTGCGCGCCGAAGGTTACTATGACGACGAAGAAGATGAGGATGAAGACGAGCCCGAAGCCGAGGCCGTGCATGACGACCCGCTTCTGACTGACGATCCGCTGATGAAAGAGTTCGACGAGGACGAAGAGGCGGACGACAAGGACAAGTCCAAGTGAAGAAACACCTGAAACGAATTGCAGCGGCGCTGGAGCGGATGGCTCCGGCGCCGCTCGACGCTCCTGACTTCGACGCGGCAGACGCGTTCGTCTGGCATGTGGAACCTGACCGGCTGGAGCCCGTCGCCAAGGTCAACCGGGTCGATCTGGCACTGCTGATCGGGGTGAACCGCTCGCGCGATACGCTGCTGGCCAACACGCTGCAATTCGCGCGCGGCCTGCCGGCGAACAACGCCCTGCTGTGGGGCTCGCGCGGGATGGGGAAATCCTCGCTGGTCAAAGCCGTCCATGCTGAGGTTCTGGCCAAGGGTCAGTCGCTGAAAATCGTCGAGCTGCAACGCGAAGACCTGCCCAGCGTGTCGCGCCTGATGAACCTGCTGCGCGCCAGCCAGCACCGTTTCCTGCTGTTCTGCGACGACCTGTCGTTCAGCCATGACGACCAGCATTACAAATCGCTGAAGGCCGTGCTGGACGGCGGCATCGAAGGCCGCCCGGATAACGTGGTGTTCTACGCCACCTCGAACCGCCGCCACCTGATGCCGCGCGACATGATCGAGAACGAACGCTCCAACGCCATCAACCCGTCTGAGGCGGTCGAGGAGAAGGTCTCGCTCTCCGACCGCTTTGGTCTTTGGCTGGGCTTCCACCCCTGCACGCAGGATGATTACCTGGCGATGATCCGGGGCTATTGCGATGCTTACGGCGTGCAGATCGACGACGAAACCCTGCGCGCCGAGGCGATCGAGTGGCAAGCAACCCGTGGGTCGCGCTCGGGCCGTGTGGCGTGGCAGTATTTCACTGATCTGGCCGGGCGCAAGGGTGTGGCGATCAGCTAAGCGCCTGCGCAGAAACGAAAAAGGCCCGCCATTGGCGGGCCTTTCGCGTTATTGGATATAGGGTGTCGGGTCCACCGCGTCGAAGCCCTTGCGCACTTCGAAATGCACGTAGTTCGACTTGCCCGAGCGAATCTTGCCCACGCTCTGGCCGCGCTTCACGTTGTCGCCCTTCTTGACCGAGATCGCGTCGATATTGGCGTAGACGGTCAGCAGGTTGTCGGGGTGCTTGATCAGCAGGATCGGCACCTGATCGGCATCCGTGGTGATCGCGGCAACGGTGCCGTCCGCAGCGGCCCGGATCGACGTCCCGGCGGCAGCGGCGATGTCGATGCCATCGTTCTTGCCCTTCTTGTAGTCCCGCACGATCGAGCCGTTGACCGGCAGATCCATCTTGGATTTGCGCGTTTGCGTCTTGCCCAGATCGGGGGCGCCGGTCGGGTTTCCGGCCTTGGCGGCGGGCACGGTCTTTTCCGCCGGCAGCGGCTTGGCCGAGCTGGGCGGCACCGGCGTCGGGCTGCCCTGACCGGGTTGGGTGGTCTTTGCCGGCCGTGCGGGCGGCTGGGCGTCCGGCACGGGGATCAGCAGGTACTGGCCTTCGCGGATCGCGAAATCCGGCCCCAGACCGTTCCATTCGGCCAGCGCCCGGACCGAGACATTGTACATCCGCGAAATCGTATAGGCCGTCTCGCCGCGCTGCACCTTGTGGCGGATCGGCTCGATCCCGACAGGGGCGGCCTTGTCCGACGCACCGCCGGTCTTGGGCAACTCGGTGGTTTCCACCTTCGACGCCGAGGCGCGGTCAATCGCACCCCCCGCGATGCTGGCGATATCCACGTTCGAGGGCGGCTGGATCGGGCCGGTCCCCTCGGCACCCGTCGCGGGCGAGGGTTCGGACACCCGGCGCGGCAGGGCCAGCACCTCGTCCCGGCGCAGCACGTCGCCGGTCTGCACGCCGTTGTAGCGGGCCAGTTCCTCGGGGCTCATGCCGATCCGGTTGGCGACATCGGCGACGGTATCCCCGCCACGCGCCACGACAACCTGATAGCCGGGGTAGGAAATCACGCCGCGATTGTCGGGCCGTGGCCGTTGCCCGGTCACCTGGCGCGCCGCGTCCGAGGTGCTGAGCGCATTGCCGAAATTGCCGCGCAGGTCGAAATCCAGCGGCTTGTCGCACCCGGCCAGCAGGGCCAGGGCAGTGCCCGCAAGGATCAGGCGGGCCGGAGTGAAACGGCGGGTCTGGGTCATCTCGATGTCCTCTTTGCGCCCCTTGTTGGCCGGGGCTTTGCTGTGATCGGGCGCGTGTCCCGGTTTACTCGTCCCGCGCCAGCCCTTCGACCAGCGGGACGAAGCGAACCGGGCGCAATTCATCATACTCGAATCCGCCTTCGTGGCGCCGGACCCGGATCAGACTTTGCACCGCGTCCGACTGCCCCACGGGCAACACCATGATACCCCCGATTTTCAGCTGGGCCAAGAGCGGCCCGGGCGGGTCTTCGGCTGCAGCAGTCACAAGGATGCGATCAAACGGCGCCTGATCGGGCAAACCAAAGCTGCCATCGGCGGTAAAAGCGGTGATATTGACCAGGTTCAGCGCGTCAAACGCCTCGCGCGCCTCACGCACCAGGCGGCGATGCCGGTCCACCGTGTAGACGCGCCGCGCCAGCTGGCTCAGGATCGCGGCCTGATAGCCCGAGCCCGTGCCCACCTCCAGCACCTTGTCGCGCGGCGTGACCTCCAGCGCCTGGGTCATCAGTCCGACAACCGACGGCTGGCTGATCGTCTGGCCGCAGGCGATGGGCAGGGGCATGTCCTCATAGGCGCGCTCGGCGAACAAGCCGCGCACGAACAGGCCGCGGTCGATCTTCTCCATGGCGGACAGCACGCGCTGATCCGTCACCCCGCGCGATCGCAGGGCGAACAGGAACTGCATCTTGCGCGTGGCCTCCTCGGAGTCGTCGATCATTCAAGCCCCTTCAATGTGTCCAGCAGCGCGTGATCGGTCAGATCCGCCCGCATCGGCGTGACCGAGACATAACCATCCAGGTTCACGGCGGCATCCGTACCGGGCGCCGTGGGCTTGTGCTGATCGCCGCCCTTGATCCACAGGAACTGACGCCCCGAAGGCGATAGATGCGGCTCGCAGGCAAAGCGCGTATGCTCGCGGAACCCTTGCGGCACGATCCGCATCCCCTTCACGCCACCAGCGGACTCGGGCGGGAAGTTGATGTTGAAGAACAGCCGATACCCCTCACGCTCGTCCGGCCAGCTGGCCAGCAGCTTGCGCAGGATCGCCGGGCCATGCACGCGCGCGGCCTCGAACTGGTCCTCGGCGTGGAAATTGTTCGGCCCCAGATATTGCGACATCGCGATCGAGGGGATGCGCTGCAGCGCCCCCTCCATCGCCGCGCCCAACGTCCCTGAATACAGCGCATTCTCGGCCGAGTTGTTGCCCCGGTTCACCCCCGACAGGATCAGATCGGGCCGCGCGTCCTTCATCACGTGATGCAGGCCCGCCAGCACGCAATCCGCCGGGCTGCCCTCGGCCGCGTAACGCCGATCGGCCATCTTCGACACCATCATCGGATGGGTATAGCTGATGCAATGGCCCACACCGGATTGCTCAAAGGCAGGCGCCACGGTCCAGACCTCTCCGTCCGGACCCGCCAGATCGGTGGCGATCTCGTGCATCGCGGCCAGCCCCGGCGCGTTGATCCCGTCGTCATTGGTGATGAGAATACGCATGAACCCCGCCTTTTTCTGCCTCTTGGACCTTTACTAGCGGGGCGGTCCGCCTCGGGCAAGCGCAGAACCCGCCTGCGTCAAGACACGCAACGGCAACGCCCGTTTCCAGTCGTCCGTGCTTCTTCTTTTTCCAAATATCCCGGGGGGAGGCCGCAGGCCGGGGGGCAGCGCCCCCTAACCACGCTTACAGCAGGCCGTCCAGCAGCCGTTTGGCTTCGTCGCGCGGCTGCGCCAGCTTGGACTTGTCCTCGCCGGGGAAGAACCGCGCGCGGGTGGCGGTGGCCATCGGGCGGGGTTCCAGCACATGCACGCGCGGGCCGGTCTTCACCGTTTCCGCCGCCCAGCTGCGCGCCAGCGCCGATTGCGCCGCCTTGGTCGAGCCATAAGCGCCAAAGAACTTCTCGCCCATGTGCGCGTCGTCAAAGAACAGCGCGGTGCCGGTCTCGCCCAGCAGCGGTGCGATGAACGGGATCAGCTTGCCGGTCGCGGTGACGTTGCAGGCGACCGATTTGTCCCAATCCTTCTGGTCGATGAAGGCCGCAGGCGACAGCTGCGTCGCAAACACCGCCGTATGCGCCCAGACATCCACAGACCCCCACCGGTCATAGATCGAGCGGCACAGCTGCGCCATCGCGTCCATGTTGGTGATGTCCATGGGGGCCAGCGTCGCCTGGCCGCCAAGGGCCTTGATGCGGTCGTCCAGCTCTTCCAGCGCGCCGGTGGTGCGACCCACGGCGACGATGTGATGGGTATGGCAAAGCGCCTCGGCCAGGCCAGCGCCCAGGCCGCGGGTTGCTCCGGTGATGAGGGCGATTTTCTGTGTCATGCGCGGGGTGTGAGCCGAATTCCGCAGCAGGTCAAGGGGAAAGCACCACGTAAACCGGCGTTGCACATCTGGTCGCAGTCAGGGATGCTGCGGGGCAGGAGGACCTGCCGATGCGTTGCCTGACCCTGACTCTTGCTGCTGTGCTGCTGATGCCCTTGGCCGGAGCTGCCAGCGCGGCTTGCGTAACGATTGGCGGGGGGCAGGCCAGCCTGTGCGCCAGCTCGGTTCTGGCCGGGCAGGGGACCAACACCTATGGCCCTGACAATCTGGCGGACGAAGACATGACCACCGCCTGGTGCGAGGGCACGGACGGCACCGGCGTGGGCCAGCGCCTCAGCCTGACGGTGCATGGCGGGGGGGCGGTCGATCACCTGCTGTTGGCGAATGGCTACCAGAAATCCGGCCGCACCTATGAGCGCAACGGCAGGCTCCGCGATGTTCTGGTGCGGATCGCGGGGCAGGCGGATCGGCTCTATACGTTGCAGGATCAGGCGGGATGGCAACGGCTGGACCTGCCCACGTTGTCCGGTGTGCCGCAGATCGAGCTGGAAATCGCCAGCGTCTATCCCGGCTCGAAGTGGACGGATACCTGTGTGTCGGGGCTGCGGATCGGTCAGGCAGACGCCGGCCCTGCGGTGCAACCCGGCCCGGCCAAGGACGGCCCCTTGCCGAAATGGTTGGAGTAAGCCCTAGTCGCGCTGCAAATGCGGGCGGATGTCGTCGCCGCAGGCCGCGTAGAGGTCCAGCAGCGTGTCAAAGCTGATTCCGCGCTGTTGTGCCTCGGCCAGTGGTCCGTCAGTCGCTGTGATGACCGGGCGCGACTGGTGCGAGGGAAAGGACAGCGTGACCTCGGTCGCGTCCAGGTTCGGCAATTCGTTCGCCATTTCGACGGTCACCGGCGCCGGTAGCGCGACCTGCGGCGTGTCCCAAGTCTCCAGATAGGCGTAAAACGTCTGATCGGGTACGCGGACCCAGGGGGTGATGTGCACGTCCTCATCCGCGCCCTGCACGGGCAAAGAGATCACGGCCTTCAGGTAGCGCGCATCGCCCGCTCGGCACAGATCGGCGGCCAGCTGATCGGCCCCGACCTTGACGAACGGTTCGGCCCCGCGGGGATGGTGCGGCCAGTCCGAGGGATGATCAAACCCGATATCATAGATGCCAGAAAACTGACGGCCACAGCACGGGCAGGCACGGGTTTCATCGTTGAAACGCCGCCAGCGGGCGTCGAGGGAAAGCAGGGACATGGGCGGGCCTTTGGTGACGTGCGCCCAACGTAAGGCCGCCCCGCAAAGGGGGCAAGCCGTTACTGGCCGGGGATGCGCAGGGTCTGGCTATCGCCGTTGCGAGCCAGAACGATCATGCCGTCCTCGATCGCGGCGACCAGGTGGCCGCTGATGCGATCCCCCTCGCTGACCTTGTGCACGCGGCCCGATTTCTGCAGCAGTGCGCTGGCGCCTTTGGCGGACAGAAGGGTGCCAAGCAGTACCAGCCGCTCGTCGGGCAGAGCCTGGGATTGCGTGGCGGCCTCGGTCACTTTGGGTGGTGTCGGCGTGGTCGAGGTGTCGTCGGTCTCAGGCTCTTGGTCGGTGCTCATCATGTGGGTCATGTCAGGCAGGCGGGATGTCGCTGCGCCGCCGCATATGCATGGCCGCTGTCCCAAGGGAAACCCGCATATGCGAAAGCACAGGCGCGATGGGCGGGGTTTGGCTTGGGGGCGGGGTGTGATGTGCGAAGTTCCGCCTGAAAATACCGGTCTGTCGCGGGACTTGTCCGCAAACCAGCCTATCTGCCTAAAAAACGGAGGGTTTCACATGACAGATTTCACGATGAACCGCCGCGCGGCCCTGGTCGGGATGGCAGGGGCGATTCTGGCGGGCAGGGCGGGCGCTGCTGGCGCTGGCGCGGTGTGGGACTTCAGCTTTGACGCGCTGGAGGGTGGGCCGATGCCGCTGTCGCAATGGCGGGGCAATGTGCTGCTGGTGGTGAACACCGCGTCCTTCTGCGGCTACACCCCGCAATTCGAAGGGCTGGCCGCGCTGTGGCAGGCCTATCAGGACAAGGGGCTGGTGGTGATCGGGGTCTCGTCGAACTCGTTCCGGCAAGAGGCGAAGGACGCCGAGAAGGTGCGCGAGGTCTGCACGCTGGTCTACGGCGCGGATTTCCCGATGACAGCGACGGTCGAGGTGACCGGGCGCGACGCACATCCGTTCTTTCGCTGGGCCGAGGCGGAGGGCGGGCGCAAGGTGCGGCCGGCGTGGAACTTCAACAAGTACCTGGTCGGCCGGGATGGCGCGTTTCTGGGACACTGGGGGTCAAAAACCGCGCCGATGTCGCCGGGGCTGCGTGGCGCCGTCGAGGCGGCGCTGGCGGCGGGGGTGTGATGGGGGTGTGAAAAAAGGGGGGCGCTGCCCCCCTTCTTGGCCTGCGGCCAATTCATCCCCCCGGGATATTTACGAAAAGAAGAATTACTCGGCTGCTTTCAGCCGGAACCCTTTCTCGATCATGTCCGAGGGCTGGATCGGGTATTCGCCCGAGAAGCACGCGTCGCAATATTGCGGGCATTTTGTGTCGCGGCCCTTGGCTTCGCCAACGGCGCGGTAGAGGCCGTCGAGCGAGATGAACTTGAGGCTGTCCACGGCCAGATGTTGGCGCATTTCCTCTTCGTTCATGGTGGCGGCCAGCAGCTTTTCACGTTGCGGCGTGTCCACACCGTAGAAGCAGGGCCAGGCGGTGGGCGGCGAGGCGATGCGGAAGTGCACCTCGGCGGCGCCGGCGTCCAGGATCATTTCCTTGATCTTGCGCGAGGTGGTGCCGCGGACGACCGAGTCGTCAACCAGGATGACCCGCTTGTCCTTGACCAGGGCGCGGTTGACGTTGAGCTTCAGACGCACACCCATGTTGCGGATCTGCTCGGTCGGTTCGATAAAGGTCCGGCCCATGTACTGGTTGCGGGTGATGCCCAGGCCGAAGGGGATGCCGCTTTCGTGGGCAAAGCCGATCGCCGCGGGCGTGCCGCTGTCGGGGACGGGACAGACCAGGTCGGCGTCGACCGGGGCCTCGCGGGCCAGTTCCACGCCGATCTGGCGGCGGGTCTCATAGACCGAGCGGCCACGGATGATGCTGTCGGGGCGCGAGAAATACACGTGCTCGAAGATGCAGAACTTGGCCGGTTGCGGGCGGAAGGGGCGCACGCTTTCGATGCCGTGCTTTTCCGAGATGACGACCATCTCGCCCGGTTCGATCTCGCGGACGAATTCGGCGCCGATGATGTCCAGCGCGCAGGTTTCCGAGCTGAGCGCCCAGCCTTCGCCGATCTTGCCCAGCACCAGCGGGCGCACGCCCATCGGGTCGCGGACGCCGATCAGCTTGGTCCGGGTCATGGCGACGACGCTGAAGGCGCCTTCGACGCGGCGCAGGGCGTCTTCCACCCGTTCGGGGATGTTGCGCTGCAACGAGCGGGCCATCAGGTGGATGATGCATTCGCTGTCCGAGGAGGACTGGAAGATCGAGCCACGCTCGATCAGTTCCTTGCGCAGGGCGTCGGCGTTGGTCAGGTTGCCGTTATGCGCGATGGCCGCGCCACCCATCGAGAATTCGCCAAAGAACGGCTGCACGTCGCGGATGGCCGCGCCCTTGGACCCGGCGGTCGAGTAGCGCACATGCCCGATGGCCAGCGGCCCGGGCAGCGTCTGCATCAGCGATTGCGAGGTGAAGTTGTCGCGGACATAGCCAAAGCGGCGGGCGCTGTTGAAGCCGTGTTCGGGGTGATAGCTGACGATCCCGCCCGCCTCTTGCCCACGATGTTGCAGGGCGTGCATCCCCAGGGCCACGAAGTTGGCAGCATCGGCGACGCCGATGACGCCGAAAACGCCGCACTCCTCCTTCAGCTTATCATCGTCGAAGGGGTGGGCGGGCGGCATGAGCTTGGACAAGGCTGTGCTCCGAATCCGTTGGCGGGCAGTTTGGCCCTTACATAGGGCGTGGGAACGCGACTGTCACGAAAGGATCATAAAGAAACCGCCCGTGAAATGCACGGGCGGTGTATGTTTTTGCTGCGATGCAGCGTCCTGCGGCATTGTTGCACAGGTCACTTGACGCAGGAATTGGTCAGTTCTTCGTATTGCTTGGTGATCCAGCCAAGCGCAGCTTCGGGGTTTTCGTTCTCGATCTTGCCGGTCATCTTGGCGAAAACCTTGGCCGAGCGGCTGTCATCCACCATCGGGATCTGCTGCGAGGTGATGACTGTCTCGTAGACGAAAAACGCGATGGCGACCAACAGGATGCCGCGCAGCACGCCGAACAGAAAGCCAAGCCCCTGATCCAGCCCGCCCAGCATCGAGCGTTGCACCAGCGACGAGAACAGCGGCGTGAACAGCGATGCGATCACCAGCGCCACAGCAAAGACGGCGGCGAAGGCGGCGATCACGCTCAGCTCGCAGCTGTCGGCGATGAATTCGCCCAGCACCGGGATTTCCTTAACCAGCGGCTGCACTTGCGGCGCAAAGATATAGGCCAGAACCGCAGCGGCGATCCAGCCGGCGATGGCCAGACCTTCGCGGACCAGGCCACGCGAATAGGCCAGCAGCGCCGAGAGGATGATGACAGCAGCCACAACGCCGTCGATGAGGGTGAAGCCTTCCATAAGCCCGTCCTTGTTTGCCAGCGCCCAGCTTAACCCGCGCCGAAGATTTCTCCAACAAAGGCGGTCAGGTCCCCGAATTGCCGTAGGGTCATCCCGCCCGCGCCGCCTTGCTTGCCGCCAGACGGTGCGATTGCCGTGGTGAAACCAAGTTTTTGCGCTTCTTTCAACCTGTTTTCCGTCTGACCCACCGGGCGCAGCGCCCCGGACAGAGAGATTTCCCCGAAAAGCACCGTATCGGCGGGCAGGGCCACGTCCTCGCGTGCCGACAGCAGGGCGGCGGCCACGGCCAGATCGGCGGCAGGCTCAGAGATCTTCAAGCCGCCGGCCACGTTCAGGTACACGTCCAGCCCGGTGAAGGGGATGCCGCAGCGCGCCTCCAGAACAGCCAGAATCATCGCCAGCCGCGCGCTGTCCCAGCCCACCACGGTGCGGCGCGGATTGGCCTGCGGGGTGGGGGCGACCAGCGCCTGGAATTCGACCAGCACGGGGCGGGTGCCCTCGACCCCGGCAAACACGACCGAGCCGGGTGTGGGTTCGCCCCGTTCCGACAGGAACAGCGCCGAGGGGTTGGTGACCTGCGCCAGCCCCTCGCCGGTCATCTCGAAGACGCCGATCTCGTCCGCGGGGCCAAAGCGGTTCTTGACGGCGCGCAGGATGCGGAACTGGTGGCCGCGCTCGCCTTCGAAATAGAGGACGGTATCGACCATGTGCTCCACCACGCGCGGGCCGGCGATCTGGCCTTCTTTGGTGACGTGGCCCACCAGCACGACGGACATGCCCTTGCGCTTGGCAAAGGTCGTCAGCTCGTGCGCGGCGGCGCGCACCTGCGCCACGCTGCCCGGAGCACTTTCGACATTGTCGGCCCACATGGTCTGGATCGAGTCGATGATGGCCAGCTGCGGTTTCTCGGCGTCCAGCGTTGTCAGGATGTCGCGCAGGTTGGTTTCCGCGCCCAGTTGCACCGGCGCATCCGTCAGACCCAGACGCTGGGCGCGCATTCGGACCTGCGCGCTGGCCTCTTCGCCCGAGATATAGACGGTCTTCAGCCCGGCCTGCGCGAACCGCGCGGCGGCCTGCAACAACAGGGTGGACTTGCCGATCCCCGGATCGCCGCCCACCAGAATGGCGCTGGCAGGCACCAGACCGCCGCCAAGGACGCGGTCCAGCTCCTCCATCCCGCTATTGGTGCGCGGAGGCGGGGTTTCCTGCGTCGCAAGATCGGTCAGTTGGATCGCCGCGCCACGCATGGCGCCCAGCGATTTCGCGGCTGGACCGGCGGACAGGGGGGCCTCTTCGACGATGGTATTCCACTCGCCGCAGGCATCGCACCGCCCGGACCACTTGTTGAAACTGGCCCCGCAGGCCGAACAGGAGAAGGTTTTCGCTTTTGCCATGCCGCAGTGATGCCTCAGGGCCGGGGCGCGGTCAAACCTGTTCCTTGCGCGCGGCGATGGAAATCCCCAACGAGGCAAGGATACAGCCGGTGAACAGGTAGAGACCCCAGGCGACCTCGATCCGGCCGACGCCGATGCCCTTGGCGAGGGTGATGTAGAGCGCGATCAGAAAAATGTCCGCCATCGCCAGCTTGCCCAGCAGGTTCAGAGCGGGCAGCGTGCGCTTGTCCAGCAGGTTGAAATGGATCAGCGCCAGGCCGATGGTCTTCAGGTAGGGCGCGAACAGGGCAAAGGCGGTAACGATCAGCGCCAGAAACACGTCCGTTTCCCACAGGCTTTGCAGGCCCGAGATGACGCTGATCTCGGATAGGCCGAACAGAGGCAACAGCCCCGCGCGCAACAGCGGCGCGAACCAGGCGACGGGAAACAGGACCAAAAGGGACAGGTTGAGGTATTTCAGCATGTCGCTCCTCTCTGGTGGGGCCAAATTCTTTCTAAGAATTTGGACAAGAATTTTTGAAAAATTCTTGTGCGTCACCGGACCGCTTCAATGGGGCCCTCGGCGCGGCCGTGGATGAACTGGTCCAGATACGGATCGCCCGAGGCATCCATCTGCCCAACAGGCCCGGTCCATTTGATTACGCCCTCGTGCAGCATCGCCACGTTATCGGCAATCGCGCGGACGCTGGTCATGTCGTGGGTGATGGTCATGGCCGTGGCGCCCATCTCGACGACGATCTCGCGGATCAGCTCGTTGATGACGCCCGACATGATCGGATCCAGCCCGGTGGTCGGCTCGTCAAAGAAAATGATCTCGGGCTCGGCCGCGATGGCGCGGGCCAGGCCCACGCGCTTTTGCATGCCGCCCGACAGCTCGGCCGGGAACTTGTCAGCCACGTCCGGTTTCAGCCCGACGCGGCGCAGTTTCTCGATGGCGATCTCTCGCGCTTCGGCCTTGGGCCGTTTCAGCGAACCGCGCAGCAGGCGGAAAGCCACGTTCTGCCATACGGGCAACGAGTCAAACAGCGCACCGCCCTGGAACAGCATCCCGAAGCGCGCCAAGAACGCATCGCGGTCGCCCTGCGTCACGTCCTGCCCGTCCAGCGTGATCGTGCCGCTGTCAGGCGTCACCAGCCCCAGCACGCATTTCAGCGCCACCGATTTCCCGGTGCCCGAGCCGCCGATGATCACCATCGACGTGCCCTTGGGGATCGTCAGGTTCACGCCGCGCAGCACGCGGTTGTTGCCAAAGGCCTTGTGGACGTCGTTCAGCTCGATCATGCGGTGAAAAAGACCTCCGTCAGCAGGTAGTTCGCCGCCAGGATCAATACGCTGGCCGCCACCACGGCGGATTTCGTCGCCCGGCCCACGCCTTGCGCGCCGCGGCCCGAGTTCATGCCGTGATAGCACCCCATCAACGCCACGATGAACCCGAAAGCCGCGCCCTTGATCAGGCCGGACACCACGTCGAACGTCTCCAGGAAATCGACGGTGTTGGTCAGATAGGCCGACGCGTTGAAGCCCAGCCGCGAGATGCCGACGAAATAGCCGCCCATGATCCCGATCACGTCGCCCACGCCCACCAGCACCGGCACCGCCAGTGTCGCCGCCAGCACGCGCGGCAGGGTCAGGTATTTCATCGGATGGGTCGACAGGGTGACCAGCGCGTCAATCTGCTCGGTCACTTTCATCGTGCCGATCTCGGCAGCGATCGAGCTTGCCACCCGCGCCGCCACCATCAGCCCGCCCAGCACCGGGCCCAGTTCTCGGACCATGCCAATGGCCACGATCGAGGGCACCACGGCCTCGGCATTGAACCGGCTGCCGCCCGCGTAGATCTGCAAAGCCAGCGCACCGCCCGTGAACAGCGTCGTCATGCCCACCACGGGCAGCGAAAGCCAACCGATCTGGATCAGCGCGGCCAGAAACTCTCGCCCGTAAAACGGTGGGCGGAACAGGTGCGACACGGTTTCCACTGCATACAGCGTGACATGGCCGATCAGGGCCAATGCCGACAAAACCTGCCGACCCAACGCGGCCAGAGGGGCGGTCAGGCTCATGCGCTCACATAGCGGCGGCGATACCGCGCCCCCAAAGAGGTCAGGATTTCATAGCCAATCGTCCCGGCATTATCCGCCAGCATGTCCACGGTCTGATGCGCGTTCAGCAGATCCAGTTCTTTCGGCGTGTCCGCCAGATGCGTCACATCCACGGTGATCAGATCCATCGAGATGCGCCCCACCACCGGACAGGCCACATCGCCCTGATAAACGAACGTCTTCGGCCCCATCGCGCGATGAATCCCATCCGCATAGCCCGCCGAGACGGTCGCGATCCGCGACGGACGCGCCGCCGTCCAGGTGTTGGAATAGCCCACCGTCTCGCCGGCCTCGACCTCGCGGATCTGCACGACGGGCAGGCTGATATGCGCCACGGCGCGCGCCTGCTCGAACGGCAGGCCGCCATACATGCCGATCCCCGGCCGCGTGACGTCGAAATGGTAATCCGGCCCAAGCAGGATCCCCCCGGTGGCCGAGAACGAGCGCGGCACGCCGCAGCCATCCGTCATCTCGCGGAAAGCCAACAATTGCTGGGTGTTCATCGGATGATCCGGCTCGTCCGCGCAGGCCAAGTGCGACATGATCAGCTGGATGTTCTGCGCCAGCGCGATCTCGCGCAACGCCGCCCATTCGGCGGGCTCCATCCCCAGACGGTTCATGCCCGTGTCCAGTTGCACCCCGAACGGATGCCCCGGCAAGGCCTCGACATGGCGCAGCATCTGGTCGATCGAATTCAGCATCGGTACCAGCTGCAAATCGTGGATCATGTCGGTATCCCCCGACATATGCCCCGAGAACACGCAAATCTCCGGCCCCGGCCCCAGCGCCTCGCGCACCGCCGCGGCCTCCTCGCAGGCGGCGACAAAGAACCGCCGCGCCCCGGCCGCCGCCAGCGCCCGCGCCACCCGGCCCGAGCCCAGCCCATAGCCATTGGCCTTCACCACAGCGGCGGTTTCCACCCCGCTGCCGGTCATCGCATCCAAAGCCCGCCAATTTTCGGTCAGGGCCGCCAGGTCAATCGTAAGTGTCGCAGTAGCCATGGCCCGTGTTTTGACAGAGTGCCCGAAATGGTCAAGCGCAATCGCGGCGCCCGCACCCGCCGCTCCCCAAACGGGCAAATCCTCGCTTCTTCTTTTTGAAAATATCCCGGGGGTGAAGGTTGGAAATCCCCGATTTCCAACCGAGGGGGCAGCGCCCCCTCAATACCCGCCGCGGTCCTCCGCGCCTTGCTGCCAGGCTTTGACCAGGTTGCCAAAGCGCGTGAACTGCGCCTCGAACGCCAACTCGACCGTGCCGATGGGGCCGTGACGCTGCTTGCCCACGATCACCTCGGCCTTGCCGTGCAGGCGCTCCATCGCGGCCTTCCACTCTTCCATCCGCTCCAGCTCGTGCTCGCCCGGCTTTTCGCGTTCCTTGTAGTACTCCTCGCGGAACACGAACATCACCACGTCGGCATCCTGCTCGATCGAGCCCGATTCCCGCAGGTCCGAAAGCTGAGGCCGCTTGTCGTCGCGGCTTTCCACCTGACGCGACAGCTGTGACAGCGCGATCACCGGAATGTTCAGCTCTTTCGCGATCGCCTTCATCCCCATCGAGATTTCGGCAATCTCGTTCACCCGGTTATCCGACATGCCGCGGCACAGCTGCAGATAGTCGATGATCAACAGGTCCAGCCCATGCGTCCGCTTCAGGCGGCGCGCCCGTGCGGCCAGCTGGCTGATCGGAATGGCGGGGGTGTCGTCGATGAACAGCGGGCAGGCTTCCAGCTCTTTCGCGGCTTCGACGAAACGGCGGAATTCGGCTTCGGTCATGTCACCCTGACGGATCCGGTGCGACGAAATCTCGGACGCCTCGGCCAGCACACGGCCCGCCAACTGCTCGGCGCTCATTTCGAGCGAGAAGAACCCGACCACGCCGCCATCCACGGTGCCCTCGGTGCCGTCCGACTTGATCCCGCGCTTGTAGGCCTTGGCCACGTTGAACGCGATGTTGGTCGCAAGCGAGGTTTTCCCCATCGACGGACGACCGGCAAGGATCAGCAAGTCCGACGGGTGCAGGCCGCCCAGCTGCTTGTCCAGATCGACCAGCCCGGTCGAGATCCCGGCCATGCCACCGCCGCGTTGATACGCTTCGTTGGTGACGTTGACTGCCTCGGTCACCGCCTTCAGGAACGACACGAACCCGCTGTCGGTCTTGCCCTGCTCGGACAGTTTGTACAGCGCCTGTTCGGCCTCGACGATCTGTTCCTTGGGTTCCGAGGCCACATCCACCCGCGCCGCCTTGGACGCGATGTTGTTGCCCAGCCCGATCAGCTCGCGCCGGATCGCCATGTCATAGATCATCTGCGCATAGTCGCGCGCCGCATAGGCCGAGATCGCCGCCCCCGCCAGACGCGCCAGATAGGCCGGCCCGCCCAGTTCCTTCAGGCCCGGATCGTCCTCCATGAACGCCTTCAGCGTCACCGGGCTGGCCAGCGTGTTCTTGGCGATGCGCGCGGCGGCCACCTCGTAGATGCGTGCGTGCACCGGGTCATAGAAATGCTGCGCCCCGATGATCGCGGCCACCCGGTCATAGATGTCGTTATTGGTCAGAATCGCGCCCAGAAGCTGTTGCTCAGCCTCGATGGAGTGCGGCATCGGGTCGGTGCCCTCGGTCTGCGGCTCGGTCCCGTCAATGCGTGCGATTTCGTTCATCAGTCCCTGTCTCCCAATGGGAGCTGTTCATACAAATCACGGCCCGTCAGGGCAACTTGTATAAATCTGGGGATAACCTGTGGGCGCCCCCGGATGTCATACATGATGCGGCATCCGGGGGCTGTCCGTCAATATCTGGGGTCAGGGCGCCGCACGCGGCAGCGCCCTATCCGAAAGATCACGATTTTTTATGGGCCTCTTGCCAGGCGCGCGGGTTGGTCAGGAAGGCTTCGACTTCTTTCAGCGTCGCCTCGTCAAACGCACCCGAGGCGCGCGCTTCGGCCAGCACATCCCACCAGGTGCACAGGTGGTGCAGCTTAACGCCATGATCGCCCAAGGTTTTCTCGGTCTCGGGGAAAATGCCGTAGTAGAAGATCACCGCCGTATGCCCGCAGGACGCGCCGGTTTCGCGAATCGCGTCCACGAAAGACAGCTTGCTGCCGCCATCGGTGGTCAGATCCTCGACCAGCAGCACACGCTCGCCCTCGGTCATCGCGCCCTCGATGCGGGCGTTGCGGCCGTAGCCCTTTGGCTTCTTGCGCACATATGTCATCGGCAGGGCCATGCGCTCGGCCACCATCGCGGCAAAGGGGATGCCCGCGGTTTCGCCACCGGCGATGTTGTCGAACGCCTCGAACCCGGCCTCGCGCATTACGGTGGCGGTCAGGAAATCCATCAGGGTCGAGCGGATGCGCGGATACGAGATCAGCTTGCGGCAGTCGATATAGGTCGGGCTGGGCAGACCGCTGGCCAGGGTGAACGGCGTTTCCGCGTTAAAGTGCACGGCCTTGATCTCCAGCAGCATGCGGGCGGTCAGGCGGGCGATTTCTTCCTTGGACGGGTGAGAAGAGGGGATCATGTGATATCCTTTCTGGGTGTCCGGAAAATTTCAAATTTTCCGGACAAATTTCTTTGCAAGAAATTTGGCGGTCAAGCGTCGACGTGCCAATGAACCGGGAAACCCGGGTCGAACACGGTCACGGGGCCATCGCCGCTGATGATCTTGGCCGGCCATTGCGCCGCGTCGCCCTTGGTCAGGGTGATCGTGCCCTCGTTCATCGGCTTGCGATAGAAGACCGGCCCGTTGCGCGAGGCGAAGCCTTCCAGCTTGTCCAACGCGCCTTCTTCCTCGAACACATGCGCCAGCAGGGCCATCGTGTTGGTCGCGGTAAAGCATCCGGCGCAGCCGCAGGCGCATTCCTTCAGCGGGTCCACATGCGGCGCGCTATCCGTGCCCAAGAAGAACCGCGTATCGCCCGAGGTGGCCGCAGCGCGCAGCGCCAGGCGGTGTTCTTCGCGCTTGGCGACGGGCAGGCAGTAGTAATGCGGCTTGATCCCGCCCACCAGGATGTGGTTGCGGTTGATGATCAGGTGGTGCGTGGTGATCGTGGCGCCCAGATCGGCGTCGTTGGCCTTCACATACTCGACCCCGTTCGAGGTGGTGATATGTTCCATCACCACGCGCAGTCCGGGGGTGGCGCGGCGGATCGGGTCCAGCACGCGGTCGATGAACACGGCCTCGCGGTCAAAGATGTCCACCGCAGGGTCCGTAACCTCGCCATGCACGCACAGGGGCATGCCGATCTCGGCCATCTTCTCCAGCACCGGGCGCACCTTGTCGAAATCCCGCACGCCCGAGGCCGAGTTGGTTGTCGCCCCGGCCGGGTACAGCTTTACCGCGGTGCAGATGCCTGCCGCATGGGCGGCGGCCACGTCGGCCGGGTCGGTATCCTCGGTCAGGTACAGGGTCATCAGCGGCTCGAACGCCATGCCCTCGGGCAGCGCGGCCATGATCCGCTCGCGGTAGGCGGCGGCCTGGGCACCGGTGACGACGGGCGGCACCAGGTTCGGCATGATGATGGCCCGTGCGAAATGGCGGGCGGTTTCGGGCAGGACGGCCTTCAGCATCGCGCCATCGCGCAGATGCAGGTGCCAGTCGTCGGGGCGTGTGATGGTGATCGAGGTGCTCATACCCTCGCGATTACACCCATCTGGCGCTTTGGACCAGTGGGCAGCGCGTGGATTCTTGCCTCAGGCGGCGGGAAACTGGAACTTGCCCTCGGCTGCGGCCTTTTCCAGCGCGTCCAGCCGGCGGCGGATGCGCGGTGCGTGCATCCGGGCCACCACGTTGCGGCACAGCAGCGTGGCCAGATAGGGGCGATCCTGCACGTCCAGCCGCGCCAGCAACCCGCGCAGATAACCGGGGTGATCGCGACGGGCGCGGTACATTCTGGCAAAGGCAGCCGCCGAGAACGTCCCGCGCCCCGCCTGGCTGAGGACGGCGAAGAGCAGATCCATCGTCAACAGCTCGGTTTGCAGCGCATCGCCCATGTTGGGCATGCGCAGCTTGGTCACGTTGGGGCGCGTGAACAGCGAGGCATGCATCGCATCAAGGTGTTCATGCGGGTCGTAAAAGACAAAGACCTGCTCGGCGGCATCCACCATGTCGGGGCCATAGCCGAAGCGGTCGGTGAACGAGGTGCGGCGCATCTCGGTAAAGCGTTCTTCCCATTCAGTCACGCGCGGGTCCAGCGTGGCCTGCGGCTGCACCGCCAGCACCGTCGCACCGGGGGCCGCCACCGAGAACGCCGCCGCCGCATAACCGCAGGGGCCGGCGCCGTAGAACACGACGCGCTCGAATTCCTCAAAGAACCCATCGTCGATCAGCTGGTCGAACATCGCGTAAACCGCCGGGTCGCGGAACCAGGTGTCGCCGTCCGAGATCAGCGCCAGATGCGACCAGCCATGCTCGCGCGCGATTTCCCAGCCAAAGGGTTGCGCGGTTTCCGACAGGGCCTGGATGCCCTGATACGACTCGAACGTCACGATCAGTGTTTCGTCCTGGTCAACGAAGGACGCGAAATGGCGGTCGCCCAAAGGCTCGAAAAACCCGGTTTCCTCCGAGATTTCCTGGAGTTTTCCCAGCCAGGACGGCCGTTTTAGGCCGTTCATGGGGGTTTCCAGCAGTTTCTTCAGATCGGTCATGCCATACTTCCTTCGGAGTCTGCGCCCTGCACACTCTTATCTATGCAAGTTGACTACTGCTCCATTGGGGCGAAAATGCGGAAAATCCTAGGGCTTTGTAGGGGGCTTTGTGGACAATTCCTGTGCGCGCCGGGCATGCTGGGTCAGATAGCGCGCGGCTTGCGGCGGAACAGGGCGCGCGGGCGGGGTCATCATCAGCCGCCCCATCAGCGCGCGATAGGGTTCATGTTCCAGCAACTCGACCAGCCGGGATTTGCGCCATGCCACAGCGTTTTCATGCAGCTCGGCCAGCACCGGATCGGCCATCAGCGCCGCCAGTTCCGCGCGCATCTTCGGCGTCATCGCGTGGATCGAGCGATCCTCCTCCACGCACCAGTTCCGTTCGACCCAATAGTCCATGCCCAGCATGTGGTCGGAATGCACGGCGCGGCCACGATCGGCCTTCAGCAGATAACTCTCCATCGCGCCCAGCGGATAGTGGTTCAGCTGCGCCAGCTTGTAGTTCGGCTGGCCGTAATTGCTGAAAATCCGCGTGGTCTTGAACTTGTCGTCCAGCTCGCGCCCTTCGCCATCGAACCAGCGCGCGTCCGCCAGCCGGTCGGCGCGCGGCTCGCGTGGGCGGTGGACGCCCAGCTTGCCGTAAGAGCCGTCATTGCGATGCAGCGTCTTGAACATCGCGCTGCGCCACGGCCAGTACAGGATTTCGGGGGCTGCATGGGTGAACTGCTCGGTGATCGGCTTGTCCTCGTAGGGTACGATCCCGGCATTGCCGAACAGCCGCCATGTCAGCGTGATCGCGGTCGCCTCGGGTAGGGCGCGGGTCAGCGCCTGTACGGTCCGGTCGCCCACATGGATGTTGACGAATTCGTCCACGTCCAGCGGCAGCACCCAATCCGCCCGCCGCACCACCGGCAGGTCCGAGGCCCGGTTCAGCGCCGTGAACTGGATGCCCTGCGCGTCATACGGCCCCTCGTTACGCTTGTGCACGACCAGCCCCATCTCGGCCAGCCGGTCCAGCATCGCATCCGTGCCGTCCTGGCAGTCGTTCGAGAACACAAGGAATTCGCCGAACCCGCAGGCGCGGTGATGCGCCAGCCATTCCAGCAGAAAACCCGCCTCGTTTCGCACGCTCAGGATGGCAAGGAAGGTGTCGGGCATCTCAGCTATCCATATCCAGCGCCAGCGCCCAGGCGACGCGTTCCGTTTCGGTCAGTTTCACCGCCAGCGCCTGTTCATAGAGCTCCTGAAACTCGGGCATGGCGTGCAGTTCATCCGCCTTGGCGCGGTGCCATTTCAGCCCGCGCTCGTGCAGGTCACGCAAGGCGTCATCCTGCATCAGCCGGTCATATTCAGCCCTCACGCGCGGGATGTTGCGTTGGATCGTCAGGTCGCGGTGGTCGTTCCAGTCCATCCGTATCCAGTAATTCAACCCGATCGAGCGGTCCACATGCAGCGCCCGCCCGCGTTGGCGTTTGACCAGAAAACTCTCGGCCGAGCGCAGCGCGTAATGGTTCAGCTGGATCAGGTCATAACCGATGGATTTTTTCGAGCTGCGCCAACCATTTCGGATCGCCTCGCCGGTCATGTCCTGACCCGATCCGTTCACCCATTTCACCTGCCCCTCCATCCCGTCGGTCAACTTGTTGGGGCGGTGGCAGCTGAGCTTGCCATAGGCGCCGATATTGCGGAACAGCGTCTTGAAGCCCCAGACGGTGTGCGGCTTGGGGCAGAATTTCGGGGCGCAGCGGTCGAATTGCTCGATCACGAAACGGTCGGCCAGATTGGTGACGCCCGAATGGCCGAACAGCCGCCATGTCATCGCCACGTTGGTGGCATCCGGCACGGCGTCAAACAGCGCGGCCAAGGTGCCGTTACCGCAGCGGATATTCATGAACTCGTCCACGTCGATATGTGCGATCCATCTGGCGGCCTGCATCACCGGCTCTTTCAGCGCCTGATCCAGCGCGTATTGCTGGGGCGAGTTGCCTTTCCACGCGTCGTTATTGCGGTGGGTGATGATGCCCATCGCGTCCAGACGGGTCAGGATTTCCTCGGTCCCGTCGCTGCAATCGTTTGAGTAGATGAGGAAATTTTCCACCCCGATCGCGCGGTGATAGGCGATCCATTCAACGATATAAGGCGCCTCGTTCTTCATGCAGCCGACGATGACGGTGCCGGTTTTTGCCTCGCTCGTTGGATAGGCGGGGCCGGGGACGCCTTCGTTGATGCTGCCCAGCCGGTCATGCGGCTTGAACGAGGAATGTTGCAACCGCGCGAAATTCTCCAACGCCTGAGGCGGCATCAACGCCTGCGCCTGTGCGCTGGGGCCGTTGGTGGGCTTGGCAGCGGACGGGCGCGCGGCGCGTTTCTCGGTCCGGGTGTGGCGGTCGATCCGGGCCATGAAGGCCAGCAGGTATTGCGTCGCGCGATAGCCGTTTTGCGGGTCGTCCTCTTGCCACGCGGGCAGGGGGGCGTCCGGCGTCAGGCAGGAGGCCAACGCGGGGTTGGCGGCGATCAGCGCGGCGTTCACCTCCGCGAACCCCTCGGAAATCGCGGCCAGAGACCCCGGTGCAATCGGCGGGCCGTCCAGCGCGATCTCCTCCATGAACCCTTTCCACAGCTTGCGCGAGACGATCCGGTCTGACCGTGCCAGCAGCCGCAGCAGCAGGTCGTTCAACTGCCGCCCCCGCGCCACATGCGCCGCAGATGGGGCGGACGTCTCGGCCTCCTCGGCCTTGCCGATCTGCGCCTCGATCCCGAATGCCGAGCGGAGTTCATCTGTCACCAGCTCAGACCCGAACAGCACCGCATCATAGGGCCGCAACGTGACCGACCCCGCGCCGAACACCGCCTCCCACTCTTGCACAAGGCGCGGGTAGTCCAGCCAGAAGGCGGGGCATTGGGTTTCCTGAAACTGCGCCTTTTCAGGCTCGATCCGGTGCCCGTCCAACAGCGCGTCGTCCCACCAATCGGCGCTGCCCGCCATCTCCTGCTCCAAGGCCAGCGAGGCGGCGCGTCCCTCCATCACCTGTTGTGCATAGTGGCGGGCCAGCAGGCGGGCCTGTTCGTCCACATGGGCGATGATGCGGATGTCCTGCGACAGCGGCAGCAGCAGATCGCGCAGCCGTTCCAATTCCGAGGGCCGCGACAGGCCGCACAGCTGGCTGCACGACAGGATCAGCACCTCGGGCTTGTGCGTCTCGACCTCGGACGCCAGTTTGCGCGCCAGATCAGTGCGCAACTGCTCTTGCACCGATGCCTCGCCAAAGCCGCGCGCGTGGCGTAGCGGGTCGACATGGTCGGGGTCCGTTACGGCCATGAACAGCCGGGTATGGTTCCGCGCCCCCGGAGAGCGCGCGTAAAGAAACCCCTTACCGATCAGCTGCTCGCGCTTGGCGGCCAGAACCTCTTGCAGTCGCGCGGCGCCGCATTGTTCCAGCCCGATATGTAGATCAATACGCATCAGACAGGTTCCGCCGCGGGGTCGACGCCGGGATTGCGGTTGGCCTTGCCCCACCAGCCGATCTCGATCCCCAGAAACGCGCCCAACTGCGCGCGCGCGTCCGCGGCCTGCATGTCCAGCAGCAGAAACTGCGGGCTGTCCTGAAACAGCCGCTCCAGATGCGCGTAATGGGCGCTGATCCATTGCGTGCGCTGTGCGTCCGTCGCCCCGTAGCCGCGCGGCAGGCCCGGCACATGGCCGTCCGGCAACCGTTCACTGCCCAGGTTTGACCACCGCAAGATCGAGCTCGACATCGCCGTCGCAGGCCGCCACGAGGCCACGAACTTCGCACCGGGATGGTGGCTGCGGATCGCCTCGATCAGGCCGAAATCCATCTGCGGCCACAGCGAATGCCCCTCGCGCAGGGTACTGAGTTCCGAGAACCCGTCGAACAGATCCAACCCGTGCAGCGGATCGCCGGTTTCGAAATAGCCGCGATACATCAGATCGCCCAGAAACGCGTCATGCAGGCTCTTGTCCGGGGTCTGGCGTTTGCGGATGCGGTAATCGGCCACGCGCAAACCAGACAGGCGCAGCGCCCGCGCCAGCGTCGTCGTGCCGGATTTGGGCAGGCCCAGATTGATGATGCGCAGTCGCTCGCTCATGCCTCGACCCCCAGTTTGGCCATCAGCGCCAGTTCGGCGTCGATCAGGGCAGGGGCCGTGAGCAGCTGGTCGCGCATCTGGCGGTACGCGTCCTGCTGCATCAGCGCATCGCGCCGCGCCCGGTGGCGGGCCACGCAGTCGTCATGCAGGGCGGCAATCTCGGGGTCGGATTTCAGCCGCGCAATCTCGGCCTCCAGCGCCGGCAGCATCCGCAGGATCGAGGTCTCCTCAACCCCGCCGTCATTCCGTTCCCGCCAATAGGTATCGTCAAAGGCGCGGTTGGCGCGGTTCACGTCGCCCCTGTCGTTCTTGACCAGATAACTGTCCAATGACCGCAGCGCGTAATGGTTCAGTGTCGCGAAATCGCGCGCGCCCTTGGCCGGAAACTTGCGGATGCGGCGCGGATTGGCGGCGATCAGGAACTTGTGCGGCACCTCGCGCCCCGATCCATCCGTCCAGCGCGGGTGCTTGCGCGGAGGCAGCTTCTCTCGGAAAAACGGCCGATGCGCGCCGAAGTATTTCAACGGGAAATCCTTGCGCATCAAGGTCTTGACCTCGATCGCCAACTCGCCGCACCAGATGTCGGGGTTATGTGTCCGCCTGAATTGCGCAATGACTGGGCGGTCCTCGTGCCGCTCAACCCCGGCATTGGCGAAAAACTGGAACGTGACCGAGATCGCCTGAGGATCACCACAAGCCGCAATCAGCGCCGGGATGGTGTGATCGCCCACATGGATGTTCAGAAACTCGTCCACATCAGCGACCCAGACCCAATCAGCGCCGCTGATGACATCCTGCTTCTGCGCATCGCGCAGCGCCTCCATCTGGTAATTCCGCCCCTCGGCCGGGTTCGGCAGATGCCGCACGATCCTCCGCGCCGCCAGCGCATCCAGCAAGGCATACGTCCCATCCGTGCAATCGTTCGAGTAGAACAGGAAATCGCGCACCCCGATCACCCGCTGATAGGCGATCCATTCCAGCAGGAACGGCCCCTCGTTCTTGACGCAGGTAACGGCGGCGATCCGCATCGCGCTCTGATCGTGTTGCTCACTCATGACGGCACTGCCCATGCTCCGGTTGCGGGTCTGCCCGTTCTACCCCGGAAATCCTTACCGGAATCATGACAGCCTCGGCCCCCAGCGTCAACGTCACCCCGCATCTGCGCCTTTGGTGCTACTTGACGCGCCCCCCCGCGCCTGCATGGATGGGGAACGGGAGGACGGACATGAGCGACATCACTTCAATCGACGACGTGCAAACCGCGCTGGCACAGCAGAACTACGTCTGCGGCCGCGCCCTGGCCACGGTGACCTTTCTGTCGCTGAAACTGGGCCGCCCGCTGTTCCTCGAGGGCGAGGCCGGCACCGGCAAGACCGAGATCGCCAAGGCCATCGCCACCGCCCTCGGCCGCCGCCTGATCCGACTGCAATGCTACGAAGGGCTGGACGCCGCCAGCGCCGTCTACGAATGGAACTTCGCCGCCCAGATGATCGCCATCCGCACCGCCGAGGCGTCAGGCGGCGCCAACCGCGACGCCCTGAAAACGGAACTCTTCACCGAGGACTACCTGATCGAACGCCCCCTCCTGCAGGCCATGCGCCCGCAACCCGGTGGCGCCCCCGTCCTGCTGATCGACGAGTTGGACCGCACCGACGAACCGTTCGAGGCCTTCCTGCTCGAAGCCCTCTCCGACTTCCAGGTCACCATCCCGGAACTCGGCACCATCCACGCGCCCGAACCGCCCATCGTCATCCTCACCTCCAACCGCACCCGCGAGGTGCACGACGCCCTCAAGCGCCGCTGCCTCTACCATTGGGTCGACTACCCCACCTTCGACCGCGAACTCGACATCCTGCACGCCCGCGCCCCCGAAGCCGCAGAATCCCTCTCGCGCGAGGTTGTCGCCTTCGTCCAGCGCCTGCGCACCGAGGACCTGTTCAAGAAACCCGGCGTGGCCGAAACCATCGACTGGGCCAAATGCCTGCTCGCCCTCGACGTGCTCTCGCTCTCGCCCGAAGTCATCGCCGACACCATCGGCGCCATCCTCAAATACCAGGACGACATCCAGCGCCTGCAAGGCTCCGAGGCCAAGCGCCTGCTGGACGACTCCCGCGCCGCCCTCGCGCCCGCCTGATGCTTCTTCTTTTTGCAAATATCCTCGGGGGGTGTGGGGGGCAGACAGCCCCCCACCTCTACGGGTGACACATGGTGCAACTCCCCGATCTTCCGCTCCCGGACAACCCCAAGCTCACCCATAACATCACCCATTTCGCCCGCGCCCTGCGCAAGGCGGGGTTGCCGATCGGGCCGGGCCGGGTGATCGACGCCATCCGCGCCGTGCAGGCCGCGGGGTTCACCGACAAACGCGATTTCTACTGGGTTCTGCACGCCTGTTTCGTGAACCGCCCCGAACATCGCGTGATCTTCTCCCAGGTCTTCCGGCTCTACTGGCGCGATCCGCGCTACATGGAGCACATGATGGCGATGATGCTCCCCGCCATTCGCGGCGTGCAAGAGGAACGCCCCGCGCAGGCCGCCGAGAAACGCGCCGCCGAGGCGCTGCTCGAAGGCCAGATGCCCGACATCCCCCAGCCCGAAGGCGGCGAGGAAGAGACCCAGATCGAGGTCGACGCCTCCTACACCATGTCTGCCGAGGAACGCCTCAAGACCCTCGATTTCGAGCTGATGAGCGCCGAGGAAGTGCGCCAGGCCAAGCGGATGCTGGCGCGGCTGAAGCTACCCGTGAAACCGATCGCCACGCGCCGGATGCAAGCCAGTTTGCAGGGCCGTCAGGTCGATTGGCGCGGCACCATGCGGGCGATGATGCGGCGCGGTGGTGAACCCTGTGATTTGGCGCTCAAATCACACAAAACCCGTTATCCGAACCTGATCGTGCTGTGCGATATCTCCGGCTCGATGAGCCAATACAGCCGCATGGTTTTGCATTTTTTGCATGCCGTCGCGAATGAAAAAGGGGCGGGCTGGGCGCGTGTGCACGCCTTCACCTTTGGCACGCGGCTGACCAATATCACCCGTCATCTGGCCACCCGCGACGTCGATCAGGCGCTGAAATCCGCCGGGGCCGAGGCGCAGGATTGGCAGGGAGGTACGCGAATTGGCGAGTGTTTACATGCATTTAACCGCGACTGGTCGCGCCGGGTCATGGGGCAGGGCGCGGTCGTTCTGCTGATCACCGACGGGCTGGACCGGGGCGATCCCGTCGCGCTGGAAAAAGAGGTCGAGCGCCTCCACCTCTCCTCGCGCCGGCTGATCTGGCTGAACCCCTTGCTGCGCTGGGACGGTTTCGCGCCCAAGGCCCAAGGCATCAAAGCCATGCTCCCCCATGTCGACGCCTTCCGCGCCGGCCACTCCATCGCCACGCTGGAGCAACTCGCCGACGCCATCTCGCGCCCCGAAGACGGCGGCGAGAAAGCCCGCCTGATGGCCCTGCTGCGCGCCGAGGGCTGACACTTTCGTCGTACGCCGACGGGGGCAGACAGCGGCGAAACCTGTGCTAATCTGCGCCCCAGAGGGAGGCTCATCATGGACCGTTTCGACAATATTCCCGAGATCGCGCTGGACTGGCACCGCTCTGGCAAGGGCGCGGCTTTGGCGACCGTGGTGGAAACCTGGGGTAGTGCCCCGCGCCGGGTGGGTAGCCAACTGGCCGTCTCGGGCGAGGGCGAGATCATGGGCTCGGTTTCCGGCGGCTGCGTCGAGGGCGCGGTCGTGATGGAGGCGCTTGAGGCTCTGGAAGACGGCAAGGCCCGCGTGTTGGAGTTCGGCGTCAGCGACGGCGACGCCTTTGCCGTGGGTCTGGCCTGTGGCGGCACCATCCGCGTGCTTGTCGAGCCGGTCGGAGAGGCCTTGCCCGTTGGTCTGCTAGAAGAGTTGGTCGCCGCCCGCGCCGCCCGGCGGCCTGTCGCCGTGGTGGCCGATCTGGTCGACGGTGACCGCGTGCTGACCCATCACGGCTATGCCGAGCGGTTCCGCATGGACCGCTCGGGGTTCGAGGAGGAGGGGCGGTTCTTCGTCTCGATCCACAACCCGCCGCTGCGGATGATCATCGTGGGGGCAGTGCATATCGCGCAGGCGCTGGTGCCGATGGCCCAGCTGGCGGGCTACGACCTGACGCTGATCGACCCGCGCGAGGCGTTCGGCTCGGATGCGCGGTTCCCTGGCGAGCGGATCCTGCACGATTGGCCCGATGATGCCGTGCAAGAGTTGGGCCTGGACAGTCGCACCGCGCTGGTGCTGCTGTCGCATGACCCCAAGATCGACGACCCCGCGCTGGAGCAGGCGCTGGCGGCAAACGTGTTCTACATCGGTGCGCTTGGCTCGACCCGGACCCATGCCAAACGGGTGGACCGGCTGACCGCGCGCGGCTTCACGCCCGAACAAATCGGCCGCATCCACGGCCCCGTAGGGTTGGACATCGGTGCCGCCAGCCCCGCGGAAATCGCCGTGTCGATCCTGGCGGAATGCACGCAAGTGCTGAGAAAAGGATGAAGTTCGGCCCCGTTCCTCCGTCGCAGGCCGAAGGCGCGATCCTGGCGCATTCGCTGGAATTGCCCGGGCAAAAGCTGCGCAAGGGGGTGGTTCTGAACGCGGAGCATGTCGCGGCGATGCAGGCGGCCGGGCTGGACTCGGTTATCGTCGCGCGCTTGTCCGAAGATGACCTGCACGAGGATGCCGCGGCGGCGCAATTGGCGGCGGCACTGGTGCCCGCGCCCAAGGGGCTGCGCCTGACCGAGGCCTTCACCGGGCGTGTCAATGTCCTGGCCGAGGGGCCGGGTGTGGCGCTGCTGGACGAGGCGCGGCTGAACGCGGTCAACGAAGTGCATCCGATGATCACCGTCGCGACGGTTCCGCCCTATCAGCAAATGGGCCCGCGCGGCATGGTGGCGACGGTCAAGATCATCTCTTACGGGGTGCCCGTCGCCGATCTGGAGCGGGCCTGCGCGTTGGCGGACAGTGCGATCAGTTTCGCGCCGCCGGTGCTGAAGACGGCCTCGTTGATCGTGACCGAAATCCCGGGTGGTGCGGGCGAAAAAGGCGTTCCTGCGATCGCCGCACGGCTGGAGGCTTTGGGGGTGACGCTGGAGCAGGTTGTCACCGTGCCACACCGCGAGGGCCCTCTGGCGCAGGCGTTGCAGGCCGCGCAGGGGGAGTTGAAGCTGATCCTGACAGGCTCGGCCACGTCGGACCCAATGGATGTGGCGCCGCAGGCGGTGCGTCGGGCGGGGGGGCAGATCGAACGGTTCGGGATGCCTGTCGATCCGGGCAACCTGTTGTTTTTGGGCAGTTTAGGAGAGGCGTCGGTGATCGGCCTGCCCGGCTGCGCGCGCTCGCCCGCGCTGAACGGGGCGGATTGGGTGCTGTCACGCGTGGTCTGCGGCGTTGCGGTTGGGGCGGCTGATATTGCCCGTATGGGGGTGGGCGGTTTGCTGAAGGAAATCCCGACCCGACCAATGCCACGACGGGGAAAATCCTGATCGGTGCGAGACCTTCGGGCCGCAGTTTTGCGGTGCCGTTGGAATTGAGTATTTGGATCAGAAAGAAGCCAGGGGTTGGGTTTTGGGCCGGGGCGGGTTCAGGCCGGTTTGCGCGCGACGAAATCGATGAGAGCGGACATACCGGAGTGGCCGCGGCCTTCCTGGACTTCGCGTTCGTAGGCGCGGCATTCGAGGATGTCCCAGCCGACGAAGGCGGCGCGCAGGATCACATCGGTGTACATGTTTTCGGGAAAGGGCGGGCCGCCGGTGCCATGCTCCAGCTGTTTGGGGGTGTAGCCGTGCAACATCATCAGGCCGCCGGGTTTGACCGACGCTTTCATGCCGTCGAACAGGCGTTTGCGGTCGTGCGGGCCGACGAACTGGATAAAGATGCCAGCGACCAGATCGTATTGCGCGGGCCAGTCGTGGCGCAGCACGTCCGCATGCTGGATGTCCACGGATACGCCGCGATCCGACGCCAGTGCGCGGGCTTTGCGGATGGCGGAGGGGGCGAATTCCAGCGCCGTGACCTGCATGCCGCGCTGTGCCATGAAGACCGAGTTGCGCCCCTCGCCGTCGGCAACAGACAGCGCCGTTGCGCCGGGGATCAGCAGGTTGGCATGTTCGGACAGAAAGCGCGCGGGTTCGGTGCCGAAGACGTATTCATCGGTGGCGTATCGCTGTTCCCACATGGGCCTCTCCTGAAAACACAACGCCCCCACGTTTGAAACAAACGCAGGGGCGCGGCAAATCACTGTTGCGTCAGATTACTTGGACAGCGGCCCGATCATCATGATCATCTGGCGGCCTTCCATCTTCGGCATGTTCTCGACCTTGCCGACCTCTTTGACGTCCTCGGCCACACGTTCCAGCAGCTCGCGGCCCAGGTTCTGGTGGGCCATTTCGCGGCCACGGAAGCGCAGGGTGATCTTCACCTTGTCGCCGCCTTCAAGGAACTTCAGGACCGAGCGCATCTTGACCTCGTAGTCGTGCGTGTCGGTGCCGGGGCGGAACTTGATCTCTTTGACCTCGATGATCTTCTGCTTCTTGCGAGCTTCGGATTCACGCTTCTGCTGTTCGTACTTGAACTTGCCGAAGTCCATAATCTTGCACACCGGCGGCGTGGCGTTCGGAGAAATCTCGACCAGGTCCAGGCCAGCCTCTTCGGCCATGCTCAGGGCTTGTTGCGGCGAGACGACGCCGACGTTTTCCCCGTCCGCACCAATCAGGCGGATTTCAGAGCCACGGATACGGTCGTTGATACGGGGACCGGTTTCACGCGACGGCGGGGCATTGTGAGGTCTGCGAGCTATGGTTTTGTTCCTTCGATAATTGACGAATTTTGCGGCTGTAACCTATCCCCGGGGCTGGCTTTCTTCAAGCGGCAAAACGGTGCCGATGATGCAAACCGATCGCTTTTCCCCCTTGTCGTGGCGTTGGTGTCGGAACATGTGTCCTGTGAAGGACCGCTGTTGGTGAGCCGTCCAAGGAAATAAGGAAGACATTCATGAAAAGCTTTGTTGGGATTGCCGTTGTGGCTGCTCTGGCCGTGCTGGGGTATTTTGTTCTGACCCCCAAGAACGAGCCGGTAGAGGCTCAGGCGCCCGCGCAAGCAAGTGAACCGGCAGCGGCCACCGATACCGCGCGTGACCATGCCGAGGCCGCGGCCGCCGAGGCGAAGGCCGCCGCCGAAGCTGCTGCTGCCGAAGCCAAAGCTGCCGCCGAGGCCGCTGCTGCAGAGGCTAAAGCAGCTGCCGAGGCCGCTGCCGCCGAAGCAAAAGCTGCTGCCGAAGCTGCCGCTGCCGAAGCCAAGGCCGCTGCTGAAGCTGCCGCCGCTGCCGCAAAAGAGCAGGCGACCGAAGCCGTGGAGGCAGCCAAGGACGCAGCTGGCAACGTGATGGAGAAAGCCGCCGAGGCTGTTGAGCAGGCCAAAGAGGCGGTGACCAGCGAACCCGTCGCCGAGGCAACCACCGCCGCCGAAACCGCCGCGCCGTCGCTGGGCGAGCTGTTCACCCTCGAGGGTTTTGACTACGACAAGGCCATCGCCGCCATCGATGCGTCGGAACTGGACGCCGCCACCAAGATGACCACCAAGGCCGCTCTGGAAGGCGCGCGGGACAACCCCGAAGTTCTGGCCAAAGTGCTGGAGCAGGCACGGGGCGCGCTGGGTCTCTGATCCGGTCCGCAGGCCAAAAGAAAACGCCGCGCCCGAAAAGGCGCGGCGTTTTTTATTGCGTAAAGCGAATGGGTTAGTCCAGGAACGCTTTCTCGACCACGTAATGCTGCGGCGAGGAGTTGGCGCCTTCGACAAGCCCGTAATCTTCCAGCATCTGCTTGATTTCCAGGTTGAAGGCCAGGTTGCCGCAGACCATCGCGCGGTCGCATTCCTTGGTCAGCGGCGGCACGCCCAGATCCTCGAACGCCTCGCCCGAGCGCATCAGGTCGGTGATGCGGCCCATCTTGGGGCTCTCTTCGCGGGTGGTGGTCGGGTAATACTTGATCTTCTTCCAGAAGCCTTCGCCGATCAGTTCGTTCAGCAGTTCGTCGGTTTTCAGGCTTTCAATCAGCTCGCGGCCGTATTGCAGCTCGCCCACTTCGCGACAGGTGTGGGTGATGATGACCTCGTCGTAATCCTGATAGGTCTGCGGTTCACGCAGCAGCGAGGCGAAAGGCGCAAAGCCGGTGCCGGTGGCAAAGAACCACAGACGATGGCCGGGCAGCAGGGCGTCGTGCACCAGCGTGCCGACAGGCTTGGGTCGCAGGATCACCTCGTCACCCACCTGGATGTGCTGCAGTTTCGAAGTCAGCGGGCCGTCCTGCACCTTGATCGAGTAGAACTCCAGCTCCTCGTCCCAGCTGGGCGAGGCGATGGAATAGGCGCGCAGCAGCGGTTTTTGCTTGCCGGTCTTGGGGTCCGGGTCGCCCATCAGGCCGATCATCACGAACTCGCCCGAACGGAACCGCAGCGACGCGGGGCGCGTGCAGCGGAACGAGAACAGGCGGTCGGTCCAGTGTTTGACCTCGGTCACGGTCTGGGCGTCGGGCAGGTGGGGGACTTTTACGGCTTTCGCTTCGGTCACAGGTCTAATCTCGGTCATATGTCCATTTTGCCGGTGGTCTAAACCAGCATTCCCCAGTTATCTTTGATCCATGTCAGATGAAAGGCGGCAAGGGGCCTCAGCCCCGGCGCAGCCTGGATTGATAGTCGTTTTCCTGCCAATCGGAGCGGAATTGCCACTGATCGGCAGGCTGACGGGCGGCGAGGTCGTCGTTGATTTCCACCTCGTCAAAGCCAGAGCGGCGCGCCATCGTGTACTGATCCGCGATCACGTGGCCATGCGCGCGCAGACGGCCCGTGTAGCCCATCAGCCGCAGACGTTTGGCCAGTGTGAACCCGCGCCCGTCCGAGAAAGCCGGGAACGCGATGCGCACCATTTGCAGATGGGCCAGCTGTTCGGTCAGTGCTTCGGGTTCGGCGTCCGAGGGCACGTCCAGCGACAGCACGTCATTGGCGGCCTCGCCCAGGGCGGTGAATCCGCCGGTCCAGTCATCAGGGCCAAAGCCCGCATCGGTCACGATCACGCTCATTGCGCTGCTCCTGTTCTGACGAGTTTGCCGTCCACCATGTGGATGCCGCACTCGGTTTTCTCACTGCCGCGCCAACGGCCTGCACGTTCGTCTTCGCCCGGCTTGACCGCCGAGGTGCAGGGCCGGCAGCCAATCGACGGAAACCCTTTGGAAACAAGGGGATGCCTCGGCAGACGGTTGTTGATCAGGTAATCCTGAACGTCCTGTTTGTCCCAATGGGCCAGCGGGTTGACCTTGATCCGGCGGTCGTCTTCGTTTTCGAAGAAGTCCAGCGCGGCGCGGCTGGCGCCCTGAAACCGTTTGCGGCCGGTGATCCAGGCGTCGAAACCGCTGAGCGCGTCCTCCAGTGGGCGGGTCTTGCGCAGGTCGCAGCAGGCGTCGGTGTCGCGCAGATGCAGCGCGCCGTAAGGGTCCTGTGCGTCCAGATCAGCCTTGCTGGCCTGGATCACGCGGACATCCGTCAGCCCCAGCCGTTCCGAGACATCCCGTTGATATTGCAGGGTTTCCGGGAACAGCATCATGGTGTCGATGAACAGAACCGGCGTGGTGCGGTCCACCATCGCCACCATGTGCAGCAACACGACGCTTTCCGCGCCGAACGAGGACACCATGGCGATCCGGCCGACCTGACTGTCGGACATGGCCCGCTTCAGCACCGCGCTGGCCGCGTGGTGCTGATAGCGCCGGTTCAGATGCTCCACACGCTCGTCGATCGAGCCAAGCGGTTGTTCAAGCGGCATTTTTCCTCGCAGCCTCCGGGTAGAGGGCGGCCTTGAACGGGTCCAGGCCAAGGCGGCGGTAGGCCTCGAGGAAGGTTTCCTCGGGGGTTTCGCGCAGTTCCAGGTAGGCGCGGATGATTCGCTCGATGGCGTCCACGATCTCGTCATAGGCAAAGCCCGGGCCGGCGCGTTCGCCGATCACCATGTCCTGCGTGCCGTCGCCGCCCAGCGTGATCTGGTAGTTCTCGACGCCCGCGCGATCCAGACCCAGAATGCCGATATGGCCGACATGGTGGTGGCCGCAGGCATTGATGCAGCCCGAGATCTTGATCTTCAACGGACCGACCTCATGCTCCAGCTTAAGCTCTTCGAAACGCACGGCAATTTGCTGCGCGACGGGGATCGCGCGGGCAGTCGCCAGGGCGCAATAATCCATGCCGGGGCAGGCGATGATGTCGCTGATCAGGCCGATATTCGCGGTCGCCAGACCCTGCGATTTCAGCGCGGCGTGCAGCGCGGGCAGGTCCGATTTGTGGACATGCGGCAGGATCACGTTCTGCTCGTGGCTGATGCGCAGTTCATCGTGCGCATACTGTTGCGCCAGATCGGCCAGCAGACGCATCTGGTCGCTGGTCGCATCGCCCGGCGTTTGCCCGTGCGCCTTGAGCGAAACGGTCACGATCGCATAGCCCGGCGCCTTGTGCGCAGACAGGTTGGTGTCAGCCCAAGAGCGGAAGACGGGATCGTTTTCGTAAGCCGTATCAAAGGCTTGCGTGTCCTTGTCCGCAAAGTCAGGCGCGGCGAACATGGCTTCGATCTCGGCCAGGGCCTCTTGATCGACGCCCGAGAACAGCGGGCGCAGCTCGGCAAAGCGCGCCTCGACAAGATCGCGGTAAGTGTCGAGCCCGTTTTCGTTCACGGTGATCTTGATTCGCGCCTTGTACTTGTTGTCGCGACGACCCAGCAGGTTGTAGACGCTGACGACCGCCTCGAGGTAGGGCAGCAGGTCGGCCTTGGGCAGGAAGTCCTTGATAACCTTACCAACAACCGGGGTCCGGCCCAGACCGCCACCGACGATCACCTGCACGCCTTCGACGCCGTCGCGCGACACCAGACGCAGGCCGATGTCATGCGCGGCGGTGACGGCGCGGTCCTGCGCGCTGCCGGTTATCGCGATCTTGAACTTTCGCGGCAGGAACTGGAATTCCGGGTGATCGGTGGACCATTGGCGGATCAGCTCGGCCAGCGGGCGGGGGTCGTTAACCTCTTCGGCGGTGGCACCGGCGAAATGGTCCGAGGTCACGTTGCGGATCGTGTTCCCCGAGGTCTGAATCGCGTGCAGGTTCACCTCGGCCAGCGCGTCCAGGATATCCGGCACGTCGGGCAGCTTGGGCCAGTTGTACTGGATGTTCTGACGGGTGGTGAAGTGACCGTAGCCCTTGTCGAATTTGTCAGCGATCACAGCCAGTTGGCGCATCTGGGCGCCGTTCAGCGTGCCATAGGGAATGGCCACGCGGAGCATGTAGGCGTGCAGCTGCAGGTACAGGCCGTTCATCAGGCGCAGGGGGCGGAATTCGTCCTCGGTCAGCGAGCCGTCAATGCGGCGCGCGACCTGTTGACGAAACTGGGCATTCCGGGCGGCCAGAAATTTTTTGTCGAAGTCCGAATATTTATACATCACGCCACCTCTGCCTGCTTGCCGTGGAAATAATTCGAGGGGCCGGTGCGGCGGAAATCCTCGCGGAAATGGGTCGGCTCAGGGCCGTTCTCGCCCTTGCTGACGTCGATCAGATAGGCGCCAACCACTTGATTACGTTGACGTTCTGCATCCAGAAGGCGCATCTGGGCGTGGGCCTCGTCCTCGATCAGTTCAGCCTGGCACATCTGGCGCGTCCAGGTGTCGGCGGTGGTCAGATAGACCACGTCACCTTCGAGCAACGCGTTGGCGGTGATGACCTTGGGAGTGAAAGGACGGGGCATCGGGTGTATCCTCTGCTTGGGAAATCGTTTCGGATGTCGTGTTGACTTGCTGTGCAATATAGAAAATATTCCCCCTATTCCGCCATATGCGGGAAGAAATAAGGACATCATCGAGTTTGGCACCCAAAACCGAACGGATTGTTCCAAATGAAGCGGAGAAAGAAAAATGTCGGTTCGGCTGGATGAGACGGACAGAAAAATCCTTGTGGAGATGCAACGCGATGCGGGGCAATCCCTAGACGAAATCGCGCGCAAAGTCGGGTCGTCAAAGACGCCGGTGTGGAATCGAATCCGCAAGATGCGCGAGGCCGGCGTCATGGGCCCGCAGACCGTGGTGCTGGACGCCGAGAAGCTGGGGTTCGACGCGTGCTTCTTCGTGCTGATCCGCACGTCCGAGCACGAGGCTGAGTGGCAGCGCAAGTTCCTGAAAGCATTGCAAGATCGCGCGGAAGTGCAAGAGGCGCACCGGCTGGCGGGGGATATCGACTATATCCTGAAAGTGCGCGTCAAGAACGCGCGCGCCTACGACGAATTCTATCAGTCGCTGATTTCCGAGGTGAAGGTGCACAACGTCACGGCGCTGCTGTCGATGGAGGAAATCAAGTCCACGACGGCCCTGCCATTGTGAGAATTTTGTCCTGACAGGGCGGACGGTAAAGTGACAAACGCCGCGCGACTCGGGGAGAGCGCGCGGCGGGGTCACGATCCGTTCAGACGGAAATTTGTAAGGATTCGGGACGTTTTCGCACGTCCCGAATCCGGGGTCAGTCGGCCAGTTTGACCAGCGCGTGCCGCTTCTTGCCGGCCGACAGTTTGACCGGCGAGGACAGCGCACCGGCGTCCAGCATCAGGCCGGCGTCGGTCAGCGGCTCGTCGTCGATGCGCGCGCCACCCTCGGCGATCAGGCGCTTGGCGTCCTTGCCGGATTTCGCCAGGCCCGAGCGGACAAGAGCCTGCACGATGGACAGGCCGTCGCCCAGCTCGGCGCGGGGGATTTCGACGGTGGGCAGGTCGTCACCGGCGCCACCCTTTTCGAAGACTTCACGCGCGGTCGCCTCGGCGGCGGCGGCGGCTTCGGCGCCGTGGCACAGGGTGGTGACCTCGTTGGCCAGGATCACCTTGGCGGCGTTAATGTCCGACCCGGCCAGCGCGCCCAGACGCTCGCATTCGTCCAGCGGCAGCTCGGTATAGAGCTTCAGGAACCGGCCCACATCGGCATCGGTGGTGTTGCGCCAGAACTGCCAGAACTCGTAGGGGCTGCGCATGTCGGCATTCAGCCAGACCGCGCCATCGGCGGATTTGCCCATCTTCTTGCCGTCCGAGGTGGTCAGCAGCGGCGAGGTCAGGCCAAAGATCTGGTTGTCCAGCACGCGGCGGGTCAGGTCGATGCCGTTGACGATATTGCCCCACTGGTCCGAGCCGCCCATTTGCAGCAGACAGCCATAGCGGCGGTTCAGCTCGAGGAAGTCATAGGCCTGCAGGATCATGTAGTTGAATTCGAGGAACGAGAGCGACTGCTCGCGGTCCAGACGCGATTTCACGGATTCAAACGACAGCATCCGGTTGACCGAGAAATGCCGCCCGATGTCGCGCAGGAAATCGAGGTAGTTGAGGCCGTCCAGCCACTCGGCATTGTTCAGCATCAAGGCGGGCGTGTCGGCGCGGTCGTAATCGAGGTACTTGGCAAAGACCTTCTTGATCCCGGCGATGTTGTCGTCGATCTGGTCGGGGGTCAGCAGGGGGCGCTCATCCGCGCGGAACGAGGGATCGCCCACCTTGGTGGTGCCGCCGCCCATCAGGGTGATCGGCTGGTGGCCGGTCTTTTGCAGCCAGCGCAGCATCATGATCTGGATCAGGCTGCCGACGTGCAGCGATTTCGCCGTCGCGTCAAAGCCGATATAGGCCGGAACCACCCCTTTGCTCAGCACCTCGTCAAGGCCCTGATAATCGGTGCAATCGGCCAGAAAGCCGCGCTGCATCATGACGGTCATGAAGTCCGATTTGGGGTGGTAGGTCATGGTTTTGTCCCTTTGAACGTTGCGCGGCTGTGTATAGTGTGCAATCCGGGCAAGCGAAACCGGTTTTCGGCAGGGTTGGGGTATGAAAAACAGCGAACCGCTTTGGGTTCTGGGCACGATGTCGGGCACCTCGCTGGACGGGGTGGACGCGGCGATGGTGCTGACCGACGGCGTGCGCATTCTGGACTTCGGCGAAAGCGGCTATCGGCCCTATTCGGCTCAGGAACAGGCGGTGCTGCGCGCGGCCCTGGGACGCTGGCCCGGTGAGGACGGCGTGGCCGAGGCCGCCCGCATCGTCGAGGACGCACATCTGGAGCTGCTGTCAAGCATCGGCGGCGCGGCGCTGATCGGCTTTCACGGCCAGACCCTGGCGCATGACCCCGAGGGGCGCGGCACCCATCAGGCCGGAGACGGCGCCCGCCTGGCCGAGGAGTTGCGCATTCCGGTGGTGTGGGACTTCCGCTCAGCCGATGTAAGGATGGGCGGGCAGGGGGCCCCGTTGGCGCCGTTCTACCACTTCGCCTGCGCGCAATGGATCGGGGCGAAACGGCCGCTGGCGATGCTGAACCTGGGCGGGGTGGGCAACATCACCTGGATCGACCCGCATAAACCCGGCCCGGAAACCCCGGGGGCGCTGCTGGCCTTCGATACTGGCCCCGCGAACGCGCCGCTGAACGACCTGATGATGCAACGCCGCGGCGAGCCTTTCGATCGCGACGGCTCGCTCGCATCTCAGGGCGAGGTGGTCGCCGGCGCGCTGGAGCTGTTCCTGGATGACGTGTATTTCCGCCGGATGCCGCCCAAGTCGCTGGACCGCGACGCCTTTGCCGACATGCTCGAGCTGGTGCGCGAACTGGACGACGCCGATGCCGCCGCCACGATGACCGGCATGGCCGCCGCCGCCGTGATGCAGGCGATGGAACATTGCCCAATCCCGCCCGATCAGCTTCTGATCACCGGAGGTGGACGCCACAACCCCGTGATGATGGAAATGCTGCGCGTCGGCCTCGATTGCCCGGTCCATGCCATCGAAGAGGTCGGCCTGAACGGCGACATGCTGGAGGCGCAGGCCTTCGCCTACCTGGCCGCCCGGGTTCAACGCGGCCTACCCACGTCCTGCCCCACAACAACAGGTGTGCGCGCATTGGTCGGCGGCGGCGAAATCTCGTCGCCCTCCATTCTGTAGCGTCTTATCGGCGACACCGTTGCGCCGTGAGTATTTGGATCAGAAAGAAGCCAGAAGGCGCGCGCCCTTACCCTTCTTCTTTTTCCAAATATCCCGGGGGGTGAATGGCCGCAGGCCAGAGGGGGGCTGGCCCCCCATACCCGCTCGCCGCAGGCGCAATCAGGCCGAGCAGCTTGCCCCACCCAACACACAGAACTTTGCGCAATGGGGGTGGTTCAGGGCGACGGGGCGTTCGGCCTGTTCCAGCGTTTCGCCCAGTTCGAATTGCGGGTCGTAGGCTAGTAGGGTGCAGGCCAGAACGGTTGGTTTTTCGGCGCCCTTCCGTTTGACCACCATGCGGGAAGAGGCGCACATCACGTCGTCGGGAGATTTGTTCAAGATGCCCCAGCAGGCGGTGGTGATCTCGGGGACTTCGGCGGTCAGGTCCATTTCGGGGAAGAGGACGGTCTGGCCGGGGTTGTGCGGGTCGATGGCATAGCCGCGCTCGGCGAACAAGCGGCCATAGCCGTCGCGGGCGGCGGCGTCGCTTTCGTGCCAGAGGGCGCGGCCTGCCACGGACATGGGGATGCCTGCATCGCGCAGGAAGTCCATGCCTTGCAGGGTCTTGGCAAAGCTGCCGGGGCCGCGCTCGGCGTCGTGGCGGGTTTCGTCCCAGTGGTCCAGCGATACGCGCAGAGTCAGTTTGCCGGGGAAGGCGGCGTTCAGCTGGGTGAGGCCGTCGCGCATGTTGGGGCGCATCATCGGTAGCATGGCGTTGGTGAGGATCAGCACCTCGTGGCCGGCTTCCAGAGAGAGGCGGGCCATTTCGATGATCTCGGGGTTCATGAAGGGTTCGCCGCCGGTGAAGCCGATCTCGGTGATGGGCCAGGCGCGTTGGATGGTCTGGGCTAGGTACGAGGCGACTTCGGCCGCCGAAAGGTAGACCAGCGCGTCATTGGTGGGAGAGCTGTCGATATAGCAGTTCGCGCAGGTGATGTTGCACAGGGTGCCGGTGTTGAACCACAGCGTGCGGGGATGGGTCAGCGCGACGGTGGCGCGGGTCTGGCCGTCTGCTGTCAGCTTTGGGTCCTGAAACTTGCCCACGTTTGCACTGGTTACACTGTGATCTTTCATGGCGCGTCCGTTCGTTCTGATTGCGCGGCAGGCTAGTGTGTGCGGCAAGGGGAGGGAAGAGGCGCTTTTGGCCCTGACACCATTGTGAACCGAGGGGGGTGTGCTAGACATTGGAGGGGGCCGCATCATCCGGGAACCTCTGGGGCCTGCAAACAAGGGGAAGGCGATGGCATCGCGCGTGATTCCGGTCGATCCGTTCGACCTGGTGATATTTGGCGGCACCGGTGATCTGGCGCGGCGCAAGATATTGCCGGCGCTGTTCCGGCGCTTTTGCGCGGGCCAGATGGAGGAAGGGACGCGGATCATCGGGGCGGCACGCTCGCAGATGGACGACGTGGAATACCGGGCCTTCGTGGCCGAGGCGCTGCTGGAGTTCAACAGCGGTCATTCCGGGTGCGAGCCGGGCACGATCAAGCGGTTTCAGAAGACCCTGTCCTATGTCACGCTGGATGCGCGCGGAGAGGAAGGCTGGGACGCGCTGGCCGCCAAGATGCATCCGGGGCGGGTGCGGGCGTTCTATTTCTCGGTCGGGCCCAGCCTGTTCAGCGATCTGGCGCAGCGGTTGCACCAGTACGGGATGGCGGATCACGACGCGCGGATCGTGGTGGAAAAGCCGTTTGGCCGGGATCTGGCGACGGCACAGGCGCTGAACCGCTCGCTGGCCGAGCATTTCGACGAAAGCCAGATCTACCGGATCGACCATTACCTGGGCAAGGAAACCGTTCAGAACCTGATGGCGCTGCGCTTTGGCAATATGCTGTTCGAGCCGCTGTGGAACAGCCGTTACGTCGACCACATCCAGATCACCGTGGCCGAAACCGTGGGGGTTGGCGGACGGGGGGAATACTATGACCGCGCGGGGGCGATGCGGGACATGGTGCAGAACCACCTGATGCAGTTGCTGTGCCTGATTGCGATGGAGCCTCCGGCCAAGTTTGACCCGGACGCGGTACGCGACGAAAAGCTGAAGGTGATCCGCGCGCTGGGCGAGGTGGGGCGCGACGATCTGGTGCGCGGGCAGTACCTGGCCGATCACGAAAAGCCCGGATACCTGGAGCACGTGGAGAACCCGGACTCGATCACCGAAAGCTTTATCGCGATGAAGCTGAACGTGATCAACTGGCGCTGGGCGGGCACGCCGTTCTACCTGCGCACCGGCAAGCGGCTGAGCGACCGGGCGAGCGAGATCGCGGTTGTTTTCAAGGAGGCGCCGCACAACATCTTTACCGAGGATACCGGACGGCACCGGAACATCCTGACGATCCGGTTGCAGCCGAATGAAGGCATCGACCTGGATGTGACCATCAAGGAGCCGGGGCCGGGTGGGATGCGGCTGGTGGACGTGCCGTTGGACATGACCTTTTCCGAGGCGCTGGGCCCGGATGCGGACGACGCGGCGGATGCCTACGAGCGGCTGATCATGGACGTGGTGCGCGGCAACCAGACGCTGTTCATGCGCGGCGACGAGGTGGAGGCCGCCTGGGCCTGGACCGACCCGATCATCGCCAGCTGGGAGGCGCGCGGCGACAAACCGATCCCGTATGCCACCGGCAGTTTCGGCCCAGAAGATGCGCTGGCGCTGCTGCACCGCTCGGGCCGCAAATGGCGGGAGATCCGGGCATGAAGCTGATCGACTACGCCGACCGGGACATGCTGGCGATCGATCTGGCGCAGCAACTGGCAGGGGAACTGACCGCCGCCCTGATGCACGAGGAGCGCGCGACGCTGATCGTGCCGGGGGGGACGACACCGGCGCCGATCTTTGATGCGCTTTGCGCGGCCGATCTGGACTGGGCGCGGGTGGACGTGATGCCCAGTGACGAGCGCTGGGTGCCCGAGGATCACCCCCGCTCGAACGGGCGTCTGATCCGGGAACGCTTGCTGGTGGGGCGGGCGGCTGCTGCGCGGTTCCTGCCGCTTTACGCTACGGCGGACACGCCCGAGCTGGCGCTGGGCCAGCTGGAGCAGGTCATCCGCCCCTATCTGCCCGCCGCGGTCGCCTTGCTGGGGATGGGAGAGGACATGCACACTGCCAGCCTGTTCCCGGATGCTGATGGTCTGGCGCAGGCGCTGGCCGCGGATGCGCCGTCGCTGGTGGCAATTCGTACGGCCGCCCAGCCCGAACCGCGCGTCAGCCTGAGCGCGCGGGCGCTGCGCGGGTCTTTGTCGCTGCATCTGGTGATCACCGGGCAGGCCAAACGCGACGCGCTGAGCGTGGCGCGCAATCAACCGCCCGAGCGCGCGCCGGTCGCCACCATTCTGGAAAACGCCGAAATCCATTGGGCTGCCTGATCTGCGGCGGCTGCCCCCGGTCTGGCCAACCTTGCAACACTCAAACCGAGAAAAGCCAACCGGGGGGTGCCGTCCGCAAGAGCTTCGGGCGTGTGCGCCTTCTGTGTAGGCAACTTTCAAGCTAGGTGATTCATGTGTCGGGTGCTGCGACGATTTTGCTGTGACGTTACGTCACATTCGGGATGTCGAATTCCGGCGACGCCAGAGTGAAGCCCTCGAACTGAAACCCGGGAGAGACGGTGCAACCGACCAGCGTCCAGTCTCCGGTCGTTTGGGCGGATTGCCAGTGGTGCGGCGGCACGATGATCTGCGGCTGCTGCCCTGCGAGCAGGTCGGGGCCCAGCAAATGCTGCTGCGCGGGGCCTTGGGCGGTTTCCGACAGCGACAGGATCAGCGGGGCACCGGCGTAGAAGTGCCAGATCTCGGCGGCGTCCACGCTGTGCCAGTGGCTGCGTTCGGCTTGCCGGAGCAGGAAGTAGATGCAGGTGCCGGCGGGGCGGCCGCTGGCGGGGTCCTGCACCCAGGTCTGGCGGTAATGGCCGCCCTCGGGGTGGGGGATCAGGTTCAGAAGGTCGATGATCTGGTCGGCGGTCATGGGGATCTTGGGGCATTACGGGTTATAGGAGGGGATGCCGATGCCTATCCGTTTCCCACCGCAGAGGTCAAAACCATAGTGCTGCGCCAGTTGCGATCCGGTCAGGTAGTAATACCCCGTCAGGGTAAAGCGCGCCTCGCGCAGGTACCAGGACCGTAGGCCCGGCGGGTAGTGGCTGGCGATGATCTGCGACCAATACTCGAACTGAGCCGGCGGCAGTTGCGCCCCGAAATCCGAGGGGCCGTGAAACCCGAACACGGTCTTGGGATGGATGCACAGGTTTGTCAGGGCCAACAACATCGTGCAGGAGGACAGACAATGTTGGCCCAGGATCGCCACGGTTTTTCCCGACTTGCTGAGGATGGCGATCTGGCGCTGACGGTCCGAGACCTTGCCGCCGTGATCGTCGCCGATCTGGACGCGGCCTGAGGTGGCGGCGGTGCCGCTCAGGGGCGTGGTGGCGAGGACCACGAACACCGCCAGGGCGCGGCAGCAGAGGGGGAACAAACGGCGCGTTTTCGGCCTACTTTCCTCAAAGGTGAGTAAATGGTTGATATTTCAATCATAGCACGATCACTTTCTTCTGCCAACCCTTGGCTTGAAGGGGCCGGTGTGGCCCCTTCGCGCCGTTCAACTGGCGGCTTTGCCGACCAGCAGGCCCGCGCCCTTTTCCGAGACAAACCCAAAGGCGTTGCCCAGAACCAGCGAGACGACGATCATGACCGCCGCCATCACGACGGCGCCCAGATCCCCCAGCGCCACGCCGGACAGCAGGCAGAACGCGGCGGTCGAGGCGTAGCCATAAACAGCGGCGGGGATCGTGGACAGCAGCGGCAGATGCGCGCCAAGGACCAGCACGACGACCGACACGCCGACGATCCCCGAGGTCACGACGACCGAGCCGCCGACCGTGGCGACCATGAACAGCGCGATGGCGGCGACGGCAGCGCCCCAGGCGTGGTTGACGGCGGATTTGGCGAAGCCTGCGGTGCCGCCTCCGGTGTGGTAAAAGCTGCCCCAGCCGATGAACAGGGCCCAGACCGCCAGGCCATAGGGCGTGCCAAGGCACAGCCAGGTTGCGACGGCGGCCAGAACGCCGATCGAGATCGCGAGCGCGTTGATGAGATTCATGCTTGGTTTCCTCCCTAAAGCAGATGCGGCCGGCCGGATTGCAGATGGCGGCGGGTCCGCGGCCATAGCTTATCGGGGGGAGTTGCTGGCCGGTTATGGGACGTTGGTTTATACGACCACAAGGGGGTCGACTTTTGGCGCGTTCTTGTAAGGCGCTGATATTGAACGGGTATATTGTCGATTGCGCCCGTCCTGCCGGGATTTTCCGGGGGCGGGCGCCGCAGCTAAATGGTCGTACGACCCTGCCGAAATGCCTAGCAGGCGGGGATGCCCAGGGCGATCAGTTGCGCGCCGGTCAGGTTGTAATAGCCCTTCTCGATGTGGCGGGCGGTCTTCATATACCAGCGCGCCAGATCGGCCGGATAGTAGGAGGCGATGACCTTGGACCAGTACTCGAACTGTTTGGAGCCAAGCGGGCGGCCGTGGTTCGAGGGGCCGTGAAACCCGAAACTCGTGGTCGGGTAAACGCAGACATCCGGCGCGCCCAGATACATGGTGCACGAGGACAGGCAAACGCGGCCCCGGATCTCGACCCGGCCACCGGCGGCGGCGATTTTCTGGATCTCGGCCTTGCGTTGCGACACGACGCCGCCGCGGTCGTTCATCACGATATGCAGGGGTTTTTGCCGTGCATGCAGCAGGTCAGGCAAAGCCAAAAGAAACACAACGAAAAGCACAGTAACAATCGGTTCAATCGCGCAGTAGATCCATCTGCGTAAACGGGACGGCTGTGACGCCTCTTCGTAGATTTTCTCCATTGTCTCCCTTCCGATGCCCCCACCGGATTGCTCGCTTTCTGCGTGTGCAGATGAGAGATCAACGCAAGATTGATCAAATTGTTCCCGCTGACGTTGAAATTTTTTCGCCCCGACGGGTCATTTTTGGGCAAATCGTTGAGTCCAAACGAAAACGGCCCGCCGATTGGCGGGCCGTCTGCATCCGAAAAAGCCGGATTATTTCAGGATCGAGCGGCCTGCATACTCGGCGGTCTCGCCCAGCAGTTCCTCGATGCGGATCAGCTGGTTGTACTTGGCAAGACGGTCCGAACGCGCCAACGAGCCGGTCTTGATCTGGCCGCAGTTGGTGGCGACGGCCAGGTCGGCGATGGTGGCGTCTTCGGTTTCGCCCGAGCGGTGCGACATCACGTTGGTGTAGCGCGCGCGGTGGGCCATATCGACGGCCTTCAGGGTTTCGGTCAGCGAACCGATCTGGTTGACCTTCACCAGCATCGAGTTGGCGACGCCCTGCTTGATGCCATCGGCCAGACGGGCGGGGTTGGTCACGAACAGGTCGTCACCGACCAGCTGCACCTTGTCGCCGATCTTGTCGGTCAGGATTTTCCAGCCTTCCCAGTCGTCTTCGCTCATGCCGTCTTCGATCGAGATGATCGGGTAGTCGGCGCACAGCTGGGCCAGATACTCGGCGTTTTCTGCAGAGGTCAGCGACTTGCCTTCGCCAACCATCTCGTATTTGCCGTTCTTGTAGTACTCGGTCGAGGCGCAATCGAGGGCCAGGTAGATGTCCTCGCCGGGCTTGTAGCCGGCTTTCTCGATCGAGGCCAGGATCAGATCCAGCGCGGCGCGGGTGGATTCGATATTGGGGGCAAAGCCGCCTTCGTCACCCAGACCGGTGGACAGGCCCGCGGCGGTCAGCTCTTTCTTCAGGGTGTGGAACACCTCAGAGCCCATGCGGACGGCGTCACGGATGTTCGTGGCCGAGACGGGCATGATCATGAATTCCTGGATGTCGATGGGGTTGTCGGCGTGTTCGCCACCGTTGATGATGTTCATCATCGGAACCGGCAGGACGCGGGCCGAGGTGCCGCCGACATAGCGGAACAGGGGCTGGGCGGTGAAATCGGCGGCTGCCTTGGCGCAGGCCAGCGACACGCCCAGAATGGCGTTCGCGCCCAGACGGGATTTGTTGGGGGTGCCGTCCAGCTCGATCATGGCCATGTCGATGGCGACCTGCTCGGTCACGTCAAAGCCAACCAGCGCCTCGGCGATCTCGCCGTTGACGGCGGCGACGGCTTCCAGCACGCCCTTGCCCATGTAGCGCGACTTGTCGCCGTCACGCTTTTCCACGGCCTCGTGGGCACCGGTCGACGCACCCGAGGGCACAGCGGCGCGGCCCATGGTGCCGTCTTCGAGGATCACGTCCACCTCGACGGTGGGGTTGCCGCGGGAATCCAGGATCTCGCGGGCGTGGATGTCGATAATGGTGCTCATTGGGTCGCTTCCCTTGTGAAATAGGTATTTGAGCGGGCTTTTAGAGGCACAAGGCCCAAGTGAAAAGGGGGCGGCGCGGACGTTTGCGTTAACGGGGGTGAATTGCCGCGTTTCAGGCGCTGGCGGCGGGGGCCGCGCGGGCCAGAAGGCGGCGTTCGCGCAAGTAAGTGTACAGCCCCGAAGCGATGATGATGGCCGAGCCGAGATAGGTCATCAGGTCGGGGCGTTCGGAAAACACCAGCATCCCGAGGATCATCGAGAAGATCAGACGCGTGTAGCGGAACGGCGTGATGGCCGAGGCGTCGCCGGTGCGGGTGGCGATGACGATGGCGTAATAGCCCGAGACGCCAAAGACCAGCGCGCCGAAGATCTGGCCCAGATGCGGCAGCGACAGCGCGGCGGGCGGCGTGACTTGCGTCAACATCATCAGCGGGCCGACCACGGCAAGCGAGGCAAAGCCGTGGAAGCTGACCACGTAGGAGGACATGTCGGCGGGCAGGCGGCGCGAGATCAGGTCGCGCGTGGCGATGGCGGCGACCGCGCCCAGGATCATCAGCATCGCCGGGTCAAACCCCGCCATGCCGGGGCGGATGATCATCAGAACGCCGGCGAAACCGACCAGAATGGCGCTCCACCGCCGCCAGCCGACTTGTTCACCCAGAAACAGCGCGGCCCCCAGCGTGATGGCCAGCGGGGTGGCCTGGAACACGGCGGCGACCGTGGACATGGCGACCAGCGACAGCGAGGTGATGAAGAAGAACGCCGCGAACCCCTCGGCCACGGTGCGGATCAGCAGGGCGCGGTTGCGGAACAGCGGCGCGATCAGCGTCTCGCCGCGCGATTTGGCGACGGCGGCGAACACCAGCGCGCCGCCCGCGCCCAGCAGGAACATCACCTGTCCGGTCGGCAGGCTTTGGGTCATGGCCTTGACGAACATGTCCTCGGTCGCAAAAGCGGCCATGGACAGGATGACCAGAAGGATCCCGCGGATGTTGTTCATGTGATGTGTTCCCGTTCGCTCTGATCCCGCCATACGGGGGCGCAGGGCAAAGGGCAAGGATCGTCAGACGAGACCCAGCTCTGCGTCGCTTGCATGGGTGGTCCACTTGTCGCGCGGGGGCATGGGGCGGCCGGGCCAGTCGGGCTCGAACACGAAGGACGAGCGCGCGCGGCCCGGCAGCAGCGCGCCATTCCCGGCCCCCAGCGCGTAGTCGTAGTAAAGCTTGACGATCTCGTCATGGCTGACCTGCTGGGCGGCGGGGTGGGCCAGACAGGCGTCGTGCCATTGCTTGACGCGGGCAAAGTCGGGCGTGTCGGGGATCTGGAAGCCCTCGTAATAGTCCAGGAACCAGAAGCGCATGAACATCGGGGTATAGACCGCCTCGGCCAGCCCGAACGTGTCGAACAGGAAGGGGCCGTAGGGCGCGTGATGGGCGAGGAAGTCGTTCAGCTGTTTGTAGGTGCCCAGCATTTTCTGTTCGAAATCAGGGCGTTTTGCGCGGTCCTGGTTCATAACGAACATGTAGCCGGCACCGACGAATGGCCCTTCGAGTGCGATCAGCTGGTTTTCCACGGCCCGTTCGTAGGGATCGGTGCGCGCGACGGGTGGGGTGGGAAAGCGGTCCTCGATATAGCGCAGGATCACGAGGGATTCCTTGATGATCCGGCCTTGTTCATCCTCGAGCACCGGCAGCGCAGTGGTGCCGCGGGTCTTGCGCAGCAGCTCGGGGTCGCGGGGTTTGGTGATGTCGACGGTGCGGAATTCGACCGCATCGGTCAGGCCCTTGAGGGCCAGCAGGATTTCCACGCGCTGGGAAAATGGGCAAACGGGAATATGATAAATGATCGGCTTCATGGGGTCCTCCTGCGGCAAGGGTAGCGCGCAGGGGGGCGAGGTCTAGCGTTTCTTGATCGGCACACCGTAGAGTTCAAGCCGGTGGCCTTTCAGCGTGTAGCCCAGCTTGGCGGCGATCTTTTCCTGCAGGGCTTCGATCTCGGGGTCGCAGAATTCGATGACCTGGCCGGTGTTCATGTCGATCAGGTGGTCGTGGTGGTCGCGCTCGGCGTCCTCGTATCGGGCGCGGCCGTCGCCGAATTCCAGCTTGTCCAGAATGCCCGATTCCTCGAACAGTTTCACGGTGCGGTAGACGGTCGCCAGCGAGATCGCGGAATCGCGGGCCGAGGCGCGGTTGTACAGTTCCTCGACGTCGGGGTGGTCTTCGGACTCCTCCAGCACGGCTGCGATGATGCGGCGTTGGCCGGTCATGCGCAGGCCGATGGCCTCGCAGCGGGACGTGATGGTCTGGGACATGGGCAACCTTTTTTGCGCCCTGTTCTAAGGCCAAGCCGACCCCGTTTCCAGACCGATTGCACCGCGTCGGCGGGGATTTTCCTTGACTTCTGCGCCGCAGCATCCCATTTGGGCGCTAACAGGTGTCCTTTGCCGCGTGAGCAGGGGGCGATTGCCGGCATCCAGCCGCGCCCGGGACACCCGACAGACGTTTTCCCAATATCACGCGTGGGATCGACCGGACGGCGGCATTCAGGCACGAGGCCTGTCGGCAGAGACCCCCGGGCAACCACGACACGGGCGCAGAGGCGTCCGCAATCGGCTTTGCATATTGCAAGGCCAGAGGAACCGATTTTGAACCAATTCGAGATGATGGGCCTTGCGCCCAAACTGGCCGCGCGCATCGAAACGCTGGGCCTGACCGAACCCACCCCGATCCAGAGCCGCGCCATCCCGCTGGCGCTGGAAGGCCATGACGTGATGGGCCTGGCCCAGACCGGTACCGGCAAGACGGCCGCCTTTGGCCTGCCGCTGGTCGAGCTGCTGTCGGGTCAGGGCAAACCCGCCCCCAAGGCCGTGCGCGGCCTGGTGCTGGCCCCCACGCGCGAACTGGCCAAGCAGATCGCCGATACGCTGGCCGAATTCGTGCAGGGCATGCCGATGAAGGTGGCGCTGGTCGTCGGCGGCGCCTCGCTGAACGCGCAGGCCAAGCGGCTGGAGCGCGGCGTTGACATTCTGGTGGCCACTCCGGGCCGCCTGATCGACCTGCTGGATCGCGGCGCGCTGAGCCTGAAGGAAACCAAGTTCCTGGTGCTGGACGAGGCCGACCAGATGCTGGACCTGGGCTTTATCCACGCGCTGCGCAAGATCGCCGGGATGCTGCCCTCGGAACGCCAGACCATGCTGTTCTCGGCCACGATGCCGAAGCTGATGGCAGAAATCGCGGAAAGCTATCTGACCAACCCGCGCCGGGTGCAGGTGAATCCCCCGGGCAAGGCGGCCGACAAGATCGACCAGTCGATCCACTTCATCGCCAAGGCCGAGAAAACCAACCTGCTGATCGAGCTGCTGGACGCGCACCGCGACGAACTGGCGGTGGTCTTCGGGCGCACCAAGCACGGCATGGACCGTCTGGCGCGTCAGTTGGAAAAGGCGGGTTATGCCGTCGCCGCCGTGCATGGCAACAAGAGCCAGGGCCAGCGGGAACGGGCGATCTCGGCGTTCAAGTCGGGTGAGGCGCGCGTTCTGGTGGCCACCGATGTGGCGGCGCGCGGTCTGGATATTCCGGACGTGAAGCACGTCTACAACTACGAGCTGCCCAACGTGCCGGAAAACTACGTGCACCGCATCGGTCGGACCGCGCGTGCGGGTCGTGACGGCAAGGCGATCGCGCTGTGCGCGCCGGACGAGATGGACCAGCTGAAGGACATCCAGAAGGTCATGAAGCTGACGATCCCCGTCGCCTCGGGCCGCCCGTGGGAGGCAATGCCGGGCCAGCCCAAGCAACAACAGGGCCGTCCGCAGGGTAAACCCGGGCAGGGCCGTCGCGGTGGTCAGGGTCAGGGACATGGCCAGGGTCATGGGCAGGGCAACAAGCCCGGTGCCCGCGCGGATGCAGGCGCCCCCGGTGGCAAGCCGTTCCGCCGCCGCAAGGGGCCCTCGCAGAAACGCTCGGCCCGTAACGCGGCCTGAGACAGCAAAGCGGCACCAATCTGGTGCCGCTTTTTTTATGGGGTCAGACCAGTTCGGGTTCGCGGCCCACTTTGGCGGCCAGTTTGCCGACGCTCAGCCCCTGCACGATGATCGAGAACACCACCACGATATAGGTCGCGGTCAGGATCACCGGCTTCCATTCGCTGTCGGGCAGGGACAGGGCCAGCGCGACCGAGATGCCGCCCTTCAGCCCGCCCCAGGTCATGATCGGGATCACGCCGGGGCCGAATTTGCGCGGCCCGCCCAGCAGGTAGATCGGGATCGCGACGGCGGCCAGTCGCGCCAGCAAAGCCAGCGCGATGGCGAGTGCGCCAGCAACCAGCAGATCGGCCGAGAAGGCGACGGCGAAGACCTCGAACCCGATCAGCAGGAACAGGACGGCGTTGAGGATCTCGTCGATCAGTTTCCAGAAGGCGTCGACGTATTTACGGGTTTCCTCGGACATGCCGTGTTTGGCGCCGATGTCGCCGATCAGCAGGCCCGCGCAGACGGCCATGATCGGGGCCGAGACGTGCAGCCAGACGGCCAGTTCGTAGCCGCCAAAGGCCAGGCCGAGGGTCAGCAGCACCTCGAGCGAATAGTCGTCGATCAGGCGCATGATTCGGAAAACCAACCAGCCCAGCACGATGCCCAGGATCGCGCCGCCCGCGGCCTCTTGCAGGAACAGCATGGTGGCGAATTCGACCTCAGAGCCCGCCTCGGCCCCGTGCCCGCCGGATGTGGCCGGAAAGGCCATCGCGACCAGCACAAGGTAGACGACGTAGCCGACGCCATCGTTGAACAGGGATTCCCCGGCGATCTTGGTCTCCAGCGACTTGCGCAGGCTGGCTTCGCGCAGAACGCCCATCACGGCGACCGGATCGGTGGGGGAAATCAACGCGCCAAAGACGAGCGCCACGGCCAGCGGCATGCCGGTGATCCAGCTGAAACCCGCGCCGACCACGGCGGTGGAAAGCGCGACACCCAGCGTTGCCATCAGCACCACGACGCGCCATTGCGCGCGCAGGTCGGCCAGCTTGACGTGCAGAGAGCCCGCGAACAGCAACAGGCCCAGCATCCCTTCGAGCAGCGCGTCCGAGAAGTCGATGCCCAGGATCACGTTGCGGGCGGTCTGGGCCATGTGCAGGCCCGGCAGGAACAGGTCCAGCACCAGCACGGCGACCGAGGCCAGCAGCGAAACGACCAGAATGCCGATGGCCGAGGGCAGTTTCAAAAACAGGTAGTTGATGGCACCGAACGCCCCGGCCAGCACGATCAGAAGCGAGGTGATTTGCAGCAATGTCATTGGATCAAAATTCCTTGTGTCTCGTCAGGGCTAGCACGGAATGCGCAGGCGGTGAAGCCGCTCAGGCATGGGTGATGCGGGCCCAGACGGGCAGGTGATCGCTGGCCACGCGGGCGGGTTGGGCCAGATGTACGCCGGTGGCCAGAACGCGCAGATCGGGCGTGGTGGCAAAGCGGTCCAGTCGCCCCACCGGGCGCAGTGCGGGGTAAGAGGGATGCGCGGGCGCGAAATCCAGCCCATGCGCTGCGTGATCCATCGGCGCGACCGAGCCCCATTCGTTCAGATCGCCCGCCAGGATCGCGGGCATCGGTGGCAGCGCAGCCAGGTGGCGGGCGATGGCCGAGACCTGAAGGATGCGCCAGCGCCGGACCAGCCCCAGATGCGTGCCGATCACCCGCACAGGGCCAAGCGGAGTCAGCAGATCGGCGCGGATGGCGCCGCGCGGCTCCAACCCCGGCAGGTCAAGATGGGCGGTGGTCAGAACGGCAATCTCGGGGCGCACCAGCATGGCGTTGCCGTGCCATCCAAGTGATCCGCCGGGCTGGCCGAAGGGCAGGATGCGCCAGCCGTCAGCCTCGACCATATCGTGCGGCAAGGCGGCGGGACGGGGCGGCAGGCGTTTGTCGGCCTCTTGCAACGTCACCACCTGGGCCCCAAGTGCGTTGATGACAGACAAGCTGCGGTCGGGGCGTCGCCGCAAATCCATGCCGACGCATTTCTGGAGGTTGTAGCTTGCAATCGTCAGCAAAGATGCGGTCATCTGAAAGCAACAGCATGGTCACAGGGAAAAGTCACGGCATGTTCGCCGAACAGACATGGCTGGCAAGGGCGATCTGGGGCGCGCTGCTGCTTTTGGCGGCGGGGGCCTTGGCGACGGCGAATTGGTCGCTGGCCTTTGTCTGCGTGGTGACGCTGGCGCTGTCGCTGGCGCCGCTGTGGCTGGCGCGGTGGGCCGCAGTCCGGGTGCCGCCCAGTTTCGTGACGCTGATCGTGCTGTTCGTGGCAGGGACGTTGTTCCTGGGCGAAGCCTTTGATTTCTATAACAGGTTTTGGTGGTGGGACATCGCCTTGCACGGCGGCAGCGCGATCGGCTTCGGGCTGATCGGCTTCGTGCTAGTGTTCATCATGTTCCAGGGCGACAGGTTCGCGGCACCGCCCATCGCTGTGGCGTTCTTCGCCTTCTGCTTTGCGCTGGCTGTCGGCGCGATGTGGGAGGTGTTCGAGTTCGGCATGGACCAGATCTTTGGCCTGAACATGCAGAAATCGGGGCTGCTGGACACGATGGGCGATCTGATCGTCGACACGCTGGGGGCGTTCATCGGGGCCGCGTCGGGCTATCTGTACCTGAAGGGGCAGGCGATGGGCGGGCCGATGGGGATGATCGACGAGTTCGTGCATCGCAACCCGCACTTGTTCCGTCGCTTCAAAAAATAGTTCGCCCCCGTACGATCCGCATTGACGCCGCCGGATTTCCCGCCTCTGTTGGCCGGCATGGAGCGCAAGGACAAAATCGACACATTCGGAGCGGTCTCGCTGGTCGCCTTCGGAATCGTGCTGGCGGTCAACCAGGTCGTGGTGAAGCTGGGCAACGGCGGCTTTCAGCCGGTGTTCATGGCCGGGCTACGCTCGGTCGGGGCGGTGATCGTGCTGATCGCGTGGATGCGGTTGCGGGGCATTCCGTTCGATTTCCGCAAGGGGACGCTGGGGCCGGGGTTGCTGCTGGGGGCGCTGTTCGCGCAAGAGTTCGTGGCGCTGTTCTGGGCGCTGGATCATACCAGCGTGTCCCATGCCTCGCTGCTGTTTTACACGATGCCGGTGATCCTTTCGATCGCGGCGCATTTCCTGTTGCCGGGCGAGAGGCTGACGTCGCTGCGCGTTCTGGGTCTGGTGCTGGCGATGGGGGGCGTGGCGCTGGTTCTGGGTGGGCATCGCGGCGGGCAGGCGACGCTGGCGGGCGATTTGGCGGCACTGTCAGGGGCGTTCGGATGGGCCGGGATCGCGCTGGTGCTGCGGCTGAGCCGATTGTCCACGGTGCGCCCCGAGATGCAGCTGTTCTGGCAATTGTCCGTCTCGGCGGTGATCCTGCTGGCGGTTTCCCCGATGTTCGGGCCGTTCCTGCGTGATCCGGGAATGTGGCATTTCATGGGGTTGGCCTACCAGATCCTGGCCGTGGCGAGCTTTGGGTTCCTGTTCTGGGTGTTCCTGATCAGCATCTACCCGGCCTCGGGCGTGGCCAGTTTCGCCTTTCTGACCCCGGTGCTGAGCGTGACCCTGGGCTGGTTGCTGCTGGGCGAAGAGATGGGCTGGAACGTGATCGGCGCGATGGTGCTGGTGGCGCTGGGGATCGTGTTGATCAATCGCAAGAAGCGCCCGGCATGACGCCTTTGGGGGCGACGGATTTGAGTATTTTCATCAGAAAGAAGCCAGGGGCGGTTTTGCGCTTCAGGTGCCGCAGAAGGTTTGGGTGACGGCCTCGGAAGGCAGGGGCGGGCGCGTCAGGTCTTCGGCCTCGGGCTGGTCGTCGTAGGGGCGGGATAGCACGGCGTTGAGGCGGTGGAAGGGGGCGTAATCGCCGGCCTCGGCGGCCTGGATCATCTGCTCGACCCGGTGGTTGCGCGGGATGAAAGCCGGGTTGGTGGCGCACATCAGGCGGTGCGGGTCGGGTTCGGTAGCTAGGCGCGCGCGCCATTGGGGTTCCCAGCTGTCGAAGGCGGCGGGGTCGGTGAACTGATCGCGCGCGGCGGCGCCGGTGGCGAGCTTGCGGAAGGTGTTGGTGAAATCGGCCTGTTGCTGCGTCATGGTGTTGAGCAGGGCGTTGAGCAGGGCCTCGTCGGCTGCGGTGGCATTCGCCAAGCCGATCTTGCGGCCGAACGCGGCGATCCATTCGGATTTCAGCTGGTCGGCCATGCCGTGGATCGCGGTGGTGAAGCGTTTGATCGCCTCGTCCGAATTGGGCATCAGCGGGACCAGTGCTGTGGCCAGTTGTGCCATGTTCCAGGCCAGGACATTTGCTTGGTTATCATAGGCATAGCGCCCGTGCTGGTCGATCGAGGAATAGACCGTGACGGGGTGGTAGGTATCCATGTAGGCGGCGGGGCCGTAGTCGATCGTCTCGCCCGAGATTGAGGTGTTGTCGGTGTTCATCACGCCGTGGATGAAGCCGATGGACAGCCATTGCACGACCAGCTTGATCTGCCGATTGATCACGGATTGCAGGAAATCCAGCGGGGTTTCCGCCTGCGGGTAATGGCGGGTGCGGGCGTATTCGAACAGGGTTTGCAGCCCGTCCAGGTCCTGACGGGCGGCGAAATACTGGAAGGTGCCGACGCGCAGGTGGCTGGAGGCGACGCGGGTCAGGATCGCGCCGGGCAGGCCGCGTTCGCGCTGGATGCGCTCTCCGGTACTGACGGCGGCGAGGGCGCGGGTGGTGGGGATGCCGAGGGCGTACATCGCCTCGGACATCACGTATTCGCGCAGGACGGGGCCCAGCCAGGCGCGCCCGTCGCCACGGCGGCTGAACGGCGTCGGGCCGGAGCCTTTGAGCTGGATGTCGCGGCGGTGGCCGTGGCGGTCGATCACCTCGCCCAGCAGGATCGCGCGGCCGTCGCCCAGCTGGGGCGAGAAGCCGCCGAACTGGTGCCCGGCATAGGCCTGTGCCAGCGGGGCGGCGCCCTGCGGGATGGTGTTGCCCGCAAAGACCTGCGCCATCTCCTCAGTGCTGCCGGGGGTGATGCCAAGCTCTGCTGCCAGCGGTGTGTTGAAGGCGATCAGCTGGGGCGCGGCGACCGGGGTCGGCAGCACGCGCGCGTAAAACCGCGGGGGCAGGGTGGCGAAGCTGTTGTCGAAAGCTAAGGTCAGGGTCATGAGGGGCAAATATGACGGGCGGCCCTGAAAGCAAGGCAGGGCAGGGCGAAAGAGGCGTTACAGCGGCAGGGTCATCAGTAGCCGGCCGGGGCGGTCCTGAAACCGGGCGCGGGCCAGAAAGGCGCGGGTGCGGGTGTCGTCCTGCGCGACCTCGCCGGTCAGGGCGGTCAGACCGGCAGCGGCCAGCGCCTTGGGCAGCGCGCTCAGCACCTCTTGCCCGATGCCGCGCCCCCTCACGCCGGGGCGGATGAACAGCTGATCCACGGTGCCGACCAACCCGCCCGCATCCACGGACCAGCCAAAGCCGATCACGATATGGCCGATGGGCGCGCGTTGCGGGCCGATCAGATAGGCTACACCATGCGGCGAGCCTTCTAGAAGCGGAGTCAGTGCGGCGGCGATGCCTTGCGGGTCAGGGGCCAACCCACGCTCGGCCCGGTCGGCAGCGATCAGGGCAAGTAGGCGTTCGGCATCCTCGGGGCGGGCCAGATGGAGCGCGGTCACAACCGGGCCAGCCTTTCGGTCAGCAGGGCAAAGAAGCCGTCAGCGTCGATGTCGCCCATGAACAGCGCGTTCGGTTCACGCCCCGAGACGCGCCACCAGTCGGCGACAGTCATGCCCATGGTCAGCTCGGACTGGGTCTCGATCTCGACATTGACATGGCGGCCTTGAAACAGGTCGGGGCGGATCAGATAGGCCGTGACACAGGGATCATGCAGCGGCGCACCCAGCCCGCCGTATTTCTCCTTGTCGAAGCGCTCGAAGAAATCGGTCATCTGCGCGACCGCTTCGCCAACCCGATTGCCAAGCGCGCGGAACGCGTCGTTGCGTTCGCGCGTGACCAGCGCCTTGTGGGTGACATCCAGCGGCATCACCACGATCCGCACACCCGAGCGGAACACGATCCGCGCCGCCTGCGGGTCAACGTAAATGTTGAACTCGGCGGTTGGGGTAATGTTTCCCACCTCGAAATAGGCCCCGCCCATCAGCACGATCTCGCGCACGCGGGTAACGATGTCAGGGGCCTTCTCAAAGGCCATGGCGATGTTGGTCAGCGGCCCCAGCGGACACAGCGTAACCGAACCTACAGGTTCTGCCCGCAACGTGTCGATGATGAAATCGACCGCGTGCTGCGCCTGCAACGGCATCTGCGGGTCCGGCAACACCGGCCCGTCCAGCCCGGTCTTGCCGTGCACATGCTCGGCCGTCACCAGATCACGCCCCAGCGGCCGGTCGCACCCGGCGAACACCTTGATATCCGGCCGCCCGGCCAGCTCGCACACCTTGCGCGCGTTCAGCTGCGTCAGGGGCAGCGGCACATTGCCCGCCACCGCGGTGATCCCCAGAACCTCGATTTCTTCGGGGCTGGCCAGCGCCAGCAGGATCGCGATGGCGTCGTCCTGCCCGGGATCGGTGTCGATGATGATGCGGTGCTTGGTCATGTGGCCTCCTGTCGCCGCCAGACCCTGCCCATTTGCCGGGGCAAAGTCCATGCCCCCTGCCTTCTTCTTTTTCCAAATATCCCGGGGGGTGAATGGCCGCAGGCCAGAGGGGGGCTGGCCCCCCTTTGCCCCGCAGCCAAACCGCCAAAACGACAGGGGCGGCCCTGCGTGGACCGCCCCAAACCTCAACTCTTTCCGATCAAATCAGCCGTCGAAATCGACGGTCTCGATCAGCTTGACTGCAGCCGGACGCAGCTTTGCCAGCTCCATCAGGTTGACGCTGTCAGCGGTAAAGCTGCCCCAGCTTTTCACCAGCGCCGCCGGTTCGGTGCCCGGAGCGATCGGGTATTCGTGGTTGGCTTCTGCATAGATCTTCTGCGCCTCGGGCGAGGACAGGAATTCCATCAGCTTCAGGGCGTTGTCCTTGTTGGGGGCGTATTTCGTCATCGCCACGCCCGAGATGTTGACGTGTGCGCCGTCGCCCTCGAACACCGGGAAGACGATGTTCACGCTGTCGGCCCATTCTTTCTGTTCGGGGTCTTCCAGCATCTCGCCCATGTAGTAGGTGTTGCCGATGGCGATGTCGCATTCGCCCGCCCAGATCGCCTTGACCTGGCCACGGTCGTTGCCTTGGGGTTTGCGCGCCAGGTTGGCTTTCAGCCCTTCCAGCCAAGCCTTGGTGGCCTCTTCGCCGTGGTGGTGCAGGTAGGCGGCGGTCAGCGCCACGTTGTAGGCGTGCATGCCCGAGCGGGTACAGATGCGGCCCTTCCACTTCGGATCGGCGAGGTCTTCGTAGGTTGTCACCTCTTCGGGCTTCACACGGTCCTTGCTGGCATAGACGATGCGCGCCCGAGTGGTCAGGCCCCACCATTGGCCGTCGGGATCATGGAAGGCGGCGGGCACGTTGGCGGCCAGCACGTCCGAGTGCACCGGCTGGGTCAGCCCGGCCTCGACCACGGCCGACAGGCGCGAGATGTCGACCGTCAGCACCAGATCGGCGGGGCTGCGTTTGCCCTCGGCCTGCAGGCGCTCGACCATGCCTTTTTCCAGGTAGGCGACGTTCACGGTGATGCCGGTTTCGGCGGTGAAGGCATCCGTCAGCGGCTTCAGCAGGTCCGGCTGGCGGTACGAATACAGGTTCACATCCTTGGCCAGCGCGGGCAGCGCGGTCATCGTCAGAGCGGCGGCGGCCAGGGCGGATTTGGGCAGAGCGAACATGGGGGTCCCTTTCGACTAGTGCGGTTTCGCTGTGGCGGTTTAATCTGACAAAATTACTCAGGTCAATACCTGATTAATTGCATCAACTTTTATTTTGACCTGCGCGATGCTCCAGCTTTACCGCATCCCACAGCGCGTCCATCTCGGCTAGATCCGAGTCTTCGGGGCGTTTGCCCATCTCGGCCAGCTTCGCCTCAACACCTTGGAAACGCTTGATGAATTTGGCGTTTGCAGCACGCAGGGCGGCCTCGGGTTCGATGTTCAGGTGGCGGCCCAGATTGGCCATAACGAACAGCAGGTCACCGAATTCTTCCTCGATCTCGGCCTGGGTCAGGGTGTCGCGGGCCTCTTTTAACTCGGCGGCTTCCTCGGCGATCTTGTCGATGACGTGGTCGATGGCGGGCCAGTCAAAGCCTACCCGTGCCGCGCGTTTTTGCAGCTTGTAGGCGCGCAACAGGGCCGGCAGGCCCACCGCGACCCCGTCCAGAGTGCCCTTTTGCGCCTTTCCAGCCCGTTCCTGCGCCTTGATCGCTTCCCAGTCCTGGGTCTGTTGCTCGGCCGACTTGTCGCGGGATTCGTCGCCGAACACATGCGGGTGACGAGCGACCATCTTGTCGGACATGGTGTCGGCCACCTGATCAAAGGTGAACAGCCCGCGTTCGTCCGCCATCTGGGCGTGAAACACCGACTGGAACAGCAGATCGCCCAGCTCGCCCTTCAGCTCGTCCCAGGCCTCGCGCTCGATCGCGTCGGCCACTTCGTAGGCTTCCTCGATCGTGTAGGGCGCGATGGTCGAGAAGTCCTGTTCGATGTCCCAGGGGCAGCCGGTCTGCGGATCACGCAGCGCGCGCATGATCGCCAGAAGGCGCGGCATCCCGCCGTTGGGGTCATGGATCAGGTCGTGATCGGGCATTGCAGCGGCTCCGTGTTTGGGATTGAGTGGGAGACTGACGCTTCGGCCCAAAGGAGTCCACCCATGCCCGTCATCAATCGCATCGCCGGCCTGTCCGAAGAGATGACCGCCTGGCGTCGGCACCTGCACCAGCACCCCGAACTGGGCTTTGACTGCTTTGAAACGGCGGCCTTTGTCGAGGAACGCCTGCGCGAATTCGGCGTGGACGAAATCCATACCGGTATCGCCAAAACCGGCATCGTTGCGCTGATCAATGGCCGCGAAAACGGGCCGACGGTGGGCCTGCGCGCCGACATGGACGCGCTGCCGATTCTGGAGGAGACGGGGGCCGAATATGCCTCGGAAAACAAGGGAGTGATGCATGCCTGCGGGCATGACGGGCACACGACGATGCTGCTGGGGGCCGCGAAATACCTGGCCGAAACGCGCAATTTCGCGGGCCGCGTGGCGCTGATTTTCCAACCGGCCGAGGAAAACGGCGGCGGTGGCGGCGTGATGGTCGAAGAGGGCATCATGGACCGCTTCGACATCGCGCAGGTCTATGCACTGCACAACGCGCCGGGGTTCCACGAGGGCGAGTTTTTCACGACGCCCGGGCCGATCATGGCCGCGGTGGATACGTTCCACATCCATATCAAGGGCGTCGGCGGACACGGTGCGATGCCGCATGAAAGCCGCGATCCGGTGGTGGCGGCAGTAGGGATTGTGCAGGCGATCCAGACGATCTCCAGCCGGAACCACTATGCGCTGGACGATCTGGTGATCTCGGTCACGCAGATCCACACCGGCAGCGCCGAAAACATCATACCCGAGACCGCCTATATCAACGGCACGGTGCGGACCTTTGACCCCGAGGTGCAGAAAATGGTGCGCCGCCGAATGAAAGAGATCGTCGCGGGCATGGCCCCGGCCTATGGCGTCAAGGTCGATCTGAATTACGAGGTCTGGTATCCGGCCACGGTGAACGACCCGGCCAAAACCGCCTTCGCAGCCGATGTGGCGCGCGAGGTGGCAGGGGCCGAAAACGTGGTCGACGATTACAGCCGCGAAATGGGGGCCGAGGATTTCTCGTACATGCTGAACGCGCGACCGGGGGCCTATCTGTTCCTGGGGGCGGGGCCGGGGGCGGGGCTGCACCAGCCGGGCTTCAACTTCAACGACCGGATCTCGCCGATCGGGGCGTCGTTCTTTGCGCGGGTGGTCGAGACGGCACTGCCGTTGTGAGGGCGATTGCCCGTCCGTGATCGGCGGGCTCGTCAGGGAAAGGAAAAAACATGGCACTGGAAGACGCGAAAAAGCAGATCGACATGGCGTTCACGCGCAGGGATCTGCGGGGGCTGAGCTATGAGAACGCCTTTGCGGGCGCGACCTCGTTCCTGCGGCGCAAGTATACCAAGGATTTGACGGGCGTTGATCTGGCGGTGACAGGTGTGCCGTTCGATCAGGCGGTGACGAACCGGACCGGCACCCGGATGGGACCGCGTGCGATCCGCGAGGCCAGCACGCTGCAACCCTATGACCCGCCCTATGGCTGGGGGTTTGACCCGCTGGGCGAGTTTGCAGTGATTGATTACGGCGATCTGGCCTTTGATTACGCCAATGTCAGCGGGACGCCGGGCGCGATCCAAGAGCATTTCCGGACCCTGTTGGCGGGCGGCGTGGGGACGGTGACGCTGGGCGGCGATCACTTCATCACCCTGCCGATCCTGAAAGCCTATGCCGAGAAATACGGCCCGCTGAGCGTGATCCAGTTCGACGCGCATTCGGACCTGTGGGCCGATGACGACATGGAGCGGATCGACCACGGCACCTTCATGTACAAGGCGGTGAAACTGGGGCTGGTGGATCCGAAACGCTCGGTCCAGATCGGCATCCGGACGGAGTGCGACGACTATTGCGGGATGAACTTCATCGACGCGCGGACGGTGCACGAGGTGGGGCCGGCCGAAGTGGCGCGGCGGGCACGCGAGATCGTTGGGGATCATCAGACGTACCTGACCTTCGACATCGACGCGCTGGACCCGGCCTTTGCGCCGGGTACGGGCACGCCGGTCTGGGGTGGGCTGAGCAGCGGTCAGGCGGCGATCATCCTGCGCGATCTTGCGGGGATCAATCTGGTCGGTGGGGATATCGTCGAGGTTTCGCCGCCCTATGACACCACCGGGGCCACCGCGATTGCAGGCGCGCATGTGGCGATGGAGCTGATCTGCCTTTGGGGCTGGACGCGGCGGAACGCTTGAACCCGACGGTTGGGGGACGCAAAATTCTTGCAAAGAATTTTGTCCGGAAAATTTGAAATTTTCCGGGCCTCCGGCGGGAGTATTTCCCGTCAGAAAGAAGGGTAGGACGTATGAAATGGTTGGGGCTGGTTCTTGCGGCTTTGGTCGGGGTGGCGATCTGGGTGCGTGTGGCGCCGAGTGAGCCGTCGCGTTGGCATGTGCCTGTCAGTGGCGAGGGGGATGCCGCGTTCAAGGCCGGGGTGCGGCGCGTGATTGCGGGCGATGCCGCGGTGATGGCGCGGCTGGATGCGATCATTCGGGCCACGGCGCGGACGCGGGTGTTGGCGGGCTCGGTTGCCGAGGGACGGATCACCTATGTGACGCGCTCGGCCCTGTGGGGGTTTCCTGATTACACCACGGTGGAGTTGCGCGACGGTCAGATCGCGATCCTGGGGCGGTTGCGGTTCGGGCGCTCAGATCTGGGGGTCAACAAGGCCCGTGTCGACGGGTGGCTGAAGGCTTTGGCGCAGGGATGAGCTGAGGCAGCCTTGGGCCACTTCGCGCCACATCGGCACGTTCAGTGACATCTGGCATTGCGCCATGAACATGCGGCCGTCGACTTGCAGGCAGATCGTCTCGCCCAGTTCGATCCGTTTGCCCTGGCTGTCGGTGCAATAGCAATCCACCGTCTTGCCGCCGATATTGGCGTCGGACAGGGCGGGCGTGGCCGCAAGGATCAGGATCAGGCTAAGGCGCATGGGGAGATGCTATCACAAGCGCGGGGCTTGACCAAATACAGTCGATCAGCCAAGGAACCGGTCATGATTTCGCTCGACAGGCTAGCCCAGATCACCCAACGCTTCCAATTCCTTGAGGCCAAGATGGCCGAGGGGGGCGGGGATATTGCTGCCCTCGGGCGCGAATATTCCGAGTTGCGTCCGGTAGTCGACCAGATCGACGCCTATCGCCAATTGCTGGACGACATGGCCGAGGCCGAGGCGATGCTGCGCGACCCCGAGATGCGGGCGCTGGCCGAGGAAGAGCTGCCGGTGTTGAAGGCGCGTCTGCCGCAGGCCGAGAAGGCGCTGCAACTGGCGCTGCTGCCCAAGGATGCCGCTGATGCGCGTCCGGCGATGATCGAGATCCGCCCAGGCACGGGGGGCGACGAGGCGGCGCTGTTCGCGGGCGATTTGCTGCGGATGTACCAGCGCTATGCCGAGGCGCGCGGCTGGTCGTTCCAGATCCTTGAGATGCAGCACACCGAGTTGGGCGGGATCAAGGAAGTCACCGCCCATGTGAAGGGCGAGGGCGTCTTTGCCCGGCTGAAATTCGAGAGCGGCGTGCACCGGGTGCAGCGTGTGCCCGAGACGGAAAGCGGTGGGCGCATCCACACTTCGGCGGCCACAGTGGCTGTGCTGCCCGAGGCGGAGGACGTGGATATCCAGATTGACGCCAATGATCTGCGGATCGACACGATGCGCAGCTCGGGTGCCGGTGGGCAGCACGTGAACACCACCGACTCGGCGGTGCGGATCACGCACATTCCGTCGGGGATCGTCGTCACCAGTTCCGAGAAATCGCAGCACCAGAACCGCGCTATTGCGATGCAGGTGCTGAAAACGCGGCTTTACGATATGGAGCGGCAGCGGATCGATTCCGAACGGGCGGCCAATCGCAAGTCGCAGGTCGGCAGCGGGGATCGCAGCGAGCGCATCCGCACCTACAACTTTCCGCAGGGGCGGATGACGGATCACCGGATCAACCTGACGCTTTATAAGCTGGACCAGATCCTGCAGGGCGATCTGGACGAGGTGATCGACGCGCTGATCGCCGATCATCAGGCCGCGCTGCTGGCCGAGATGGACGGATGAAGCCGCGGGTGTCCGAGACGCTCCGCTTTGGTGCGGCGAGGTTGGCCGAGGCCGGGATCGACGCGGGCGATGCGCGGCACTTGCTGGCCTTTGCCTTGGGCGTGTCGCGTGACCGGCTGGTCCTGATGGGGGGCGACGCGATGCCCTCTGAGGCTGCCGCGCGGTTCGACGAAGCACTGACCCGGCGCATCGCGCACGAACCTGTGTCAAAGATCGTCGGGACGCGCGCCTTTTGGGGGCGCGAGTTCCGCGTGACCCCCGATGTGCTGGACCCGCGTCCCGAAACCGAGACCCTGATCGCCGAGGCTTTGGCTGGCCCTGCGCCTACGCGGTTTCTGGACCTGGGCACCGGATCGGGCTGTATTGCGCTGACCTTGCTGGCGGAATGGCCGCAGGCCCGCGGCGTTGCCTGCGATCTGAGCGCCGCCGCGCTGAACGTTGCCGCCGAAAATGCTCGCTCCTTGGGAGTGGAGGGGCAGGTCGATCTGCGCCGTTCGGACTGGTTCGGCGCGGTTGACGGAGTGTTCGACCTGATCGTCTCGAACCCGCCCTACATCACCGCGCAGGAAATGACAGAGCTGTCGCCCGAGGTTCTGGGCCACGACCCCCACATGGCCCTGACCCCCGGCGGTGACGGGCTGGAGCCGTACCGCGTGATTGCGCGCGACGGGGCGGCCTATCTGGCCCCCGAGGGCCGTGTACTGGTCGAGATCGGCTGGAAACAGGGTCCGGACGTGGCCGCGCTATTCGCGCAGAACGGCTGGCGCGAGATCAGGGTTCTGCCCGACCTCGACGGCCGTGATCGGGTGGTAGCGGCAATACGCGGCTGATTTGCAACGGCACACGGCAATTTTTTGCAAAACCCGTGTGAAATCACCGTGATTCCACTTGTCATCACAGGCTTTTACGCATTAGTCAGGTTGTGTCGATGCGGTGGATGCCTGAGTGCGGTCCCGCTTGACGCCAAGCCAACATCGTTGTGGTCCGGGCAGACTTGAACGCGCATGAGGCGCACGACCGGCACAGCACACAGAATTTTCGGGCTGGAATTCAGGAATATGAGATCTTCGAAAAGCCGCTCGCGGTCGAAATCGAACCGCAACAATAACCGGACCGTCGGGAACATCGTCAACCGCGTGTTTGACAGCTCGGGCCCCGAGGGCAAGGTGCGCGGCACGCCGCAGCAGATCATCGACAAGTACAACCAGCTGGCGCGCGATGCGCAGCTGAGCAATGACCGCGTCGCGGCCGAGAACTTCCAGCAGCACGCCGAGCATTACCTGCGCATGCTGTCCGAAGCGCAGCGCGAACAGGACCAACGCCGCGAGGAGCAGGACCGCCAGAACCGCGAGCGTCAGGCCGAGCGCGACCGTGAACGCGCCGCCCGTCAGGAACGCGAGTCGAACGACTCGTCCCCCGAGGTGGAAGAAACCGCAGCGGGCGAAGCAAGCGCAGCGCCGGACGTTCTGGATCTGGGCGACGACAGCGACAGCAACCTGGTCGAGACCCCCGAAAACAAGGCCGCGCCGGAAGACAAGCCCAAGCCGAAGCGGACCCGGTCGTCCGCCCCCCGCAAGCCGCGCGCCAAGAAAAGCGACAGCGAAGGCGGGGATCAGCCCCCGGCGCCCGAAGCGGCGTAATCTAAACGTCAGGATTTCGAAAAGCGCGATGGCTCGGCCTTCGCGCTTTTTTATTGCGCCAACAGTCGGGACAGCGCGCAGAACTGTTCAAGCGAGACAGTCTCGGCCCGGTCGGTTGGCTGGATGCCGGCGGCCAGCAGGCGGTCCTCCAGATCGGGGGCCATGCCCTTCAGGGCGGCGCGCAGCATCTTGCGGCGCTGGTTGAAGGCGCGGGCGACGACCTGTTCCAGTTTCTTCGGGTCGGCGGGGTATTTCGGCTCGGGCAGGGCGGTCAGGTGGACGACGGCCGAGTGCACCTTGGGCGGCGGGCTGAACGCCTCTGGCGGCAGGTGCAGCACGATCCGCGCCTCTGTGCGCCATTGCGCCAGCAGGGCCAAACGGCCGTAGGCCTTGGATCCGGGTTGGGCGACGATCCGCTCGGCAACTTCCTTCTGGAACATCAGCGTCAGCGAGGACCAGAACGGCGGCCATTCCTGCGGCGTCAGCCAGCGGATCAGCAGCTCGGTCCCGACGTTATAGGGCAGGTTGGCGGCGATGCGGATCGGTGGGGTCAGGTGGGCCAGCGGGTCCACCTCTAGCGCGTCACCGTTGATGACCTGCAGCTTGCCGGGGTAGGCGGCGCTGATCTCCTCCAGCGCGGGCATGCAGCGGCTGTCTTTCTCGATCGCCAGCACCTTGCGCGCGCCTTCGGCCAGCAGGCCACGGGTCAGACCGCCGGGGCCGGGGCCGATTTCCAGCACGTCGGATTGCGACAAATCCCCGGCCAGCCGCGCGATCTTGGCGGTCAGGTTCAGGTCCAGCAGAAAGTTCTGGCCCAGCGATTTCTTGGCGGCAATGCCGTGGTCGTCGATGACCTGCCGCAGCGGAGGAAGGGAGTCGATGGCGCTCATGCGGTGGCCTTTCGTGCGTCGGCCATCTGGCGGGCCAGTTTCAGCGCCTCGATCAGGGAATTGGCATCGGCGATGCCTTGTCCCGCGATGTCAAAGGCGGTGCCGTGATCGGGCGAGGTGCGGATGAACGGCAGCCCCAGGGTGACGTTGACGCCGCCCGCGAAATCCAGCGTCTTGATCGGGATCAGCGCCTGATCGTGATACATGCAGATCGCCGCGTCATAACGGGTGCGGGCAGCGGCGTGGAACATGGTGTCAGCCGAGGAGGGGCCGGTGATCTGCATCCCCTCGGCGCGCAGGCGGTCCAGCAGGGGGGCGATCAGGGTGATTTCCTCGGTGCCCATTGCGCCGCCTTCGCCCGCGTGTGGGTTCAGCCCGGCCACGGCCAGACGGGGCGCGGACAGGCCGAAATCGCGGATCAGGGCGGCGTGGGTGATGCGGATGGTCTGTTCCAGCAACTCGTCGGTCAGCAGGCGAGGCACGTCGGCGATCGCCTCGTGTATAGTGGTGGGGACCACGCGCAATTGCGGGCAGGCCAGCATCATCACGACACGTTCGACCCCGCCAAGGGCGGCCAGGTACTCGGTATGGCCGGGATAGGCGAAACCCGCGCCGTCCTTCAGCGCCTTCTTGTGGATGGGCGCGGTGGTCAGGGCGGCGGCCTGTCCTTGCATCACCAGATCCACCCCCCGTGTGATCACGTCGATGACGCCTTGCGCGTTGGCCGGGTCGGGCTGGCCGGGGACGGCTGGGGCGGCAAACGGATGCACCAGCACCGGCAGGCCGGTTTTAGCAGCCTCGGCGGCGTCCGAGGGCGCGCCGATTTCGACAAAGGCGGTGCCGTGTGGCAGGTGCCGGGGGTCACCGATATAGAAAAACGGCAACGTCTCGCGCAGGGCGGCCCAGGCGGTGGCCGCGATTTCGGGGCCGACGCCTGCCGGTTCTCCGCAGCTTAGCGCGATGGGCAGGCTCATTCCTCGATGATCCGGGCGTCAGCGCGCAGTTGTTCCAGATAGCCGTTGGCCAGCGACTCGGCGCGGCGGTTGCGCAACTGGGCGGTCAGCTCCTCGCGCGAGGCGTCCTGCGTCAGCGCCGGGGTACGGCCGCACATCATGACCACCAGCAGGGTCTGGCCGTTGTTGCGGGTCAGGTTGGCCGAGAGTTCGCCCTTGTCCAGCTTGGCCAGTTCAATCGCGATGTCGCGGGGGATTTCGCCGGGTTTCTGGGTGACGCGCGACAGCACTTCGTCGGGCTGGCCCTTGGCCGTGCCGTAAAGGTCGTCGCAGGTGTCGGTGTCGTTCATCAGGGTCTGCGCGGCGGCCAGCGCCTCGGGCGAACGGCCGCCGGGGATCTGGTAGGTCGCGTATTCGATGGCCGCGATGTCCGGCGCGCGCCAGCCCGATTCCGCGATCGAGCGCAGCTGGAACAGCGCAATCGCGCCTTGCAGCGGCAGCGGCTGGGTAATCTCGCCGGGTTTCAGCGACAGGATGACGGGGCGCAATTGCGGCGGCAGCTTGGTGATCGACATCCATTCCAGACGGCCGCCCACGTCACGGGTGGGTGCGACCGAGTATTGGCGCGCGTTGTTCGAGAAGCCTTCGATGGTGGCGTCCTGAATGATGTTTTGCGCCAGCTCCATCGCCTCGGCCTCGCGGCCCTCCGGGACGGGGATGAAAAGCTCCGACAGCAGCACCTGGGCCGAGTTCAGGTTGCTGAGCGCGCGCTGCGCCTTGTCGATGTCTTCGTCGGTGACGGCCAGACGGCTGGCGAATTTCAGACGGACGACCTCGCGCCAGGCCAGGCCGGCAAAGACGAAATCTTCAAAGGTTTGGCGCGCAACGCCTTTTTCCTCGAGCGCGGTGATGAACTGTTCGGGGGACAGATTGGCGCGGCCTGCGAAATCCTTGGTTCCGGTTTCGATCATTTCGGGGGTGACGCGCGCGCCGGCAGCAATCGCCGCATCCAGTTTCAGGCGGTCTTCGATCAGCTGCTTGCGCGCTTCCTTTACCGGATCACCGGGAGAGTTGACCGCCTTCAGTAGCAGCGCGCGCTGGTCCAGCTCGTACCAGGTGATGGCGCGGTCATTGACCCGGATCGCCGGCGAGAACAGGCTTTGCGCATGCAGGGCAGCCCCGGTCAGAACCAGTCCAAGGGTGGCGAAAGCTAGGAAAATCCGGCGCATGGTCAATCTGTACATCCTTTAGTTCCGGCAGGTGCGGGCATAGCTGCGATCAGAGGTTTTCGCACTGAACCCTCTCAGCCCTACGGTAAAGCTCAAATTCGTCGACGGATCAACGATAGTCGAAGAGGTGAAGCGGCGCGAGAGGTTCAGGTTCACCTCGATACACTCGTTCGTGTAGCGCAGGCCAAAGGCCGCCGATGTGGCGCGGCTGTCGGCCACGTCATAGCGCCAGTTCGCGGTCCCCGACCAATGCGTCGAGAACCGGCGATACCCGTCCAGCGACCATTCCGAGACGGTGTCGGCGCGGTCTTCGGCGGTATCGGCGCCCAGCCAGACATAGGACAGGGCAAAGGCGTTATTGGTGTTTTGCCAGCTGGCGCGGGCCTCGGCCTTGTGCAGGTCGAACGACTGGGTCATCAGCGCGCGCGCCGTCAGCCCCAGCCCCTTGTCCGAGCGGATCTGACCCGCCACCAGCAGATCCGAGCGCGTGCCCGACAGGCCAGATGTTTCCGAGAACGCCGCCTCGCTGTCCTCGCGCAGGATCTGGCCAAAGGTCAGCGCGTTGCTCCAGCCCGTGGGGGTGGTGCGGGTCCAGCTGAGGCCCAGTGCGGCCGCACCGCCACGTTCGCGCCGGTCAGGGGCCGGGAAGTGCGACAGCGACAGCAAGTTGCCTTCGTCGAACTCGACCCGGGTGCTTTCGTCGTTGGGAATGTTCAGGCTGTTGCCGCCGACCCAGCCCATCATCAGAACCGGCTCGACCACGTGGACATCACCGCGCGCGGTGGTCTTCAGCCACGGCCAGCGCAGCGCCATCGAGGTTTGCGGCGTCACCAGAATCTCGTTGTTCAGCGCGGCCGAGACATCCTGACGGATCGTGTAGGCATCCACTACGGCCCCCGCGCGGAAATCGGCCTTGATGCCGGGGCCAAAGGTCCAGCCGCGCAGCCACAGCAGCGACGCCTCGGCCCGGCTGACATCGCGCCCGTCGCCCCAGATATCGCTGTCGGGGCCATCGGTGGCCATGTCGGAATAGCGGTAATGCGAATGTGCGGCGAAATTCATCCGCAGCTCACCGCCAAAGCGGGACGGGAAAAAGCGGCGCTCGTATTCGGCGTCCCCGATGATGGTCGGGATGGTCGAGTTATCCTCGCCGTCGCGCAGGGACTGGAACGACACCAGCGCGACGCGGCGGTAATCGTCGCGTGTGGCACGGGTCAGGGCGACTTCGCTTTTCAGGCGGTCCTTGTCGGAATAGTCGTAATCCAGCAGATAGGCGCGGTCGGTGACGGCCTCGATCCCGAAGGACAGTTTGTAGTCGTTGCGCAGTTCGAACAGGCCAGAGCCAAAGGCGTATCCGCGCAGGTCGCCGGGCTGCAGCGTGTCGTCCGAGATCGCGCCCTGAAACTCGATCCGTCCGCGCCGGAATGCCTGCCGATAGCGCCATTCAAGCGTCGCCGTCTGCGTCGAAAGGTAGGGCGTCAGCGTCAGGTCCCTGTGATCGCCCATCTTGATGAAGTACGGCATGACCAGACCCAGGCCCAGTTCCGAGCTTTGGCGCAATTCGGGGATCAGAAAGCCCGAGGCGCGGTCCAGCGTCGGGTCGGGAAGGCGCATCCGGGGCACCCACAGCACCGGCACATCCATCAGCCGCAGTTGTGCGTTCTCGAAATACAGCTGGCGTTCTTGTTGGTCATGCACGGTGCGTTGCGCGCGGATTTGCCAGACCGGCGGCGTTTTCGCATCGCACACCTGGCACGAGGTCGCGGCGACCTTGTACAGTTGCGTGTAGCGCCCGCCGGTGCGGTTGATCTGGTTCGCGGCCAGTTGCACCTGCCGGTCCATGATCATCCGTGCGCCGCGCAGGATGCCGTTCTGCAGCTTGCCATCCAACTCGCCCGAGCCGGCAAGGATGATCGTGCTGTCGCCCTGGGTCAGGACAATCGGGCCCTCGATCTCCAGCAGGTCGCCCTTGCGGTCATAGCTCAGCCGTGCGGCCTTCAGGCGGACGTCGTCATACATGATTTCGACATGGCCATTGGCGATCAGCCGGTTGCGCCCGTCCACCCGCAGGCTGTCGGCGATCAGCACCGCAGGCGGCGCGTCATCGGCACGCCCCGGCAGGGCGGGGGCCGTCAGGGCCAGGGCTGCGGCCAGCAGAAGGGGGGCGATACGCGGTGTCATCCGTCCTCCATATGCAGAAGCAGGCCAAGCGCCAAGAGGACCGAGGCCACAGGCGGCGCCCAAGCGGCCAGCATCACCGGAATCTGGCCGTTTTCCCCCAGAATCTGGGCGAAGTTCCGGATGTAATACAGCCCGAAGCCCAGCATGATCGCGGTCAGCACTGCGATGCCGGTATGGCCAAACCGGGTGTGCCGCATGGTAAAGGCCGAGGCCACCAGCACCATCGCCATCAGGAACAGCGGGCGGGCCAGCTCCATCTGCAGCCAGACAGAGTGGCGGCGGGCGGAAAACCCGGCCTCTTTCAGTTGCTGGATGTATTGCGGCAGGTCCCAGACGGAAATCACCGTTGCGGTTCCGAAACTGTCGCGGATGCGGTCCTGTGTCAGGCTGGAGGTGATGCGCAGCGTGTCGTGCACCTCGGCCCCTGCTTCGGGGTTCGTTCCGGCGGCTAGCGGCCAGACCTTGGCGTTGGTCAGGGTCCAGGCACCGTCGCCCAGTTCAGCCTTATCCGCCTGAATGCGGCGGATCGGGCCGCCTTGCGGGGCGTAGGACAGCATGGTCACGTCAAAAAGCGTTGTGCCCTCGGCATCAGCGGCGGCGGCGCGGATCACGGTCTGGCCCTCCATCCCGCCTTGGCGCAGCCACAACCCTTCGGAGCTGATCGACAACACGTCCGCGCCGCCGGTGCGATAGGTCTCGTCCAGTTCCGAGAAACGCTTGGAGGTGGCGGCGACGATGGGGTTGAACATGCTGACGGCCATGATGCCGATCATTGCAGCGACGGCCACCGGGGCCATCAGGCTGCGCAACGCCGAACGGCCAGCCGCCCGCGTCACCACCAACTCGGAGGAACGCGCAAGCCCCAGGAACAGCGTGATCGTCGCCAGGATCATCACCAGCGGCAGGATGTTGTAGATCGCCTGCGGGGTGTTCAGCAGCGTCAGCTCGAATATCTTCGGCAGCGCCACGCCGCGCGATGAAAACCGGCTGATCTGCTCGACCAGATCAATCAGCGCCATCAACAGGAAAAACACCCCAAGGATGCCCAGGAAAGTGACGGCGAATTTGCGGGCGAAGTAGAGGTGAAGTTTCATGCCGGCACTTCCGACACTTTGGGTTTCAGCGGGCGGCGGTTGCGCCCTGACCACGCCAGCAGCGCCATTCCAACGCCGATGCCAAAGATCGACGGGGCATAGACCGCGGGCCACAGGGTGGGATCGTTCAGCGCGGCCTCGGCCGAGACGCCCTCGACCAGCTTGACCAGCACCAGCAGGAACAGTGCCCCGATGATCTGGCGCCACACCCCAAACCGCGAGAAACTGCCAACCAGCAGCGCGGCGAACCCGATCAGCGAGGCCGCGATGCACAGCAGAGCCTGGTTGAAGCGGTTATGCGCCTCGACAATCACCGCGCCCACGGTTTCGCCGGTTTCGGCGGCAATGGCATCGGGGTTGGCCAGCATCTCGAACGTGCCGACATGGGCCACGTTGCGGGCCACCGCGTCGGTCTGACGGATCAGCGCGGTGATATCGTACGAAAAATCCGAAAAATGTGTCGTGAACAGCCGGTTGCCCTTGCGGGTAAAGCTTTGCGCCATGCCGTCCAGCATCACCAGGTTGATCTGGCCATCGTCATTCACCAGATAGGCCCGCGTCGCCGTGTAGGTCTGGGCGCGGTCTTCCTCGCGCCGGTCGGACAGGAAAACGTCTTCCAGTTCGCCCTTGGGGGTGATTTCGCGGATGAAGAAGGTGATGCCGTCGGTCGGGTGCAGGAATGTTCCCTCGGTCAGCAGGCGGGCGGTGGCGTTTTCGGCAATCTCGGCCTCGCGTTGCTGCATCTGGTACAGGCTGCTGGGCACCAGCAGGTTGGTCAGCACCGACATCATCAGCGCCACGATCAGGCCGTAGAACACCACGGGCCGGGACAAACGCCAAGGGCTGTAGCCGGTGGCCTGCATCACCACCAACTCGGATTCGCTGCTGAGCCGGTTGGTGACGTAGACCGAGGCCGCAAAGGCCGCCATCGGCAGCACCAACCGGATCACGTTGGGCAGGGCCAGCGCAGTGAATTCCACGAAGACAAACGCCGACTGTCCGTCGCCGATCAGCTTGTCAAACAGGCGAACGGCACGGTTGATCCAGTAGATCGACACCAGCACCAGCGAGAAGAATCCGAACAGGACCATCAGCTGGGACAGCATATATCTGTCGAATCTGGCCAAGATACCCCCCCGGGAACCACAGTTGGTGTTTGTGTTACCCCATGCGACGGCGGGGGAAAACTGCTAACTGGACTTGCTCTCTGGTCAAGTGGGCGGGCGCGCGCTAGGACTCTGGTCAAAGCAGCCAAGGAGGCCCAGATGACCAACCCCGTTTCCATCCAGTTCACCGCCACCGACATCGACGCGATCGCCGCTACAACGGGGCGCGTGGCGATCATCGTGGGTGGTGACGGCAAGATGGGTCCGGGGGCTGCGCGGGCCAACAAACTGACCCGTGGCGCGGTGAAACGGTTCCTGGACTCCGACGCGTTCGAGCAAATGAAACCGGGCGAGATGACCTCGCTGGCCTGGCCGGTCGGTCTGGCCGCCGAGGCGCTGGACATCGTCAAGCTGGGCCGCCGCGCCGAGGTTGAGACCGCGCGCAAGGCGGGCACCGTTCTGGCCCGCGCTAAGGGTAAGGCCGCGCTGCTGGTTCTGGCCGGAAATCTGCAACGTTGTGAAGAGGTTGCGCTGGGGATCGCCCTGCGTGCCTACAGCTTTACCCAGCGCAAAAGCAAGCCCGCCGAGGCGGGCGCGGGCGTCACGATCATGTGCTCCTCGCCCGAGGCGGTGGCCGAGAAAGCCGCGCCCCTGCTGGCCGTGGCCGAGGGCGTGTTCTTTACCCGTGATCTGGTCAGCGAACCGGCCAACTACCTGACGACCACCGAATTTGCCACCCGCCTGCAGGCCCTGACCGATCTGGGCGTCGAGGTCGAGGTTCTGGACGAGGACAAGCTGACCGAACTGGGCATGGGCAGCCTGCTGTCCGTGGGTCAGGGCTCGGCCAGCCCGTCCAAGGTGGTGGTGATGCAGTGGAAAGGCGGCGAGGGCGCGCCCCTGGCGCTGGTCGGCAAGGGCGTGGTTTTTGACACCGGCGGTATCTCGCTGAAACCGGCGGCGGGCATGGAAGACATGACCATGGACATGGGCGGCGCGGGCGTCGTGGCTGGCGTGATGAAGGCGCTGGCCCTGCGCAAGGCCAATGCGCATGTCGTCGGTCTGGTCGGGCTGGTGGAAAACATGCCCTCGGGCACCGCGACCCGCCCGGGCGACGTGGTGACCTCGATGAAGGGCGACACGATCGAGGTGATCAACACCGACGCCGAAGGCCGCCTGGTTCTGGCCGATGTCCTTTGGTACGCGCAGGAACGCTTTGCGCCCGCGGGCATGATCAACCTGGCCACGCTGACCGGCGCGATCATCGTTGGGCTGGGACATGAAAACGCTGGTGTCTTCTCGAACAACGACTTGATCTGCAACGACTTCCTGAAAGCCGCCGCCACCGAGGGCGAGGGTGCCTGGCGGATGCCGATGGGCCCGGCCTATGACGATATGATCAAGTCGGCGATCGCGGACATCAAGAACTCGGCCGGGCGTCCGGCTGGCTCGATCACCGCCGCGCAATTCCTGCGCCGCTTCGTCAAGGATGAAACCCCCTGGATCCACCTGGATATCGCCGGTGTGGCCAGCGTGAAGGGCGAGTCGAAATATGCCCCCAAGGGCGCGACGGGCTGGGGTGTGCTGTCGCTGAACCGCCTGATCGCGGACAAGTACGAGGGCTAACCCATTGGGCGCCGTGTATTTTTACCACCTGACCCGGCAGCCGCTAGAGGCGACGCTGCCGATGCTTCTGGAGAAATCTCTGGAGGCAGGTTGGACGGTGGCAGTGCGCGGCACCGATCTGGGGCGGATGGACTGGCTGGACCAGAAACTGTGGCTGGGCCCCGAAGAGGGGTTCCTGCCGCACGGTTTGGCCGGGGGGCCGAATGACGCCTTGCAGCCGGTTCTGCTGACGACCGGCCCCGCCACCAATGGCCCCGATTGCCTGATCACCATCGACGGGGCGGACGTCGCCCCAGATGAGGTGAACGCCTTGCAACGGGTCAGCATCCTGTTCGACGGTCTGGACGATCAGGCGGTGCAGCGCGCGCGGGTGCAGTGGAAGACGCTGACGGATGCCGGGTGCTCGGCGATCTACTGGTCCGAGGAAAGCGGGCGCTGGCAGAAAAAGGCCGAGAAAATAAACGATTAGCGCGTCAGCGTCAGCGTTTTCGGCGTCATCTCGATCTTCGAGAACCGCTGCAGATAGGACATGCCCATCAGTGACGTTTCCATCTGACCACCATTCACCCAAGCCCGGACCGAGTTGTCGCGGATCGGGCCGACCTCGACCAGTTCTAGTTTGACGGGCGCGGTTTTGACCGGGCCGTTGGCGGTCATGGCCTGCCCCCAAAAGGCTAGGGTTTCGGTGTTCAGACCGGCTTTGGCGGCGTCCCGCTGGCTGAGCACGATGTCCGTCGCACCGGTGTCGATGACAAAGCGCAGCGCCTCTCCGTTAACCTTTGCGGTCAGGTAGAAATGCCCGTCAGGCGCGCGAGGGATCTCGATTTGTCCTTCGGAATGAATGGTTTGGACGGGATAGCTCAACTGTCGCACATCGTCCCACAGGCCGACGGCGGCGATCACACCTATGAACAGAAACACCCAGACCAACGCCTGTTGCAGCAGTTTGGACAGGTTGCGGCGGTTCTGAACAAAGAACCAGCCGCCGATCACGACCAGCAGCAATCCAAGATACAGGATGCGTCCGTAATCCCAGCCGTCCATTTCAGCGCCCCCTTCAAACCGTGCCAAATTGATATAGGGCGGCGGGCGGCGGGTTGCACCTAGCTGGCGATGCCAAATGCGCGCAGACCGTCCAGAACGAACTGGACCGCAAGGGCGGACAGCAACATCCCCAGCAGTCGCGTGACCACGTTGATGCCGGTCTTACCCAGGGCGCGCTCCAGCCAAGTTGCTGTCATGAATAGCAAAAACACGATCACCAGCACGGCCAGCATGATCCCCATTACCATCGCCAGCCCCGCCATTCCGGGTTGCTGGCCGGACAGCAGGATCATCGTCGCGATGGCGCCGGGGCCTGCGATCAGGGGGATGCCGAGGGGGAAAACGGAGGGGTCGTCGTGGTGGTCTTCTTCTTCGGCCTGATCCTCGCGGCGTTTGGTGCGGCGTTGGAACAGCATGTCGAGCGCGGTCAGGAACAGCAGCAGGCCACCCGCGATGCGGAAGGCGGGCATGGAGATGCCGACGAAACCCAGCACCGCCTCGCCGAACAAGGTGAACAGGCTGAGTACGAAAACAGCTGTAAGAATGGCCCGTAAGGCTATGGTTTGACGCTGTTTTTGCGTCATGCCTTGGGTCAGCGCCACGAACAGGGGCGTCAGCCCGATCGGGTCGATGATCACGAACAGCGTGACGAAACCGGTGATGAGAAAGGCGGTGTCCATGCCAAAAAGCCTAGCCAAAGGTGGCCGGGCGCGCCAGAGGTTAACGCGGCCCCGCCGAATTTCCGTATTTTGCCCGCAGTTCCAGCAGCTTGCAGAGAACTCTTGAGATTAACCTTTAGCCGGCCTCGGCGGCCTCCAGTTGCTCCAACGCGTCCATCCACAGCGCCTCGGCGCGGGCCATCGCCTCTTGCAGCTCTGCATATTTCTTTTGCAAAGCAATGGCTTGGTCCTTTTTGGTCGTGAAAAGCTCGGGGTCGTTCAGCAGCGTTTGCAGCTTTTCTTCCATGTCCGAGAGTTTCTCGACCCGCTCCTCGCATTTGCGGACTTCGGCGCGCAGGGCAAGGATCTGATCGCGCGATTTGCGGCGCTGCGTTTCAGGTGTTTTGTGGGATTCACCCGCCGTTTCCTGTGGTTTGGCCGGGGCGTCCGATTGCAGCAACAATCGGCGGTAGGCGTCGAGGTCATCCTCGAACGGTTTGACGGTTCCGTCCTTCACCAGCCACAGCCGGTCGGCGACCATCGACAGCAGGTGCATGTCGTGGCTGACCAGGATCACGGCGCCGGAATAGTCGTTCAGCGCCTCCATCAGCGCCTCGCGGGATTCGATGTCGAGGTGGTTGGTCGGTTCGTCGAGGATCAGCAGATGCGGCGCGGGCAGGGTGGCCAGCAGCAGCGACAGGCGGGCCTTTTGACCGCCGGACAGACGGCCGACCTCGGTCTCGGCCTGCTCGGCCATGAGGCCAAACCCGGCCAGACGCGCACGCAGTTTCGAGGGGTGTTGGTCGGGCAACTCGCGTTGCAGGTGCTGGATCGGGGTTTCCTCGACGCGCAATTCATCGACCTGATGCTGGGCGAAAAACCCGATGCGCAGCTTCGAGGAGCGCGCGATCTTGCCCTCCATCGCGGGGAGGCGATCGGAGAGCAGTTTCGCCAGCGTGGATTTGCCCTGACCGTTCTTGCCCAACAGCGCGATGCGGTCGTCCTGATCAATGCGCAAGTTCAGGCGTTTGAGGATCGGGGTGCCGTCATAGCCCACGGTCACGCCCTCGGTCGAGATGATGGGGGGCGACAGGGTTTCGGGCTCGGGGAAGGTAAAGACGGTGCGCGCGGCATCCTCGGGCGTGCGGATAATGTCCATCTTTTCCAGCATCTTGACGCGCGATTGCGCCTGCTTGGCCTTGGTCGCCTTGGCCTTGAACCGGTCTACGAAGGATTGCAGGTGGGCGCGGCGGGCCTCTTGTTTCTTGGCCTGGGCGGCGAGGACGGCGCGCTGCTCGGCCCGTTGACGGACGAACTGGTCGTAGGGGCCGGTGTAATAGGTCAGCTGACGGTTTTCGAGGTGCAGGATCGAGCCGACGGCGCGGTTCAGCAGGTCACGGTCGTGGCTAATGATGATGACGGTGTGCGGGTACTTTGCCAGGTAGTTTTCCAGCCAGAGCGCGCCTTCGAGGTCCAGATAGTTGGTCGGTTCGTCCAAGAGCAGGTAGTCGGGCTGCGAGAACAGTACGGCAGCCAGCGCAACGCGCATCCGCCAACCGCCTGAGAAGGCCGAGCAGGGCATCAGCTGTTCGTCGGCGTCAAAGCCAAGGCCGCGCAGGATCGAGGAGGCGCGGGCCTCGGCGCTCCAGGCATCGATGTCGGCCAGGCGGGTCTGGATCTCGGCGATGCGGGCGGGGTCGGTCGCGGTGGCGGATTCGGCCATCAGCGCAGCACGCTCGGTATCGGCGGCGAGGACCGTGTCCAGCAGGCTGACCTCGTTTCCCGGCACCTCTTGGGCAACGCCGCCGATGCGGGCGCGCGAGGGCAGCTGGATCGAGCCCGCGTCCAGATGCAGATCACCGCGGATCAGCTTGAACAGGGTGGTTTTCCCGGCGCCGTTGCGGCCGATCAGGCCGACCTTGTGACCGGTGGGAATCGTGGCGCTGGCCCCTTCGAAAATCGGGCGCCCCTCGATGGAATAATGAAGATCGTCGATGCGTAGCATGGGCGTGCTGTGAACCAGCGCCCAGCCCAAGTCAATCGGGGATCGGGGTTTTCAGCAGGGTATGCAGCTGCGAGGCGTCATAGCTGAGGAAATCGACCAGCGGCTGATCGCCTGCGTCCTCGAACACGAAGATGTGCAGCGCGTCCATGTAGAGCGTCGCACGGCAGAACCGCCCTTCGCCCGCCAGCTCGGCCGGGCATTCGGCGATGTCGGTATGCAGCACCGAGGCCTCGAACATCTCATAGGTAAAGGGCAGGGCGTCTTCGGCAATCGCGGGCGTGGCCAGCAGGGCCAGGGCGGCAATGGCGAGTTTCATGGCTGGGATCCTTGAAGATTTGGCTGCGGCTTTTCTGACCAAAACAGTCAGATAAGTCAAGCGCAACCCTGCGGAACTCGCCATATCCCCCTTTATCCCTGACAGCCCCCGTGCTAGAGGCACGCCAGACTGTAACACATGGAAACAGGAGCGAGCCCAATGGCCATCCAGCGTACCTTCTCGATCATCAAGCCCGATGCAACCGCACGCAACCTGACCGGCGCCATCAACGCCAAGCTGGAAGCCGCCGGCCTGCGCATCGTCGCGCAAAAGCGCATCCACCTGACCCCGGCCCAGGCTGGCGTGTTCTACGCCGTCCACAAAGAGCGCCCCTTCTACGGCGAACTGTGCGACTTCATGGCGTCGGCCCCGATCGTCGTGCAGGTTCTGGAAGGTGAAAACGCCATCGCCAAGAACCGCGAAGTGATGGGCGCCACCAACCCGGCCGAAGCCGCCGAAGGCACCATCCGCAAGGAATTCGCGCTGTCGATCGGTGAAAACTCGGTCCACGGCTCGGACGGCGAAGACACCGCCGCGGTCGAGATCGCCTACTTCTTCTCGGGTCTGGAACTGGTCGGCTAAGCCTTCCGTTCGATCACACCGATTTCGTCAAGGGCCGCTTCGAGTTTCGAGCGGCCCTTTTCGCTGCCCGCCGTCTCGGCCTTCAACGTGTCGAACGCCGCGCGCAGGGCGTCCTTTTCCGCGCCCCGGCAATCGTTCCAGGGGCGGCCCTGCAGGCCCATGACCAGAGCGTAATATCCGATGAAATGCGGGCGCGTGCCGCTGGCGATCATCCGCCGGTAGGCCTCATGCGCGCCCAGATCCCGCAACACTTCGGCGCTGTGAATGCCGGCGCGGGCGCAGTCGCGTTCGACCGCGGGCCCAAGGTTGCGGATGCTGGAAACAGGTGTGGACATGACCCCGACAGTAACAGGCCCGCCGGGGTCAGTCATCTTTCAGATGCTGGCGTAGTCGGTGAAAACCGGCGCGGCCTGCTGCTGGCCCTGGGCGGGCGCCTGACCCTGCTGTTGCTGGGTCGGAGCTTGGGTTTGCTGTGCATGTTCCATCTTGATGATCCTTTAGCGAGGCAACACAACGGCTGCCGGAAAAGCCCCGGCAGCAGAACGGGTTACGGGATCAGCATAGCCAATCATTACGGCATGCCGAGGGTCCCGGAGTGTCGGAAAACGGTCGGAAATCAGGCGGTGACGGCGGCGGTCACGATGATTTCGACACGGTATTTCGGCGCGGCCAGCTTGGCTTCGACGGTGGCGCGGGCGGGGGTGTTGCCCTGCGGCACCCACTCGTCCCAGACGCTGTTCATCTCGGCGAAATCAGCGATGTCGGCCAGGCAGATGGTGGTCGCCAGGATCGCCTCTTTCGAGGACCCGGCCTGGGCCAGCAACTCATCGACCTGACGCAGGCAGTCGCGGGTCTGCGCGGCCACGGTGGCGCCTTCGCCGACCTGACCGGCCAGGTAAACGGTGCCGTTATGAACGACGGCCTGGCTCATGCGGGGGCCGATGCCGATACGGGTGATCATCTGAAAAATCCTCTGCGCAGAAGGGCGCGCGCGCCCCGAAATCACGGTGCTGGGCGTTTAGGCCCGCCGCGATACCCTGTAAAGGGGGAATTTGCCCGGAAATGCAGCAGGTTGCGAACTTGTGCTCACCGGCCCCATTCCGCGCAGAAATCGGGCTTCTTTCTGAGCAAAATACTCCCGCCGGAGGCTCCCGCACGCCACACACGCGCGCCGCCGGGCAGGGCACCGGCACGCAGACACGCGCCGGCACCGTCTTTTTACTGGTCGTCTTACTGGGTACCTTACTGGGCGGCCTCGATCAGCACCTCGCCGAACTGCTCGCGCAGCTTGTTCTTCAGCACCTTGCCGGTGCCGCCGATCGGCAGCGCGTCGACGAAGATCACCTTGTCCGGCACCTGCCATTTGGCGATCTTGCCCTCGTAGAAGGCCAGGATCTGTTCTTCGGTCGGGGTGGCGCCGGCGGCGGGCAGTACGACCAGCACGGGGCGCTCGTCCCATTTCTCGTGCCGGGCCGCGATGGCGGCGGCGTTGGCAACTTCGGGGTGGCCGATGGCGATGTTTTCCAGTTCGACGGTGGAAATCCACTCACCACCCGACTTGATGATGTCCTTCGAGCGGTCGCGAATGATCATGAAGCCATTGGGATCAATCGTCGCCACGTCGCCGGTGTCGAACCAGCCGTCCATCGTCAGCGCGGTTTTTTCCACCTTGAAGTAGGTGTCGACAATCCAGTGGCCGCGGATTTGCAGCTCGCCCTGGGTCACGCCGTCCTGCGGCAGCACGTGGCCTTCGGAATCGATGATGCGCAACTCCACGCCAAAGGGCGGGCGGCCCTGGCCTTCGCGGATCTTGTACTGGTCGTCCTCGCTCAGGGCGTCATGCTTGTTCAGCAGGTTGTTCAGCGTGCCCAGCGGGCTGGTTTCGGTCATGCCCCAGGCGTGCATCACCTCGACGCCGTATTTTTCGCGGAAGGCGCGGATCATCGAGGGCGGGCAGGCCGAGCCGCCGATCACCGTGCGCTTCAGGCTGTCGGCCTTCGAGCCCAGCTTTTCCAGCGCCTGCAGCAGGCCCATCCAGATCGTCGGCACGCCAAGCGCCAGTGTCACGCCCTCGGCGTCGATCAGCTTGGCCAGGCTTTCGCCGTCCAGGTTCGGGCCGGGCAGCACCAGTTTGCAGCCCGCGGCGGGCGCCATGTAGGGCACGCCCCAGGCGTTGACGTGGAACATCGGCACCACCGGCATCACGCAGTCGCGTGCCGAGATGTTCAGCGCGTCGGGCTGGTTGCCGCCCAGGCTGTGCAGCACGGTCGAGCGGTGGGTGTACAGCACGCCCTTGGGGTTGCCGGTCGTGCCCGAGGTGTAGCACAGCGACGAGGGGCTGTTTTCGTCCACATGCGGCCATTGATAGGCGGCGTCGCCTTCCTCGATCAGCTCGTCATAGAACATCAGGCCGGGCACCATGGCGGCGGCTTCTTCGTCGCGCGGGCCCATCAGGACGATGTGTTTGACGGTCTTCAGGTGCGCGCCCAGCTTGGCCGCGACGGGCAGGAAGGTGCGGTCCAGGAACAGGACGCGGTCCTCGGCGTGGTTGATGATGTAGACCAGCTGTTCGGGGAACAGGCGGGGGTTGATCGTGTGGCAGATCATGCCAGCACCGGCCACGCCAAAGTAGATTTCCAGGTGACGCTGGTTGTTCCAGGCGATGGTGGCGACGCGGTCGCCCATCTCGATGCCGCGGTTTTCCAGGGCCGAGGCCAGCTTGCGCGCGCGCAGTTCGGTCTCGCCCCAGGTGGTGCGGGCGACCGAGCCGTCGGTTTCCACCGAGACGACCATCGCATCGGCGTGGTAGCGGGCAGCGTGGGAAATCAAAGAGCTGATCGTCAGCTCGTGGCGCATCATTTGACCAAGCATGGGGTTCCTCCTCTGGAAGCGCGGGGAGGGGATCCCGCGCAATGCTGTATCCAACGGTGTACTGCCGTGCGGGCAAACCTTCTGTCCAGATGCCGCGCTGCGGAATTCCCCGGGGACGGTGCGTCATTTTTCGGTGACGCAGCGTCTTTTTCAGCCGCTGTGCGGGGGGATTTCCGGGGTGGGCTGAATGCTTGACGCTTGCGGCGGCGCGCCCTATTCAACGCACAGGCGGGCCTGTAGCTCAACGGTTAGAGCAGAGCGCTCATAACGCTTTGGTTGCGGGTTCAAATCCTGCCGGGCCTACCATCCGCTTTCCATTAAAACCGTATTGCACGGAAAGTGCTGGATTTCCTTTACAGCCAGCAGATATTTCGGGGGCAAACCTGCTTTCGAAAGGCATCTGCGCATGAGCTATCCAACATTGACCGAAGCCGCTCGGGTCTGGGCGCGGGTTGCGGCACTTTCCTTTGGCGGGCCGGCGGGTCAGATCGCGGTCATGCACCGCATTCTGGTCGAGGAGAAACGCTGGCTGGGCGATGACCGGTTCCTGCACGCGCTGAACTTTTGCATGGTGCTGCCGGGGCCCGAGGCGCAGCAGTTGGCGACCTATATCGGCTGGCTGATGCATGGCGTACGCGGGGCGTTGGTGGCGGGGCTGCTGTTCATCGCACCGGGGGTAGTGGCGATCATGGCGCTCAGCTGGGTGTACGCGCTGTGGGGCGATGTCGCCTTTGTCGACGGGCTGTTCTTTGGGCTGAAGGCCGCGGTGCTGGCCATCGTCGTGCAGGCGGTGATCCGGGTGGGCAAACGCGCGCTGAAGAACGGGGCGATGATGGGGATTGCGGCGGCCTCGTTCGTGGCGATCTGGGCGCTGGGGGTGCCGTTTCCGGTGATCGTGCTGGGCGCGGCGCTGCTGGGCTGGATGGGCTCGGCCGCCGGGGTCGCGGCGTTCAGGGGCGGCGGCGGGCATGGCGCGGTCGGCAAGACCCATGTCGATGACGCCGAGACGGTGCTGGGGGCCGAATCCGGCACCGAGGCGCGGGGCGCGCTCAGGGCAGGGGCCTGGGCGCTGGCGGCGTGGGCGCTGCCGGTGGTCGCGCTGCTGGTGCTGGTGCCGGACAGCGTTTTCACCGAGATCGCGGTCTTCTTCTCGAAACTCGCCGTGCTGACATTCGGCGGGGCCTACGCGGTGCTGGCCTGGGTCGCACAAGAGGCCGTCGCCACCCACGGCTGGCTGGCCCCCGGCGAGATGCTGGACGGGCTGGGCATGGCCGAGACCACGCCGGGACCGCTGATCATGGTGCTGCAATTCGTCGGCTTCATGGGCGCCTGGCGCGAGGCGGGCTGGGCGATGCCGCTGCTGGCAGGCACGGCGGGCGGGCTGCTGGCCACCTGGGTGACCTTTGCGCCCTGTTTCGCCTGGATTTTCCTGGGCGCGCCGTGGATGGAGCGGCTGCGCCGCAACACCCGCGTCTCGGCCGCGCTGACGGCGGTGACGGCGGCGGTGGTGGGGGTGATCCTGAACCTGGCGATCTGGTTCGCGGTGCACGTGGTCTTTGGTCAGGTGGCACAGATGGGCCTGGGGCCGGTGCGGATCGAGCTGCCGGTTCTGGCCTCGGTCAACTGGGCGGCGGCGGGGCTGTCGGTGCTGGCCCTGCTGGCGGTGTTCCGGCTGAAGCTGGGCATGGTCACGGTGCTGGGCGGTGCTGCGGCGCTTGGTATTGCGCTGCGCTTGTCCGGGCTGGTCTGAGGGGGCTTTGGCCGTTTAAGCGCGGCTTAGCCAAGGCTCATCCAGACCCGCGCGAATACAAAGGCCCAGATCAATCCGCCGATCAACAGGAAGGGTGCGATCCACCAACCCGGCGCCAGATCAGAAAGCGCGTTTGCAAAACGGCTGACGTCAATGAAGCTCGATTTATTTGAGTTGATGTTATCGTTCATTGGAAACTCCAATAGTCCTTGTATTCGTGGCTTCATCTGGGCGTCGAAAATTTTGAAAGGCGGGCATCAGAAATAAATGCCCGCCTTTCGAGGCTCCGGAGTGATAACACTGGGGGTGTTTTAGTTTTCACATTCAATCGTCAGCGCGGAGTTTACCTAGCTGAATAGATTGCCGTAGCCCAAACCACATATCAGTTGTCGTGAGGGGTTTTTGCAGGACCGAGGCGCCCTGAATTCCGTATATCTGCGCAGGACAATTGGGATATTGCTGTCCCTGCAGAACAATGACCGGCTTATTGGGGAACATGGACCGCATTTTTCCCCAGACTTCCGCAAAGGCCGTTGCATCGCCTTCAAACAGGTCATGGTCAATCACGAAGACATCGCAATCGTCGCCGTAATCCGCCAGTACTTCGCCGACGAATTCGGAAAAGGGCTCTTCGATGAAATCGACGGCCAGCTTTTCCTTCATCCAGGACCGGATTTTCTGATATTCCTTGCTGTTGTCGCCAACATACATCACGCGGTTATGAACCAGCGCGTCGCGGATGATCTCATCGCTTTCGACGTCATCAATGAGAGAGGACACAAGGCTTGCCGCGGCGTTGCGGAACCAGGCGCCGATCTTGCCGGTAATGCCGACGCTACCGTGATCGAGCGAGGCGAATTTCGCGTGGTCTGAAGCAAACATCGGTTATGTCCTGCGTGGCGGAAACTGCTGGTGGCCTACATCGTCAATTGTTGATCCAAGGATAATTCACCCGACCACTCGCGCAAGTTGTCGTAAGTATTCGGGGAAAATCATTGGATAGAAGAAGCTATCGAAAGATAGTGGTCGGTGTATTTGGTATTATTGGCGTGGCGTGATACCAATATGTTGTCTGGGTCGCCTGTATGTTCTTACCGGTCGCTTCAAAGCAGTTGCGCTGCTAGTAATGATTAACACAGTCAATGAACTTATGATGGACGCTCGCAGCACTTTCCGTGCCGTCGGTTCGTCGGAGTCCTAACCATTTCGGGTAGTTTCCTACCCGCTCGGGTAGGTCGCAACTCGAACGATACGATTAGGTATCCTTTGACCACGTGCATGTTTCGTTGCGGTATCTATCCTATCCTCAGGTCGTGGTTTTGACCCCGGAAGGTGGCAAGGTGCTGTTCGATCTGTCCTAGGTAATTGCGGATGCAAATCCGCCACTGATTTGAAACATGTTTCGGCTTTGGGTCGGGCAATAACGAAAAAAGTCCGAGTCGAAGAATTCCCAATGAGCTGGTCTTACGCATTTCCTTCATACTCTTTCGAGGTTCTGGTCGCAAAATTGCGTGAACGCTCCAACCGGGGCTCGATTTTCCTGTTGTTGGTTCTGATGATAGGCGTCAGCGCCTTGCTTTTTGTCGCTGCTGTCGACTTTCGCACCAAGCTGGAATTGATCAGATCTTATGATACTGAAAACGAAGCCTGGCGCGTGGCGCGTGTGGAGGTGGACGCGCATCAGGTTCTTCATGAAATTGACGACTACATTCTGCATGTCGATAGCGGAAAAGATTTTCGGAAAATTATCACGCGAAAATTCGATATTTTGTATAGCCGCATCGAGGTAATACGAGTTTCGCTGAAAAGGTACCCTGCCTCGGATAAACTGCAAGACCATATGGACCGCCTGATATCGTGGCGAGAGGCGCTTGCGGCCGAAATTGACTCGGGTGCAGCCTTTGACGAGGGTGGCTTGCGCGATTTGCGCGCGTCCGTGGATCAAATGCTTCCTGAAATCCGATCATTTGCGTTGGAATGCTTGGGCTTGTTTGCGGTCGAATCCGATAAAAAGCGAAAAGAAGAAGAAGGGCTTTTCTTCAGGTTCTATCTTGAATCGATCTTCCTGCTGATGCTCATGGCGTTCGGGACTTTCCTGATTTACCAGCTTTGGCGGGAATTGGAGCGGCGCAACGGACAGATTGCGCAGATTGCGTCCAGCCTGTCGGCAGCGTTCGATTGCGCGCTTAATGCGGTGATCGTGACCGATCTGGATTGCAAGATCCTGTACTGCAACGCCATGTTCGGAAAGATTTTCGGACAAGATGTGGAAAAGGTCATGGGGCAGACCGTCCCAGAGCTTATTCTGCCGCCTGAGTTGCTGGACGCCCACGAAACCGAGATGGAGAAGATCCGCGCGGTTGCGCCGGAAAACAGGTATGTCCTTGGGCCTAGGATCATGCCGGCCCGGCGGGCGGACGGCACCGAGATCACGATCGAAGTCACCATGATGACGGACCGGGATGTCTCGGGGAATGGGGTCGTTGTCTCGTTCATGCGTGACATCACCGAGCAATTGGCCTTTGAGGAAAAGCTGCGCGACGCGGCCAGACAGGCCGAGCAGGCCGCGCATGCGAAAAGCATGTTCCTGGCAACCATGAGCCACGAGATGCGGACGCCGCTGCATGGTCTGATGGCTTCGCTCAGTCTAGTCGACACCAGCAAGATCGATGCCGACACAAAGTCGCTGCTGAAGACGGCGAACGATTGCAGTAAACGTGCCCTGGATCAGATCAACGACGTATTGGACCTGACCCAATTGGGCGAGGCAGCCCCCCCGCGCGAAGATTTCAGCCCGGCGCGCATCGTCGCGGACATCGCAGACGAGTTGCGCGCCCTGGCCGAGCAGAACGAAAACGCGCTGACGCTGGAAATTGCGCCCGAGGTGCAGAACCAGGTCGTTCGCGGCTGGCCGGTCTCGTTTTCTCGGGCGATCTACAATCTGGCCGGGAACGCGGTCAAATTCACGACACACGGCCAAATCACCATTCGTCTGTGCACGAATGACAACGCAATCGGCGGCGGTTGTATGACCGTCAGTGTCGAGGACACCGGGGTCGGAATCGCCCCTGAGATGCAGGAAAAGATATTTGAGGCGTTTGAAAGCGCTGTCCCCATTGGCTCCAGACAGATCGGCAAACACGGCACGGGGCTGGGTCTGGCCATCGCGCAACGGGCCGTCCAGCAACAAGGTGGGCAGCTGGAGCTGGAAAGCCAGCTGGGCGAGGGAAGCAGGTTCTACTTTACCATCCCGTTCGCGAAAGCGATCAACCCCGTCTTGCAGGTGGGGCAAACCGCAGGACAACCGGATTGGACCGGGACCGGCAGACTGAACGTTCTGGTGGTCGAAGATCACCCGGTGAACAGCGCGTTGATGTGCAGGATGCTGGAACGTCTGGGCCACACTGCCGAGTGCGCCGAAAATGGGCAAATTGCGGTGGATAAGGCCAAGCTTCGGCATTTCGACGCGATCCTGATGGATTTCTCGATGCCGGTCATGGATGGGGTCACGGCCGCGCAGATCATCCGCGAAGGGCGGGGGCCGTCTGCAAACTCGGTCATCTTTGGGGTCACGGCAACCAGTGCCGCAGCAAACGAAAAATTGGGCACAATCTTTGATAAGATCCTGATCAAGCCCATCGGTGTAGAAAAGATCGATCTAAACCTGCGTTCGTTCCGGCACCGGTTCCTCTACACATCTCATGCGTTGTCGGCTGTGCCGGCGGCTGTTTCGGCGGCTGCTGTGTCTGATCTGTCGGCTATGACCGTGCTGGTGCAAGATCCCACCTTTGATCAAATCACTCAGGTAATGGGTCAGGAGACAGCGAACGGCCTTTTGGCGGAGGTCTTGCAGGAGGCCGCGGAGGCTCTAAAGGCGCTGAGCGATGATGAGCTGACCAATGGTGAGCAACTGGCGCTGATCCACAAATCCGCCGGGGCCTGCGCGATGATGGGGCTGCAAGAGCTGGCTGAAACGCTGTCCGAGGTCGAAACCTGCCTGCGCTGTCATCAGTGCGAGGCCATCGAATTACTGGGGATAATGGCCGGTAATCAGCTGAATGAGTTGAGAAAAGAGTTTGCAATGTAACCCGCAATCAAAGAGCCGCCCTGCACGCGCGACAACCCGGTGCTTAGGGTTTCAATGGCTGGAAACAGCCGAAACGTACTTTTTTGGAATACCAAAATGAAGATTCTTGTAGCCGATGATCACAAGCTTGTACGCGAGATCATTTCGACTCATTTGGAGAAAAACGACGAAATCGAAGTCACGGAATGTGGCAGCGTTGATGAGGCGCTGGAGCGGATCGAGACGGTAGGCTCTTTCGACGTGGTCTTGCTGGACCTGGCCATGCCGGGCATGAACGGCCTGAATGGGCTGACCAAGGTCGTCGATGCGAACTCGGACGGTGCGACCGTACTGTTTTCCGGAACCGCCAACCCGGACGTGGTGAACGAAGCGGTGACTTTGGGCGCGCGTGGGTTCATCCCCAAGACGCTGGGGGCCGGGGCGCTGGTCAACGCGATCCAGCTGATTGCCTCTGGCGAGGTATTTCTGCCGTCTACCCTGATCGCTGCGCAGGCCTCGGATGACGAGCAGCAAGGCCAGGGCAGCGATCTGACGCCCCGCGAAAGATCTGTTCTGCGTTCCCTGTGCAATGGCAACACCAACAAGGAAATCGCCCGCGAAGAAGAAATCAGCGAGGTGACGGTGAAAATGCATCTGCGCGCGATTTGTAAAAAGCTGGACGCCCGCAACCGGACCCATGCTGCGCTGATCGCGCGCGAGTTGGGGCTTTCCTGACGGGGGCAGGCACGGCTTGCCCAAAAGAAAAAGGCGACACATCCTGATCGATGGGTCGCCTTTTCAGTTGCGCGGCAAGTCGGTCAGGAGAGGCGCCGAGCTTGCCAGATTTTATTGTTGGTTTTTGCCTGTTCCAGTGCTTCCACCAGGGATTTCCAGCCGATGGGCGACTTCACGGTCGCGTCGCAGATCGCCAGTCGTTCGGTGCCGAATTCGCTGACGGTGGCTTTTTCGCTGAGCAGCACAATCGTGACAGCCGGCGCGATCTTGCGAATTTCCAGCAGGGCTTCGATGGTTTGGGTGATCCCACCCAGCGACTCGATCTCAACAAAGACGATGCCGGTGTTGTCCGGGTCGGCGGCCAATTCGTCGATCATCTCGTCCAGCGTGGGCTGAGCGGTCACCGAAAAACCGGCGCGCCCCAGCCACGACCGCAGCAACGAATCCGTGGGGGTCGTGCCCACGATCGACGCATTCGTCGAGACGTAGCCGAAACCTTCGGCAAAAGACCGGGTTGGCAGCGCCGTGTCAGCGGGCTCTGCCGGGTTCGAAAGGTGCGCAGAACCGAACACGCGCTGCTCTTGCCACAGAGAACCGGAGTTGAATTTGCGGATCATTCCCATTTTGGTCACCTAAGCTTTTGTTAACCAAAGGTAACATGTCTGTCGCAGGTGCGTTTTGGGCATAAGTGACTGGCGGTAACTATTACGATATTGGAATGTGTCGAAAGGAACGCTGGCGCTATCAAAAGGATGTGGTAGGCGTTCTTGGGAGCGACGGGACAGCGACCCGGACCGCTGGTGCTGGCGATGGGCCTTTTTATCGGCGGGACGCCGATGCGCTCAGGAATCAAAAAAATCATCTTTGACGGGAACTTTCCCGAGATTGGCACGTTGGGGGCCAGCGAACTGGGAAAATGAGCCGCGGGAACATGACTGATTACACCGATCCTCAGCATCACGAACATCAGGACCTGCGCAAGCGGAGCGGGGCCGGTCTGGGACTGGCGTTTATTCTGGCCGGGTTTTTCTGGGTAGGCGTGGTGGCTTTTGTGGTCGCTTAGGCCACCGTCACAGCACGGATTTTCTCGCTATGGGGGATCGCGAATAACTCAGGGTTAAATTCCATTTTGGATATCACTGGTTATGCTGTACGCTCGCTTTACGTTTATTAAAACTTTGCACGCACGGGAAACGGATGGGGCAATTTAAGAACCTGTCCGGCGTCAAGAGAGAGAGACGGTCGCACAAGTCAGCGAAGCCCGAGGGATTCAGCCTTGGGATGGCGGTGATTCTGGCGACCGTATTTTGGGCAGGCGTTGTTGCGCTGATTGTTTACTTTTAGGGCTAGCGGGCCATAACGATGTCGGCCTGCAGACCGCCCAGAGTTCCGCTTTCTCCCAGACGCAGGACACCACCATGCGATCGCGCGATGTCCGCGACGATCGCAAGGCCAAGGCCAACGCCGCTGCCTTTGTTCTGGTTGCGCGCGCTGTCCAGACGGGTGAACGGCTTGAGCGCCTGATCGCGGTCCTGCGGGGCGATGCCGGGGCCGTCATCCTCGACCCGGATGCGCAGGGATTTGTCTGTCACCACGACCGAGACCTGTACGGTGTTGCCGTAGCGCAGGCCGTTTTCGATCAGGTTCGACACCGCGCGCCGCATCGCGACGGGGCGCAGGGCGACCAGGCCTTCGCCCTCGGCGGTGATCAGCGTGACGGGCTGGCCCGACAGGCTGAGGGCGTCGACCAAGTTGCGGACCAGCGCGATGGGATCGGTCGGCTCGGGCTCACCTTCCGAGGAGCCGCGGGCGAAGGACAGGAATTCATCCAGAATGTGCTGCATTTCGTCGGCGTCCTTCATCAGGGCGTCGGCCTCGGGGTCGTCCAGAATGGCCAGGCCCAGACGCAGCCGCGTCAGGGGCGTGCGCAGGTCATGGCTGACGCCGGACAGCAGCAGGGTGCGCTGCTCGATGTGCCGCTCGATCCGGGCGCGCATGTCCAGAAAGGCGTTGCCGGCCGCCCGCACCTCGATCGCGCCGGTGGGGCGATAGGGGACGTTGCGGCCCTTGCCGAACGCCTCGGCGGCGGCGGCCAGACGTGTGATCGGACGCAGCTGGTTGCGCAGGTAGATGTAAGCGATCAGCGTCATCAGCCCGCCGAAGAATGCCATGTTCACCAGCAGCTGATGCGGATTGGCGGCCGAGACGCGAACGCGGTCCAGCTCCAGCACGGTGATGCCCTGCGGGATGTCCACGAACAGCAGCACCGTGTCGTCATCGGGCAGCGAGATCGCGCGCAGCTCGGGCAGCATCTGGCCAAAGTAATATTCCACGATCAGCCCCGAGACATCGTACCAGCGGCGCTGACCCGGCGGGGCAGGGGGCGTCTGGCCCGGCAGGTAGACGGGGATTTGCAGCGGCACGGCCAGATGCGCAATCGTCTGGGGGATCTCGGTGGCGGGCAGATCGGCGGGGATGGCATCCAGCAGCAGGCGAACCTCGCGCGTGGCGGTCTGGGTCATCTGGCGGGTGACGCCCTCGAAATGGCGTTGGATGAAGACGACAGAGACCACCAGCTGCAGCGTGACCACAGGCAGGATCAGGATCAGCGCCGCACGACTATAGAGGCCGCGGGGCAAATAGCGTTTGAGCCAGCGAAAGAACATGGGCTAAACCTAGCGGGCAGCCGCAGCGAGAGGAATAGAGGATGTTGCCACCGGACGATTTCAATCCGCCCGTGGGCGTGGCCGAACAGCTGGAAGAGGGGCTGCGCCGGGTGCTGGCGCCCAATCCCTCGCCCATGACCTATCGCGGCACGAACACCTACCTGCTGGGCGAGCGGGATATCGCGGTGATCGACCCCGGCCCCGACGATCCGCGCCATTTGCAGGCGATTCTGGACGCGCTGCATCCGGGTCAGCAGATTTCGCACATCATCGTGACGCACGCGCATCTGGATCACTCGCCGCTGGCGCGGGCCTTGTCCGCGCGGGTGGGCGCGCCGGTCTACGCCTATGGCGATTACCTGGCGGGCCGGTCCGATGTGATGGTGCAACTGGCCCAGGGCGGGCTGGCGGGCGGCGGCGAAGGCACCGATGCCGAGTTCGAGCCGGACATCACCGTCGCCGATGGCGAGGTGATCGCGGGCGACGGTTGGGCCCTGCGCGCGCTTTGGACGCCTGGTCATTTCGGCAACCACCTGAGCTTTGCCTGGAACGATGCGATCTTTACCGGCGATCTGGTGATGGGGTGGGCCAGCTCTCTGGTGTCGCCGCCGGATGGTGACCTGACGGACTTCATGCGCTCGTGCGAGTTGCTGCAGGACCTGCCGGCCCGGCGCTATCATGCGGGCCACGGCGCGCCGGTTACGGAAACCGCCGAACGGGTCGATTGGCTGCTGAGTCACCGCCGCGCCCGCGAGGCCGCGATCCTGTCCGCGCTGGAGGGCAATCCCGCCACCGCCCGCGACCTTGCGCTGCGCATCTACACCGAAACCCCGCCTGCGTTGATTCCGGCGGCCACGCGCAACGTCTTTGCGCATCTCGTTGATCTGTCTGGAAAAAACACCGTCACCGCGATGGATGAACTGGCCGCGGACGCGATTTTCCGGCTGGTTTGAGGGGGATGAATTTTTTTCGGAAAAAAGTGGCAAAAGCCTCTGGACGCCGGAAAATGACATAGCTATACACCCCCCCATGTTCCGGCGTAGCTCAGCGGTAGAGCAGTTGACTGTTAATCAATTGGTCGTAGGTTCGATCCCTACCGCCGGAGCCATAAAAAGCCCTTGAGCTGATGCTCGAGGGCTTTTTTGTTGCCCGCGCGGCCCACGGGTGCGGCGCAAAAGGCGGCCTTCCTGCGGTGTTGTACGTGTTTGAATCGGTGGCCCCGTGGACTCGGGCGCGGGTTTGGTTTAACGGGTGCGCAACGAAATCGGGGAATAGCTATGAGCACTGGCAAGAACGGCATCACCTATGCAGACGCAGGCGTGGATATCGACGCAGGCAACGAGTTGGTCAACCGGATCAAACCGGCCGCAAAGCGGACCACGCGCTCGGGCGTGATGTCGGGGCTGGGTGGTTTTGGCGCGCTGTTTGACCTGAAGGACGCGGGCTATAAAGACCCGATCCTGGTGGCCGCGACCGACGGTGTGGGCACCAAGCTGCGCATCGCCATCGACACCGGCAACGTCGACACGATCGGCATCGATCTGGTCGCCATGTGCGTGAACGATCTGGTCTGCCAAGGCGCCGAACCGCTGTTCTTCCTGGACTATTTCGCCACCGGCAAGCTGGAGCTGGAGCAGGCCACCCGCATCATCGAGGGCATCGCCGAGGGCTGCGCGCAGTCCGGTTGCGCGCTGATCGGTGGTGAGACCGCGGAAATGCCCGGCATGTACCACAAGGGCGACTTCGACCTGGCCGGTTTTGCCGTCGGCGCGATGGAACGCGGCGCGGATCTGCCCGCCGGCGTGAAAGAGGGCGACGTGCTGCTGGGCCTTGGCTCGAACGGGGTGCATTCCAACGGCTATTCGCTGGTCCGCAAGCTGGTCGAAGTGTCCGGCCTGGGCTGGGACGCCGATTGTCCCTTTGCCGAGGGTACGCTGGGCGCGGCCCTGCTGGCGCCGACCCGTCTGTACGTCAAACAGGCGCTGGAAGCGGTGCGCGCAGGCGGCGTTCACGCGCTGGCGCATATCACCGGCGGCGGCCTGACCGAGAACCTGCCGCGCGTTCTGCCCGAGGGCATGGGCGCCAGCATCGACCTGAACAGCTGGGAGCTGCCTCCCGTCTTCAAATGGCTGGCGGCCACCGGCGGGATGGAGCAACCCGAACTGCTGAAGACCTTTAACTGCGGCATCGGCATGATCCTGGTCGTGGACGCTGACCGCGCCGACGCGCTGGCCGAGCTGCTGGTCGCCGCTGGCGAATCCGTCAGCCGCCTGGGCACCGTGGGTGCCGGCGAGGGCGTCAGCTATACCGGGGCGATCCTGTGACCAAACGGGTCGCCATCCTGATTTCGGGCGGTGGCTCGAACATGGTGAAACTGGTCGAAAGCATGGTGGGGGATCATCCGGCCCGCGCTGTGCTGGTCGGCTCGAACGACGCGAATGCCGCTGGGCTGAAGAAAGCCGCCGAAATGGGCGTGGACACGTTTGCCGTGGATCACCGCCCCTTCAAGGGCGACCGCGAGGCGTTTCAGGCCGAGCTGCTGAAGCACCTGAAAGCGGCAAAGCCGGATATCGTCTGCCTGGCCGGGTTCATGCGCGTGCTGACCGAAAGCTTCGTGCGCGAATGGGACGGGCGGATGCTGAACATCCACCCTTCGCTGCTGCCCAAGTACAAGGGCCTGCACACCCATGCCCGCGCGCTTGAGGCCGGCGATACCGAGGCCGGCTGCACCGTGCATCTGGTCACGCCCGCGCTGGACGATGGCCCGATCCTGGGACAGGCCCGCGTACCGATCCTGCCCGAGGACGATGCCGACACTCTGGCCGCGCGGGTTCTGGTGCAAGAGCACAAATTATACCCCGCCGTGCTGGAACGCTTTGCAAGGGGCGACACCTCGCCGCTGTATCTGGGCTGAGACGCCCCAAGGCCCGCCTTTCCTTTGGCGGGCCTTTCGCGTATAGGCACAAAATCGCACAATTCGCCACAAACAGGCACAATCGAAAACCGCCCGCATGAAGACACTGACGACTACGGAAGAACTGGCCGCATTCTGCGCCGAAGCCCGCACCCACGATTACGTCACCCTGGACACGGAATTTCTGCGCGAGCGGACCTATTATTCCAAGCTTTGCCTGATCCAGATGGCGATGCCGGGCGAGACGGATGAAAATGCCGTTCTGGTCGATCCGCTGTCCGATGGGCTGTCGCTGGAACCGCTGTACGAGCTGTTCCGCGATACCTCGGTCGTGAAGGTGTTCCACGCCGCGCGTCAGGATCTGGAGATTTTCTTTATCGACGCGCGTGTTTTCCCCGAGCCGCTGTTCGACACGCAAGTCGCCGCGATGGTCTGCGGCTTTGGTGAACAGGTCGGCTATGAAACGCTGGTCAAGAAGATCGCCAAGGCGTCGCTGGACAAATCGCACCGCTTCACCGACTGGTCGCGCCGCCCGTTGACGGATGCGCAAAAGACCTATGCGCTGGCTGATGTGACCCATCTGCGCAAGATCTACGAATTCCTGTCCGCGCAGCTGAAAAAGAACAAGCGCGAGAAATGGGTGCAGGAGGAACTGCAGGTTCTGACCAACCCCGAGACCTATATCGTGCGCCCCGAGGAAGCCTGGCAGCGGGTCAAAACCCGCACCACCAGCGGCAAATTCCTGGCCGTGGTGCGCGAACTGGCACGCTTCCGCGAGGATTACGCCCAGTCGCGCAACGTCCCGCGCAACCGGGTGTACAAGGACGACGCGCTGGTCGAGCTGGCCTCGACCAAGCCGCTGACGCTGAACGATCTGGGCCGCTCGCGCCTGCTGCTGCGCGAGGCCCGCAAGGGCGAGATCGCGGATGGTATTCTGGCGGCGGTCAAGGCCGGTGTGGAATGCAAGCCCGCCGACTACCCCAAGGTTGCTGATGAAAACGACAAGTTGCAGGTGAACCCGGCGCTGGCCGACCTGCTGCGCGTGCTGCTGAAGGCCAAGACCGAGTCGTCGGGCGTGGCGCCCAAGCTGATCGCACCGGCCTCGGACCTGGATGCGATTGCGGCGGGGCTGCGGGACGTGCCTGCGCTGCAAGGCTGGCGGCGCGAGGTCTTTGGCGACGACGCGCTGCGCCTGTGCAAGGGCGAGATCGCCCTGGCTGCCAAGGGCAAGGCCGTCAAGATCGTGGAATTGTAAGAAAAGGGCGCGTCGGGGACGCGCCTTTTTTCTTAGCGGCGCGAGGTCATCGCGTTGGTCGCACCGACCACGCGGATGGTGCCGACGCCGAACAGCTCGTTATCCGTCAGGAAAGTGGCCACGGTCAGCGTGCGCGTCCATTCGGTGCCCTGGGCCTGACGGCCTGCCGGCAATTCGGCGCGGAGTTCAAAGGTCAGCACGCCTTTTTCGGGCTTTTTCTTGGTCGGCGAGATCAGCTTGACATCGTACTGACCCTGAAGCCGGGCCACGCCGGTGACACGCACGACGGCACCGCCGGGCACACGCTCGACCTTCAGGCCGGTGACCTTGTCCACCAGCTGACCGGTATAGGGCGTTTCACCGCGGCGGAAGATGCTGCCGGATTTGCGCGGGATCAGCGGGTTCGTCCCCTCAACCGCGACAGGTTCAGAGCGGCCGCCGCCGAACCAGTTCACCGGGTTCCAACGGGAACTGCCGCAGCCCGCCAGTACGAGCGTGGAGATCAGAAGGGCCGAGAGGGGTATCCGCATAACATCCGCCTTTGTCGCTGTCCTGTTTGGGTTACCTCATCCGCGCGGGCTTGAAAAGACGCAAGGCGGGGCTGGACCTTTGGGCGCGCGGGGGCTAGCTGAGGAACAGGCAAAAAGGGGACACGCATGGCCACCGAAAGCTTTGAAGCGATCGTCGAGGATTTCGAATTCCTGGAGGACTGGGAGGATCGCTATCGTTATGTGATCGAGCAGGGCAAGGCGATGACCGCGCTGGACGAGGCGCTGAAGGTGCCCGCCACCAAGGTGGACGGCTGCGCCAGCCAGGTCTGGCTGCACCCCAAGATCGATGCCGGCGTGTTCAGCTTTGACGGCGACAGCGACGCGCTGATCGTGCGCGGGCTGATCGCCGTACTTCGGTCGCTCTATAACGGCGTGGCGGTGGGAGAGGTCGGCAAGATCGACGCCCATGCCGAACTGGCGCGGCTGGGGCTGCACGAGCATCTGTCGGCGCAACGCTCGAACGGGGTGCGGGCGATGATCGAGCGCATCCGGAGCGTGGCTGCGGCCGCGTGATCCAATGGTGCGGCTGCGCCGCGCATGGGGTGCTTCGGCCTGCGCCGAAGCGGGGTGGGGCGTTGCCCCCTGCGCCTGCGGCGCATTCCCCCAGGATATTTGAGAAAAGAAGAAGTCAGGCCTGATCGGCGAGGGCGGTGGCGAGATCGCCGTAGCCGGTGAAGCGGCGCTCGAACGCGAGGCCGAGGCGGGCGGCGGCGTCCTGGGCCTTGGCGGTCAGGGCGGGGTCGTCGGTTTGGGCCTGGTAGACCAGTTTGGTGTAGTGGCCGAAATAGCTGTCGCGCAGTTGCGGATGGCGGTCGAGGCCCAGCGGTTTCCACACGAAGGCGTCGAATTGCCGGGTCAGGAAGTCGGTCAGGTAGAAGGCCGTGATCTCGTCGTCGTGGCGGGCGAAGGCGGTGTTGCCTTCGAAGAACGAGTAGCAATGCGGGCCGGCGATCATCTGTACGCCGAGGCGGCCGCAGACCTGTTCCAGCGCGCCGCCGGTGCCGCAATCGGCGTAGGCCACGAAAAGCTGGGCGTGGGTGGCGCGGTGTTTGGTGATGGCCTGCTCGACCGCAGTAGCGATCTTTTCGGGGTGGTTGTGCAGGATCGCGGGCAGGCAGGTCAGGTCCATGTGGGACCAGTTGTTCAGCTCGATCAGGGTCAGGATTTCGCGGGCCAGCGCGCCGCAAGCGATGATCAACACCCGCCCGGTATTATGGGTGGGCGGCAGGCCGTCGGTGGTGAGGCTGGCGTCGCTGGGCAGGGTCATGGGAACAGGCCCGCGCGGGGTGCGCGCGGGCCGGGGGCCGGTCAGGCCGACATCTGGTTGTGCTTGCGGGCGATGAACGACTTGGCGGTTTCCACCGCGACGGCCGCATCACGGCAATAGGCGTCGGCGCCGATGGCCTTGCCGAATTCCTCGTTCAGGGGGGCGCCGCCGACCAGCACGATGTAGTCGTCGCGCAGGCCCTTGGCGGCTAGCGTGTCGATCACCGTTTTCATGTAGGGCATGGTGGTGGTCAGCAGGGCGGACATGCCCAGGATGTCGGGCTGTTCGGTTTCCAGCGCGCCGAGGTATTTGTCGACGTCGTTGTTGATGCCCAGATCGACCACTTCGAAGCCGGCGCCTTCCATCATCATGGCGACCAGGTTCTTGCCGATGTCGTGGATGTCGCCCTTGACGGTACCGATCACCATCTTGCCCATGCGCGGGGCGCCGGTTTCAGCCAGCAGCGGCTTGAGGATGGCCATGCCGCTCTTCATCGCCTGTGCGGCCAGCAGCACTTCGGGGACGAACAGGATGCCATCGCGGAAGTCGTTGCCGACGATGGTCATGCCGCCGACCAGGGCTTTGGTCAGCACGTCGTAGGGCGCCCAGCCGCGATCCAGAAGGATGTTGACGCCTTCCTCGATCTCTTCCTTCATGCCGTCATAGAGGTCGTCGAACATCTGTTCGACCAGTTCGTCGTCGTTCAGCTCAGACAGGATGATGTCGTCTTCTTCCGACATGGCGCGATTCCTTTGTAGGGGCGGGGGCCGCCGTGGTCCTATATTCGTGTCAGCTTTGGTCCGTTTCCGACGCGTAGACTAGGCGGATTGCGACCGGACTGGTTTCGGTTCCGACTTATAGGGGGGATTGTCACGAATGGGGATTGAAAAATCTTCAGGATGATTGTGACGCAGATTGCAAATGTTCCCTATTTGTTCATGATGTGGCGATGGACAGCCATGAAACACATGAAATTCAGGCAGACCGGCGGCGCGGCCGGGGGGCAAGCACCAATCGAACGGGGCGGTTCGAGGGTTGCGAACGGGTGCGCGTGCATGACGGCTGGGACATCGAGGAGGACCTGCCGAAGCTGCGCACCGAAGTGCGCGAGGAAACGCCGCGCAGCGTGATCAACTATGTCCGCTCGCCCGATCTGCCGTTTGACCGGACGCTGAACCCCTATCGCGGGTGCGAGCATGGGTGCATCTACTGTTTCGCCCGTCCGACTCATGCCTATCTGGGACTGTCGCCGGGTCTGGATTTCGAAACCCGGCTGGTGGCGCGGCCGGATGCGCCCGCTGTGCTGGCCGCCGAGTTGCGCAAACCCGGCTACAAGGTCGCGCCGCTGGCGATCGGAACGAATACCGACCCGTACCAACCCTTGGAAAAGGCGCGGGGAATCATGCGCGGCTGCCTTGAGGTGCTGAGCGCGTTCAATCACCCGGTGGCCATCGTCACCAAGGGCACTCTGATCGAGCGGGATCTGGATATCCTGGCGCCGATGGCCGCGAAGGGGCTTGTGCGGGTTGGCATCTCGGTCACCACGCTGGACGACGGGCTGTCGCGGGCGATGGAGCCGCGCGTGCCCCTGCCGCGCCGCCGGTTGAAGGTGATCCGGCATTTGACCGAGGCCGGGGTGCCGGTTCGGATCATGACCTCTCCCATCATCCCGATGCTGAACGACCACGAGATCGAGGCGCTGCTGAAGGCGGGCAAGGCGGCGGGCGCGGATGCGGCCAGCTGGATCATGCTGCGCCTGCCGCTGGAGGTGTCGCAGCTGTTTCGCGAATGGCTGCACGAACATCGCCCCGACCGGGCCGAGCGGATCATGGCGCGCGTGCGCGAGATGCATGGAGGCGCGGATTACGCGGCGCGCTGGGGCCACCGGATGCGCGGCGAGGGGCATTATGCCAGGATGATCGCCGACCGTTTTGCCGTGGCCGCCCGGCGGCTGGGTCTGGATGCGCCGCAGCCGCCGTTGCGCTGTGATCTGTTTCGCCCACCTCCAAAGGCGGGCGATCAGTTAAGCTTGTTCTGACGGGCCGGTCAGGCCGTGCACAGGCTGCAATGCTGCCGAAGCGCCATCCTTATCGCCATTTTCCCGGCCTCGACATTGGGCGTGTCCGAGGGGCCCGCGTTTGCTGCCGCTTCGTATTTGTCGTCGCAATCCACCAGGCAATTCATGATGCCTTTCAGGGCTTTGACCTGAGGAAAGGCATTGATCTGTTCCTCGGTCAGTCGGCCGCAGCCTTGAACGGCTTGCAGGAAAATGGCGCGCTTTTCATCTGGCATGGTTCGCCAGCGCTCGGGGAAATCCGGTTTGGTTGACATGGTTTGTTCCTTGAGTGGGTGAGATACTCGACTCACACCCTAGGTGCAAAACATGTTAATCAATTTGATCTAAATCACATTCCAGAAACGCCAAGTTATTGAAAACTTGGCATTTCTGTTTTTTGCCGTGCAAATTAACCCCGGCGGCGGCGCGAGGTGCGGCGTGCGGGCGCGCCGTCGTCGTCGCCAGTCCCATCCGATGCCGAGGAGAAACCGCCCAGTTTCGCGGCGATCTCGTCCAGCGTCGGACGGGGGCCGCGCTCGCGGGTTTCCAAGGCTTCGCGCATCGCGGACAGGTGTTCCGGCATGGTGCCGCAGCAGCCGCCGATGATGGTTGCGCCCGCATCACGGGCCATCACGGCGTATTCGGCCATCAGCTCGGGCGTGCCGTCGTAATGGATGTGGCCGTCGTGGTATTTGGGGATGCCCGCATTGCCCTTGGCGATGATCGGACGCTCGGTGCCGTGGGCGGCAAAGCCCAGCACGGTGCGCAGCAGATCCGACGCGCCGACGCCGCAGTTGGCACCGAAACCGATCGGCGGGTTCGGCAGTTTTTCAACCATGTCCACCATCGCAGCCGAGGTGATGCCCATCATGGTGCGCCCGGCGGTGTCAAAGCTCATCGTGCCGCACCAGGGCATGCCGGCCAGCGCGAAGGCCTCGGCCGCGGCCTTGTATTCTTCGGGGGCCGAGATGGTTTCCAGCCACAGCACGTCAGCGCCGCCTTCTTTCAGACCCTCGGCCTGTTCGTGGAAGATTTCCACGGCGGCGGCATGGGTCAGCGGGCCCATCGGGGCGAAAATCTCGCCGGTCGGGCCGACGGAGCCGGCCACAACCACGGTACGACCCGAGGCATCCGCGACTTCGCGGCCCAGTTCAGCACTGATCCGCGACAATTCGCGCGCCCGGTTTTGCGCGCCGTGCAGCTTCAGACGGGCCGAATTGCCGCCAAACGAGTTGGTCAGGAAAATGTCCGAGCCCGCATCGACGGCGAATTTGTACAGCTTCTTGATGCGGTCGGGGTGTTCCTCGTTCCACATCTCGGGCGCGTCGCCCGAGCTGAGGCCCATGTTGAACAGGTTGGTCCCGGTCGCGCCATCGGCCATCAGCCAGTCGCGGGTTTGCAGCAGTTTGGTCAATGCGTCGGTCATCGTCGGTTCCTTGAAAAGCAGGCCGTTTCGGGGCGCTAACTGTCAGATTTGCGTGCAAAGGGCAAACCCATATTGCGCGGTATTCGCGGGGGCAGGGGGCTGCGGTGCAGGCACCCCCCAAAGAAAAACGCGGCCCACAACAGGCCGCGTTTCCCTTAAGTCTCTGATAAAGAAGGTCTCAGCCTTCTTTCATCACCTGGTCCTTGGCGACCAGCAGCAGCTCTGCGCGCTTGGCGCGGATGGCGTCGGCATCGGCCTTGCCGTCCAAATCCTTGGCAACTTTGCGCACGACGTCTTCGTGGCCGGCTTCTTCGAAATCGGCAACGATCACCGATTTGGCGTATTCGGCGGCAGCGTCACCCGACTTGCCCAGCAGTTCGGCAGCCCACAGGCCCAGCAGCTTGTTGCAGCGTGCTTCGGCCTTGAACTTCATTTCTTCGTCATGGGCAAATTTGTTCTCGAATGCGTTTTCGCGATCGTCAAAGGTGGTCATTCCAGTGTCCTCGGCTGACGTTGGTGTTAAGACTGATATGCCCGCATGAGACGTTCGGCGCAAGGGGTTCCGGGCCTTTCCGGTCAGGCTCTCTTGCGACAGGGGCGTCCTTAGACTAAGAGGGCGCAAAACCGGGACTCATCCCGGCCCAGCGACGGAGTGACCATGGCACGGCGCAAGAAAATCTACGAAGGCAAGGCAAAGACCCTTTACGAGGGTCCGGAGCCGGGAACCATTGTCCAGTATTTCAAGGACGACGCGACTGCGTTCAACGCGCAGAAGAAGGACGTGATCGAGGGCAAGGGGGTTCTGAACAACCTGTTGTCCGAGTATTTCATGCTGGGGCTGATCAATATCGGCGTGCCCACGCACTTCCTTCGGCGCCTGAACATGCGCGAACAGCTGGTTCGCAGCTGCGAGATCATCCCGCTGGAAATCATCGTGCGCAACTTTGCCGCTGGCTCGCTGGCGACTCGTCTGGGTATCGAAGAAGGCACCCAGCTGCCGCGCCCCGTGGTGGAATATTGCTACAAGGACGACAAGCTGGGCGACCCGCTGGTCACCGAAGAGCACATCGCCGCCTTTGGCTGGGCCACCCAGCAGGACATGGACGACATCCTGAGCCTGGCTCTGCGGGTCAACGATTTCCTGGCCGGTGTCATGTATGGCGTTGGCATCAAGCTGATCGACTTCAAGATCGAGATCGGCCGCGTCTACGAAGGCGACTACCAGCGCCTGGTCGTTGCTGACGAAATCAGCCCCGACAGCTGCCGCCTGTGGGACATCCAGACCGGCCAGAAGCTGGACAAGGACGTGTTCCGCCGCGACCTGGGCAGCCTGACCGATGCCTATACCGAAGTGGCCCGCCGCCTGGGCGTTCTGCCCAAGACGACCACCCCCATCAAACCGACCCTGATCAACTGATCCGGCTGCGAGATAAGGAAAGACAGATGAAAGCTCGTGTTCATGTCATGCTGAAGAACGGCGTTCTCGACCCGCAGGGCGAGGCCGTGCGCCACGCTCTGGGTTCGCTGGGCTTTGCTGGCGTCAACGGCGTCCGTCAGGGCAAGGTGATCGAGCTGGACCTGGCTGACGGCACCACCGAAGCCACCGTCAAAGAGATGTGCGAGAAGCTGCTGGCGAACACCGTCATCGAAAGCTACTCGATCGAGCTGAACTGAGCGCCAAGGAGCCCCAGCCATGAAAGCTGCCGTCGTCGTATTCCCCGGTTCCAACTGTGACCGCGACCTGGCCGTCGCCTTCGAGCGCGCCGGCGCCGATGTCAGCATGATCTGGCACAAGGACACCGAGCTGCCGGGCGATATCGATATCGTGGGCATTCCGGGCGGGTTCTCGTTCGGGGACTACCTGCGCTGCGGTGCGATCGCGGCCAACTCGCCGATCTGCCGTTCGGTGGTGAAGCATGCCGAGCGTGGCGGCTATGTGCTGGGCGTTTGCAACGGCTTTCAGGTGCTGACGGAAACCGGCCTGCTGCCGGGAGCGCTGATGCGCAACGCCAACCTGAAGTTCATCTGCCGCCCGGTGGGCCTGGAAGTGGCCACCGCCGACAGCGCTTTTACCTCGGGCTACGAAAAGGGCCAGGTGCTGACCGTTCCGGTCGCGCACCATGATGGCAACTACAACGCCGACGCCGAACTGTTGGCCCGCCTGAACGGCGAAGACCGCGTTGCATTCCGCTACACCGACAACCCGAACGGGTCGGTCGACTCGATCGCCGGTGTGCTGAGCGACAACCGTCGCGTGCTGGGCATGATGCCCCACCCCGAGCGCTGCGTGGACGAACGTCACGGCGGCACCGACGGGGTGGCAATGTTCCGCGCGTTGCTGGACCAGCTGGCAACGGCGTGACTTGAGGCTGCCACGGCCCCGGCGTAATCTGGGGCATGGCGACGAAACGACGATCCAGAGATACTGCAAGACGCACCGGCCCGATCAGTTGGCGGGTGCGTGTTGCATTGGGCGTTCTGTTCGCGCTGGCCGTGGTCACGGTCTTTGTCACCAACAGCCTTCTGACTGACCGCTTCACCCAGAACACCCGCATCCGGGCCGAGCTGCGTCTGGCGCTCTACGGCGGCAACCTGCTGTCCGAGCTGCGCCGGAACGCCATCGTGCCGCAGCTGTTGGCGCGGGACGCGGCGCTGATCGGGGCGCTGAACTCGGGTGACTTCTCGCAATCCACGCAGCGGCTGATTTCCTTTGTCGATGAAATCGGCGCGGCCTCGCTGATGCTGCTGGACAAGGACGGCCGCGCGGTGGCCGCGACGGATCGCAACCGGCTGGGCTCGCAGCATCGCAATGACCCGTATTTCCTCAACGCTGTAAGGGCGTCGGACACGGTTTTCACGGTGCTGCGGCGCGAAAGCGGCGGCTACAGCTTTACCTATTCGCGGCGCGTCGAAAACCAGGGCGAGGTGCTGGGAGCCATCCTGGTCGAGGTCGACCTACAGAAATTCGAGCGCGCCTGGGCCGGCATTTCCGATGCCGTTCTGGTCACTGACAGTGCCGGCACGATCATCCTGGCGACCGAACCGCGCTGGCGTGGTCTGTCCGAGGCCGAGGCACTGAAGACCGATCCGGCATCAGGCGCGATCCAACGCGCGATCCAGGCCACCAGCGATTGGGCCGCGCTGCCCGCCGACGCCTACGTGAAGGGCGAGGCGGTCATGCGGATGGAATCGCGCATCCCGTTCCGCGGCTGGCGCATCACCAGCTTCACCACCTACGACTCGGTCCGGGAAAAGGTAAACGGCTTTCTGGCGCTGGAAATCATGGGCTTCGCGATCTTCCTGGCGCTGGCCTTCTACTTCCTCAGCCGCAAGACGGCGCTGCGCATGGCGCTGTTCCAGCGGGAATCGGCTGAATTGCGCCTGTTGAACGCCCGCCTGCAGCGGGAAATCGCCGAGCGCGAGCGCGTGCAGGAAACCCTTGCCGTGGCCGAACAGACCCTTGCGCAAAGCCAGAAACTGGCCGCCTTGGGCGAGATGTCGGCGGCCGTCAGCCACGAGTTGAACCAGCCCTTGGCAGCGATGAAAACCTATCTGGCGGGCGCGCGCCTGCTGCTGAACCGCAACCGCCCCGAAGAGGCGCTGTCTTCGTTCCAGCGGATCGACGATCTGATCACCCGGATGGGCGCGATCACACGTCAGCTGAAATCCTATGCCCGCAAGGGTGGCGACAGCCTGACCGAGGTGAACATGAACGAGGCGCTGGCCTCGGCCTTGTCGATGATGGAGCCGCAGCTGAAAAACAGGCATGTGCGGATCACGCGGGCGATCCCGTCGCTTCCCGTAAAGGTGATGGGCGACCGGGTGCGGATCGAGCAGGTGATGATCAACCTGCTGCGCAACGCGCTGGATGCGACGCAGGGTGTGAAAGACCCCGAGATCGACATCATTCTGGCTGCGGGCGAAACCGCGACCCTGACCGTGCGCGACAACGGCCACGGCATCGACAACCTCGATGCGCTGTTCGAGCCGTTCTACACGACGAAGAAACCGGGCGAGGGGGTCGGGCTGGGTTTGGCCATCTCCTCGGGCATCGTACACGACCTTGGCGGCCGCCTGACGGCGCGAAACGCCGAGGGCGGGGGGGCTGTATTCGAGATGCAGCTTCCTATCTTAACCAATGACACTGAAATAGAAGCGGCGGAGTAAGGCCCATGTCGAAGGTGATGAAGATCGCCATTGTGGATGACGAGCAGGATATGCGGCAGTCGATCAGCCAATGGCTGGCGCTGTCGGGCTATGACACGGAAACCTACGCCAGCGCCGAAGACGCGCTGAAGGTTCTGGGCGCCGACTATCCCGGCATCGTCATCAGCGACATCAAGATGCCCGGCATGGACGGGATGCAGTTCCTCAAGAAGCTGATGGGCACGGACTCGGCCCTGCCGGTGATTATGATCACCGGTCACGGTGACGTGCCGATGGCGGTCGAGGCGATGCGCGTCGGAGCGTACGATTTTCTGGAAAAACCGTTCAATCCGGACCGCATGACCGAGCTGGCCAAGAAGGCCACCAACGCCCGCCGCCTGACGCTGGACAACCGCCAACTGCGCAAAGAGCTGTCGGATGGTGGTCAGATCATGAAGAAACTCATCGGGACGTCCCCGGTGATGGAGCGTCTGCGCGAAGATATTCTGGATCTGGGGCAGGCCGATGGTCACGTGCTGATCGACGGCGAAACCGGCACCGGCAAGACGCTGGTCGCGCACGCGCTGCACGCGGTTGGCGCGCGGGCGGGCAAGAAATTCGTGCTGATCCCCTGCTCGGCCTGGGACGAGGACGCGCTGGCCAAACGCCTGTTCGGCCCGATGTTGCCCGAGGATTCGCAACTGCCCGCCGTTGAAGAGGCGCGCGGCGGCACGCTGGTTCTGGAAGGGATCGAGGCGCTCTCGGACGGGCTGCAAGCCCGCCTGCTGAGCGTGATTAACGAGCAAGGCACCCCGCCGGAAACCCGGATCGTGGCGATCTGCAACATGCAGGAGCAGGATCGCACCTGCGAGGACGCCCTGCGCCCCGACCTGTTTTATCGCCTCGCCGCCTTGCGTATTACCCTGCCGCCGCTGCGCCAGCGCGGAGAGGACATCCTGACATTATTCACCCGCCTGTCCGAGCAATTCGCCGAGGAATATGGCTGCGACGCCCCGCAAGTCAGCGCGCAAGAGGCGGCCCAACTTCTGCAGGCGCCCTGGCCCGGCAACGTGCGCCAGCTGATCAACATCGCCGAACGCGCCGTTCTGCAATCGCGCCGGGGCAGCGGGACGATCACCTCGTTGCTGATGGCCGATCATGATGACATGCAGCCGGTGATGACGACCGAAGGCAAACCGCTGAAGGAATATGTCGAGGCGTTCGAGCGGATGCTGATCGACAACACGATGCGGCGTCACAAGGGCTCGATCTCGGGTGTCATGGACGAACTGTGCCTGCCGCGCCGGACGTTGAACGAGAAAATGGCCAAGTACGGCCTGCAACGCGCGGATTACCTGTCCTGACGGATCGGGCTGGGACAAGAATTTTTCAAAATTCTTGTCCGAATTCTTGGAAAGAATTCGGGGCGGCCACGAGGGCCGCCCTTCGCGTTTTTCAGGGGTCAGTTCGATTTTTGCGCCATGCACGAGGCGTAGTAGGTCGTGGTCGCCGGCCAGTCCGAGAACACGCCTTTCACACCAACGTCCTGCGCCAGCACGTCCAGCGCGGTGAAATAGACGCTGTCGTCGGTGGTCGCGTCCTTGATGGTCTGGAAATACCAGCCACCTCCAGCCGCCAGCGGGCCCGAGCGTTCCAGCGTCCAGGTGATCAGGTTCAGTCCGGCCTCTTTCGCGGCTTTGGCATAGTCCGAGGCCACGATCTGACCGTTCTTGACGGTCAGCAGCATGTTCATCGATGGGGCCAGGTAGTTCACGCCTTGCGCCTTCAGCGCCGCGAAATCCTCTTTCCAGGTCTTGGCGTCCTGCGGGTTGAAGCTGTCGGACAGCTCGACCAGGTAGACGGCCTGCTTGCCGAACTCGGGCTCGGCCTTGATCCAGTACAGCACGTCCTCGAGGTTGAAGCTTTGCGCGAACACGTCCGAAGGCGACACGCCTGCGGCCTTGTATTCGTCGATCATCTTCTGGGCATAGTCCTGCTGGGTGAACCCGTCGAAGGGCATTTCGACCGAGGGCGACTTCAGCTCGGGGGTGAATTTCACACCCAGTTCCTTGAATAGCGCGATCGACTCGGCGTGGGTCATGACTTTGCCCTCGGTGGCGTACAGATCGGTGCGCCAGCGCGGGGTGCCGTTCAGGTAGCCTTCGACGGTCGTGGCGGTCTTGTCGGCGGCGTCCATCTTGCCGGTCAGGCTCTGGAATTCGGCCAGGGTCAGTTCCGATGTGCGGCACTCGGCCGAGGCGACGCCGTCGGTGACGCTGAACGGCTTGGCGCAGGTCGAGGACAGCTCGGTCGCCAAGATGTTGGTGGTGGTGTGCAGGTCGTTTTGCGCGTGGCGGCAGACCAGCTGCTTGTCCTTGGTAAAGGTGACGTCGCATTCCACGATGCCGGCACCCATGCGGGCTGCGGCGCGATAGCTTTGCTCGGTATGTTCGGGGAACATCATCGCGGCGCCACGGTGACCAATCGAGAAGTCGCTGCGGATCGGCTCGGCGTCGGCGCAGGCGGCCAGCTTGGTCTTCAGCTCAGAGACGGGCATGCGGTCGATCAGAAAGCCGGGGCGGGGGCCCATCTCGATCCGGTCTGCAAAGGCGGGGGCGGTCAGCGCGGTCAGCGCCAGTGCGCCCAGAAGGGTGGTCTTCATCTTGGGAACTCCATCAGGATGTCATGAGATGGCCCAGTGGTGGGGCAGGCGCGCTACAGCGCGGTGACGTCTGAATGACGCGCAAATGAAGCCTTGGTGACGGGAAAGCGAAGCAGAACACCCCAACAGAGGCAATCGCGCTGGCGGTTGGGAATTTTGCATATTGTCATTCATCCCTCGCACACCTTATGTTGGTAGAACGGCGACAGGCAGGTTTCTGCCCGCCGCGAGAGTTTCGCTGTCCTGAGCGGATGACCGATCAAACCCGGCCCGATCAGGCAGACCGATTGGCCTCGTAAGAGGCATGATAAACGCCCGCGTTCGTTTTCGGACCGCCGGGCAATGAACGGGCAGGGCGTGGCATGGCCGCGAACCTGTCGGAGAAGAAACGCGATGAGGCGCGCAAGACACCAGAGTGTTGGAGCAGAAGGCCAAGATGGCCAAGTCTGCCGCGCGTCCGCATTCGCCCCTAACAGACACTTGCCGCAACGCCCCCGCCCACCGGGTCAAGGGGTTTTGCCGCAGTGCAGACGGACCCAATGGCAAAGAAAATGCTCATCGACGCCACCCACTCCGAGGAAACTCGGGTCGTGGTGGTTGACGGAAACAAGGTCGAGGAATTCGATTTTGAATCCGAAAACAAACGTCAGCTTGCTGGCAACATCTATCTGGCAAAAGTAACGCGGGTCGAACCCTCGCTTCAGGCTGCGTTCGTGGACTATGGTGGAAATCGCCATGGTTTCCTTGCGTTCTCGGAAATCCATCCGGATTACTACCAGATCCCCGTCGCAGACCGCGAGGCGCTGCTGGAAGAAGAACGCGCCTATGCCGAAGCGCAGAAGGCCGAAGAGGACGACGATGGCTCGTCCCGCAAGCGCTCCAGTCGGTCACGCTCGCGTTCGCGTTCCAGTGCTGCATCGGCCAAATCGGCTGACGCTGTCGCCACGCGTGAGGTGAACGCCGAGATCGCGGGCATGGAAACCATCGATCTGGACGAGGACGAAGCCGCCGAAGGCAGCTCTCCGATGGAGCGTGTGGCCGAAACGCCGGTCGAGGAACCCACCGCCGATACGCCGGAGCTGGAGACCGAAGCGCAAACGTCCGACGAGAGCGACGCCTCGGATGACGAGGATGACGACGGCCCGGTCGAAATCATCGAAAAAGACGACACGATCGAGAACGTCTCGGAAGAGGACGATCCCGAGGACGTGCGCCCGGTTCGCAAACCGCGCCCGCGTCGCTACAAGATCCAGGAAGTGATCAAGGTTCGCCAGATCCTGCTGGTCCAGGTCGTCAAGGAAGAGCGCGGCAACAAGGGCGCAGCGCTGACCACCTACCTGTCGCTGGCCGGCCGCTACTGCGTGCTGATGCCCAACACGGCCCGTGGCGGCGGCATCAGCCGCAAGATCACCAACGCTGCTGACCGCAAGAAACTGAAAGACATCGCCACCGAGATCGACGTGCCGCGTGGCGCGGGCCTGATCATCCGCACCGCGGGCGCCAAGCGCACCAAGGCCGAGATCAAGCGCGACTATGAATACCTGTTCCGCCTGTGGGAGCAGATCCGCAAGCTGACGCTGGAATCCGTGGCCCCGGCCAAGATCTATGAAGAAGGCGACCTGATCAAACGCTCTATCCGCGACCTCTATAACCGCGATATCGACGAAGTGCTGGTCGAGGGCGAACGCGGCTATCGCATCGCCAAGGACTTCATGAAGATGATCATGCCGTCCCACGCCAAGAACGTGAAGCATTACGGCGAGCAACTGCCGCTGTTCGCGCGCTACCAGGTCGAAAGCTACCTGAGCAGCATGTTCAACCCCGTGGTTCAGCTGAAATCCGGCGGTTACATCGTGATCGGTGTCACCGAGGCGCTGGTTGCGATCGACGTGAACTCGGGCCGGGCCACCAAGGAAGGCTCGATCGAGGAAACCGCGCTGAAGACCAACCTTGAGGCCGCCGAGGAAGTGGCCCGCCAGTTGCGCCTGCGCGACCTGGCCGGTCTGATCGTGATCGACTTCATCGACATGGACGAGCGCAAGAACAACGCCTCGGTCGAAAAGCGTCTGAAGGACAAGCTGAAGACCGACCGCGCGCGCATTCAGGTCGGCCGTATCTCGGGCTTCGGCCTGCTGGAGATGAGCCGTCAGCGCCTGCGCCCAGGCATGATCGAAGCCACCACCCAGCCGTGCCCGGCTTGCCACGGCACCGGCCTGATCCGCTCGGACGACAACCTTGCGCTGTCGATCCTGCGTCAGATCGAGGAAGAGGGCACCCGCCGTCGCTCGCGCGAGGTGCTGGTGAAATGCCCGGTCGGCATCGCCAACTTCATCATGAACCAGAAGCGTGAACACGTGGCGGGCATCGAAGCGCGCTATGGATTGTCGGTCCGTATCGAGGGCGACCCGATGCTGATCAGCCCCGATTTCACGCTTGAAAAGTTCAAGACGGCCACCCGCTCGGTGCCGGAACAGACGACCCCGGTTGTCTCGGTCGACAGCAAGATCATGGACGAGATCGACGAGGCTGCCGAGGCAGAGGACGAAGATATCGTCGAAGCCGAAGTCGAAGCGGATGCCGAGACCGAGGAAGAAAACAAGCCCAAGAAACGCCGTCGTCGTCGTCGTCGCTCGCGTTCGCGCAGCTCGTCGGATGGCGAGAATGGCGAGAACGGGAACAACTCCTCGGATGAGGATGGTGCGGACGATGCCGAGGAGGGCGCAGCCGAAGCGGATGCTTCGGAGGCTGAGACCACCGAAGGTGAAGACGCCGCCGAAGAGGCCCCCAAGAAGCGGTCGCGCCGCCGCCGTTCGCGCTCCAAATCGCGCGACACCGATGATGCGGAAACTTCGGACGAGGCCGTGAGCGAAGAGGCAGCCCCCGTTGAGGCTGCAGCACCGGCAGAAGAAGCGGTCGAGCCTGCTGCGGCAGAGCCCGTGGCAGAGGTGGCAGAACCTGTCCCCGAAGCGCCTGCGGAAGAACCCGCTGCGGCAACCGAGGAGGTCGTCGCCTCTGAGGAACCGGCAGCGGAACCGGTCGCAGAGGTGGCCGAACCCGTCGCCGAGGAACAGCCTGCCGAACCGCAGCCTGAGCCTGTCGCCGAGGTTGAAGAACCCGCCCAGTCGGAACCCGCTGCGGAAGTTGTGGCCGAGCCCGCCGAGGCACCCGTGGCTGTAGAGCCTGAAGTGGTCGCCGAGGAAGAGCCGGACAAGCCGAAACGCCGTGGCTGGTGGAACGCCGGTCGCTGATCCAAAAACGCCGCTCCACACCGGGGCGGCGTTTTTCGTTGACGCAACGCAATTGTGAATTCCGTCGCAGTGACGCGGCCGAAAATTTCCCCTAACAGAGAGCCATGTTCGGAATCGAGATCATAGATGCAGGCCTGATGCCTGCGATGTTCGTGGCGCTGCTGGCGGGGTTTCTCTCGTTCCTCAGCCCCTGCGTGTTGCCCATTGTGCCGCCGTACCTGGCCTATATGAGCGGGGTCTCGTTGGGCGATCTGAACTCTGGCGGCAAGGGGCGCTCAGCGCTGGGTCCGGCGTTCTTCTTCGTTCTGGGCCTGTCGACGGTCTTCCTGTTCCTCGGCTTTACCGCGTCGGCGATCGGCTCGGTGTTTCTGGCCTATCAGAACTGGTTCAACACCATCGCAGGCGTCGTCGTGATGATTTTCGGCGCGCATTTCGTGGGGGTCTACCGGATCAAGTTCCTGGACCGCGAGGCGCGCCTGGATGCCGGTGATCGCGGTGGCAGCGCGTTTGGTGCCTACATCCTGGGGCTGGCCTTTGCGTTCGGGTGGACGCCCTGCATTGGCCCGCAGCTGGGCGCGATCCTGTCGCTGGCCGCCTCTGAGGCGTCGATCAGCCGGGGCACCATCCTGCTGGCCGTCTATGCGGCGGGCCTGGGCATTCCTTTCCTGCTGGTCGCCGCGTTCCTGCCGCGTCTGGGCGGGCTGATGGGCTGGATGAAACGCCACATGGAGCAGATCGAGCGCGTCATGGGGCTGCTGCTGTGGACCATCGGCTTGCTGATGCTGACCGGCGGCTTCTCGACATTCTCCTACTGGCTGCTGGAGCATTTCCCCGCGCTGGCCAGCCTCGGTTAAGTCTTACTTCGGTCGGAAAGCTGCGCTAGCGTGCCTCCAAGAGGGTGAGATGAGCGCAGTCGAGCAACAACAGGTCCGCAAACGCCGGGTGTTCTACATCCCCGGCTATGACCCGTTTCACCCGCGTCGCTATCGAGAATTGTACCGCAAGGAAAGCGCCGCGCAGGCGCAGATCTCGGGCTATGATATTGCGCTGAAACCCAAAACCGCGCCAGGGCCCTATGGCTGGCACGTCTCGGCCCGGATGGATGGGCGGGACGTCGAGGCTGATGTCGAGGTGCTGGTCTGGTCTGACATCGTGCGCGACAGCATGGATCAGGGGATCTTGGCGACCTACGGGCAGTTGGTGCGTACGGCGTGGATGTACATCGGCTCGGGCGCGTTATGGCGGCTGATGCGGCTGCGCAAAGGGCCGGTGATCGCGGCGCTCTACCCAGTGGTGTTTCTGCTGGTGCAGCTGGCCCTCGCGCTTGGGGTTGCGGGGCTGATCGGCTGGGCTCTGGCGCTGCTGCATCCCGCGTTGTCGCTGTTGGGGCTGGCGGCCGTGCCCCCGATCCTGATGTGGTTCCGCCGTCAGGACAGCAAGTTCTTTGCCTATTACCTGATGCACGACTATGCCTATTCCGCCCGGACCGGCGGGGCCATCGCCCCCGAACTGGCCGAGCGTCTGGCGCAGTTTACCCAAACGATCCGGGCCGCGCTGGACACGGATGCGGACGAGGTTCTGGTCGTCGGTCACAGCTCGGGCGCGCATCTGGCGGTGTCAATCCTGGCGCAGCTGCTGCGCGAGGGGCGCACGATTGGCCCCGAGTTGAACCTGCTGACGCTGGGCCAGGTGGTGCCGATGGTGTCGTTCCTGCCCGACGCCTGGCAGCTGCGCGCCGATCTGGCCTATCTGTCCGAGCGTTCCCAGATCGCCTGGGTGGACGTGACGGCCCCCGGCGATGGCTGTGCCTTTGCGCTGTGCGATCCGGTTGCGGTCTCGGGCGTGGCGGGGCCGACCAAACGCTGGCCGCTGGTCTTTTCTGCCGCCTTCAGCCAGACGCTGCGCCCCGAGACGTGGAACCGCCTGAAACGCCGCTATTTCCGCCTGCATTTTCAGTACCTCTGCGCCTTTGACCAGCCCCGCGACTATGATTATTTCCAGATCACCGCCGGCCCGCTGACCCTGCGCGCGCGCTATGACGGCCGCGCCGCGTCCAAGTCGCGCATTGATTACGCCGTCTCGAAATACGTATCGGTTGCACCATGAGTTGCCCGATGCCCCCCAAGCCGCCCGCGCGGGCCGACAAGGTCTCGCTCTGGCGGTATTTGCAGCTGTTCCGCCGCGATATCCTGTCGGCGCAGCCCGCGCGGCTGTACCGGGCCTGGATGGCCGAGTTTCGCACGCCGTTTTTCCGATCGTATCTGTGCAATCAGCCCGAGCTGGTGAACCTGGTCCTGCGCGACCGCCCCGACGACTTCCCCAAGTCCGACCGCATCCGCGAGGGGCTAACACCATTGCTGGGCAACTCGGTTTTCGTCACCAACGGCGAGACGTGGAAGCGGCAGCGGCGGATCATTGATCCGGCCTTCGAAGGGGGGCGTCTGCGCGAGGTGTTTCCCGCGATGTGGGACGCCGCGTGTGCGGCGGTCGCGCGGTTGCGGCCCTTGGCGGACGGCCAACCGATTGAAATCGAAGCGCAAACCAGTCACGCGGCGGCGGACGTGATCTTTCGCACGCTATTCTCGATTCCTATCGAACATCAGGTCGCCACGCAGGTGTTTGCTGAATTCCGAGAGCATCAGCGCGCGCAGCCGGTCGTAAATCTGGGCGCCTTGCTGCCCCTGCCGAAATGGTTCCCGCGCTTTCACAATCGTCGTACGAAAGCCACGGCGCGCAAGATCAGGGGGCTGATCACGCAACTGACCGCCGAACGGATGACCGCGATCCGGGCAGGGACGGCCCCGGATGACCTGGCGACCAAGATCATGACCACGGCCGATCCGCAGAACGGGGCGCGGTTCGACACGGATGAGATGGTTGATCAGGTTGCCATCTTCTTCCTCGCCGGCCATGAAACCAGCGCCTCGGCGCTGGCCTGGGCGCTGTATCTGCTGGCGCTTTATCCCGAGTGGCAAGAGCGGGTCGCGGCAGAGGCGCAGGAGGTAATCGACCCCGAAACCATCTACTTTTCGACGGTCTCGAAACTGACCCTGTCGCGCAATGTGTTCCGCGAGACGCTGCGCCTTTATCCCCCCGTCCCCATGATGGTGCGCGAGGCGACGCAGGCCGAGACGTTCCGGGGGCGGACGGTGCCAAAGGGCAGCCAGATCGTGCTCAGCCCGTGGCACCTGCATCGGCATGAGCGGCTGTGGGATCGGCCGGATGAGTTCGATCCGACCCGTTTCAAGACCGAAAACGGCAAGACCTGCCTGCGGAACGCCTATATCCCGTTCTCGGCCGGGCAACGAGTCTGCACGGGTGCGGCGTTCGCGATGATCGAGGGGCCGCTGATCCTGTCGATGCTGGTGCGCGCCTATCGGTTCGAACTGGTGCAGGACCGCCCCGCCATGCCGGTCGCACATCTGACGGTGCGCGGTAAGGATGGCATTTGGCTGGCAGTCACACCGCGTTAACGCGCGCGGTAGTGGCGCAGCACGAACAGGCGGATCGCCGTCGCAAGACCGGTTTCCAGATCGCGGGTGGCGTCGATCTCGGCAGCCAGTACGTTGATGGGTTTGTCCTGAAGCTCGGCGATTTCGCGGAATGCCTGCCAGAATTCATCCTCCAGCGACACGCTGGTACGGTGCCCCTTGAGGGTGAGCGAGCGTTTGACAGGCCGGGTGCTCATTCGCGCTTCTTGCCGTCCAGATCGCGGTCGGCTTTCTCGGCGCGGGCGCGGTCCAGATCCTTTTGCGCTTTGGTACGCCCGAATTTGACCGCGTTTTCGTCAGCGCGGGCCTTTTTCTCGGCCCGCGCTTTGTCTTTTCGAAACCGGTTCAGGTTGACCGGTTCAGTCATCAGCCTTTCGGGCCGATCATGTCTTCGGGGCGCACGACGGCATCAAACGTTGCCTCGTCCACAAAGCCGAGGGCGATCGCCTCTTCCTTCAGGGTGGTGCCGTTCTTGTGCGCGGTCTTGGCGACCTTGGTGGCGTTGTCGTAGCCGATGGTCGGGGCCAGCGCGGTCACCAGCATCAGCGATTCCTGCATCAGCTTCTGGATACGCGGCTTGTTGGCCTCGATGCCCAGCAGCATACGCTCGGTGAAGCTGTCGGCCACGTCGCCCAGCAGCTGCATGGATTGCAGCAGGTTGTAGGCCATCATCGGGTTGTAGACGTTCAGTTCAAAGTGACCCTGCGAGCCGGCGAACTTGATCGCGGCGTCGTTGCCCATGACGTGAGCGGCGACCTGGGTCATCGCTTCGGCCTGAGTCGGGTTCACCTTGCCCGGCATGATCGACGAGCCCGGCTCGTTTTCCGGCAGGATCAGTTCGCCCAGACCCGAACGCGGGCCCGAGCCCAGGAAACGGATGTCGTTGGCGATCTTGTACATCGCACCCGCTGCGGTCGCCAGCGCGCCCGACATGAAAACCATCGCGTCATGGGCGGCCAGGGCCTCGAACTTGTTGGGGGCGGTGACAAAGGGCAGGTCGGTGATTTCAGCCATGTTGGCAGCGACGGTTTCGCCCCAGCCCAGATCGGTGTTCAGGCCGGTGCCGACGGCGGTGCCGCCTTGTGCCAGCTCGTAGATGCCGGGCAGGGCCATTTCCACGCGGGCGATTGCCTGACGGATCTGGTGTGCGTAGCCCGAGAATTCCTGGCCCAGCGTCAGCGGGGTGGCGTCCTGGGTGTGGGTCCGGCCGATCTTGATGATGTCCTTGAATTCGTTCGATTTTTGCTCCAGCCCGGCCAGCAGCTTGCGCAGGCCCGGCAGCAGAACGTCGCGCGTGGTCATCGCGGCGGCCACATGCATCGCGGTCGGGAAGGTGTCGTTCGAGGACTGACCCATGTTCACGTGATCATTCGGGTGCACCGGCTTTTTCGAGCCGATCACGCCGCCCAGGATCTCGATGGCGCGGTTCGAGATCACCTCGTTCGCGTTCATGTTCGACTGGGTGCCCGAACCGGTCTGCCAGACGACCAGCGGGAAGTTGTCGTCGAACTTGCCTTCGATCACTTCGCCGGCGGCCTGGATCATCGCATCGGCCAGTGTCGCGTCCAGCTTGCCCGAGGCCTTGTTGGCCATGGCGCAGGCCTTCTTGATCACGCCCAGGGCGCGAACGATGGCGACCGGCTGCTTTTCCCAGCCAATCGGGAAGTTCATGATCGAGCGCTGGGTCTGTGCGCCCCAGTACTTGTCGGTGGGGACTTCCAGCGGGCCAAAGCTGTCGGTTTCGGTACGAGTTTGAGTCATAGGTCAGCCTCCTGAAGGGAATTGCCGCCTACATACCGAAACCAGCAGGAAATTCAATGTTGCATACGATGGAATACAAGTGTGCGGGCGGGCGGCAAATTGGCCCATACCGTGCGTATTTTGCGACGCTGACGCGCGGGGGGTATGACGCGCAGGGCGCGGCCGAGAACCGGCCCGATTTCGATGATCGGACCCTGACCCTGTTCCAGTCCTTCGGTCGGGTGGCGCATCATATGGCCCAGAACTACAGCAAAATCAGTCGTCATGTTGGCCTTCCCTTCAAGTGTTGAAAGGGGGCGCGCCAGAGCTGTGTTTCAGCCGCGTGAAGGGTCGGATGGATCAGCGATTACTTGCGGAACTTGTCCAGGCTGACGACCTCGGCATCGTGGTGCGGGGCGGGATCGTCGTTCGGTGGGGTGGGATCCTCGTCATCCTCCGCCTCGGCCGATTCGAAGCGCAGGCCGAATTCCACCGACGGATCGACGAAGGTCTTGATCGCGTCATAGGGGATGTACAGCGGTTCAGGCTGGTCGCCGAAATTCAGCGTGACGTAGAAGCCGTCATCCGTGACCTCAAGGTTTTCGTACCAGTGCTGCATCACCACGGTCATCTCGGTCGGATAACGCTGCTTGAGCCAATCGGCCAGTTGTGCCTCGGGGTGAGTGGTGTCGAAGGTGATGAAGAAATGGTGCGCACCCGGCAAACCGTGTTGGGCGACACCCTCCAGCACTTGCTGGATCAGGCCACGCATGGCGCGGTGCATCAGTCTGCCATAATCGATGGATTTCGACATCAGGGGTTCCTTGAAAGTCCGGTTCCAGAGCATAGGGGATTCGGAACAAAACGAAAGAGGACCCGGAGATTTTTTCCGCGCCCCATTTCGTTTTGCGACCGGACGTCAGGAAATGCGCCTTACCCGATTGACTGGCCCGACAGGCACAGCGCGATCGTGTTTTCCGGCAGCATCCCGATCTGTTCGAAAAATCCAACAAAATCAAAGTTGTTGTAGGCCTCGACGATGCGCCCGTCGCGGAAACGGCAGAACACCATCGCCGAAACCTGAACCGGTTTCCGCTCGATCAGGCTTTCGGCCTGCATCGTCATCAGACCGGCGATCCAGTCGTCTTGTTCGACCAGTTTGTCGATGCGCACCTTGGGCGGCGTGATGATTTCCTGCATGGTGGCGACCAGGAATTTGAACTCTTCCCCGCCCATTTCCATGTCGGGCACGATCCCGCGGGCCTGGGTGTCGGGGACGAACAATTCATCGATGGCGGAAACATCGCCTTGTTCCCAAACTCGGGAAAACCATTCACGCATGATGTCGGTATTGGACATGGCAAACCTCGCTCTGCACGTTGTGGGGCGAAGCTAGGTCAATCTGCTGAACAAAGTGTGAACGACTACGGGATTTCCACGATGGGGGGAAAGTGCAGGTTTCTGTTGCCAGGTACCTGCGAACCCCGCCTTACGCTGCTAGGCGCAAGGACTTAGATTTCGGTAACTCCGACTGCTTACGCAGCCATTGCGACCGGAGCACGATTGTCGTTTGCAATTGTACTTTTCGGACCGATAACGGTGGTACCTCACCGGGACAAAGCTACATCTTTACGCGTTCGTCGATCCTGTTTCGGCCCCATGATCCTCAAACGAAGGATTTTGGTGGAGCCGCCGGGTACCGCCCCCGGGTCCGATCCGTTTATTACATGCGCGTTTATGCCCATAGTCCCGAAGGACAACCCAGATATAGTGCGGCGCGCGACGGAATTAAAGCCCTCACTTCGTGGGTTTGCACAGGATCGGATAGCTGAGGCGGACCGGGCGGCGCGATACGTGTCGGCGCGGATTGTAGCAGGTGATCTGGCCTTCGCCCTTGACCCAGAACCGGTTCGGATCGCGCGGGGCGGTGTGGCCCTGATCGGTCTCGTGCACCTCGAAATGCAGGTGCAGGATGCCCGCCGCCAAGATGCCCGAGTTGCCAAGCCCGCCGATCTGCTGGCCGCGCTTCACGCGATCGCCTTTGGACACCAGCCGGGTGTCAAGGTGCTTGTACACCGTTTGCAGGGGCAGGCCGTTGGGGCCCGCCTTGTGCTGGATCACCACGCGGTTGCCGTAGGACGGTTCCCTGAACGAGGCCAGAACCACGCCATCGGCTGCCGCCAGAACGGGCACGCCGCGCGCCTCGTAGATGTCGATGCCGGGATGTTCGCCGCCACCTTCGCGGCCACGATCCCTGCGCGGTGGGCGATACTGCTGGATGACCGAAGGGGCGTTGGCCGGAATGCTGACCGGAATCGGATGCTCGACCGAGTAGTGATAGTGCGCGGATTGCCCGTAACTGCCCAACTGACAACCGGTCAGCGCCAGCAGGCTGAGCATGTAGACGAGGCGCATCCGGTTCTCCTTCCCTACGGGAAGGGTAGGCGGCGCGTCAGGCCCTGTCCATCACTTCGCGCGGCGGCGGGCAGCGATTTCGTGGGCGATTTTCAGGGTATACGCCTCCAGATCGGCCAGCAGGGCCTCGATCTGGGCGGGATTGCGGGCCTCCAGCGCGTCAGTGATGGCGGTGTGCAGCGCCACGATCCGTTCGCGCGAGCGTTCGGAAAAGGTGATCATGTTCATCAGGGGCTGCATCGCCTCGACCGCGCCGGCCAGTTGATAGGACAGCACCGGGTTGCCCGCACCATCCACCAAGGCCCGGTGAAAGGTCACGTCCGAGGCGCAGAACGCTTCGTCCGACAGGCCGGGTTGCGATTGGCGGTGGATCTCGGCGCGCATCGTGGCCAGTTGGTCACCGGTCCGGCGCTTTGCGGACAACGGCGCACAGGCGCGCTCCATCGCGTAGCGCGCCTCGCAGGCGACGTCGAAACTGACCTCGTTCATCGACAATAGCAGGGTCGATGTGGTGATCTGCTGACCGTATGCCTCCTCGAACGACAGCCGGTTCACAAAGGCCCCGCCGGTGGCCCCGCGCTGGGTGCGGATCAGCGATTGCGCGGCCAGCCGTTTCAGCGCCTCGCGGACCGTGGGGCGTGACACCTGGAACTGGTCGGCCAGCTCGGCCTCGGAGGGCAGGCGGGCATCGACGATCAACTCGCCGCTGACAATGGCGTCTCGGATCGCGCTGGCGATCTGGGCGGAAAGGTCGGCGGTGCTGTTCGGGTCGATTTTCATTTGTCTGACATTTGTGCTTGGCAGAGCCGTTTGATTTTGTCAGACATTTACGGGCGGGGCGGGGCACAACACAAGGCCCGAGTCGATTTCCCACGGGATGACAGGGCCAAAACCTGTGCTAGCCTGCGGGTCAAAGGCCGCCCGAACGGAGCACCGTGATGATGACACCCGACTACTGCCGGATGATGGCGCGTTACAATGCCTGGCAGAACAAGCAGATGAAGGCCGCGCTGGAGGCGCTGGATCACGAGACGCTGACGCAGGATCGCGGGGCGTTCTTTGGCTCGATCCTGAAAACGGCCAATCACATCCTGTGGGGCGATTTGATCTGGATGGCCAAGTTCGACGGGGGCGAGCCGCCCTCGGGCGGTATTCCGGGCAGCGTGGATCTGAACCCGACCCTGGCCGCCTGGAGCGCGGATCGTTTTCGCACGGATGCCCGGATTCTGAACTGGGCGCGGCGTGTTCAGACGGTCGAACTGCTGGGCGAGATGCGATGGTACTCGGGCGCGATGGGAACGAACGTCGCGGTGCCGACGCCGCAATGCGTGACCCATTTCTTTAACCACCAGACCCACCATCGCGGCCAGATCCACGCCATGGTGACCGCAGCGGGCGGTACCGGCTGGAACACCGATCTGGTCTTTATGCCAAAAGACGGCCCATGGCTGTAACGAGCTGAAAATACAGCGCTTTCACGCGCGGGAGAGAGGAGAAAACACATGTTCAACGCATTGGTCGTGACCAAGGATGACGAGGGCAAGACCCACGCCGCCGTGCAACAACTCAGCGAGGCAGACCTGCCGCAGGCCGAGGTGACGGTGGCGGTCGAATACTCGACGGTCAACTACAAGGACGGGCTGTGCATCGGGCCGGGCGGCGGGCTGGTGCGCAAGTACCCGCACGTACCGGGGATCGACTTTGCCGGCACGGTCGAAAGCTCGGACGATCCGCGCTACAAGCCCGGCGACAAGGTCGTGCTGACCGGCTGGCGCGTGGGCGAGGCGCATTGGGGCGGTTACTCGCAAAAGGCGCGGGTGCTGGCCGACTGGCTGGTGCCGCTGCCCGAGGGGCTGAGCACGCGTCAGGCGATGGCGGTCGGCACCGCTGGATTTACCGCGATGCTGTGCGTCATGGCGCTGGAAGATCACGGGCTGAAACCGGGTCACGGGCCGGTTCTGGTGACGGGTGCTGCGGGTGGTGTGGGCTCGGTCGCCACCGCCATTCTGGCCAATCTGGGGCATGAGGTTGCCGCCGTCACGGGCCGTCCGGATACCGAAGGATACCTGCGCTCCTTGGGTGCCACGCAGATCGTTCCGCGCGAGGAACTTACTGAAATCACACGCAAACCTCTGGAATCCGAAACCTGGTCTGGCTGCGTCGATGCGGTCGGGGGGGCGATGCTGGGGCGCGTGCTGAAGCAGATGAAATACGGCTGCTCGGTCGCCGCTGTCGGTCTGGCAGGCGGTGCCGCGATCGAGGGCGCGCTGATCACGCCGTTCATTCTGCGGGGCGTGAATTTGCTGGGGATCGACTCGGTCATGCGGCCCTATGCGGATCGTGTGCGGGCCTGGGAACGCATCGCCAAGGACCTGCCGATGGACAAGCTGGAGGCGATGGTCCATCCCGCCACCCTGTCGGATCTGCCGGGGCTGGGGCGCGACATCCTGAAGGGCCAGGTCAAGGGCCGCGTCGTCGTCGACGTCAACGCCTGATCGGACTGGAACAGACGGGGCCGGGGCGCTAGCCTTGGCCCCGAATCCGAGTCAGAAAGGTGCCGCATGGCCTATGATCCCAACAACATCTTCGCCAAGATCCTGCGCGGGGAAATCCCCTGTGAAAAGCTTTACGAAGACGACGAAACCTTTGTTTTCATGGACATTATGCCTCGTGCGGATGGCCATTGCCTGGTGATCCCCAAGACGCCCTGCCGCAACATGCTGGACGCCTCTGATGCCCAACTGGCCGCCTGCCTGCGCACCGTGCGCAAGATGGGCCATGCGGTGATGAAAGGGCTGGGCGCCGAGGGCGTCACGGTCCAGCAATTCAACGAGGCCGTTGGCGGACAAGAGGTGTTCCACCTGCATTACCACATCCTGCCGCGCCATGACGGCGTGCGCCTGCGTCCCCCCGGAAAGATGGAAGATCAGGCCGTCATCAAAGAGATCGCGGCCAAGATCCGCGCCGGTCTGGACGGCTGAGTCACGTCTGATTAACCGCCCGAATTGTAGGAAAACGCGCCGTTTTCGTACGATTCGAAACGCCCCCTGTGACGGCGCCTGAAAGGAGCCACCATGAGCCTTGATCTGGACTATGTCCGCGCGCAGTTTCCGGCGTTTCAGGAGCCGTCCTTGAAGAAGCAGGCGTTCTTTGAAAACGCGGGTGGGTCCTACACCTGCGCGCCGGTGATCGACCGGCTGAACCGCTACTACCACCAGCGCAAGGTGCAGCCCTATGCGCCCTACGAGGCCAGCCGGCTGGCGGGCGAGGAGATGGACGAGGCGCGCGCGCGGCTGGCGGGCTATCTGGGGGTCGAGGCGGACGAGGTCAGCTTTGGCCCCTCGACCACGCAGAACACCTATGTGCTGGCGCAGGCGTTCCGGCAGTGGATGCAGCCGGGCGAGGCAATCATCGTCACCAACCAGGATCACGAGGCGAATACCGGCCCGTGGCGGCGGCTGGCCGATACGGGGATCGAGGTGCGCGAATGGCGCATCGACCCCGAGACCGGGCATCTGGACACGGACCGGCTGGCCGATCTGCTGGACGACAAGGTGCGGCTGGTGTGCTTTCCGCATTGCTCGAACGTGGTGGGGGAAATCAACCCGGTGCCGCAGATCACCGCGATGGCCCATGCGGCGGGGGCGTTTGTGTGCGTCGATGGCGTGTCCTACGCGCCGCACGGGCTGCCGGATGTGGGGATGCTGGGGGCGGATATCTACCTGTTCTCGGCCTACAAGACCTATGGCCCGCATCAGGGCATCATGGTGATCCGGCGTGGTCTGGGGATGCAGCTGCCCAATCAGGCGCATTATTTCAACGGCGAGGTGCTGTACAAGCGGTTCACCCCGGCGGGGCCGGATCATGCTCAGGTCGCTGCCAGCGCGGGCATGGCGGATTATTTCGACGATCTGGCGGCGCATCACGGCATCAAGGGCGGGCAGGCGGTGCATGACCTGATGCGCGCGCATGAGATCGCGCTGCTGCAGCCGCTGCTGGATTATGTCTCGGAGAAGAACTCGGTCCGGTTGCTGGGGCCGTCGGATGCGCGGCGGCGGGCACCGACCGTGGCGCTGGAGGTCGGCCGTGCGGCCGAACCACTGGCGGCCAAGCTGGCGAAACACGGGATCATGGCGGGGGGCGGCAACTTCTATGCGGTGCGCGCCTTGCAGGGCATGGGCGTGGACCCCGATCAGGGCGTGCTGCGGCTGAGCTTCGTGCACTACACCCGCCCCGACGAGGTGGCCAAGCTGATCCAGGCGCTGGACGCGGTTTTGTGATCCAACCGGGCGGACGGGGCGTAGTGGGGGTATGACGAACGCTCCGACCCTTTTGTGGCTGCGCCGCGATCTGCGGCTGACCGATCACCCGGCGCTGTGCGCCGCCGTGGCGCGTGGCGGGCCTGTTATTCCTGTCTTTGTCCGGGACGAGTTGGTCGACGGTCTGGGCACGGCCCCCGCTTGGCGGCTGGGTCTGGGGCTGGAGGTGCTGGCGCGCGCGCTGGAGGGCGTGGGCAGCCGGTTGATCCTGCGCTCGGGCGATGCGTTGGCGGTGCTGCAGGGGCTGATCGCCGAGACGGGCGCGCGGGCGGTGATGTGGTCGCGCTGCTATGATCCGGCGTACATGGAGCGTGACGCCGCCGTCAAGAAAACACTGAAAGAGCAGGGGGTTGCAGCGCAAAGCTACAGCGGCCAGCTGCTGTTCGAGCCGCAGACGGTTGAGACCAAGACGGGCGGGTTTTACCGCGTCTACACGCCGTTTTGGAACGCGGTGCGGGGTCGGTCGGTGCCGGTGCCTCTGGCCGCGCCGATGCATGTGCCGGGGCCGCAGGTTTGGCCCAGCTCCGAGGCGCTGAGCGACTGGCGACTGGGCGCCGGGATGCGCCGGGGGGTCGATGTCGTGCGCCCACATCTGCTGTTGGGCGAGGCCGCGGCGCAGAAACGGTTGGCGGAGTTCGTGGACGGCCCCATCGCGCAGTACAAGGCGCGCAGGGATTTCCCGGCCGAGGCGGCGACCTCGGGCCTGTCGGAACCGCTGGCGCTGGGGGAAATCAGCCCCGCGCAGGTCTGGCATGCGGGCTGGCGCGCGATGCAAGAGGGGGCGGCAGGGGCCGAGACCTTCCTCAAAGAGGTGGTCTGGCGCGAGTTCGCCTATCACCTGGCCTATCACACGCCCCACATGCTGACCCGCAACTGGCGGCAGGAATGGGACGCTTTTCCCTGGCAAACCGACCCCGAACACCCGCATGTCATCGCGTGGAAACAGGGGCGGACGGGGATCCGCTTTGTCGATGCGGCGATGCGCGAGATGTACGTGACGGGGCGGATGCACAACCGGGCGCGGATGATCGTCGGCTCGTACCTGACCAAGCACCTGCTGACGGATTGGCGCATCGGGCAGGCGTGGTTCGCCGACTGCCTGACGGACTGGGACCCGGCGGCCAATGCGATGGGGTGGCAATGGGTGGCGGGATCTGGCCCCGATGCAGCGCCGTATTTCCGCGTGTTCAACCCGGTGACGCAGCTGGAGAAGTTCGACCCCAAGGGCGCGTACACCCGCCGCTGGCTGGCCGAGGGGCAGACAAACCCGCCGCAAACCGCGCTGGATTGGTTCCGCGCGGTGCCGCTCAGCTGGGGTTTGACGGCGCAGGATCGCTATCCCGCGCCCATCGTCAGTGCCGAGGACGGGCGCAAACGGGCGCTACATGCCTATGAAAACCGGGGATTTTAACGGGTTATTAACGATTTTCTTGCCCGAAACCCGATTTCTTGTCAGCCTGTCAGGGACCAACCGCTACGGGAGGCGCGGATGATCCTGACTGAGACGCAAGGCCAGACAGACTTGCCCCGATATTTCCCGGCCGTGTTCCAACTGGCCAAGGGGATCAAGCGCGGGCGGCTGGATTTCGTGATGCCCGACGGGCGGACCTTTCGCGTCGAGGCACCGACCCCCGGCCCGGTGGCCGCGCTGGTGGTGCACAACCCCGAAACCTTTACCCGGCTGATCCGCGAGGGCGATCTGGGCTTTTGTGACGCCTATCTGGACGGCTGGTGGAGCAGCCCGGACTTGCAGGCGTTCCTGGACTTCCTGCATGCCGAGAATGACGAGCTTTACGACGGTTTCCCCGGAATGTTCCTGGTGCGCGCCTATGAACGGCTGCGGCACTGGATGAACCGGAACTCGAAAGCGCAGGCCAAGAAGAACATCAGCTATCACTACGATCTGGGGAACGACTTCTACGGGCTGTGGCTGGACGACACGATGACCTATTCCAGCGCGCTGTTCCTGACAGGGCAGGAAAGCACGGAGCAAGCGCAGACCCAGAAATATGCTCAATTGGTGGACCTGATGGGCGTGCAGCCGGGCGACCACGTGCTGGAGATCGGCTGCGGCTGGGGCGGGTTCGCGGAATACGCCGCGCGCGAACGCGGGCTGCGGGTCACGGGGCTGACGATCAGCAGGGAGCAGTTGAGTTATGCCTTGGAGCGCATTGAAAAGGCTGGGCTTTCCGACCGTGTGACGCTGAAGCTGCAGGATTATCGCGACGAGGCGGCGCAATATGACGGCATCGCCAGCATCGAGATGTTCGAGGCCGTGGGCGAGAAATACTGGCCCACCTATTTCAACAAGGTGCACGACTGTCTGAAGCCCGGAAAATCGGCTGCGTTGCAAATCATCACGCTTCAAGAAAAGCGTTTTGAAACATATCGTAAGGGCGTGGACTTCATCCAGAAATACATCTTTCCGGGGGGCATGTTGCCGTCGCGCTCGGCGCTGCTGGAGCAGATCGACAAGGCGGGGCTGGAGTTCCAGACCTCGGTCGAGTTCGGGCAAAGCTACAGCCAGACGCTGCGGCGCTGGCACGACACGTTCAACGCCCGCTGGGACGAGGTGCAGGCGCTGGGGTTCGACGAGCGGTTCCGCCGCATGTGGAATTTCTACCTGACCTCTTGTGCCGGCTCGTTCGAGTGGCGAAACTGCGACGTGACTCAGATCACGATGAAAAGGCCCGCCTGACCGATGATGCCCACCGCCGCACGGCTGATTGCCGCCCTTGTTCTGGCCGCCACAGCCTGGCTGGTTTCGCAGACGATCAAGCCGCACCTGCCCGAGGGCACGATTTTCGGATGGTTCGACTATGTGAACGTGGTGCTGGGGCTGCTGGTGGGCTGGATCACGGTCGGCAGCCGCTCGGGTCGGGGGATGCCGGCGGCGGTTGGCAACGGGCTGACCGGGGCGTTCCTGCTGGTGTTCTGGGCGATCTTCCTGCAAGCCAGCAACGAGATGCTGCGCCAGTCGCTGCGGCGACACTACAAGGGCCCGGTCGAGGCGTTGCTGGACATTGGCGATCTGAGCATCGGCTACGCCAAGCTGGTGCTGAACCCGGATGTTCTGGTGCCGCTGCTGGTGGGGGCCGTACTGGCCGGGATACTGGCCGAAATTGCAGGACGCCATTGGCGCTGAACGGATACTGACATGACAACCTTGTTCTTTTACGGCACGCTGCGGCATCTGCCGCTGCTGGAAACCGTCCTTGGCCGCAGCGATGCCTGCCGCCTGACCCCGGCGCAGCTGCCGGATTGGCAGGCTTATTGGGTCAAGGGGCAGGGCTATCCCTTCCTGACCAAGGCCCCCGGTGAGGTTGCCGAGGGGTTGCTGGCCGAGGGGCTGAGCGCCGAGGACGTGGCGCGGCTGGACTATTACGAGGGTGGGTTCGGCTATGCGCTGACGCCGGTCACGGTGCAAACGGCGGAGGGGCCGAAAACCGCGCAAATCTGGCTGACCGCCGAGGACCGCTTCGAGCGCGGCGCCCCGTTCGATCTGGACGCGTGGGAAACCCGCCGGGCGGCGATCAACATGCGCGCGGCCGAGGAAATGATGAGCCATTTCGGCCGTAAATCCGCCGAGGAGGTCGCGCGGTTGTACCCGATGATCGAAATGCGGGCCTACTCGCGCCTGCTGGGCCAGTCCGAGCCGGTGCCGGACGCCCCCGGCGGGCTGACGCGGGACGATGTGGACAGCGAGACCGTCGCCCAGCCTTACGTCGACTATTTCGCGGTCGAGGCGCACCGCCTGCGGTTCCGGCAGTTCGACGGGCAGATGGGGCCGGCGGTCAATCTGGCCTCGTTCGTGGCGACGGATGCGGCGCTGGTGCTGCCTTATGATCCGCATCGCGACCGGGTGATGCTGTTGGAGCAGTTCCGCATGGGCCCTTACGTGCGCGGCGACCGGGTGCCGTGGCAGATGGAGCCGATCGCGGGCCGCATTGATGCGGGCGAAACCCCCGAACAGACCGCCTATCGCGAGGCCGAGGAAGAGGCAGGGCTAACCCTGACCGGCCTGCGCCCGATCGTGCGCGGCTATCCGACGCCGGGATGCAGCAACGAGTATTTCCACATCTACCTGGGCCTGGCCGATCTGCCCGATGGCGCGGACGGGGTTGGGGGGCTGGACACGGAATCGGAAAACATCCGCAGCCATGTCCTGAGCTTTGACGCGGCGATGGGAATGCTGGACCGGGGCGAAATCCGCGTGATCCCGCTGGTCACGGCGCTGCTATGGCTGGCGCGACACCGCGAACATCTGCGCGCGGGTGCTTGAGTTCCGGGGGCTTGCGCCCTAGACCTAGGGGGAACCGGAAAGGAAACGGAAATGCGTATCGCTCATGATCTGGCCGAGGCCATCGGCAACACCCCTCTGATCCGCCTGAAAAAGGCCAGCGAAATGACCGGCTGCGAGATCCTGGGCAAGGCCGAATTCATGAACCCCGGCCAGTCGGTCAAGGACCGAGCGGCGCTGTATATCATCCGCGATGCGGTGGCCAAGGGGCTGCTGAAACCGGGCGGCACGATCGTCGAGGGCACGGCGGGTAACACCGGGATCGGGCTGGCGCTGGTGGGGGCCTCGATGGGGTTCCGCACGGTGATCGTGATCCCCGAAACGCAGAGCCAGGAAAAAAAGGACATGCTGCGTCTGGCGGGCGCGCAACTGATCGAGGTGCCGGCCGCACCCTATAAGAATCCGAATAATTATGTCCGCTACTCGGGCCGTCTGGCCGAAGAGCTTGCTAAAACCGAACCCAATGGCGCGATCTGGGCCAACCAGTTCGACAACGTCGCCAACCGCCGTGCGCATGTGGAAACCACTGGCCCCGAGATCTGGGAACAGACCGGCGGCAAGGTGGATGGCTTCATCTGCGCGGTCGGCTCGGGTGGCACGCTGGCCGGTGTGGCCGAGGCGCTGCAGCCCAAGGGCGTGAAGATCGGCCTGGCCGACCCCGAGGGCGCGGGCCTGTTCCAGATCTACACCGGGCAGGAAAACCCCGGCAACTCGATCACCGAGGGCATCGGGCAGGGGCGCATCACCGCCAACCTCGAAGGCTTCACCCCCGATTTCGCCTATCGCGTCGATGATGCCGAGGCGCTGCCGGTGGTGTTCGACCTGATGTCCGACGAAGGGCTGTGCCTGGGCGGGTCGTCCGCCGTGAACGTCGCGGGCGCGATCCGCATGGCCAAGGACATGGGGCCGGGGCACACCATCGTGACCGTGCTGTGCGATTACGGCACGCGCTACCAGTCCAAGCTGTACAACCCTGAATTCCTGCAGGCCAAGGGGCTGCCGGTGCCCGCATGGCTGGTGGCCGACGCGCCCGCCGTGCCGACGGTTTTCCAAGACTGAGGCCGCCCATGACACGTATCGTTCTTTGGCTGTGGGTGGCGTTGGCTTCCTGGGCGCTGGCTCCGGCTGGGCCGGTTCTGGCGCAGGACGTGCCGCTGAGCCAGGACGCCGGCACCCAATCGACGCTGGATTACGAGGCCTGGCAGGCCACTGCCACGCGGGCCGAAGCGGCGTTGGAGGCGGGGCGAGCCTCGAATTCCGCGCTTGAGACGCTGCGCTCGGATCTGGCGGTCTGGCGGGACAAGTTCCTGGCGGCGCAGAACACCAACAAGGCGCGGATCACCACGCTGCAATCGCAGCTGACCGCCCTGGGCCCGGTGCCCGAAGGTGGTGAATCCGAGGATATCTCGGCCCGCCGTGCCGATCTGATGGCGCAGCTGACCCGGCTGCAGGCCCCGGTTCTGGCCGCTGAGGAGGCGCACACCCGCGCCACCGGCCTGATCGCCGAGATCGACCGCATTTTCCGCGAACGTCAGGCCGAGGAGCTGGTCTCGCTTGGGCCGTCGCCGCTGAACCCGGTGCATTGGACCCCCTCGCTGGAAGAGGTGTTGGGAACGTTCCACGACCTGTGGCGCGAAACCTATGCCAACTGGAACAACGAGGTCCGTCAGGCCGAGTTTGAACAGGCGGCGCCGGTCTCGGCCGGGTTGCTGCTGCTGGGGCTGATCCTGCTGCTGCGCGGTCGGCGCTGGTTCAACACGCTGGGCCTGCGTGCGCGTAAACTGTCGAAACGCGGCGGCGATGTCTGGGGCTTCCTGGTGTCGCTGGGCAAGGTGGTCACGCCGTTCATCGGGCTGATGGTCATCATGCAGGCGATCATCCAGACCGGGTTCATCGGTCTGCGTGGCTCGACCGTGTTGAATTATCTGCCGGCCTGGGGCCTGTCGATCCTGGTCATCCGCTGGCTGGCCGACCGCCTGTTCCCCGAGGGCGACGGCCCCGCGCCGGTGCCTGTGGAACCCGCCCGCCGGGCCGAGGCGCGCGGCTATGCCACGCTGCTGGCGATCCTGGTGGTGATCAGCGCGGCGATTGACGTGCTGGGCTCGGTCGGGAATTTCACGCCCGAGGCCGAGGCGGTAATCGGCTTTCCGGTGGTCTGTCTGACCGGGCTGGTGCTGTTCCGGCTGGGGCAGTTCATCTCGGCCCAGATCAGCCTGACCGAAGAGGCGGAAACCGGCGGTCTGACCTATCGCAACCGGATCATCCGGGCGCTGCACCGGCTGGCGCAGGTCGTCGCCGTGGTTGGCCCGCTGATGTGGGCGGTGGGCTATCGCAACGCGGCGGACGCCATCGTTTATCCCACCGTGCTGACCTTTGCCTTGCTGGGCTTTGTCGCGGTGCTGCGCAAGCTGGTGAATGACGTCTACACACTGGTCACCCGCAACGAGGACAGCACCCAAGAGGCGCTGTGGCCGGTGCTGATCGGCTTTGTTCTGGCGCTGGCGGCGATGCCGGTGCTGGCGCTGGTCTGGGGCGTGCGCGTGGCCGAGCTGACCGAGCTGTGGACCAAGTTCCGGGTCGGGTTCTCGATCGGGGATACGCGGATTTCGCCCACGGATTTCATGGTCTTCGTGCTGGTTTTCGCGCTTGGCTACATGGCGACGCGGATCATTCAGGGGACGATGCGCAGCTCGATCCTGCCCAAGACGCGGATCGATGTGGGCGGGCAGAACGCGATCGTCTCGGGGCTGGGTTATGTCGGGATTTTCCTGTCGGCACTGGTGGCGATCACCAGCGCGGGGCTGGACCTGAGCTCGATCGCCATTGTCGCCGGTGCGCTGTCGGTGGGCATCGGTTTCGGGCTTCAGAATATCGTGTCGAACTTCGTGTCGGGCATCATCCTGCTGATCGAGCGTCCGGTGTCCGAAGGCGACTGGATCGAGGTTGGCGGCAAGATGGGCTATGTGCGCAACATCTCGGTGCGTTCGACCCGGATCGAGACCTTTGACCGCACGGATGTGATCGTGCCCAACGCCGATCTGGTCAGCGGGACGGTGACGAACTACACCCGCGGCAACACCATCGGGCGGGTCATCGTGCCGGTGGGCGTGGCCTATGGCACCGATACGGCGCGGGTGGACAAGATACTGCGCGAGATCGCCGAGGCGCATCCGATGGTGCTGCTGAACCCGTTGCCCAGCGTGTATTTTACCGGCTTCGGTGCGGATTCGCTGAACTTTGAAATCCGCGCCATCCTGCGCGACATCAACTGGTCGATGGCGGTGAAATCCGAGATCAACCACCAGATCGCCAAACGATTTGCGGATGAGAAGATCGAGATTCCCTTTGCCCAGCGGGACATCTGGCTGCGCAACCCCGAGGCGCTGCGCCCGCAGGCATCCGCTCCGGCCGAGCCGCTGCCGCCCAACGCGCAGGACGCCCCCGAAGGAGACGACGCATGACCGAGCTGCTGTTTCGTGACGACGCCTATCTGCGCAAGGTCCCGGCAACGGTGGTGGCGCTGACCGATCAGGGCGTGGTGCTGGACCGGACGGTGTTCTACGCCACCGGCGGCGGACAGCCCGGGGATTCAGGCGTGCTGCGCTGGGACGGGGGCGAGGCCCGCATCGTGACCGCCGAGAAGGGGGAGAACGGTGCCGTGGTGCTGGTGCCCGCAGAGGGCAGCGCGCTGCCCGAGATCGGCGCCTCGGTCGAGCAGGAGCTGGACTGGGAACGGCGCCATCGCCTGATGCGGGTGCACACGGCGCTGCACCTGTTGTCGGTGGTGATCCCTCTGCCGGTCAGCGGCGGGGCGATTGGCGAAGAGAAGGGCCGGCTGGATTTCGACATGCCCGAAGCCCCCGAGGACAAGCAGGCGCTGGAAGACGCGCTGAACGCGTTGATCGCGCGGGATTTGCCGGTGACCGAGGACTGGATCACCGACGAGGAACTGGCCGCCAATCCGGGGCTGGTGAAAACGATGTCGGTGATGCCTCCGATGGGGCAGGGCCGGGTGCGTCTGGTGCGGATCGGGCAGGGCGACGACCAGGTCGATTTGCAGCCCTGCGGCGGCACGCATGTCGCGCGGACCGGAGAGATCGGCCGCGTCACCCTGGGCAAGATCGAGAAAAAGGGCCGTCAGAACCGCCGCGTGAGCCTGTTGCTGGCGGAGTGAGCCCGGACGCGTCGCGGCCTGTGGCGGCGGCGGGATGTGAGTATTTAGGATCAGAAAGAAGCAGGGGCCGGGTTATTCGGCGGGTTCGGGCGTGTCTTCAGGCTCGGGGAGGCCTTGGCGCGAGAGCAGGATCGCGATGGGGCGAAGGGCAGGGACCTGCGAGCACACGATCAGCATCGCCACCATGATCGGCACCGACAGGAACATGCCGGGAATGCCCCAGACCGCGCCCCAAAAGGCCAGGCTGATGATGATCCCGAACGAGGACAGGCGCAGCGCGCGGCCCATCAGCATCGGGTCGATCACGCTGCCGTTGGTGAACTGGATCAGCGTCACGATGATCAGCACCGCCAGGGTCGAGCCCGGGTCCGAGGTTTGCACGAAGGTGACCAGCGCCATCAGCACGGTGGCGACGATGGAGCCGACATTGGGGATGTAGTTGAGCACGAAGGTCAGGATGCCCAAAGCGCCCGCCAGATCGAGGTTGAAGATCTTGGCAACGCCGAAGGCCATCACGCCGGTGATCGCGCTGACGCCGGTTTTCACCAGCAGGTAATAGTTCACCCGGTGGATGATGGTGCTGATGATGCGGCTGACATGCTGGGCCTGGGCGGTGTCGCCGCCGAAGAAGTTTTCCAGTTTGGTGGCGAACCAGATCCTCTCGGCGAACAGGAAGCCGACGAAGAGGATCACCAGCACCGTGGCCGACATCAGGTTGCCGGCTTGACCGGCAGCGGTGCGCAGGTAGCCGGCGACCTCGATCGAGCGGACGGAGTTGTAGACCGAGGTCTGCACATCCTCGCCCAGCCATTTGAACATCGCCGCGATCGCCGAGGGTGCGCTTTCGGCATAGGCGACGGTGGTAGCCAGCACGGTATTGACCTGGCTGAGGATGATCGAGGTCAGCGTCAGCAGTGCCGCCGAGATCAGCAGCAGGGCCATCAGCGAGGCCAGGAAATTCGGGATGCGGATCGGGCCGATCCTGAGCCGCGCGATGAAGTTGATCGCGTCCGAGGTCAGCGAGAACAGCACGATGGCCGTGGCCAGAGAGATCAGCAAAAACCGCGCCTGCACCAGCAGGAACAACACCACCGCGAACGCAATGATCACCAGCGCCCCGGTCTGGATGCGCTGCAGATCGTTTCGTGCCCCCGCGCCCGGCAGTTGTCTGGGTTGCGGCGGACGGCGAAGGAATTTGTTCATCTTGTCGGTCATGTCCGGGGTCTGATTTTCCAACCGATTATGGGCCTTTGCCCGCGCCGTGACAACAGGCGCACTGCATCCCGACAATGGGTTGAACAGGGCTTGCATTCCACAGGGCGCTGCGATTAGAAGGGCCGAACGGACAGTTGGCCGAGTGGTCGAAGGCGCACGCCTGGAAAGTGTGTAGGCGGGGAACCGTCTCGAGGGTTCGAATCCCTCACTGTCCGCCACTTGCACATCGCAAACCCGAGATGAGGTCCCTGACGGGGCCTTTTTTCTTTTTGTTTCAAAGGGGTTTAGCGGAGCAATCCGACTTTCGGAGACTGGTATTTCCACCGAAATCGGTCTCTGAACGCCCCGCGTCTCTTTCCACCCGCCCTTCATGGAAATCGAGACGGATTCAAAAAGTGACGTCTTTTCAGCGATTTGATGAAATCCAACTACGCCGCAGTTGACCCCGGTTCGTCTGCTCTCGGTGCGAACAGAGACACCCGAAGGCGGCGTGGTAGTGCGAGATGGTGAGAAAGCCTTGGTAGGTTAGGCCACAACCAAGTCGGGCGACACTGCTCCCGCGACAGTGGTCGACGGATCCCAGACCAGTCATTCGCTGCAGCTTGCAATAAGGACCGAGATGCGGACCAAGCTGCCTTTCAATCCCTTCGCACGAATGTCTGCTGTCGGAGTGGAGCATTGATCATCGCTCTGAACCACACACAGGCAGTTTACTAGACGCCTTCATCTCTTTGAGTGACAGGTTCGAGCGAATGCTAGTCACACCGGGAAGACGCCGCAGCGTGCTGTCGACGAAGGCGCTGTAGTCGTCCAGATCGCGCGCGACCACGATCAGCAGGAAATCGTCCTCGCCGGTGGTGTTATGGCAGGCGAGGATATTGGGCGTGACCTCGATAATACGTTGGAACTCGGCGGTCGCGGCCTGATTGTGCTCTGAACAGCTCAGCTGAACGAAGGCCATGACGCCGAGCCCGAGCTTTCGGCGATTGAGGTGGGCTTGGTAGCCCTCGATGATGCCCGTCTCTTCCAGTTTCTTGAGCCGTCGCCAGCAGGGGGTTTCGCTCATGTTCAGGTGCTCAGCCAGTTTGGCGTTGGTCATGCGCCCGTCGCTTTGAAGCAGTTCGAGAATCTGTGCGTTGACTGTGTCGATGCTGGACAAGGGAAGAGTTTCCTCAATAATCCCTCATGTTGAGGGTTTTCTCCTCAAAAATATTACAAAAAAAGGCAGAATGGCAAGGTAATTTCGTCGCCATATGATAGCTTCCACTCAACCAGTCCATACAATCGAAAGATCTTGCCATGAAAGCTGTCCTGTTCGAAAAATTCCAAGAAGCCCCCAAGGTCGTAAACGTGGCGGACCCGTCACCGGAACCGCATGGTGTCGTCCTGAAGGTCGAGGCCACCGGTGTGTGCCGCAGCGACTGGCACGGTTGGATGGGTCACGACAGTGATATCGAGCTTCCTCACATCCCCGGCCACGAACTGGCCGGTGTGGTCGAGGCGGTTGGCAAGGACGTGAAAAACTGGAAGGTGGGCGATCGGGTCACGGTGCCGTTCATCTGCGGTTGCGGATCGTGCAGCGAATGCCATGCGGGCCACCAGCAAGTCTGTCTGCATCAGGAACAGCCGGGCTTCACCCATTGGGGCAGCTTTGCGGAATATGTGCCGATCCATCAGGCTGACCTGAACGTGGTCGCCTTACCCGAGACGATGGATTTTGCCACCGCCGCAAGCTTGGGTTGCCGGTTCGCCACCTCGTTTCGGGCCGTGATCGACCAAGGCAAAGTCAGCTCGGGCCAATGGGTCGCCGTGCATGGCTGCGGTGGCGTTGGTCTGTCCGCTGTGATGATCGCCGGCGCGGCAGGGGCGAATGTGATCGGGGTGGACCTCGATCCGGCGAAACTGGCTCTGGCCAAGGAGCTTGGCGCTGTCGCAGCCATTGACGGCAAGGGCGACGTGGTCGAGGCGATTAAGGAGATCACCAAGGGCGGTGCGCATGTCTCGCTGGACGCGCTTGGCCATCCTGCCACAATGACCAACTCGATCCTCTGCCTGCGGCCACGGGGCAAGCACATCCAGGTCGGTCTGATGCTGGGTGATCACGCTGCCCCAGCCGTGCCAATGCCCAAGATCGTCGGTCAAGAGATAGAATTGCTCGGCTCCCACGGGATGCAGGCCCATCGCTATGGAGCAATGCTCGATATGGTCGAAAGCGGCAAGCTGAACCCGGCCCGGCTGGTCGGCGACAAGATCAGCATCGACGCTGCCCCAGAGGCGCTGATGAACATGGACAAGTTCCAGTCTGTCGGCGCAACCGTCATCACGAGTTTCTGAGCCATGGACAAGATTACATTCATCGGCGGCGGCAACATGGCGTCGGCCATCATCGGAGGGCTGATCTCCAGCGGCTGGACGCCCTCACGGATCACGGTTGTCGATCCGAATGCCGATCAGAGGGATCGACTGGCAAGTGAGCACGGCGTCCACACAACGGACGATGTGGCCAGCGCCGCTGCCGCTGACATCATCGTGCTGGCTGTCAAACCTCAGGTCATTGCTGCTGTGGCCAAACAGATGGATGCAGACCTGTCTGGCAAGCTGATCCTCAGCATTGCCGCCGGGGTAACGATTGCATCGCTGGAAGGCATCTTTGGACCGGTGGCCATCGCTCGCACAATGCCCAACACGCCAGCCCTGCTTGGTCTGGGGGCGACGGGGCTTTACGTCAACGAGTGCGCGTCCGAAGCACAGCGTGTAGCGGCGAAAGGCATCATCGCGGCTTTCGGCATTTGTGTTGCTGTGGAACGCGAAGACCTTTTGGATGCTGTCACGGCAGTTTCAGGCAGTGGCCCGGCCTATTACTTCCTGATGATCGAAGAAATGATCAGGGCCGGAACCGCTTTGGGCCTGTCCCCGGAGGATGCCAGCGCGCTGACCCTGCAAACGGCGCTTGGCGCTGCCACCATGGCCAACAAGGGAGATGCGCCAGAGGTGCTCAGAGCCCGCGTTACGTCACCAAACGGGACAACCCATGCGGCCATTGTCTCGATGCAGGAGAACGGCTTTGGGGACGTGATCGCAAAGGCAATGACAGCCTGCCGCGACCGGGCCGTCGAACTGGGGAAGGCATAGCAATGATCATTCGATGGTGGCGCGCCGTGGCTGGATCTCAGGCCGTTCTTGACCAATACGCGGATCATTTGGAACGGACGACATTCCGGGAAATGGCTGAATTGCTCGGTCATCTTGGCGCGTCTCTTGCCGTCAAAGTGAATGGAACCGATTACGAACTGGTCGTGACCAGCCTTTGGTCTGACCTTGCCTCAGTGGGGCATTTTGAACAGGGGGCATTCGACGATGCCGTAGTGAAGCCGAGCACCCAGAAGCTTCTGAAATCCTTTGACTTGAAGGTTGAATACTTCGAGACGCTGGTAACAACAGGTATATTGGACAAGGGCTGACGCAAGATGTTTGAACAGGTTGAGGACTATCCCGTCGACCCCATCATGATCGGGGCCGACTATTTTGCAGCCGATCCCCGCAAGGACAAACTCAACCTGACGGTGGGAATCTATCAGGACGAACACGGCCAAACGCCTGTCCTCGAAGCCGTAAAGCTGGCCGAACAAAAGCTGGTCGAGACTCAGACCAGCAAATCCTACCTCGCCCTGACAGGGGACGCCGACTATTGCGGCATGCTGGGGCACGAGATCATGGGCGATGCCTTTGACAATGGCTGGGTGTCCGCACAGACCGCCGGTGGAGCTGTGGCCCTGCGGGTCATGGCGGACCTATTGGCGCAGATGCCCAAACCGCTCACCGTCTGGCTGCAAACACCGACCTATGGCAACTACATCCCGATCCTGACCGCGGCCCATGCACGGTTCGCGCAGGTGCCGTATTACGACCGGCTGAAGGCTCAGATCACCTTTGACCAAATGCTGGACGGGCTGAAAGCCGCCCAAGCGGGCGATGTCTTTCTCATGCAGGGGGTCTGCCACAACCCGACCGGCGCGGACATGACCGTCGAGCAGTTCGACGCGTTGCTCGATCTTCTTGAGGCACGCGGGATCGTCCCTTGGATCGACCTTGCCTATCTGGGCTTCGCCCAAAGCTGGGACGCCGATTGCGCCATGGCCCGCAAAATCGCCGGGCGGTTCCCCGAGTGCATCGTCTGCATCACCCTTTCCAAATCCTTCGGGATTTACCGCGACCGGGCGGGGGCGCTGTTTGTGAAGACACGGGCCGGCGACAGAGACCGTATGCACCGCGCCTTATCCGCAATCGTCCGCTCAGGCGCGTCCCACGCGCCGGATCATGGTCCATCAGTGGTACGCACGATCTTGCAAGACGACAGCATCAAGAGGCTTTGGCTGGACGATCTGGACCGGATGCGCGCGCGCGTAGCAGGGGTTCGCCAACAGATTGTCGAAACTGAACGCACACTTCTTGGCACCAATCAGCTTGCCTATATAGGGAAGCAATCCGGCATGTTCTCACTGTTGCCTTTGACCGATGCACAAGAGACAGCCCTGACGCGAGATCATGGCATTCATGTCGTGAAAGGCGGGCGCGTGAACGTTGCTCGATTGGGAGCGGATGACATCACGAAGCTGATCATAGCGATCTCAGACGTAACGTCCGCCAAGTAACGTTTGGCTTGCAGCAATAACGGTCAGCCGAAATAAATCCGGCCCGTCAACAAGGCAAAGCAGACGCTCGCACGAGCTGCAGCATCAGTCACTCTGGGCTCTCACCAGGCATTAGCTGCAAAATGCACGAACGTCCGCTCCATCTGAACCCGGAACGGTGCCTGCCTCGTTTGAGACCAAACGCCAGCCGTCAATCGAACACGCGCTCCACTTGCTCCGGCCAGCTGTCACCCGCCAGAAAGCACAGATCATACAGGCTGACCGCCGATGCCTCGCGCCCAAGGGTCAGCCGCTTCAGCACCTCCGGTGCCAGATAGGCCAAGCGAAGCTGGCGACTGACATGCCGCTCGGCCAGCCCGACCGCCTCGGCCAGTTCCTGGATGGTGGCGAACTCACCGGCCTCCAAGCGCCGCCGCCAGCCCCATGCCCGGCCGATGGCGCGCAGCACAGTGCTGAAATCGAACTGCGCCGCAGTTGAAGCGGGTTCATCTGCTCTCGGTGCGAACAGAGACACCCGAAAGCGGCGTGGTTGTGCGGGGTGTTGCCCGTGTCGGAGACGTACGTGGTAATTGTTAGTTGTCGCTTAAGTAGGTAAGCAGTCTACCTACGCAGCAGCCCCACTTGGACGTCGAGCAAGCGCACGCCTTCATCGACGAGCGAAAAGCCACGTGCTCCAAGGGTCCATCGAATGGCGACACCCTGCACAAGCGAGGTTAACAAAATGGCGATGTCTTCGGGGCTTTCGTCACCCTGCAGATCCCCTGACGCCTGCTGATCACGGATCGCAGAAACCAATCGGCCCTGATATGCTCCAAGGATCTCGCGAAACACATTGCGCAAGCCAGGATTTTCTACCTGCAATTCGCGGGAGAACAAGATTGAAGGCAAGGCCGGCGTGTGGGCAATGGCTGATAGCTGTGCTTCGATCAAAGCCTTCAATCGATCATTCGGCCCGGTAGCCAAGGTTTCTGCTGTAGTCCAGGCTGCCTTCAGCTGTTCCGCGATATCCTCGGCCACTGCCAGCCAGAGTTCGTTTTTTGTCGGGAAGTGTCGAAAGATCGCGGGCTGGCTGAGGCCAATGGCGCGAGCGACATCTGTTGTACTTAACCGATCAGGGCCAATCTCATCGGCCAATCGCAACACCGCAGCCACGATCTGCGTCTTTCGCTCTTCTGCGCTCTGTCGGCCAGACATTTGTCACCTCTTGTTAGTTATAACTCACTAACATATAAGGGAGACGCCAACAACTACTATCCCGAGTCTCCAGTCCAGTTACAAAGGTCCCTGCCATGCATGTCAAAACTGCCCCCTCCGGCTATTCTCGCCTACAAATAGGTTTACACTGGCTGGTCTTTGTGTTGATCGCCCAGCAATACCTCTTCAAGGGTGCGATTTCGGCCGCGTGGGATCGCGTGACTAACGGAATGGAAATCGGGTTCGATCCGCTCGTTCTTACCCATATCGCGGGCGGAGCTCTCGTCTTACTCTTTGCGATGTGGCGACTAGCTCTGCGCGCCCGGCGTGGCGTTCCGGAAGCAATTGAAGCCAACAAGCTGCAAGGTGCCCTCTCCAAACTCACCCATTTTGGCCTCTATGCGTTGATGATCCTGATGCCGATGAGCGGATCGGTCGCGTGGTTCGGAGGTGTTGAGGCCGCTGCGCAGGGGCATAATGTGATGAAAATCGTGCTATTGGCACTGGTCGCCCTTCATGTCGCGGGTGCATTCTACCACCACTTCGTTCTACGCGACGGCACATTGGCGCGGATGCGCCAGGCGAAGGGGTGAACTTATGCGCTTGGCACCTCTCTTTGCGGCCCCGCCCATCGCTCTCGGTATCGCTACAGCAGTCTGGTTGATTTCATCCGCTCCCGGACCAGCACGGGTCGACGGTGCGGTACCTGCACTGCCAGTCCGGGTTATTTCGGCCACGTCAGAGATCATTCGCCCCACCGTAAATGTTTGGGGCAACCTGCGTGCGGCCGAGGTCTGGGTCGCCGTTGCTGAGGTGCAGGGTGAGGTGATCTGGCGTCACCCCGACTTGGAGCCCGGACGCCTGGTCCCGGCCGGGACCGAAGTGCTGCGTATTGACCCTGCCGATTACGAGCTTGCATTGGCGCAGGCCCGGGCAGACCTAGCGGCTTTTAACGCTGAAAGCGCGCAGCTGGCTACCGAGGCGGCCAACACTACCCGGATCTTGGAATTAGAGCGCGAACGGCTGGCTCTAGCCGAAACCGACCTGGAGCGCATTCGCACGCTGACCGCACAGGGCACCGTCCCACAATCCCGCGGTGATGAGGCCGAGCGCGCGACGCTTCTGGCTCGCCGCACTGTCACCGAACTGGAAAACAGCCTCGCATTGATCCCGCCTCGTGAGGCCCGGATCGCAGCACAGATCGCACGCAGCGAGGCCGCCATTGCGCGGGCCTTGAGGGCGCTGGAACACACTGGGATAAGAACGCCTTTCGACCTAAGAGTCACCGAGGTCGGTGCCGA
>NZ_SSMD01000006.1 GCF_004799325.1 Thalassobius vesicularis
CCCGATCCCTTCCCGAACTCGGAAGTTAAGTGCATGAACGCCAATGGTACTGCGACTCAAGTCGTGGGAGAGTAGGTCACCGCCAAACCTAGTAATAACCAGAAATCTCTCTATAAGATGAAATAACGAAAACGCCCGGCTAAAGCCGGGCTTTTTGCTTTTTCAGGGTCCGTGTTCCTACTGACTTGAATTGCTCATTTGCCTGCAACATGCTGAGATCAGCGAAGAATGTAGGGGGAGCGGATGGAACAGGTCACGCCTGAACAACAGGGTATGGATAGCGTGCGTCTGGCGCGGATCGGCGCCTGGATGGAGCGGTATGTCGAGACGCGGAAATATCCCGGCTGCTCAGTCGTGATCGCGCGCAATGGCAAGGAAGTCTATCATCATGCCACCGGGCAGCGCGATATTGAGCGCAATTTGCCCTTCACGCGTGACACCGCTGTCCGGATCTATTCGATGACCAAGCCGGTGACATCGGTTGCGATCATGATGCTGGCCGAGCGAGGGTTGTTTCACCTCGATGCTCCGGTCTCGGACTTCATTCCTGCCTTCAAGGACATGACCTGCTTGTTGCCCGGCGCGATGAATATCGCTCAGGTCAAGGCGTGCCAAACGCCCACCTTGCACCATCTTCTGACGCATACGTCCGGTCTGAGTTACCCGTTCAATCCTGGCCTGCTGCCTGCTGTGATGAACGATGACGATATGCTGTTTCGACCTGATCAAGGTCCGCTTGAGGCGATGGTCAACAAGGTTGCCGAACTTCCCTTGGCCTTTGAGCCAGGCACGCGCTGGGAATACTCCGTTTCGATCGACATCCTGGGCCGTGTGGTCGAGGTCGTGTCGGGCAAGTCTCTGGCGGAGTTTTTCGCCGAGGAAATCCTTGGCCCGCTCGGCATGCACGAAACGGCGTTTAGCGTACCGCAGACTGCGCGTGACCGGTTTGCCGCGCTGTACACCCCGCTCGCAGGGGATGCGATGGCGCTGAACTCGGCGCAAAAAGGGGCTGAGACCCTGCGCTGCGTGGACGATCCCCTGAAATCGCCATTTCTGGACGCGACGATGCATTCCGGTGGCGGCGGGCTGATCGGCACCATCGACGATTACATGAAATTCGCGGAAATGCTGCGCCGGGGCGGTGAATTCGGCGCGCGCCTGCTGTCGCCACAGACGGTGGCGTTTATGCGCCGCAATCACCTGAAGGGCGACATCGCCTCGATGGGACCGGCAAGCTTTGCCGAACAACCGATGGAGGGGATGGGCTTTGGTCTGGGCGGATCGGTGGTGATTGAACCCGGCCGCACACGCGTTCCCGGCAGCGTTGGCGATTTCAGCTGGGGCGGCATGGCGTCCACCTTCTTCTGGACGGACCCGGTGCTGGATTTGTCCGTGGTGTTCTTCACCCAACTGTCGCCGTCCAGTTCATACCCCGCGCGGGCAGAGCTGAAGGCCCTTGTGCATGGGGCGGTGATCGCATGACCGAACGCCCGATCCTTTGGACCCCGACCGACGAGCGTGCGCAATCAAGTTTGATGGCGGAGTATATCCGCTGGCTGAAAGCGCACAGAAATCTGGAATTCACCGATTACAACGCCCTGTGGGAATGGAGCATTACCGACCTCGAAGGGTTTTGGACCTCGATTGTCGAATTTTTCGATATCCGTTTCAGTGCCCCGGCAACGACCATCCTGAAAGAGCGCAAGCAGCCGGGGGCCGAGTGGTTCGTCGGGGCGCGTCTGAACTATGCGGAACAGGTCATGCGGTGGGCGGAGGTAAAGCCCGACGCACAGGCGCTGGTCGTCCACTCGCAAACGACCGGGCGGTCTGAATTCAGCTGGGCCGAGTTGCGTCAGGCCGTGGCCAATGTGGCCGCGCATTTGCGTGACATGGGCGTGGGGCCGGGTGACCGGGTTGTCGCCATCTTGCCGAATACCGAGGTGTCGGTGATCTCGTTCCTGGCCACAATCAGCCTGGGGGCGATCTGGTCGCTGTGTGCGCCGGATATGGGGCATGTGGCAATCCTGGACAGGTTCAAGCAAATCGAACCCAAAGTGCTGATCGCTCAGGACGGCTATATGCACATGGGCAAGATGATCGACCGGCGCGAAATCCTGACGCAAATCGCGGACGGCTTGCCGACGCTGCAGCACCGGGTAATCCTGCCGGTAGCGGGCGATCTGCCCAAGGGCGCTGTGGCGTGGTCCACGATGCTTGAGGGTGCGGCCGAGTTGCAGATCGAGCAGGTGGATTTCTCGCACCCGCTGTGGGTGGTCTATTCGTCGGGGACGACCGGCAACCCCAAACCGATTGTGCACGGCCACGGCGGCGCGCTGTTGGAGTCGGCAAAGGCCAGCATTCACATGGACATAACCGATCAAACGCGGTTCCAGTGGCTGACCTCCTCGGGGTGGATCATGTGGAACGTACAGAGTTCGTGCCTAGCCAAGGGGGCAACGGTCGTGATGTTCGACGGCGCTGCCAATTACCCGGACATGATGGAGGTCTGGCGCATCGCCGCGGCTGAGAAGCTTACGTATTTCGGCGCTGGGGCTGCCTATTTCACGGCCTGTCAGAAGGCCGGCATCAAGCCTGCGGCAGTACTGGATCTGAGCAGCATCACCGCGATCGGCGCAACTGGATCGCCGATGACTGCGGAAGGATACGACTGGGTCTACGCCGAGGTGGCGGCAGATGTCTGGCTGGCGCCGATCTCAGGCGGGACAGATTTGGCTGGGTCGTTCGTTTGCGGCAACCCGATGCTGCCCGTCCGCGCCGGAGAGATGCAGTGCCGGTCGCTGGGCAACGCGGTGCGGTCTTTCGACGATTCGGGAAATGAACTGATCGGCGAGGTTGGCGAATTGGTCTGCACCGAACCGCTGCCCTCGATGCCGCTGTATTTCTGGGGGGACGAAGGCAACGCGCGCCTGCTGGACAGCTACTATGACACCTATCTCGGCATCTGGCGGCATGGCGACTGGATCGAGATCACGCCCGAGGGCGGCTCGGTCATCTACGGCCGTTCGGACGCGACGATCAACCGGCGCGGGCTGCGTCTGGGCAGCTCGGAAATCTACCGGGCAGTCGAGGCGCTGGACGAGGTACAGGATTCACTTGTCGTCGATCTGGAGTTTCTGGGCCGCGACAGCTTCATGCCGCTGTTCGTGGTGATGACACCGGGGCAGGTGCTGGACGGTGCGATGCGGGACCGGATCAAGGGAGCGATCCGGGCCAATGTCTCGGCGCGGTTCCTGCCGGATGAGATCGTGGAAATCCCCGAGGTGCCGCGCACCCTGTCGGGCAAAAAGCTGGAAGTGCCGGTGAAAAAGCTGCTGTTGGGTGGCGATCCGGCCAAGGTGGTTAACCGCGATTCAATGGCCAATCCGGGCAGTTTCGATACGTTCATCTCCTACGCTCACGGGCACGAGGCGCTGGCGCATCACAAACTGTCCTGAGCGGCGCTGATCAGTTGCACCGCGCCCACGCCCAACGCGGCGCTGAGCGCGGTGCCGGGTCGGTGCAGTGAATTGTCCAGGGAAATCAGGCGTCCAGCGTCTCGGTGCTGGCGAAGAACATGGCCTGACTGACAGCCGATCGTACTTGCGCTTCGGAATAGGGTTTGGTGATGACAAAGGCTGGTTCGGGGCGCTCGCCGGTCAGCAGGCGTTCGGGGAAGGCGGTGATGAAGATCACCGGAATGTCGCCCGCGGCTTTGAGGATTTCGTTTACCGCTTCGACGCCAGACGAGCCATCAGCCAGCTGGATGTCCGACAGGATCAGGTCGGGGCGTACGCGCCCGGCCAGACGAACGGCACCATCGTGGGTGCGCGCCACGCCTGTGGTCGAGTGGCCCATATCCGATACGATATCCTGCAGGTCCATGGCGATGATCGCTTCATCCTCGATCACCAGGATGCGGCCGGTGACGCTGTCCTCCATCTCGCGGCGGGCGATGTCGACCAGCTGTTCGACCTCGGCCGTGGGAAGGTTCATGATCTGACCGATTTCCAGTGCCGAAAACTCCTCGATCGTGTGCAGCAGCAGCGCCTCGCGCGTGTTCGCGGTCAGCTTTTGCATGTGCGATTGGGCGCGACCGGCAAGGCCGTCCTCGGGCTCGGACACCGGGGCGCCGGCGCTGTTCCAGATCAGATGAAACGCCCGAAACAGCGCAACCTTGTCCGAATATCCCTGTTCAAAGACCGAGCGATCGCTCAGCAGCGCCTCCAACGTGGCGGCGGCATAGTTGTCGCCCGTCCGTTGTGACCCGGTCATAGCACGCGCGTAGCGGCGCAGATAGGGCAACAGGTTGGCAACGGTCACGGCCAGAGAATTGCTATCGGTGGGGTGCGACATGCGCGGCCTCATTTTTTCATTCTTTGTTGGAACCTAACTCAACCCGTGCGAGTTTGTTCCCCGAGAGTGTAAAAAAACAGTGCAGTATGCAGGAAGTTAAAACGATGGCGCAAAATCAGCCCAAGTCGAGCCTGGAAGAGCTGATCGACGACAACCTGCGCAAAGTTTACCGTCAGGTCGAGGACGAAGCCGTCCCGGATCGGTTTCTGGCGCTTTTGGATCAACTGAAGCAGCAGGAAGATCCACATGACAAATGAGACTGTGGCGAAGGACCCGCGCGACGAAATCGTCGAGCACCTGCCTGCCTTGCGTGCCTTTGCCGTCAGTCTGACGCGAAATGGCAGTCAGGCGGATGACCTGGTGCAGGACACCATCGTGAAGGCGTGGAAGAATTTCGACAAGTTTCAGCAAGGCACTAACCTGCGGGCCTGGTTGTTCACCATCCTTCGGAACACTTTTTATTCCGCGAAACGCAAAAGCCGCCGCGAAGTGGCTGATACCGATGGGTTGCTGGCCTCGACCTTGGCCGAAAAGCCCCATCACGATGGCCGGCTGGCGATGGTGGATTTCGAGAAAGCCTTTGCCACCCTTCCGGCAGAACAGCGCGAGGCGTTGATCTTGGTTGGGGCCTCGGGTTTTTCTTACGAAGAGGCGGCCGAGACCTGCAACGTGGCGGTCGGCACGATCAAAAGCCGCGTCAATCGCGGTCGCGCCCGGCTGGCCGAGTTGCTGGACGTCGGCCCGGATCAGGCGATGGAATTGACGGATGCGCCGACGGTCGCGGTTGTGGCCAGTTCGATGCAACCGCGCCGGGGGATTGTGTGAAGCAACTGATCGAGCGACTGCGCCAGCACAGCGAAACGCTTCCGTTCAGGATTGCGGCGCTGCTTGCCTTGGCGTTGTTGCCGATCGGCCTGATCTCGGTGACGCAGACCGTGTTGCTGATCCGGGAATCCGACGACCGCACAAAGGCCAGCCTGCTGGCCCTGACCTCAGAGGCGGCGGCGGGCGAAGAGGCGCATATCCGCACTGCATTCGGAGCAGCATTGGCCATTCGAGCGATGCTGTCGGACGGAATGCCGTCGCAGGCCGAGTGCGAGTTTCGTATGCAGCGTTTCCTGAAAGAAAGCGGGTCATTCTCGTTCGCGGGCTATGTCGATGGCGACGGCATCATCCGCTGTGCCTCGGGTGGACATATGAGGGACATGTCGCAGCTGACGATCTTTCCGCTGATGAAGGCCGACCCGGTGCCGCGCGTCACGATCAACCGCAACGGGCCGGTCAGCGGCACGTCGGTGCTGGTGATGTCCGTGCCGGTGATGGATGGCGAGAAATTCGACGGCTATATTGCGATTTCCCTGCCGCACCGGACATTCTTTGGCGACATCTCGGACGCGTCAGAGCGGTCACTGGTCAACCTCATCACCTTCAACGCGCAAGGGGCTGTTCTGACCAACGACCACGGGCTGGACGAGGTGGTCAACGAATTGCCCGTAAACCACGACCTGACCGAGTTCGTCGCGGGCAATGAGTACGCGTTCATCGACGTGAATGCGGACGGGAAATGGCGCGTCTATTCCGTGGTGCCCGTGGTGCCCAAGGTCGTCTACGCGATGGGAATCTGGGAATACGAAAGCTATGCCTCGCTGACCGAGAATATCAAGATCACCAACTCGGTCCTGTTTCCCGTTGCCATGTGGCTGGCCTGCCTTGGGGTCGCGTTCTTTGCCGTTCAGCGCATGGTCATTAGGCCGACGCGCGATCTGCGCGCCCGGATGCTGTTGTTCATGCGCGCCCGCAGGATTTTCCCGCCGCGGGACGAAAGCAAACTGCCCATCGAGATCCGCGAGATCGAAGAGACCTGGCAATTGCTGGCCGAAAGCGTGCTTCAGGACGAAGCGGAGCTGCACAACTCGATCCATAAGAAGGCCATACTGGTGAAGGAAGTGCATCACCGGGTGAAGAATAACCTTCAACTCATCGCCTCGATCCTGTCGATGAAGATCCGCAAGTCGCGCAGCATCGAAGTGCGCCACTCGCTGCAGGAAGTACAGCGCCGGGTCATGAGCATCGCGCGCGTTCACCAGAAACTCTACGAAACCTCGACTGAAGAGCGTGTTCGCGCGGACGAGCTGTTGCGCACGATCATCAGCCAGATCAAATCCTCGGCCCTGCCGAACGAGGCCGATGTGCGCTATAGCGATGAGTTTGAAAGCATCGTCCTGTATCCTGACCAGGCAGTTCCGCTGAGCCTTGCCGCCTCGGAAATGCTGACCAACGCGCTGAAATACATGGGGAAACCGTCGGATGGTCAGGCGTGGCTGTCGGTGCGGCTGGTGCCGGAGGGCAAAGACCGGGTGCTGTTCGAAGTGGCCAACTCGATCGGTGAAAAGGTCGATCTGGACGTCGCCATCACGGAAACCGGCCTAGGGGACAAGCTGATCGCCGCATTCGTCCAGCAGATGGAGGGCGAGGTTGAAACGGTGACCGAGGACAGCGTCTATCGTATCCGCATCCATTTCCCGATCATCGAGTTTACCGAGGCGGCCTAGCCGGACATCTGATCGTGACACCATTGCAGGATCGCGTCGCGGGACCGCGCCAGTGGTTGCGCCAGATCGCCGGAAAACTCCAGAAACGCGGGGAGTTTTTCGCGACCGACCCCCAGTATGACCGGGATGCCGCGCGACAGGGCCTCGGCGATGATGGGGCGAAAGCCTTGGCCTTCCGCCTCTTGCTTGCCGAATTTGTTCAACAGCACCAGCTGCGGCGCGTCCTCAAGGCCAGCCGCAATCAGCCCCGCAGCGTGCTCCAACCCCTCTGGGTCCAGATTGCAGCCTTGCGAAAGGCGCCCCAGCGATTGGCTGATCGCAACCTCAGGGCCGTCCGGCAACAGCCGCAGGCTCATGCTTTTGCGTTCGTCGTCGCCATTGCGTTGCGTGTCCTGCACCGCGCCGATCAGGGCTATGCCGTCCGCAAGCAACTGCCCGGCAACCTCGTGCAGCACGGCATCGGTCTGGCCCGGCTCTTCGGAAATGACGTACCCCAGCATCTGCGCCCCTTGTAACTGACCCGTTCGGATTACAGGATAGGCGCGGTTGGGAAAAGAGCGGCAGCGTCGCAGAAGGTATCGCAGTTATGAGCAAGCATCCGGCGGTGATCCTGGCAGGTGGCAAGGCCAGCCGCTTGGGCGGGGGCGACAAGGGCCTGTTGCGCCTTGGAAACGGGACCGTTCTGGATCACGTCATCGCCCGACTGACTCCGCAATGCGGCCCGATTGCGTTGAATGCGAATGGCGATCCGTCCCGGTTCAAAGGACTGAAATTGCCCGTTTTGCCAGACAGCGAGGCGGAACAGCCCGGCCCACTGGCGGGGATTTTGGCGGCGATGGACTGGGCGGCGTCCCTTGGAGCATCTTCGGTTGTGACGGTGGCTGCAGACACGCCGTTTTTCCCGCGCGATCTGGTTGCCCGGTTTGAACAGCATGATGGCGGTGTCATCGCGGCCAGCGGGATTGCTGGCGAACCGGCGTCGCTGCATCCGGTGTTCGGCCTGTGGCCCACAACATGGCGTGAGGATCTACGGCGCGATCTTAGGGCCGGGGAACGCAAGGTGCGCTACTGGGCCCGCCAGCACGGTGCCGCCGAGGAAGTGTTCCTGCATGGCGGCGCCGACCCGTTTTTCAACATCAACACGCCCGAGGACTTGCGTCAGGCTCGCGCCTTGGCGCGTGGCGATCAGTGCTTTCGGATGAAGTAGATTTGCGCGTTGCCGTCTTCGTGCATGGACAGCAATTCATGCCCGGATTGGGCGCAGAAATGGGGCAGGTCGATCACGGCGACGGGGTCTGTCGCGATCAGGCGCAGCACCTGACCGGGACGCAAAGCCATCAACCGCTTGCGCGCCTTCAGCACCGGCATCGGGCAGATCAGCCCCGAGGCATCGTATTCGTCATCATGCTCCATGTCCGCGCAGGTAGCCGATGGGATTGGCTCTGTCCACGATTTCCCGCGCATAACGGACATTCTGGCGCATGGCTTCATCTTGGCGTGATCCGCGCCTATCTTTAAAGGGTCGCAACCTTTCCGGAGTTTCCCATGCCGACGCATTATTCCCGCGCCCAGATTGCCTTGCACTGGGTGATTTTTCTGCTGATTGCTTTCCAATTTGTTGCCAACGAGCCTATGGGCGAGGCGTGGCGCGCCGTGAAAAAGGGGCAAGAGGTCTCGTTCGATCCGCTCGTGGCCGCACATGTTTTTGCCGGTATCGCGGTGCTGGCGCTGGTGGTCTGGCGTCTGGCCCTGCGCCTGACGCGGGGCGTCCCCCCGCTGCCAGCCGAGGAACCCGCACATCTGAAACTGGTCGCGCATCTGACCCATTGGGGGCTTTATGCCTTCATGGTTCTGGTGCCGCTCAGTGGTCTGGTCGCATGGTTCGGTTCCGTTGAGCCAGCAGGCGAGGCGCACGAAGTGCTGAAGACGCTGTTGATGATCCTGGTGATCCTGCATGTCGCGGGCGCGCTGTACCAACAACTGGTTTTGAAGACCAACATCATGGAGCGGATGAAAAAGGCGGGGTAACCCGCCGACCGCCCGGCCAGTCTGACCCAGATCAAAGAAGATATATTCCGAATCTCTTATGCATCTTCACAAGGACACGCGTCAGATTTTGTGAGGATGCTATGCTCAGACTGGCCTCTATTCTTTATTCGCTGATCAGCACTACGCTGGCGGGCACTTTGGTGATTGTCGCGCTGACGATGGGCTTTGACACGCTGCAGCCGATTCTGGTTGCGGCTGCGATCGGTTTTGCTGCGGCGCTGCCCGTTGCCTGGCTGGTTGCAAAAGGGATCGTCGAGAACAACTGATCCCGGCTTGTTTCGCTTCGGCGGAACGGTGGCGACGGCGGTAACAGGGAGGGGTCCCCGTTGGGGCCGCCGTCGCCTCTTTGAAGATCAGCGGTTCAGCCAGACCCGAACGGCGGCTTCGAACTCGCGCGGTTTTTCGGCGTGCAGCCAATGCCCCGCGTCGGGGATTTTCGCAAAGCTGGCATTGGGGAACCGCGCCTTGATCGTGGGGCGGTGTTCATGCGTCACGTAATGCGATTTCGCCCCGGACAGGAACAGAACGGGCTTGTCGAACTGCGCATCAAGCTGCGGGAAAGACAGGATTTTCGGCATCTCCTGTTCCAGCACGTTCAGGTTCAGCCGCCAGCGTTTCTCGGCCACGTCCAGCGATTGGGTAAAGAACACCGGCAGGGTTGGATCGTCGACCATGTCGCGCAATTGCGCCTCGGCGTCCGAGCGTTTTTGCACCTTGTCCAGATCGACCGCTTTCATCGCCTTGATGTATTGCAGTTGCGAATGGCCATAAGGCACCGGGGCCACGTCGGCCACGATCAGGCGGTTCACCAGTTCGGGATATTTCAGCGCCAGCACCATCGATGCCTTGCCGCCCATCGAGTGGCCCAGCACATCCATCGGGGCACCGTGAGCGCGGATTACTTCGGCCAGGTCGTTGGCCATGTCCTCGTAGGAATGGCTGTCGAACCACGGGCTGTTGCCGTGGTTGCGCTGGTCCACGGCGATCACCTGGCGCTGATCGGACAGGCGCTTAGCGATGACACCCCAATTACGCCCCGAGCCATAGAGGCCGTGGACGATCAACAGGGCGGGCTGGTCGGTGTTGTCACCGTGAACGATCTGGGTCAGCATAGGCCTTAGATAGCGAGGGCGCCGCTGCTTTGCCAGCAGGATCAGGCGCGTAAGGTGTGTACACGTGATCGAGCAAGACAGTTTTCACCGCATGACCACCGAGTTGGAGCATTTGCTGGCGCAAAAGCACGGGCTGACCTCGGGCCTGTTCGAAACCCGCTTGCGCAAGGCCCTGCGCCGCGCTCCGCGCAAGGTCAGGGCGGCGGCGGAACGCTTCGTGCAGGTCTCGGTCCAGATGGGCAACCCCAAGCTGATGCGCCTGATGGATCCCGCGGTGCTGGAGGCGGATTTCCAGCTGCTGCGCGCACATTTCCGCGCTATCGACGTGGCCGACCGGCGCAAAGGGCTGGTGCTGGGCGTGCTGGGCAGCGTCGGGTTCAGCCTGCTGGCCGTCGCGGCGCTGCTGATCATCTTTCTGGTGTGGAAAGGCTATCTGTGAGCTTGGGTTCGCGGTGCAATGCGCTGCGAAACACCAGCGTCACCGTGACAAAGCTGACATAGAGCAGCAGATACCACGACCCCATTTTGGCAAAGCTGACCTGATCGAACGGGTTTTGTCCGGCATACAGCCAGGTGCCGGTCATCGTCCCGATATTCTCGGCCAGCCAAAGGAAAAAGCTGGAGAAGAATGCCGCCAGGGGCAGGGGCATCCAGTACCAATTCTCGCCGATCCGAAACCAGATGCGGGTGCGCAGGTACAGAAGGACCGTCGCCGCAAACAGCAGCATGCGAATATCCGGCAGGAAATGATGCGCAAAGAAGTTCACGTAGATCGCCCCGGCCAGCACCAGCGTGGTCCAGTACGGCGGGTAGGGGGCGAATTGCATGTCGAACAGCCGGATCACCCGCGCCATGTAACTGCCGACCGAGGCATACATGAACCCGGAAAACAGCGGCACGCCCATGATCTTGAATAGGCCCGGTTCGGGATAGGACCAGCTGCCGGCCTGTACCTTGAACAGCTCCATCGCGGTGCCGGTCACGTGAAAGATCAGGATGACGCGCGCCTCGTCCCAGCTTTCGAGTTTCAGCGCAAGGAACAGCACTTGCAGGCCAAGCGCCACCACGAACAGCGTATCATAGCGGTGAATGGGCCAGTCCGCCTGCCAGATCGCGCGTGTCAGCAGGATCGCCGACAAAAGGCAGATGCCGAACAGGCAGGCCCAGCCTTGCTTGAGCACGAACATGACGAATTCGGCCAGGACATGCGGCAGGCGGGCGCGCATCCAGTCGCCAAGCTGGCGCTCGATCCGCAGGGTCAGGGGGGCGTGATGGGACATTGAAAACCGTTACTCTGAAAAATTTTGAAAAATGGAGGTTAGAACAGGCCGAAGATCTTTTTCCGTGGAAATTGCGCCTCGTACCACGGGTTTTGCGAGGCTCCGTGGAACCGGTTTTCGGCCTCACCGAACAGATCGGCCGGTTTAACGATGCCCAGATAGCTGACCATGTAGTCGCGCGCACTATAGAGTTGATATTGCGCGATGCAGGCCTCGTTCAGCTCTTGGGCCGTGGCGACCTGCTGCATCATCTGGATGACCCGTCGAAAATTGGTGGCCTCTTGATCCAGCCAATGATGGAATTCGTCGATTAACGGGCGACCGTCGATCAGCCCCCGTTCATCGCTGCGATAGGTCAACTCTCCGGCGCGGGGGCCATTCGCGATTAGGCAAACGCGCGTGCCGCAACCGTAATCGATAATCGACAACAGCCCCTGCAAGGCGTCGTCGGGGACATCCCAGCTGTTCTCGCTGTCGTAGTAGAACTCGCAGTCCTCGTCGTCGTCCTCGGCGTTTTGTCGGGCCAGATCGCGCAGTTGGTCCGCGTCCAGAAAGGGCGCGTCAGGGTGATAGCCTTTGATTTTTTCCAAGGATTGAAGGCCGTAAAAGGGGCCGGGCCCACCGTTGCCGCATTCCTGATAATAGCTGCGCAAAGGGGCGGGCAGGGCGGCATTGTTGGCGTTTTCCCACGCGGCGATCTGGGCGTCCGTCAGCTGTGGGCCGAACTGATAGAGGTGATGTCGCGCCCCAAAGACCTGACGGGTTTTGTCCAGATCTTTCAGGACACGCAGCTTGGCCTTCACCTCGTCCCACATTGGTTTGCGAACCTCATACTCGTCACTCGGACCAGCCTAGGAGCAGCTTGGGACAATGAAAAGCATCACCCAAACGAAAACGCCGCCGCTGGGATGTCCAGCGGCGGCGTCTGTTCAGGAGCGATCAGCCGATTACAGGTTCGGGTAGATCGGGAACTTCTTGCACAGCTCCTCGACCTCGGCTTTCACCTTGGCTTCGATCTCGGCATTGCCTTCTTCACCGTTGGCGGCCAGTCCGTCGACCACTTCGACGATCCAGTCGGCGATCTGGCGGAACTCGGCCTCGCCGAAGCCGCGGGTGGTGCCGGCAGGGGTGCCCAGACGGACGCCCGAGGTCACCATCGGCTTTTCGGGGTCGAAGGGGATGCCGTTCTTGTTGCAGGTGATGTGCGCGCGGCCCAGGGCCTTTTCAGTGGCGTTGCCCTTCACGCCTTTGGGGCGCAGGTCAACCAGCATCACGTGGGTGTCGGTGCCGCCGGTCACGATGTCCAGGCCGCCCTTCATCAGTTGATCGGCCAGAGCAACCGCGTTGGCGCGAACCTGCTTCTGGTAGGTCTTGAACTCGGGGCGCAGCGCCTCGCCGAAGGCGACGGCCTTGGCGGCGATCACGTGCATCAGGGGGCCGCCCTGAATGCCCGGGAAAATGGCCGAGTTCACCTTCTTGGCGATCTCTTCGTTGTTGGTCAGGATCATGCCGCCACGCGGACCGCGCAGGGTCTTGTGGGTGGTGGTGGTGGCCACGTCTGCATAGGGGAACGGGCTGGGGTGCTCGCCTGCGGCGACCAGACCGGCGAAGTGTGCCATGTCGACCATCAGCAGGGCGCCAACGCTGTCGGCGATCTCGCGCATCTTGGCGAAGTCCACCTGACGCGGAATGGCCGAGCCACCGGCGATGATCAGCTTGGGCTGATGCTCGGTGGCCAGAGCCTGCACCTGATCATAGTCGATCAGGCTGTCTTGCTTGCGCACACCGTACTGGACCGCGTTGAACCACTTGCCCGACTGGTTCGGCTTGGCACCGTGGGTCAGGTGGCCGCCGGCATCCAGCGACATGCCCAGAATGGTGTCGCCCGGCTGCAGCAGCGCGGTGAACACGCCCTGGTTCGCCTGCGACCCCGAGTTGGGCTGCACGTTGGCGAATTCACAGCCGAACAGCTGCTTGGCGCGCTCGATGGCCAGGTTTTCGGCCACGTCAACGAACTGGCAACCGCCATAGTAGCGACGGCCCGGATAGCCTTCGGCATACTTGTTGGTCATGACGGAGCCTTGGGCCTCCATCACGGCGGCCGAGACGATGTTCTCGGACGCGATCAGCTCGATCTCGTGACGCTGACGGCCCAACTCGTCGGTGATCGACTTGTACAGCTCGGGGTCACGCGAGGACAGCGCTTCGGTGAAGAAACCGGTATCGGACATTCATGTGCTCCGTATGGCAGTAGGATTGGCGCGTTCCTAAAGGAAAGGTGACACATAAGGAAGGGGGGAATGCGACGATACGGCAACTGTTGGCGGCAGGGCTGGTGCCCGGCGGAAACTTGTGGTTCGATTGGGAACGCTCTGCGCCGCTTAGGAAACAGGACCACGGCATGTCTCTTCGCATCGCTTTTACCGCCAGCGAGGCCCACACGGCCCAGACGGCCCGCGCCGCGTTGATCGGCCGCTACGGCAACACCCCTGAGGAACAGGCCCATATCATCGTTGCTTTGGGCGGCGACGGGTTCATGTTGCAGACGTTGCACCGCACCCAGCACCTTGATTTGCCGGTCTACGGGATGAACCGGGGCACGGTCGGCTTTCTGATGAACGAATACGCCGAGTCCGATCTGATCTCGCGCCTGTCCGATGCCGAAGAGGCGGTGATCAACCCGCTGTCGATGAAGGCCACCTGCGTGGACGGCACCGTGCATCACGCGCTGGCCATCAACGAGGTTTCGGTTCTGCGCGCCGGCCCACAGGCGGCTAAGCTGCGCATCACTGTCGATGGACGGCTGCGGATGGAGGAGCTGGTCTGCGACGGTGCCCTGATCGCTACGCCCGCCGGGTCCACCGCCTATAACTACTCGGCGCATGGGCCGATTCTGCCGATCGGCTCGGATGTGTTGGCGATGACGGCGATCGCACCCTTCCGGCCGCGTCGCTGGCGCGGGGCGTTGCTGCCCAAAACCGCCCATGTGCGGTTCGATGTGCGCGACCCGGACAAACGCCCGGTCATGGCCGAGGCTGACAGCTATGCGGTGGAAAAGGTGGTCAGCGTCGAGATCAAGTCCGAGCCTGACATCAAGCACCGCATCCTGTTCGATCCGGGCCACGGGTTGGAAGAGCGCCTGATCCGCGAGCAATTCGTTTAATAGAAGCTGACCCGCCCTAGGGTCACATCGCCCAGAATGGCGTAGGCGTTCAGCGCCTCGGGACGGGGCAGGCGGCGCAGCACCCCGCCAAAGGGCTGAAACTGCGCCAGTTGCAGGTTCAGCGTCTGCCAGTCGTGGGGCGCGACGAACTGGGCCGCATAGCCCTGCTCGGGCCGCATCGCTTGCGTGCGCAGGATCATACGGCAATGCGTGTCCGCCCCACGCAGGCTGATCAGCACGCCCCGCGTGGTCGGCAATAGCGGCAGTCGCAGCACATGAAACCCCGGTGGCGCCGCAGCGGGGCGCTCGGGCATAACCGGACGGTCTTCGGTGAAATCGTCGAAAATCATCATGGGGGCGACTCCGCGTGCGTTCTTATTTTGTTCTTTTTTCGAGCGGACGCAATCGCAAAAGAAAAGCCCCGCACGAAGGCGGGGCTAGTCGGGGTTAATCTGGGGGCAAACTTACTTGGCGTAGCCGATGGTTTGCAGGGCTTCCTTGATCTCGCCCAGGATCGCCGGATCGTCGATGGTGGCGGGCATCTTGTACTCCTTGCCATCCGCGATCGAGACCATGGTGCCGCGCAGGATCTTGCCCGAGCGGGTCTTGGGCAGGCGATCCACCACGACGGCCAGCTTGAACGCTGCCACGGGGCCGATCTTGTCGCGCACCAGCTTGACCACTTCCTTGACCACATCGGCGTTGTCGCGGTCGGCGCCCTTGTTCAGGCACAGGAAGCCGACGGGCATCTGGCCCTTCAGGTCGTCGCTGACGCCGATCACCGCGCATTCGGCGACATCGGGGTGCGAGGCCAGAACCTCTTCCATCCCGCCGGTCGACAGACGGTGGCCTGCGACGTTGATCACGTCATCGGTGCGCGCCATGATGTAGACGTAGCCGTCTTCGTCCTTCATGCCCGCATCGCCGGTCTCATAGTAGCCGGGGAAATGCTCAAGATAGGATTTCTTGAAGCGCGCCTCGGCGTTCCACAGGGTCGGCAGGGTGCCCGGGGGCAGCGGCAGCTTGATGGCAATCGCGCCCAGTTCGCCGTCTTTGACGGGGTGGCCGCCTTCGTCCAGGATCTGCACGTCGTAGCCCGGCAGCGGCACAGAGGGCGAGCCCAGCTTGACCGGCAGTTCTTCGATGCCCAGCGGGTTGCCCGCGATGGCCCAGCCGGTTTCGGTCTGCCACCAGTGGTCGATCACCGGAACCTTCAACTGATCCTGAGCCCAGACGATGGTGTCGGGGTCGGCGCGTTCGCCGGCCAGGTAGACCTGCTTCAGGCAGGACAGGTCGTACTTGCCGACATACTCGCCCTTGGGGTCCTCGCGTTTGACAGCGCGGAAGGCGGTGGGGGCGGTGAAGAACGACTTGACCTTATGCTCGCTGATGACGCGCCAGAAGGTGCCCGCATCGGGGGTGCCGACGGGCTTGCCCTCGAACACGATGGTGGTGTTGCCGTGGATCAGCGGGCCGTAGCAGATGTACGAGTGGCCCACGACCCAACCCACGTCCGAGGCGGCCCAGAACACGTCGCCCGGGTCCACGTTGTACAGGTTCTTCATGGTCCAGTTCAGCGCCACCAAGTGGCCGCCGGTCGGACGCACGACGCCCTTGGGTTGACCCGTGGTGCCCGAGGTATACAGGATGTACGCGGGGTGATCGCCCTCGACCGGAACGCATTCCGCCGGTTCCACGCCGTACTGGAAACCGTGCCAGTTATAATCGCGGCCTTCGATCAGCTTGGCGACTTCCTGTTCGCGCTGGTAGATTACGCAGAAGTCAGGCTTGTGCTTGGACAGGTCGATGGCGCCGTCCAGCAGGGGTTTGTAGTGGACGACACGGCCCGGCTCGATCCCGCAGGAGGCGGCGATGATCGCCTTGGGCTTGGCGTCGTCGATGCGGACGGCCAGTTCGTTCGAAGCAAAGCCGCCGAACACGACCGAGTGCACGGCACCCAGACGGGCGCAGGCCAGCATCGCCTCCAATGCTTCGGGGATCATCGGCATGTAGATGATGACGCGGTCGCCCTTTTCGATGCCCTTGGCGCGCAGGGCGCCGGCCAGGCTGGCGACGCGGTTGCGCAGCTCGACATAGGAAATCGTACGCTTGGTGTGGGTGACGGGGCTGTCATAGATGATGGCGGTCTGCTCGCCGCGGCCCGCTTCGACGTGACGGTCGACAGCGTTCCAGCAGGTGTTGACCATGCCATCCTTGAACCACTCGTACAGAGGGGCATTTTCTGCGAACAGGGCTTTCGAGGGCGCCTGGTCCCAATCGATGGCCTTGGCGGCGTCCATCCAGAACCCTTCGGGATCCGATTTCCACGCGGCGTAAACGTCTTTGTATGCCATTGTATGCCTCCTCCTTTGAGATGTGATTTTTGTTACGTAGCGTCGAAGATTCCCGCAAGAATTTTGCAGCGGGGGGCGACAGATTTACGCAAGAAATTTGCAGAAACGGATGCAGTTGACTCGCTAATTTTGCAAACACCCCAATGATCGTAAACAAAGCAAGCGAATTGGGCGGGTGTTTGCAAAATTGCAAATCTTCCCCCGCAAATCTTGCGACTCATCCGTCCGAGGCGGAGTGCTTCGGTAAATCATCCCCGAGTTGCAGCCAATCCAGATGTTGCCGGTAATGCACATGCATCTGGGGCGGCAGGAGGTTCGGGTCGTCCAGAGTTGCTGTGTAGAGGTGGATATTCACCGCGTCGTCCTGCGTACGATAGGCCATCGGCGTGCCGCAGTCGGGGCAGAACAGCCGCTCGACCCCGGGGGATGATTGGCGCACCTTTGGCGTACCTCGCCAGGCCACATTGCCATGTGGCACCCCAAAGAACGCGGTAACCGGGGCCGCGCAGTTGCGGCGGCAATCGGCGCAGTGGCAGTAGACGCTCCATGCGACAGGGCCGCCGGTTTCAAATCCGACGGCCTCGCAATGGCAATGACCTTTCACGGCGAACCTCCCTGCTGGGTTGGCTCAACCGTATTGTGCGACGGGCGTCCCTGCAATGGCGGCCATGTTCAGCAATCCGCGCGCGGTGATCGAGGGGCTGACGATGTGGGCGCGGTTGCCCATGCCCATCAGGATCGGCCCGACTTCCAGACCGCCGCCTTTGACCTTCAGGATGTTGCGCACACCGCTGGCGGCGTCGGCATTGGCAAAGATCAGCGCGTTCGCGGTGCCCTGCAGACGGTTGCCGGGGAAAATCCGCTCACGCAGTTCGGCGTCCAGGGCAGCGTCCACGTTCATCTCGCCCTCGTAGCAGAAATCGCGGGGGCACGAGTCGAGGATTTGTAGCGCTGCGCGCTGGCGTTGCCCGGTGTCGCTGTTCAGGTTGCCGAATTGCGATTGCGAGCACAGCGCGATCTTCGGCTCCAGTCCGAAGCGGCGCATATGGCGGGCCGCGCCGATCACCGTTTTGGCGATCTCTTCGGGGGTGGGATCGATCGAGACCTGGGTGTCCGCGATGAACAGCGGCCCGTCCTCAAGGATCATAAGCGACAGTGCGCCTGACGGCTGCAGAGTCTCGGTCGCCAGCAGTTGCGTGACATAGTTCAGGTGCCAGCGATATTCGCCGAACGTGCCGCAGATCAGGCTGTCGGCCTCGTCCCGGTGCACCATGATCGCGCCAATGGCGGTGGTGTTGGTCCGCATGATTGCCTTGGCCAGATCCGGGGTGACGCCGCGCCGGGCCATGACCTGGTGATAGGTCGTCCAGTAGTCGCGATAGCGCGGGTCGTTTTCCGGGTTCACCACTTGGAAGTCCTTGAAGGGGCGAACCGTCAGGCCAGCGCGCTCGCAGCGGGTTTCCATCACTTCGGGGCGGCCGATCAGGATAGGCTGCTCGGTGGTTTCTTCCAGAATTGCCTGGGCCGTGCGCAGCACGCGCTCATCCTCGCCCTCGGCAAAGACGATGCGACGGCTGGCTGTGCGGGCGGCCTCGAACACCGGGCGCATCAGCAGCGCGGACTTGAAGACCGACTGGGTTAGCTTGGCCTTGTAGGCCTCCAGATCCTCCAGCGGGCGGGTGGCGACGCCGCTGGCCATCGCGGCATTCGCCACGGCGGTCGAGACGACGCCAGACAGGCGCGGATCGAACGGTTTGGGGATCAGGTAATCGGCGCCAAAGCTCAGGCGTTCCCCCTGATAGGCCGCAGCAGCCTCGGCGCTGGTGGTGGCGCGGGCCAGTTGCGCGATGCCGTCGATGCAGGCCAGTTGCATGTCGTCGTTGATCTCGGTCGCGCCAACGTCCAGCGCACCCCGGAAGATGAACGGGAAGCACAGCACGTTGTTGACCTGGTTCGGGTAATCGCTGCGCCCGGTGGCGATGATCGCGTCAGGAGCGACTTCGCGCGCCTCTTCGGGCAGGATTTCCGGAGTCGGGTTGGCCAGCGCGAAAATGATCGGGCGCTTGGCCATTCGGGCGACCATCTCGGGCTTCAGAACCCGCGGGCCAGACAGGCCCAAGAACATGTCCGCGCCATCAACCACGTCATCCAGCGTCCGCAGATCGGTTTTCTGGGCATAAGCCGCTTTCTGGGGGTTCATGTCCTCGGTCCGGCCTTCGTAGACCAGCCCGTGCACGTCACACAGCCAGACGTTTTCGCGTTTCACACCCAGTTTCAGCAGCATATTGAGGCAGGCGATACCCGCTGCACCACCCCCGGTCGAGACGATCTTGATATCCTCGAACCGCTTGTTGGCGACGAACAGGGCGTTCTTGGCCGCCGCGCCCACAACAATCGCCGTGCCGTGCTGGTCGTCGTGGAAGACGGGGATGTTCATCCGCTCGCGACACAGTTTTTCAACGATGAAACAGTCGGGGGCCTTGATGTCCTCAAGGTTGATCGCGCCGAAAGTCGGCTCTAGTGCGCAGACAATATCGGCCAGTTTCTCGGGGTCGGGTTCGTTTACTTCAATGTCAAAACAATCGATGTTGGCAAATTTCTTGAACAGGACGGCCTTGCCTTCCATCACCGGTTTCGAGGCCAACGCGCCGATATTTCCCAGCCCCAGAACGGCGGTGCCGTTGCTGACCACGGCCACCAGATTGCCCCGCGCCGTGTATCTGCTGGCGTTTGAGGCGTCGTCCTTGATCTCTAGGCAGGCTTCGGCCACGCCGGGCGAGTAGGCGCGGCTCAGGTCGCGGCCGTTTGCCAGCGGCTTGGTTGCGCGGATCTCCAGCTTACCCGGCTTTGGGTATTCATGGTAAAACAGCGCCGCCTGGCGCAGCGCCTCTTTTTGATTGTCGGACATGCGGAGCCTCCCGTTCCAATATAGTTTAGCATTAAACTAATTTCCAGCCGTTGGAAAGGTGTTGTTAGCGCCAACCTGCGCGGGCTTGCAAAAGGTCGCAGGGGGTACCAATGTTTCCTGACAAATCGGCCATTCGTTCAAAGGATAGCACCATGTCCCTACTGGATGCAGCCCGCGCCGTGCGGGAAAACGCATACGTGCCCTATTCCCGGTTCAAGGTGGGGGCGGCGATCCGCTCGTCCTCGGGTCAGATCTACGTGGGGTGCAACGTCGAAAACGTCGCCTACCCCGAAGGCACCTGCGCCGAGGCCGGGGCCATCGCAGCCATGGTCGCCTCAGGTGAGACCGAACTGATCGAGGTTTGCGTGATCGCCGACAGCCCGCACCCCGTCACCCCCTGCGGTGGTTGCCGCCAGAAACTGGCCGAGTTCGGCCGGGGCGATGTTCCGGTGCGTCTGGCCACGGTGGACGGCCCCGAAACCCTGATGACCATCGCCGAGCTGCTGCCCGGTGCCTTCGATCAGACGCATATGGAGCGCGCCTGACAAAATGGATGCCCGCGCCCTCATCGCTCGTGTCCGTGACCGGCAGCCGGTGGATGCGCAAGACCTGATCTGGTTCGCCGCCGGGCTGGCCGACCATGCCGTGACTGACGCGCAGGCCGGGGCCTTTGCGATGGCCGTTCTGCTGAATGGTCTGGGCGAGGACGGGCGCGTTGCCCTGACCCGCGCCATGCGCGATTCGGGCGATGTGCTGCGCTGGGATCTGGATCGGCCCGTACTGGACAAGCATTCCACCGGCGGCGTGGGCGATTGCGTCTCGCTGATCTTGGCGCCCGCGCTGGCGGTATGCGGCGCTTACGTGCCGATGATCTCGGGGCGCGGCCTGGGCCACACCGGCGGCACTCTGGACAAGCTTGAGGCGATCCCGGGTTTCCAGACCGCCATCGAGGAGGACCGCCTGCGCGACATCATCCGCCGCGCCGGTTGCGCCATCGTCAGCGCCTCGGCCCGTATCGCGCCCGCCGATAAGCGCCTCTATGCCATCCGCGACGTGACCGCGACGGTCGAGAGTCTGGACCTGATCACCGCCTCGATCCTGTCCAAGAAACTGGCCGCCGGGTTGGAGGGGCTGGTTCTGGACGTCAAAATCGGCACCGGCGCGTTCATGAAATCCGCCGACGATGCCCGCGCCTTGGCGCAGGCGCTGGTAGATACCGCTAATGCCGCAGGCTGCCCGACCACGGCGCTGATCACCGATATGAACCAACCGCTCGCCCCCGATCTGGGCAACGCGCTGGAGGTGGCCAGCTCCATGCGCGTTCTGACCGGGCAAGACCAAGGCCGTTTGCTGGAAATCACCGCCGCGCTGGGCGGGGTTTTGCTGGCGAATGCCGGGCTGACAGACAGCGTAGGGCAGGGCGCTCAGGCCATTCTGGACTGCATCAGCGATGGCAGCGCCGCCGAAGCCTTTGGCCGCATGGTCGCCGAACAGGGCGGACCGGTGCAATTCGTCGACAGCTGGTCGCGCTTCCTGCCCGAGGCCCCGGTCATCCGCGAAATCCCTGCGCCTGCGTCTGGCTACGTCGCCGGTTGGAACGGCCATGCGCTGGGGCTGTGCGTCGTCGATCTCGGCGGTGGGCGGCATGTCGAAACCGACACCGTCGATCCCGCCGTCGGCCTGTCCGAGGTTGTTCCGCTGGGGACATGGGTCGAGAAAGGCCAGCCTTTGGCCCGCATCCATGCCGCCCGCGAAGCCGCAGCCGATCGCGCGGACGAGCAGGTTCGCGCCGCGCTCACCCTGTCGGACACCGCCCCTGAGCTGCCGCCCCTCATCCACGAAAGGATCGGCTGATGCCCCGCGCATTTCTGGTTGTGATCGACAGCGTCGGCATTGGCGGCGCGCCGGATGCTGACCGGTTCTTCAACGGTGACCTGCCCGATACCGGGGCCAATACGCTGGCCCATATCGCCGCCGAATGCGCCGCCGGTCGTGCCGAGGCCGGGCGCTCTGGCCCCCTGCATCTGCCCACGATGGACGGGATGGGCGCCGCCATTCGCATCGCCAGCGGCACCGATGCGGGCCTGCCCAACCACCCCACCGGCCTCCATGGTGCCGCGACCGAGGTCAGCCCCGGCAAGGACACCCCCTCAGGCCATTGGGAGATCGCGGGCGTTCCCGTCCCTTGGGACTGGCACTATTTCCCCGATACGCAGCCCGCCTTCCCGCCCGATCTGACCGCTCAGGTCTGCAAACTGGCCGGGACAAAGGGCATCTTGGGCAACTGCCATGCCTCGGGCACCGCCATTCTGGCCGATCTGGGGGCCGAGCATATGCGCACCGGCTGGCCGATCTGCTACACCTCGGCCGACAGCGTGTTCCAGATCGCCGCGCATGAGGAAACCTTCGGCCTCGACCGCCTGTTGGATCTGTGTCAGGCCGTAGCCCCGCTGGTCCACGCGATGAAGGTCGGCCGGGTGATCGCGCGGCCCTTTGTTGGCACACCCGAAGCCGGGTTCACCCGCACCCAGAACCGCCACGACTATGCCATCGCGCCCCCCAGCCCGACCCTGTGCGACTGGGCGCAGGCGGCGGGGCGGCGCGTCCATGCTGTGGGCAAGATCGGCGACATCTTCTCGATGCGCGGGATTGATAAGGTGCGCAAAGGGACGGACGCACAGCTGATGCAGCACCTCTCGGATCTGGTCGATCAGGCTGAGGATGGCAGCCTGACCTTCGCCAATTTCGTCGAGTTCGACAGCCTTTACGGCCACCGCCGCGACGTGTCCGGCTATGCCCGCCATCTGGAGTGGTTCGATAGCGAACTGGCCAAACTCCTGCCCCGCCTGCGCGACGGCGACCTGCTGCTGATCACCGCCGATCACGGCAATGACCCGACATGGAGCGGCACCGACCACACCCGCGAACGCACCCCGGTTCTGGGCTATGGTGTGGGCAAACGCGACATCGGCAACGTCATGTTCACCGACATCGCCGCCAGCATCGCCGCGCATCTTGGTATCCCGGCGCAAGGCCCAGGAAAGTCGTTCCTATGAGTTGGCGCAGCTTCCCCAAGGCCGAGCTTCACCTGCATTTCGAAGGGGCCGCGCCCCCGGCCTTTATCCGTGGTTTGGCCAAGGAAAAATCCGTCGACCTGACTGGCGTGTTCGACGAACGCGGCAGCTATGCCTTCCGCGACTTCCCGCACTTCCTGCAAGTCTACGAGGCGGCGACGCAAGTCCTGCAAACCCCGCGCGATTATCAGCGCCTGACCCGCGCCGTGCTGGAGGAATGCGCCGAAAACGGGGTGATCTACGCCGAAACCTTCCTGTCGCCGGACTTCTGCGGCGGGCGCGATCTGCATGCATGGCGCGACTACCTGCACGCCATTCAAGAGGAGGCCGACCGCGCCGAGCGCGAAATGGGCATCACTCTGCGCGGCATCGTCACCTGCATCCGCCATTTCGGCCCCGACAAGGCTCGTGAAACCGCGATCTGCGCGGCGGAAACGGCGGGCGACTGGATCACCGGCTTCGGCATGGGTGGGAACGAGGCGATCGGCCGACAGGGCGATTTCATCTGGGCCTTCGATTGCGCCCGCGAGGCCGGTTTGCGCCTGACCACCCATGCCGGCGAATTCGGCGGGCCGGATTCGGTTTGGCAGGCGATCAATGATCTGCGCGTCGAACGCATCGGTCACGGTGTCCGCGCCATCGAAGACCCGCGCCTTGTTGAAACCCTGGCCGAGACCGGCGTTGTGCTGGAAACCTGCCCCGGCTCTAACGTCACCCTTGGCCTCTACCGCGATTTCGCGTCTCACCCCATTGCACGCCTGCGCGATGCGGGGGTAAATGTGACCATATCCACTGATGACCCGCCGTTTTTCCACACCACGATGACGCGGGAATTCGAGGCGCTGGAGCAGGCGTTCGGCTGGACTGCCGACGACTTTGCCGAGCTGACGAAAACGGCGATCAACGCGGCCTTCTGTGACGAAGGAACACGCGCGCGCCTGCTGAAAAGACTGGAGAGCACATGACCGATCACCTGACCATCGTGACCCACCCGCTGGTGCAGCACAAACTCAGCCTGATGCGGGACAAGGAAACCTCGACCGCCAGTTTCCGCCAACTGCTGCGCGAGATCAGCCAGCTTTTGGCCTATGAAATCACGCGCGAGCTGGACATGACCACCCGCCGCATCGAAACCCCGATGGAGGCGATGGACGCCCCGATCCTCGAGGGTAAGAAGCTGGCGCTGATCTCGATCCTGCGGGCGGGCAACGGCCTGTTGGACGGCGTGCTGGAACTGATCCCCGCCGCCCGCGTCGGCTTTGTCGGCCTCTACCGCGACGAGGAAACGCTGGAGCCCGTGCAATACTACTTCAAGGTGCCCGAAAGCCTGGAGGACCGCCTCGTCATCGCCGTCGATCCGATGCTGGCGACCGGCAATTCCTCGGTTGCGGCGATTGATCTGCTGAAAAAGGCAGGGGCGAAAAACATCCGTTTCATGTGCCTGCTGGCCGCCCCCGAAGGCGTCGCCCGCATGAAAGAGGCACATCCCGATGTTCCGATCGTCACCGCCTCTCTGGATCGCGGCCTGAACGAGAAGGGCTACATCATGCCGGGACTAGGGGATGCGGGTGACCGCATGTTTGGCACAAAATAAGCCAAAGTCTTTACTCGGACGGATGAATCGGGCAACCTGCCCCAAAGCCTGCAATGGGGGCCGTATGCCTGTTTCCAACCGCCTGTACTCTGCTGTTTTCGCCCTTCTGATCGGTGCGTCCGGGGCTGTGGCCCAGGGCATTGGCGGCGGCCCGCTTCCGGCGGAATTTCCGCCCGCCTCTTTTGACGGGCGTCAGTATGTTGACAGCCAGGGCTGCGCGTTCATTCGCGCTGGGGTAGGCGGGGCCACGACCTGGGTGCCGCGTGTAACGCGGTCCCGTGAGCAGGTCTGCGGTCTGCAGCCGACATTCGGCAAACCCGCCGCACAGCCCGCGCCCGCTTCGACGCAGGTCGTCAAGGCGGAGCCGCCGAAACCCACACCGCCGGCCGCCAAGCCGGCACCCAAACCCGCAGCGGAGCCGGTGCGCACGGTCGCTTCTGTGACCACGCCGCCGCGCGCAATGGCCCCTGCGCCGCGCCGCGTTGCCCCGACGCCGCCGCCTGCGCCGCAATCCGCGATGAACTGCCCGGAGCTGGGCGACAGCGCGCGGTTCATGCAGGGCGAGGGCGTGCGCTGCGGCCCGCAGGCCGAGCCGCCGGTGATCTACGCGGTCGAGGCTGGCCGCGATGGCAGCACCGCCGCGAAACCCGCTTATGCCGCCCCGACCGTTCGGGCAGACACCTACCGCGCGCCGCCCGGGATTCGTGTGCCCGATGGCTATCGGCCCGTCTGGAAAGACGACCGCCTGAATCCCAACCGTGGTCCCCGGACCGCGCAGGGGGATGCGGATTCCGATCTGGTCTGGACCCAGACCGTTCCCCGCCGCCTGATCGACCAGCGCACCGGGCAGGACGTGACGCGCCTGTTCCCCGGCCTCAGCTATCCGCACACCACCTTTGCCGCGCAAAGCCGTCAGGCCGCCGTGGCACCGCAAGCGGCCCCGGTGGCGACTGCGCATCAGTTCGTGCAGGTGGGAACGTTCGGCGTGCCCGCAAATGCCCAACGCAGCGCCGCGCAGTTGCAGCAGGCCGGGCTGCCGGTTCAGACTTCCTCGTTCCGCAAGGGCGGGAAGTCCTACCAGGTCGTGTTCGCGGGGCCGTTTGGCAATTCGAACGATCTGGCGCAGGCATTGCACACCGCCCGTCAGGCCGGGTTCCGGGACGCGTTCCTGCGCTGATCGCGCGGGTCAGCCGCTACAGATTTCCTGAAGGCGCACCCAGTCCGCATCGCTGAGGATCGTGGGCACTTGCTGTTCGCGCATCGGGTCCGCCTCGATCAGGCCGACGGTCGCCTCGCCGGACACGTCCAGCGCATAGGCATAGGGGGTCGAGGACAGCTTGGCCTCGGCAAACCCGGCCAGCAGGGCGGCATCGGTCAGTGGGGCGCGCGGGACGGCCAGAATGGTTTCGGCATAGGCGGCCAGCGCCTCGTCCGGCAGCGTGCCAGTCGTCAGCAGGTGTAAGGTGTCCAGAAAACCGCCCGCCTCCAGCAGTTGTTTCAACGGATCAGCGGTGCGGGCGCGCACCAGTTCGGCGACGATGAAACCGGCTGCAACGCTGGGGTCTTCGTACTCTTCGATTAAACGGCGCGAGATCAGCAAGATCCGCCCCGGCAGCAGCACGGTTTCCGACACGCCCGAGCGCATCACGATGATCCGGTTGGCCTGTACCCGCGGCAGTTTGATCCGGCTGGCCAGATGTTTCAGCGACCCGTCCGAGGATTGCGTGGCGCAAGCCTGCCCCGTGACCCGCTGGGCATGGACCAGCAGCCGTTCGCCCAGTTCCGCCCGTTTGACGGTGGGCACGACGCGGACCGCGTGGTTCAGCATGGCACCGGGTAGCCAGAACACCGCCAGCGCCAGTACCGTCGCCATGACCGAGCCTAGGATGACCAGCCGCAGCCGCCCCGGCTTGGCCCGAGTCCGCCCGATGGCCTGACGCAGCTTCTCGATGGCCTGGATCATCTCAGACTCGTCCTGCGTCAGCTCCAGCGTTTCGTCCGGGTCGCCGTCGGGGTGATAGATCGCGGGGGTCTCGCCGGGATTGGCGCGTTCGACAGCCGCCAGAGACCAATGGGCCAGCGGCTGTTCCTTCATGTCGGTGATGACCAGCGTCGCATCCCCGATCGAGACGATCACCTCGCGCCGCTGGGCGTCCGGGGCCGGACGCCACAGACCAGAGGCTTCGATCCGCTGGTATTTGCGAAGTGCTGTCATTCGGGGCTGCCCTGCCTCTTTCTTTGTCATGTGAATAACACGGGCAGGGCGGGGGCGTCCATCCGCCCCCGGATCACATCACAGCGTCTTTGCGATGGTGCGCAGCTCGAATTTCTGGATTTTCCCGGTCGAGGTCTTGGGCAATTCCTGGAACACCACCTTTTTCGGGGTCTTGAACCCTGCCAGCCGCTGACGGGCAAAGGCGATCAGGTCCGCCTCAGACGCGTCGTGCCCGTCCTTCAGCTCGACAAAGGCGCAGGGCACTTCGCCCCATTTTTCGTCCGGCTTGGCGACCACGGCGCACAGCAGCACGTCCGGGTGCCCCATCAAGACGCCCTCGACCTCGACCGAGCTGATATTCTCGCCGCCCGAGATGATGATGTCCTTGGCCCGGTCCGCGATCTGCACATAGGTGTCGGGGTGCTGCAACGCGATGTCGCCGGTGTGGAAATAGCCCCCGGCAAAGGCCTCGGCAGTGGCTTTGGGGTTCTTCAGATACCCCTTCATCACCCCGTTACCGCGCATGACGATCTCGCCCTGGGTTTTGCCATCCATTGGGATTTGCTGCATTTTCTCGTCCACGACGGTGATGTGTTCCATGATCGGCATGGCCACACCCTGACGGGCCTTGATCGCGGCACGGTCGTCGCCTTGCAGATGATCCCACTCGCCGCGCCAGGTGCATTCGGTGGCCGGACCGTAAACCTCGGTCAGCCCGTACACTTGCGTGATGTTGAAGCCCATCGGCTCGATCTTGGCCAGCGTTGCCGGGGCGGGGGGCGCACCTGCGGTGAACACCTCGACGATATGGTCAAAATCGCGCCGGTCTGCGGCGGGCGAGTTCACCAGCGTGTTCAGCACGATGGGGGCCCCGCCGAAATGCGTCACACCCTCATCTGCAATGGCGTCGAAAATCGCTTTGGCGGTGATGTCGCGGCAGCACACCACGGTGCCGCCAAGCGCGGGCATCATCCAAGTGTGGCACCAGCCGTTGCAGTGAAACAGCGGCACGATGGTCAGATAGCGCGGGTGCAAGGCCATCCGCCAGCTGATCACCTGACCCATCGCGTTCAGATAGGCCCCGCGATGATGATAGACCACGCCCTTGGGCCGCCCCGTGGTGCCCGAGGTATAGTTGAGCGCGATGCTCTCCCACTCGTCCTGCGGCATGATCCAGCGGAACTCGGGATCACCCGAGGCCAGTAGCTCCTCATACTCCATGTACTGCCCAATATGGTGCACACCGGCCTGATCGTCGGCCACCTCGATCACGATAGGTGCCGGCCCGACCATATCCTCGATCGCCTGCGCCACGACCGGCAGGAATTGCGGGTCCACCAGCACCACCTTGGCGGCACCGTGATCCAGGATATAGGCGATGGTGTCGCTCTCCAGCCGTGTGTTGATCGTGTTCAGTACGGCTCCGCAGGCGGGCACGCCGAAATGCGCCTCGGCCTGCGCGGGGATGTTCGGCAGCACTGTCGCCACCACGTCCCCCGACTGCACACCCAGCTTTTGCAGCGCCGAGGCCAGACGCGTCACCCGCTCATGATACTCGGCATAGGTCTTGCGATGGGTGCCATAGACGACGGCCAGATGATCGGGAAATACCGCCCGCGCCCGGTTCAGCCAGGACAGCGGCGTCAGCGGCACATAGTTGGCGGCGTTCTTCTCCAGCCCGGTCTCATCTGCCATCCATCCCATCGGCGGTCCCTCCTGTCAAAATTGGATAGAATTCGTTGGGCGGCATATTGTGCCGGATCGCCGCCCAAGAAAAGGCCCCGTCCGTGCAATTTCTCGGGCTTTTCCAAGGTGCGCCAATCCGATAGCGTCCGGCGCATGATCCTGTCGCATGGCCGCAAATACATCTTCATCCACATCCCCAAAACCGGGGGCACCTCTATGGCCCTGGCTCTGGAAAGCCGCGCGATGAAGGATGACATCATGCTGGGCGACACCCCCAAGGCCCGCCGCCGCCGCGCGCGCCTCAGCGAGGTACAAACCGCCGGGCGGCTGTGGAAACACTCTACCCTGTCAGACATTGACGGGCTGGCCTCGGCCCAACAGATCGCCAGCTATTTCACCTTCACCCTGGTGCGCAACCCGTGGGACCGCGTGGTCAGCTATTACCACTGGCTGCAAACCCAAAGCTTCGATCATCCCGCCGTCCGTCTGGCCCAATCCAGCACCTTCACGCAGTTCATCAACCACGCCCACACGCAACTGTCGCTCAGCGCCGCGCCGGCCAGTTTCTACATGACCGACCTGCGCGGCCAAGAACACTGCCGCGCCTATATCCGGCTCGAGCATTTCGACACCGACGCCCAACCCCTCTGGGATCACCTCGGCTTCACGCTCGATCTCCCACATGAAAACCGCTCCAACCGCGTCGATTACCGCCGCTACTACAGCGATGCCGACGCCGACCTCATCGCCCGAACCTGCGCTGCCGACATCGCGCGCTTCGGCTACGCTTTCGACTGATCTTCTTCTTTTTCCAAATATCCCGGGGGTTTGGGGGCTGGCCCCCAATCTGACCTGTGTTTGGGGGCTGCCCCCCAATTCGCCAATAAAAAACGCGCCCCCGTTTCCGGGGACGCGCCAACTCATCAAAACCCGAATACTCAGGCCGCCTTGGCCTCGGGGTTGAACCGGCCATAGAAGCTCTGACCCTTCTCGGCCATCTCACGCAGCAGGGCGGGGCATTTGAACCGCTCGCCATAGGCTGCTTCCAGCTCGTCGCACCGCTCGGCGGCGTATTCTGCGCCCAGCATGTCCAGCCAGCTGTAGGGGCCGCCGGTCCAGGGCGCGAAGCCCCAGGCCAGGATCGCGCCGACGTCACCCTCGCGGATGTCCTCGACGACGCCTTCCTCCAGTGCGCGCACCGCTTCCAGAACCTGGGCGAACATCAGACGGTCTTTCACGTCCTGCAGCGCGGGCAGCTCGTCGGCCAGCGGGTACTGATCGGTCATGCCCTGCCAGTAGCCCAGACGCTTGCCTGCCTCGTCGTAGTCAAAGAACCCGGCCTTCGACTTGCGGCCCAGACGGCCCAGCCCTTCCATCCAGAAGATCATGTCATCCGCCGGGCTTTCGGGATAGGCATTGCCCATCGCGGCCTTGGTCGCACGGGCGATTTTCGCGCCCAGATCGATCGAGGTCTCGTCCGTCAGCTGGATCGGCCCCACGGGGAAGCCCAGCTGCTGCGCGGCGTGGTCGATCATTGCCATCGGCACGCCTTCGGTGATCATGCGTGCGCCTTCGTTGACATAGGGAATGATGCAACGGTTGCAGTAGAAGAACCGCGCGTCATTGACCACGATCGGCGTCTTGCGGATCTGGCGGACGTAGTCCAGTGCCTTGGCGACGGCACGATCCCCGGTTTCCTTGCCCTTGATGATCTCCACCAGCAGCATCTTTTCAACCGGGCTGAAGAAGTGGATGCCGATGAACTGCTCGGGGCGCACGGATGCCTTGGCCAGACCGGTGATCGGCAGGGTCGAGGTGTTGGACGCAAAGATGCAATCCTCGGGGATGATCGCCTCGACCTTCTTGGTCATCTCGGCCTTTACGCCCGGATCTTCGAACACGGCCTCGATGATCAGGTCACAGCCTTTCAGCGCGTCCAGATCGGGGGTCGCGGTAATCAGGCTCAGCAGCGCCTCTTTCTTCTCGGGCGTTGCCTTGCCGCGCTTGATGCCCTTGTCCATGTAGCCCGCGGTGTAGGCCTTGCCGCGATCCGCCGCCTCTTGGTCACGGTCGATCAGCACGACCTCCATCCCGGCCTGGGCCGAGACCAGCGCGATCCCCGCGCCCATCATGCCAGCGCCCAGAACGCCAATCTTCTTGACCGACTGATCGGGGATGCCTTGCGGACGAACGGCGCCTTTTTCCAGCGCTTCCTTGTTCAGGAACAGCGAGCGGATCATGGCCGCCGAGGACGGGTTCATCAGGATATGGGTGAACCAGCGCGCCTCGATCTTCAGGGCGGTGTCGAAGGGCACCATTGCGCCTTCGTAGACTGCGCTCAGCAGGGCCTTGGGGGCCGGGAAGGCGGCGTTGGTGTTGGCGTTGACCATGGCCGAAGCGCCGACAAAGGTCTGGAAGCCCATCGGATGATAGGGCGCACCGCCGGGCATTTTGTAGCCCTTGGCATCCCACGGCTTGACCAGATCGGTCTCTTTCGCGTTCAGCACCCATTCGCGGGCGGCGGCAATCGGGTCCTCGACGACTTCGTCGATGATGCCTGCGCCCTTGGCTTTCTTGGGGTTTACCAACTGGCCTTGCAGCAGGAACGGGCTGGCTGCCATCGCGCCCATCTTGCGGACCAGACGGGTGGTACCACCAGCGCCCGGGAAGATGCCGACCATGATTTCCGGCAGGCCGATCTTGGCCTTGGGGTTGTCAGCGGCAAAGATGCGGTGGGTGGCCAGCGGCAGCTCCAGGCCGATGCCGACGGCGGTGCCGGGCAGGGCGGCTGCGATCGGCTTGCCGCCTTTCTTGGTCTTGAAGTCCATCCCGGCCAGCTCGATCTTCCGCAGCAGGCCGTGCATCTGCATGATGCCTTCGAACAGACCGCGGGCGGGTTCGTCGCCGGCGTCCTCTTTCATCTTGGCCAGAACGTTCAGGTCCATCCCGCCGGCAAAATCCTTCTTGCCGCTGGTGATGACGATGCCCTTCACGGCCGCGTCGGCCAGGGCGTCGTCGATCAGATCGCTCAGCACGATGAGGGCTTCGCCGCTCATCACGTTCATGGATTTACCGGGGCAGTCCCAGGTGATGGTTGCGACGCCTTCGGCGTCTTTGCTCATGGTGAAATCAGTCATGTCTCTCACTCCGGCCCCGAATTACACGCGCTCGATGATGGTGGCCGCGCCCATGCCGGACGCGATGCACAGGGTGGCCAGGCCAACCTCTTTGTCCTGGCGCTCCAGCTCGTCCAGCAGGGTGCCGATGATGATCGCGCCGGTCGCGCCCAACGGGTGACCCATCGCGATCGAGCCGCCGTTGACGTTGATCTTGTCCATGTCCACGTCGAACGCCTGCTGGAACCGCAGCACGACCGAGGCAAATGCCTCGTTGACCTCAAAGAGATCAATATCGCCGATCTGCATCCCGGCATCCTTCAGGATTTTCTGGGTTGCGGGCACGGGGCCGGTCAGCATGATGGTCGGCTCGGTGCCGATCTTGCAGGTCTGACGGATGCGCGCGCGCGGTTTCAGGCCGTAGGCCTTGCCGAACTCGGCATTGCCGATCAGCACACCGGCCGAGCCATCCACGATCCCCGAGCTGTTGCCCGCATGGTGGATGTGGTTGATCCGCTCCAGATGCGGGTATTTCAGCATGGCGACCTTGTCGAAGCCCGGCATCACCTCGCCCATGTCCTTGAACGAGGCTTTCAGCGCGCCCAGGCCCTGCATGTCGGTGCCGGGACGGATGAACTCGTCGTAGTCCAGAATGGTCAGGCCGTTCACATCGCGCACCGGCACGATGGACTTGGCGAAACGGTTGTCGTCCCACGCGGCCTTGGCGCGCTTTTGCGATTCCACGGCCAGCGCGTCGGCCTGATCGCGGCTGAACCCGTACTCGGTGGCGATGATGTCGGCCGAGATGCCCTGCGGCACGAAATACCGCTCCATCGCGACGGACGGATCGACCGCAACAGCAGCACCATCGCTGCCCATGGGCACGCGGCTCATCATCTCGACGCCGCCCGCGATATAGGCCATGCCCGCGCCGCCCTTGACCTGGTTTGCGGCCAGGTTGACCGCCTCCATGCCCGAGGCACAGAAGCGGTTGATCGACAGGCCGGGGATGGATTCATCCAGATCCGAAGCCAGAACAGCGGTGCGCGCCAGGCATGCGCCCTGTTCCATCACCTGGGTCACGTTGCCCCAGATCACGTCCTCGACGGCGTGGCCTTCCAGCCCGTTACGCTCTTTCAGCGCGTTCAGGATGGTCGAGGACATCCGCACCGAGGTCACCTCATGCAGTGACCCATCCGGGCGGCCCTTGCCGCGCGGGGTGCGCACGGCGTCGTAGATATAGGCTTCGGTCATGGTTGCCTTCCTCTTTGGTTAGGCCCGGTCCGAGGGGTTTCCGGGCATCAGATCGTATGGGTGTTTCCAACCGGGCAGGGCGCTGATGTTGCCCAGCCAACGGTCGATATTGGGGTATGCTTCGCGCTCGAACCCAAAGGGCTCGGGGTAGAACAGGTAGCCGCAGCAGCTCAGGTCGGCATTGGTGATGCCGTCACCGACCAGCCAATCCTTGCCTTCCAGCGCCTGGTCCAGCACCTTCAGTGCCGCCTGCAGACGCCCGACATTGAACGCGATCACGTCGGCGTTGCGGTGCTTTTCGGGCAGGAAGTTCATCAGGAACCGGGTCATCCCGGCCTGAGACGACATCTTGTGATTGTCCCAGAACATCCAGCGCATCACTTCGCGCGCCTCTTCGGGGGTGGTGCCGCCGAACTTGCCAGTCTTTTCGGTGATGTACATCTGGATCACGCCCGACTGGCTCAGCGTCAGGTCGCCGTCCACCAGTACCGGGGCCTCGCCCATCACGTTCAGCGCCCGGTATTCGGGGCTGCGCGCGGCACCGCTGAAGAAGTCCACCCAGACCGCTTCCCAGTCCAGGCCGCTCAGCTCCAGCGCCAGTGCCGCCTTGTAGGAATTGCCGCTTTCGCCAAAGCAATACAGTTTCGTCGTCATGCCCAGTCCTCCCTGTTCGCGCATGTCTCTGCGTTGGAGTGTGAGTATTTTTGGCAGGATGAAAAGGCTGACGAGTGGGAGGTCACGTAACGTCTGACCGCTCGTTGCCTGTGACGCGGCGTTGCGACTGATGCCGCTCAACCGAGGAGAAAGCGCCTCATCCTGGCAAAAATACTCTGTTTGGTGGTTCGCTTAGCGTTTGCGCGCCTCCAGCTCCGAATTGAACAGCCTCAGCCGGTGGGCAAAGGTGTCCTCGTTGATCACGCTGTCGAAATTCTCGAACAGAAACGACAGTGCTTCGCCTTCTTCCAGCCCGGCCTCCTGCGCCAGTTTCTTCAGTCTGCGATAGCCGTCCTCGGTCATCGCGGCGTTGAAGCGACGGGTCAGTCGAAAGCGTTTGGGCATGTCTCCTCCTTCGGGCTCGCAGGCTGGCGCGATCCCATCGCGCCAGCCCCCGTGAGCGGGGCCTCCCCCCGGTTCCGGTAAGGCTTGTCAGCCTCAGAAGTTCGCCGCGTCCAGCTTCATCACCGTGTCGGCGCCGCTGTTGATGCGGGCCAGGTGCAGGCTGGTGGCGGGCAGGCGGCGGGCCATGTAGTAGCGGCCCGTCGTGATCTTGGTTTCATAGAAGGTGGGGTCGGCCGCGCCGTTTTCCAGCGCCTCGTAGCTGACCTTGGCCATCTGCGCCCACATCAGGCCCAGGCAGACATGGCCGAACAGGTGCATGAAGTCATACGAACCCGACAGCGCGTTGTTGGGGTTCTTCATGCCGTTCTGCATGAAGTACATCCCGGCGGCCTGCAGGTCCTTGGATGCCGCTTTCAGCGGGTCCAGGAAGCCGGCCTTCAGCGCCTCGTTGCCTTCGTTGTCCTTCAGGAAGGTCTTCACCATGTCGAAGAAGGCCATCACGTGCTTGCCACCGTCGGCGGCCAGCTTGCGGCCCACCAGGTCCAGCGCCTGAACGCCGTTGGCGCCTTCGTAGATCATGGCGATCCGGGCGTCGCGGGTGAACTGCGACATGCCCCATTCCTCGATATAGCCGTGGCCACCATAGACCTGCTGGGCCTGAACGGTCATGTCATAGCCTTCGTCGGTCAGGAAACCCTTGATGACCGGGGTCAGCAGGCTGATCAGACCGTCGGCGGCGGTGTCATCGTTGCGGTGCGCGCGGTCGATCATGGTCGCGGACCACAGGATGAACGCACGTGCGCCTTCGATGAACGACTTCTGGTCCATCAGGTTGCGGCGGATGTCGGGGTGCACGATCAGCGGGTCGGCCGGGCCGTTGGGGTTCTTGACGCCGGTGACGTCGCGGCCCTGCAGGCGGTCCTTGGCGTAGGCGACGGCGTTCTGGTACGCCGCTTCGGCCTGGGTCAGACCCTGCATGCCGACGCCGATGCGCGCTTCGTTCATCATGGTGAACATGGCGCGCATGCCCTTGTGCTCTTCGCCCAGCAGATAGCCGGTGGCCTCGTCATAATTCATGACGCAGGTCGAGTTGCCGTGGATGCCCATCTTTTCTTCGATGTTGCCGCAGGACACGCCGTTGCGCGCGCCGGGGGTGCCATCTTCGTTCACGATGAACTTGGGGACGATGAACAGCGACACGCCCTTGATGCCCTCGGGGCCGCCGGGGATCTTGGCCAGCACCAGGTGGATGATGTTGTCCGACATCTCGTGCTCGCCAGCCGAGATAAAGATCTTCTGGCCCGACACCTTGTAAGTGCCGTCGCCCTGCGGAACCGCCTTGGTGCGCATCATGCCCAGATCGGTGCCGCAATGCGGTTCGGTCAGGTTCATGGTGCCGGTCCATTCGCAGGACACCATCTTGGGCAGATAGGTCGCCTTCTGCTCGTCCGAGCCATGCGCCAGGATGGCCGATGCCGCGCCGTGGGTCAGGCCCTGGTACATCGAGAACGCCTGGTTGGCCGAGCTGAACATCTCAGCCACCGCGATGCCCATCACGTAGGGCATGCCCTGACCGCCGAATTCCTCGGGCAGATCCAAGCCGGTCCAGCCACCTTCGCGCACCTGGTCGAACGCTTCCTGGAACCCGGTGGGCACGCGGACCACGCCGTTTTCCAGAACGCAGCCTTCCTTGTCGCCAACCGCGTTCAGCGGCGCCAGCACTTCCGAGGTGATCTTGCCGGCTTCTTCCAGCACGGCGCTGGTGAAATCGGCTTCCAGCTCGGCATAGCCGGGAACGTCGGACTGGCTGATCTTCAGCAGGTCGTGCAGCACGAACTGCATGTCTTTCACAGGTGCGGTATAGCTCGGCATGGTCTCTCTCCCACTTGACGCCAAGGGCGCTGGACAGCGTTACTCGGCGGCCTTCTGTTTGCTCTTGAGCGAGACGATCATCTTTTCGCCCCAGCCCATCTGTTCCTTCAGCTCCTCGATGGCTTCGTTCAGCTCATCGCGTTGCCGCTCCATGTCGCGCAGACGGTCCTGCGCCACTTCAAAGGTCCGCTCCAGCTGGGTCAGCTGGGCATCCCCCATATTGTACAGATCCAGCAGCTGCCGGATCTCCTCGAGGCTGAAGCCAAAACGCTTGCCCCGCAGGATCAGTTTCAGACGGCCACGATCGCGGTGCGTGAACAGTCGCTTCTGGCCTTCGCGGATCGGGAACAGCAGTTCCTTCGCCTCGTAGAAACGCAGGGTGCGCGGGGTCACGTCGAACGCGTCGCACATCTCGCGGATCGTCATCGTTTCTTTCGTCACAGTCATTTCCTTCCCTCCGAAGGTTGAACGGATGGACAAGAATTGCGGTGCCTTGATTTTGGTTACAACAGAAATTGACGTTGACGTAACCGGTACGTCACGTCACTTTTTCGTTGACGTAAGATCACACAAGGTAACCCGGCGGAAAGCGCAATTTCCTTTCGTTACGTCACATTGCGAAAAAGAAAAAAGGCGGGGAAATCCCCGCCCTTTTTTCCGCAAATTTCAGGCGATCACATCGCCTTCAGCGCTTCGGATGTCTCGTCGCGCGACCGGGTCAGTTCCAGAATCGCTTCGTCCAGTTGGCGGCGTTGTTCGGCCAGTTCTTCCAGCTGACGGCTGGCGCTGGCGACCCAGGCCTCCATCTGTGCCTTGGACCCCTGCTTGTCGTAGATCAGCAGCCACTGGCGGATGCCTTCCAGCGAGTAACCCCATTTGCGGCCTCGCAAAATCAGGGTCATGCGGGCCATTTCGCGCGGCCCGTAGAACCGTGACCGGCCTTCGCGCTGAGGCTGAAGCAGCTCAATATACTCGTAATATCGCAGGGTGCGCGGGGTCACGTCGAACTTGGCGCACATTTCTTTAAAGGTCAGTCGTTTCTCGGACATTTCGGGTCGTTGCTTGGTTGCGTGGGCGCAGTCTGCAACATACGGACCCGCTTTGACCAGCCCCTTTCCTTACGTCAATGCTGCAGAGCAACATCGTCAGGGCGTCATGAAGCCCGGCGCCAGAAAGTAGAACCCGTAGGCGACGATAACAGCCGGCACCGCCGACACCACCGTCGCCAGCATCGCCGTCCGCGGGCTAAGCGCAATGGCGGGGAACAGGGCGTCTCCGTCGTTGGAAATCGCGTTCCCGATCAGCGCCGAGAAAGGCAGCGCGCCGTTCAGATACAGCGTCGTCACCAGAACCTGCGGCCCGCATCCCGGCACGAATCCGATCAGGATCCCGATCAGCGGCAGCAGGGGGGCAACGGTCTGGAACGCCGACTGCAGGTCCAGCCCCGCAAAGGTCACCATATAGTCGTACAGCAGGTAGGCCCCGATCACCCAGACCGAGATAAAGTTGGTCTCTTCGGCCATCCGGGTCACCGGCGCGTCCTGCGCGTTGGTCATCGCCTCCAGCGGCGAGGTCAGCCAGATCCACAGCCCGATCGCGGTGCCGCCCAGCCCGATCACGCTCAGCACTTCGGTCGGCGTGTTGTCGTACAGCGGCGACTGGATCAGTTGCAGAACGCCCAGCACGAACCCCGGAACCACGGCAGCCAGAAAGGCCAGATCACGGCCCCGCAACGCTCCGATCCGGGTCGGCATCGCGCAACCGCCGCCATAGGCCGTGGGCGGCAGAATGCGCAGCGCATCCACGATCCACCCCGAGGCGATTCCCACCGCAAAGGACAACGGCAGCACCACGGCCGCCGCTTCGGGACGGGTTGCGATCAAAAGGAACGCAGCGTCACCCATCGTGGCCGTCAGAGTCGCCACGACCGCGCCAAACCCGACATTGCCCGAGGCATAGGCCGCCACCACGACGACCGCCCCGCCGCAGCCGGGGGTCGCCCCCAACGCGGCCGCAATCGGCACCTGTGCCCATTTCGCGCCGTTCAGAACGCTCCCGATATCAAAGCGAAACAGCCGCTCGGCCCCGTAAAACAACAGCAGGGTGGCCGCAACGAACACCGAAACCTGGAAATAGGCGTCCAGCATCAGCTCGCGCGTCAGACCGCCCAATTCACCCGGTGCCAGCGCCAGGACCAGCAGCAGCAGCGCATAGGGCAGCCTGCGCGCACGGAACGGGCCCAGGAAACCGGGCTGAAAACTGGCAGGGGCGTGGGTGTCGAGTTGTGTCATGACACGGATACTTATGAGAATGGTTCGCAATTGCAAGAACAAACCCTTGCGCTCCTACCCTGTTGGGCGGAATAGATAGGGAAATGCACAGGTTTCAGGCGCGGAGGCAGATTTGGCTGCAGACAAGACCACGATCGCGAAGCAATTCATCTCGGCGATTCCCCACGCAAAGGCGCTGGGGATGGAATTCACCAAGATCGAGAGTGGCGTGGCCGAGATGCGCATGCCCTATGACGAGCGGTTCGTCGGTGATCCCAAGACGGGCGTGATCCACGGCGGTGCTGTCTCGGCCCTGCTGGACACCACCTGCGGCGCGGCCGTGATGAGCCACCCCAAGGCCCCCGGTGGCACCGCCACCATCGACCTGCGGATCGACTACATGCGCGCCGCGACGCCGGGTCAGGCCCTGCGCACCCGCGCCCATTGCTACCGCATCACCAAGAACGTCGCCTTTGTCCGCGCCGAGGCACTGGATGACGATGACGAGGTGCCCGTCGCCACCGCCGCCGGCGCCTTCACCGTCGAGGGGTTGACGCAATGAGCCCCAGCAAGCGCCCCGAACCCGTCCAGATCGTCAAGCAGCGCCGCGATGCGGCCCTGAACGCGCTGGTCCACGGCGTCCCCTACATCAAGTTCCTCGGGATCGAGTTCGACCGCCGCGGAGACGAGCTGACCGCAGTCTTGCCGTTCTCGGAAAAGCTGATCGGCAACCCGTTCCTGCCCGCGATCCACGGTGGCGTGACCGCCGCGTTCCTCGAGGTGACGGCGATCATCGGCCTCAGCTGGGCCTACCTGTGGGACGACATCGAAAGCGGCAAATTCGATGCCGAGCGTCTGGTCTCGGGCGATTTGCCCCTGCTGCCCAAGACCATCGACTTCACCGTTGATTACCTGCGCTCGGGCCTGCCGCGTGACGCCTATGCGCGCGCGCAGATCAACCGCTCGGGCCGTCGCTACGCCAGCGTCCATGTCGAGGCATGGCAGGACAACCGCCACCGCGCGTTTGCACAAGGCACAGGCCATTTCCTGATGCCGCAATCAAATGGCTGAGGCCGGTCTGGCCAATCAGATCACGCATCGCAGGGTTCTGAAAATCGCCCTGCCGATCGTTTTGTCCAACGCCACGGTCCCGATCCTCGGGGCCGTCGATACCGGCGTGGTTGGCCAGCTGGGTCAAGCCGCCCCCATCGGCGCGGTTGGCGTCGGTGCGGTCGTGCTGACCGGGATCTACTGGATCTTCGGCTTTCTGCGCATGGGCACCACCGGCCTGACCTCGCAGGCGGTCGGAGCTGGCCAGAGCGGAGAGGTCGCGGCCCTGCTGACCCGCGCCCTGCTGATCGCCGCCGCCGCTGGGCTGGGCATCATCGCCCTGCAACTGCCGATCTTCTGGGCCGCGTTCCAGCTGTCCCCCGCCTCGGCCGAGGTCGAGGGGCTGGCCCGCGACTACATGCAAATCCGCATCTTCAGCGCCCCCGCCGCCATCGCCATGTACGGCGTCACCGGCTGGCTGATCGCGCAAGAGCGTACCCGCGCCGTGCTGGCCATCCAGCTGTGGACCAACGGCGTGAACATCCTGCTGGACCTGTGGTTCGTGCTGGGGCTGGGTTGGGGCGTTCAGGGCGTGGCGATGGCCACCTTCTGCGCCGAATGGACGGGTCTGGCGCTGGCCCTGTGGTTCTGCCGCGCCGCCTTTGCCGTTCCCGCCTGGCGCGACTGGCCCCGCGTGTTCGACCGGGCCAAGCTGACGCATATGATGTCGGTGAACACGGACATCCTGCTGCGCTCCTTGCTGCTGCAGGCGATCTTCATGTCCTTCCTGCTGATGGGCGCAAAATTCGGCGACGACGTTCTCGCCGCCAACCAGGTCCTGCTGCAATTCCTCTACATCACCGCCTACGCGCTGGACGGCTTCGCCTTCGGGGCCGAGGCGCTGGTCGGTCAGGCGCTGGGTGCCCGCAACCGCGCGGCCCTGCGGCGCGGGGCTGCCCTGTCCAGCATGTGGGGGGCAGGGGTGTCGCTGGGTCTGGGGCTGATCTTTGCGCTGGCGGGCGGGCAAATCATCGACCTGATGACCACCGCCGAGGGCGTCCGCGCCGACGCCCGTGTCTTTCTGATCTACATGGTGCTGGCACCGCTGGCGGGTTCGGCCAGTTGGATGTTGGACGGCATCTTTATCGGCGCAACCCGCGCGCGCGACATGCGCAACATGATGGCCGTCAGCTTCGTGATCTACCTCGTGTCGCTGGCCGCCCTTGTGCCGGTCTTCGGCAATCACGGCCTGTGGATCGCGCTGCTGATCTCGTTCGTCGCACGGGGGCTGACGCTGTTCGTCCGCTACCCCGCGCTCGAGGCCGAGGCCGATCGCCCCGCGTGACCGAACCCGCCCATCAGGGCGGGCGCGTGGCTCACAAGATCTCCAGCACCGCCTCGGGCGGACGTCCCAAAGCGGCCTTGCCATTGGCAAAGACCACGGGGCGCTCGATCAGACGCGGATGGGTGGCCATCGCGGCCAGAAGCGCGTCCTCGGGGCTGTCCTTGCTCAGGCCCAGCTCCTTGAACTCGGCCTCCTTGGTGCGCACCATCTGGATCACCGGCAGCCCCAGCGCCGCCTGTGCCGCGCGCAGCTCCTCGACCGAGGGCGCGTCCTCCAGATACAGCCGCACCGTCACGTCGCGCCCCTCCAGCAGGGCCAGCGTCTGACGCGATTTCGAGCAGCGCGGGTTGTGCCAGATCGTAATCACAGCCAGTCCTCCCGTCCGGTGCCGACCGCATCGGCGACATTGGCAAAGCCGTCACGCGCCAGCAGCTTGTCCAGCCCGCGCGCGATCTCGGCCCCCAGTCCCAGCCCCTGATACACCAGCGCGGTGTACAGCTGCACGGCCGATGCCCCGGCGCGGATCTTGGCATAGGCATCCTCGGCCGAGGAAATCCCGCCCACGCCGATGATCGGCAGCTTGCCTTCGGTCAGGGCCGACAGGCGCGCCAGAACGCGGGTCGATTTCTCGAACAGCGGCGCGCCGGACAGACCGCCCGTTTCGCCCTTGTGCGCGTTGATCAGCCCGTCGCGCGACAGCGTGGTGTTGGTCGCGATCACCGCGTCGATGCCCGAGGTCAGCGCGACCTCGGCCACGTCTTCCAGCTCGGCCGGCGACAGATCGGGCGCGATCTTCAGGAACACCGGGATCGGCCGCTGCAACGCGCCGCGCGCCGTGATCACCCCGGCCAGCAAGGCCGAAAGCGCCTCTTTGCCCTGCAGGTCCCGCAGCTTCTCGGTGTTGGGCGAGGACACGTTCACCGTCGCGAAATCCAGGTAGGGCCCGCAATGGGTCAGCACCTTGGCAAAATCGGCGGCGCGGTCGTCGCTGTCCTTGTTGGCCCCCAGGTTCAGCCCCAGCACCATGTCGCGCGGACGCTGCGCCAGACGAGCGCCGATCGCCTCCATCCCTTCGTTGTTGAAGCCGAAGCGGTTGATCGCGGCGCGGTCCTCGCTCAGGCGGAACAGGCGCGGGCGCGGGTTGCCGGGCTGCGGGCGGGGCGTTGCGGCCCCCACCTCGATGAACCCGAACCCCGCGCGCGACAGTGGGGCCAGCACCTGCGCGTTCTTGTCGAACCCCGCGGCCAGACCCACCGGGTTGGCCATAGTTAGCCCCGCCACCGTGGTGCGCAGCCGGTCCGACGTCACCAGCCCCGCCAGCGGGGCCGCGCCGATCTGCAGCGCCTTGATCGCCAGGCCATGCGCCGTCTCGGGGTCAACCTTATGCAGAGCCAGAAGGCCCAGTTTCTCCAGCGGGGTCATGCGATGCCTTTCGGGAATTGGTGGGTGCCGCCAACCAGAGGCAGCGGTTCATGCCAGGCGATATCGTCCATTCGCAGCGGGCGGTAAAGATGGGGAAACAACGCACCCCCGCGCGACGGTTCCCATTTCAGATCTTCGCCCAGGGTGTCCGCCTCCAGCGCCAGCAGCACCAGCCCGTCCTCGCCCGCGAAATGCTTGGCGGCGGTTTCGGCGGCCTGCGCGGCGGTCGAGAAATGCACGAACCCGTCCGCGATATCGACGGGGGCGCCTTGCGTGACGCCATCGGCCTGCAGCGCAGACCACTCTTCGGACCGGAAAATCTTGTATATCAGCATGGGCCCTCTGATGCCGCGCTGCTGCCGTGCGGTCAAGCCAGAAGGATTTTGACAGGTTCGGGATTCGGGTGCAGGCTGATCCGATAACAACCCAACAGGAGAGTTCCCATGTTTGTCCGTTTTCTGGGCGGGCTCAGCGTATTGGCCCTTGGGGCCGGTATGGCGCAAGCCGAGTATTCCCTGACTATTCTACATACCAACGATTTCCACGCCCGGTTCGAGCCGATCAGCAAATACGATTCCGGCTGCTCGGACGCCGACAATGCCGAAGGCAAATGCTTTGGCGGCACCGCGCGTCTGGTGACGGCCATTGCCGACGCCCGTGCGCGCTCGAACAACGCGGTGTTGTTCGACGGCGGCGACCAGTTCCAGGGCACGCTGTTCTACACCTACTACAAGGGCAAGATGGCGGCCGAGTTCATGAACAAGCTGGGCTATGACGCGATGACCGTGGGCAACCACGAATTCGACGACGGCCCCGAGGTGCTGCGCGGCTTCATGGATGCGGTCGGTTTCCCGGTGCTGATGTCGAACGCCGATGTCTCGGGCGAACCGACGCTGGCGGGCAAGCTGGCCAAATCCACGGTGATCGAGCGCGGCGGAGAGAAACTGGGCCTGATCGGCCTGACCCCGCAGGACACCGATGAGCTGGCCAGCCCCGGCCCCAACATCATCTTCACCGACCCGGTCGGCGCCGTGCAGCAAGAGGTCGACGCCCTGACCGCGCAAGGCGTGACCAAGATCATCGTGCTGTCTCACTCGGGCTATACCGTGGACAAACGCGTCGCGGCGGAAACCACCGGCGTGGATGTGATCGTGGGCGGGCATTCCAACACCTACCTGTCCAACACCTCGGACCGCGCCGAAGGGCCCTATCCCACGATGGTAGGCAACACGGCCATCGTCTCGGCCTACGCCTACGGCAAGTTCCTGGGAGAGCTGAACGTCACCTTCGACGACGCGGGCAACGTGGTGACGGCCACGGGCGAGCCGCTGATCATGGACGCCGCCGTGTCCGAGGACGCCCCCACCAAAGAGCGCATCGCCGAGCTGGCCAAACCGCTGGACGAAATCCGCAACAAGGTCGTGGCCGAAACCGCCCAGCCGATTGACGGCGCCAAGGGCAGCTGCCGCGCAGGCGAATGCGCGATGGGCAACCTTGTTGCCGACGCCATGCTGGACCGCGTGGCCGATCAGGGCATCCAGATCGCGCTGCAAAACGGCGGCGGTCTGCGGGCCTCGATCGACGCGGGGCCGGTGACGATGGGCGAAGTGCTGACCGTGCTGCCGTTCCAGAACACGCTGTCGACCTTCCAGGCCAAGGGCTCGACCGTGCTGGCCGCGCTGGAAAACGGCCTGTCGCAGATCGAGGAAGGCGCAGGCCGCTTCCCGCAGGTCGCCGGTCTGAAATTCACCTACGACCCCACCGCCGCCGCTGGCAGCCGCGTCGTCTCGGTCAAGGTGATGATGAACGGCGAATGGGCCGATCTGGACCCCGAGCACGTCTACGGCGTCGTGACCAACAACTACGTCCGCAATGGTGGGGATGGCTACAAGGTACTGTCGACCGAAGGCATGAACGCCTACGATTTCGGCCCCGACCTGGCCGACGTGACGGCCGAGTATCTGGCCGCCAAGGGCCCCTACACGCCCTATCTGGATGGCCGGATCGTCGCGAAGTGATCATGGGTCCGCGCCTCTGTCAGGGGCGCGGACCAAATTTCTTTCAAAGAAATTTGTCCGGAAAATTTCGAATTTTCCGGCGCCGCCTCAACCGTTCAGCACCTGATCCGTCGTTACGACCTTGGCATAGCTCATGGCCAGCGGCGACATGAACGCCGCATGCACCATCTCGGCCGGGACCGTGACCCCGCCGAACTGCGCCTCTTTCGCGCCGCAGGCATCCTCGGCCACTATGGTCTCATAGCCCATATCGACTGCCGCCCGCGTGGTCGCGTCGATGCACATCTGGCTTTGCGCGCCGCACAGGATCACCCGCTCGACCCCCGCGCCCTGCAGGATGTTCTGCAAATCGGTGCCCTGAAAGCTGTTCGGCCGGTGTTTCAGCACCACCGCCTCTCCGGCGCTCGGGGCGACGCTGGTGTGGATCTCCGCCCCCTCGGTCCCCGGCCGAAAGAATGGCGAGGTGGGCCGCCCCTCGTGCCGGATATGGACCACCAGTTGCCCTGTCTCGCGCGCATGTTTCAGCAGCCGCGCCGCGTTCTCGGCCGCTTGCGCCATCTTGGCGACGGGCCACGCGCCCCCCTCGAAATAGTCGTTCTGAATGTCCACCAGGATCAAAGCCGTCGTCATCATGCGTCCTTTCCGTTGCTTTGACTGCAAGATGCCACGCCTTGACCGGCCACAGAATTGGCTAATACTGCAATCACTATGCAAGATTCGCCAAACCCCCTGTCCGTCGCCCTTGTCGCCACCCCCGGCGTGCAAGAGGCCGCCTTGCTGGGCCTGACCGACCTCTTTGCCGTGGCCAACCGCTTTGCCCCCGGCCGGATCGTTGCCACCCGGGTCGACCAACCCGTCCCCCACCGTTTCGACGTCGTGCTGTTCCTGCCCAGTCTTGGCGGCTCTCGTGGCGCGCCGGATCATCCGCTGGCGCTTTGGGCGCGGGATCAGCACCGGCAGGGCGCGCGGCTTTGCTCTGTCTGTGCGGGCGCGTTCTGGCTGGGCGCGGCGGGCGTGCTGGACCGTCGTCCCGTCACCACCCATTGGGCGCTGGAGGATGAGTTCCGCGCCGCCTTTCCCGCCGCCCGGCTGGAGCCTGAGCAGATCCTGATCGACGACCACGACATCGTCACAGCCGGCGGTCTGATGGCGTGGATCGACCTTGGCCTGTTCCTTGTGGGGCAGGCGGGCGGCCCCGCGCTGGTGTCCCAAGTCGCGCGTCACCTGCTGGTCGACCCCTCGGGGCGCGAGCAGCGCAATTACCGCACCTTCCGCCCCAATCGCGGGCATGGGGACGCCGCCATTCTGGCGGTTCAGACCTGGCTGGAAACCCACCATCCCCAGCCTGTCCTGGCCGAGGATATGGCCGCCGTCGCCGCCCTCAGCGGCCGCAGCTTTCTGCGCCGGTTCCGCGCCGCGACGGGGCTGACCCCCTCGGCCTACCTGCAAAACCTGCGGATCGAGAAGGCCCGCGGCCTGCTGGAGCGCACCCCCACACCCGTGGCCGAAATCGGCTGGGCGGTTGGCTACGCGGATGCCGCCGCCTTTGCGCGGGTGTTTCGCCAGATCACCGGGGTGACGGCGGGCGATTACCGTCGCCGCTTCGCCATTGCCTGACCCGGCCCCGCCCCGCTATCCTGCGCAGCATGGATCACCCGCTCATCGACCTCATCAACCAGAAGATCGCGCAGGCCGAGGCAGACGGCGCCTTTGACAACCTGTCCGGTGCGGGCAAACCGCTACCGCCCTGCGATGACCCGGAAAACGCCCTGTTCAACCGGCTGATCCGTGAAAACGGCGCGGTGCCTGAATTCGTCAACCTGTCGCGCGAACTGGCCCGCCTGCGAGAGGAGCTGCGCGATTGCGCCGACCGCACGCGCCGCCGCGACCTGATGCAAGAGATGTCGCTGATGGAGACGCGGATCGCTCTGGCCAAGCAGGACTTTGGGCGCTGAGCCATGTGCGGGCGGTTCGCGGTCACCCTGCCGAATGATGCGATGGCCCAGCTGTTCGGGGCCAGCCCGGCGAATGCTCTGCCCGCCGTGCCAAATTACAACGTCTGCCCGACGACGCAGGTGCATGTGGTCGCCACAGACTCGGACATCCGCAGGCTGGGCGCGATGCGCTGGGGCTTTCTGCCGTCGTGGTACAAATCGCCCACCGATGGCCCGCTGCTGATCAACGCCCGCGCCGAAACCATCGCCGAGAAACCCGCCTTCCGCGAGGCTTGCCGTCGCCGCCGCTGCATCCTGCCCATCTCGGGGTTTTATGAATGGAGCAAGGACGACGCGGGCAACCGTCTGCCCTGGTACATCACCCGCACCGATGGCGCGCCGATGGCCTTGGCCGGGGTCTGGCTGATGTGGGGCGCGGACCCGTTTCCCACCTGCGCCGTCGTCACCACCGGCGCCAGCGCGGATATCGAGCATGTCCATCACCGCATGCCCGTGATTCTGGAGCCCGACACCTGGGCCAAATGGCTGGGCGAAGAGGGGCACGGCGCCGCCCCGTTGATGCGCGCCGCCCCGGTTGGCACCCTGCAGACGCACCGGGTCAGCACCGCCGTCAACTCCAACCGCGCCTCGGGCCCCGAGCTGATCGTGCCGTTCGACGAGTGATCGGAACGCCGTTCCGGTGCCGTCGCGGCAGGCTGGAATAAAAATCCCTGAACATGATAATGGTCAGTATGCGTACCGTATTAATACGGTATGAACTTTGCAAAATGGCCTTGCAAACTCTTGCTTACCCCGTGGGTTTCGCTGTACGCATCCGCAAAACCGGAGGCACAATGCAGACGCAGCAATTCCAGATCGCACAGGAAATCGGGGCCAAATTGCCTCCGGTCGAACTGCGCGACGTCTGCTATGCCCGCGAAACCACACAGGTTTTTCAGGGCCTCTCGCTCAGCCTGTCGCAGCGGCGCGTGGGAATCGTCGGGCGCAACGGCTCGGGCAAGTCGCAACTGGCCCGACTCATCGCCGGTTTGGCCGCGCCCGACGCGGGGCAGGTCACCGTGGACGGCGTCACCGTCGCCACCGACCGCAAGGCCGCCATCCGCACCGTTGGCATCCTGTTCCAGAACCCCGACCACCAGATCATCTTTCCCACCGTGGGCGAGGAGCTGACCTTCGGCCTCACCGCCACTGGCACGCCCAAGGCGCAGGCGCGCGAGCAGGCCCACGCGATGCTGGCCCGCTTTGGTCGCCCGGACTGGTTCGACCGCTCGGTGCATGGCCTCTCCGGTGGTCAGCGGCATCTGGTCTGCCTGATGGCCGTGTTGATGATGGCGCCCCGCGTGATCGTGCTGGACGAACCCTTTGCCGGGCTCGACATGGCCACCACCCTGCGCCTCAGCCGTCACCTGTCCGCGCTGGACCAGACCCTGATCCACATCAGCCACGACCTGTCCGCGCTGTCCGGCTATGACCGCGTGATCTGGCTGGAACAGGGCGCGGTCCACATGGATGGCGCCCCTGCGGATGTCCTGCCCGCCTACGAAACCCAGATGCGCGCGTGGGGAGGGTCCGATGATTTCGCTGACCTCTGAGCGCCGCACCCCCTATCACTCCTGGCCCGCGGGCCCCAAACTGCTGGGCCTGTCGGCCTTCACGCTGGCGATTTTCTACATGAACGGCATCGCGCTCAGCGCCGCCGTGATGGGGGCGGTGATCGCCGCCTATCTGGTCGGCGGTCTGGCCTTCGCCCGCGAGGGGCTGCGCTTTCTGCGCCCCGTCCTGGTCTTCGTCGCCATCATCCTGGTCTGGCACCTGGCCGTGGGCCGCGTGGCCGAGGGCGTGGTCATCGTCCTGCGCCTGCTGGCCGCCATCGCCGCCGCCAACCTGGTGACCCTCACCACCCGGATGGAGGACATGCTGGACGTCATCCAACGCACCTTGGCAAAGATCGGCGTGCCCCCGGCGACCCGCCGCAGGTTCGCTTTGTCCGTCGCGCTGGTCGTACGTTTTACGCCCGTTTTGGTACAAAAGGGCGGCCTTCTGGTCGAGGCCTGGCGTGCCCGCACTGTCAAACGCCCCGGCTGGCGGCTGGTGCTGCCCTTTGCCCTGCTGGCCATCGACGACGCTGAACAGACCGCCGAGGCGCTAAAAGCGCGCGGCGGGGTGATGTGATTACCGGGCCGTTTGCCCGCCCCCTCCTCAGGACGCAACGAAAGGACCCCAAATGGAACGCAACCTGACCCTGATCGCCCTCTTTGCCGCACTGATCGCGGCCCTGGGCCTTGTCCCCAAACTGACGCTGATGTCGGGTGTGCCGATCTCGGCGCAATCGCTGGGCATCATGTTGTGCGGCACCGTGCTGGGCGCCAAGCGCGGCGCGCTGGCCGTGCTGCTGTTCCTGGCGCTGGTGGCGCTGGGTCTGCCCCTGCTGGCCGGTGGCCGTGGCGGCATCGGCGTGTTCTCGGGCGTGACCATGGGCTACCTGATCGGCTTCCCGGTTGCGGCTTTCGTCACCGGCCTGCTGGCTCAGACCTGGCGTGATCGTGGCGGGTTCGTTTTCCCGGCCGTCGCGGCCCTGATCGGCGGCGTGATCGTGCTGAACGTGCTGGGCATCATCGGCATGTCGATCAAGCTGGACAAGACGTTGCTGGAGGCCTCGCTGCTGGCGACGCCGTTCGTGCCGGGCGATATCCTGAAATGCGTGCTGGCCGGCCTGATCACCCAAGGTCTGCTGAAAGCGCGCCCCGGTCTGGCGCAGGCCTGATCGGACAGGGGGAAGGGGGCGCTGCCCCCGTCGCGCATGGCGCGACTCCCCCGGGATATTTGGAAAAAGAAGAAGGGCAGGGGGTGTCTCCTGCCCTTTTTCGTTATTTCTTTTTCATGGCGTCCAGCAGGGCCGCGCCGAAGCCGCCGACGTCCGATCCGCGGGTGGGGGCGGGTTTGCCGCCCTTGGGGCCTTTCGGCGTGTGGCGCGGGGCGGTGTTGCGCGAGGGGGCGGTGCGGTCAGGGCGCGGCTCGGCCGGGCCGGTGTCTTTTTTCATCGACAGGCCGATGCGTTTGCGGGGCACGTCCACCTCGGTCACGCGGACCTTGACGACATCGCCGGCCTTGACGACCTCGTGCGGGTCTTTGACGAAGCGATCGGCGATCTGGCTGATATGGACCAGCCCGTCCTGGTGCACGCCGATATCCACGAAGGCGCCGAAGGCCGCGACGTTGGTTACCGTGCCTTCCAGCAGCATGCCAGGGCGCAGGTCGGTGATCTCGTTCACGCCATCGGTGAAGGTGGCGGTCTTGAATTCGGGGCGAGGGTCGCGGCCGGGTTTTTCCAGTTCCGACAGGATGTCGCGCACCGTGGGCAGGCCGAAGCGGTCATCGACGAAATCCGACGCGTCCAGCCGTTTCAGCGGGGCGGGGTCGGCCATCAGCGTGCGCAGGTCGCGCCCGCAGGCGGCGACGATCTTGCGCGCGACGTCATAGGCCTCGGGGTGGACCGAGGAGCCATCGAGCGGTTCCTTGCCATCCCGGATACGCAGGAAGCCCGCGCATTGCTCGAACGCCTTGGGGCCCAGTCGGGCGACTTTCAGCAGGTCCTTGCGGGATTTGAACGCGCCGTTGATGTCGCGATGGGCGACGATGGCGTCCGACAGGCCCGGTCCGATCCCGGCGACCCGCGCCAGCAGCGGGGCCGAGGCGGTGTTCAGATCGACGCCCACGGCGTTCACCGCGTCCTCGACCACGCCGTCCAGCGATTTGCCAAGGCGGCGCTGGTCGACGTCGTGCTGGTACTGGCCGACGCCGATGGATTTCGGCTCGATCTTCACCAGTTCGGCCAGCGGGTCTTGCAGGCGGCGGGCGATCGACACGGCCCCGCGCAAGCTGACGTCCAGCCCCGGGAATTCCTGTGCCGCCAGTTCCGAGGCCGAGTAGACCGACGCGCCTGCCTCGGACACCACCACCTTGGTCGGTTTCTTGGCCGAGCGCATCAGGCCCAAGAGATCGCCCACCAGCTTTTCCGTCTCGCGCGAGGCGGTGCCATTGCCGATGGCGATCAGGTCCACCTTGTGGCGGGCGATCATCTCGGCCAGCGTGGCCTGAGCGCCGCGCACGTCATTCTTGGGCTGGAACGGGTAGACCGTGGCGGTTTCCAGCAGCTTGCCGGTGGCGTCCACGACGGCGCATTTCACCCCCGTGCGGATGCCCGGATCAAGGCCCAGCGTGGCCTTGGCCCCCGCAGGGGCGGCCAGCAGCAAGTCCTTCAGATTGCGGGCAAAAACGTGGATCGCGTCCTCTTCGGCGCGGCGGCGCAGTTCGGTCAGCAGGTCGATGGACAGCGAGATATGCAGCTTCACCCGCCACACGAAACCGGCCACCTTGCGCAGCCACTGATCGCCCTTGCCGTCGCTGCTGGCTTGCAGCTGTGCGGCGACCATCTGTTCGGCCCGGTTCTGGCCCGGCGCGGCATCCGCGTCGACGACGATGTCGATCTGCAGGAAGCCTTCGTTGCGGCCGCGGAACATCGCCAGCGCACGGTGCGAAGGCACTGTGGCCCAGTTTTCCGACTGTGCGAAATAGTCCGAGAACTTGGCGCCCGCCGCCTCTTGTCCCTCGATCACTTTCGAGGTCACGACCGCCTCGCGCATCAGGAAATCACGCAGGCGGCCCAGCAGGTTGGCGTCTTCGGACAGGTTCTCGCCGATGATGTCGCGCGCGCCGTCCAGCGCCGCTTTCACGTCCGGCACGGCCTCGGTGATATAGCCCGCCGCCAGCGCCTCGGGGTCGGCGGACCGGTCCGCCAGGATTCCCGTCACCAGCGGTTCCAGACCGTTTTCGCGGGCGATCATCGCGCGGGTGCGGCGCTTGGGTTTGTAGGGCAGATAGATGTCTTCCAGCGCTGATTTCGTCTCGGCCCCGGCAATCGCGCGGGCCAGATCGTCGGTCATTTTGCCCTGCTCGGTGATCGAGGACAGGATCGCCGCCCGCCGGTCGTTCAGTTCGCGCAGGTATCCCAGCCGGTCAGCCAGCGTGCGCAGTTGGGTGTCGTCCAGCCCGCCCGTCACTTCCTTACGGTAGCGCGCCACGAAGGGCACCGTCGCGCCGCCGTCCAGCAGGGTGATCGCGGCCTGCACCTGTTCGGGGCGGGCGCTGATTTCGGTGGCGATCAGGGTCGGAATACGGCGCTCGGCCGCGGCGTCGATGGACATGGGGGACTCCCTTGGGCACTGTTCGGACAGCCTGTCTACCGCCCCCGGCCCGCGCCGCCAAGCGCAATCAGCGCAGCGCGCGCGACAGCAGGTTCACCCCGCCCAGCACCACGACCAGCGCCAGGATGATCCACTCGGCCCGGGTTTTGCGCTTCTTGGGGGTGGGGGTCTCGTTGACGATCTTTTCTATGCGCAATTCCTGCCCCGGCAGACGCTCTTTCAGTGCCGCGATGGCCGCCTGCTGGGTGGGCGCGTCGATGCGTTCGCGCTGCGGGGTTTCCGGCGCGTCGCTGGACAGGTTGCGGAATCGGATCACGTATTCGGCCATATCCGCGCCGTATCACAGCCCGGCGCGCGCGCCAATGCGCCCGTTTCGCAGGCAGTGCCGCGCGCAATTTGCCGCGTCGCAGCAAATCGACTCGGCTCTGTCACATCGCCCGCCTAGACTGGGGCGAAAGATACCAAATCACAGGCCCAGCATGTTCTCCCTCTCTGGTAAGAAAGCCCTGATCGTCGGCATCGCCAATTCCCATTCCATCGCCTATGGCATCGCCCAGGCCCTGCGCGAACAGGGGGCCGAGCTGGCGGTGACCTACCTCAACGAAAAGGCCCGCCCTTTTGTCGAACCCCTTGCGCAAGAGCTGGAGGCCGACATCTTCGCCCCGCTCGACGTGACCGACACGGCCCAGATCGACACGCTGTTCGACCAGATCGAGGAGCTGTGGGGCCGCCTCGACATCCTGATCCACGCCGTCGCCTTCTGCCCGATGGAGGATCTGCACGGCCGCGTCACCGATTGCTCTCGTCAGGGGTTCCGCATGGCGATGGATATCTCGGTCGGCAGCTTCCTCCACCTGACCCGTGAGGCCGAGCCGCTGATGGCCGACGGCGGCGCCTGCATGACCATCAGCTATTTCGGTGCCGAAAAGGTGGTCGAGAATTACAACGTCATGGGCCCGGTCAAGGCCGCGCTGGAATCCGTCACCAAGTACATGGCCGCCGAGCTGGGCCCCAAGGGCATCCGCGTTAACGCCCTGTCGCCCGGGCCGCTGATGACCCGCGCCGCCAGCGGTATCGCGCATTTCGACCAACTGCTGGACATGGCGGCCGAGCGCGCGCCGACCCATCAACTGGCCACCATCGCGGACGTGGGGGCCTACGCGGCCTTTCTGGCCTCGGACAGTGCGAAAAACGTGACCGGCGGGGTGCACTATATCGACGGCGGCTATCATATCGTGGGCTAGGGGAAACCGTCTTGACCTTGTCTTGCGGTTCGCCTATCCCGTGATCCTGCTGAGCGGGCGTTGTGTAATGGTAAGACCTTAGCCTTCCAAGCTAATGACGCGGGTTCGATTCCCGCCGCCCGCTCCAGCCTATCCCCAGACAGTTCCATCCAGCACCGGCCCCACCGTCAGGGACAGGCCCCAGATTGCCAGCACCGCGCCCGCGATCAGGTCCAGCCAGCGCAGCGCGCCGTCGTTCATCCGGGTCCGCGCCCACAGCGCCAGATGCACCAAGATCAGCCACCACAGGGCCGAGCCGAAAAATACCCCCGCCACCAGCGCATAGGCCGCGTGCGCCTGACTGGCCGCAGCGCCCCCCAGTGCCGCGATCATGCCGGTAAAGGCCAGAATCGTCGCCGGGTTCGACAGCGTCAGCAGGTAGGTCGCGCCGAACGCCCCCATCAATCCGCGCGCCGGGGCCTCGGCCGCGCGGGCCTGACGCCGGGCAAAGAATCCCTTCAGTGTCATCAGGCCCAGCCACAGGATCAGCAGCCCGCCGAACACCTGCATCTGCGGCGCATAGAGCAGCAGCACCCCGGTGGCCGAGAACCCCACCGCCACCAGCAGCCCATAGGTGCCATCCGCCGCCGCAGCCCCCAGCCCGGTCGCCAGCCCCGCGCCGCGCCCCTGCATGATGCTGCGCCGGATGCACAACAGCCCGATCGGCCCGACCGGAGCGGCAATGGCCAGCCCGATGCCCAGCCCTTTGACAAACACCTCCAGCATCAGCGGTCCGCCCCCACGGCGATGGCCGCGGTTTCCTTGGCCGTGTCCAGCGTGATGATCGACTCGGTTCGCAGCACGGCAGGCAGGGGTTTCACCACCCGCGTCAGGAACGCCTGCAGCGCCCGCGTATCCGCCACCCGCAGCTTCATCAGGTAGGAATGTGGCCCGCTGATATGGTGCAGCTCCTGCACCTCGGGGTGGCTCACCAGTTCCGCGACCGCCTCGGCCTCTCCGTCAAAGCTCAGGTCCAGCAGCATGAACGCGCACAGCCCCAACCCAAAGCTCTGCGGGTCCAGACGCGCCTGCCAGCCCGCAATTGCCCCCTGTGCCACCAACCGGCGCACCCGGTCATTCGCGGCAGACAGCGACAGGCCCACGGCCTCGGCCAGTTCAGCGGACGAGGTGCGCCCGGCCTCTTGCAGGATGGAGCAAATTTTGCGGTCGATGTCGTCCATGATGGGAATCATTTCTGCTGGAATTATGATAGGCCGCAAATATTCCTGAATATTCACGATTCGACAAGCAAAATGACGGCGCGCGCATCCATCCCCCGCTCAACCGCCACCTTTCCCAGCCCCGCACGCTTTGCTAAGCCATTCTGCAAGGCATTTTGCGGGGGCTTCCCATGTATCAGCGCATCAAGAACCTGTACGAAGGCGACAGCGAGGCGGCGCACCGCTTCCGCTATGCGCTGCTGGTGTTCGACGTCACCACGATCCTGTTCGTGATCGCCACGTCCTTCTTTCCGCATGGCCTGTCGGTCGAGGTAATCGACTTCGTCTTCGGCATTTTCATTCTGGCCGATTTCGTGGCGCGGATCGCGATTGCCAACCACCCCCTGCGCCTGTTCACGCGCCTGTCCACATGGGCGGACGTGGTCGCTGTCTGCTCGTTCCTGGCCCCGATCGTGGGCGAGGGGCTGGGCTTCCTGCGTATCCTGCGGACCCTGCGCCTGCTGCACACCTATCAGCTGATGAACCGGCTCAAGCAGGATTTCGTGTTCTTCCGCCGCCATCAGGACGTGGTGATCGCAGCCATCAACCTGTGTGTGTTCCTGTTCGTGATGACGGGCCTGATCTATGCGCTGCAACACGGGCTGAACCCGCAGATCAACAACTACGCCGACGCGCTGTATTTCACCGTCACCACGCTGACCACCACGGGCTTCGGGGATATCACGCTGACCGGCACCTCAGGCCGGATGCTGTCCGTCGCGGTGATGATCTTTGGCGTCACCCTGTTCCTGCGTCTGGCGCAGGTGATGTTCCGCCCCGCCAAGGTCCGCGCGCCCTGCGCCCATTGCGGGCTGAGCCTGCACGACCCCGACGCCGTTCACTGCAAACACTGCGGCGCCGTCGTCCATATCGAGACCGAGGGCGAGTACTGATCGCCCCGGATCACACCCGCCAGGCCAGCACGCGCCGCTCGACCCAGCCGATCACGCCCGAGGTCAGCACCCCCAGCCCCGACAGGATCACCACGCCCGCGAACAGCCGTTCAAGGTCATAGAGCGATCCTGCCTCCAGGATGTACGCGCCGATGCCGTATTGCGCGCCCAGCATCTCGGCGGCGACCAGCAGGATGATCCCGATCGCGATGCTGACCCGCAGCCCAGACAGGATCCCCGGCAAGGCCCCCGGCAGCACGATCTTGCGCACGATGCTGGCCCATGACAGGCCAAAGCTCTGGCCCATGCGGATCAGCGTGCGGTCCACGTTGTCCACCGCGCCATAGGTCGCCACGACCGTGGGGGTAAAGGTTCCCAGCGCGATCAGGGCGTATTTGCTGCCCTCGTCGATGCCGAACCAGATCACGAACAGCGGCAGCAGGGCGATCTTGGGGATCGGGAACAGCGCGGCCACCAGCGGCACCATGCCCGCCCGCACCAGGCTGAACAGCCCGATCATCACCCCCGCCGCGACCCCCGCGCTGATCCCCAGCGCTGATCCCACCGCCAACCGGCTAAGCGACGGCAACATGTGTTTCCACAATAGCCCGGTTTCGATCAGGTTGCGGAACGTCTCCAGCACGGCCGAGGGGCGCGGCAGCGTCAGGTTGGAAATCCAGCCCGTCCGCGTGCCCCATTCGATCAGTGCGATCAGCACCACGAACACGGCCAGCCCGACCCCGCGCACCCGGCGGGGACGGAAACCGCCGCCCCGGAACGGGACATCCTTGGGGGTGTCAGACATGGCCCAGCTCCTTGTCGGCCGCTTCGGCCTCTTGCCGCATCAGGTGCCACAGCCGCGCTTGATGCGCCTCCAGTGCCGGATCGCCCGCGCGCCGTTCGCCCAGCGGCGTGTCGATGGTGACGACCTCTCGGATCGTGCCGGGACGGCGCGACAGCACGACGATGCGATGACCAAGGCGCACCGCCTCGGACAGGTTGTGCGTGACGTAGACGGCGGTGAAGGGCGCGCGCTCCCACAGGGTGACCAGATCGTCCATCAGCAGCTCGCGCGTCTGGGCGTCCAGCGCCGACAGAGGCTCGTCCAGCAGCATCACCGCCGGGTTCACCGCCAGCGCCCGCGCGATGGCGACGCGTTGTTTCATCCCGCCCGACAGCTGCTTGGGCAGGGCCTTGTGGAAATCCGACAGCTTGGTGCGCGCCAGAACGTCAGCGATGATCGCCTCGGCCCGCGCGCCCCGGATGCCGTGATCCTCGAGTACCAGAGAGATATTGCCCGCCACGTCCCGCCACGGCAGCAGCGCGAAATCCTGAAAGACATAGGTCAGCGGGTTCAGGCAGCCCTCGGGCACCGGCCCCGATTGCAGCACTTGGCCGGTATCCGGCCGCTCCAACCCGCCCAGAAACCGCAGCAGGGTGGATTTTCCGCAGCCCGATGGGCCAACGATACAGACGATCTGCCCCTCGGGAATGCCAAGGGTGATGTCAGACAGCACCGTCACATCGCCATAGGCGTGTGACACGGCTTCGAGTGTCAGCTCCATCGTGGGCCTATCATTATGCGGGGCTCGCCACCGTCAAACAGCGGCGAGCCGCCGGATATCACATCGTTTTCACGTAGGACGGATCGACCAGCATCTCCATCGAGACGGTGTCCTTCACCAGCCCTTCGGCCTTGAACCAGCTCAGCTGATCCTGAACCGAGCCCATGTTCAGCGCCGCCTCCGCGTTGATCCGCATCGCGCCGTTGACGATGCCGGGCTTGGCCTTGTCATAGGGCTTGTCGCTGTAGACATACTTGTGCACCAGCTGGATCATCGCTTCGGCTTCGTCCGCGCTGGTGGTCTTGTCGACCAGCGCCGCGTTGAAATCCGCCGCCCCTTTCGAGAACGCCGCCAGGAACGCCGCGGTCTTGTCCCGCTCGTTCGCCGCGTTCCCGGCCGAGGTGAACACCGTCGTCACCTGGTAATCCGGGATGTAATCGGCCAAGTCCCCGATGATGTGCACAGCCCCCGAACCCGCCAGCGGCTTGGCGATATGCGGCACGATCGACCACGCGTCGATCTGGCCCGACTTCAGCGCGCCGATCACCGCGCCGACCTTTTGCAGCGGCACGTATTCCAGGTTGATGCCCTCGGCCGCCGCGATCTTGGCGCCCATGTAGTGGAAGGAAGACCCCGCCTGCGTCATGCCGAACTTCTTGCCGTCCAGCGCCTTGGGGGTGGTGACACCCGCCTGATAGGCCGCGTCCGACACCAGGATCTTCTGGCCGTCGATGCCCTTTTCCTCGGACAGCGCGCCGCCGATGACCTTGGCCGCGCCCTTTTCGGCAAGGCTGATCAGCCCGCCGGAAATCGCCGTCACCGCATAATCCGCATCGCCCGAGGCGATCGCCACCGCCATCGGCTGTGCGGCCTGGAAGAACTTGAATTCGACGTCCAGCCCGGCCTCGGCGAAATATCCGCGCTCGTACGCGACAAAGCTGGCCGCGTGGCTGGTGAAGTTCAGCGCCCCAACAACCACCTTGGTGTTGGCCAGCGCCGGACGGCCCAGCATCGGCAGTGCTGCAGCACCGCCCATCAGTCCCAGCGCCCCGCGGCGTGTGATCCCTGTCATGTCGTGTCCTCCCCTCATGACGTGTCAGCGCACCCTGCGGCGCCCTTGCCGGGATTGTCACCGCAAAGCGTGCCGGGGATCAACCCGCCGCGCGTACAGTAGTCCTACGGTGTCCGGACCGTAACGCAGGGGCATTGCTGCGCCGCGACATACGTGTGGGTTGCCCGCGTGCGCGCCTTCGCATAAACCCGCCGGCGCAGGACATCGAAAGGACCGACATGGCGCGCGCACCCGTCACCGTCACCGAAGAGCGTGAGAAATCCAAACGCGTGGGCGCTCTGCGCGACCTGTGGCCGTTCCTCAGCCCTTACAAGGGCATGGTCGCCCTTGCTGGCATGGCGCTGACGCTGACCGCCTCGGTCTCGCTGATCCTGCCGCTGGCCGTGCGCCGGGTCGTTGACAATTTCAACGCCCAGAACGACGCCCTGCTGAACCGCTATTTCGCCGCCGCCCTGCTGATCGCCGCCCTGCTGGCGCTGGGAACCGGCCTGCGCTACGCGCTGGTCACCCGCCTTGGGGAACGCGTCGTCGCCGACATCCGCAAGGCCGTGTTCGACCGCATCACCGGCATGTCGCCCGCCTATTTCGAAAACATCATGACCGGAGAGGTCATCAGCCGCATCACCACGGATACCACGCTAATCCTGTCGGTGATCGGCTCGTCGATTTCGGTCGCGCTGCGTAACGTGCTGATTTTCCTGGGCGGTCTGGTGCTGATGCTGTTCACTTCGGCCAAGCTGACCGGGCTGGTCCTGCTGATCGTGCCGCTGGTCATCATCCCGATCATGACGATGGGCCGCCGCCTGCGCGTGCTGTCGCGCGAAAACCAGGACTGGATCGCTGCCTCCTCGGGCAGCGCCTCCGAGGCGCTGTCCTCGATCCAGACCATTCAGGCCTTCACCGCCGAAACCGCCACCATCCGCGATTTCAACGACGTGACCGAGAAAAGCTACGACTCGGCCCGCCGCCGCATCACCACCCGCGCGATCATGACCGTGATCGTGATCTTCCTTGTGTTCTCGGGCGTGGTCGGCGTGCTGTGGATCGGCGCCAATGACGTGCGCGGCGGCACCATGAGCGCCGGTGCGCTGGTGCAATTCGTGATCTACTCGGTGATGGTCGCGGGCTCTGTCGGGGCCCTGTCCGAAATCTGGGGCGAGCTGCAACGCGCCGCCGGCGCCACCGAGCGTCTGGTCGAGCTGCTGCGCGCCACCGACACCGTTGCCGACCCTGCAAAGGCCAAACCCGTGCCGCAACCGATGACCGGCGCGATCACCTTTGACGACGTCAGCTTCCGCTACCCGTCGCGCCCCGATGTCTCGGCGCTGGATCAGGTCAACCTGACCATTCAGCCGGGCGAAAGCGTGGCCCTCGTCGGCCCCTCGGGCGCGGGCAAGACCACGATCATCCAGACGCTGCTGCGTTTCTACGACCCGCAGTCGGGCAAGATCACGCTGGACGGTACCGACCTGCGCGACATGACCCGCGCCGAGTTCCGCCAGCACATGGCGCTGGTGCCGCAGGATCCGGTGATCTTTGCCACCACCGCGCGCGAAAACATCCGCTTTGGCCGCCCCGACGCCACCGACGCCGAGGTCGAGGCCGCCGCCCGTGCCGCGGCCGCGCATGACTTCATCCTGAATCTGCCGCAGGGCTATGACAGCCAGGTCGGCGAGCGCGGCACCATGCTGTCGGGCGGTCAGAAGCAACGCATCGCCATCGCCCGCGCCATCCTGCGCGACGCGCCGGTGCTGCTGCTGGACGAGGCGACCTCGGCGCTGGATGCCGAAAGCGAGCGCGCCGTGCAGGCCGCGGTGGACGAGCTGGCCCGCACCCGCACCACGATCATCGTCGCCCACCGTCTGGCCACGGTGAAAAAGGCCGACCGCATCATCGTGATGGACGAAGGCCGCATCGTCGCCCAAGGCAGCCATGACGAACTTGTTGCCGAAGGGGGGCTTTACGCCCGCCTGGCCCGCCTGCAATTCACCGACGGCGCCGCCGCCTGATCCAAATGCGCGCCTGCGGCGCACAGGATATCTCGTCGTCCGCCTGCGGCCTCCTCCTCGGGGCGGGCGGACAGGCGACGCCCGTTGACCCGGGTTCTCGTGACGTCATCCGGGAAAGTTGCGCATCTTAGGGCAAAACTTGCGTTTTGACGTTGCGAAACTGACCTTGGGGTATTCTTGTAGAAGGGTGGAATGCCTTCCACAGTGCGCGCGAGGACTAAGGTCGGCCCTTTGGGAATGGGGCCGCGAGAGGGAGGATACCAATGGGATTTGCATCCATTCAGGACACGATCGCGATCGAAAGCGAAATGCCGTGGGCAGAGCGCGATGTGCCGAAGACGCTTTATGAACTGCTGAGCAACACCAAGGCCAAGAACGCCAATGGCAACGCCGTGACGTTCCAGCTGCTGTCCGGCCCCACCGACAAGGCCGAGACCCTGACCTGGGCCGAGCTGCACGCCCGCACCTGCCAGGTCGCCAACATGTTCCGCGATCTGGGTGTCGGCGAAAACGACGTCGTCGCCTGCATCCTGCCGAACTGCAACGAGACCGTGCTGACCCTGCTGGGCGGCGCCATCGCGGGGATCATCAACCCGATCAACCCGCTGCTGGAGCCCGAGCAGATCGCCGCCATCCTACGCGAGACCAAGGCCAAGGTCGTGGTCACCCTCAAGGCGTTCCCCAAGACCGACGTGGCCCAGAAAACCGCCGAGGCCGTGCGCCATGCGCCTTGCGTGAACACCGTGCTCGAGATCGACCTGAACCGTTATCTGACCCCGCCGAAAAGCTGGATCGTGCCGCTGGTGCGTCCGAAAAATCCCGGCGGGCACCATGCGGACGTGCTGGATTTCAACAAGACCATGCGCAAATACCCGCGCGAGCTGGCCTTTGCCGACAGCAAGGGCGACCGCGTTGCCGCCTATTTCCACACCGGCGGCACCACCGGCATGCCCAAGGTCGCGCAGCACCGCTACTCGGGGATCATCTACAACGGCTGGCTGGGCGGCACCCTGCTGTACCAGCCCGAGGACAACGTGATCTGCCCGCTGCCGCTGTTCCACGTTTTCGCCTGCCACGTCATCCTGATGGCCGTCATCACCGCCGGCGCGCATGTGGTGTTCCCGACGCCCGCCGGCTATCGCGGCGACGGCGTGTTCGACAACTTCTGGAAGCTGATCGAGCGTTGGAAGATCACCTTCATCATCACCGTGCCCACCGCGATTTCGGCGATGATGCAGCGCCCGGTGAATGCCGACATTTCCTCGGTGAAGACCTCGTTCTCGGGCTCGGCCCCGCTGCCGCTGGAGCTGTTCAAACGCTTCGAATCCGCCAGCAACGTCACCATTGTCGAGGGCTACGGCCTGACCGAGGCGACCTGCCTCGTGTCGGTGAACCCGGTGGACGGCCAGAAAAAGGTGGGCTCGGTCGGCATCCGCTTCCCGTATTGCGACGTCCGCATCTACCGCGAAGTGAACGGCGAGCCGGTCGAATGCGCACCCGACGAAGTGGGCGAGATCTGCGTCTCGAACCCCGGCGTCAACGCGCCCGACACCTATACCGAGCCGGACAAGAACAAGAAGCTGTACTACTACGGCAAGTACCTGCGCACCGGCGATCTGGGCCGCATCGACAAGGACCAGTACATCTGGATCACCGGCCGTGCCAAGGATCTGATCATCCGCGGCGGTCACAACATCGACCCCGCCGAGATCGAAGAGGCACTGCTGGCGCATCATGACGTCGCCTTTGCCGGGGCCATCGGTCAGCCGGACGTGCACGCGGGCGAAATCCCCTGCGCCTATGTCGAGCTGGTCGCCGGCGCCACCGCCACTGCCGAAGACCTGATGAAGCACTGCAAGGTCCACGTCCACGAACGCGCCGCCCAGCCCAAGTTCATCGAGGTGCTGGACGAGCTGCCCAAGACCGCCGTCGGCAAGGTCTTCAAACCCGACCTGCGCAAGCGCGCCATCACCCGCGTCTACAATCAGGCGCTGGAAGAGGCCAAGCTGAACGCCAAGGTGGTCAACGTGATCGACGACAAGAAACGCGGCCTGGTCGCGCAGGTCGAACGGTCCGGCGTCGTGCATGATGACGAGGTGGGCCATGTGCTGGGCGCCTACACCCGTCCGTGGGAATGGGTCGCCTGAGACTACCCTTCGTGACTCAAAAAGGGGCCGTCCCGCAGGGGGCGGCCCTTGTCGTTTTAGGCGTGAAATGGTCGTACCAAAACAGGCAGGAATCGTACGGTTTTCGGGGTTAACCAAACCTCTGCCCAACGTCCCCGCAGCGGCCATTCGTCCTTGGAATCATCATTTACAAAGCCCCGGCCATTGGGTATCCGGGGGCTGCTTCGGTCCGGACGGTACGCCGCCGGATAATAGGGAATGCGGTGAGGGACGAGCAGCCCAACTCCGCAACTGCCCCCGCAACTGTGAGCGGTGAGCGACGCCGGCAAATGCCACTGACGCCAGATGCGTTGGGAAGGCCCGGCCAAGCGATGACCCGCAAGTCAGGAGACCTGCCGAAGCGTTCACCCGGTCCGGGCGCGGGGCGCGTTCGAGGCGGCGGACCTTCCGTTCGTGGTGGCACTCTCACCGTCTGCGGAGGGCGCGTTCCCTTCTCGACATTGCCGAAGCAACAGGCCAAGTGCCTGAAAGTATTGGGGAACTGGTATGAAAAAAACCACCCTTCTGACCGGAGCAGCCCTTGCTGCACTCGCCACCGCGCCCGCCGTCGCGCTGGCACAGGACGCCATTGATCTGGGCGAAATCACCGTCACCGCGAACCAGGGCGAAACCACGCTGGAACGCTCGGGGACGACCGTTGAAATCGTGAACAAGGCCCAGCTGGACGCCGCACCCGAAACGCGCCTGGCCGATGTGCTCAGCGCGCTGCCCGGCATCACCCTGTCCGCAAACGGCGGCGTCGGCACCTCGACCAACCTGCGTATTCGCGGTCTGGGCGGGGCCTATGTGCCTGTTCTGCTTGACGGAATCGACATCTCTGACCCCGCCAGCAGCGGCAACGGCTTTGACTGGGGCGGCGTGACTGGCGGCACTCTGGACCGTGTCGAGGTGCTGAAGGGCTCGCAATCCGCGCGCTATGGCGTCAGCGCCGTTGGCGGCGTTGTCAGCCTGCAAAACTGGATGCCGACCGACAACGGAACCTCGGGTCAGGCCAGTGTCGAGGTCGGCACCTACAACACCCGCCGCGCCTCTCTGTCGCTGGGTCTGCGCACCGACCGGGTCGAGCTGGCCCTGGGTCTCAGCACTCTGAAAACAGACGGTTTTTCCGCCAATTCGGCCGGTACCGAGGCGGACGGCTACGAAGAGAAAACCGCCAACCTGCGCGCCATCTACCACCTGAGCGACACCGCCCTGATCGGTCTGGCGGCCTTTACCCTGACCTCGGACGGCGAGTTCGACGAATGGGGCGGCGACGGCGCGGCCCCCTATGACGAAACCAACACCCGTGACGCCAAGGGCTACCGCGTGTTCTCGGAATTCACGACCGGCGCGATCAGCCACAGCCTGGCCTATTCCTACTTTGAAACCGACCGGGCCAGCACCTCGAACGGTTGGGTCGATACCTTCAACGGCGACCGTAAGAAGGTGGAATACAAGGCGAATTTCGATCTGGGCACCATGCTGTCGATGTATGTCGGCGCTGACAACACCCGCGAAACCGCCGCTGGCGCAGACAGCGAAATCACCGGCGTTTTCGCCGAGGCGACCTATGCCCCGACCGCCGATCTGGACATCGTGACTTCGATCCGGCACGACGACCACTCGGATTTCGCGGACAAGACCACCGGCCGTATCGCGCTGTCCTGGCGCATCAAGGACGACCTGATCCTGCGTGCGCAGGCCGCGACCGGCTACAAGCCGCCCAGCCTTTACCAGCTGACCTCGTCCTACGGCAACCCGGCCTTCCAGCCCGAAGAGTCGACCAGCTACGAGCTGGGCCTGGAAAAACGCTATGGTGGCAATGACTTCGTCCGCGCGACCCTGTTCCAGACCGACATCAAGGGGCAGGTCTACTGGGACTACACCTCGGTCCGCTGCGCCAGCGGCTTCGGCTGCTACGAGGTGCAGGACTTCACCGCCAAGGGTCTGGAGCTGTCCGGCCAGAAGGCGCTGAGCCCGACGATCGACCTAGTCGCTAGCTACACGCTGACCGACACGGCCGACGGCACCGGCGCGCAGGCGCTGCGCGTGCCGCGTCACGATCTGGAGATCGGCCTGAACGCCAAGATGGGTGAAAAGACCACCGGCGGCATCAGCGTGAACCACGTGGCCGACCGCATGGACACCGTGGGCGCCGTGCCGGATTACACCGTGGTCAACGCGCATCTGGCCTATCAGGTGACAGAAAAGGCCCAGGCCTATCTGCGGGTCGAAAACCTGACGGACGAACAGTACGAAACCGCCGCTGGCTATGCGACTTCGGGTCGGGCCTTCTACTTCGGCGTCCGTGCGAATTTCTAAGCTGATATCACTGGGTGCCGCGCTGGTTTTCACTGGCGCGGCAGCCTTTGCCGATGCGGCCCCGCGCCGTATCGTGTCGATGAATCTGTGCACCGATCAGCTGGCGATGTTGCTCTCTGATCCGGATCGGATCGTCTCTTTGTCCTATCTGGCCACCGACCCGCGCAGCAGCGCCATGCACCGTGAGGCGCAGGTTTTTGCCCGCAATCAGGGTCAGGCCGAGGAGATCTACCTGCAAGAGCCAGACCTGGTTCTGGCCGGGCAATATACCGGCGTGGCCACCGTCAACATGCTGAAACGACTTGGAAAACGGGTCGAGGTGTTCTTGCCCGCCTACTCGCTGGAAGACGTGCGTGACGGCATCCTCCACATGGGGCAGGTGCTGGGGCACCAGGCGCGGGCCGAGGCGCTGGTCGCGCAGTTCGACGCCGATCTGGCCGCCCTGCGCGAGGACGTGCAGAACCGCCCGCTGGCCGCACTCTACTACGCAAATGGCTACACGACCGGCGATAAAACCCTGGCCGGGCAGATCCTGCTGGCCGCCGGTTTCGACAACGCCATCACCCGCGCAGGTCAGTCCCGCGCGGGCAACCTGCCGCTGGAATTGCTGGTGATGTTGCAGCCCGACGCGGTGGTGACAGGGGCGAAATATCCCGGCCAGTCGCGCTCCGAGGCGATCCTGGATCACCCCGTCATCCGCACGTTGCAAAAGGGGCGAGAGACCGGCACCGTGGCCGATAGCGACTGGCTGTGCGGCACGCCCTACGTGCTGCGCGCCATCGCCGATCTGGTGGCCCTGCGCCACCGCGTGGAGGAATCGCAATGAGCCGCCTGATGATCCTGCTGGCCGTGACAGTGGCGGTGCTGTTCGCCGCCTCTCTGGCCATTGGTCCGGCGGCGGCCCCGGTCGGGCGCAGCCTGTCGGCGCTGTTCGTCGACGACAACGGTCCGCTGAGCATGGTGATGCGCGAAATCCGCCTGCCGCGCGCGCTGCTGGGCCTGATGATCGGCATCTCGCTGGGCATGGCCGGGGCCGGGATGCAGGGCTATCTGCGCAACCCGCTGGCCGATCCGGGGCTGATCGGGGTGTCTGGCTCGGCGGCGTTGGGGGCCGTGATCGCCATCCACACCGGCCTGTCGGCGGCCTTCGTGCTGGGCCTGCCGCTGATGGCCTTGGCCGGGGCCTTGGGTGGCGTGTTTCTGGTGATGCTGCTGGCCGGGCCGCAGGGTGGCTCGCAAACCCTGATTCTTGCGGGGATCGCGATTTCGTCCCTGTCTGCGGCGCTTAGCTCGCTGGTGCTGAACCTGTCGCCCAATCCCTTTGCCGCCAATGAGATCGTGTTCTGGATGATGGGCTCGCTGGCGGATCGGTCCATGACCCATGTCTGGCTGGCGCTGCCCCTGATGGCCGCCGGTTGGGCGCTGCTGGCCAGCCTGCCGCGCGGGCTGGACGCGCTGACCCTGGGCGAGGACGCGGCCGAGGCCCTGGGCATCAACCTGACCCGCCTGCGGCTGAAGCTGGTGATCGGAACCGCCGCTTGCGTCGGCGCGGCCACCGCCGTTGCGGGCGCGATCGGGTTCGTCGGGCTGGTCGTCCCGCACATCCTGCGCCCCTACGTCGCCTCGCGCCCCGGCCCGCTGATCTGGGCCTCGGCGCTTGGTGGGGCGGCAATGGTGCTGGCCGCTGACATCGTGGTGCGCCTGATCCTGCCGACCCAAGACCTGAAGCTGGGCGTGCTGACCGCCATCGTCGGCGCACCGCTGTTCCTGCACCTGATCTACAAAACCCGGAGGGCCGGGGTATGAGCCTGCTCTCCCTCCACGATATGGCTGTCAGCTTGCGTGGACGGCCCGTGTTTTCCGGCGTCAGCCTGACCGTCGGCGCGGGCGAAGTCGTGGGTCTGATCGGCCCCAACGGTGCTGGCAAAACCACCCTGATGCGCGCGGCGCTGGGGCTGGTTCCGGCGTCCGGGCGCAGCTCTCTGGCCGATCTGCCCGCGCGGGACCGCGCCCGCCGCGCCGCCTGGATGCCCCAAAGCCACGAGATCGCTTGGCCGGTCGACGTCGAAACCCTCGTCACTCTGGGCCGCATTCCGCATCTGGGCGCGGGCCAATCCGTCCGCCCCGAGGACCGTGCCGCCGTGGATCGCGCCCTGTCGCAAATGGGGCTGCAAGACCTGCGCCACCGCACCGCCACCCGCCTGTCGGGGGGGGAGCAAACCCGCGCCCTGGTCGCCCGCACCCTAGCGCAAGACACGCCGCTGGTGCTGGCGGACGAACCCATCGCAGGGCTGGACCCCGCGCACCAGATCTCGACCATGCAATGCTTTCAGGACATCGCGGCGCAGGGCAAATCCGTCGTCGTCTCGATCCACGATCTGGGGCTGGCCGTGCGCCATTGCACCCGTCTGATCCTGCTGGCGGGCGGGCGTCTGGTGGCCGATGGTGCGCCCGTGGACGTGCTGACGCCGGACAACCTGCGCGCCGAATTCGGTATCTCGGCGCATTTCGTGGACACGCCGCAAGGCCCGGTTTTCCAACCGCTCGAGGTGCTGCGATGACCGTCACCGTCGATCGCCCCTGGGTCGAGTTCGACCTGGGCGAGGAGATGCGCGTGCTCAGCTGGGCGATCAGCCGCCCCGGTCTGGTTCGCGCCCGCCGCATCCTGTGGCGCGAGGTGCGCAATGCCGACCTGCCCGCCGATCTGGACGTGTATGACTGGCTGGGCGCCGAACTGGCCGCGCGTGACGCCTCGGACGCGGTGTGTTTCCTGACCTCGCGCGATGTGCGGGCGGTGACGCAGGCGCATGCTTCGGTCGGGCAGGCGGTGGCCCTTGCCGTCGCCACGACCGGCCTGTCGAACGCCGAGCGTGTCGGCACCCGCTTCCCCCGCGACCCGTCCGTCTGGGGCACGATCAACGTCGCCGTGCAGCTAAACATCGGCCTGACCGAACCCGCGCTGTTGGAGGCGATCAGCATCGCCAGCCAGGCCCGCACCGCCGCCGTGATGGAGATCGGCCTGCACCTGCCCACCGGGCAGGCCACCGGCACAGGCACCGACTGCATCGCCATCGCCGCTCCCGATGGGGCTGAACCATACGCCGGCCTGCACACCGAGGTCGGCCATGCCCTCGGCAAGGCGGTCTACGACGCGGTGCTGCAAGGCGCGCAGGAGTGGATGGTTTCGCCCGGTGCCGCCGGGCCGGGGCTGAGTTTCCGCTAAGGCCGGCACAGCGCGAACAGACTGCCGCGCGAATTGATCCCCAGCTTGGCATAGGCCCGCTTGCGGTAGGTGATGATCGACGAGGGCGCGAGGCCCAGTTCCGCCGCGATCAGCTCAGCCTTCTTGCCCGCCAGCATCCCCAGACAGACGGCGCGTTCCCGGTCCGACAGCACGTCCAGCGCGGCGGGGTAGGCGTGCTCGGGTCGCGCCTCGAAATGCAACAGGGCCAGCCGGGCCAGCAGGGCGCAAAGGTCTGGCTGCCGCACCGCGTCATCGGCCCAATAGAGGTTCACCGCCAGCCGCAACCTCTCGCCCGCGATCAGCGTGGCGGATTTTCCGGACAGATCGGGTGCCTCAAAGAACCGCGCGCGGTAGTCGGCGCTCATCCGGTCAGCCGGATCGCCGGGGCGCGATTGGCCGCCGTCCAGTGCCAGCACATCCGCGAACAGGGGGTCTTGACGGAACCAGCCGTCCAGATACTCGGCCGCCAGCCTTGCCCCCAACGCCCCGGCGCGAAAGTTGCGCGACAGCAGGCAGGCGGCGTGATCAAGCGTGTAGGAAAACACCATGATCTGGGCGGCGCCCGTCGCCTCGACCATCTCAAGGAACGGCGTCAGGAACCCGTCCTGCCCCAGCTGGGCCAGACAGGTTTCGATCTGTGTGAACTGATGCGCCGTGTCCCCCATTTCGGGGGACTTACCACGCACCCGTCCGCCTGTATAGAAATGAGGACAAAGGACGGAGGAGACATCATGCGCCCCAAGGGAAGAGGCGAGCTGGACTCGCTGTATTTCAACTACCCGACATTTGCTGCGCCCGCCGCGCGTGACGGCCTCAGCGCCCGCACGCCCGTGGCCATCGTCGGGGCCGGGCCGGTGGGCATGACGGCGGCGCTGGTGCTGGCGAAATACGGCGTCCGGTCTGTGCTGCTGGACCGCAAGGACACGTTCAACGATGGCAGCCGGGCCATCTGCATCGCGCGCCAAAGCTATTACATCCTTGAACAGGTCGGCGCGGTTCAGGCGTTTCTGGACAAATCCCTAGGCTGGACCACCGGGCGCAGTTTCTTTCGCGGCCAGCAGATCCTTGAGTTCGACATGCCCGACAGCGCGGACCAGAAATACCGACCCATGTACAATCTGGAACAGCAGTATATCGAGCAGTACCTCTATGACGCCGTCGCCGCGAACGACCTGATCGACCTGCGCTGGACCTCGGAAGTGACCGATCTGGCCGATGTCACCGGCGGGGTCGAGCTGTCTGTGACCGACGCCCAAGGCAGCTACATCCTGCCCGCCGACTGGGTTCTGGCCGCTGACGGGGCGCATAGCCCGATCCGATCCATGCGCGGGCTGCGGCTGAAGGGGCAGAATTTCGAAGGCCGCTATGTCATAGCCGACGTGCAGATGGACCACGACTATCCCACCATCCGCCGCGCCCTGTTCGACCCGGCCTGCCGCCCCGGTGGCACCGTTCTGATCCACCGCCAGCCCGACAATATCTGGCGCATCGACTACCAGCTCAAACCCGGCGAAAGCGCCGAAGAGGCCACGCGCGAGGACAACGTCCGCGCCTCGGTCGCCTCTGTCCTGCAGGAAATCGGCCATACCGGCGACTGGGATCTGGAATGGTGGAGCGTCTATTCCGCCAACACCCTTGCGCTGGACGACTACCGTGACGGGCGGGTGATTTTCATCGGCGACAGCGCCCACATCGTGCCGATTTTCGGGGTGCGTGGACTGAACAACGGCTTGGCAGATGCGCAGAATATCGGCTGGAAACTTGCCAGCGTCCTGAACGGGCTGGCGACAGGTGCGCTGCTCGACAGCTACTCGCCCGAGCGGCGCGGGGCCACGCTGGACGTCTTCGCCAACGCCTCGAAAAGCACGCGGTTCATGACGCCGCCGTCGCAGGGCTGGCAGGTGATGCGCGACGCGGCCTTGTCGCTGGCGCTGGATCGTCCCTCGATGGGGCAACTGGCCAACCCGCGCCAGATGACGCCCTACACCTACGGCGACAGCCCGATCACGCTGGCCGATGAAACGCATTTCAAACGCGGCCCCGCGCCGGGCGACGTGACGCTGGACGTGGCCGAGGAGGGCGGTTTCCTGACCGACCGGTTCGGCGATGGTTTTACCGTTTTGGCCTTTGGCGACGCGGATTTGGGCGATTTGCCGGGGGTCACGCTGGTGTCCCTGCCAGCGACCGGCCGCGCGGCGGAACTGTATGGCGCGCAGGATGGCACCGCCTTCCTGATCCGTCCCGACATGCACATCGCCGCCCGCTGGCAGCACGTCAAACCGGGGCAGGTTCTGGCCGCCCTGTCCGCAATCCTGACCAAAGGGGCACAGCATGACCCATTCTGACCTGGAAACCATTTACGAGGCTCTGGCCCAAGGTATCGACACCGCCGGTGAACACGCCCCGGTCTATCTGGCCAAGGTCGCCCTGGCCCTTGCCGAAACCCTGAACGACGCCCCCGCCGCGCTGAAGATCATCGCCGATGCGCAAGCCAATCTGACCCGCTGACCGCCCACCTTTTCGGTTCTTTGGTTTTCACGGCCCCGGCGCTACCGTCGGGGCAGGAGACCCGAAAAGATGCAGCAAAAACCCCAGCATATCCTTGCGTAGGGCGGCGAGTTGAACGACGCCGTCTGGCTGGACGTGCTGGAGGCCGTGGACCGCACCTATGCCGATCTAGTGGAGTATCAGGAAAAGCTGGAGGCGCGGAACAACGAGCTTCAGGCCCTGCGCCGCTTCCTTGGCTCGATCCTTGCCTTGATCAGCGATTACCTGATCGTGGTCGAACGCGACGGGGCGATCAGCAATGCCAGCGCCTCGTTCTGCGATGCGGTTGGGCTGGACCGCGCGATGCCGGAGGGCGCCGGCGCGGCCATCATCGGCAAGGCATTCGCCGGAGAGTCGGGCCGGTTGACGATGCGCACCCTGTTTGGCGGGGCGCGCATCGTGGATATGCTGGTGGGCGAGCAGCTGCCGCGGATCTGCTGATCAGGCGGCGGTGGCTTCGAACCCGGCTTCTTTGATTGCGGCCAGCAGCGTGGCGGCGTCGTCGGCGCTGTCGATCTCGACCATGCGGCCGGGGATGTCGAATTCCAGCAGGGCGGTCGGGTCAGCCTCGGTCACGGATTTCTGGATCGCGGCGGTGCAATGGCCGCATTTCATGGCAGGTACGTTGAATTTCGTCATCTGAGTCTCCTTGCTTTCCTCTCAGATGGACCCTTCCCGCGCTGGAAGGTCAAGAGGTGAAAGAAAAGGAAGATGTGGGTCTTGACCTTCCATCTGATGGAACCTCTATCTGGGGGATGTCGATGCAAGACAGGAGCCAGCGATGACACAGCAAATTGCAACTTTCCAGATTGAGGGAATGACCTGCGCGGCCTGTGTCGGGCGGGTGGAAAAGGCGCTGAGCGGGGTCGAGGGCGTTTCGGATGCCGCTGTGAACCTGGCCAGCGAAACCGCGCGCGTCTCGTTTGACGAGCGGACCAATGTCGATGCGCTGGTGGGCCAATTGAAATCGGCGGGCTATCCCGCGCGTCAGGCTCATGTCGTGCTGGAGATCGAGGGCATGACCTGTGCCTCCTGCGTCGGGCGCGTGGACAAGGCGCTGGAGGCCGTTCCCGGCGTGACGGCGGTGTCTGTCAATCTGGCCAGCGAAACAGCGCAGGTCGAATACCTGGAGGGCACGGTGGAGCTGGGCGCGCTGTTGCGTGCTGCGAAAGAGGCCGGGTATCCGGCGCGCGTGCAGGGTGGTGCTGAACGCCCCGTGGTGAACCGCAAGGAAGAAGAGGCCAAGGCGCTGCGCCTGCGCCTGATCCTTGCCGCGACGCTGACGTTGCCGGTGTTCATCATGGAAATGGGCGGGCACTTGGTGCCTGCGTTCCACCATTGGATCCAGATGACGATCGGCCAGCAGACCAGCTGGCTGGTGCAATTCGTGCTGACCAGCGTCGTGCTGTTCGGGCCGGGGCGCAGTTTCTACGCCAAGGGCGTGCCTGCGCTGCTGAAGGGCGCGCCGGACATGAACTCGCTGGTCGCGGTGGGGACGGCGGCGGCCTACGGGTTCTCGGTCGTGGCGACATTCCTGCCGGACGTGCTGCCGGGGGCGACGCGGGCGGTCTATTTCGAAAGTGCGGCGGTGATCGTGGTGCTGATCCTGCTGGGTCGGTTCCTAGAGGCGCGGGCCAAGGGCCGCACCGGCGAGGCCATTCGCAAGCTGCTGGGATTGCAGGCAAAAACCGCTCGGGTTGAGCGCGCGGGCGAGGTGCTGGACCTGCCCGTCGCGGACGTGGCGCCGGGCGATATCGTCATTGCGCGCCCCGGTGAGCGGATCGCCGTCGACGGTCGCGTGATCGACGGGCATTCCTATGTCGATGAAAGCATGATCACCGGCGAGCCGATCCCTGTCGCCAAAGAGGCCGGCGCGGATGTCGTCGGCGGCACGGTGAACGGCACCGGGATGCTGCGCTTCGAGGCAGTCAAGGTGGGCGACGACACGATGCTGGCCCAGATCATCCGCATGGTCGAGCAGGCGCAGGGGGCCAAGCTGCCGATCCAGGGCATGGTTGACCGGATTACGCTGTGGTTCGTGCCTGTGGTGATGGGTGTGGCCGCGCTGACGGTGCTGGCTTGGGCGGTGTTCGGGCCTTCCCCGGCGTTGACGCATGCACTGGTGGCGGGGGTCGCGGTGCTGATCATCGCATGCCCCTGCGCGATGGGTCTGGCGACGCCGACCTCGATCATGGTGGGCACCGGACGGGCCGCCGAGATGGGGGTTCTGTTCCGAAAAGGCGATGCATTGCAAGCACTTGACGGTGTTGATGTCGTGGCCTTCGACAAGACGGGCACCCTGACCCAGGGCCACCCGACCCTGACTGATTTCGTCGTGGCTGAGGGCGAGGACCGCGATGCCGTGCTGGCCAAGGTCGCGGCGGTCGAGGCGCTGTCGGAGCACCCGGTCGCGCGGGCGATCGTGGATGCTTATGGGCAGGACGTGGCGCCGGTCGAGAAGTTCGGCTCGGTCACCGGCTACGGCGTGATGGGCACGGTCGATGGCATCCGCGTGATGGTCGGCGCCGACCGCCTGATGGCGCGCCGCAAGGTCGATCTGGGCGCGTTGGAGGCGGTCGGAAAGGCGCTGGCCGAGGCCGGGAAAACCCCGCTCTACGCGGCGCTGGATGGACGGATCGCGGCGGTGATCGCAGTGTCGGACCCGGTGAAAAACTCTTCGAAATCAGTGATTAACGCGCTGCATGCCCAGGGTTTGCAGGTCGCCATGATCACCGGCGACAACGCCGCCACGGCGCGGGCCATCGGGGCCGAACTGGGCATCGACCACGTTGTCGCCGAGGTGCTGCCGCAGGGCAAGGTCGAGGTGCTGGAAGGCTTGCGGGCGGGCGGCAAGAAAGTGGCCTTTGTGGGCGACGGGATCAACGACGCACCGGCGCTGGCGCATGCGGATGTGGGCATCGCGATTGGCACCGGCACGGATGTGGCGATCGAGTCTGCAGACGTCGTGCTGATGTCCGGCGACCTGCGCGGCGTGGTTGACGCGTTCCGGATTTCGGGCCGTACCATGTTGAATATCAAGCAGAATTTGTTCTGGGCCTTCGGCTACAACACCGCGCTGATCCCGGTTGCGGCGGGGGCGTTCTACCCGGTTTTCGGCTGGCAACTGTCGCCGATGCTGGCGGCGGGCGCGATGGCGATGTCGTCGGTCTTTGTGCTGTCGAACGCGCTGCGGCTGCGTTCGGTCAAACCGTCGAATGTTGCGTAACCTATTGAAAGGAGATGGAAAATGAATATCGGAGAAGTCTCCAAACGGTCGGGTCTGCCGGCGAAAACCATCCGCTACTACGAGGATATCGGCCTGATCCAACCGCATCGCAGCGACAACGGATACCGCGCCTTTGCCGAGTCCGACCTGCATAAGCTGGCCTTTCTGGGCCGCGCCCGCGCGCTGGGGTTCAGCATCGAGGATTGCCGTAACCTGTTGACTTTGTACGAAGATCGCAGCCGCGCCAGCGCCGATGTCAAGCAGATCGCCAAGACGCACCTGACCCGGATCGACCAGAAACTGGCCGAGTTGCAAGAGATGCGGGCGACGCTGGCGGGGCTGGTTTCGGCCTGCGCGGGGGACAACCGGCCGGACTGTCCGATCCTGGCTGACCTGTCCTCTCACGATTGATTAACCGGCGAAAACGTATGATTTCCGGCGATTTTCGTACGTCGGTTTTCGCATGAAAAAGGGGCTGGCCCGTCCCCCTCAGAACAGGCCAGCCCCCGTTTGCCCAAGCGCCTTAGCGGCGGTAGTGGGCGACCTGTGCGGCCAGGCGGTCGGCGGCGGCAAAGTATTCGTTTGCCAGACGGTCGACCAGCTCGGCGGTGGGGACGACTTTCTTGACCGCGCCGATGCCCTGACCCGATCCCCAGATGGTGGACCAGCTTTTGGGTTTCTCGCGTGCCTCGCCGAAATCCATCTTTGACGGATCGGAGCGTTCCAGATTGTCCGGGTCCATGCCCGCAGCAGCGATCGAGGGTTTCAGGTAGTTGCCCCAGACGCCGGTGAACAGGTTCGAATAGACGATGTCCGACGCGCCGCTTTCGGTGATCATTTCCTTGTAGCGGTCGACGGCGTTCGCCTCTTCGGTGGCGATGAAGGCCGAGCCAGCATAGCCGCCATCCGCGCCCATCGCCTGCGCCGCCAGGATCGAGTCGCCGCGACCAATGGCGCCGGACAGGAACAGCGGGCCGTCGAACCATTCGCGGATTTCCGAGATCAGCGCCAGCGGCGACAGCGCGCCTGCGTGGCCACCGGCACCGGCGGCAACGGCGATCAGGCCGTCGGCGCCTTTCTCGATGGCCTTACGGGCGAACTTGTCGTTGATGACGTCGTGCAGAACGATCGCGCCGACCGAGTGGGCGGCCTCGTAGACCCATTCCTGCGCGCCCAGCGAGGTGATCCAGACCGGCACCTTGTGCTTGACGCAAAGTTCCACGTCACGCTCCAGACGGGCGTTCGAGCGGTGGACGATCTGGTTCACGGCAAAGGGGGCCGCGGGGCGATCGGGGTTGGCCTCGGTGTATTCGGCGAGGGTGTCGGAGATGCGCGACAGCCATTCACCCAGATCGTTGCCCTCTTTCTCGCGCGCGTTCAGGGCGGGGAAAGAGCCGACGACACCGGCCTTGCACTGGGCGATCACCAGATCCGGGTTCGAGATGATGAACAGCGGAGAGCCGATCAGCGGAATGCGCAGGTTTTGCAGGACGGGGGGTAGGGACATCTTACTTGCCTTTGAATACGGGTTTGCGTTTTTCGACGAAGGCCTGGACGCCTTCTCGGAAATCTGCGGTCTGGGTCAGGTGGCCCTGGATCTGGGCCTCGGCCGAGAACGCGTCAGAGAAGGACGCGTTGCTGATGTTACGCAGAATTTTCTTGGCACCAGCGGCGGCCAGAGGGGCGGCAGCGGCGATGCGGTTGGCCATGGCGAGGGTGGCTGTTTCCAGCTCGTCCTCGGGGACGACGTGGTTGACCAGGCCGTGTTGCAGGCATTCGGCCGCGGGGATCTTGCGGCCTTCGATGATGGCCTGCAGGGCGCGGTGATAGCCCATGCCCTTGAGCAGCAGCCAGGTGTTGCCGCCGTCAGGCACCAGCGCGATCGCGGCGAAGGCCATGTAGAGGCTGGCATTGTCGGCCATCACCACCATGTCGCAGTTCATCGCATAGGCCGCGCCGATCCCGGCGGCGGCGCCGTGGACCTGGGCGATCCAGATCTTGGGCGAGTTGGCGATGCCGACCAGGCTGGGGCGATACTCGGCTTCCAGCATGTGGTCGGTGGGCATGGCGGACAGGCCGCCCTTGAGGTCGGCGCCAGCACAGAAGCCGCGGCCTTCGCCCTTCATGATGACGACGCGGATGTCCGGGTCGGTGTCGATCTGCGCGACGGCCTGGATCAGGCCCCTGCGCAGGTCGTCGTTGATGGCGTTGAACGCGTCGGGGCGGGTCAGGGTCAGGGTGGCGATGGCGCCGTCCTTTTCGATCCGCAGCACGCCGTTGATGTCGGTGCTCATGGGGTCCTCCTCAGGTCAGGACCCCGCTGGCGCGAAGTCCGGCAATCGTTTCGGCGTCATAGCCCAACTCGGCCAGGACAGTTTCGGTATCCGCGCCGGGCGCGGGTGGGCGGCCCACCGGCCCCGGAGCCGTACGGCTGAAGCGCGGGGCGGGGGTCACCTGCGTGACGCCATCCACCTGCGTGAAGACGCCGCGGGCCTTCATGTGCGGGTGTTCGGGGGCCTCGGACCAGGTCAGCACGGGGGCGACGCAGGCATCGGAGCCATCGAACAGTGCCGTCCATTCGTCCCGAGTCCTCGTCTTGAAAACTTGTGCGTACAAGGCGTGACGCTGCGTCCAGTCGGCCTCGTCCATCTGGGTGGCTTTGTGCTCTTGCGGCAGGCCGGCCATGTCGACCAGCTGGGCAAAGAACTGCGGCTCCAGCGGGCCGACCGAGACGAATTTGCCGTCCGCGCATTCATACGAGCGGTAGAAGGGCGCGCCGCCGTCCAGCCAGTTATTTTCACGCTGTTCGGTCCAGCGGCCCATGGCGATCATCGAATGGATCAGCGCCAGCAGGGCCGGGGCCCCGTCGACCATCGCGGCGTCGATGACCTGACCCTTGCCCGAGCTTTGACGCTCGAACAGGGCGGACAGGATGCCCAGCAGCAGGAACATGGTGCCGCCCGCGTAATCCGCGCCGATGTTGAGCGGCGGGATCGGCGGCAGGTCTTTCTTGCCGATGGCGTGCAGAACGCCGGTGATGCCCAGATAGTTGATGTCATGGCCCGCCATTTGCGACATCGGGCCGGTCTGGCCCCAGCCGGTCATGCGGCCAAAGACCAGCCCCGGATTGCGCGCAAGGCAGGCGTCAGGGCCAAGGCCCATCCGCTCCATCACGCCGGGGCGGAAGCCTTCGATCAGCACGTCGGCGCCTTCGATCAGGCGCAGGGCGGCCTCGATCCCGGCGGGGTCTTTCAGGTTCAGCGCGACGGACCGCTTGCCCCGGTTGTTGATGTCGGCCTTGTTGGCCTTGCCGGATTTGCGGGTGACGAGGGTGACCTGAGCGCCAAGATCAGACAGGAATTGCCCCGCCAGGGGGGCGGGGCCGATTCCTGCCATCTCGACGACCCGAAGGCCGTGGAGTGGTCCGTTGGTCATGCGGCAAGGGCCTCCTTGTTGCGCAGGATGTCATAGGCGCTGTCGGGCAGGGCGAAGCGTTCGCCGTACTTGTCCGCCAGATCCTTGGCGCGGGCTGCGAACGCGTCGATGCCGATGCCACGGATGTACTGGATCGCGCCACCGGTATGGGCCGGGAACCCGATGGCAAAGATGCCGCCCAGGTTGGCCTCGACCTCGGAGCGCAGGACGTTTTCGTTCAGGCAGCGCAGGGTTTCGATCGCCTGACGGTAGAGCAGACGGTCGATCGCGTCCTCCATCGGGATTTCGGCGTTGCCCTTGGCGAATTGCGCCAGACCCGACCACAGGGTTTTCGAGCCGTCCGCCGCGTATTCGTAGAAGCCGCCACCGTAGTGACGCCCGCCGCGGCCTTGCTCGATCATCGCGTCGCACACGGCCTTGGAGGCGACGTTGTGCTTGCCGAAGCCCGAGTCGACGCCCAGGCGTTCGTCCAGCGCCTTGTGGGTCTTGCCGACCTTTTGCGACAGTACCAGCGAGACCTCGTCATGCACGGCCAGCGGCCCGACGGGCATGCCGGCCAGCCAGCCTGCGCGTTCCACCGCGACGGGGGACAGGCCGTCGACCATCAGCGAGATGCCTTCGTCCATGAAAGTGCCGAACACGCGGCTGGTAAAGAAACCGCGGCTGTCGTTCACCACGATCGGCATGTAGCCGATCTGCTGGACGTAATCGTAGGCCTTGCGCAGGGTTTCCTCGCTGGTCTGCTCGCCCATGATGATCTCGACGACCTTCATCTTGTCCACGGGGGAAAAGAAGTGCAGCCCGATGAACCGGGTCGGGTCGGGGCAGGCCTTGGCCAGGATCGAGATCGGCAGGGTCGAGGTGTTCGAGCCGTAGATGCCGTTCGGCCCCAGCTGCTTGAACGTCTCGGGGATGACCTTTTCCTTCAGGGCGATGTCCTCGAACACGGCTTCGATGATGATGTCGGTGCCGGCAAAGGCGGCGTCATCGGTGGCCGGGGTGATCTGAGACAGCAGGCGCTCTTTCTTGGCGTCGTCCATGCGGCCGCGCTTGATGGCCTTGTCGGCCAGCATCGCGGTGTAGGATTTGCCCTTTTCGGCCTTGTCCATCTCGGTGTCTTTCAGAACCGAGGGCAGGCCCGCGTTGGCATGCGCCCATGCGATGCCCGAGCCCATCATGCCCGCGCCCAGAATGGCGGCGTTGGCAGCCTTCCAGCGGTCGCCTTGCGGGCGGACGGCGCCGGATTTGATCGCCTGCATCCCGAAGAAGAAGGTGGTGATCGCGGCCTTGCACTCGGGCGTCATGACCAGCGCGCACAATCCGCGGCTTTCCATCCGCAGGGCGGCGTCATAGTCGATCCGCATCGAGTTGACGGCGATGTCCAGAATCTTGGCCGGTGCGGGCAGCAGGCCGCGGGTCTTGGAATAGAGGAACGCGGACGAGCCGACGATCATCTGGCGCACCTTGGGGTGCAGCACGTCGCCGCCGGGATAGCGGAAGCCCTTTTGATCCCAGGGCTGGGTGTGCGTCTCGGGGTTGGCCTTGATCCAGGCCTTGGCGGCGGGGATCAGGTCGTCGATGGCAGGCACCACGGCGTCCACCATGCCGGCCTTCAGTGCGGCTTGGGGTTTGACGGGCTTGCCTTCGGTCAGGTGGGGCAGGGCTTTTTCCAGGCCCAGCAGCTTGGTCAGACGGACCACGCCACCGGCACCGGGCAGCAGGCCCAGCGTCACCTCGGGCAGGCCGACGACGGCACCGGGGACGTCCGCGATGACGCGGTGGTTGCAGGCCAGGCACAGTTCATATCCGCCGCCCAAGGCCGCGCCGTTGATGGCGGCAACGACCGGCACGCCCAGCTGTTCGAGGTCGCGGTAGGGACGCTTGTTTTCCTCGATATAGTGAAAGGTCTCGGCGTCGGATTTCTGGATCGCCAGGATCAGTTTCAGATCGCCACCGGCAAAGAAGGTCTTCTTGGCCGAGGCAAAGACGACCCCCTTCAGATCGGGTTCGGCGCGCAGCTTGGCCAGCACCTGATCCATGCCCGGAACATAGCGTTCGTTCATGGTGTTGGCGGACTGGCCCTGCATGTCCATGGTGACGGTCACGATGCCGTCGGCGTCTTTTTCGTAAATGAAATCAGTCATGTCTGTCCCCCTCAGACGCGTTCGATGATCGAGGCGATGCCCATGCCGCCGCCCACGCACATGCAGATCAGCGCGCGTTTCAGGTTCCGGCGTTCCAGCTCGTCCAGCATGGTGCTGACCAGCATTCCGCCGGTGGCCCCCAGCGGGTGGCCCATGGCGATGGCGCCGCCGACGACGTTCAGTTTCTCGTCCGGCACGTTCAGGTCTTTCTGCAGGCGCAGGGCGACCGAGGCGAAGGCTTCGTTGATTTCCACCAAATCGATGTCGTCGATGGTCAGGCCGGCCTTTGCCAGCGCCTTTTCCGAAGCCGGGCCGGGGCCCGTCAGCATGATGGTGGGATCGGTTGCCGTCAGCGCGACGGACACAACGCGGCCACGCGGGGTCAGGCCCAGATCCTTACCGACCTGTTCGTTGCCCAGCATGATCAGCGAGGCGCCATCCACGATGCCCGAGCTGTTGCCGGGTGTGTGGACGTGGTTGATCCGCTCGACCTGCGGGTATTTGGCCAGCGCCACGGCGTCAAAGCCGAACTGGCCGGGCACGGCAAAGCTGGGCTTCAGCGCGGCCAGTTTCTGCATGTTGGTATCGGCCTTGATGAAGTCGTCACGCTCCAGAATGACCACGCCGTTTTCGTCGCGCACGGGCACGACCGAGCGGTCGAACCAGCCGGAATCACGGGCGTGGGCGGCGCGTTTTTGCGACTCGACGGCGAAGGCGTCGACGTCATCGCGGCTCCAGCCTTCGATGGTGGCGATCAGGTCGGCGCCGATGCCCTGCGGAACAAAGCCGGTCTGAATCGCGGTGGCGGGGTCTTCGGCGAAGGGGCCGCCATCGGCACCCATCGGGACGCGCGACATGGATTCGTAGCCGCCTGCGCAGACCAGATCCTCCCACCCGGACGCGATCTTGGCGGCGGCGGTGTTGAAGGTGTCCAGACCCGAGGCGCAGAACCGGTTGACCTGCGCGCCGGCGACCTTTTGATCCCAGCCCGCTTTTTGCAGGGCGATCTTGGGCAGAACGGCGCCCTGTTCCAGAACCGGAGCCACGCAGCCCAGCATCACGTCATCGACGCGGGACGTGTCCAGATCGTGGCGGGTCTGCATTTCGGTCAGCAGCGTGGTGACCAGATCGATCGGTTTCACCTCGTGCAGGGTGCCGTCGGGCTTGCCTTTGCTGCGGGGTGTTCTGATCGCGTCATAGATATAGGCTGTGTGAGTCATCTCGTTCCTCCTTCGAGCGGCATTCTAGCCAAGAATGTGCTCGCGAATTGTGCCTTCAAGCTGCACCTTGGCGAAATCGACGCGCGGGAGCGGCTCGAACGGAATGGTGGAGAGCGCGTGCGCCTCCTCCTCGGGAATGCCGACCGAACGCAAGATCAGCTCGGCCGTATCCGAGCCCGACTTGCGCCAAGTCAGAAGGCCGCCCAGCACCAGCGAGGTGGCCCCCATCACGGCGCCACCGCCCAATGCGGTGACGGAATGAATCTGGTCAGGGCGATAGGCAAACCGCCCCTGTTCAAGCCCGGTGCGCAGCAGCTGATGGGGCAATTTCCCCCAGAACTTGCCCAGCCGGGGGTCGATCATGCCGAACTGGGCGACGAAGCGGCCCCAGTCGGGTTCCTCGTACACGCGGCGGATGACCTTGCGGATGATCAGCGCCAGACGCAGGGCCGGATCTTCGATGTCACTGTCCGTCGCAAGCGAGGTCTGGCGCAGCTCGAGGTACATCAGATCGCACAGGATGTTGAACAGCTCGTCCGGGGTATCCAGGTTATTATAGATCGTCCCCCGCGACAGGCCGGCCTCTTTGGCCAGGTCGCTGATGGCAATCTGCTTGGCTCCCTTCTCGGCAAACAGGCGCAGGGCAGCGTGCAGGATGCGGGCTGTGACGGTCTTCATGCGCGGTCCTGATGGTAGTTGACAGAATTTGAACACGCGTGTTTAAATCGTGTCAATAGCGTTCATCGGTCATGGGAGGAGACAGAATGGATGCGTACAAAGGTGGACCCGTAAAGGGCCCATTCCCGGCGGAATGTCGGGCGCTTCTGTACGTCTTTGATACTGGTTCGCAGCTTTGCGCGGGCGGTAAGGGAAAGGCGGAACAATGGAACTGATTCAGCTGATCATCGGGGGGATCGCCACAGGGTGTATCTACGGGCTTGTCGCCCTTGGATTCGTCCTGATCTACAAGGCGACCGAGGGTGTGAACTTTGCCCAGGGGGACATGATGATGCTGGGGGCCTTTGTGGCGCTTGGCATGGTCAATTCGGAATTCGGGGCGCTGCCCTTCATTCCGGGTGTCATCCTGGCGGCGATCATCATGGGGGGCGTTGGCTATGGCGTGGACCGCTTTGTCGTACGCCAGATCTTTGGCCAGCCGCACTTTGCGCTGGTGATCCTGACCATCGCGATGGGCTTTGTGTTCCGCTTTGCGGCGGGCGCGATCTGGGGCTTCACGCCGCTGGTGCTGGAAACCCCGTTCGCAGGCAACACGCTGAACATCGGCGGCATCATCATCGGTTACGAGGATCTGACGACCATCATCGTCACCGCCCTGCTGACCCTGTCGCTGTGGGCGTTTTTCCAGTTCACCAAGCTGGGCCTTGCGGCGCAGGCGTCGTCGCAGAACCAGATGGCGGCCTATATCGTGGGCGTGCCGGTGCATCGGGTGAACTCGATGATCTGGGCGCTGTCGGGGGCCGTGTCGACCATCGCGGGCGTGCTGTACGCGTCCAAGGGGGCGATTGACCCGAACATTGGCCTGCTGGGGATGAAAGCCTTCGCAGCGGCGGTGATCGGCGGCTTTGGCAGCCTGCCCGGCGCGCTGCTGGGTGGCATCCTGATCGGTGTGGTCGAGCCCATCGCGGCACGTTACCTGCCCGGCGGGATCAGCCAGATGAGCCCCTATATCATCATGCTGGCGGTGCTGGTCACCCGGCCCAACGGGCTCTTCGCCCAGATCTACGCGAAGAAGGTGTGACCCGATGAAAGTGATTTTCAAGACAAGCTACGACAACGACATCGACCTGCACGAGGATTGGTGGGATCGCGGCAAGATGATCGCGCTGGTCGCGGTGATGGCGGTGCTGCCCTTCTTTCTGGGCGAGTACTACATGGCCGAGATCACCAACACGCTGATCTGGTCGCTGGCCGGTATGGGGCTGATGCTGCTGGTGGGTCACACCGGGCAGGCGAGCCTGGGCCACGCCGCATTCCTGGCGATCGGGGCCTATACGGACGCCGCGCTGATGAATGTGGGCGTGCCATGGCTGGTGGCCTTCCCGCTTGCGGGGATCGCGGCCGGGGTGTTCGGCGCCATCGTCGCCATTCCGGCGGTGCGGATGTCGGGGATCTACCTGGCCATCGCCACGCTGGCGCTGTTCGTCATCGTCGAAGAAGCCATCATCATCGCCGAGCCGATCACCGGCGGGGTGGGCGGCCTGTTCGCGCCCTCGATCACCATCGCGGGCATCGATTTCGACCGCTATGCCAGCCTGAACAACTTCTACTGGCTGTGCCTGGCCGTGGTGGTGCTGGTGACCTGGCTGTACGCCAACCTGATGCGCAGCCCGACGGGCCGCAGCTTCTTGGCTGTGCGCGACTCCGAGGTCTCGGCGCGGGCGCTGGGGATCAACATCACGCGGACGCGGTCTTTGGCCTTTGGCCTGAGCTGCGCCATGACCGGCCTGGCCGGCGCGCTGATGGGCCACTTCATCACGTTCTTCAACTACGAGCTCTTCTCGGTCTTCATCTCGATCAACCTGCTTCTGGTGGTGACGATCGGGGGGCTGGGGTTCATCCAGGGCGCGTTCTTTGGGGCAATCCTGATCACTGCGGTGCCGCAGCTGATCGCCATCCTGCGCGACGGCGCGATGTCCACGCTGGGCCTCGACCTGTCGATGCCGGGGCTGGATACGCTGGTCTTCTCGGTCATCCTGATCGGTTTCATCATCTATGAACCGACCGGCCTGTACGGCCGCTGGCTGAAGATCCGGTTCTGGCTGGAATTGTTCCCGCTGGCACGGCGCGACATGTTCCGCCGCCAGAAAACCTATCTGAAAACGGAGCGGATGAAATGAGCCTGTTGGAAGTAAAGGACCTGGCGGTCCATTTCGGCGGGGTGAAGGCGGTGGACGGCGTGTCGTTCAGCGTGGAAGAAGGCGAGGTTTTCTCGATCATCGGCCCGAACGGGGCGGGGAAATCCACGATCTTCAACCTGATCTCGCGGTTCTACAAACCCACCCGCGGCACGATCAAGTTCGACGGCCGTGACATCACCCACATGTCGGCGCATGAAATCGCGCCGATCGGCATCGCCCGCACGTTCCAGAATATCGAGCTGTTCGACCATTCCACCGTGCTGGACAACCTGCTGATGGGGCGGCACACGCATCGCAACACCAACTGGCTGCAGGACATGTGGTTCCTGCCGAAGGTGCGCCGCGAAGAGCGTGAGCATCGCCGCGTCGTCGAGGAGGTGATCGAGTTCCTGGAGCTGGAAGCCTACCGCGAAAAGCTGATCGCGGGCCTGCCTTACGGCGTGCGCAAGGTCGTGGAAATCGGCCGCGCGCTGGCGATGGGGCCCAAGATGATCCTGCTGGACGAACCGGCCTCGGGCCTGTCCGTCGAGGAAAGCCAGGAGGTCGCCTATTGGGTCGAGGACATGCGCCGCGACATGGGGCTGACCGTGCTGATGGTGGAACATGACATGAGCCTGGTGAACCAGGTCAGCGACCGCGTTCTGGCGGTGGCCCAGGGCCAGCCGCTGGCAATGGGCACCCCGGCCGAGGTCCAGTCGGACCCGCAGGTCAAGGCGGCCTATCTGGGCACGGAGGTGTACGAATGACCAAGGTTCTGGATATCCGCAACGTCGAAACCTTCTACGGCGCGATCATGGCGCTGCGGGGGGTCTCGTTGGAGGTCAAGGAAGGCGAAATCGTCACCATCCTGGGCGCCAACGGCGCAGGCAAGACGACGCTGATGAAAACCATCAGCGGACTGATGGACCCCGAAAAGGGCACCGTCGAGTTCAACGGCGAAAACATCGTCGGCAAACAGCCCGACCACATCGTGCGCAAGGGCCTGGCCCACGTGCCCGAGGGCCGCGAGGTGTTCCCCTATCTGACCATCGAGGAAAACCTGAAGATGGGCGCGTATTGCCGGGGCGGGGACATCCGCGACGACATCGCGCTGGTCTACGAGTACTTCCCGATCCTGAAGGAACGTCGCAACCAGTCGGCGGGCTTTCTGTCGGGTGGTCAGCAGCAGATGCTGGCAATCGGGCGGGGCCTTATGGCCAAGCCCAAGCTGATGCTGCTGGACGAGCCCTCGCTTGGTCTGTCGCCGCTGCTGACGCAGGAGATTTTCGCGATCATCAAACGCCTGAATGCCGAGCAGAAAGTGACGATGCTGCTGGTCGAGCAGAACGCCAACGTGGCGCTGCACACGGCGCATCAGGGCTATGTGCTGGAAATGGGCCGCATCGTGATGGCCGGTTCCTGCGAAGAGCTGCGCAAATCCGACGACATTCAGGAATTCTACCTCGGCCGCCAGGAAGAGACCCAACGGGGTCAGAAACGCTGGAAACGCCGGAAGACGTGGAGGTAACGCGATGAGCACAGATATGATCATCCCGGCCGACGCGCCCATCACGATGGACGGGTGCGATACGGTTGTGAAGCTCTGGGCGAAACGCTGCAAAGAGCTGGGCAAGAAAACCGCCCACCGCGAGAAAGAGCTGGGCATCTGGCAGTCCTACTCGTGGAACGACTACTACACCGGCGCGCGCAATACGGGCCTGGCGCTGCTGGCGATGGGCCTGGAAAAGGGCCAGCCGGTGCAGATCCTGTCCGAAGACCGGCGCGAATGGCTGTATGTCGATCTGGGCGTGGCGGCGGTGGGGGGTATTCCCTCGGGCGTCTACACGACGGACTCGGCCAATCAGCTGGCCTATCTGGTCAACGACTCGGGTGCGCCGTTCCTGTTCGTGGAAAACGACGAGCAGCTGGACAAGTTCCTGGAGGTGCGCGACCAGATGCCCGGCCTGAAGAAGGTCATCGTGTTCGATCGTGACGGTCTGGCGACCTTCAGCGATCCGATGGTGATGTTCTGGGACGAGCTGATGGACATCGGCGAGGCCGAAAACAAGGCCAACCCCAAGAAGTTCGAACAGGCGCTGGAGGCCGTTCAGCCGCGCGATCCGCGTATGCTGATCTACACCTCGGGCACCACCGGCCCGCCCAAGGGCGCGATGATCACCCACCGCAACGTCATGTACCAGATGTTCGCGGGCGAGCAGACCATCGAGTTCGAACCCACGGATGAACTCCTGTGCTTCTTGCCGCTGTGCCACGTGCTGGAGCGTCTGATCTCGGTCGAATTCCCGATCTTCGCGGGCTGCAAGGTGAACTTTGCCGAAAGCCCCGAAACCGTGTTCGACAACCTGCGCGAGGTCAGCCCGCATTCGTTCACCGGCGTGCCGCGGATCTGGGAAAAGGTCTATAGCCGCATCACCATCATGCGGTCCGAGGCCGGCTGGCTGGGCAAGAAATTCCTGGACTGGGCCATTGCCGCGGGCATGAAAAAGGTCGAGGCCAAGGAAGAGGGCAAGCACATGTCGCCCGGCGCCAAGCTGAACCTGTTCCTGGCGGACCTGCTGGTGCTGCGCAACCTGCGCCAACTGGTGGGCCTGCAACGCACCCGCCGCTGCACCACGGGGGCCGCGCCGATCTCGCCCGACCTGCTGCGCTGGTTCGAGGCGATTGGCGTGCACCTGCTGGAAGGCTACGGGATGACGGAAACCTCGGGTGTGGCCTCGGTCAACACGCTGGCGCATAACCGCATCGGCACCGTGGGTCAGGCGACCCCCGGCACGCAGCTGCGGATCGCGCCGGACGGGGAAATCCAGGTGGGCGGCCCCGCCGTGTTCGGTGGCTACTGGAACAAGCCGGAGAAAACGGCCGAAACCATGACCGAGGACGGATGGCTGCGCACCGGCGATATCGGGCGGCTGGACAACGAGGGCAACCTGACCATCACCGGCCGACTGAAAGACATCATCATCACCGCCGGGGGCAAGAACATCACCCCCGCCGAAATCGAGAGCAAGCTGAAGTTCTCGCCCTATGTCTCGGACGCGGTGGTGATCGGGGACAAGCGCAAATACCTGACATGCCTGATCATGATTGATCAGGAAAATGTTGAAAGGTTCGCGCAAGAGCGTCAAATTCCATATGCGGACTTCGCCTCGCTGACGCGGGCAAAGGAGGTGGTGGAGCTGATCGGCAAAGTGGTGAGCGAGGTGAACAAACAGTTCGCCCAGGTGGAACAGATCAAGGATTTCCGCCTGATCGACATCCTGCTGACCGCCGAAGACGAAGAGCTGACGCCCACGATGAAACTCAAGCGGAATTACGTGAACTCGCGTCATTCCGGTTTGATCGACAGCATGTACTGACCGCGCCTTTGAGGAGGGGCCCGGTCGACATAAACAGACCTTTAGGGAGGAACTAAAATAATGAAACTGTTCAAGACGTTTGCCGCCGCCGCGGCTCTGTCGCTGAGCGCGGCACTGCCGGCTCTGGCCGAGGACGGCGTGACCGACACCGAGGTCAAGATCGGTGCCGTGCACGACCTGTCGGGCATCTTCGCGCCCTTCTCGGTGCCCGCCGTGAAAGCAGCCCAGCTGTATTTCGACGAAGTGAACGCCAAGGGCGGCGTGCATGGTCGCAAGATCACCTACATCGTCGAGGATCACGGCTATCAGGTGCCCAAGGCCGTTCAGGCAGGCAACAAGCTGATCAACCGCGACAACGTCTTCGCCATGCTGCTGAACCTGGGCACGCCGATGAACATCGCGCTGTTCAAGATGATGGAGCCCAAGGGCATCCCGAACGTGGCGCCGCTGACCTCGGCCCGTCAGGTGCTGGAGCCGCCCGCGCCGTGGAAATTCATGACCGGCTCGTCCTATTATGACGGGGTGAAGCTGGCCTCGGAATACCTGGCCAAGGAACAGGGCAAGAAGACCTTCTGCCTGATGTACCTGCCCACCGACTTTGGCAAGGAAATCGAGATGGGTGTGAAGGACGGCGCGGCGGCAGCTGGCGCGGCCTTTGGCATCGAAACCCAGCACAAGCCGGACGAGACCGATTTCTCGGGCGCGCTGGGCAAGATCAAGGAAGCGGGCTGTGACACCGTTGCCACCGCCCTGGGCATCAGCCAGACCATCAACGTGATCGCCACCGCCAACAAGCTGGGCGTGGATGTTGACTTCCTGCTGTCCTCGGCCGGGTTCCACACCGTTGTCGCCAAGGGCCTGGCCGCCCAGGGCGTGATGGATGGCGTCTGGGCCGCTGCCGGCTGGCTGGATCTGGAAGCCCGCGTCAGCAACCCCGAAGTGGGTGCATGGGTGAAATCCTACACCGAAGCCACCGGCGAGAAGTTCCCCGGCACCGGCTCGCTGCTGGGCCGCTCGGCAGCTGAAACCATGGTGCGCGCCCTGGAAGCAGCCGGTCCTGACCTGACCCGCGCCAGCTTCATCGCGGCCCTGGAAAACCTGTCCTTTGACGACGTGATCATGGGCGCCAAGGTTGCTTACAGCCCCGACAGCCACGTCGGCGCCAAAGAGATCTTCATCTCGAAGGTCGAAAACGGTTCGTGGGTTCTGGTTCACACCGTCCAGTAACCTGACCAAACAACCGGGGCGGCCTTCGGGCCGCCCCGTCTTACGCAAATCCCCCTCACAGTTGTAAACCTTTGATCAGACAGGAGGTCTCCGGTGCTGAAACGGACGATCTATGACGAAGAACACGAGATGTTCCGCCGCACGGTGCGCAAATGGGCCGAGGCCGAAGTGTTCCCGCATGCCGAGGAATGGCGCGAAGCGGGCTGTGTCAGCCGCGAGGTGTGGAAAAAGGCCGGCGAGCAGGGGTTCCTGTGCATGTACGCCGACGAGAAATACGGCGGCCTGGGGCTGGACGATTTCCGCTATGACATGATCCTGGCCGAAGAGATCAACCCGAAAGAGCCGGGCTTTTTCATCGGGCTGCACAACCGCATCGTCGGCCCCTACCTGCACAAGATGGGCACCGAGGACCAGAAGGCCCGCTATATGCCGGGCATCGTGTCGGGCGAGATCGTGCTGGCCATCGCCATGACCGAACCGGGCACCGGATCGGACCTGGGCGGGGTCAAGACCCGCGCCGTGGAAATGGATGACCACTGGGTGCTGAACGGCTCGAAAACCTACATCTCGAACGGCATCCTGGCCGGGCTGGTTATTGTCGCCGCCCGCACCGGTGACGGCCACGAGATCGGCCTGTTCCTGGTCGAGGACGGCATGGAGGGCTTCAGCCGCGGCCGCCGCCTGAAAAAGATGGGCCTGCAATCGCAGGACACGGCCGAGCTGTTCTTTGACAACGTCAAGGTGCCCAAGACCAACGTGCTGGGCGACCCGCGCCGGGGCTTCAAATCCATGATGATGAACCTGGCCGAGGAACGCATCATGGGCGCGCTTGGCTTCATGGCCCGCGCTGAACACGCCTTTGGCCTGACCATGGAATACATCATGGACCGCCGCGCCTTTGGCCGCCCGATCGGCACCTTCCAGAACTCGCGCTTCAAGATGGCGTCGATGCGCACCGAACTGGACGCAGGCTGGGCGCTGACCGATCACTTGGTACGCGAACACCTGAAGGGCGAACTGAGCGCCGAAATGGCCGCCGAGGCCAAGCTGTTCACCTCCGAGGTCGAAGGCCGCGTGGTCGACGAATGCGTGCAGCTGCACGGCGGGGCGGGCTACATGGACGAGTACGAAATCTCGCGCCTCTACAGCGACGCCCGCATCAGCCGGATCTACGCAGGTACGTCGGAAATCATGCGCGAAATCATCGGTCGCGGCCTGGGCCTGGACGAACGCGGCCGCAACTAAGCGGTGCGCTGCGCGCGCAGGATTTTTAGCATAGGGGCGCAGCCCCTCTGCGCCTGCGGCGCATTCACCCCGGGATATTTGAGAAAAGAAGAAGACCAGGGCGCACGTTCCCCCCTTCTTCTTTTTCCAAATATCCCGGGGGTTTTGGGGGCAGAGCCCCCAATCGGTCCTGAGTGTTAGCCCATCCGCTCGGACGCGTAGGAGCCTGGGGAGGCCGGGAACACCACGGTCTTGTTGCCGTTCAGGAACACGCGGTGGTGGATATGGGCGTGCACGGCGCGCGCCAGAACCGAGGATTCCACGTCGCGGCCCAGGGTCACGTAGTCGTCGGGCGACTGGGCGTGGGTGACGCGGACGGTGTCCTGCTCGATGATGGGGCCTTCGTCCAGGTCGGCGGTGACGTAATGCGCGGTGGCGCCGATCAGTTTCACGCCGCGGGCATAGGCTTGCTTGTAGGGGTAGGCGCCCTTGAAGCTGGGCAGGAAGGAGTGGTGGATGTTGATGATCCGGCCCGACATCTTCTTGCACATCTCGTCCGACAGCACCTGCATGTAGCGGGCCAGAACGACCAGTTCGGCGCCGGTGTCCTCGATGATGGACATCTGCTGTGCTTCGGCCTTTTCCTTGTTGTCCTTGGTGACCTTGATGTAGTGGAACGGCAGGTCGTGGTTCACCACCAGTTTCTGGTAGTCTAGGTGGTTCGAGATCACGCCCACGATATCGATCGGCAGCGCGCCGATGCGCCAGCGGTACAGCAGGTCGTTCAGGCAATGCCCGAAGCGCGACACCATCAGAACCACCTTCATTTTCTGGTCTTCGTCATGGAAGGCATAGGTCATCCCGAATTCAGAGGCAGTGGCCTCGAAGGCTTCGGTCAGCTGGTCGATGGTGGCGCCGGTTTCGGGGCGGAAACTGATCCGCATGAAGAAGGTGTCGGTCTCGAAATCATCGTACTGGTGCGAGTCGCCGATGTTACAGCCATGCTCGGCCAGGAAGGTGGCGATCGCCGCGACGATGCCGCGGGTAGAGGTGCATTTCACGGTCAGGGCAAAGCTGTTCATCGGGGTCCATCCGTTGGCCTTGAGGGGTGTTCCCAGCGGTATACGGCACGGAAATCGGGGGGCAATGCCTTGATTGCGACTGTTTTGCGCGAAAATGCGGGCGGGGCCGAAAAATCCGTAAAACGGGTTTCCTAAAGGCGACGATCCAGCTGGATTTCGCGACTTTGGCCAAATGGGCCGGCCCGCCCCTGCTCGACAGCGGGCGGGCCGGCGGTGTGACGATACCCTTGGGGAAGGTCAGTCTTGGGATCCCTGAACCGGAGAGATGGACATCATCAGACCCAGAGACGCCAGAAGCCCTGCAAGCCCGGCCAGAAGCGCCGGAGAGGCCGAATAAAGAAGCTCGCAGAAGGCACGGGCCAGGGCAGAGGGGAAACTGCCCGCATACGGCTGGGTCAGGGCCGTAAACCACACAAACGCATGCCACGAACCGGCCGCAACGATCCAGGGAAGGGGGGCGGCGCGGTTCGTGGACTTGGAATGCCGCACCCAGAAAAGCGCGACAAGGAAACCGGGAAAAAGGGCCGGCAGGGCACTCACCTCCTGCCGGCCAGTGATGTCGAAACCGGACCAGACCGCCAGCGGGACGGCGGCGGACACAGCCACAAGGGGCGGGACCAAAACGGAAAGGGAAAAAGATTTGGTCATTGGAAAAGTCCCTTTGTTTCAACATGCTACAAATTTACTGCCCCGCGTGCGCCACATCAAATGACGAAAGCTGTCATCTTGGGAAACCTGTCAGCGCGCCGCGTTTATCTTTCGCTCATGCGTCGGATTGTGTGATTCTTGCGAAAAAACGTACGCTTGAAATCGTGCCCGTCCCGCCTGTGGCCAAGGCAGGATTTGAGTATTTTGATCAGAAAGAAACACAGGAAGTGGCGCCCTTCTCCGCCGGGGTGCGGTCGAAGGAGAGCCCTGCATTCCGGCTTCTTTCTGACAGAAATACTCACGGCGCGCCGGGGGTGCCGACGCGTCGTCTGAGAATAGAGCGCGCGGGTTCAGCTTCCGGGGACCGTGTCGATCTCGAATTGCAGGAAGGCCGGGGCGGGTTCGGCTTTTTTCTTGCGGCTGGACAGGCTGACGGCGGCGCGGGTGGTTTGGCCGAAGCCGGCCTCGTCCAGCAGGCCGGTCAGACCGCGCGGGGCCGAGCCGGCCTGGCGGGTGCGCGACAGCGGGGGTTGTTCGAGGAAGGACAGGTCTTCGACCTCGGACTGGGGATCGGCGGGTGAGACTATGACCAGCAGCCGGTCGCGGCCAAAGGCGGCGTCTGTGACTAGCACGTAATCCTCGCTCAGCGTGTCGCCGGGGTGCAGTCGGCCGTTGCCCATGAACGAGATCGAATAGTCCGACCCGACATAGAGCACGTTGAAATCCACCGCCCTGTCGTTCGGGTTGGTCAGGGTCAGGCCGATCACGTCGTCCGGGATCATGCGTGTCACGGATTGGGCCGCGACGGGCTGGTGACTGTCGGGGACAATGTCCTCGGCGTTCGGATCAAAGCGCGCGCGGGTCAGGGCGGCGGAGACCTGCACCGCCGTTCCGGAGGTCGCCGCGCCGACCTTCATCAGGTTCAGCGCCTTGCTCATGTAGGAGATGTTTTCCGAGAAAACCTCGGCCAGTTCCGTGGTGTCCTTGTCGGCGGTCGAGATCGAGAAGAGCTGGTCGAACTGGTCTTCCTCGATCAGGCCCGAGGCGGGCAGGAACCAGATCGCGTCGGGGCGGGGGCTGTCGGGGATCACGGCAAGGCGCAGGTCGGCATCGGCGCTGGCGGGCACGAAGGCGATGCGAGGGCCGATGCGGGCCATGTCGCGGGCGGCGGCGATGGCGGCGTCCAGCGCCTGTGCCGGGGCCGTGCCGGGGTCGGGCAGGGCGATTGTCAGCGACATGTCAAGGCTGGCGCTGGTCTTGCGCAGCACCGCGCCCTTGGGGATGGCGGGGGCGGTGCCTTGCGGCGTGGCCGTGGCGGTGAATGTGTCCAGCGTGGTGACGGTATAGGTGGCCAGCGCGGCGTCGTCGGGATCGGCGGGCGAGGCGAGCAAGATCAGCTCGGCCCCGTCGTCAAGCCCGTGCAGGCGGCCGGCGGGCAGGGTCAGCGTGTCGCCCTTGGCCGCGACGGGCCATTGCAGGATGCGCCCGGCAGATCCGGTGCCAAAGACGGGGTCGTCCAGCTCGCCCTCGAACAGGGGGGTGGTGCGGGCCAGGTTTTGCACCGCGTATTTGCGCAGGATTTCCTGTGACAGCTGGCGGTAGGTGATGCCCGGACGCTCGGCCAGCGTCTGGAACAGGGTGTAGGTGAAGACGCCCTGCAGGCGGCGGTCGGGGTCGCCTTTGGGCATGTTCTTTTCGGGCGTCGTCTCGGTGGTTTGGGCGGCGAAGAAGGCGGTCAGCTTGCCTTGCAGCGAGGTGGTTGAGGTCTCAACGGCGGCGGGCGGCGCGGTGCGCGGGTCGTCCAGCGCGCGGGTCTGGGATTCGGCTTCGGCCATGCGCTCGGCCGGGACGCCAAGGGCCGAGGGGGGCAGTTTGCGTTCGCGCACGTCCTCGTCCAGCGAGGGGGCGGCGCGGGTGGCGGTGCCGGAATGGCAGCTGTCGAACACCACCCAGACATCGGCCCCCTTGGAGCGGATGGCGTCGATCATCTGGCCGATCTCGTCATCGACGAGGGCGTTTTGCACGGTGCCGGTCGTGTCCTCCCACGGGCCGATGTCGACGGGCAGGAACAGTTCGTCCAGCCCGTCGGTTTCGGTGGAGGGGTCCAGCGCGGGGGCTTGGCTGCCGTGGCCGGAGAAGTGGAGGTAGACGAAATCGCCGGGCTGCACGGTGGCGGCCAGATGGGCGAAGCCGTCGCGGATCGCTTGCAGGGTCGGGGCGGGGGCACCTTCGACGCCATCGGCCAGCACGGTGATGCGGTCAGCGGCAAACGGCACCACGGGGTTCGACTGAAGGTAGGTCGCCACAAGGTCGATATCGTTGGCCGGGCCGCGCAGCCAGAACCGCTGATCCAGCGCCGGATAGGTCGAGGCACCGATCAGCAGGGCGTAATTCTCGCGCGCGGCGGCGGGCAGGGCGGACAGGGCCAGCAGACCGGCCAGGGCGGTGGATCGCAGCAGGGTCATGGCGGCCTCAGTTGGTGATCAGCGAATAGGGCGAGGACACGCCGCCCTTGTTCTTGACGATGATGGTGAAGCCCTCGGACGTGGCCGGACGCCAGCCGCAATAGGCGATGGCGGAAATATCGGTGTCCGAGCACACCAGCCGCCCCTTGGCGTCGTGGACGTAAAGGTTCAGATCGGCCGAGGCCTGACCCTCGATATAGACCTCGGCGTATTCGCCGCCGGTATAGGGCAGGGGCGGGTAGGTGTCGGTGCCGCCCGAGCGGATCGAGGTGATCGAGTAGACCTGACCGGTGGAAACGCCCTTTGTATTCTCGTCGCGCACGTCCTGGATCAGGCCCAGAAGGGCGTCGTCGCCCACGGCCAGCTCGGCGGCGGTGTCCAGCATGTCCTGCCAGCTGAGCGGCGCCTCGTCCGGATCGGCAGTGGCGGCGGCACCGTCACTGGTGGGGGCGCGGTCGATGCGGCGGAAGTTCAGCGATTTACGCAGCTTGGCGGCGGCCAGCACCAGAATCGGGTCCGAGGTTTCAACCCCGGTCAGGTACAGCTGGGCCGACAGCTCGGCGGTTTTCAAAGGGGTTTGGGCCTGCGCGGACAGGGGCAAAAGGGCTGCGGCAGACAGGGAAACGGCAAGGAAAAGGGACTTGGGAAACATCATAAAGCTCCGTCTTGGATGCCATGATAATGCGGGTGCGGGCGTGGCTTTTCAAAACCTTTCTGGCGGATTTCCGAACATGAACGGACTTGTCATGTGAGTTTACCGGGGGGCGTTGCTAGCTGTGGGGTAACGGAACAGAAAGGATGTTCACATGACCCGGATGACCCCGAATGCGACTGAACGCGGGCTTTATGCGCGCCGTATGCGCCGCCCGCTGCTGAGCCTGCTGCCGATGCTGGCCCTGTGTGTCACGCTGATTTCGGCAATCGCCGACCGGGCGCAGGCGGGTCCGATGCTGGAGCGCGGGCTGAACGCGACGCTGGTCGTGGAAACCGCGGACGGGGACGAGAAATTCCTGGGTTCGGCGGTACTGTGGCGCGACGGGCGGCTGGCGGTGACCAACGCGCATGTCGTCAAGCGCGCAACCCGCGTGGTGCTGCGGCACCGCGACGGGCGCACGGTGGTGGCGCGTGTGATCGCCCGTGATGAAAAGCGCGACCTGGCGCTGATCGAGCTGGACGAGGCCACGTTCGGCCCCGGTCTGGAACCCGCGCTGGGCCTGCCCGGTCTGGGCGACGAGGTTTATGCGCTGGGCGCGCCACTGGAAGCGGACCAGACGGTGACGCGCGGGATCGTCTCGGTCGTGGCGCGGCAGGTGCAGGCGGGCGTGCCGGTGCGCTATATCCAGCATGACGCGGCGATCAACCCGGGCAGCTCGGGCGGGCCGCTGCTGGATGGCGAGGGCCGTGTCGTGGGGCTGAACGCGCGGATCGCCGATGGCTCGCGCCTGTTCGTGGGGATTTCCTATGCGATCCCGGCGGCGCTGATTGACCGGTTCATCGCGGGCGATCTGCCCGAAGTGCCGGATCTGGGCGTGACCGCGCGCCCGATTGATGCGCGCATCGCCGCCGCGCTGGGGCTGGAGAAGGGCGCGGGCGTGCTGGTGGACAACGTGAACCCGTCCAGCCTGGGCGCGCGGGCCGGTCTGCTGGCGGGCGACGTGGTGGTGCGGGTCAATGGCCGCGCGATCGTGAAGCCGGGCGACATGGCCTTTGCGCTGGACGAACGTGACGGCGATACCGTGGTGTTCGAGGTGCTGCGCGGCGGAGAGCCGTTGATGCTGGAGCTGGAGCTGATCAAGCACTCGGTCGATATCGACGACGACGGCACCTCGCGCGAGATTGCGATCATCCGGGCCTATGATCTGGCGCGTCTGGGCCTGCAAATGGGCAGCGATGGCGTGACGGTCGAGGTGATCAGCCCCGCCAGCCCCGCCTACCTGGCCGGTCTGGATGCAGGCGACACGATCCTGTCGGTGAACGGGCAGCCGGCCTCGGCCGAGTTGCTGGAAACGCTGAAGATCTCGCGCCCGGTACTGCTGCTGGTGCGCCGCCCCGATGGCCGCACGCTGCACGTCACCGTCGACCCCTGGAGCAACGGCGCACGCAGCCAGATCATGGGCGGGGCGAATGTCCTTGACCCGGTGGTCGTAATCTTCTGATCTGGGCCGAAGGAGTTCGTTCATGAGTACCACCCCCCGTATCCTGATCGTCGAGGACGACGCCGTGGCCGCTCAGGCCATGGCCGAGGCCGCCCGCGATGTCGGCGCCGAGCCGGTGCTGCGCGCCACCTACGCCGACGGGCTGGAGGCCGCCAAGGCCGGGGCCTACGCGGTGATCCTGTTCGACCGGATGCTGCCGGGCGGCGACGGGGTGGACGCGATCGCCAAGGTGCGGGCGGCGGGCTCGACCGCGCTGGTGATGGTGGTCTCGGCGCTGGGGCGCGCGGCCAACAAGATCGAGGGGCTGGAGAAGGGCGCGGACGATTACCTGGCCAAACCCTTTGACCCAGACGAGCTGCGCGCGCGCCTGCGGGCGCTGCTGCGGCGCACGACGATGGTGGCGCTGGACAATGACGTGGTGGCCTTTGGCGATCTGGAAATCCGCATGAAGGCGCGCACCGTGCATGTCGGCACGACGCATATCGCGATCTCCCCCAAAGAGTTCAAATTGCTGAGCTATTTCGCCACGAATGCGGGTGCGCTGGTGACGCGGATGCAGCTGCTGGAGCATGTCTGGAACCTGCATTTCGACCCGCAGACCAACGTGGTGGACGTGCATGTCGGCCGTCTGCGGCGCAAGCTGGAACAGGTCGCGGGCCGCCCGATCATCCACACCGCCCGCGGCGAGGGCTATGTGTTCGACCCGGTCAAGGTGGCGGAATGAGGGGTGCGCGCCGCTCGGCCAGCCTGAGGGTATCGCTGCTGGTGGCGGCGGTGATCTCGGCGATGTCGCTGGCGGCGATGGGGCTGCAATACCGCGTGACGGCGCAGTCGCTGGACGCGCGGCAGGCGGAGTTGTTGGCGGCCGATCTGGCCTCGTTCGCGGCTTTGTACGAACAACGCCGGATCGTGGCACTGCGCGAGGCGATCGAGTTTCGCGTGGCCAGCACGCCGCCCGCGCAGGTGCTGTATCTGCTGACGGATCGCGGCGCGAAACTGGCCGGGAATATCGACGCATGGCCCGCCGGGCTGGCCCCGAATGGCAGCGATTTCGCGGCCACGGGGGCGCAGGTTTTCGCGCTGGCGGGCGTCGAATACGTGGGCGTCGCGCGTGAATTGCCGGGAGGGTTCCCGCTGCTGGTGGCGCGGGCGCGGACGGATACTCTGGCGACGCTGAACGATCTGCGGCAGCTGATCGGCTGGGTCGCGCTGGCGCTGGTGGCGGTGTCGCTGCTGGCCGGGTGGGGCATCAGCCGGGCGGTGCTGGGGCGGATCGGGCGGCTGAACGCGCTGGCCGACCGGGTGGCGGCGGGCGATCTGTCGGCGCGCTTGCCGGCCCCCGCGCGGCAGGACGAATTCGCGCTGTTGCAGGACCATATCCACGCCATGCTGGACCGGATCGAGGCGCTGAACCGCGCTACGCACCGGCTGTCGGATTCGGTGGCGCATGAGCTGCGCACGCCTCTGAACCGCATCCAGCAGCGGCTGGCAGGGCTGGGTGAGGACGACGCCGCGCTGGCCGTGCGCGAGGAGATTCGCGCCACGGTTCGGATTTTCGACGCCCTGCTGGACATCTCGGCGGCCGAGGCGGCGCAGGGGCAGCGGCCCGGTCTGGTGCCGGTGGACTTGTCTGAACTGGCCGAGGAGCTGGCCGATTTGTACGAGCCGCTGGCCGAGGACGAGGGGATGAACCTGACCACGGCGCTGGAGCCGGGCCTGCACGTGCTGGGCGAGCGTAGCCTGCTGGCGCAGCTGCTGACCAACCTGCTGGAAAACGCGATCAAATATTGCCGTCCGGGCGATGAAATCCGTCTGGGTCTGTGGGCCGAAGGCGACCGCATCGTGCTGGAGGTGCGAGACACCGGCCCCGGCATTCCCGCCGATCTGCGCGGCCAGATGTTCGACCGTTTCACCCGCGCCGAGCGCGACCGCGCCAAGGCCGGGCACGGGCTGGGGCTGGCGCTGGTGCAGGCGATCGCGGCGCGGCACGGGGCCAAACTGTTGCTGCCCGAGACCGCAAAAGGCTTTGCCATCAGGATCGTCTGCCCTAAACTTGACGCTACGGCCTGATATTTCCGGCCCGGCCTTGGGGGAGGACGATGAAGTCATTTTTTATGCTGTGTGCGGCCCTTTCGCTGACAGGCTGTGCGGCGATCAACAAACCGCTGAACCAACCGCTGCCCGAGGGGCAAAATCCCCCGCTTGCCGAGGTTACCATGACCGCCCCCACGGATGGCGAGGTCTATGTCGGGCTGGCGTTCTCGGGCGGGGGGATGCGGGCCTCGGCCTTTGCTTATGGATTGCTGGAGGAATTGCGCGCCCAGACCGCCACGCCGAAAGACCCCGACGGCGTGCTGTCCGAGGTGCGGCTGGTGACGGGGGTGTCTGGTGGCTCGGTCACGGCGGCGTATTTCGGGCTGAAAGGGCCCGCCGCGCTGGACGGCTACCGCGAGAATTACCTGCTGACCAACGCCGAGAAATACATGGCCAACAGCCCGCTGAACCCGCTGACGCTGGTGCGCGGGGTCACCGGCGGGGCCAACGGGCGCAAGACCTTCGGGCGCTATCTGGACGAAAAGTTGTTCCACGGCGCGACCTTTGGCGACCTGCGCCAGCGCAGCAACATCATCACCTGGATCAACGCCACGGACATGGCCAACCAGACGCCGTTCCTGTTCAGCCCGGAAACCTTTGACGCGCTGTGCTCGGACCTGGGCAGTTTCCCGATTTCGGACGCGGTGGCGGCCTCGGCGGCGTTTCCGCTGGTGTTCTCGCCGATCACGCTGGAGGCGCATCAGGGCAAGTGCCAGTACAAGGAGCCCGACTGGCTGACGGACGCGCGGTATAACCCCGAGGCGACCTCGGCGATGAAGGCGCAGGCGGCGGCGCTGGAAAGCTATGGCGATCCCGAAAAGGTGCAATACGTCAAGCTGCTGGACGGCGGCATCACCGACAATTTCGGCACCACGGGTCTGGCGATCGAACGGGCGCGCGCGCGCAACGGATTCGCGCCGATGACCCCGCAACAGGCAGTGCGGCTGAAGCGGTTCCTGTTCATCGTGGCCGATGCGGGCACAGAGAAAACCTATGCCTGGTCGCGCAAGCTGGGCGGGCCGGGGGGCGTGAAACTGGCGATGGGGATCGCGGGGGCCTCGATGGGGTCGGCGTCGCGCACGGGCTATGATGCGATGCGGCTGCAGCTGGACCGCTGGCAGAAGGACCTGGTGGATTACCGGTGTTCCCTGTCGCGCGGCGAGGTGGCGCGGCTACGCGGCAGCCTGTCGGGCTGGAATTGCCGGGACGTGAAGTTCTTTGTCGGCAAGATCAGCTTTGACGGGCTGGACCCGGCGCAACAAGCACAGCTGAACGAGATTCCGACGCGGCTGAAACTGAAGCCCGAACAGGTGGACATGACGATCGAGGCCGGACGGCAGGCCGCGCGGGTGAACCCCGAATTGAACGGGTTCCTGCATGCCCAACCGGGGCGCAATCCACTGGCTGCATTGAAAACCGGCACCGGAAAACAACCCAAGCGGATATCACCCATCAAGAATTGATGACAAATGCTGTCAGGGGGGCAAGCAGGCTTGATCGGTCCTTTGGGGGCTGTAATCAATAGGTCATGAAACCAATCAAAAGATCATGAAACACCGTATCGTATCCCTCTCTGCCCTGATCATCGGGATGTCGCTGGCGGCACCGGCGGTCGCGCGGACCCATGCTCTGGTGATCGGAGTGTCGGATTATCAGTACCTTGATGCCGACCTGCGCGGCCCGGCCAATGACACCGGGCTGGTCACACAGATGCTGGTGGATCGCGGGGTCGAGGCGGGCGATATCCGGCTGCTGGCCTCGGACGGGTCGCGCCATGCCGAGGGGGTCGCCATCCTGTCCGCCCCCACCCGTGCCGCGATCATGGACGAACTGGCGCGGCTGGCGGCCACGGCGCAGGCGGGTGACACGGTGTTTTTCTACTTCTCGGGGCATGGCAGCCAGGCCCCCGACCAGAACGGCGACGAGGCAGGCGGCTATGACGAGATCCTGCTGCCCGCCGACGCCACCAATTGGAAGGGCGCGATCGGGGCGGTGGAAAACGCCATCGTGGATGACGAGCTGGCGATCAGTTTCCAGGCGATCCTGGACACCGGCGCGCAGATGGTGGCAGTGCTGGACGCCTGCCACTCGGCCACCGGGTTCCGGGCGCTGGGCGCGCAGGTCGCCGCCGCGCGCTATGTCGATCCGGTCGCGCTGGGCATCCCCAAGGACCAGGTGAACGAGCCTGCGGACGTGCGCGCGCAGGCGCCGCTGCGGGGGGATTATGCGTTCCTGTATTCCTCGCAATCCAATCAGCGCAGTTTCGAATACCCGCTGGGCGACGCGGCCAATGCGGGCAACTGGTACGGCGATTTCACGCAGGCGCTGATGGGGGTTCTGTCCTCGGAGGCGTCGCTAAGCTGGTCGCAGGCGCTGCAGGCGGCCACCGATGGGATGTCGCGCAACGGCCCGGCGGCGCAGAGCCCAGACGGCGAAGGCACGCTGATGAGCAGCGGTGTTTTTGGCACCGCCAGCCCGGTGACGCGCTATGCCACGGCGGGCGATATGCTGAACGCGGGCCTGCTGGCCGGGCTGACCGAGGGAGCGCAGGTGCAGATTTACGACGCGCTGACCTCGGACACGGTGGTGGCGACGGCGACGGTGACGGATGTGAACGCCGGCAGCGCGCGGCTGCGCAGTGACCAGCCGCTGCCCGACGCGGGATATGCCGCCGTCAGCCAGCCGGGATTGCCGCAGCCGGTGCGTCTGGCCGCGCCGGTGCGGACCGATGCGATGGACGGGCAGGACTACGCGCCGCTGATGGCGATGCTGACCGGGCTGGCACAGGCCGACGCGCTGGAAGGCGTGCGCCTGAACGCGCCCGATTTCGACATGCAGCCCTATCTGGTGGACGGCACGCTTGCGCTGGCCGGACGCGACGGTGTGCTGGACCCGCAAGGGCCGGGATCCAGCCCGCGTCTGGATCTGCGCGGGGCCGAGTACCCGCAGCTGGCGCTGTCCGATTTCCTGGAGCGTGCCGCCCGCGCGCAACGCCTGAACGCGGCGCTGGCGATGGCCGAGGGTGGCTCGACCGGCGGGTTCAGCCTGTTCGGCAGCAGCGGCGTGGGCCAATCGCTGAGCTACGTGCCCGGCGTGGTCGATGGCGACACCTGCGGTGAGCCGGTCGCCGACGCGCAGGACGCGGCCAACCCGCTGTCGGTCGCCCATTGCGATCAGGTCTGGCTGACCCTGCGCAATGCCGATCTGACCGCGCAGGACGTGACCGTTCTGTACGTGGACCGCGATTACCGCATCACCGCGATCTGGCCCGAGCCGGGGATTTCCAACCGCGTCGCCTTTGGCGAGGAACAGGAAATCGGCCTGCTGATCCAGAACCCGCCCGGCCCCGATGGTCGCACTCGTGCCGGCGTGGAGGAGATCGTCGTAATCTCGACCCCCGCGCGCGACGGCGCCCCCCGGACCGAGCTGACCGCGCTGGCGGACCCGATGCAAACCCGCGATCTGCCCAGCGGTGGCGGCGCGTTGCAGGCCTATCTGGGTGCGGCGATGTCCGCCGAAGAAAGCACCCGCGATCTTTCCTTGTCCGGTGGCGGCGACATGCCCAAACTGGACGTGAAACGCTATCCGGTGATCCTGAGAGGAGACAGGTAACCATGACTACCCCCATTATTTCAAACAGTACTTCAAGAAAGGACCCCTCATGAAAGCCTTTAAGATCACAACCCTGGCACTGGCCGCCGCGCTGATGGCAGCGCCCGGTATCGCGCAGGAAATGCAGCTGCCGCAGGTCGACCAGCAGGACGCCTCGCCGTTCGATTTTGCCGAAAGCAAGAAAAAGGCCGAGCGCGCCGAGAAGATGGCCGCCGATGGCAGCGGCTCTCGTGTCGTGGGCGGTGAACTGGCCGCCGAGGGCGCATGGCCCTGGCAGGTCGGCCTGATGATCGCCGGCTACCCGGTGTCGCCCGACGCGCATTTCTGCGGCGGCTCGCTGATCCTGGATCAGTGGGTGCTGACGGCGGCGCACTGCATCCACCACCAGGACAAGAACGGCAAGTATTTCGACCTGCACCCCAGCCAGATCAGCATTCTGGTGGGCACGAACACGATCTCTCCGAATTCGGGGGACAACGTTCCGGTGGCGGGGATTTTCCGCAACCCGAACTACAACCCCGACGGCTGGGATAGCGACGTCGCGCTGATCAAGCTGGCCCGCAAGCCCAACGCCAACTACCGCACCATCAAGGTGCCGGACGCCAATTTCGGCGACGTGCTGGATCAGGCGGGCGTGCCCACCGTGGTGACCGGCTGGGGTCTGGTGAACGGCGGTACGCACCCCGACAAGATGTACCAGGCCGAGATCCAGATGATGTCGCGCGACATGTGCAACGAGGCCCTGATGAAGGCCCGCGCCCGTCCGGCCAGCCAGGCGTTCGTACAGGCGGCCTCGATCTTCAAGCTGTCGAAGAACGACATGCAGAAAGCCTGGGAAGAGCTGGTGAAACGCGCGCCCCTGCCGCTGACCGAGAACATGGTCTGCTCGGGCTCGTTCGAGGGCGGCAAGACCTCGTGCCAGGGCGACAGCGGCGGCCCGCTGGTCGTGCCGCTGCAGGACGGCAGCTATATCCAGGCGGGCATCGTCAGCTGGGGCCTGTCGGCCGGCCCGAACAAGACCTGCGCCGAGGACGCGATCTTCTCGGCCTACACCAAGGTCTCGCAGTTCCTGCCGTGGCTGGAACAGACGATCAGCCAGAACTGACCTGAGCTGAGCGACAAGAAAACCCCCGTCCGGTTGGGCGGGGGTTTTTTGTTGGGTTGGGGCGGCGGTGTCCGTGCTTAGTTCGTCAGCACATAGTAACTGTTGCGCTTGGGGCTGACGTTTTCGATCTCGGCAAAGAAGGTGCCGTTCTGGGCCGGGGTCCACGCGCAGTAAAGCTTGTCCGACGCGCCCTGTTCGGCGCAGATCGTGTTGCCCTTGTCGTCGGTCACCTTCAGGTCCAGGTTCGCACCGTTGGCGCCCAGGATGGCCAGCTCGGCCAGGGTGCCGCCTTCGTACTCGACCCGGACCATGTCGACATAGCCCGATTGCAGCCGGTTCAGCGTGCGGGTCGCGCCACCGACCTGTCCTCGCGCACCTTCGGCCTCGGCGTCCTCGATCATCATGGTCATCGCCTCGTCGCCCGAGGCCAGATCCCGCGCCACGGCGAACATCTCGGCCGCCGACACCATCGCGGGGGTGTCGTCCTCGCCCGCATCCGTACCGGGGGTGGCGCCGGGGCGGGTGTCGACCGGACGCGCGACATCCTTCACATGCACCGCGCCGGCGATCTTGGCCGCGCCCAGAACCAGCAGGGGGTCTTGCGCCTCCAGCCCGTAGGCGAACAGGTCCTGCGCCAGCGTCAGCTGCTGCAACGATCCGGGCCCCGCCACGACGGGCGAGGCAGCAAGGGCACAGGCAAACAGGGCAATCGGAAAGGCTTTCATCGCGGGCTCCGTCTTGGGGTCTGGCGCAAACCTACACAACGGCGCGGCCAAGGGGAAACGGGTTTTGCTGACAAACCCTGTCACACGCGGCCCGTAGTTTCACGGATATTGGCATTCCCTTGCGGCACCGTATGATGGGCCCGCAAGCGAGGGATATTACACGCATGAGCCGCACCCATGTTGCCATCGTCGGAGCCGGCATCGTCGGCACCGCAACCGCCATTTGGGCGCAACGCGCCGGGCTGGACGTTACCCTGATCGACAGGCTTGGCCCGGCCGAGGGCGCGTCCTTCGGCAATGGCGGCGTGCTGGCCTCTTGCGCGGTGGTGCCGGTGCCGGTGCCGGGGCTGCTGCGGGATGCGCCCGCCTACCTGCTGAACCCCGAGCGCCCGCTGTATCTGAAATGGCTGTACCTGCCGAAACTGGCGCCGTGGCTGCTGCGCTACCTGGCGCGCGCCAATGACCGCGACGCCCGGGCGACGGCGGCGGCACTGACCCCGATCATCGGCGACAGCCTGGCCGATCACCAGGCGCTGGCACAGGGCACCCCCGCCGCGCGCTATATCGAGCCGTGCGATTTCACCTATGTCTACCGCGACCGCGCCCATTTTGCGCAGGACGCCTATACCTATGCTTTGAAACGGGAAAACGGGTTCAGCTGGACAGAGTACGAGGGCGCGGCCCTGCGCGACTACGACCCTGCGCTGACCGGCAACCTCGGCTTCGGCGCGGCCTTCGGCGGGCATGGCCGGATCACCGACCCCGGGGCCTATGTCAAGGCGCTGGCCGCCCATCTGCAGGCACAGGGCGGACGGGTCATCCGCGCCGATGTCACCGACGTGGTGCGCGAAAATGGCCGCGTGACCGGCGTTATGGCCGACGGCCAGATGCTGGCCTGCGACGCCGCCGTCATCACCACCGGAGCCTGGAGCGGCCCTCTGTCCCGCCGTCTGGGCATGGCCGCCCCCGTCGAATCCGAACGCGGCTACCATGTCGAGCTGTGGAACCCCTCCTTCATGCCGCGCCACCCGATCCTCGTCGCCTCGGGGCAGTTTGTCGCCACCCCGATGGAGGGCCGCCTGCGCCTGGCTGGCATCGTGGAATTCGGCGGACTGAAGGCACCCCCGTCACGCGCCCCGTTCGAGCTACTGATGCGCCACGCCCTGGCCGCCATGCCGGGCCTGACATGGGACGAGAAAACCGAATGGATGGGTCACCGCCCCGTGCTGCCGGATTCCCTGCCCACGATCGGCGAAGTTCCCGGCGCCAAAGGTGCCTTCATGGGCTTCGGTCACCACCACGTCGGCCTGACTGGCGGCCCCAGAACCGGCCGCATCCTGGCGCAACTCGTGGCGGGCCAGCCCCCCAACCTCGACCTGTCCCCCTACGCGCCGAACCGCTTTCAAAAGGTGCGCTGACGCGCACAGGATATCTCGGCCTTGCGGCCTCGGCTGATGGGGGCTTTGCCCCCAAACCCCGAGGATATTTAGAAAAAGAAGAAGGGATGCGCCGCGCCCTTGCTTCTTCTTTTTAAAAATATCCCGGGGTGAGGCCGCAGGCCGAGGGGCAGAGCCCCTTATGCGAAGGGTTTGTCGGGGTAGCCTACGCCGGAGAGGTAGAGCCCTTGCGGCGGGCAGACCGGGCCGCAGGCGGCGCGATTGCGGGCCTCGAGCGCGGTTTTCACATCTTCGGGCGCCCATGCCCCGGCGCCGACGCGTTCGAGTGTGCCGACAAAGCTGCGGACCTGATTGTGCAGGAAAGACCGGGCGCGCAGGAAGAAGCGGATTTCGGGGCCGGACCAGCCTTCGACCCGTTCGATCCGCAGCTCGTCCAGGGTTTTCACCGGGCTGGCGGCCTGACAGATCGAGGAGCGGAAGGTGGTGAAATCGTGCAGCCCGATCAGGTGTTTGGCGGCTTTTTGCATCGGCTCCAGCTCCAACTGGTGCTGGATTTGCCAGACCAGACCGGCGTCATGCGTGGCCGGGGCGCGGCGCATCAGCAGGCGGAAGGTGTATTGCCGTTCTACCGCCGAGAACCGTGCGTGCCAGTCGTCGGCCACGCGGGCGGCGGCGCGGATCGCGACGGGCTGGGGTTTCAGGTGGAAGTTCAGCGCCTCGGACAGGCGGAAGGGATCCCAGTCTTTCACCAAGTCGCAATGGGCCACTTGCGCCAGCGCGTGCACGCCCGCATCGGTGCGGCCGGCGGCGGCGATGGTGTGGGGGCCGGGTTCCAGCTTTGCCAGCGCGTCCTCGATCGCGCCCTGAACCGAGGGCTGATCGGCCTGCCTTTGCCATCCGGCGAAGGGGGCTCCGTGGTATTCGACGTGCAGGGCGTATCTGGGCATGGGCGTTCGCATAGCCGAAAAAACGTGCGGCGCAAAGACGGGGCGGCGCAATTTGCGCAAATGCCGAGTTTTGAACAAATTTTCACGCTATGATCGGCAATGCTTCCCCCCGGCGGTGATGGTGCCTATCTTTGGGGGGACGGAATGGCAAAGGGTGTCTGGGTGTGGGACTGACCGATCTGGCCGATGGGCTGACGCGCGGCGTCGAATCCATCGGCGACAGCATATCGGAGGCGTTTTTCGAGCCGGTGATCCGGCTGGGCGTGACCGGGTTGGCGCGCTCGGGCAAGACGGTGTTCATTACCTCGCTGGTGGCCAATCTTCTGGATCGGGGCCGGATGCCGGGGCTTTTGGCCGCGTCCGAGGGGCGGATCGAGGCGGCCTATCTGCAGCCCCAGCCCGACGACACGATCGCGCGCTTTGACTATGAAAATCACCTGTCCGCGCTGACCAACCCCGCGCCGCACTGGCCCGATTCCACCCGCACGGTCAGCGAGCTGCGCCTGTCGCTGAAGGTGCGCCCCAAGGGGCTGTTGTCGGGTCTGTCGGGGCCGCGCACGATCCATCTGGACATCGTGGATTACCCCGGTGAGTGGCTGCTGGATCTGGGCCTGCTGGACAAGACCTATGCCGAGTGGTCCGCCGACACTTTGGAGCGGATCGCTAAGCGCGCGCAGGCCGCCGAGTATCTGGCTCAACTGGGCGCCACCGATGGCGATGCGCCGCATGACGAGCCCACCGCGCAGGCGCTGGCGCAGGGCTTTACCGCCTATCTGACGGCCGCGCGGGCGGCTGGCTTTTCCGATTGCACGCCGGGGCGGTTCCTGCTGCCGGGCGATCTGGCGGGCAGCCCCGTGCTGACCTTTGCACCGATGGAGGGGGCTTCGAAACGCGGTAGCCTGCGGCGCGAGATGGAGCGCCGGTTCGACGCTTACAAATCCCGCGTGGTCAAGCCGTTCTTCCGCGACCATTTCGCCCGGATCGACCGGCAGGTGGTGCTGGTCGATGCGCTGGGGGCCATTCATAACGGCCCCCAAGCGGTCGAGGATCTGCGCCGCGCTATGGCCGATATCCTGTCCGCCTTTCGCCCCGGTCGCAACGCCTGGCTGACCCGGCTGCTGCTGGGCAAACGGGTGGAAAAGATCCTGTTCGCTGCCACCAAGGCCGACCACCTGCACCACACCCAGCACCCCCGCCTGACCGCCATCATGGAGGCGCTGACCCGCGACGCCCGCGATCGGGCCGATTTCGCGGGGGCCAAGACCTCGGCCCTGGCGATTGCGTCCCTGCGCGCCACGACCGAGGACACGCTGACCCACGACGGCACCCCTCTGGACGTGGTGCGCGGCACCCTGCTGGAGACCGGCAAACGCGCTGCCTTCTACCCCGGTGCCCTGCCCGAAGACCCCGCCCGCCTGCTGTCGCCCGCCCGCGCCGGAGAGGAAAAATGGCTCGATTCCGACTACCGCATCATGTCTTTCGCCCCCGCGCCCTTGTCGCTGAAACCGGGCGAGGGGCCGCCGCATATCCGGCTGGACCGGGCCGCGCAATTCCTGATCGGGGATCGGCTATGACCCCGCGTCCCGCCCGCCCTTGGCACGTGCCATTCCTGCTGACCATCCTGTGGCTGCACACCCGCGCCGAAGGCGAGGTCAGCCGCCCCTGGCTGACCGATGCGCAGTTGATGGCGCAGGTCACGATCCGCGGCTGGGTGCGGTTTTTGCGCGACGACAAGGGGATGCTGGGCTTCATCGTGCGCGACGGGGTGCGCGTCCATGCGCTTTACGTCCATCCGCGCGCGCAGGGCATGGGCATCGGCCGCCAACTGCTGCGCGACGCGATGGAAGACAGCCCGCGGCTGGAGCTGTGGACCCTGCAAAGCAACCACATGGCCCGCGCCTTCTATCTGGCGCAGGGCTTCCGCGAAACCGTCCACACGGCGGGCGAGGGCAATGACGAAGGCCTGCCCGACGTGCAACTGGTCTGGCAGAAAGAGGGCGCGGCATGAGCAAAGGCCCGATCCTGATCGACCTCGACCACGCCCCGATGGCCGAGGGGCCGGATACCGCCCCGCCGGTGCCCGACGTCGACCGCCCCACCGGCGCTGCCATGCAACGGGCGGTGACGCTGGCGGCACGGCCTGCGCGCGGTTCGGGGCTGGCAAAATGGGCCTGGGGCCTGGGCCTGTCGCTGCTGGGCGCGGTGGTCTCTGTCGCCGCATGGGATTTCGCCACCGGGCTGATTTCGCGTATGCCGATCCTCGGCTGGGCCGTGACGGCGCTGATCGCCGCCTTCGTGCTGGTGATGCTGATCGCCGCACTGCGCGAGCTGGCTGCCTTTGCCCGCCTGTCGCGTCTGGACCGCCTGCATCGCGCCGCGACCGAGGCCAAGGCCGAAGCCAGCCTGCCCAAGGCGCGCGACGTGACATCCCGCCTGCTGGCGCTCTATGCCGCGCGCCCCGAACTGGACTGGGCCCGCGCCAACTTCACCGAGCGCAAGGACGACCAATTCGACGCCGACGCCCTGCTGGAACTGGCCGAGGCCGAGCTGCTAGCCCCCCTCGATCAAGCCGCCCTGCGCGAAGTCGAAGCGGCCGCCCGCCAGGTCGCCACGGTGACGGCAATCGTTCCGCTGGCGCTGGCGGACGTCTTCGCAGCGCTGACCTCGAACCTGCGGATGATCCGCCGCGTGGCCGAAGTCTACGGCGGCCGCGCTGGCACCCTTGGCAGCTGGCGCCTGACCCGCGCAGTTATGACCCACCTTGTCGCCACCGGCGCCGTGGCCGTGGGCGACGACCTGATCGGCTCGCTGGCAGGCGGGGGGCTGCTATCCAAACTCTCTCGCCGCTTCGGTGAAGGCGTGGTCAACGGCGCCCTCACCGCCCGCGTCGGCGTCGCCGCGATCGAGGTCTGCCGCCCCCTACCGTTTTCCCGCGGCAAACGCCCGTCTGTCACCGCCCTGGTCCGGCGCGCGCTCACGGGGCTTTTCGGTCAGGAATGAGGGGCGCTGCCCCTCGGCCTGCGGCCTCACCCCGGGATATTTGTAAAAAGAAGAAGGGATACGCCGCGCCCTTGTCTTCTTCTTTTTGAAAATATCCCGGGGGTTTGGGGGCAGAGCCCCCATGCGACGTTTCCGTTCAGAACAGGCGCGGGATGCCGTCGGCGCCGTGGACTTTCTCGACCACGCCTGCGCGCAGGGAGCGGCCGATGCGGTGGGCGAGTTCGGACCAGGCGGCGGCTTGGTCCGGGCGCAGTTCCATCCGCAGCACAAGGTCGAACAGGCCCAGCCAGGGCGCGAACATGCCGGGGCGGACGTTGCCGGCGTCCTGGTGGGCGGCCATCGGGTTGCCGGAGTAGTCGCGCTCGTACAGGATCGCGTTGGCCCAGAAGCGGATGATCTTTTCCTCGTGTTTGGGCCAGTCGGTGACATGGGCGGCGAAGACCGGTCCAAGGCCCGGATGGTCGCGCACCATCGCGTAGAACGCGTGGACGACGCGGGCAATTTCGTCGCGGGTAATGTCGAATTTGGGGGGCAGGGCGGACATGGGGCCTCCGGTCTTTGTGCCTTTGATGTAGGGCGCGGCGCCGGCCCGTGCCAGATGCCAAAGCGCCGCGCATTGTTCGCTTGTCGCCCTTCGCGCGCGGGCCTATAACGCGGGCCATGACGCATCATCTGGCGATCATTCTTCGAATTACATGCCCGGCGCTCTGAGCCAGAGCCGCCGGGACAAGGCGTATGGGTTTCCGCGCCGCCCCCAATCCCTGACAGACCACGATTATCCGAAGGACGCCCACGATGTGCGCCGACACTCCTGACTACAAAGACACGCTGAACCTGCCCCAGACCGATTTCCCGATGCGCGCGGGACTGCCCAAGCGCGAGCCCGACTGGCTGAAGCGCTGGGAAGACATGGACATCTACGGCCGCCTGCGCGCCAAGGCCGAGGGCGGCACCCGCACGCCGTTCACGCTGCATGATGGCCCTCCGTATGCCAACGGCCACTTGCATATCGGCCACGCGCTGAACAAGACCATCAAGGACATGATCGTGCGGTCCCATCAGATGATGGGCCACGATTCGCGCTATGTCCCCGGCTGGGACTGCCACGGCCTGCCGATCGAGTGGAAGATCGAGGAGCAGTACCGCGCCAAGGGCAAGAACAAGGACGAGGTGGACGTGGTGACCTTCCGCCGCGAATGCCGCGCCTTTGCCGAGAAATGGGTGGACATCCAGCGCGCCGAGTTCAAGCGCCTTGGCATCACCGGCAACTGGGATGACCCGTACCTGACGATGGATTACCACGCCGAGGCGGTCATCGCGGACGAGTTCATGAAGTTCCTGATGAACGGCACGCTGTATCAGGGTTCGAAGCCCGTGATGTGGTCGCCGGTCGAAAAGACCGCGCTGGCCGAGGCCGAGATCGAGTATCACGACCACAAGTCCCACACGATCTGGGTGCCGTTCTCGGTGGCCTCGGGTGGGGATCTGGCGGATGCCCGCGTGGTGATCTGGACGACGACCCCGTGGACGATCCCCTCGAACAAGGCCGTCGCCTATAACCCCAAGATCGCCTATGGCCTGTACCGCGTGGACGAGACGCAGGACGAAAGCTGGACCAACCCCGGCGACCTGTACCTGTTCGCCGATGCGCTGGCCGAGGATGCCTTGGGCAAGTCGCGCGTCACCAAGTTCACCCGCGTCCGCGATGTGTCGCCGGATGAATTTGACGGCATGGCGCTGAAGCACCCGTTCAACGGCATCGCCGGGGCCGATGGCTTCTGGGATTACGAAGTGCCGATGATCGACGGCGATCACGTCACCGACGATGCGGGCACGGGTTTCGTGCACACCGCGCCCAGCCACGGTGCCGACGACTATGACTGCTTCGTCAAGCGCAACTGGATGGACCGGATGACCCACAACGTGGGCGAGGAATCCGAGTTCCTGCCCCATGTGCCGTTCTTTGCGGGCCTGCAGGTGTTCGACACCAAGGGCAAGGAAGGCAAGGCCAACGCCGCCGTCATCGACAAGCTGGTCGAGGCAGGCGGGATCATCGCGCGGGGCCGCGTGACGCACTCGTACCCGCATTCGTGGCGCTCGAAGGCGCCGGTGATCTTCCGCAACACGCCGCAATGGTTCGCCGCCATCGACAAGCCGGCGGGCGGGGACAACACCTATGGCGAGACGATCCGCCAGCGGGCGCTGACCTCGATCGATCAGCTGGTCAAGTTCACCCCGCAATCGGGCCGCAACCGCCTGTTCTCGATGATCGAAGCGCGCCCCGACTGGGTGCTGTCGCGCCAGCGCGCCTGGGGCGTGCCGCTGACCTGCTTCGTGAAAAAGGGCCTGCTGCCGACCGACGAGGGCTTCTTGCTGCGCGACGCCGAAGTGAACGCCCGCATCAAGGCCGCGTTCGAGGCCGACGGCGCGGATGCCTGGTACGCCGAGGGCGCGAAGGAGCGCTTCCTTGAGGGCTATAATGCGGACGAGTACGAGCAGGTCTTTGACGTGCTGGACGTGTGGTTCGACTCCGGTTCGACCCACGCCTTCGTGCTGCGGGATCGCGCTGACGGCACCGCCGACGGCATCGCCGACGTCTACATGGAAGGCACCGACCAGCACCGCGGCTGGTTCCATTCCTCGCTGCTGCAGGCCTGCGGCACCAAGGGCCGCGCGCCCTATCGCAACGTGGTGACGCATGGCTTTACCCTGGACGAGAAGGGCAACAAGATGTCCAAATCGCTGGGCAACACCATCGTCCCCGAGGAAGTGGTGAAGCAATACGGCGCCGACATCCTGCGCCTGTGGGTGGCCCAGACCGATTACAGCACCGACCAGCGGATCGGGCCGGAAATCCTGAAAGGCACCGCCGACAGCTATCGCCGCCTGCGCAACACCATGCGCTTCATGCTGGGCTCGCTGGCGCAGTTCGAGGAATCGCAGCGCGTCGCGCCCGCCGACATGCCCGAGCTGGAACGCTGGGTCCTGCACCGTCTGGCCGAACTGGATCACAAGGTCCGCGCTGGTTACAAGGCGTTCGACTTCCAGGGCGTGTTCTCGGCCGTGTTCAACTTTGCCACGGTGGATCTGTCGGCCTTCTACTTCGACATCCGCAAGGACGTGCTGTACTGCGACGGCGACACCCTGCGCGCCAACGCCGCGCGCACCGTGCTGGACATCCTGTTCCACCGCCTGACCACCTGGCTGGCCCCGATCCTGGTCTTCACCATGGAAGAGGTCTGGCTGGAGCGGTTCCCGGGCGACGACAGCTCGGTCCACCTGCAGGACATCCCCGACACCCCCGCCGATTGGCTGAACGAACCGCTGGCCGCCAAATGGGCCGAGGTCCGTCGCGCCCGTCGCGTGGTGACGGCGGCGCTGGAAATCCAGCGTACCGACAAGGTGATCGGCGCCTCGCTGGAGGCCGCCCCCGTCGTGCACATCCGCAACGAGGCCATGCTGGCCGCGCTGAAGACCGTGCATTTCGACGACATCTGCATCACCTCGGGCCTGTCGCTGACCGCCGACCCGATCCCGGCCGAGGCGTTCCGCCTGCCCGAGATCGAAGGCGTCGGCGTGGTGTTCGAAAAGGCCGAAGGCGAGAAATGCCAGCGTTGCTGGAAAATCCTGCCCGACGTCGGCACCCACAGCCACGCAGGCACCTGCAAACGCTGCGACGAGGCCCTGGGCTAACATCGCCTGACCCAAACGAAACGGCTCCGCTTGATCGCGGGGCCGTTTTGCGTTCCTGTGACGGCATGACATCCCTGACCGTCGACACCCCCACAGGCCCCGTTACGCTGACCGAACAGGACGGCGCGATTGTCCGTTGCGAATGGGGGACGGGCGGGGCGGATCACTCGGCGCTGTTGGACCGCGCGGCGGGGCAACTGGCCGAGTATTTCGCCGGCACCCGGCAGGCGTTCGATCTGCCGCTGCGGGTCAACGCCTCGGCATTCCAACAGCAAGTGTGTGACGCGATCAGCGCCATCCCCTTCGGCCTCACCCGCACCTATGGCGACCTCGCCCGCGATCTGGGCGTGACCGCGCAGGCGATCGGGCAGGGCTGCGGCGGCAACCCGTTGCCGATCCTGATCCCGTGTCACCGGGTGCTTGGCGCCTCGGGTCTGGGCGGATTTTCCGGCCTTGGCGGGGTCGAAACCAAGGTCTGGCTCTTGCGCCACGAGGGCGCGGCCGGGCTGCTGATCTGAGCGTCAGGCAATCCCTGTGGTTTGCGGGCCAAACCCCACAAAACCCCCGGAACGGATCAGTCCCTTAGCGGGATCAGCTGCTGCGCGATGCCCACGCCCAGCAGGTAGACCGAGGTCAGAACCAGCCCCCAATGCGCCCAGCTTTCGGGGTGGAAATCGACCCATGCGGCCCATCCGGCAAAGAAGGTCCAGGCCAGCGCCATCGGCAGCGACAGCGTGCGCCAGCGTTCCGTCCGAACCGGGTGGATGAACTTCAGCGGCAGGAACATCGCCACCGCCAGCACCGAGACCAGCCCCAGAATGATCCAGAAATTCGGGTGCAGCGCGAACAGGACCAGCACCAGCATGTTCCAGCAACCGGGAAAACCGTTAAAGGAATTATCCTTGGTTTTCATGCGGTTGTCCGCAAAATACATGGCGCTGGCAAAGGTGATGATGATGATCGCGAACCAGCCCGTCCAGCCCGGCAACAGGCCGGATTTGAACAGCGCAAAGGCCGGGATGAAGACATAGGTCAGGTAGTCGATGATCAGGTCCAGCAGCACCCCGTCAAAGCGCGCGGCGTAATGTTTGACGTGATAGCGGCGCGCCAGCGGGCCATCCAGCCCGTCCACGGCAAAGGCCACGACCAGCCACAGGAACATCAGGCTCCACTTTTCCTCGACCGCCGCCAGCATCGCCAGCATGGCGAAAACGGCCCCGGTCGCGGTCAACAGATGGACGCTTAGCGCCTTGGATTCATTTGTAAAATTCATGTGTTCCCCTGTGCGATGGGGTTATGATGCCTTGGGATGGGTTCTGTCGTATACGTCCAAAAGGCGCTCCAAGTCCACCGCCGTATACGCCTGAGTGGTCGAGAGCGACGCATGGCCCAGCAGTTCCTGAATCGCGCGCAAATCGCCGCCCGCGTTCAGCAGATGCGTGGCGAAACTGTGCCGCATCGCGTGTGGCGTGGCAGTCGCGGGAAGGCCCAGCTGCATGCGGGATTTCTCCATCACCTGTTGGATGATCCGCGGGCTGAGCTTGCCGCCCCGTGCCCCGCGAAACAGCGGCTGGTCGGGCGACAGATCCCACGGGCAAAGCTGCGCGTAGTGTTCCACCGACTGACGCGCGGCGGGGATCAGGGGGACGATCCGCTCCTTGCCGCCCTTGCCAAGGATGCGCAGGCTGTCGCGCAGGGGCAGGTCGCGGCCCATCAGTCCCAGCGCCTCGGATATCCGTAGACCGCAGCCGTAAAGCAGCGTCACCACGGCCATATCCCGCGCCGCGATCCAGTCGCTGGGCGACTGAAGCGAGACCGTGTCGATCATCGCGCGGGCGGCGTCCTCGTCCAGCGGGCGGGGCAGTTTGCGGTGGAATTTCGGCGAGCGGGTGGACAGAACGGCGGAGGGGTCAAAGCCCTCACGCTCGGCCAGCCAACGGAAAAAACTCTTTACGGACGAGAGTTTACGGGCAAGCGAGCGTGACGCGATCCCGGTGCTGCGGGTGTGGGCCATCCACGCGCGCATGTCCGAGACGGTGACACGCTCCAACGCCTTCAGGCCCTGTGGTTCGCCCTTGTGGGCGGTGATGAAGGACAGGAACTCGGCCACGTCGCGGCGATAGGCGTCCAGCGTGTTGTCCGAGGCGTCGCGCAGCGCGCTCAACCCCTCCAGCCAGGTTTGCAGGGCATCCCGCGCGGCTGGAGAGATCTGGATCATGCCAGCCAGCGGCGCATCGTGCGCTCGAACACGCCGGCGAAAAAGGCCAGAAGGTCGGTGGCCTGCTGCGGGCTGAACTGGTGCGGGTCTTCGGAGGCCAAGACCAACATGCCGGGCAGGCGGTTGGGGCCGAAATCCAGCTTCAGGCAGGCCTCGGAGCGGACGAAGCCGGCATCCTCTCCATAGACGCGCAGGTCGCCTTCGTGGACCTGGCGCAGGGTGACGGGGCGGACCGGGGCGTTGCGGCCAGCAGTGATGTAGTCGTCGACGAACCCGGCACGGGCGACGGTCAGCACACCGCCGAGGCGTTTCAGAACCGGGTCTTCGTCGGTCTGGGCGGTTTCCAGAACCAGCTTGATGCTGTCGACGCGCAGCACCTCGGCCACGGGGCCGCCAAGATCGCGCAGGAAGCTCTCGAAGTTCAGCGGCTCCATCATGCGCAGGATGGCGCGGTGGATCTGGTTGGTCCCGGCAAGGTTTTCGTAGGCCGCCGCGATGACGCTGCGGTGGGTGTCCTCCAGCCGGTCAAGGCGCGCCTCGAGCCGTTCCATCGCGATGCCGCGCAGGTCGATGATGTTGTTGCCCATCGCCCGTTCATTGGCCGCGACAAGGGCCCGCATCAGGTCTTTGTCGTCCAGAATCACATCCGGTTCGGAAATGATCTTCTGACGCAGGTTTGCGTCCAGAACGGGGGTGGTGCTCATGTCTGCCTCTTGGTCTTTTGCCGGGACCATAACAAATATGTCCCGGCATTGCCTTATGTTTTTTGCAAACCGGCGCGGGGGCGCCGATCAGAGGATCTTGATATTCGCGGCCTTGATGTCGTCCAGGAAGGTGGCCAGGCCCTTGTCGGTCAGCGGGTGGCTGGCCAGCGCCTTGATGACGTTCGGCGGGGCGGTCATCACGTCGGCGCCGATGCGGGCGCAGTCCAGAACGTGGTTCACAGAGCGGATCGAGGCCGCCAGGATCTGGGTTTCGAAACCGTAGTTGTCATAGACCACGCGGATGTCCTCGATCAGGTCCATGCCATCCAGCGCGATGTCGTCCAGGCGGCCGATGAACGGGCTGATGAAGGTGGCACCGGCCTTGGCGGCCAGCAGGGCCTGATTGGCGCTGAAGCACAGGGTGACGTTGACCATCGTGCCCTCGTCGGTCAGCACCTTGCAGGCCTTCAGGCCGTCCCAGGTCAGCGGCACCTTGACGGCGATGTTTTCCGCGATCTTGGCCAGCTTGCGGCCTTCGGCGATCATCTGGTCGGCCTCGACGGCGGTGACCTCGGCCGAGACGGGGCCGGCGACCAGATCACAGATTTCCTTGGTCACTTCCAGGATGTCGCGGCCGGATTTCTTGATCAGCGAGGGGTTGGTGGTCACGCCGTCGACCATGCCCAGCTCGTTCAGCTCGGCGATGGCGTCGATCTCGGCGGTATCAACGAAGAATTTCATTTCGGGTGCCTCAAGTAGGGTTGGACTTTGCTTGGTCAGGCTTTACCCCAATGGGGATGATCCCGAAACCCTTTTCACCGGGGGACATGTGACGCAGGCGGAATTCTATCACGAGGGCGAACTGGTGGGCGTGCTGACCACGCAGCCGCTGGATCGTGTTCTGGACTACAAGGCACCCGAAGGGGGCTGCCGGGCCGGTGCCTTTGTCGAGGTGCCGCTGGGCCCGCGCAAGGTGCTGGGCGTGGTCTGGGGGCCGGGCAAGGGGGATTACGACCGCAGCAAAATCCGCAGCGTGATCCGGGTGCTGGACGTGGCGCCTATGCGCGAAGAGATGCAGATTTTCCTGACCAAAGCCGGGGATTACACGCTGACGCCGATGTCCGCGATGCTGCGGCTGGCGACGCGGGCCCCGGGGCTGAGCGATCCTCCGTCCATGCAGAAAGTGTACCGGCTGGGCGGGGCCGAACCGGACCGGATGACCGACGCGCGCACGCGGGTGCTGGAGGTGCTGCGCGATTACGGCGGGCTGGCCTTCACGCTGAGCGAGCTGGCCGAGACGGCGGGGGTGACCACCAGCGTCGTTAAGGGGCTGGTCAAGCTGGGCGCGGTTTTGGAGGAAGACCGCCCGCGCGACACGCCGTTCCAGCGGCTGGACCCCGACTATGGCGGCAAGGAGCTGACCGAGGATCAGGCGGAGGCGGCTGGCGTTTTGCGGGCCTCGGTCCGCTCGGGCAGCTATGGAACGACCTTGCTGCGCGGGGTGACCGGCTCGGGCAAGACCGAGGTGTATCTGGAGGCCGTCGCCGAATGCCTGCGCGCGGGGCGGCAGGCGCTGGTGCTGCTGCCCGAGATCGCGCTGACCGCTGAATTCCTGACGCGGGTCGAGGCGCGGTTCGGGGCGAAACCGGCCGAGTGGCACTCGGGCGTGACGATGACCGAACGCCGCCGCATCTGGAAAATGGTCGGCGAGGGCGGGGCGCAGATGGTGATCGGCGCGCGCTCGGCCCTGTTCCTGCCGTTTCAGAACCTGGGCCTGATCGTTGTCGATGAAGAGCACGACACCTCGTACAAGCAAGAGGACGGGGTGCTGTATAATGCCCGCGATATGGCGGTGCTGCGGGCCAGTATCTGCGGGGCGCGCGTGGTGCTGGCCTCGGCCACGCCGTCCTTGGAAAGCTGGACCAATGCCGAGGCGGGTAAATACGACAAGCTGACCCTGACCAGCCGCTACGGCGAGGCGGTGCTGCCCGAGATGCGGGCGATTGATATGCGCGGTGAACAACTGCCCTCGGACCGCTGGATTTCCGGCGCGTTGCAGCGCGAGGTGAATGCGCGGGTCGAAAAAGGCGAGCAGGCGCTGCTGTTCATCAACCGCCGCGGCTATGCGCCGATCACGATCTGCCGGGCCTGCGGGCACCAGATCGGCTGTGACCATTGCGACGCGCGGATGGTGGAGCACCGGTTCCTGAAACGTCTGGTCTGCCACCAATGCGGCGAGACGAAACCCATGCCAGAGACCTGTCCCAGTTGCGGGGTCGAAGGGCGCCTGGCCCCGGTCGGCCCCGGTGTGGAACGTCTGGCCGAAGAGGCGACGGCGCTGTTCCCCGAGGCGCGGGTGGTGACGCTGAGCTCGGACATGTTCGGCTCGGCCCGGGCGCTGAAGGCGCAGATCAAGGCGATTGCCGATGGCGGTGCGGACATCATCATCGGCACGCAGCTGGTGGCCAAGGGGCACAACTTTCCGCTGCTGACGCTGGTGGGGGTGATTGACGCGGATCTGGGGCTGCAAGGGTCAGACCTGCGGGCGGCGGAACGGACGTTCCAGCTGATGCGGCAGGTGGCGGGGCGCGCGGGGCGGTCCGAGCGCAAGGGGCTGGCGCTGTTGCAGACCTATCAGCCCGAACACCCGGTGATCCGCGCCATTCTGGCAGGGGACGAGGAGGGCTTTTGGCAGGCCGAGGCGGATGAGCGTCGCCACGCCAGCGTGCCCCCGTTCGGGCGGATGGCGGGGATCGTGCTGTCGTCCACGGATGTGCAAGAGGTGTTCGATCTGGGCAACGACATGGCCCGGCGTGATGGGCCGCTGCGGCAGATCGGGGCGCAGGTGTTCGGCCCGGCCCCCGCGCCGATTGCCCGCATCCGGGGGCGGCACCGGGTGCGCCTTTTGGTGAAGGCCGACAAGGGCGCGCCGTTGCAGGCGGCGCTGGCGCGGTGGCTGGCGCAGTTCCGGCCCGGGCCCCAGACCCGGATCAGCGTCGATATAGACCCGCAGACGTTTTACTGATTGAATGGCCTCGAACTCGGGGAGGGGTGCAATGCAGGATGTGGTGGTGATCGGAGCGGGGCCGGCTGGGCTGGCCTTGGGCGCGTGTTTAAAGGCGCAAGGGCTGGAGCCACTGATCCTGGAGCGCGAGGCGACCATCGGCAGCGCGTGGCGGCGGCACTATGACCGGCTGCATCTGCACACGGACAAGCGGCGCTCGGGGTTGCCGATGCGGCCCTATCCGGCCTCGGCCCCGCGCTATATCCCGCGCCAGCAGGTGGTGGAGTACCCAGAGGACTATGCTCAGCATTTCGGCCTGTCCCCACGCCTGAACTGCGCGGTCGAGAAGGTCGAGCAGATCGCGGGCGGCTGGCGCGTGACGGCGGGCGGGCAGCAGATCGAAACGCGCGCGGTGATCCCCGCAACCGGCGTCAGCGAGGTGCCCCGATACGGCGACTGGCCCGGGCTGGACGGGTTTCCCGGCCCAGTATTGCACACGCGCGACTATCGGCGTCCGGCGGACCTGCCGGGACAGCGGGTGCTGGTGATCGGCTTTGGCAACTCGGGCGGCGAGCTGGCGATGGATCTGGCCGAAGACGGGCGACAGGTGGACATGGTGGTGCGCAGCCCCGTGAACCTGCTGCCGAAAGAGCTGTTCGGCCAGCCCATCGGCAACTTTGCCCTGTTGCAGAAGATCTTTCCCTATCGGGTGGTGGACGTGCTGACCGCGCCGATCCTGCGGGCCAAGATCGGGGATTACGCGCAATACGGGCTGCAGAAATCCCCCAAGGGGCCGAACGCTCAGGTGCGCGAGGACGGGCGCATTCCGCTGATTGATCTGGGCACGCTGGGCATGATCAAGGCGGGCAAGATTACCGTGCGGCCGGGGATCGAGCGATTGGACGGCAACTCGGTGACGTTCGTCGATGGCAGTACCGGGGCCTATGACGCGATCCTGATGGCGACGGGATACGGCGTCGATCTGCGGCCGATGTTCGGGGATATGCCGGGGCTGCTGGACGATAGCGGGCGGCCGCTGGAGTCAGCCCGGCAGATGGCGCCGGGGCTGTGGTTTTGCTCGTATCACACGGTGCCGAACGGCCAGTTGAAAGAGATCAGCCTGCAAGCGCCCCGGATCGCCGCCGAGGTCGCCGCGTTTCTGGGCTAGCCGCCTCAGGCCGCTTTCGAGCGCATCCCGCGCTGGTCCAGCAGGATGTCGGTGGTCATCGCGCCGACCCACATGCAGAACAGCGCCAGCCACGCGGTGCCGGCAAAGACCGACCCGCCGGTCACACCGGCCCCGATCGCGCAACCGCCGGCCAGCATGGCGCCAAAGCCCATCAGCACGGCCCCGGTCATCGAGCGGCGCATATTGGATTCGTCCGAAAAGCCCTGGAACTTGAACTCTCCGCGCAGGAAGGACGAGGTGAACGAGCCGACCACGACACCCGGCACCAGACCGACCGAGAATTGCAGGATCTCGTTGCGGTCCAGAAAGAACATCAGAGTGTGCGCCGACGGGCCCGAGAAGGTGACGCTTTCGACGGTCACCGGGTCAAAGGCGATCTGCGACAGTGCGAAGGTGCTGACCCAGCCCACAGCCACGGCAAAGCCGACGCCCGCGCCAAAGATCAGGCGGCTCACCGAGATCTTGTTCTTCCACGACAGCACCAGCGCCAGCACGGCAAAGATGATGCCGATGGCCAGCCCGCCCCATTCCGGCAGGCCGAAAAAGGCGATCAGGTCCAGGTTGCGCCCGCCTTCGGTCACCCACAGGGATGCCACCGAGTTGCGGAAATCCGACAGGATGCCGGACAGGCTCATTTGTGCGACGACGGCGAAAATCAGTCCGGACACGACCGAGCGCAGGTTGCCTGTCGCGGCCAGAACCAGCAGGCGGCCGGAACAGCCGCGCGCCAAGACCATGCCCACGCCAAAGATCAGCCCGCCGATGATGGCACCCGACCAGCTGCCGGGAATGGCCATCTGCCGCGCGTCGGCGGCGTTGAACAGGCCCAGCAGTTGGGCGCTTTGCACCCAGACCACGGCGGTCGAGAAGGTCAGGAACCAGACGGCGACCTTGTCGCCCATCTCGCCCCGTGCGAATTGCACGGTCGCGGCGCGCAGGCAGAACTGCGAGCGTTGCGCCGAGACGCCGAAAATGATGCCTGTCGCCAGACCCAAAAGGGCGGCGGTGTAGGATTCACCCACCCATTCCACAAGTGCCAGAAGATCCATCGCGCGCCTCCGTCCCCGAATTTGTCAAGTATATGCCATGTCGTGAATATGTGCACCTTGATTCAGATCAGGTGCCCGGTTGTGCGCAGGGGGCGGGTGGACTGTGCGTCCCGGCACCCGAGGGGGCTGGAATCCGTCTCGCCAAGTTCATGAAACGGGCGTAAGGGTTTCGCATGATACGCGTGACACCCCTGAGCGAGGCGCGCCACCTGCCGTTGTGGCGCCGGCCCGTTTCGCTGCTATTCCTCATGGCTGCGGCCATGCCCGTTGCCTTTGCCACATGGTCGGCGCTGCTGAACAACTTCGTCATCGAGGTGGCGAAGTTCGACGGCTCGGACATCGGCTGGCTGCATACGGTGCGCGAGATCCCCGGCTTTTTCGCCATTGGCGTCATCGCCCTGATCATGTTCATGCGAGAGCAGGTGCTGGGCGTCGTGTCCCTGTTGCTGCTGGGGGTGGCGACGGCTGTCACCGCGTGGTTCCCTTCGCTGGGCGGGATTTTGACGATCACGATGCTCAGTTCGATCGGGTTTCACTATTACGAGACGGTCAACCAGTCGCTGCAGCTGCAATGGCTGCCCAAGGACCGCGCGCCGCAGATTCTGGGCTGGCTACTGGCGGCTGGCTCGGCCGCGACGCTGGTGGCATATGGGCTGATCGTGCTCAGCTGGAACACGCTGGGGCTGACCTATAACGTGGTCTACATGGCCGCGGGCGGTGTGACGGCGCTGATCGCGATTGTCTGCCTGCTGGCCTATCCGCAGTTCGAGGCGCCGAACCCGCAGCTCAAGAAATTCGTGCTGCGCAAGCGGTACTGGCTGTATTACGCGCTGCAATTCATGGCGGGCGCGCGGCGGCAGATCTTTACCGTGTTCGCGGGCTTCATGATGGTCGAGAAATTCGGCTTTGATGTGCATGAGGTGACCAGCCTGTACCTGATCAACCTGGTGGCCAACATGATCCTGGCCCCGGTCTTCGGCAAGATCGTCGCCCGGTTCGGAGAGCGCCGCGCGCTGGCCTTTGAATATACCGGGCTGGTGACGGTGTTCCTGCTGTATGGCGGCATCTACTGGTTCGGCTGGGGCGTGCTGCTGGCCTCGATCCTGTACGTGGTGGACCACATGTTCTTTGCGCTGGCACTGGCGCTGAAGACCTATTTCCAGAAGATCGCCGATCCGGGTGATATTGCGCCGACCGCCGCCGTGGCCTTTACCATCAACCATATCGCGGCGGTGTTCCTGCCGGCGGGGCTGGGCTATCTGTGGCTGGTCTCGCCCTCGGCGGTGTTTTTCCTGGCGGCGGGTATGGCAAGCGTGTCGCTGACGCTGGCACTGCTGATCCCGCGTCACCCGGAGCCGGGCAACGAGACCGTGTTTTCGCGCTTCCTGCCGGCGGCGGCAGAATAAGATGAGCAGACAGGCGAAATTTCTCACCGGCTCGACCATGCGGCATGTCGTGGTGATGACGCTGACCGGATCGCTGGGGCTGAGCTTCATGTTCCTGGTGGATTTCCTGGCCCTGTACTGGGTCAGCCGCCTGGGCGACGAGGCGCTGATCGCCGCCATCGGGTTTGCCGGGACGTTGCAGTTCTTTGTCATCTCGATCTCGATCGGCATGATGATCGGCGCGGTGGCGCTGGTCAGCCGGACCTTGGGCATGGGGCGGCCGCGACGGGCGCGCCGGATCGCCACCTCGGCGCTGACCTATGGCGTGGGGGCGCAGGTCGTGATCGCGGTGGTCGTGTTCGTCTTCCGCTACCCGCTGCTGCGCCTGTCCGGCGCCGAGGGCGAGGTGCTGGAGGTGGCCGCCGATTTCCTGCAGATTTCCCTGCCGTCGCTGCCACTGATCGCGGCGGGAATGATGTCGGGCGCGGTGCTGCGCGCGCTGGGGGACGCGATGCGCTCGATGATGGTGACGATGTCCGCCGGGCTGATCGCCGTGGTGCTGGACCCGCTGCTGATCCTGTACATGGGCTGGGGGATCGAGGGCGCGGCGGCGGTCATCGTGATCTCGCGCGCAGTGATGGCGGTGATCGGGCTGTATTGGCTGACCCGCACACATGACATTCTGGCCAAGCCCGCGCTGGCTGACATGGGCCTGTACCTGAAACCCTTTGCGCTGATCGCGGTGCCTGCGATTGCCACGCAGATTTCGACTCCGTTCGGGAACTGGGTGCTGGTGCGCGCGATGGCTGACCACGGAGACAGCGCGGTGGCCGGCCTGGGCGTCGTCATGCGCCTGACCATCCTGTCCTTCGGCGGCATCTTTGCACTGAGCGGTGCCATCGGCGGCATCATCGGGCAGAACGCTGGGGCGGGGCAGCTGAACCGGGTCAAAAGCGCCTACCGCGACGCGCTGCTGTTTTGCGCGGCCTATACCGGGGTTACCTGGGTGCTGCTGGCGATCTTTGCCGACCGCGTGGCGGCGGGCTTTGGCCTAAGCGGCGAGGGGGCCGAGATCGTGCACATCTTCTCTCGCTTTGCGGCGGGGTCGTTCGTGTTCACGGGGGCGCTGTTCGTGTCGAACGCCGCCTTCAACAACCTGGGCCGTCCGCTGTGGGCAACCATCGCGAACTGGAGCCGCGACGGGCTGCTGATCGGGCCGCTGGCCTTTGCGCTGGGTCTGGCCTGGGGCGCGTCCGGCGTGGTGGTGGCGCAGGCGGTGGCCAATACCGTCGTCGGCATCGGCGCGGGCTGGATGGGCTGGCGCTATGTCAAGTCGGGTCGCGGACTGGAGCCGCGCGGTGGGCGTGGAAAACGTCCCGCCGCTTGACCCCGACGCACAAGGCGCTTAGGCGCTAGGGCAACAGTTTTTGCCCCGGAGGCCGACATGCCCACCTTTACCGCTCTGACCACCCTGAAGGGAAAAGAACCCGCCGAGGCGCTTGGCCTGGCGATGGAAGAGATGTGGCCCGAACCCGAAGGCATTGGCGTGTTCGAGATCGAAGATGGCTCGGGCCTGTGGGAGGTCGGCGGCTATTTCACCGAAGCCCCGGATGAAACCGAACTGGCCCTGCTGGCCGCCGCCTATGACGCGAAACCCTTCGTGGTGTCGGAACTGCCGGAAACCGATTGGGTCGCCAAGGTCAAACGCGAGCTGGTGCCGGTGCGCGCCGGGCGCTTCTTCGTCTACGGCAGCCATGATGCGGATCAGGTGCCCGACGACGTCGAACCCCTGCTGATCGAGGCGGCGATGGCGTTCGGCACCGGCCACCACGGCACCACGCAGGGCTGCCTGCGCGCGCTGGACCGTCTGGATAACGACGGTGTGGTCTGCAAGAACGTGATCGACGTGGGCTGCGGCACCGCCGTTCTGGCGATGGGTGCGGCGCGGATCTGGCCGAACCCGGTCATGGCCAGCGATATCGACGAGGTTGCCGTGGACGTGGCCGAGGCCAACGTGAGGGTCAACAACTTGGAGGGCCGGGTGATCTGTGTCGAAGCCGCGGGCTTTGAAAACGACGCGATCAAGGCCAAGGCGCCCTTCGATCTGGTCTTTGCCAACATCCTGAAGGCCCCGCTGATCGACTTGGCCCCGGATATGGCCCGGTATCTGACCGACGGCGGCTATGCGATTCTCTCGGGGATTCTGAACGAGCAAGCCGATGAGGTTGTCGACGTTTATGCACGAAATGCGATCAATCTTATCCATCGTGAGGAGATTGGTGAGTGGACCACGCTGACCCTGCGCAAATGAAGTCATTTCAAGGCTGAATTGCAGCGAGAATTGGGCGCTCGCCCCATTTTCGCCACAATTCGCAGGTACTTAGATCATGTCGCTGGTGGGGGCCACGACAGGAGGCTGCCATGGCCGATATGTTTAATCAGTTTGACGACCGCCTTCAGCGGATCGAGGCCAATCGTGCTCGTTTGAAGCGCGGCTACTCGTTGACCGTGGACCGGGATGGTCTGATCGTCGCTCGTCCCCGTGCCACCAAGCGCAGCTTCCATATCAAGGGCATCGTTCTTTTGGTCGTCGGCTTCTTGTGCTTCAAGGCACTGCTGATCGCCTACATGGGGATTGGCACCTACCAAGACCGTGTTGCCAATCTGGAAAACGGCGCAACGACCGAGCAGGTCGGAGCCTGGTTCATGCAGGCCGACCCCGTGTCCCTGCGTGTTGCGACCGAACTGCGCAAACTGATCCGATAATCTCTCTCATCCCTTCGGAAACGAAACAGCCGCTCTCGATTGCTCGGGGGCGGCTGTTCCGATTGGGCCGAGGGACGGCCGATCTTGGGGGCGGCTTAGCGGCGCACCACCCATTCAATATCACCACGCGAAAGGCCGATATCATCCAGCTCGCGGTCGGTCAGGCGCGACAGGGCCATACGGGTGGCGCGGGCATCTTGCCAGCGCATCAGCGAATTGATGGCCACAGTGAAGGCGGTGACGACACGGCCGGCTACACCACCGGCCTGATAGGGGGCGTGGGTATTATCATAGACAGCCATATCAGAGTTCCTAATTTACAGGGGTTTCGTTTGGGTATGAGCGGCACATAATCTGAGGAAAAAATTCGCACAACGGGGGCAAATTGCATAGTTCCTATGCGGTTTTCGCATGGGTGCTGCGATGCAGCATTTTGGCGGACGGAGCGGCGATCACCAACGTCACTCCGCCGAAACGTCTGCCGGGGTGCAGGCAGATCGACGGCAATGCGGAATGATCGCCCGGTTGCATTGGTCTTGGCGTTTGTTCTCGTTTCGTGCTAATGCAGTAAAAAAGCAACAACGCAGGGGGCAGAGATGCGGGTATTGGGCATAGATCCCGGGCTGCGCAACATGGGCTGGGGCGTGATTGAGGCCGAAGGCAGCCGCCTGAGCCACGTCGCCAACGGCATTTGCCACTCGGATGGCGATGACCTGGCCGAGCGTTTGCTGTCCCTGTACAACCAACTGACCGAGATCGTGGCGCGCTTTGCGCCGGACACGGCGGCGGTCGAGCAGACCTTTGTCAACAAGGATGCGGTGGGGACGCTGAAACTGGGCCAGGCGCGGGCGATTGCCCTTTTGGTGCCGGCGCAGGCGGGGGTTCCCATCGGGGAATACGCCCCCAACAAGGTGAAAAAGACCGTTGTCGGCGTGGGTCACGCGGCCAAGGTTCAGGTGGATCACATGGTGAAGATGCAATTGCCCGGCGTGGTCATCAACGGCCCCGACGCGGCGGACGCGCTGGCGATCGCGATTTGCCACGCACATTACTCGCGCGGGTCAGCGGCGGCGTTGCGCATCAAGGGGGCAGCATGATCGGCAAGCTGACCGGGCGGGTGGATTACCGCGGCGAGGATCACGTGCTGATTGACGTGCGCGGGGTGGGCTATATCGTCTATTGCTCGGACCGGGTGCTGGCCTCGCTGCCGCGCAACGGGGAATCGGTGTCGCTATACACCGACCTGTTGGTGCGCGAGGACCTGATGCAGCTGTTCGGCTTCCCGACCCTGCTGGAGAAGGAATGGCACCGCCTGCTGATGAGCGTGCAGGGGATCGGCGCGAAGGCGTCCTTGGCGATTCTGGGCACGCTGGGCCCCGAAGGCGTGGGGCGGGCGATCACGCTGGGCGATGTGAATGCGATCAAGGCGGCCAAGGGCATCGGCCCCAAGACCGCGCAGCGCGTGGTGATCGAGTTGAAGGACAAGGCCCCCGGCGTGATGGCGCTTGGCGGGACGCTGGCACAGGCAAGCGGGACGGTCGTGGCCGAGGTCGAGGACGTAATCGACGACACCCCCGCACCGAAAGCCAAGCCCGCGCCGAAACCGGTTCAGACCAGCGCGGCCGCGCAATCGGATGCGCTGTCGGCGCTGTCCAATCTGGGCTATGCCCCGTCCGAGGCGGCCTCTGCCATAGCGCAGGCCGCACAAGACGCGCCCGAGGCAGACACGGCGGCGCTGATCCGGGCGGCGCTGAAGCTGCTGGCTCCGAAAGGCTAAGGCATGGCACATCCCGATCCCACTTTGCGCCCCGATCCGCTGCCCGAGGATAACGACCGCGCCCTGCGTCCACAGGCGCTGGACGAATTCATCGGTCAGGCCGAGGCGCGCGCGAACCTGAAGGTGTTCATCCAATCCGCCCGCCAGCGTGGCGAGGCTATGGATCACACGTTGTTCCACGGCCCTCCGGGCCTGGGGAAAACCACGCTGGCACAGATCATGGCGCGGGAATTGGGGGTGAACTTCCGCATGACCTCTGGCCCCGTGCTGGCCAAGGCGGGCGATCTGGCGGCGATCCTGACCAACCTCGAAGCGCGCGACGTGCTGTTCATCGACGAAATCCACCGGCTTAACCCGGCGGTCGAAGAAGTTCTGTATCCGGCGCTGGAAGATTACGAGCTGGACCTGGTGATCGGAGAAGGCCCCGCCGCGCGGACGGTTCGGATCGAGTTGCAGCCGTTCACTCTGGTCGGTGCGACGACCCGTCTGGGCCTGCTGACGACGCCCCTGCGCGACCGGTTCGGCATCCCGACGCGGCTGCAATTCTACAACGTGGACGAACTGAACGAGATCGTCACCCGCAACGCCCGCCTGCTGGGCGCACCTGCTGACCCCGAAGGTGCGCGCGAGATTGCCAAACGATCCCGCGGGACGCCGCGGATTGCGGGGCGCTTGCTGCGGCGCGTGGTGGATTTCGCGGTGGTCGAGGGCAACGGGCGCGTTACGCAAGCGATTGCCGATCACGCACTGACCCGGCTGGGGGTGGATCACCTGGGGCTGGACGGGGCCGACCGGCGCTATCTGCGCTTGATCGCAGAAAACTACGGCGGTGGGCCGGTGGGGATTGAAACCATCAGCGCCGCCCTGTCCGAAAGCCGCGACGCGCTGGAGGAAGTGATCGAGCCGTTCCTGCTGCAACAGGGCCTGATCCAGCGCACCCCGCGCGGTCGGATGCTGGCGCAAAAGGGGTGGACCCATCTGGGGCTGGATGCGCCCAAGGCGCCGGGTCAGACGGATCTGTTTGGCTGAGCGCTGGCAGTCGCTGCCGGATTTGAGTATGCGGGGCGAGATGAAAGCGAGGGGGAAGGCCCCCCTCAGTCAGGAGTGCCTATGACCCCCGATCAGATCGAAGCCCTGTTCACCCGCGCCGATGGAACCTATGCCTTTGCCCGCTGGGGCCGGCCGATTTGCCCCATCGTGTTCGGGGTGCAGGATCAGACGCTGGAAGTGGTCAAGGGCGCGCTGGAGGCGGTGGTCGGCATGGCTGGGCACCACATGGCCGAGACAGACCCCGAGATGGGCGTCAACCTGATGTTCTTTTTCTTCCGCGATTGGGACGAACTGCTGGACGTACCTGATCTGGGCGCTCTGATCCCCGACCTGTGGGCGCTGGTCGGGCGCCTGAAAGAGGCAGGGGCGACGCAGTATCGCGGCTTCCGTTTCGACAAGGCGGGGGCGATCAAGGCGGCCTTCGTGTTCCTGCGGATGGACGGCGCGCTGGCGAAGATGCCAGCGGACGAGCTGGCCCTGTCGCAGGTCGCGCAGGTGATGCTGCTGTGGGGGGATCGGGCCTTTGCCGAGACCTCTCCGTTGGCGGTGGCGGGCGAAACCACGGTTCTGCGCCCCGAGATCGCGGCACTGATCCGCGCGGGCTATGACCGGCTGATGCCTGCGGCGACCAACGATTCCAGCCATGCCTTGCGGCTGTTCGCGCGGGTGCAGGGGGGCTGATGCGGCTTTTCGTAGCGCTGGACCTGCCCGACGGGCTACGGGAGGCGCTGTTCGAGGTGCAGGACGATCTGGGGTTCGCCCGCGAGGTGCCCGAGGAAAACCTGCACCTGACGTTGGCCTTTCTGGACGACCAGCCGCCGCAAGTTGCACAGGCGCTGCACGAGGGGCTGAGCGAGATCCGCGCGCCCCGGATGGACTTGGCAGTCCGTGGGGCCGAGGTGTTCGGCGGTGCGCGCCCGACACTGCTGGCGGCGCTGGTGGAACGAACGCCCGAACTGGCCGCGCTGCATGACAAGGTGGGGCAGGTGGCCCGGATGGCGGGCGTTGATCTGCCACGCAAGCGGTTCAAGCCGCATGTCACGCTGCTGCGGTTCCCCCGACGCCTGCCCGATGGCGCGCAGCACCGGATCGGCGCTTGGCTGGCCGATAATGGCACCCTGTCCGCGCAAGGGCAGGCCGAGACGTTCAGCCTGATCCGCTCGACCCTGCACGAGGACGGCCCGCGCTACGAGGCGCTGGCCACCTATCCGCTGTTGCCCTGACGGGTTGCACGCCCCCGTCCGCCCGCCTAGGGTGCCGCCACAAGCGCAGGGAGAGCGGCGATGAACATGCACAAGATGAACATCCGGGTCTATTACGAGGACACGGATATGGCCGGGATCGTCTATTACGCCAACTACCTGCGGTACATCGAACGCGCCCGCAGCGAATGGGTGCGCGAGCTGGGAATCGACCAGCGCGAGATGAAGGAAAACGGCCTGGTCTTCGTCGTGCGCCGGGTCGAAGCGGACTACCTTGCCCCCGCCCGTCTGGACGATCTGCTGACCGTGGAAACCGAGACGACGCAGCTGACCGGCGTGCGCTGGATTCTGGAACAGCGCGTCAAACGCGGGGATACAGACCTGTTCCACGCGGTCGTGACGGTGGTGATGATGACAGATACCGGCCATCCGGCCCGAATGCCGGCAAATATCCGCCAGCTTATTCACTAATTCGTGGCCAACCCCTGCCGATGACGCAGATGTGTTGGCTTTCCCCCTGAGCTTCGGCTAGAATCGCCTGTAATCAAAGGTCCACGACAGAACCGGGCCAAAACAAAGAGCAGGCTAATGGAAACAGAGACCCTCGCACTGGCGCAGGAGATTGATTTCTCCATGTTTGCGCTTTTCGCGCGTGCGACCCTGACCGTGAAACTGGTGATGATCATGCTGATCGTCGCCTCGTTCTGGTCCTGGTCCATCATCATTCAGAAAACCATCAACTACCGCGCGGCCCGGCGCGAGGCGGATCGGTTCGACCGCGCCTTCTGGTCGGGTGAGCCGCTGGACGAGCTGTTCGACCAGATCGGGCCAGAACCGGCAGGCAGTTCGCAGCGGATTTTCGCGGCGGGGATGATCGAATGGCGACGCTCGCACCGCAATGATGGCGGGATGATCGCTGGGGCTCATGCACGGATCGACCGCTCGATGGATGTGGCAATCGCGAAAGAGGCCGACGCGCTGTCGCGGGGACTGCCGGTGCTGGCGACCGTGGGTTCGACCGCGCCCTTCGTGGGCCTGTTCGGGACGGTCTGGGGCATCATGCACGCCTTCATCAACATCGCCGAGCAGCAGAACACCAACCTGGCCGTCGTCGCCCCCGGTATCGCCGAGGCGCTGCTGGCCACGGGTCTGGGCCTGCTGGCGGCCATTCCGGCGGTGGTTTTCTACAACAAGCTGAGCGCGGATAGCGACCGGATCATCGCGGGCTACGAGGCCTTCGCGGACGAGTTCGCCACCATCCTCAGCCGCCAGCTGGACAGCTGAGCCATGGGCGCGGGTGTCATGCAAAAGGGCGGGGGCGGCGGACGCCGCCGTCGCCATCGTCGCGGAGGGGCGCGCCCCATGTCCGAGATCAACATCACGCCCTTCGTGGACGTGATGCTGGTGCTTCTGATCATCTTCATGGTAGCCGCACCGCTGATGACGGTCGGCGTGCCGGTTGAACTGCCGAAAACCGCCGCCAACGCGCTGCCCACCGAACAGGAAGAACCCCTGAGCGTCACCATCACCGCCGAGGGCGTCGTGATGATCCAGAAGACCGAGGTGCCGCTGGACGATCTGGTCAACCGCCTGCGTGCCATCGCCGCCGAGCGTGAAGGCGACCGCGTCTTCCTGCGGGCCGATGGGGCTGTGCCTTATGAACAGGTCGTGCAGGTGATGGGCGCGCTGAACCGGGGCGGGTTCTCGAATATCGGGCTGGTCACGGATACGGGCGGCCCGAAACTGGACGGTGCTGAACCTACGGGGCAGGGAAACTGAGCCGCAGATGAATACGGGGCAGTATATCTCGGGGATCGGCCATGTGGGGCTGATCGCGTGGCTGTTGCTGGGCAATGTGTTTGACCCGGCGCCGGAACCTTTCGAGGTGACCGAGGTGGCCGTGATTTCCCCAGAGGAATACGAGCGTATCGTCGGCGCGCAGCAGCCTCCGTCGCCCGTCACCGAGGCGCCGCAACCGCCGCAGCCCGAGGCCGAGCCAGAGCCGCAGCCCGAGCAGCCCAGACCGCCGACTCCGCCTGAACGCCCGCAGCCCGAACCCGCGCCGGAAACCCCGCCGCAGGATGACAGCCCGGACGTGTCCAAGGTACAACCGCCCGAACCCGCCGAGGTGACGGACGAGCCGCCGCAGATCGCGCCGCCTCCGCAGGAAGAGGTCGTGGATGCGCCGAAGGAAGCCGATCGCCCGCAGCCGCGCCCGTCGCAGCGCGTGGCCCCCGAACCTGTCGCGCCGCCTCCGCCCGAGACCAAGCCGGACGATGTGGTGCGCGAAGAGGTCCGCAAGGATGCTGCCGGTGACGTGAAGAAAGACGAATCCGAAGCGACCGCCCCCGAGGAGGCCGCCAAGGAAATCGTGACCGAAGCGCAAGAGCCGCCGGCGCGCGCGCCGGTGACCTCGCTTCGGCCCAAGACACGCCCGCCGGTCCCCGAAAAGGTGGCCGAGAAGCCCGCCGAGAAACCGGCGGCCAAGCCCGAAACGAAACCGGCCGCCAAGCCGGAGGAGAAACCCGCAGCCCCCTCGGACGACATGCGCAGCGCCATCGAAAAGGCCGTTGCGGATGCGGCTGCCGGGGCGTCCTCGCCTGCCGATACGGCGGATGCGCCCGCAGGCCCGCCGCTGACCGCTGGCGAGAAGGACTCGTTGCGTGTGGCGGTTCAGAAATGCTGGAACACCGGCTCTCTGTCCTCGGACGCATTGCGCACCACCGTCGTGGTCGAGGTGCGGCTGAGCGAGGACGGCAAACCCGATGCAGGCTCGATCCGCATGACGTCCAGCTCGGGCGGCAGCGCGGATTCGGCGCGCCAGGCGTTCGAAGCTGCCCGCCGCGCGATCATTCGCTGCGGCGCAAGTGGCTTTAAGCTGCCGAAAGACAAGTACGCGCAGTGGCGCGATATTGAAATGACATTCAATCCGGAGAAAATGAGGATCAAATGATGAAACAAGTCCTGACCCTCCTGTCCGCAATCCTGTTCCTGGTCAGTCCCGGATTGATCCAAGCCGCCCCGCTGCGGATCGAGATCACCGAAGGCGTGATCGAGCCGCTGCCCTACGCGGTGCCCGATTTCGTCCCCGAGAACGCAGCGGCCGCGCAGGTTGCGCGCGACATAGCCCGCGTGGTGGCCGAGGATCTGACCGGCACGGGGCTGTTCCGTGAAATCCCCGCCAGCGCCCATATCAGCAAGGTGACCAGCTTCAGCTCTCCGGTGCAGTTCGCGGACTGGAAGGCCATCAATGCGCAGGCCCTGATCACCGGGGCCGTCAGCCTGCAATCGGGGGGGCGTCTGGTGGTGAAATTCCGCGTCTATGACGTGTTCGCCGGTCAAGAGCTGGGCAATGGTCTGCAATTCGCAGGCACGCAGGATGGTTGGCGTCGGATGGCGCATAAGGTGGCCGACGCCGTCTACAGCCGTATCACCGGCGAGGGCGGGTATTTCGACAGCCGCGTGGTGTATGTGGCCGAGGCCGGAGCCAAGGATGACCGCAAAAAGCGGATCGCCATCATGGATTACGACGGGGCCAATGTGCAGTACCTGACCGACAGCACCTCGATCGTGCTGGCACCGCGCTTTTCGCCGACCGGAGATCGCATCCTGTACACCAGCTATGAAACCGGCTTCCCCCGCATCTACGTGCTGGACGTGGCCAGCGTTGGCCGCCGCATGTTGCAGGACCAGCCCGGCACGATGAGCTTTGCGCCGCGGTTCTCTCCGGATGGGCGGACGGTGGTCTATTCGCTGACGCAGGACGGCAATACCGACCTGTACACGATGGACGTGGCCTCGGGTCGGTCGCAGCGGCTGACCAGCGCGCCGTCGATCGAGACCGCGCCCTCCTACAGCCCGGATGGCAGCCGGATCGTGTTCGAAAGCGACCGCAGCGGCACCCAGCAGCTGTATATCATGAGCGCCAGCGGCGGCGAGCCGACCCGCATCAGCTTTGGTCAGGGTCGCTATGGCACGCCTGTCTGGTCGCCGCGCGGCGATCTGGTGGCGTTCACCAAACAACACAAGGGCCGGTTCCACATCGGCGTGATGCGCACTGATGGCTCGGAAGAGCGCCTGCTGACCGCGTCCTTCCTGGACGAAGGCCCCAGCTGGGCCCCCAACGGCCGTGTCATCATGTTCACCCGCGAAACACAGGGCGCAGCTGGCACGGCCAGCCTGTACACGGTGGACATCACCGGGCGGAACCTGAAACGTGTGAAAACGATGGGCGGCGCGTCGGACCCGGCCTGGTCACCTTTGCAAGACTGAGATTGCGCATCCGTTTCCACGACGGGAACAATGTGCTAAAACAACAAAAAACAACCAAACATCGAGTAGGACAAAACCATGAAAATCCTGACGCGGGCCATTCTGCTGACCTCGGCGCTTGCCTTGGCGGCGTGCTCCAGCCCCGACCGCTTTCGCGGCGACGAAGTGAACCTGGGCGGTGCCGGCGGGTCCGGATCGGCCAGCGATCCGACCTCGCCGCTGTATTTCCAGGAAACCGTTGGCGACCGCGTGCTGTTCGCCGTGGACCAGTCGAACCTGAGCTACGAGGCGCAATCGACGCTGGACGGTCAGGCACAGTGGCTGATGGCCAACGCCGACTACAACGCCATCATCGAAGGCCATGCCGACGAACAAGGCACCCGTGAATACAACCTGGCCCTGGGCGCACGCCGCGCCAACGCGGTGCAGGAATACCTGGTACAGCAGGGCGTCGCCGCGTCGCGCCTGAAGGTCGTCAGCTACGGCAAGGAACGCCCGATCGAGATCTGCTCGCAAGAGGCGTGCTATGCCAAGAACCGTCGCGCCGTGACGGTGATTTCGGCCGACTACAACAGCTGAGGACGTTTCGATGCGCTGGATTTCCGTCGTCGCCCTGACCGTATTGCTGCTGCCTGTCCTGCCGGGACGCGGCATTGCGCAGGATCGGACGCAGACCCTGGCCGATATTCGCCAGGAATTGTCTGTTCTGTACGTCGACATCCAGCGCCTGAAACGAGAGTTGAGCACCACGGGCGCCCCTGCGGGGACGGCCGGCGGCTCGGTTCTGAACCGGGTTGATGCCATCGAGGCGCAGCTGCAGATGCTGACCTCGAAGACCGAACAACTGGAATTCCGGGTCAACAAGATCGTGCAGGACGGCACCAACCGCATCGGCGATCTGGAGTTCCGTCTGGTCGAGCTGGAAGGCGGCGACGTCTCGAAGCTGGGCAAGACCACGACACTGGGCGGCGACGATCAGGGCGCCGTCTCGGTGCCCGCGACTCCGCCCGTCAGCGGTGGGGCGGACGCGGAACTGGCCATCGGCGAAAAGGCGGATTTCGACGCGGCGCAGGCGGCGCTGGACGGTGGAAACCATGCCGATGCTGCCGCGAAATTCGCGGCCTTCCTTGATGACTATCCGGGCAGTCCGCTGACCGCCCGCGCGCATTTGCAGCGTGGCCGGGCGCTGGCGCAGACCGGTGACACGGCCGCCGCGGCCCGCTCTTATCTGAACGCGTTCAGCGGCGACCCCGAAGGCGAAGTCGCCCCCGAGGCGTTGTTCCTGCTGGGGCAGTCGCTGGGCGAACTGGGCCAGACGAACGAGGCCTGCGTGACACTGGCCGAAGTCGGCGTCCGCTTCCCGACCTCGTCCTCGGTCGAGCCCGCGCGCGGGGCGATGCAACGCCTGGGGTGCCAGTGACGCCCGAAGCGGCAATCGCGGATTTCCTGAACGGATTCAGCCATCCGAAATTAGGACTGGCGGTATCGGGCGGTGGGGATTCCATCGCTATGCTGCATCTTGCGGCACAGGGAAGTGTTCCCTTGCTGGCCGTCACGGTCGATCACGGCCTGCGCCCCGAAGCTGCTGACGAGGCGCGCTTTGTCGCCTCGGTCTGTGTGGATTTGGGTGTGCCCCACTGGACCCTGCGTTGGCGGGGCTGGGACGGCCACGGCAACCTGCAGGATCAAGCGCGGCGGGCGCGGTATCAGCTGATCGCCGAATGGGCGCGTGCGCAAGGTGTTGGGCATGTGGCGCTGGCGCATACGCTGGACGATCAGGCCGAGACATTCTTGATGCGGCTGGCGCGATCCTCGGGCGTGGATGGGCTGTCGGAGATGACAGCGCGTCAGGTGGATGATGTGACCTTTGTGCGCCCATTGCTGGGGGTATCGCGCGCCGATCTGCGACAGATGCTAAAGCAGCGTGGGGCGGACTGGGTCGAGGACCCTTCGAACCACGATCCCCATTATGATCGGGTCAAGGTCCGGCAGCATTTGGTTGGGCTGACTGATTTGGGGATCACCGCCAAAGGTATCGCCGATACCTCGGCGGCGCTGGCGCAGGCGCGCGAGGCGTTGAACTGGGCTGCCCACGGGTTTGCGGCGCAGCACATGCATATGGTCGGGCCGGACGTGACCATCGACATCGGGGCGTTCGCCGATCTGCCCGCGGAATTGCAACGGCGGCTGCTGGTCCACGTCCTGCGCTGGTTGTCAGGGGCCGAGTACAGCCCGCGTCGTCAGGCCGTTGCAGACCTCATTCAGACCGCATTGGACGGAGGCAAGGCAACGCTGCACGGATGCGCCATGTCCGTTCGGAAGGGGCGGATCTGGCTGTTTCGGGAATATGCGGCGGTTCAGTCGACCTCGGCGTCGGTGGGGCATGTCTGGGATAATCGCTTTGTCATCTCTGGCCCCGCAACGAACGCCCGCATTGCCGCTTTGGGGGCCGAAGGGCTGCAACAGCTGCCAAACTGGCGCGCGTCGGGGCGCCCCGCAGCAGCTGTCATGGCGGACCCTGCCGTCTGGCTGGATGACCGCGTGATCGCCGCCCCGCTGATCGCTGAGACGCAGGGTTGGCGCGCAGAACCGGCGCCTGGGCGCACAGATTGCCATTCAGCCCTTTTAACGCATTGAAGAAGGTTGCATGATCTCTATTTAAGAACGGTGGCCGCTGTGATAGGCGCAGGGCCAACCGAATTATTGGGAGAGTTTCCTTGGGCAACGCGAAAAACATCGCCTTCTGGGTCATCCTTTTTCTGCTGATCCTGGCGCTGTTCAACCTGTTCAGCGGGTCGGGCTCGACCCTGCAAAGCCAGTCGATCAGCTACTCGGATTTCGTCCAGGCCGTGGATCAGGAAAAGGTCAGCAAGGTCACATTGGACGGCGAGAAGGTGCGCTATCGGGGTACGGACGGGCGCGACTACGTGACGATCAGACCGGATGACGCCAAGATCACCGATATGCTGATCGAAAAAGGCATCCCGGTCGCCGCCGAAAGCCAAGAGCAATCCGGCTTCCAAGCCTTCATCCTCAGCCTGTTGCCCTTCCTGCTGCTGATCGGTGTGTGGATTTATTTCATGAACCGGATGCAGGGCGGCGGCAAAGGCGGCGCCATGGGTTTTGGTAAATCCAAGGCCAAGCTGCTGACCGAAAAGCAGGGTCGCGTGACCTTTGACGACGTGGCGGGCATCGACGAGGCCAAGGAAGAACTGGAAGAGATCGTCGAATTCCTGCGCAACCCGCAGAAATTCAGCCGTCTGGGCGGCAAGATCCCCAAAGGCGCGCTGCTGGTGGGCCCTCCGGGTACCGGTAAGACGCTGCTGGCGCGCGCAATCGCGGGCGAGGCAGGCGTGCCGTTCTTCACCATCTCGGGCTCGGATTTCGTGGAAATGTTCGTGGGTGTGGGCGCGTCCCGCGTCCGCGACATGTTCGAACAGGCCAAGAAAAACGCGCCTTGTATCGTGTTCATCGACGAGATCGACGCCGTGGGCCGTGCGCGTGGCGCAGGCTATGGCGGCGGTAATGACGAGCGCGAGCAGACCCTGAACCAGCTGCTGGTCGAAATGGACGGGTTCGAGGCGAACGAGGGTGTGATCATCCTGGCCGCCACCAACCGCCGCGACGTGCTGGACCCCGCGCTGCTGCGCCCGGGCCGTTTTGACCGTCAGGTCACTGTGCCGAACCCGGATATCAAGGGCCGCGAAAAGATCCTGGGCGTCCATGCCCGCAAGACCCCGCTAGGCCCGGATGTCGACCTGCGCATCATCGCGCGCGGCACTCCCGGTTTCTCGGGTGCGGACCTGATGAACCTGGTGAACGAGGCCGCCCTGATGGCTGCCCGCGTTGGCCGTCGCTTTGTCACCATGGAGGACTTCGAGAACGCGAAGGACAAGGTGATGATGGGGGCCGAGCGTCGCTCGATGGTGCTGACGCAGGACCAGAAGGAAAAGACCGCCTATCACGAAGCCGGTCACGCCGTCGTCGGCCTGGCGCTGCCGAAATGCGATCCGGTCTACAAGGCAACGATCATCCCGCGCGGTGGTGCGCTGGGGATGGTGGTCAGCCTGCCGGAAATCGACCGCCTGAACTGGCACAAGTCCGAGTGTGAGCAGAAGCTGGCCATGACCATGGCAGGCAAAGCAGCTGAAATCCTGAAATACGGCGAGGAGAACGTCTCGAACGGCCCCGCCGGGGATATTCAGCAGGCATCGAGCCTGGCACGCGCGATGGTGCTGCGCTGGGGCATGTCGGACAAGGTCGGCAACATCGACTATTCCGAGGCGCACGAGGGCTACTCGGGCCAGACCCCCGGTTTCTCGGTCTCGGCGCATACCAAAGAGCTGATCGAGGAAGAAGTGAAACGCTTCATCCAGGACGGCTATGCCGAGGCGTTCCGCATCCTGACCGAGCGTAAGGACGAGTGGGAACGTCTGGCGCAGGGCCTGCTGGAATACGAGACCCTGACCGGCGAAGAGATCGAGCGCGTGATGCGCGGCGAGCCGCCCCAGCCGGGGCCGGATCACCACGACACGCCCGATCAGGGTTCCTCGGTCACGGCGATCCCCAAGACCAAGCCCAAGGCGAAACCCACCGGTGACGGCGGGATGGAGCCGGAGCCGATGGCATAAGAGACAAGGCCGGGGGAAACCCCGGCCTTTCTTCTTGCTGGCGGTAATTGTGCGGTATACCTTTGTATGCAAAGCAGGAGGCCGCCTTGGACTGGAACCCCGACACCTACGCCCGTTTCTCGGATCACCGGTTGCGTCCGGCGCTGGACTTGCTGGCCTCGGTCGGGCCGCTGCCGGACGGCCCGGTCGTCGATCTGGGCTGCGGGGCGGGGGCCGTGGGGCCGGATTTGCAGGCGCGCTACGGCGAGCGGGTGCTGACGGGCGTCGACAACTCGCCCGCGATGTTGGCCAAGGCGCAGGCCAAGGGCGCTTATGACGCGCTGCGCGAGGCGGACATCGCCCAATGGCAGGGCGGCCCCTTCGCGCTGATCTACTCGAACGCGACGCTGCATTGGCTGGGCGATCACGACGCGCTGCTGCCGCGTCTGGCCGGGATGCTGGAGCCCGGCGGTACGCTGGCCGTGCAGGTGCCGCACCAGAACGATGCGCCGTCGCACGCGACTTGGGTTCGGTTGATGGATGGCATGTTTCCGGGCCGACGCGCGCCCGATGGCCCCGGCATCCTGACCGCGCCCGAGTATTTCGAAATCCTCGCCCCCCTCGGCGCCGCGCAGGTCTGGGAGACGGAGTATCTGCAACGCCTGGAACCCGTCGCGCAGGGCCACCCTGTGCGCCATTTCACCGAATCCACCTTTGCCCGGCCGATCCTGAACGCGCTGAGCGCGCCTGAGCAGTCCGACCTGATCGCCGCCTATGAGGCCGAGATGGCGCAGGCGTATCCCCTGCGTCCGGACGGATCGGCCCTGTTCCCGTTCCGGCGACTGTTCTTCACGCTGACCATTCCGGGAGGTGAGATCTGAAATCACAAAGCGTAGGTTGCCCTGACGCGCGACGCAGGCCACAACTCTGACAAACAGGAGACAGACATGCCCGCGCTCAAACCGACCTCATTCACCGCCACCGTCACCTATCTGGGCCGCGTGCCGGACCGCGATGCCTCGCTCCGCTCCGAACCGCTGGATCAGGCGATGCTGACCTGGGCCGGGATCGAGGGCGAGGCGCATGGTGGGGTCACGCGTCCCTCGTGCAGCCGGGTGATGTCGCAGCATCCGCGCGACACGGAAATCCGCAACGTGCGGCAGCTGTCGATCCTGTCCGAGGAGGAACTGGCGGATGTCGCAGCAAAAATCGGGGTCGAGGCGTTCGATCCGGCTTGGGTCGGGGCGTCGCTGATCCTGCGTGGGATCCCCGATTTCACCCATGTACCGCCGTCCTCGCGCCTGCAGGCGCCGTCGGGCGCGACGCTGGTCATCGACATGGAGAACCGCCCCTGCACGCTGCCCGCCCCGGTGATCGAGGCTGATGCCCCCGGCGCGGGCAAACGCTTCAAACCCGCCGCCGCTGGCAAGCGCGGCGTGACCGCATGGGTCGAACGCCCCGGCCTGATCCGCGTAGGCGATACCCTGACCCTGCACATCCCCGATCAGCCCGTCTGGGCACATCTGGACGCCGCGCGGGCCTGACGCGGCGATTTGTGACGCGAATAGGTCGGATTTGCGGGGCGCATGTCATTTCTGCTTAAGGTATAGGCAGTTATGACAGCGATAACTGCAAAGGTGAGGGGACATGACCGTCAAATCCGATATCGAGATCGCACGCGAAGCCAAGAAACGCCCGATTCAAGAGATTGGCGCAGGGTTGGGCATCCCCTCGGAGCATCTGCTGCCCTACGGGCATGACAAGGCGAAAATCGGTCAGGACTTCATCAATTCGGTCCAGGATCGCCCGAACGGCAAGCTGATCCTGGTCACCGCGATCAACCCGACCCCGGCGGGCGAGGGCAAGACCACGACCACCGTCGGCTTGGTGGACGGGCTGAACAAGATCGGCAAGAAGGCCGCTGTGTGCATCCGCGAGGCGTCCTTGGGTCCGTGCTTCGGCATGAAGGGCGGGGCCGCGGGTGGCGGCTATGCGCAGGTGGTGCCGATGGAGGAGATGAACCTTCATTTCACCGGCGATTTCCACGCGATCACGGCCGCGCACAACCTGCTGTCGGCGATGATCGATAACCATATCCACTGGGGCAACGAGCTGGAAATCGACGAGCGCCGGGTCACCTGGCGGCGTGTGATGGACATGAACGACCGGGCGCTGCGGGACATCGTGACCTCGCTGGGCGGGGTGGCCAACGGGTTCCCGCGCCAGACCGGGTTCGATATCACGGTGGCATCCGAAGTCATGGCGATCCTGTGTTTGTCGCGCGATCTCAATGACTTGCAAAAACGTTTGGGTGACATCATCGTGGCCTACCGGCGCGACCGCAGCCCGATCTACTGTCGCGATATTCAGGCAGATGGGGCGATGACGGTGCTGCTGAAGGACGCGATGCAGCCCAACCTGGTGCAGACGCTGGAGAACAACCCCGCCTTCGTCCACGGTGGCCCGTTTGCCAATATCGCGCATGGCTGCAACTCGGTCATCGCGACGACGACCGCGCTGAAACTGGCCGATTACGTGGTGACCGAGGCTGGCTTTGGCGCCGATCTGGGCGCGGAAAAATTCATGAATATCAAGTGCCGCAAGGCCGGGATCGCACCGGATGCGGTGGTGATCGTGGCCACGGTGCGCGCGATGAAGATGAACGGCGGCGTGGCCAAGGCCGATCTCGGCTCGGAAAATGTCGAGGCCGTGCAGAAGGGCTGCCCGAACCTGGGCCGCCACATCGCCAACGTGAAATCCTTTGGTGTGCCTGTCGTCGTGGCGATCAACCACTTCATCACCGACACTGACGCCGAGGTGCAGGCGGTGAAGGATTATGTGGCCAAACAGGGCAGTCAGGCCATCGTTTCGCGCCACTGGGAACTGGGCGGCGAGGGCGCGGTTGATCTGGCCAAGCGGGTGGTTGAACTGGCCGAAAGCGGCTGGTCGCACTTCGCGCCGCTCTATCCCGACGACATGCCGCTGTTCCAGAAGATCGAGACCATCGCCAAGCGAATTTACCATGCCGACGAGGTGCTGGCGGACAAGAAAATCCGCACGCAGCTGCGCGACTGGGAAGAAGCTGGATACGGTAACCTACCGATTTGTATGGCAAAAACGCAATACAGCTTCTCGACTGATCCCAACCTGCGCGGTGCGCCGACGGGGCATTCCGTGCCGATCCGCGAGGTTCGGCTGAGCGCGGGCGCGGGCTTTGTCGTGGTGATCTGCGGGGAAATCATGACGATGCCGGGCCTGCCGCGGCACCCAGCGGCCGAGCAAATTCACCTGAATGATCTGGGTCAGATCGAGGGGCTGTTCTGACCTGCGCGGCCTTCGCACTGGCAGAAACTGGCCATTTGTCGTAAGGGGCGGTCAACGAAATGAATCGGCACCACGAAGGAGCGGATATGAGCGCGACGATCATCGACGGCAAGGCCTTTGCGGCCAAGGTGCGGGGCCAAGTGGCAGAGCATGTGGCGCGGCTGAAGGGCGATCACGGGATCACTCCGGGGCTGGCCGTGGTGCTGGTGGGCGAGGATCCGGCGAGCCAGGTTTACGTCCGCTCGAAGGGCAAGATGACCGTCGAAGTGGGCATGAACTCGTACGAGCACAAGCTGTCCGCCGACACATCCGAAGATGATTTGCTGAGCCTTATCAACCAGTTGAACAATGATCCGGGAGTGCATGGCATTCTGGTTCAGCTGCCGCTGCCGAAACATCTGAACGAGGATCTGGTGATCAACTCGATCGATCCGGCGAAGGATGTGGACGGGTTCCATATCTCGAACGTGGGTCTGCTGGGCACCGGGCAGAAGGCGATGGTACCCTGCACGCCGCTGGGTTGCCTGATGATGCTGCGCGACCATCACGGCAGCCTGTCGGGGATGAACGCGGTGGTGATCGGGCGCTCGAACATCGTGGGCAAGCCGATGGCGCAATTGCTGCTGGGCGACAGCTGCACCGTGACCATCGCGCATAGCCGCACCAAGGATCTGCCTGCGGTCGTGCGTGGGGCAGATATTGTGGTTGCAGCCGTGGGTCGCCCCCAGATGGTGCCGGGCGACTGGATCAAACCGGGTGCCACTGTGATCGACGTGGGCATCAACCGGATTGACGCGCCGGAAAAGGGCGAGGGCAAAACCCGTCTGGTGGGCGACGTCGATTTCGACAGCGCGGTGCAGGTTGCGGGGGCGATTACCCCGGTTCCGGGCGGCGTGGGGCCGATGACGATTGCCTGCCTGCTGGCCAATACCGTGACCGCCTGCTGCCGGGCAAATGGTCTGGCCGAGCCTGAGGGGCTGACCGCCTGAACGGCGCGCTCACATCCGGTTAACCGGCGAAATTGTATGAAAACGGGGGCGGATCGTACGATTCGTCCCCGTCTCTTTTCAGGCCCTGAAACTGCGGATGGCGCGGCCCAGAAAGGTGCCGGCGCAGAGGCCCAGCACCAACGCAAAGCCGGTCTGAAACGGCGCGCCGGACAGGGCGTCGGCGGCGAGGACCCGCATCACGCCGCCCGCGAAGTTGGACCAGAAGATCAGCATGGCGGTGGCGAGGGTCAGCCATTCGCCGCGCAGTTGGAGCCATGGGCCGTCGCGCGAGATCAGCCAGCGGGTTTGCAGGCGGTGGCCGAGGGCCGTGCCCAGCAGGATGGCGATCGCCCAGATGGGCCAGACGATCATCGGGTCGGGCAGGGTGGACAGGCTGCGCAGGCTGAGTACGCCCAGCAGCGGCAGGGCGAGGACCAGCGCCAGCGGCGCGCGGCGGGGGCGGGTAGCGCGCAGGCCGACGATCAGCAGCAGCACGAACAGTGGCCAGACCCAGAGGGGGACGTTTGCGAGGACGGTCATGCTCAGCCCCCCAGAACGACGGCGTGCATGATGCGGCCGGGCAGCAGGGTGAAGGCTCCGGCACCGATCAGCGCGCCCCAGACCAGCGAGAGCATGGCCAGACGGTGACGGCGCGCGTTGCGGCGGCGGATTTGCCAGATCGCATAGGCCAGCGAACAGAGCGAGAGCACGGACAGCAGGTGGACCGGGCTGAACGGTCCGACCAGCTTGATCCCGTTGATCCAGAAGCTGGAGATCGCCACGGCGGCCATGCCGGTGACCCAGGCCCAGCCCAAGCGTTTGTGCATCGGGCTGCCTCGGCGAAGGGTGAACAGGGCGACGGTCAGCGGGATCAGCGCAAGGGCGGCGATGGCATGGATCTGGATGATCGGGGGCGCTTGCAACAGCGGGGTCAGGGTCATTCTTTGCATCCTTGGTTTCGTGGTCTAAAAACGGATGCGGGTTGGCCGGGGGCCGGTCCAGCGGGTGTGCGTGACGGGCTGAAGGGATACGTGAATGACCGGGAAGGCGGGGCAATTGCCGTTGACGCTTCGTGAGTGGCGGGGGGTTTGGGTGCCTGTCGTGGTCTGGATCGTGGCCACGGGCGTGGCGGCACTGACCGGCCCGTTTGAAACGTACGAGAGGCTGGGCGCACTGGCGCGGACGGGATACTGGGCGCTGGTGGTCGGGGTCTCGGTGCTGTGCGACGCGGGGTTCCGCTGGCTGATGCGGGGACGGTCGACGGCGGTGCGGTTGTTGGCGCGGCTGGGCTTTGCGGCGGTGCTGGGCGGGGCGGTGCACCTGATCAACGGCGTCGTGTTTTCCGGTTGGGGCGGCTGGGGGCGTTGGCTGTGGCTGCTGGGAGTGATCTGGGCCGTGGCGATGGCGGTCGAGGCGCTGGTCGCGCTGAGCCGACACGCCCACGGGGCGGCGCCAGAGGCGGAGCCGCAAGAGGCGCCCGACGCGGCCTTTCAACGTCGTTTGCCGCATGACCGGCGCGGAGCGCTGATCCGGCTGGAGGCGCAGGACCATTACCTGAAGGCGGTGACGGCAAAGGGCGAGGCGCTGATCCTGATGCGTCTGGCCGATGCCGAGGCCGAGCTGGCGGGCTGCGACGGGCTGCGCGTGCATCGCAGCCACTGGGTGGCGCGCGGGCAGGTGGCACGCGTGCTGCGGCGCGAGGGGCGGCTGGTGTTGTGCACCACGGACGGGGCCGAGGTGCCGGTCAGCCGCAGCTATCGCGCAGAGGTCGAGGCAGCGGGGCTGACGCCCTAAAGCGGGACGGGCACCATCGTGCCCTGCAGGATCGCCACCAGCTTTTCCTGATCGCCGGTGCGGGCGACGACCTCGGACGTGACGATGACCAGCTTGCGGCCGGGCTTGATGACGCGGCCCGTGGCGATCAGCAGATCGCCGCGCGCGGGCGCCAGAAGGTTGATCTTGATCTCGGCGGTGACGACCTCGTGGTCGTCGGGGATCATGGTCAGGGCAGAATAACCCGCAGCCGAATCCCCGATCGCAAAGGTCAGTGCAGCATGGCCGTGGCCCTGTTGCTGGGTCGAGCCGGGCAGGATCGGCGCGGTGATCTGTACCGTGCCGGGTGCCACCGAATGCAGGCGCGCGCCCAGCGTGGTCATCATCGCCTGCCGGTCAAAACTGGCGGAAATCCGGGCCGTTAGGGTGTCTGTCATCTGATCCTCCTGCCGTGACGGTAACGAAGCTGTGACCGTGGCGCAATCCACGCGCGCTGTTGCAACCCAGCGATGTTTGATTATAACAGGCTGATATCAATTATTTTTATTGTGCTTTGGGTGGTGGGAACACGATTATGTTGTCTGGGCTGAGGAATACGCTGCGTCACGTGTTGCGCCCGGCGACACTGCTGCCCTGGTTCATGTTCTCGCTGGCGGCCACCGTGACGGGGCCGTTCAACACCCTGGCCCTGCTGGATGACCTGCCGCGCGCGGTGTACTGGGCGGGTATCGTGGGCGGTGCGATGGTGCTGTCGCATCTGCTGTCCCAGGCGATCTTTCTCTGGATACCCGACCGCAGCAGCCGGATGTTCGATCTGGCGCGCGTGTGTGCGATGGTGGTGGTGTTCTCGCCGCTGGCCTATGGCTGGACGCGGATCATGATCCCGGCCCGCGTGGCGCATTCGCCCAGCATGGCCAAGATCGGCCTGTTCGTGGCGCTGATCGGGACGGTGGTGCATATCAGCAAGCGGATTTTGCGCGGGCAGGACCCGTTCGTGCGGCAGACGGACGGCGCGCTGACCCTTGGGTTCCCCGAGCCGGAAACGCCCGAGGTCGAGGCCACGCCCGAGCCGCGCCTGATGCGTCGACTGCCCGAGGGGGCGACGGGGCCGGTGCTGCGGCTGTCGGCCAGCGATCACTTTGTCGAGGTGGTGCTGGCAGAGGGAGCGCACAGTCTGCGGATGCGCTTTACCGACGCGATCGACGAGATGGACGGGATCGAGGGCTATTGCAGTCACCGCAGCCACTGGGTGACGCGCGCAGCAATTGCCGGGGTCGAGCGGGACGGCGCGAAAATCGCGCTTCGGCTGGTCAATGGCGACGAGATTCCGGTCAGCCGGACCTATAAGCCACAGCTGGAAGAGGCCGGTATCCTTTAGCGCGGCATCGGGATCGGGCGGGGGATCGCGCCGGTCAGGATGGCCAACGCCTCGGGGCGCATGAGGTCCGAGAGCGCGGTGTTGTCGCTGCGCAGCCCGCCAGTGAAGGTGCCGTAAGCGGGCAGGATCAGGCGGTCGGAATCCAGCAGGAAACAGGGGCGCGACAGGGATTGGCCGCGCGTGCGCAGGCGGGCCTTGGGGTGGTAATGGCCCGAGACCTCTCCGGATGCGCCGGGGCGGGCGATGTGGCGGAAGGCCAGCGGCGGCAGCGGCAGTTCGGCCAAATGGGTGCCGCCCAGCTGGATCGGGCCGGCATCGTGGTTGCCCTCGATCCAGACCCAGCGGCGTCCGGCCTGAAGACGGGCGATCCACAGGGCCTCAGCCTCGGTCAGTTCGTGCAGCGCGGTCATGTCGTCGAACGTATCGCCCAGGCAGACGACGGTGGCGGCGCCGGTGGCGGCCAGGTCCGCTTCGAGCCGGGTCAGCGTGTCGTGGGTTTCGTAGGGCGGCAGTTGCGCGCCGCCGTGACGCGCCGCGCGTTCAGCCTTGCCAAAGTGCAGGTCCGAGACGCAGAGCAGCCGCTGGTCCGGCCAGTACAGCGCGCCGGACCCCAGCGCCTGCAATTTCGCGCCAGCCAGAGTGAAATCGAATACGTTCATGATATGTTCATGCCTTGCCGCGTACACCATTGCAAGAGTGCAGCGCGGGGTCAGGCCAGCCCGGCGGCCTGCATTAGGCGGTCTGCCTCGTCGGCCAGCAACCGGTCCTGCGCGGTGCCCTGAATCGGCACCTTGCCCACCTCCAGCAGCAGGGGGGCGGCCAGGGGCGTGACGCGAGGCAGGATGTTGTGGGTGATGCGGCCCTGAATGCGGGTCAGCATCTCTTCGATGCGGCCGAAATCAACAAGGCCGCGCATCGCCTCGTCGCGGGTGATGCGTAGCAACAGGTGGTCAGGGTCATACTTGGCCAGCGTGTCATACAGAATGTCGGAGGAGAACGTCGCCTGCCGCCCCGATTTGCGCTGGCCCTGATGGCTGCGCTGGATCAGCCCGGCGATGGTGGCCGAGGCGCGGAAGGTGCGTTTCATCACCGCGTTGCCGCGCAGCCACCCTTCGAGCCCGTCGGCCAGGGCCTGGGGGTCAAACAGCGGGGCGGGGTCGGTGACGGGGTCCAGCCCCCAGACCAGCGTGGCGTAGTCGGTTGCGACAAAGCCGAGCGGGGCGAGGTTCAGCGCCTCCATCCGTTTGGTCAGCAGCAGGCCCAGCGTTTGCTGCGCGTTGCGACCGGCAAAACCGTAGGCGCACAGGTGCTGGCGCCCGTCATGGGGAAAGGTTTCGACCAGCAGCGCCCCCGGTTCGGGCAAAGATGACACATCGGCCTGAAGCCGCAGCCAGTCGGTGGTGTGGTCGGGCAGGGCGCTGAAATCGCCATCCTGAAACAGGCGCAGGATGCGGTGCGACAGCTGCGTCGAGGTCGAGAACTTGGTGCCCGAGAAGGTCGCCACCTTGGGTTTGCGGCCCTTGTCGCGGCTGACCTCGACGGTCATTTCGCGCAGGCCCTCGTAGCGCACGATCTGGCCACCGATCAGGAAGGTGTCGCCGGGGGTCAGGCTGGCGGCAAAGCTTTCCTCGACCTCGCCCAGGGCGGGGCCGCGGCCGCGCATCCGCACCTTCAGCAGGTCGCTGTCCTGAATGGTGCCGATGTTCTGGCGGATCAGCACGGCGCTGCGCGGGTCGCGCAACTGCCAGAGGCCGTCTGGGCGCTGTTGCAGGCGCTGCCAGCGGTCATAGGCGCGCAGGGCATATCCGCCGGTGGCCACGAAATCGAGGCAGTCGTCGAACTGCGCGCGGGTCAGGGTGGCGTAGGGGCCAGCGCTGCGGAACTCGGCCAGAAGGGCGTTGGCGTCGAAGGGACCGGCGCAGGCGGCGATCAGGATGTGCTGGCACAGCACATCCAGCGGGCCGGGGCCGCGCGGGTCGCCGTCCAGATCATGCGCCTTGACGGCTTCGAGGGCGGCAAGGCATTCGACGACCTCGAACCGGTTGGCGGGGACCAAAAGCGCCTTGGAGGGGGCGTTGTAGCGGTGGTTGGCGCGGCCGATGCGCTGGACCAGACGTTTGACGTTCTTGGGGGCGCCGACCTGGATCACCAGATCGACATCGCCCCAGTCCAGCCCCAGATCGAGCGAGCCGGTGCAGACGATGGCGCGCAACTGGCCGGCGACCATCGCGGCCTCGACCCGTTCCCGCTGGGCGCGGTCAAGGCTGCCGTGGTGAATGCCGATGGGCAGGGCGTCGTCATTGGCCAGCCACAGGTTGTGAAAGAAGATCTCGGCCTGGGCGCGGGTGTTGTGAAAGATCAGCGTGGTGCGGTGCTGGCGGACCTGATCCAGCACGGCCGGAATGGCATAGGCCGCCCCGCCGCCGGACCAGGGCGGGGGCTGGTCGGTGACCAGCATGCGGATGTCGGGGTCGGGGCCGGGATCGGCCTGCAGGATGGCGCAATCGTCGGGGTGACGGGCCAGAAAGCGGGCAATCGCGGCGGGGTCATCGACGGTAGCGGACAGGCCGACACGGCGCAGGCCGGGGGCGAGGGTTTGCAGGCGGGCCAGCGCCAGCATCAGCTGATCGCCCCGCTTGCTTTCGGACAGGGCGTGGATTTCATCGACGACGACGCGTTGCAGCCCGGCAAAGATGCGCGGCGCGTCCGGGTAGCTGACCAGCAGGGCCAGCGACTCGGGCGTGGTCAGCAGGATATGGGGCGGGTCGGCGCGCTGGCGGCGTTTCTGGGTGTAGGTGGTGTCGCCGGTGCGGTCCTCGATCCGGATGGGCAGGGCCATCTGTTCGACCGGGCCGGTCAGGTTACGGCGGATGTCTGCGGCCAGCGCCTTGAGCGGCGAGACATAGAGCGTGTGCATCCCCTGATGGGTGCCGTCGGCCAGTTCCAGCAGGGTGGGCAGGAACCCGGCCAGCGTCTTGCCGCCGCCGGTGGGGGCGATCAGCAGCAGGGCGGGATCGGCGCGGCGGGCCAGCATCTGGGACTGGTGCGGATGCAGCGACCAGCCTTTGGCGGCAAACCAGTCAGAGAAGGGCGCGGGAAGCGGCGTCATGCCCCAGAGCTAGTGCAAAGCCCCGCACCGCGCCAGACCGATCGGCATAGACAGCGCCGATCCAAGGTCATGCGGAGGCTTCATTGGCCCTGTCGGCAAAGCTGCGGGATAGTCGGGGCGTTCATCCGGGGCTTGGCGGCGTGATCTTCCCGTGAACATGTCGCTGCGGATGGATGCGAAAGGGGGCCGTGCAGGGCCCCCTTTTGATTTTTGTGGATGGGTCAGGCGGGGAAAATCTCGAACAGGCCCGCAGCGCCCATGCCGCCCGCGATGCACATCGAGACCACGCCGTATTTGGCGCCGCGACGGCGGCCTTCGATCAGCAGATGGCCCGCAAGGCGCGCGCCGGTCATGCCGAACGGGTGGCCGACCGAGATCGAGCCGCCGTTGACGTTCAGCTTGGCCGGGTCGATGCCCAGCGTGTCAGCACAGTAGAGCGCCTGCGAAGCGAAAGCCTCGTTCAACTCCCACAGGTCGATGTCGTCCATCGTCAGGCCGGTCTGTTTCAGCAGCTTGGGGATGGCGTAGACGGGGCCGATGCCCATCTCGTCGGGTTCACAGCCCGCGACGGCGAACCCGCGCAGGGCACCCAGCGGGGTGGCACCGGATTGGGCGGCCAGAGACGCCTCCATCACCACGCAGGCCGACGCGCCGTCGGACAGTTGCGAGGCGTTGCCTGCGGTGACGAACTTCTCCGGGCCCATCACCGGGTCCAGCCCGGCGAGGCTGTCGAGCGTGGTCGAGGGGCGGTTGCATTCGTCGCGGGTGACGGTGACGGGCTGCATGGAAACCTTGCCGGTCTCGCGGTCCTTCACGGCCATCAGCGTGTCCATCGGGACGATCTCATCGTCAAACGCCCCGGCGGCCTGCGCGGCGGCGGTGCGCTGCTGGCTGGTGAGCGAGAACGCATCCTGCGCGGCGCGGCTGATCCCGTAGCGGGCGGCGACGATGTCAGCGGTGTCGATCATCTGCATGTAAACGGCGGGTTTGTGCTCTTTCAGCCAGGCCTCTTCCAGCTGGTTCTTGTTCAGGACTGGCTGGACCAGCGAGATCGACTCGACGCCCCCCGCGACCACGGCCTGGGTCTGGCCCAAGGTGACCGCGTTCGAGGCCATCGCGATCGCTTGCAGGCCCGAAGCGCAGAAGCGATTGACGGTTTGGGCCGCGCTGCCGACGGGCAGGCCCGCGCGGATCGCGGATTGGCGGGCGATGTTCATGCCGGTTGCCGCCTCGGGGAAGCCGCAGCCAAGGATCACGTCGTCGATCAGGGCGGGGTCCAGTTTGGCGCGGTCCACGGCATGGCGGACGACATGCGCGCCCATCGTGGCGCCGTGGGTGGCGTTCAGCGATCCGCGAAAGCTTTTGGCCAGGCCGGTGCGGGCGGTCGAGACGATGACGGCGTCTTTCATTGGGTGGTATCCTTGGATTTGGCGTTTTCACGTTCTTGCAGCTCGCGCCACAGCACCTTGCCCGAGCCGGATTTCGGCAGGGCGGTCACGATTTCCAGCAGGCGCGGCACCTTGTAGGCGGCCATGTGGTCATGCGCCCAGGTGGACAGTTCCTTGGCGGTCAGGGTCGCGCCGGGTTTCAGCACCGCCACGGCCTTGACGGTTTCGCCGCGATAGGGGTCGGTGGAGGCGATGATGCAGGCCTCTTCGATGGCGGGGTGGTGGTAAAGCTTGGCCTCGACCTCGGTCGGCCAGACCTTGTAGCCCGAGGCGTTGATCATGCGTTTCAGGCGGTCGACGATGAAGATGTAGCCGTTCTCATCCAGATACCCCAGATCGCCGGAACGCAGGAACCGCTGGTTTTCGAGGGTGACGAAGGATTCGGCGTTGGCCTCGTCATTGTTCCAGTAGGCCAGCATGACCTGCGGGCCGGAAATCAGGATTTCGCCGGTTTCGCCTTGGGGCATGGGGGTCAGCGTGTCGGGGTCCACGATGGCGACATCGGTGTTGAACACCGGGATGCCCGCGCATTGCGGTTTGGGCAGGTGCGGCGGGTTGGCGCTGGTGGGGGCGATGGTTTCGGTCATGCCGTAGCCTTCGAGGAAGGTCAGGCCGGTGAGGCGGCGCAGCTTCTCGGCCACGGCCTCGGGCATCGCAATCCCGCCGCCCCAAAGGACGCGCAGGGTGGCCAGATCGTCGTCGCGCAGGGTGGGGCGGTTGAGGAAGTCGATGATCATCGTCGGCACGCAGGGCCAGGCGGTGACGCCGAATTCGCGGATCAGGTGGGCGGCGATTTCGCGGTCCCAGCGGGGCAGGATCACGGATGTGCCACCAGCCTGAATGGCCGAGTTCAGGCCAGCCTGAAGGCCGACGACGTGGAACATGGGCGCGACGCAGAAGAACACGTCCTCCCCGCCCAGACCGAACCAATCCACCATCGAGTTGATGGCGTGGATCGCGGTCTGATGGCTATGCATGCAGCCCTTGCCGCGGCCGGTGGAGCCCGAGGTGTAGGGCATCACGGCCAGATCCTGTGGCGTGCGGGTGAACGGCGCGGGGGTTTCGTTGGCGGCGATCATCTCGGCCCATGCTGTGCAATGGCCGGGCAGGGTGGCGCGGGGGGCGGCGATCTCGGGCGGCAGGTTCTCGTGCGGGTCGGCGGGCAGCTCGTCGGAATAGGTGGCGACGATCACGTGGTCGAGGATGTTCTGGGCCAGAAGCGGCTCCAGCTCGCGCTCGCGGTCCTGCGCGGTGAAAAGGGTGCGGATGCCGGCGTCCTCGACGATATAGTCCGTCTCATCCGTCAGGTTCATCGGGTTGATCGGCACGGCCACGGCCCCGGCGCGGATGATGCCGTAGAAGGCAGCCACCCATTGCGGCGAGTTTTGCAGCTGGATGCCCACGCGGTCGCCGGGCTGTACGCCGCAGCGGTTTTGCAGCCAACCGGCAATGCGGGTGGCCTGATCGCCCAGCTGGGCATAGGTCGTCACGCGGCCATAGAACACCAGCGCCGCCTTGTCGGGGGTGGCGGCGGCATGGCGGAACAGGTTGTCGTTCAGCGTATGCGCGGGCGCGGGAATATCGTGGGGCCGGCCCAGCGGCCAGACCTTGTGGTGCAGTCGTTCCAAATCATCCTCCCATTTGGCCGGTCAGGCCGTTGCGCCGCCATCCACGGCCAGGCATTGCCCGGTAACATGCCGGGCGGCCGGGCTGACCAGGAAAATGGCAGCACCTTTCAGGTCTTCATCCCCGCCGAAGCGGTGCAGCGGGATCGAGGGAAGCAGGGTCTGCTCCAACCGGTCGATCAGCTTTTCCGACATTTTGGAGGGGAAAAATCCGGGCGCAAGCGCGTTCACGTTGATGCCGTGACGGCCCCATTCGGTGGCCAGCGCACGGGTGAAGTTGATCATCGCCGCCTTCGAGCTGTTATAGGCGATGGTGAACATGTCGCTGTCGGCGCGGTTGCCGGACAGGCCACCAATCGAGGCGACGTTCAGGATATTGCCGGTCTTGCGCGGCAGGAACGAGGCTTTCGCCACCGCCTGTGTCAGCACGAAGGGCGCGGTCAGGTTCAGGGTCATGACCTTGTTCCAGCCGTCCAGCGGGTGATCCTCGGTCGGCGAGGCCCAGCTGGTGCCCGCGTTGTTCACCAGAATGTCGATGGGGCCGAAAATCGCGTTGGCCTGATCGACGACGCCGGGGATGCTGTCCAGATCGGACAGGTCACAGGCGATGGTAGCGACGCGGGGTGTGATCTTTTGCAGATGGGCCTGTGCGTCGTCCAGCTCGGCCTGTTTGCGGGCGGTCAGGATGACGGCGGCGCCAGCCTCGGCCAGCCCTTCGGCGATTTGCAGGCCCAGCCCGCGCGAGCCGCCGGTGATCAGGGCGACCTTGCCGGTCAGGTCAAACAGGCGCATGGGTGGCCTCCTTTAGCGAAGCGGGGATTTGCCAGGCGGTGTCGGCGCGGCCGCTGAGTGCGCCGTAGTGGCGGGCCAGATCCAGCACGTTATCGACGCCCAGTTCCTGCGCCAGACGGATCGGCCCGGCCAGTGCGGCCGGAAAGCCGTAGCCGGTGGTGTAGACCACGTCGATATCCGAGCCGCGGCGGGCGCGGTGTTCGGGGATCAGGGCCAATGCCTCGACCATCAGGGCGGTGATGACGCGACCCACGATTTCGGCGGCGGGGATGGCGCGGCGGGTCAGGCCGAGGTCCTGACTGGTGCGCGAAATCAGCGCCTGTATGTCCTCGTAATTGCGGCCCTTGGGGGTGGCGGCGTCGTACAGATACCAGCCGCGTCCGGTTTTCTGGCCGTGCAGGCCGGCCTCGCACAGGGCGTCGCCGATGCGGGGTTGATGCGGCGGGTTGGGGCGCTCGGCGCGTTGTTTGCGCACGCCCCAGGGGATGTCGTTGCCGACGAGATCCAGCGCGCGGAAGGGGCCGATGGCCATGCCCCAGCGTTCCAGCGCGTCGTCCACGTCTTGCGGCCAGGCGCCTTCCTCAAGCAGGTACATCGCCTCTTGGTGGAAGCGGTCAAACAGGCGGTTGCCGATGAAACCGTCGCCATTGGCGGCGATAACGGCGCGTTTGCGGATGGTCTGGGCCAGCGCCAGAACGGTCGTCAGGGTGGCATCCGAAGTGGTCTGGGCGGGGATCAATTCCAGCAGGGGATTGACCTGCGCGGGCATGAAAAAATGCGTAGCGACAAAGCGCGAAGGATCAGCCATAGCGCCCGCAATGGCGTCCACATCCAGCGTCGAGGTGTTGGAGGTGATCAGCGTGTCAGGGGCGACGGTGCGCTCGATTTCAGCCATGACCTGCTGTTTGAGGGACAGGATTTCGGGCACCGCCTCGACCACCAGATCGGCCTTGGCAAAGGCGGAAATCGCGTCGGAAAAGCTGAAGCGCGCCATCTGGGCGGCGGCCTGATCGGCGGTCAGCTTGCCCTTGGCGGCGCTGCGGTCGGTCAGGGATTGCAGATGGGTGCGGGCTGTGTCCAGCGCCTGTTCGGAGGGGGCCACCAGGATGACCTGATGGCCGGTCTGGGCGAAGGCCATGGCGATGCCACGGCCCATCGCACCGGCCCCCAATACGCCCACGACCCGGATTGTGGAGGGGTCGCGATGCGGCGTGTCAGGCACCTGGCCCGCGATCTGGGCGGCCTGCGTCAGGTAGGACGCAGCGCCGTCGATCGCGGTCAGCTGGAAAAGCCGGTCTTCGGTGCTCATTCCGCGGCCTCGGCAGCCTTGCGGGCGGCGATTGCGGCGGCGATGCCGGGACGGATGTCGGTTTCCGACGCGCGATCCGGCACGGTGTAGAAGCGGTGCGAGTTCATCGGACCGTTTTGCGCGGCCTTGACCAGCGAACGACCGAGCGAGCGCAGGTGCACCTCGTCGGGGCCATCGGCCAGACGCAGCGAACGCGCCATCGTCCACAGATCGGGCAGCGGCGTGTCGCCGGTCACACCCATGCCGCCGAAAATCTGGATCGCGCGATCCACGACTTTCAGGTGCATTTCCGGGACCACGACCTTGATCATGGCGATCTCGTCCTTGGCGGCCTTGGCGCCGACGTTGTCGATCATCCACGCGGCTTTCAGCACCAGCAGGCGGGCCTGTTCGATCTCCATGCGGGAACGGGCGATCATCTCCATCACGACGCCCTGTTCGTGCAGGTATTTGCCGAAGGTTTTGCGCTCCAGCGCGCGCTCGGTCATCAGTTCCAGCGCCAGTTCGGCCTGCCCGATCGAGCGCATCATGTGGTGGATGCGGCCCGGTCCAAGGCGCGCCTGTGCCAGTGCAAAGCCCGAGCCTTCGGTGCCCAGCAGGTTCGAGACGGGGACGCGGACGTTCTTGTAGACGACCTCGCAGTGGCTTTCGTAGCTTTCGTGGTTCATCACCGTCAGGTTGCGGGTGATGGTGATGCCGGGGGTGTCCATTGGCACCAGGATCATGGATTGCTGCGAATGGCGCGGCGCGTCGGGGTCGGTTTTGCCCATGACGATGCACAGCTTGCAGCGCGGCGAGGCGGCGCCGGTCGAGAACCACTTGCGGCCGTTGATGACGTATTCATCCCCGTCGCGGCGGATCAGGGTCTGCACGTTGGTGGCATCGGACGAGGCGACATCGGGTTCCGTCATGCCAAAGCAGGAACGAATCTCGCCGTTCATCAGGGGCTTGAGCCACTTTTCCTTCTGCTCGGGCGTGCCGAACATGTGCAGGATTTCCATGTTGCCGGTGTCGGGGGCCGAGCAGTTGAACACCTCGGACGCCCAGGGCAGGCGGCCCATGATCTCGGCCAGCGGGGCGTAGTCGAGGTTCGACATGCGGGTGCCGGGCTCGTCATCCTTCAACGAGGGCAGGAACATGTTCCACAGCCCTTCGGATTTCGCCAGCGCCTTCAGGTCGTCCATGAAGGACAGGGTGAAGGTGCCGTTGTGCTGCTCGGCCACGAAATCGCGGTGCCGGGGGATGACGTGATCCTCCATGAAGTTGCGCACGCGGGCCTGCATTTCGAGGCTTTTCTCAGAGAAGGTGAATTCCATGTTATTCTCCTGCAAGGTCTAGTCCGTGCCGGGCCCAGACCCGGCTGAGATGGTCGATGCCTTCGGCGCTGCCGATGCCCTTGGCCGCGCGGGCGACGATGCCCTCGAAGATCACGGCAAGGCGGAAATAGGCGAAGGCGGTGTAGAAGGGGCTGTCATCGACAGGCAGCCCCCGGGTCGCGAAATAGCGGGCGGTGTAGGCGGCGGCGTCGGGGATACCCAGCGCGGCCAGATCGCGGTCGCCCAGACCGTGGTATTCCTCGGCCAGGTTGGTCCAGGGCATCAGGTTATAGCCCAGGTCCGAGAGCGGATGGCCCAGCGTGGACAGCTCCCAATCCAGCACGCCCAGCACTTCGGGCTTGGTGGGGTGGAAGATCAGGTTGCCAAGGCGGAAATCGCCATGCACCAGCGTGGTTTCATCGCTGGCGGGCTTGTGCGCGTCCAGCCATGCGGCGAGTTGCGGGATCTCGTCGATCTCGCGGGTTTTGCCGGCCTCGTATTGCTTGGTCCAGCGGCCAATCTGGCGGGTGTAGAAATCGCCGTGGCGGCCGAAATCCGACAGGCCCGCAGCGTCCAGATCGACGGAGTGCAGTTTCGCCAGCGTGTCGCACATCGACTGGAACATCGCGGTGCGGTCGGCGGGGGCGATGCCCGGCAGGCTGTTGTCGTGGAAAACGCGACCGTCCAGACGCTCCATCAGGTAGAACGGGGTTCCGATCACCTCGCGGTCGGCGCAGTAATGCGGCGCGGCGGGGACGGGGACATCAGTGGCGGCCAGCGCGTTGATGACGCGGAATTCGCGGTCGATGGCATGGGCCGAGGGCAGCAGTTCACCAGGCGGTTGCTTGCGCAGAACGTAGCGCGCGCCGCCGAAATCCATGAAATAGGTCGGGTTGGAATGGCCGCCGGCGATCTGTTCCAGCGCCACGGGGCCGGTGCCCGGCAGCACGCCGCTCAGGTAATCCGCCAGCCGGTTCGGATCGAACGGCAGGGTGGGTGTTTTGGTCATTGGTCTTGCCTCCCTGTTGACAGATCGCACATTCAGAACTCATAAGAAAATGAATTACCAAGATGTATTGGCATAGATGAGATGAATATATCGCGCACCGACCTGAACCTGTTCGTGGTATTCGAGGCGATCTACTCGCAGGGGGGCGTTACCCGCGCCGCCGAGATGCTGCACCTGACGCAGCCAACGATTTCGCACGCCTTGGGGCGGTTGCGTGAACGGGTGGGCGATCCGCTGTTCGTGCGGCATGGGCAGCGGCTGGTGCCGACGCCGCTGGCACAAAAGATGATCGGCCCGACCCGCGAGGCGCTGAAACTGTTCGAAACCACGCTGGGCGAGCTGGACGGATTCGACCCGGCGACGGCGTCGATGCATTTCTCGATCGGGATGCGGTCGCTGATGGAGAACAGCTTTTTCCTGCCGCTGGTGATGCTGGTGAACTCGGTCGCGCCCAAGGTGACGCTGGCCTCGGCGCAGCTGGACCGGCGGCGGATCGAGGGGGATTTGTCCTCGGGCGAGTTGAACGCCGCGATTGACGTGTTCCTGCCGCTGGGCGCGGATATCCGGCGCGAGCATCTGATCTCCAGCCCGTCGGTGGTGGTGGCACGGCGCGGGCATCCGTTGGTGCAGGGCCAGATCACGCTGGACGATTATCTGGCGCTGGATCATGTCATCGTCACCTCGCGCCCGCGCGGCGCGGGCCCCGAGGACATCGCCCTGTCGCGCGAAGGAAAGACGCGCCAGATCGCGGCGCGCTGCCAGCAGATCAACACGGCGATGCGGGCGGTGGCGTCCTCGGACCTGGTGCTGACGATGGCCGAGACCTTCGCGCGGCGGGCCAATGTGTGGTTCGACAACCAGATCGTGCCGGTCCCGTTCGAGGCACCGCGCATCGACGCCTACCTGTATTGGCACGCCAACACGGATGCGGACCCCGCCAACCTGTGGCTGCGCAGCACGATCAAGAGCTGCGTCGCCGAGGCCGATTGGGCGGGGCCCGCTCAGACGCTCTAGAAGAACGCGTGGGTGGCCAGCATCCCAACCACCAGCAGCAGGTCAGCCAACAGGAAGGGCAGGATGCCCGCAAAGATCTGTTCCAGCTTGACCAGATCCTTGGCGACCGAGTGGATGACGAACACGTTTAACCCAACGGGTGGCGTGATCATCCCGATCTCGAGCAGTTTCGCCAGCAGGATGCCGAACCAGATCACGTCGACCCCGTGCGCCTTGATCAGGGGCAGGAACAGCGGCAGGGTCAGCAGCATGGCCCCGATCGGTTCCAGGAACATCCCCAGCGCCAGGTAGATCAGGGTGATCAGGATCAGGATGCCCAGCACGCCCAGGCCCAGGCTTTCGATGCCGGTGCCGATCCAGCGCGACAGGCCGGACAGGGCGACCAGACGGGTGAACAGGTTCGCGCCGATGGCGATCATGAACAGCGAGCCCGAGGACAGCAGCGTATCGACGCAGCTTTCCATGAACAGCTTCCACGACAGGGTTCTGCGCGCCACGCCGATGAGGATCGAGATGACGGCGCCGACGGCCCCGGCCTCGGTCGCGGTGAACAGTCCGGAGAACAGCCCGCCAAAGACGATGGCGATCATCACCATGACCGGCCAGACCTCTTTGACGCCTGCGATACGCTCGTCCCAGTTCGAGGCGGCGGCGCGGGGCAGGCGTTCGGGCGCCAGAACATAGCTGACCAGCACCGCGGCGATGTACAGGCCCAGCGAAATCAGGCCGACGACCAGACCGCCCATGAACAGCTTGGTGATGGACACCTCGGCCTGGATGCCGAACAGGATCAGCAGGATCGAGGGCGGGATCAGCGCGCCGATGGTGCCGCCCGCCGCGACCGAGCCGGTGGCGATGCGGATGTCATAGCCCATGCGGTGCATTTCCGGCACGGCGATACGGCCGATGGCGGCGGAACAGGCGATGGAGCTACCGGTGACGGCGGCAAAGCCACCCGCCCCCGCCAGCGAGGCAATCGCCAACCCGCCGGGCATCCAGCCCAGCCAGGCGCGTGCGCCTTCGAACATGCCGCGGGTCAGGCCCGAGTGATAGGCGACATAGCCCATCAGCAGGAACATCGGCACCGAGGACAGGGTCCAGCTGGCGGCGAAGTTATAGGGCACGGTGGACAGCATCGACATGGCCGGGCGCTCGCCCACGATGGCCCAGATGCCGACGAAGGAAACGAAGATCAGCGCGACGGCAATCGGCACGCGCAGCATGATCAGGCCAAGCACACCGACGACGGCGAACAGACCAATGCTCATCGGGTCCATGTTCAGTCCTCTTTCTCGATGGGGTCAGTGATGATGGCCGGATCGGCGGGCGCATCCCGGAAGTGGCCCGAGGCCAGCTCGATGATGCGCAGGGCGATCACGATGAACATCAGCACAAAGCAGACGGGCAGAATCCACGCGCCGGGCCAGGTGTAGAAATCCATCGCGCCGGCCTCGACATAGGCGCCGCGCTTGGTTTGCACCCACGCCTCGGAGGCGGTGCCATAGGCCAGGATGCCGTAGACGATCAGCGACAGCACGAAGCCCAAGGCATAGATCGGCCCGTGGGTCCATTTCGGCATCATATCGGTGAAGATGGACGCCTCGACATGGCGACGCTGCACCTCGGCATAGGCGATCGGCAGAAAGCTGACGGCCAGCATGTAGTACTTTGAGACGACCTCGGCGGTGGCCGGGAACCCGGCCCCCACGAGGTTTCGCATCGCCACGTCGATCACGATCTGAAGCGCCATCAGGATAAGGATGGCGCTTCCGACCCATTTCGTCGTGGACGCGATGAAGCGATCCGCGAAACCCATGTCTGTTTATTGACCGTAGGTGTTGAAGTCGACCTTCGACCAGATCTCGGCAAAGCGCAGCTCGGCCAGTTCGTCCGAGGTGTGGACGTTCTGAACCAGGCCTTCCCACTTGGCCAGCAGGGCCTTGTAGCGCTCGATCTTGGCGGCGGCGTCTTTCACGCCACGGCTTTCGAGGGTGGCTGCGGCACCGGCCAGGTGTGCTTCGCGGAACTCGGCGGCCTTGGCTTTAAGACCCTCGTCGGGGGTGATGAACTCAACGCCTTTTTCTTCGCCGGTTTTGCGGGCCTCATCGGTGGTGTCGATCCAGCTTTGCACGCCGATGGTCTGCGCATATTGCGAGGCATGGGCCAGTGCGGCGCGGTCTTCGGCGGACATGCGGCCCCACAGCATCGACGAGGCGTTGGTCATCGCGGCGGCGTTGAACACGCCCTGGTCGATCATGGTGACGTATTTCACGACGTCATACAGTTGCGCGTTCTTCAGGTCGGCAACCGAGGAATAGGTCGCGTTGATGACGCCCGAGGACAGGCCTTCGAACAGTTCCGACGAGGGCATCTGCACGGGTTCGGCACCCAGCGATTCCACGAAACGGGTGAAAACCGAGCCAGCGGTACGGATGCGCACGCCCTTCATGTCGTCCAGGGTGCGGATCGGCTTGGAGGACAGGAACTCGTAGTTGGTGGTGGCGTCCGAGCCCAGGAAGACGTGGCCGGCGCGGGCGAATTCTGCCTGGCACTCGGCGCAGGTCGCGATGTATTCGGTCACCGCCGACGAGATCGCGCGGTTGTCGGTGCCCAGGATCGACAGCTCGCCCACGATGCCGGATTCGGGGTAATCGGCGGCGAAATAGGGCAGGATGATCGGGCCGAGATCGGAAATGCCGTCGCGCAGGCCGGTGTTCATCTCGTTCGGGGCCAGCAGGCCCGACGGGGTGTCGTAACCGGTCCAGCGACCAGCGGTGAATTCCTCGAGCTTTTTGAACAGCGCGGGGTAGCCAGCGGTGGCCAGCACGTGGCTGGGCCCGAAGGACGAGGTGGCGCGGATTTCATCGGCAGCGGCGGGCAGCGCGATGGCGGCGCTGATGGTGGCTGCGGTAAAGACGTGTTTCAGGTTCATGGGGACCTCCCTTAGGCAACTGCGTTGAGGCCGTCCTTTGGGCATGGCTCCGCCAGGGCCGGGCCTGTGGGTCCGGTCTGATCTGGGGCTGTGCTGTCAAGGCGTGGGGCCTGTCATCCGGCTGGGCGAGGGGTGCCCGTGGTCAGTCTCCTCTGGTGCGACCGGACCGGATGGGGAGGATAATACATGACCCAGATCAATTTTGAATTGGCCTTGGCATGAATTGTATTCATGACATGTCATGGGGGGCGTCAATGATTTCGCGCCGCGCGTTCACCCTGTGACGCGTGGGGTCATGACTCGCAGCAGGGCCTGGATCGCGCGGGGGGCCGAGATGTCGGCCCCCTCGGGCGCGGCATCCAGCGCGCTTTCGACGTCCTTGATCAGGATCGCGATGGTGTTGTCGGGGGCCAGCCCGTCGCGCGAAAACTCGATCGCGTCGAAGTTCGAGGCGAACCAGTTCTGTCCTGAAGAGGTGTGCATCAGCGCCAGAAGGCGGGTTTCGTCCAGACCGGCGTCGTCGGCCCAGTCCAGCACCATCCGGGTCAGCGCGGTGTTGGCGGCGGCCAGTATGTTGTTCAGAACCTTGGCCTGCATCCCGTTGCCATAAGGGCCCATGCGGTGGAAATGCTTGCCCATCGCGTCGAACAGCGGCTGGGCGGCGTCCAGATCGGCCTCGGCCCCGCCCAGCATGAAGGACAGGCGGCGTTCCTGCGCGGCGATGGCGGCGCCGGACATGGGCGCGTCGATCAGGGTGATATGCGCGGGGACACGATCCCGCAGCGCGCGGACGTATTTAGGCGACAGGGTGGACGAGACGATGACCCGCCGCAGGCTGGGGCAGGCGGCAAAGCCTTGGGCGCCAAAGAGCACGTCATCCGTCTGGGCGATGTCGCGCACCACGGTGATCAGCGTGGTCAGCCCGTCGGCGAACCCCTCGGCATCGCGCATTAGCGAGCCAAGCTCGGGCACCGGGCGCACGTCGAACCCGCGCGCGTCGAACCCGGCGGCGTCGAGGGCGGCCAGCATGGGCGCGCCCATCCGGCCACAGCCGGCGACGCCGATTACTTCACGATCTTCTCGTCCTTCACGAACATGTTGGCCCATGCGCGGTCTATCAGCTCCGGTGACATCTGGTAGGGAATGCCCTCAAACTCGCAGATGGCGATCATCTGATCAATCAGGAAGACCGGCTGATAGTTGGCGTAGACGTTGTTGATCGTCGGGTACTTGTTCTGGAGCAGGTGGATCAGCGCGCTTTCGTCCAGCGGCATCTCTTTTTTCCGGGCGACCAGCGCAAAGATCTTCAGGAAGTTTTCCTGGCTCGGCCCGTCGATCTTGATCTTGAAGAAGATCCGGCGCAGCGCGGCCTGGTCGAAGATTTCATTCGGGTGGTAGTTGGTCGAGAAGATCACCAGCGTGTCGAACGGCACCTCGAACTTTTCGCCCGATTGCAGGGCCAGGATGTCCTTGCCCTCTTCCAGCGGAACGATCCAGCGGTTGACCAGCTTTTGCGGCGGCTCGGACTGGCGGCCAAGGTCGTCGACGATAAAGATGCCGCCCGAGGATTTGAACTGCAGCGGCGCCTGATAAGTGCGCGCGGTCGGGTTGTAGACCAGATCCAGCATGTCCAGCGTCAGCTCGCCGCCGGTAATCACGGTGGGGCGGTCGCAGCGCACGTAACGGGTGTCAAAGGTGCGGCGACGGCGCAGAGAGTTGGGATCGTCGATCTCGACCTCGGCCTTGGAATGCACGATCGGGTCGTAGACGGTGATCACCTGCCCGGAATATTCGACGGCACGCGGGATGTAGATCTTGTCGCCCATCGCGTCGCGGATGCCGTTCGAGATCGAGGATTTCCCGTTGCCCGGCGGGCCATACATCAGTATCGAGCGGCCCGAGCTGACGGCGGGCCCCAGATTGGACAGCAGATCGGGCGGCAGCACCAGATGGCCCATCGCGTCGGTCAGTTGCTGACGGCTGATCATGATGTTGCGGATCGACTGGCGTTTGACCTGTTCGCGGTAGACGGCCAGCGGCACCGGCATCGCGCCGAAATATTCCGACTGCGACAGCGCATCCAGCGCGCGGGCCTTGCCGGCGTCGGTCAGCTGATAGCCCATCTCGTTGCCGTTGTTGGCGTTCAGGGTGCCGGTCGCCTCCAGCAGGCGCTGGTCGCGGGCCATGTCGATCAGCTCTTGCGTGACTTGGCGCGGCAGGCAGATCGCCTCGGATACCTCAGAGACCATCGAGACGTTCTTGCGGAACATCGTCTTCAACAGGATGTCGCGCATCATCGGCAGCGGCAGTCGCATGTCTTCGATAGAGGAGGGCGGCGGAGGGGGCGTGACCCGGCTGGTGGCCTGAGGCTGCATGTTCATGGCGTCTGTCGTCCTGATTCACACGGGTTTGGCCCCGAACCGGGGCGCGTTTGCCCGACACTGCCGCAACAAGTTGGCGAAAAGATGGTCAGCCCGTGGAAATTTCGCCGGGATCAGGCGCCGTACAGCGCGCCCAGCAGCAGGTAGATCGACAGGGTCGAGGCCAGCGGCAGGCCCATCGGGAAATCGCGCTTGCGGGTCCAGCTTTCCCACTCGGGGGCCATGCGGCGCAGGGGCGTGAACTTGGCGATGCGGTGCGTGGCGTAACCGGCCAGCAGGCAAGCGGCGAACAGCGCGATCAGGAAGCGCAGGTCGCCAAAGGCGATGTAGGGCGCGGCGGCGGCGGCGAATTTCGCGTCGCCCGCACCGACCAAACCGGCGGCGTTCATCACGATCCCCAACAGCAGGATCACCACCAGATGCAGCAGCTGCCAGCCCACGGTTTCCAGCGGCATCGTGAACGGAGCAACCAGCACGAACAGCAGGGCCAGAAGCGCAACCGACATGTTGGGAATACGCATGGCGCGCATGTCCGACCAGGCGACCCAGACGCAGATCGGCAGCGACAGCATGAACAACGGCAGCGCCGCCCCGTGCGGGATCGCCAGAGACAGTTGAGAAAACACGCTACCCACGACTTAGTTGGTGGCGTTGGCTTCGAGCGCGCGCAGGCTGCGGACGGCGGCCTCGAAATGCTGCGGATGGGTGTCGATTGCCTCGCGCAGCAGGCCCTTGCCGGTGGTGACGTCGCCCTGCTTGACCGCGCTCAGGCCCAGCGTGTGCAGCAGTTGCGCGCGTTCGACCTGGGTCATCGGAATGACCGGCAGGGTGTAGTTGCGCTGTGCGCCGCGCGCCAGGACCAAGTTGTTTTTCGCGGTGAACAGCTTGTCGTCGTTGCGGATCGAGTCACTGAACAGGCGCTCGGCCTCGGCGAAATCGCCGCGCGTCAGTTTCGAGTAGCCCCAGTTGTTCAGCACGCCCGCGGGGCGCGTCGTCAGGCCCACGGCGACCTCGTAGAAGCTGTCGGCCTTTTTCCATTCCTGGTTCGAGTCCGCGACCATCGCCTCCAGCCGGTAGCGTTTGAACGTCTCGAAGGTGGGCGGGACCGAGTCCAGCACCTTGTCGGCCTCGGCCCAGGCGCCGGTGCGGATCAGGGCATCGGCCAGATCAACGCGGTCGTCATTGGTGGCTTCGGGGTGTTCGACGACCTTTTTCCAGACTGGGACCGCCTCGGTGGTGCGGTTGGCGCGGATCAGCGAGGTCGCCAGACCGCGTTGCAGGTCGATGCGGTCGGGGTTGTCCTTGACCGAGCGGGTGAAGTAGGTCACCGCCTCGTTCGGGTCGGCCACCGTCAGCATGATGTCCGAAAGATTGTTTTCATCCACCGCGTTGACGGCGCTGAGCGCGCGATCAACCTCGTTCTGGCCACGCATCTTATCGCATGCGGACAACCCGACCGTCCCGGCCAGGCACAGGGTTAGGATGAGAGGGTGGCGCATTGTTTGCGTCCTTTTACTGCTCTTGCCCGATCATGGTATCTGGCGGATCAGATAGTCGCTGCTACCGCGCCGTACCAATTTATAATCTTGTTCTTCCTCAGCATCATAAGCTGTATTTTCAGATTTTGCGAGTGCCAAGCGCAAATTATCCCGAATTGAATCACTTTCGCCGTTGTCCAGCGCGTAGGCGGTGCGCAGGATTTGCACGGCTTCGGCGGTCTTGCCGCGTTCGATCAACACCACGCCCAGGTTGTTCCACACTTCGGGGATGGCCTGATCGGTCGCAACTGCCCGTCGCAAAAGGGTTTCTGCCTGCCCCAGACGGCCCAGGCCAAGGTTTGCGGTGCCCATTCCGGCCAGCACGTCCACGGTCAGGCCGTTGGCCAGAGCGGCGCGATTGTACGCTTTCAGCGCCAATTCGTACTCTCCGGCATCCATCAGACGCTGGGCGACGACCAGCCCGTCCTCGGCGCGTTCGCCGGTGTCCAGACCGGGCGCGGTCATGCCGTCCCTGGATGCGCCAAGGCCGCCTGCGGTACAGGCGGCCAGAGCGGTGGCTGTCAGCAGGGTCAGCCCTGCCTTGGCGATGGTCATTTATCTGCTCACTTGCCCAGTTCCAGAATGCCGATGGCCGAAGGCGCAACCAGAATGATCAGCAGCGGCGGCACGGTCAGGGCCATTGTGGCAAGGGTCATCTTCGTGGGCAACTTGTTTGCGGCCTCTTCGGCGCGCATCACGCGTTTGTCCCGCATCTCGCCGGCGTAGACGCGCAGGGCCTCGGCGATCGAGGTACCGAAAGTGGCCGATTGCACCAGCACCGTCACGAAGGACGACACGTCGGCCACGCCGCAGCGTTCGCCCATGTCGGCCAGAACGGTGGGTTTGTCCTTACCGGCCTTGATCTGGTGGCTGACGATCTCGAATTCATCGGCCAGCGCGGGGAAGGACGAGCGGATTTCCTTGCTGACGCGGATGATCGACTGGTCCAGCGACTGGCCGGCCTCGACGCAGACCAGCATCATGTCCAGCGCGTCAGGGAAGCCTTGGGTGATTTCCTCTTGCCGCTTTTGCTGGCGCTTGGTGACCCAGTATTTGGGCAGCATGTAGCCACCGCAGCCGGGGCCGAGGATCCACATCATGGTCTGCTGGGTCGTCGGTTCCTTGCCCGACAGCACCAGCATGAAATAGGCAACGCCGATGATCAGGCCGATCAGACCCAGCGCGAATTGCGCGAAGTGGTAAAAGCGCACCGAGTCCTTGGAGCGATAGCCCGCCTGCAGCAGCTTTTGACGGACGGCCGAATATTCCTTCTCGTTCTGGGGTTCGAGGAAGGTCGAGTACTTCTCCAGCTTGTCGTTCGACTTGGCCGTGCGCAGGCCGCCGCCCTTGGCGACCTTCTTGGTCAGCTTTTCGGGGCTGGCCTCTTTGTTCAGCTTTTCAAGCGGGTCGGCCTTTTGGTTCAGGAAGATGAAGGCCGCGACGACGATCAGCGCCAGCGCCAGGAAACCGACCAGCAGCAGGGGCGCGATGGCGCCCAGTTCCGGGCCAAGGATCGAAGTGAAGATATCCATTGCTGCCTCCTCAGACCTTGATGTTCACAAGCATGCGCATGATGATCAGGTTCGCACCCAGGAACATGCCCACCGCGATACAGGCGGGCACGAACAGGTAGTGATCCAGGACGTTGTCGTAGTAATGCGGGTCCATCACGTTGATGGCGATCAGCGCCAGCACCGGGAAGGCCGACAGGAAGTTGCCGGACCATTGGGCCTCGGCGGTGATGGCTTTCACGCGGCGGAACAGGCGGAAACGGGCGCGGATCACCTTGGCCAGACCGGCCAGGATCTCGGCCAGGTTGCCGCCCGATTGCTGCTGGATCGTCACGGCGACGGCCAGAAAGCGCATGTCCTGCATGTCCAGACGTTCGGCCATGTCTTTCAGCGCCTCGCCGACGTCGCGGCCATATTGCGCCTCGTCCGCGATCATGCCGAATTCGGTGGCCAGGGGGTCGGCGACCTCTTTGGCGACGATCTGGATGGCCGAGCTGAACGGGTGACCGACGCGCAAGGAACGCACCATCAGTTCGACGGCGTCGGGCAGCTGTTCCTCGATCATGCCCATGCGTTTCTTGGCCTTCGAGTTCACCCAGAAATAGATGCCGCCGACGCCCATCGCGACCGATACAAAGCCACGCACGGCGGCCGAGGTGTCGGTGCCCACGGTCAGGCCGATGAAGGCGACGACGGTCAGCAGCGCCATCATCATCATCAGCTGGGTCGGCGAGAACGCGATCGCGGCCTTCTGCGCCCGGTCCGCCAGAATGGCGTAGATCGGGATCGAGCGCGACTTCATGTGCTGGGTCATCTCCTTGCGGAGGGTCTCCATCACTTCAGAGCGGTTGGAGCCTTTTTCCAGCATCTCCAGCCGGCGATTGACGCGGCTGTTGAGGCTGATCGAGCGGCCGAACACGGTCAGGTAGACGCCTTCGACCAGCACCAGGACGCCGACGAAGATTAGACCGTAAATAAGGGGTTCCATGCTGATGGCCATGGCGATTACTCCGCAGCGTGGGGTTCGAAGATCGAGGCGGGCAGGTCATAGCCCCACAGACGGAAGCGTTCCGAGAAGTGAGAGCGCACGCCGGTGGCCGTGAAATGGCCGATGATCTTGTTTTCAGGGGTCAGGCCGACGCGCTGGAAGCGGAAGACCTCTTGCATCGAGATCACGTCGCCCTCCATCCCGGTGATCTCGGTGATCGAGGTCATCCGGCGCGAACCATCCTGCAGACGGCTGGCCTGCACGATCAGGTTCACAGCCGAGGAGATCTGGCTGCGCACTGCCTTGATCGGCATTTCGATCCCGGCCATCGCGATCATGTTTTCCAGACGCGACACACCATCGCGCGCCGAGTTGGCGTGGATCGTGGTCATCGACCCGTCGTGGCCGGTATTCATGGCCTGCAGCATGTCGATCACTTCCTCGCCGCGGGTTTCGCCGACGATAATGCGGTCAGGACGCATACGCAGGGCGTTGCGCAGACAGTCACGCTGGGTGACGGCGCCTTTGCCCTCGACGTTCGGGGGGCGGGATTCCATGCGGCCCACGTGGACCTGTTGCAGCTGAAGTTCCGCCGTATCCTCGATCGTCAGGATACGTTCGGAGTTGTCGATGAACGAGCTGAGCGCGTTCAGCGTGGTGGTTTTACCCGAACCCGTACCGCCCGAGACGATCACGTTCAGGCGGGTGGCGACGGCGGCTTGCAGGTAGGCGGCCATTTCCTCGGAAAACGCGCCAAAGCGCACCAGGTCATCGACGCCCAGCTTTTCCTTTTTGAACTTACGGATCGACACCAGCGAGCCATCCACCGCGATGGGGGGCACCATCGCGTTGAAACGCGAACCATCGGCCAGACGGGCGTCAACATAGGGGTTGGATTCATCGACGCGGCGACCCACGGCCGACACGATCTTGTCGATGATCCGCAGCAGGTGCTTTTCGTCCTTGAAGGTGATGTCGGTCAGCTGCAGCTTGCCTGCGCGTTCCACAAAGATGCGCTGGGGGCCGTTGACCAGAATATCGTTGACCGAGTCGTCCTTGAGCAGCGTTTCCAGCGGGCCAAGGCCGGTGACTTCGTCATAGAGTTCCTGGTTCAGGGTGGTGCGATCCTCGCGGTTCAGCACGATGCCCTTTTCCTCGAGGATCTCGGTCGAGATCGAGCTGATTTCCGAACGCAGCTCGGCCTCGGTCGCGGTTTCCAGCGCGGCCAGGTTCAGGTTGTCCAGCAGCGCGCGGTGCAGTTCCAGCTTGATCTCGGACAGGCGTTCCTTGCGCTTGCGTTCCTTGTCCACGGCAGGGGCCTGTGCGGCGACCTTGGGCATCGGCTTGCGGATGACCACGGGTTTGGGCGCGGTGTCGCCAACGGGGGCGGTTTTCGGCATCTCGGGGGCCGATTTGACCGAAGCCAGAGGGGCGGCCTTGCCTGCGGGTTTCTTGTAACGCGAAAACATCTGTATCTACCCCTTTGTCTCAGCTGGCCTCGGCGACCTGCTGCCCCAGGTCATGAAGCGTGCCGGCGAGCTTGGCGATTTCCTTGCGAAGCGGGTTTTTCGGCGCGCTTTGCGCCAGCGGCAGGCCGTGATCGCCCGCCTGCGTGACCTGTTTGCCGCCGTCCGGCATCTGCAGTTCGATCGCGATGCCCAGGCTTTCGGCCAGCCGCTTGACGCGCGACTTGCCGTTCAGGTCGGTGAATTTCGGGCTGCGGTTCAGTACGAAGCGGATCTTGTCAAAGGGCAGGGCTTCGGCCTGAAGCGCGCGCTTCAGACGAAGCGCGTTCTGGGCCGAACGCATGTCCAGCTCGATCGTGGCCAGGTAGATATGCGCGTTGCTGAGGATCGCCTCGGTCCATTGCACGATGGTTTTGGGCATGTCGACGATGACGTAATCGAAATGCTTGCGGGCCATCTCGATCACGCGCATCACCTCTTCGCTGCCCAGCAGGTCCAACGGGATGATGTCGGCGGGGGCGGTCAGGACGTGCAGCTTGTCCTCGAAGCTCATGAGCGCCTGCATGAACACGTCGTCATCCATCGACTCGGTGTCCGAGAGCATCTCGAACACGGCGTCGCGGCGCGGCAGGTCGAAATAGGTCGAGACCGAGCCGAACTGGAAATCCAGGTCGATCAGGCAGACGCGGGGCGGCGTTTCGCCCTTTTTCGCGGCTACGACCAGTTCCCAGCCCAGGTTGACGGCCAGCGTGGTGGCCCCGGTGCCGCCGGCCAGACCGTGCACGGCCATCAGCACGCCCTCGCGGTTATGCGTGGACTTGTTGGCGGCGCGGGGCGCGGGTTCGGGGTGGTACTGGATCTCGGGCTCGGGTGTGCGGATGCGTTCGACCGCGGCCATCAACTCGTTTTCCGGCAGAGGGTAGGGGACGAATTCGTCGGCACCCTGGCGCAGCAGTTGGTGCAGCGCGGCGGGGCTGACGTCATCGGCGATCAGGATCACCTTGATGCCACGCGCCTTGGCCTGGCTGATGATCTCGCCCAGCAGGATCAGGTTGTCTTCGTCCTCGGAATCGACGGCCATCGCCACGAATTCCAGGGATTCGGCGTCGGGTTGCTGGAAAAACGGCAGCGCGTCGGAAAAACCAAGATCGCCCCAGGCCTCGCCCAAGAGCGTCTCCATGTCTTCAATCAACAAGTCGAAATTCTGCACGTCCCGACTGATGGTACAAGCCAGCAAGGGGCTTGCCTCGGGTTGCAGATTGGCTTCACTCGTCATTGCCTCGTCTTCCTTTTCAGGTTCGCAAGGCACAGCGGGCGGCCGGTATGTTTGTTTCCAAGACTGCCCCAACTGTGCTTGCTGTGCTCCGCCACGCGGAACGCACCAATCCCATTGCAGCCAAGATCGTCGTCAACTTTGGCGGAAATAGGGCCAAAAGATCGTAATTGTTGGGATTCTTGTGACGATCCCGGCGAAGCGCCGGGATTGTTCAGGTTACTGCGTAGTCTGGAAATCCGAGCCCGTGATGGTCGACAGGGTCGTCGCCGGGCGGGCGCTGGCCAGATATTCGCGGTACACGACCTCGGCGTATTTGCCGTCCATGATCGAGGGATGCTTCTGGATGAAGCCGCTGACTTCGGTCACGGTGCGGCGGTTCTGACGCTCGCGGCCTTCGGTCACGATCAGCGGCTGCGTTTCGCCGTAGGAAACGACCGCTTCCAGACGGGACCGGCTGATCCCCTGCGAGGACAGATAGGCGACGACGGCCTGCGCGCGGCGCATCCCCAGCGATTTGTTATACGCGTTCGAGCCGACCGCATCGGTGTGGCCGTAGACGCGGAACCGCACCTCGGGGAACTGGCGAATCCAGTCGGCCTGTTTGCGCAGGGCAATGCGGGCGGTTTCGTCCAGCAGGGACGAATTGAATTCGAAATTCACGGTCGAGCCAACATCGGCGTCAAAACGACGTGCCAGATCAATGACATAGTTCTTTTCGCCACTCATGATCATGGTGTTGTTCATGGTCGAGTTGCCGAAATCGCCGCCCCCGATCAGGGCCCCGGCTTCGCGGGTGAACGAGGAGTAGGACTTGGTCCCGGCGCAGCCCGAAACGGCCAGCAGGCTACCAATCAGAAGAACAGAGAGAACCGGAGATTTCTGCATTTCCATCAATCCATCACGTAGCCATAAGAGCCGCTGAAATCCTGACGCGCCACTTCGCCTGCAGCGCCCTTCAGCTTGCGGCTGTTGTCGCGGGCGACCTTGCCGTTCAGGAACAGGTCTTTTTCCGACGGCGGGGTGATGCGGTCGGTGGGCAGGGCCAAAGCCTCGCCGCGGGTGGGGGTGACCAGGTGCGCCGTGATGATGATGACCAGCTCGGACTGCGAGCGCTGGTATTGCGCGCTGCGGAACAGGGTGCCCAGGATCGGGATGTCGCCCAGCCACGGAACCTGCCCGTTGGTGTCAACAAAGTCGTCCTGCAACAGACCGGCGACGGCAAAGCTTTCGCCATCGCGCAGTTCTACGGTGGTCGAGGTTTCGCGGCGACGGAAGGCGTCCACGGTGAAGGCGTTCGAGGTGAAGCCGTTGGTGGGGTCGATCGACGACACGGCGGCCTCAAGCTCCAGGTTGATCAGATCGCCATCGACGACGCGCGGGATGAAGTTCAGCTCAACCCCGAACGGCTTGTATTCCACGGTGATCGAGCCGTTATCCTGGCTGACCGGCACGGGGTATTCGCCACCGGCGAGGAACTTCGCCTCTTGTCCCGACAGGGCGGTCAGGTTCGGCTCGGCCAGGCTGCGCACGACGCCTTTGGATTCAAGGGCTTCCAGCAGCAGGCCGACCTCGACCGAACCAGCCGAGAAGCCGAACAGCATCGCGCCGTTCGCCGTCGAGGTGGCGGGGATCGTGCCGGACAACGAATTGCCCTGCGAGCCCGAGTTGTTGTTGGTGTTGGTGCCGCCCGAAACGGTGGCGTTGCCGCCCAGAATGCCGCCGTCCAGCGCCAGCGAGGTGCTGAGCGACTTGGAGACGTTGCGCTCCATCTCGGCGAAGCGGACTTTCAGCATGACTTGCTGCACGCCGCCGACGCTCATCAGGTTGGAGACGCGCTGCGGGGCGTAGCGTTCGGCCAGATCCAGTGCGCGTTGCAGGCGCGAGGCCGACGACACGGTGCCGGACAGCACGATGCCGTCATTGGCGGTGCGGACTTCGATCTTTTCGCCGGGCAGGATCTGGCGCAGGCGTTCCTTGAATTCGGTGATGTCGGCGGCGACGACCACATCGACGTTGGTCATCAGCTTGCCAGCGGCGTCCAGAATGGTCAGGGTGGTGATCCCCGGCGATTTGCCCAGAACATAGATCGTGCGGTCGGACAAAGAGGAGATGTCGGCAATCGCGGGGTTCGCGATCGAAAGCTCGGCAAAGGGGGCATCACTTTCGACGACAATGGCCCGGTTCATGGGAACCTGCAGCGAGGTCGAGGTGCCGCGTTTGACGACGCGCAGGCTCTCGGCCTGGGCGGGTGTGCTCAGGGAGGTTGCGGCAAAAGCCATGGACAGCCCGATTGCGGCTGCTTGGAAAACGCTTACGATTTTCATGTGACCTGCCTCTTCGATCACGCCTCGGTTACGGGTCTTTGTGCCCGCTCGTTTGTGCCACCATGAGCGAAAAAGCGAAACTTTGCAAGAATCAATAGGTTCTGGACTGAACCTGAGGTCGAATCGCCCCATGTGGCCCCCGGTCTGCTGCGAAAATACAACGGGGCGACCGATCGTTCGGCCGCCCCGTCGGGATAAAGGCTTGCGTGCCAAGGCAGATCAGTTGGTGCAGGGGATCGGGATCTGCACCACGTCCGAGCCGCGGCGGGTGCGGATCGTGCAGACCTGTTTCTGCTCTGCGACCTGCTCTTCGATGATCGGGGCCTTGTCTTCGATGCCCAGCAGGCTGCGCATGTCGACTTCGACGGCTTGCGCGACGCTGTCATCCTCGGCGCCGACAAGGGCCAGCGACAGACGACCGGTGGAGCTGGCCTGAGCCAGCGCAGCGACCTGTTGCGAATTGGCGGTGACGGTCACGGTGCGGGCAATCGAGGCCTCGGCGGTGTCGCCGTTTGCCGTCTGGTCGACCGCGATCAGCTGGATGTTCGGCTGGATCAGCTTGGTCACTTCGCGGCGCGAGTTCACGGTGGCGCCGGGGATTTCACCGGTCCAGTAGACATCGACCACATCACCCGGACGCAGGAAGCCCGACACGCCGGTGGCCACGTCGACCTTGATCGTGAAGGCGCGCATGCCGCGCTTCAGCCGCGAGGTCAGGCCGGCATCTTCGCCCGGCTCGGTGACCTTGATGGCCAGGACGGGCTCGTTCGGTTCCATTGCACGCAGCACAACGCGGCGCAGGTCGGGGTTCTTGGGGTCCGGAAACAGCGAGTCGGCGGTCTGGAACACGCCCTCGGGCAGGAATTTCTCGGGCCATTTGATCATGCGAACGTCTTCGGGTTTCAGCACTTCACCGTATTTCAGTGCTTTCTTGGCGACGATCACATCCACGGTCTGGACGATCTGTTCCTTGGCGGCGTTGGCCCGGGCCAGCTCGGTCTGGTAGCCCGAAATGTAATTTTTGGCCATGTAGACGGCAAAGCCCGCAAGGGCCAGGCCGGCGATCAGCACAAGTCCGAAAACTGCACGCATGTCGTTTCCTTTCGTATCTGCCCGCAAGTCACAATGCCTGCTTGCTCAGTCTGAAGTGCTAACAGTTGAATGTGGCGGAAAAATGCCCCGGCAGGGGCGGTTTGGCGACGTTCTGGAAACAAAAGAGCCGCGGCAGGATGCGCGCGGCTCTTCGTATGTCCTGGTCCGAGGCCGCTAGGGCGGCCCCGGCGCCTGGCTGGATTACGAACCGATCGTGGTCGATGCGTCAGCCGAGTTCAGGGCGGTGGTCATCTCGGTGGTCAGGCCCGAGGTCGAGGTTTCCACTGCGGTGAAGGCTGCAACGCCCAGGCCAACGACGGCTGCGGTCAGAACGACCCAGTCAACAGTCACGGCGCCGTTTTCGTCTTTGCGGAAGTTTTTGATGAACTTGATCATGGTGTAGGTCCCTTCGTTTGAATGTTGAACCGCCTCGCCGTTGCGGGCCTCTCTCACTTGCCCTGTCGCTGCGGTATGAGTGTAATTTGCCGGTGAATTCTGGCTGGAGTTGGGCAGGATCAGAACCATTTCGAGGAAATTCAGGTTCTTTTCCGTGCCGCTTTCGCCAATCAGCTGCCCAGCGTCGTGGTGGCGTCTGCCGAATCCAGTGCGGTCTGGGTGCGGCCGGTCACGGTGCCGACGGGGGCCTCGACCAGGGGAATGATCGCAATCACCAGCCCGATGATGCCAGCGGTGATGACGACCCAATCAATGGTGACGGCGCCTTCTTCGTCCTTGCGGAAGCTCTGTTTCAGTTTTTTCATCTCGGTGCCTTTCGCTGAAGCAAACTCGGTACTGGTCATCGGGGTCTGCGGTGCATGACCGGCAGGCAAAATATCCCTGCTCCGTGTCGAAAGGCGGACCCAATTGTGGCGAAACTTCATCCGTTAAAGACAATCCGACGGAGTTCTCGCACTTGCAAAAAGAGCCGCGGCGGGATGCGCGCGGCTCTTTTGTATGTCCTGGTCCGAGGCCGCTAGGGCGGCCCCGGCGCCTGGCTGGATTACGAACCGATCGTGGTCGATGCGTCAGCCGAGTTCAGGGCGGTGGTCATCTCGGTGGTCAGGCCCGAGGTCGAGGTTTCCACTGCGGTGAAGGCTGCAACGCCCAGGCCAACGACGGCTGCGGTCAGCACGACCCAGTCAACAGTCACGGCACCGTTTTCGTCTTTGCGGAAGTTGTTGATGAACTTGATCATGGTTTTAGTCCCTTCAGAAGATTTGAGTTTCAGTCTTTTTCCAACCTCGGCGGCGGTTTGCGTTGCCATCTCTCCTTGGCCCGCCGCCGTCTTGGTATGACCTTAATAAGCCACCGGATTCGGGCGAGAGTTGGGCGCGAATGGTACATTTCTGAAGAATTTCTTAATCTTATTTGCGGCTTGGATCTTATTTGTGGCCCAGGCCCGAAAACGGCCGCGCAAAAGAAAAAAGGCCGCTCGGTATCGAGCGGCCCCAGGAAAGCGTGTGCAAGGATGGCTTAGCTGTTGATCGTCGAGGTGGCGTCAACAGAATCCAGCGCGCTGGCGGTTTCCGTGGTCAGGCCCGAGGTCGAGGTCTCGATGGCTGCGGCACCGGCAACGCTGATGCCCACCACGGTTGCGGTCAGCACGACCCAATCGATGGTGACAGCGCCGTTTTCGTCTTTGCGGAATTTATTGATGAATTTCATCATGGTTCGGTCCTCGTTAAAGTTACAATCGTTACACTCACCGCTGGCGCAGCTTTCTTTGCGCCTCGAACTTGCGGTTCCATCACAATCTGCGGGTGAATCGGGGCGCAAATGTGGTCGGCTTGGTGCGTTTTTCAGAGAAAACGAAGAAACTTTTTGACGTGGTCAGAGCAGGGCCCAATGCGGGGTCAGCTGCTGCGAAATGCCAAAAAACAAAAGAGCCGCGGCAGGATGCGCGCGGCTCTTCGTATGTCCTGGTCCGAGGCCGCTAGGACGGCCCCGGCGCCTGGCTGGATTACGAACCGATCGTGGTCGATGCGTCAGCCGAGTTCAGGGCGGTGGTCATCTCGGTGGTCAGGCCCGAGGTCGAGGTTTCCACTGCGGTGAAGGCTGCAACGCCCAGGCCAACGACGGCTGCGGTCAGCACGACCCAGTCAACAGTCACGGCACCGTTTTCGTCTTTGCGGAAGTTGTTGATGAACTTGATCATGGTTTCATTCCTTTGAATGTAGGTTGCTCTGTGTCCCACCCCGGCGACTTCGGGCTGTCTCTCTCTGACCCGTTCCGTCGTGGCATGGTCATAATAAGCCACCCGATTGGGGCGAGAGTTTGGCGCGATTCCAGCAAAAAAATAGAAATTGAGGGAAAGTGAAAAATTCCAACTAAGCCAATGAAAATAAAAGATATAAAAGTGATATAGCCCTGCCGCCGTTGGGTGTTGGGGGGCGAATGTGGCGAAAACAACCTGATTTCGTACGTTCGTCATAGTTGTGCTGGCCGTAAGCCCTGTTTTTTGAGACACTAGAAAAAACAAACAGAGCAGGCATCTTCGTGAAATCCGGGCGATTGGGCGCATTTCTGGTGGTATTTCTGGCCGGGGCGGCTGTGGCCGAGTCCCCGCCGCCGTTCACGGATTTCACGTTCAAGCGGATCAAACCGCCCTCGAGCGGCGCCAAGAAGATCACCGTGCAGATCTCGCCCCAGGATTTCGCCGCGCAACGACCGGCCGCTGTGGTCGAGCCTGCGCCCAAGGTTACCCCGACGGCGGCCAGCGTCGCGCCTGTGCCGATGGCCTATGACTGGTTCTGGGAACAGGTCTCGCCCGAGTTGGCGGCCAGCGGGCCCGGGCGTCTGGAACCGGCGCTGGTGCGGCTGGCCAATCCGCCGGGCGGGGCCGGGATCGACGCGCCACGGTTGCAGACGCTGCTGGCCATCGCGAAAGACCGCAATGCCGATCTGTTGCTGAATACGGTGGGAACGGGCGTGTCCCCGGCGCTGGTGCTGGCGGTGATCGCGGTCGAGTCGGGCGGGCGCAAGGATGCCGTCAGCTCGGCCGGGGCGCAGGGCCTGATGCAGTTGATCCCGGCCACGGCTGAACGGTTCGGCGTCACCGATGCGCTTGACGCCGGGCAGAACATCAAGGGCGGTGTGGCCTATCTGGATTGGCTGCTGAAAGAGTTTGGGGGCGATCCGATTCTGGCCCTGGCGGCCTATAACGCGGGCGAAAACGCGGTGAAATCGCACGGCGGGGTGCCGCCCTTTGCCGAAACGCGGGCCTATGTGCCCAAGGTGCTGGCCGCCTTCGCCGCGGCGCGGGGGCTGTGCCGGACGCCGCCGCAGCTGGTCTCGGACGGGTGCGTGTTCAACCTTGGCAGCTGACATGAAAAAAGCCCGACCAAAATTGGCCGGGCTTTTACATCGTCGCTAAGGGTGGGCCTTAGCCGACGATGGTTGCTTCGGTAGCGGCGCGCAGCTCGGCCTCGGTCACGCCATCGGCGCATTCCACGATCTTCAGGCCACCCTCGACGACGTCCAGCACGCCCAGGTTGGTGATGATGCGGTCAACGACCGAGCGACCGGTCAGCGGCAGGGTGCATTCCTTCAGAACCTTGGAATCGCCGTGCTTGGAGGTGTGATCCATCACGACGACGACGCGGCCAACGCCGGCCACCAGGTCCATCGCGCCGCCCATGCCCTTGACCAGCTTGCCGGGAACCATCCAGTTCGCCAGATCGCCGGTTTCCGACACTTCCATGCCGCCCAGGATCGCCATGGCGATCTTGCCGCCGCGGATCATCGCGAACGAGGTGGCGCTGTCGAAATACGCGGTCTGGGGCAGTTCGGTGATGGTCTGCTTGCCAGCGTTGATCAGGTCGGCATCCTCTTCGCCCTCATAGGGGAAGGGGCCCATGCCCAGCATGCCGTTTTCCGACTGCAGGGTCACGTTGACGCCCTTGGGGATGTAGTTGGACACCAGCGTCGGAATCCCGATGCCGAGGTTCACATACCAGCCGTCTTGCAGTTCCTGTGCCGCGCGGGCGGCCATTTGGTTGCGGTCCCAAGCCATGGATCAAGCCTCCTCACGCTTGCGGGTGGTGCGCTGTTCGATGCGCTTTTCGTGCTGGCCCTGAATGATGCGGTGCACGTAGATGCCGGGCAGGTGGATCGAATCCGGGTCCAGCGAGCCGGTCGGCACGATTTCCTCGACCTCGACCACACAGATCTTGCCGCAGGTGGCGGCGGGGTGGTTGAAGTTGCGCGCGGTCTTGCGGAAGATCAGGTTGCCGGTTTCATCGGCTTTCCAGGCTTTCACGATCGACAGGTCGGCAAAGATGCCTTCCTCGAGGATGTAGTCCTGACCGTTCCAGTTTTTGACTTCCTTGCCCTCGGCGATCACGGTGCCCACACCGGTCTTGGTGTAGAAACCGGGGATGCCGGCACCGCCGGCGCGCATACGCTCGGCCAGGGTGCCTTGGGGGTTGAATTCCAGCTCCAGCTCGCCCGAGAGGTACTGGCGCATGAATTCCGCGTTCTCACCCACGTAGGAGGAGATCATTTTCTTCACCTGACGGGTCTGCAGCAGGATGCCGATGCCGAAATCGTCCACGCCCGCGTTGTTCGAGGCAAAGGTCAGGTCCTTCACGCCCGACTGCTTGATCGCTTCAAGCAGCAGTTCCGGAATACCGCACAGGCCAAAGCCCCCCGCGGCGATCAACATGCCGTCCTTCAGGACCCCGTCCAGGGCCTCGGCGGCGTTTGCGTAGACTTTCTTCATGGATGTCTCCCTCAAACCCAGTCTGATGGGCGCGGCGACTCGGGCACGCTTGCCCGAACGTCATCGACGCCAGCATGAGCAGGGGTTCTACGCGGTTAGACTACGTAGGCCAATACGTAGAAATACGAGAAAGCGCGGGAATCCCCGCGCCCGCTCATTTCTTCTTGGCCTTGCCCTTGGCGGGCTTCTTTTTCGCCGATTTCTCGGCGATCAGGGCCAGAGCCTGTTCCAGCGTGGCGTCCTCGGGTTTGACGTCCTTGGGCAGGGTGGCGTTGACCTTTTCCCATTTCACATAGGGGCCATAGCGCCCCTCCATGATCGAGATTGCGCCGCCATCGGGATGCTCGCCCAGTTCCTTGAGCGGTTTGGCTGCCGCAGCCCCGCCGCGCCCGCGACCGGGGTTGGCGCGCTTCTCGGCCAGCAGTTCGACGGCGCGGTTCATGCCGATCTCGAACACGTCGTTCGGGTCCTTGAGGTTGGCATAGACCGGCTTTGCCTCGTCGGGCAGCTGGTGCATCAGGTAGGGGCCGAAGCGGCCGAAATTCGCGGTGATCTGGCCGCCGTCCGGGTGCGCACCGATTTCGCGCGGCAGGGACAGCAGGGTCAGGGCCTTTTCCAGGTCCATGTCGTCCTTGCTCCAGCCTTTGGGCAGGGAGGCGCGGGGCGGTTTCTTGTTCTCGGGCGTGGGTTCGCCGCGCTGGACATACGGGCCGAAGCGGCCGGATTTCAGCCAGATCTCGTCGCCGGCATCTTCGCCCAGCACACGCTCGTCACCATCGGCACCTTCACCGGCGATGGGGCGCGTGTAGGTGCATTCGGGGTAGTTGCCGCAGCCGACAAACCCCCCGGTCCGCGAGGTTTTCAGGTGCAGCTTACCAGTGCCGCATTTCGGGCAGACGCGCGGGTCCGAGCCATCCTCGCGCGGCGGGTAGAGCTGGGGGGCCAGCGCCTCGTCCAGCACGTCCAGCACTTCGGTGATGCGCAGATCGCTGGTTTCGCCGATCGCGGCCGAGAAATCGCGCCAGAATCGGGCCAGCACGTCCTTGTAATCGCGGTCACCGGCGGACACGTCGTCCAGCTGTTCTTCAAGATCGGCGGTGAAATCGTATTCCACGTAGCGTTTGAAGAAGTTCATCAGGAACACGGTCACGATCCGGCCCTTGTCCTCGGGGAAGAGGCGGTTCTTGTCCTTGCGGACATATTCGCGGTCCTGGATCGTGGTGATCACCGACGCATAGGTCGAGGGGCGACCGATGCCCAGCTCTTCCATCTTCTTGACCAGCGTCGCCTCGGTGTAACGGGGCGGGGGCTGGGTGAAGTGCTGTTCAGGGCTTATCTGGCGTTTGTCGGCCTTTTCGCCCTGCATGATCTGGGGCAGGCGCTTGTCGTCATCGTCCATGACGCTGTCGTCGCGGCCTTCTTCGTAGACCGCAAGGAAGCCGTCGAACAGCACGACCTGGCCGGTGGCGCGCAGCTCGACCTGGCCATCGCGGCTGGCGATGTCGACGGTGGTGCGCTCCAGCCGGGCGGCTTCCATCTGGCACGAGATGGTGCGTTTCCAGATCAGATCATAGAGGCGACGCTGATCGGCATCCGTCAGTTTCAGCGCGGCGGCGTCCTTGGTCATGTCCGTCGGGCGGATACATTCGTGGGCTTCCTGCGCGTTCTTGGCCTTGTTCTTGTACATGCGCGGGCTGTCGGGGACATATTGGGCGCCGAACCGGTCCTTGATCGCGTCACGGGCCGCCATCACGGCCTCGGGCGCCATGTCGATGCCGTCGGTCCGCATATAGGTGATGTGGCCAGCCTCATAAAGGCGCTGCGCCGCGTTCATGCACTGCCGTGCGCCCATGCCGAACTTGCGGCTGGCCTCTTGCTGCAGGGTCGAGGTCATGAAGGGTGCCGCAGGGTTGCGGCTGGCAGGCTTGGCCTCGACCGATTTGACGGTCAGCTCGCGGCTGGTGATCGCCTGTACCGCCATTTCGGCCTGCGTTTGGTTCTCGATGCTGTACTTGTCCAGCTTGTCGCCGGCCAGCACGGTCAGGCGCGCCTCGTATTCCTGGCCGCGCGGGGTGCCCAGCAGGGCGCTGACCGACCAGTATTCGCGGGGGCGGAAGGCCTCGATCTCCATCTCGCGTTCGACGATCAGACGCAGGCAGACCGATTGCACCCGCCCGGCCGAGCGTGCGCCCGGCAGTTTGCGCCACAGCACGGGGCTGAGGTTGAAGCCCACCAGATAGTCCAGCGCGCGGCGCGCCAGATAGGCGTCGACCAGCGGCTGGTCGATGTCGCGCGGGTTTTTCATCGCCTCGGTGACGGCGGTTTTGGTGATCGCGTTGAACACCACGCGGCTGACGGCGGTGTCCTTCTTGATGGCGCGGCGCTTGCGCAGCGTCTCTTCGAGGTGCCAGCTGATCGCCTCTCCTTCGCGATCAGGGTCGGTGGCGAGGATCAGTGCGTTGTCGTCCTTCAGCGCGTCGGCGATGGCCTTGACGTGCTTGCGGCTGTCGACGCCGACCTCCCACTCCATCGCGAAATCATGCTCGGTATCGACCGAGCCGTCCTTGGCGGGCAGATCGCGGACGTGGCCGTAGGACGCCAGAACGGTGTAGTCGGACCCCAGATACTTGTTGATCGTCTTGGCTTTGGCCGGGGATTCGACAACGACTACTGGCATGAAAATTCCTTTCGACTCGCACCTCTGCGTATGGCGGCGGAAAATGTCGGTCGGAAAGGGTGTTTGTCAATGCGCCGTTGCAGGGTGCCTTGGTCGCACCTTTGGTGCGTAATTTTAAGGCACCAGCGCCAGCATACCACCAGGTTGGCGCTGGATGCGGCCATCCAGCTCCAGATCGGTCAGTACCGGAGAGACCGCAGCGGCCGGGCTGCCAAGGTCGCGGATCAGCTGATCCTCGGCGATGGGCGAGGGGCCCAGGCGGCGCAAAATCTGGCTGTGCAGGTTCGCCGTTTCCCGCAGCGTCCGCTTCTGACGCGGTGCCGGGGCGTCGCTGAGGTCGAAGCTGTGCTGCGTGGGTTTCGCGGTTTCGACGGGGGGCAGCGCCTCAAGAATATCCTCGGCATTGCGGACCAGACGCGCGCCGTCGCGGATCAGCATGTTGCACCCCGCCGCGCGGGCGTCGAAGGGGTGTCCCGGTACTGCCAACACCTCGCGCCCCTGATCCAGCGCATTGCGGGCGGTGATGAGGCTGCCCGATTTCGCCGCCGCCTCGACCACCACCAAGGCCTGCGCCAGGCCCGAGATAATGCGATTGCGGCGCGGGAAGTGGCGCGCTTGCGGGGGCATGCCGAAGGGTTGCTCGGACAGGCGGACACCCGTTTTGGTGATCGCTTCGGCAAGTTGTGCGTTTTCCGCAGGATACAGAACGTCGGCCCCACCGGCCATCACGGCAACGGTGCCGGTTTCCAGTGTGGCGGAATGGGCGGCGGCGTCGACGCCGCGCGCCAGCCCCGAAACGACGACATAGCCGTGGCTGGCCAGCTCTTGCGCCAACCCGCGCGCCATGCGGGTACCCAAGGACGACGCGTTGCGCGCGCCGGCGATCGCGATCATGGGGCGTTCCAGAATGGCGAGGTTACCGATCGCCCACAGCACCGGCGGCGCGTCAGAGATTTCGGCCAGTTGCGCCGGATAGCGGGCGTCGCCGGCGCAAATCATCTGGGCCCCAGCCGCGCGGGCGGACTTCATTTCGGCCCGTGCCAGGTTTTCGGGGCAGGGGGTGTAGTTGGTGACGCCCGCCGCGCGGGCAACTTCGGGCAGCGCCTCCAACGCGGCGGCGGCAGAACCGTGTTCGCCCATCAATCTGTAAAATGTCGCCGGACCAACCCGGTAAGAGCGCAAGAGGCGAAGCCACGACACCCGGTCATCTTCCGTGGTGGGTGGGAGTGGGGGGTGAGTGGAAGAATGATTTGTGTCGGTCATCGTCGCCTCGCCGTCTTGCAGAATCAGGTTTAGCTGCAAAGCGGTTAATGACGTGTAAACCGAAACGCGAGTTCAGCCTTTTGTTGTGAAAGAGGCTGGAGAAAACCAGCGCAGGGATAACCACTGAGCGCGGCGAATGTCAGCCCAAGGGGCATTGTCACCGTCCAGATCATGCCGAAGGTGGCGTGGATGAGCGCGCTAGCCAGCAGTCCCAGCGCATGCCCCCCAGTCCGGGGTTGCCGCTTGGGCGTTCGGATGTTGGGTCAATGGCTCATGCGGCGGCACCGCCGACGGTCAGGCCGCCGATCATCACGGTGGGTTGGCCGACGCCGACGGGCACCCATTGGCCGGCCTTGCCGCAATTACCCAGACCGGGATCCAGCGCCATGTCGTTGCCAAGGGCGCGGATCCGCTTCAGCGCGGTTGCGCCGTCGCCGATCAGGGTGGCTCCTTTGACGGGTGCGCCGATCTGGCCGTTTTTCACGCGGTACGCCTCGGTGCAGGAGAAGACGAACTTGCCGTTGGTCACATCCACCTGGCCGCCGCCAAAGCCCACCGCATAGATGCCGTCCTTCAGATCGGCTACGATATCTGCGGGGTTGGCGTCGCCGCCCATCATATATGTGTTGGTCATGCGCGGCATCGGCACGTGGGCATAGGATTCGCGGCGTCCGTTGCCGGTGGGTTGCACGCCCATCAGTCGGGCGTTCTGGCGGTCCTGCATGAAGCCGACAAGAATGCCGTCCTCGATCAGGACGTTCTTGCCCGAGGGCGTACCCTCGTCATCGAAACTGATCGAGCCGCGCCGGTCCGGAATCGTGCCGTCATCCAGCACGGTAACACCCTTGGAGGCGACCTGTTGGCCCATCAGTCCGGCGAAAACGGACGAGCCTTTGCGATTCGCGTCGCCCTCCAGCCCGTGGCCGATGGCCTCGTGCAGCAGGATGCCGGGCCATCCGGGGCCCAGGACCACGTCCATGACGCCAGCGGGGGCGGGCTCGGCATCCAAGTTGACCAGTGCGATGCGCAGCGCCTCGGATGCCTTGGCCTGCCAGTCCGCGGGGTCCAGAAGGCCGGCCAGGCCCACGCGCCCGCCGCCGCCCGCGGTGCCGGATTCGCGCCGACCGTTCTGTTCGACGATGACCGAGACGTTGACCCGTGTCATCGGGCGCACATCGCGCAGATGGGTACCTTCGGGGCGCAGGATCTCGACCTCTTGCAAAGAGGCCGTCACGGTCGCCGTCACCTGCACCACACGCGGGTCAAGCGCACGGGCGTAGGCGTCGATCTCGCGCAGGGTTTCGAGCTTCACCGAGAAAGAAGCGCCGCCGATCGGGTCTTCGTCGGTATAAAGGCGGCGGTTCGTGGCCTGCGGGGGCAGCGCCAATATGCCGCCGCCATCACCGACCGCCAGGCGGGCCGTAGCCACCGCGCGGCGCAGGGCAGATTCGGAAATTTCCGTGGAATGGGCGTATCCAGAGACTTCTCCGCTGACGGCGCGCAGGCCAAATCCCTCGGAGGCATCGTAACTGGCCGTTTTCACACGACCATCGTCGAACACGATCGCCTCAGAGCGGCGACGCTCCAGAAAAAGTTCTCCGTCTTCGGCCCCAAAAGTGGCCTCCCTCAACAAATCAAGGGCCTTGTCCGGGTCCAGTGCCTGCTCGAACGGGCGGAAAGGCGTATCGCTCATATCTGTTTTTCCTGTCTTTTCAGCGGCTGGAATTTGATCTAAATCAAAAAAAGCGTCCGTTTGCCGCAAGCACCATTGTTGTTCTGTGAAGGAGAATATGGTTTCTAGCGGCGACAAAACAACGGGTTTTGCCCCTGTCCGGTCCTGTCCGGGCGTCCGAATGAAAAACAAACACCTCAACCGATCAGGGTGACATATGAAACTGAACTCCAGCCTTCTGGCGGCAGCAGCAGCCTTTACCGCAGCCCCGGCTTTTGCTGCGGAAACCATTGGCAAGCCGCAACCCGGCCTTCTGGGCTTTCAGCCCGCCGCAACCGAACTGGCCCGTGACCTGCAATCGCTGGATCACCTGATCCTGGTTATCATCACCGCGATCACCCTGTTCGTGGTCGGCCTGATCGCCATCGTGATCGTGCGCTACAACCGCCGTGTGAACCCGAACCCGGCCAGCTTCACCCACAATTCCCCGCTGGAAGTGGCGTGGACGATCATCCCGATCGTGATTCTGGTGTTCATCGGTGCGTTCTCGCTGCCGGTTCTGTTCAAGCAGCAGGAAATCCCGGCTGGCGAAGTGCACATCAAGGTGACCGGCTACCAGTGGTACTGGGGCTACGAATACACCGACGAAGGTTTCGCCTTTGACAGCTACATGATCGGCCAACCCGCCACCATGGACGACGAAGACGAGAAAGCCGGCGCACAGGCCTACGTGAACAGCGACGCAATGCGCGCCAAGCTGAAGCGCATGGGCTACAACGAGGACGAGTTCCTGCTGGCCACCGACACTCAGGTCGTGATCCCCGTCAACAAGGTCGTCGTCATGGACGTGACCGGCGCCGACGTGATCCACTCGTGGACCATCCCCGCCTTTGGCGTGAAGCAGGACGCCGTTCCCGGCCGTATCGCCCAGCTGTGGTTCAAGGCCGAGAAAGAAGGCATCTACTTCGGTCAGTGCTCGGAGCTGTGCGGTAAGGACCACGCCTACATGCCGATCACCGTCAAGGTCGTCTCGGAAGCCGAATACGCCAAGTGGCTGAATGAAGCCAAAGAGCAGTATGCCGGCACCCCCGCCGCGCTGACCGTGGCTTCGGCTGACTAAACGGATCGGGGCGCGCTGATCGGCGCGTCCCTCCCTTTCCACCGATGGGCCGCGCCAGGTGCGCGGCAAAAGGCAGAAGATGAGCGACGCAAGCATCAACACTCAGGTCAATGGCGGCGAAGCGGGGTTCCGTGACTATTTCGCCCTGCTGAAACCGCGCGTGATGTCGTTGGTGGTGTTCACCGCGGCGGTCGGCCTGCTGGCCGCGCCCGGTGGCGTGCACCCCTTCGTGGCCTTCTGCGCCGTGCTGTTCATCGCCGTGGGCGGCGGTGCCTCGGGCGCGCTGAACATGTGGTGGGATGCCGATATCGACCAGGTGATGAAGCGCACCACCTCGCGCCCCATTCCCTCGGGCAAGGTGACCGGCCAAGAGGCGCTGGCCATCGGCCTGACCCTGTCGGTCTTCGCCTGCGTGATGCTGTGGCTGGCAACGAACATCGTTGCGGGCGCGCTGCTGGCCTTTACCATCTTCTTCTACGCCGTCGTCTACACGATCTGGCTGAAGCGCTGGACCCCCCAGAACATCGTGATCGGCGGTGCTGCGGGCGCGTTCCCCCCGATGATCGGCTGGGCGGCCGTCACCGGCGGCGTCAGCGTCGAATCCGTCCTGATGTTCATGCTGATCTTCATGTGGACCCCGCCGCACTTCTGGGCGCTGGCGCTGTTCATGAACTCGGACTACGAGAAAGCCGGCGTGCCGATGCTGACCGTGACCCACGGTCGCCGCGTCACCCGCAACCACATTCTGGTCTACACGATCCTGCTGGCCCCGCTGGCGATCGGCACTGCGTTCACCTCGATCGGTGGGCCGATCTACCTGACCGTGTCGGTCATCCTGAACGTCCTGTTCCTGCTGGGCGCGCTGAAGCTGTGGCGCCGTAACGAGGATCAGGCCCAGGTCGACAAGTACCGGCTGGAGAAGTCCTTCTTCGGGCTGTCGCTGATGTACCTGTTCCTGCATTTCGGCGCGATCCTGGCCGAAGCTGCCCTGAAACCCTATGGGCTGGGGGGCTGGTAAGATGGGAATGCATGTCGAGCATGAACTGCACAAGCGCCGCTCGGGCCGTAATATCGGCCTAGGCCTGGTTCTGGCGGCCTTCGTCGCAATCGTCTTTGGGCTGTCGCTGGTCAAGGTCACCCAAGGCGGGCTTGGGCCCAAGCCGCAGGCGTCTCAGGGGGCAAGCAACTGATGGCAATGGACCCCAAGAAGAAGACACTGATGCAGCTGATCGCCGTCGTCCTGACGATGGGCGGTCTGGCCTGGGCATCGGTGCCGTTCTACGACTGGTTCTGCCGCGTCACCGGCTTTGGCGGGGTGACCCAGACGGCGGATGCCGGCTCGGACGTCATTCTTGACCAGACCATCACGATTCGCTTCGACGCCTCCAAGGAAAGCGGCATGCCGTGGGAGTTCACCCCGATGCAGCGCGAGATGAAGCTGCGGATCGGTGAGACCGGCCTTGCGTTCTACGAGGCGTACAATCCGACCGATCACCCGGTTGCGGGGCAGGCGGCCTATAACGTCGCCCCCTATGCGGCCGGCGGATTTTTCACCAAGATCGACTGCTTCTGCTTTACCGAGCAGGTGCTGCAACCCGGTGAGCGGGTCCAGATGCCCGTCACTTTCTATGTGGACCCGGAAATTGTTGAGGACCGCGAAGGCAAATTCGTCCACAACATCACCCTGTCCTACACTTTCTACCAGATCGACCTGCCCGAGCAGCAAGCTGCTCTGGACCAGGGCAAGACGAGAAACCTGAATTAATAAAGGCCTTCCAACGAGGGAAACGCGATGGCGCACGAAAAGAACCACGACTACCACATTCTGCCTCCCAGCCTTTGGCCCCTTCTGGGTGCTCTGGCGGGCTTCATCATGCTGTTCGGCGCGGTGATCTTCTTCCACACTGACTCGCCCTGGATGCTGCTGATCGGCTTCGTTGGCGTGCTGTACGTCATGTTCGGCTGGTGGTCGGAAGTCGTGCACGAAGGCGAAACTGGCGACCATACCCCGGTCGTCAAGATCGGCCTGCGCTATGGCTTCATCCTGTTCATCATGTCCGAAGTCATGTTCTTCTCGGCCTGGTTCTGGAGCTTCTTCAAGCACGCCATGTACCCGATGGGCGAGAACAGCCCCCGTGTTGATGGCATCTGGCCGCCCGCCGGCATCGAGACCTTCGACCCCTGGCACCTGCCGCTGATCAACACCCTGATCCTGCTGTGCTCGGGCGCCGCAGCGACTTGGGCGCACCACGCCATCGCACACGAGAACAACCGCAAGGACATGATCAACGGTCTGCTGATCGCCGTCCTGCTGGGTGTCCTGTTCACCGTGTTCCAGGCGTATGAATACAGCCACGCGGCCTTTGGCTTCTCGGGCAACATCTACGGCGCGAACTTCTTCATGGCGACCGGCTTCCACGGTTTCCACGTCGTCGTCGGCACCATCTTCCTGTTCATCTGCATGCTGCGCGCGATGAAGGGGCACTTCACCCCCGAAAGCCACGTCGGCTTCGAAGCTGCAGCATGGTACTGGCACTTCGTTGACGTCGTGTGGCTGTTCCTGTTCGCCGCCGTCTACATCTGGGGCCAGTAACAGCGTTTCCGGTTGAAAAACCGGGCGTAAAGCACCAAAAGCAAGGCGCACGGGGCACCCCCTCGTGCGCTTTGACCGTGTAAGGAACCCTGATGCGCCGCATCCTCCTGCCTTTGATCTTCGGCCTGATCGGCACAGCGATCCTGACGTCGCTGGGCCTGTGGCAGTTGCGCCGGCTGGAGTGGAAAGAGGCCGTCCTGACCCAGATCGAGGCGCGCATCCATGCGGCCCCCGTGGCCCTGCCTGCGCAGCCCGACCCTGAGGCGGACCGCTTTCTGCCCGTGCAGGTCAGCGGCACCATCGTGGCCCCCTCCATCCGTGTTCTGGTCAGCCAGAAATCGGTGGGCGCGGGCTATCGCCTGATCAACGCGATGGAGCTGGACGGACGCTCGATTCTGGTGGATCGCGGCTTTGTCCCGCTGGAGGCGGTGCCGCCCCAGCCGCCCTTTGAAAACGTCACCGTCACCGGCAACCTGCATTGGCCCGAGGAGCGTGACAGCTACACCCCCGAGAACGATCGCGCCAAGAACATCTGGTTCGCCCGCGAGGTGGACGTGCTGGCGCAGGCCCTCGGGACCGAGCAAATTCTGGTGGTCGCGCGCGAAACCTCGTTCGACGACCGCCCCGTGACCCCGCTGCCCGTCGGCATCGAGGGCATCCCCAACGATCATTTCGGATACGCCGTGCAATGGTTCGGTCTGGCCGCCGTCTGGACGGCGATGCTGGGCCTGTTCCTTTGGCGCCAGCGCAAACCCGTGAAAGGGAAAGACCAGTGAAATACATCTCGACCCGGGGCCAGGCCCCTGTTCTGTCCTTCGAAGAGGCCATGCTGACCGGCCTGGCGCGTGATGGCGGCCTGTATGTGCCCGAGACCATCCCGACCCTGACGCAGGACGAGATCGCCGCACTGGCCGGGCTGAGCTACGAGGAAACCGCCTTTCGCATCATGCGGCCCTATATCGGCGACACCTTCACCGACGCCGAGTTCAAAGAGATCATCGCCAAGGCCTACGAAGGCTTCGGCCATACCGCCCGCGCGCCGATGGTGCAGCTGGACGCGAACCACTTCCTGCTGGAGCTGTTCCACGGCCCGACGCTGGCCTTCAAGGACTTCGCCATGCAACTGATCGGCCAGCTGTTTCAGGCCGCTCTAAAACGGTCGGGTCAGCGGGTGACGATCGTGGGCGCGACCTCGGGCGATACCGGGTCTGCGGCGATCGAGGCGTTCAAAGGTCTCGACGCGGTGGACGTGTTCATCCTGTTCCCCAACGGCCGCGTGTCCGAGGTGCAGCGCCGCCAGATGACCACCCCGGCGGAATCGAACGTCCACGCGCTGGCCGTCGAAGGGCATTTCGACGACTGTCAGGCCCGCGTGAAGGACATGTTCAACGATTTCGACTTCCGCGATGGCGTGCGTCTGGCGGGTGTGAACTCGATCAACTGGGCGCGGGTGCTGGCGCAGGTCGTCTATTACTTCTACTCTGCGGTTGCGCTGGGTGCCCCGGCGCGCAAGGTCAGCTTTACCGTGCCGACCGGGAATTTCGGTGACATCTTTGCCGGTTACATCGCCAAGCGCATGGGCTTGCCGATTGACCGTCTGGTGATCGCCACAAACCAGAACGACATCCTGCACCGCTGCCTGAGCACCGGCGAATATCGCCCCGATGGCGTGATCCCTTCGATCAGCCCGTCGATGGACATTCAGGTTTCGTCCAACTTTGAACGCGCGCTGTTCTACGCCTATGGCCAAGACGGCGCGGCTGTTTCCCAGCTGATGGACGAGCTGAAGGCCGGCGGTTTCACCGTCAGCCAGGGCGCGCTGGAGGCGCTGCAAGAGCTGTTCGACAGCGGCAATTGCTCGGAAGATGAAACCAGCGCGACCATCACCGACATGTTCGCCACGACAGGCGAGTTGATGTGCCCGCACACCGCCGTGGCGGCGAAGGTCGCCAACGAGCACCGCAAAACGGACGTGCCGATGATCACCCTGTCCACCGCGCACCCGGCGAAATTCCCGGCAGCGGTCAAGGCCGCGACGGGCGTGCATCCGGGCTTGCCAGCGCGTATGGCCGACCTGTATGAGCGTTCGGAACGGGTGACCGAGATCGGCAACGATCTGGCCGCCCTCGAGTCCCTCATCCGCGAGCGTATCCAGAAGTGACGGTTCAGCTGCACACCCTGTCGAACGGTTTCCGTATCGTGACCGAACACATGCCCGGCCTGCAATCTGCGGCCATCGGGCTGTGGGTTCTTGCGGGCGGCCGCCACGAGCGGGTGGAACAGAACGGTATCGCGCATTTCCTGGAACACATGGCCTTCAAGGGCACCAAGCGGCGCACCGCGTTGCAGATCGCCGAGGAAATCGAGGACGTGGGCGGCTACATGAACGCCTACACCTCGCGCGAGGTGACGGCCTATTACGCCCGCGTGCTGGAGGCCGACGTGCCGCTGGCGCTGGACGTGATCGCCGACATCGTGCTGAACCCGATCTTCGACGAGCGCGAGATCGAGGTCGAGCGCGGCGTGATCCTGCAGGAAATCGGGCAGGCCCTAGACACGCCCGACGATATCATTTTCGACTGGTTGCAGGAAAAAGCCTATCCGGATCAACCGCTTGGTCGCACCATTTTGGGGCCTGCCGAACGTGTCCGCGCCTTCACGCGCGAGGATCTGTCGGCCTTCATCGCGGAACAATATGGCCCCGGTCAGATGATCCTGGCCGCCGCTGGTGCGGTGGATCACGATACGCTCTGCCGCGAGGCTGAAAAGCTGTTTGGGCACCTGTCCGCGCTGGTCGTACCGACCCCGGCCGAGGCCCGGTTCCACGGCGGCGAGACCCGCACGGTGAAGGATCTGGAGCAGGCGCATTTCGCGCTGGCCTTCGAGGGGCCGAACTACGGCGACACCACGCTGCACACCGCGCAGATCTATGCCGGCGCGCTGGGGGGCGGCATGTCCAGCCGTCTGTTCCAGGAGATCCGCGAAAAACGCGGGCTGTGCTACACGATCTTCGCGCAGGCGGGGGCCTATGCCGACACTGGGATGATGACGATCTACGCCGGCACCTCGGCTGATCAGCTGGCCGAGTTGGCTCTGGTCACATTGGACGAGCTGAAACGCGCCGCTGAGGACATGACCGAGGTCGAAGTCGCGCGCTCGCGTGCCCAGATGAAGGCCGGGTTGCTGATGGGGCTGGAAAGCCCATCCAGCCGCGCCGAACGTCTGGCGCGCATGGTTCAGATCTGGGGCCGCGTGCCGGAATTGCACGAGGTCGTGGAGCGGATCGACGCCGTAACCACCGAGAATGTCAAAGAATTCGCCGAAGTGATGGCCGTGCAGGCCCCTGCGGCGCTGGCGCTTTATGGCCCGGTTGACGAAGCCCCCTCGCTGGAGGCGTTGCAAGACAGGCGCGCGGCCTGATGCTGTTGGGCAAGCGCAAGGTCAAGATCGAGACCGAACGGCTGACGTTGCGCCCGCCCGTGCATTCGGACTATCGCGACTGGTCCAGCCTGCGCTTGCACAGCCATGCCTTTCTACAGCCGTGGGAGCCGACCTGGGCCGCTGACCACCTTGCGCGCAAAGCCTTCACCAACCGGGTCTATTGGGCGCAGCGGGCGATCGGCAATGGCTCGGCCCTGCCGCTGTTCCTGATCCGGCGCGAAGATCAGGCCCTGCTGGGCGCAATCACGCTGGATAATATCCGCCGTGGACCCGCGCAGGCGGGCACGCTGGGCTATTGGATCGGACAGGATTTCGCCCGCCACGGCTATATGCTGGAAACGATCAAGGCATTGACACATCACGCTTTTCACAAGCTGGACCTGAGCCGGATCGAAGCCGCCTGCCTGCCTGAAAACGTCGCATCGCGCGGGGTGCTGGAGAAGGCGGGGTTCAAGTATGAGGGCGTCGCGCAGTCCTATCTGCAGATCGACGGGCGCTGGCGGACGCATGTGCTCTATGCCAGCCTGCGCATGGACCGGCGCGGACGGACCGAGATCGGTCAGGCATAGGCTCTGGACGGATCATGTGCAGATGTTAATGATCTGTGCATGAAGCTGAATGATGCCACGCCCGAATTCATCGACTCGCTGAGAAAAGCCCTGTTTGACAAGGCTTTGCGTCCGGTTGAGCCGCGTCACCTGGAAGAACCCCGAGGCGCCTGGACCGGCCACGCCGCCGCCGTCATCGCCCCGGAAACGACCGAGCAGGTCGCGACGGTTCTGCGCATGGCGAACGAGGCACGTGTCGGAGTGATTCCCTATGGCGGCGGAACCGGGCTGGTCGGCGGGCAGGTCATGCCGGACGGCGCGGTGCCGATCGTGTTGTCACTGGAACGGATGACCAAAATTCGCGACGTTTTTCCGAATGAAAACATCATGATAGCCGAGGCGGGCGCGATCCTGCAGGATCTGCACACGGCGGCCGAGGCGGCGGATCGGCTGTTCCCGCTGGCCATCGCTGCCAAGGGATCGGCGCGCATTGGCGGCAATCTGGCGACCAACGCGGGCGGCGTGAACGTCCTGCGCTACGGCAACACCCGAGAGCTGTGCCTGGGCCTGGAAGTGGTGCTGCCGGACGGAAGAATCCTCAACAATCTCAGCAGGTTGCGCAAGGATAACACGGGCTACGACCTGAAGGATCTGTTCATCGGCTCCGAAGGGACGCTGGGCGTGATCACCGCGGCGGCGCTGAAGCTCAGCCCGCGCCCGGCGGGTGAGGGGACCGCGTTGATGATCGTGAACAGCCCGTCCGGTGCGCTGGAGCTGCTGGGTTTGGCGCGCGCGCATATGGGCGAAGGGGTCAGCGCGTTCGAGCTGATTCATCGCACGGGGCTGGAGTTCCTGGCCGAGAAGCTGCCGGAAATTCGGCTGCCTTTTCAAGAGTTTCCAGAATGGTTCGTGCTGATCGACGTGGGCCTTGCGCGGGGTCTGAACCCGGCCGAGGCGCTGGAGACCCTGTTCGCAGATGCCTTTGAGTCGGGTCTGGTCAGCGATGGTGTGATCGCGCAATCGGAAACGCAGCGCACGGCGTTCTGGGAGGTGCGGGAGCAGATTCCCGAGGCGAACCGGTTGGTGGGGGCGATCAGTTCGCACGATATTTCGGTGCCGCTGGGGCTGGTGCCGGAATTCATCGCGCGGGCGGGCGAAAAGCTGGCCAGCATGGGGGATTTCCGAATCAATTGCTTTGGCCATCTGGGCGACGGAAACCTGCATTACAACGTCTTTCCGGCCAAGGGGCGCACCAGAAAAGAGTATGCAGATCAGAAGCTTACGATCTCGGACACCGTGCATGACCTGGTGGCGGACCTGGGCGGATCGTTCAGTGCGGAGCACGGGGTGGGCCGCCTGAAAGTGGCCGAACTGGAACGCTACGGCGACCCGGTAAAACTGCAATTGATGCGGATGCTGAAGGCCAGTTTCGACCCGAACGGCATCATGAATCCCGGGGCGGTGCTGCGCCGTAACGATTGATTAACCCGGGAAATCGTATGATTCCCGGGAAAAATCGTACGCCCGAAATCGTTAAAGACAGGGGGTGAAATCGTCGCTGGAATAGCAGCGATCGGCGAGGGCGTTTGCGTCGGCGATGGCTTGCGCGCTCATCCGGGCGTTCAGCTGATCCAGAAAGCCGCGGGCCTTGGGGTTTCCGTTTCCGTCGGCATACGCGAACCAGACCCAGGCGCGGATATCGTCCTGGGGTTTGACCTCGCCATAGAAAAACAGCTGCCCGAGGATGTGCAGCGCGGCGGGGTCGAATTGGATGGCGGCCTTTTCGTACCAGCCCGCGCCGCGGGGCATGTCGCGGGGGACGCCCTGCGCGGTGTAGAAGATCGTGCCGAGCGACAGCATCGCGGGGACGTAGCCCGCGTTCGCAGCTTTCTCGTACCACGCGATGGCGGCGGGGATGTCTTTGCTGGTGCCTTGCCCATGCGCCAGCATCGAGGCGACGTTGTTCTGGGCGATGGTGCGCCCCCCCTCGGCGGCGATGCGCCAGTATTTCAGCGCGGTGGCATAGTCCTGCGGGATGCCACGGCCATAGTGGTGCATCAGGGCCAAATTCTCGGCGGCCACCAGCATGCCCTGCGCGGCGGCGGCTTCGTAGAGCTGTGCGGCCTGCACGGGGTCGCGGGGCAGGGGCGGACGGCCCTTTTCGAGGTAATAGGCCAGATTGTACTGACTGATCTTGTCACCGGCGGCGGCGGCTTTGCGCAGCCAGTGGGCCTCGGCCTCGGGGTCTTTGTCGGTGCCGGTGCCGTTCAGGTAATAGCGCGCAAGGTCGGACATCGAGGCAGCCTCGCCCAGATCGGCGCCCTTGCTGGCCCAGAAGAATGCCTTTGCGGGATCCTTGGGCAGGCCGCCGCCGGTTTCATAGCGGGCAGTGACGTTGGCAATGGCCTTGGCGTGGCCGGATTCGGCAGCACGCAGCATCCATTGGGCGGCGGTCTCGACGTTCTTTTCGGTGCCCTCGCCCTGCTGGTACATGTTGGCCAGCCAATACTGCGCCTCGGCGTCGCCCGCAGTGGCGGCGGTGGACAGCAGCGTGAAGGCCAGCGTCAGATCCTGCGCCTGATAGGCGGCGAGGCCCAGAAAGCGGGCCTGCAGCGGATCGGTCTGTTGCGCGGAAACGGGGGCGGCGAGGGCGATCAGAAGGGGCAGGACAAGGCGCATCAATGACTCCGTGAAAACGGGGCCATTTTAGCGCGGATTGCGGCAGGCGTCATCTGACGAGGGGTCACAATCCCTCGAACGCGCAGAGGGCGTGGACGTCCATGCCCATCTTTTCCAGCCGGGCGCGGCCGCCCAGATCGGGCAGGTCCACCACGAAGGCGCAGCTGATGATCTGGCCGCCCAGACGCTCGACCAGCTTGATGCCGGCCTCGGCGGTGCCGCCGGTGGCCAGCAGGTCATCGACCAGCAGCACGGTTTCGCCGGGCTGGATGGCGTCGTCGTGAATCTCGACGATGGCCTCGCCGTATTCCAGTTTGTATTCCTCGGAGATGGTGGTGTGCGGCAGCTTGCCCTTTTTGCGGACGGGCACAAAGCCGGTGCCCAGCTGGTGCGCCACGGCACCGCCCAGGATGAAGCCGCGCGCCTCGAGTCCCACAACCTTGTCGATGCGCTGGCCGGCATAGGGGTGCAGCAGCTGATCGACGCACAGGCGGAACCCGCGCGGATCGGCGAAGAGCGTGGTGACATCGCGGAACAGGATGCCCTCGTGCGGGAAATCGACGATGGTGCGGATGTAATCGCGGACGGATTTCTGCGGTGCCATGGTGCCCTCTGGTTTGTTGCCGGGCACAGGTGTGGCGCAGCGGGGCGGTCAGGGCAAGGCCAAAAGGAAAAGCCGCCCCCAAGTCAGGCGGCGGCTTTTCGTCTTAGCCCCGGCGTTCGTTCGAGAAAAACCGGTAGAATTTGCCCGAAAGCCAGGACACGTGGGGTTTGCGCCAATCCATCCGGTCCTGGACCAGCATGGATTTTGCGGCGTACAAGTTCATTTCCTCTTCCCTTCTTGTTACATTTGCCGCTAAACAATTGTGCAGCAATTGGATATCTAATGTATATACATTTGCTATCCAAATTTCAAGATGGGTCCGGGACATTGTCCAAAAAAGACAAGAAAACCGCCAAGAAGAAAGACAGCCAACTGGTGCTGCGCCTGGACAAATCCGAGCGCGACGCCTTTGTCGAGCTGTGCAAAGAGCTGGATACCAGCGCCGCCCGCGAGATCCGCGGGTTCATCCGTAAGTTCATGGACGACCACGCCGCCCAAGCGGGGGAGTGAGCCTTAGCCCAGTACCCGTCCGGCGACAGCGTCCAGTTTCGCCAGCAGCGCGGGGTCGCGTTTGTCCGGCGCGGTCAGGATGGCGTAGTCCAGCGCGCGGTCGCAGCCATGCGGGCAGGGCGCGCGCTCGGCCCCCAGCAGGGCGGGCAGGCGGCGGACCATGTTGCGGCCCTTGTCGGCGTTGCCGGTCAGGGTGGCGATGATCTGGGCGATGTCGACCTCGCCATGATCGGGGTGCCAGCTGTCGTAATCGGTGACCATCGCGACGGAGGCATAGCACAGCTCGGCCTCGCGGGCGAGTTTCGCCTCGGGCATGTTGGTCATGCCGATCACGTCGCAATGCCAGCTTTCGCGGTACATCTTGGACTCGGCCAGGGTCGAGAACTGCGGCCCCTCCATCGCCAGATAGGTGCCACCCTTGTGGACGGTGATCCCGGCGTCGACGGCGGCGGTGTAGCACGCCTCGGACAGGCGGGGGCAGGTGGGATGGGCGACCGAGACATGCGCAACGCAGCCGGTGCCGAAGAAGGATTTCTCGCGCGCAAAGGTGCGGTCGATGAACTGATCGACGATGACGAAATCGCCCGGCGCCATGTGTTCCCGGAACGACCCGCAGGCCGAGACGGCGACGACATCGGTCACGCCCAGACGTTTCAGCGCGTCGATATTGGCGCGGTAGGGCACCGTGGTGGGCGAATGCACATGCCCGCGCCCATGACGCGGCAGAAAGCACATTTTCACCCCGTCCAGCGTGCCGGTCAGGATCGCGTCCGAGGGCGCGCCCCACGGAGTGTCGACGGTGACCCATTCGGCCCCTTCCAGACCGTCGATGTCATAGATGCCCGAGCCGCCGATGATGCCGATGGTGGTGTGCATTTGGTGTTCCTTCGTGTCTCAGGCTTTGTCGTCGGGGCGGGCCAGGGCGAACAGATCCTTGACCACGGAATAGTCGCGATAGCCCAGACGGGCCAGCGGCTGGAAGGTGGTCACGTCAAAGATCCCGTCCTTCATGCAGGCGTCGTTCATGTAGATGCCGGTGACCTCGCCCAGGACAAGGGTGTTGTTCTGGCCGCGCAGGGGGATGATCTGGTTCAGCTTGCATTCCAGCACGGCCGGCGCCGCCGCCACATAGGGGCAGTCGATGGTGCGGCACTCGGCCTTTTCCAGCCCGGCATGGGCGAATTCGTCCTGATCGGCGGGCAGGGTGGCCGAGCTGGCATTCATCGCGTCCCGCAGCGCGTAGGACACGACGTTCAGCGCAAACACCCCGGTGTCGCGGATATTGGCGACGGTGTCCTTGGCGTCCACCTGGTCAGGCTTGACCCCGGTCGAGGCGAACATCACCTGCGGCGGCACATAGGCGACAGCGTTGAAAAATGAGTAGGGCGCCAGATTGTCCACGCCATTGGTGCCACGCGTCGAGACCCAGCCAATCGGGCGGGGTGTGACGATCGCGTTGAATGGGTTATGCGGCAGCCCGTGGCCGTCCTTTGGTTCGTAAAACATCTGCCCTCGGTCCCCTTCCTGTTATCGGCCCTTATTGTTATCGGATTGTGGTTTGTCTCAGACCTAGTGCCGTGTTAGGGGCGTTTCCACCATCAAGTCAACGCTATCGGAGTCGATCCACGCCCAATGTTCAACATCACCGAGGAAACGCCCAATGATTGGTGGGAGGTCGAGGCCCTCTATGACCTGTGTTTCGCGCCGGGGCGGACGGCGCTGTCCTCGTACCGATTGCGCGACGGCGTACCGATGGTGAAAGAGCTGTGCCTGCTGGCGCGAGACAACGATGGGCATCTGGGCGGGGTGATCCGCTATTGGCCGGTGCTGGTAGGCGGCAAACGCGCGCTGCTGCTGGGCCCGGTCGCGGTACACCCGACACGCCAGGGCGAAGGGCTGGGCGCCTTCCTGATCCACGAAAGCCTGGACCGCGCGATCCTGCTGGGCTGGGAACGGGTGATGCTGGTGGGCGACGCGCCCTATTATTCGCGCTTCGGGTTCGAAAAGCTGGAGGGCGTGATCATGCCGCCCCCCACCAACCCCGACCGCGTGCTGGGCGAAGACCTGGTTCCCGGCGCCTGGGACGGCGTGACAGGAGAAGTCACGAAATTCACGGGTTGAATCGCGGGGCCTGAGCGCCAATCTGATCATGGTAACCAGACCGGAGGCCGCCATGACCACAGATCTGATCGACATCGAGGCCGAGCTGGACGCGCTGGCCCGCCGCCACCGCGCCGCGAACGGGCTGGGCATGCAAGTGTTGAACCTGATCGGTGGAAAGGCCGAATCGCTTTTGGACAAACTGCCCACCCCGGTGCGCGACCGGCTGGACACGGCCACCGAAAAAGCGCTGAACGTGGCGATGAAAGCGGCACATGGCTCGCGCTCTGTGGTCAAGGACCAGCCGGGCTGGCTGAACACGGCGGTGGCCACGGCGATGGGGGCTGCGGGCGGGTTCGGCGGGCTGCCCTCGGCGCTGGCGGAACTGCCGGTGACCACGACGGTGCTGCTGCGCGCGATTCAGGGCGTGGCGGTGGAACATGGGTTCGACCCCGAGTCCGAGTCAGTGCAATTCGACTGCATCCGCGTCTTCGCCGCCGCCGGCCCGCTGGCCAAGGATGACGGCGCGGACTTGGCTTTTCTGACCACGCGGGTGGCGCTGCAAGGCAAAGCGGTGCAAAGCCTGATCCAGACAGTGGCCCCGAAACTGGCAGCGGTGCTGGGACAGAAACTGGCCGCCCAAACCGTGCCGGTTCTGGGCGCCGTGGCGGGCGCCGCGACGAATTATGCCTACACCAGCTACTACCAGGAAATCGCCCACGTCCATTTCGCGCTGCGCAAACTCGCGATCGAGGCCGACCGCTCCGAAGACGAATTGCGCCAAGCCCTGGCAGAGCGCCTTTCCCTGCCCAACACGACCCGCGCCTGAGGGCGGACAGCATGGGGGCTCTGCCCCCAAACCCCCGGGATATTTGTGAAAAGAAGAAGACAGGCGCGCGCCCTTATCCCTTCTTCTTTTTCTAAATATCCCGGGGGGTGTGGGGGGCTGGCCCCCCACGGCGCTATTCGACCGTGCGCAGGTAGGCCATGACAGCGGGCCGAACGGATTGTTCGCTGCGGTCGCGGGCTTCGTCGATCACTTCGCGCAGCTGACGCAGGTCCAGTTGGCGCAGCAGGTGTTTCACCGGGCCGATCGAGGCGGGGCGCATCGACAGCATCCGGAAGCCCATGGCGGCGAAGCAAGCGGCTTCGACCGGGCGGCCGGCGTCTTCGCCGCAGAAGCTGAGCGAGGTGTTGGACGCGTCGCAGCGTTTCACGATGCTTTCGAGGAAGGTCAGGAAGCTGACGTTCAGCGTGTCGTAGCGGCGGCGGACGCGCTCGTTTTCGCGGTCGGCGGCAAAGAAGAACTGTTTCAGGTCGTTGCCGCCGATCGAGAGGAAGTCGACCTCTTGGTAGAACCGATCAGGCGCGAAGGCGAGCGAGGGAGTTTCCAGCATGGCGCCGACCTCGACCCGTTCGGGGACGGGGTGGCCCAGCACGCGTTCGCGTTCCAGCGCCTTGTCCATCTCGGCTTTGGCGGCCTTGTATTCCTCGTACTGGGCGATGAACGGGAACATGATCGTCAGCGGCCGCCCGTGCGAGGCGCGGATCAGCGCCTGCAGCTGCATCCGCAGCACGCCCGGCTTGTCCAGCCCGACGCGGATGGCGCGCCAGCCGAGGGCCGGGTTCGGCTCTTCCTGCGGTTTCATGTAGGGCAGCACCTTGTCCGAGCCGATGTCGAGGGTTCGGAACACCACGCGTTTGCCCTTGGCGGCGTCCAGCACGCGGGCGTAGAGCGCCGACAGCTCGGAGCGTTTGGGCATCTGGTTGCGGACCAGGAATTGCAGCTCGGTGCGGAACAGGCCGACGCCTTCGGCGCCCGAGCCGTCGAGGCTGGGCAGATCGGCCATCAGGCCCGCGTTCATGTGCAGGCCGACCTCGGTGCCGCAGAGGGTGCGGGCGGGTTCGGTGCGGATCGAGGCGTAGCGTTCCTGTGCCTGCGCCTGCATCGCGATCTTGTCGCGGAAGGCGGCGACGACGGTGTCGTCGGGGCGCAGGTGGACGATGCCCTGATCGCCGTCGACCATGATGTGGTCGCCGTTCAGCGCCTCGGTGGTGATGCGTTCGGCGTGGATGACCAGCGGGATCGCCAGTGCGCGGGCGACGATGGCGGCGTGCGAGCCGACCGAGCCTTCTTCGAGCACGATGCCCTTGAGCGAGCGGCCGTAATCCAGCAGTTCGGCCGGGCCGATGTTGCGGGCGATCAGGATCGGGTCGGCGGGCATGTCCGCGCCGGTTTCCTGGCCCTGGCCGGTCAGGATGCGCAGCAAGCGGTTGCTGAGGTCGTCCAGATCGTGCAGGCGGTCGCGCAGGTAGGCGTCGGTGACTTGCGACAGGCGGGCGCGGGCGGTGGATTGTTCTTTCTCGACGGCGGCCTCGGCGGACAGGCCGCGCGAGATGTCCTCCTCCATCCGGCGCATCCAGCCCTTGGAATTGGCGAACATGCGGTAGGCTTCGAGCACTTCCAGCTGTTCGGCATCGCCGCCCGAGGCCCCGGCCAGCATCCGGTCAACGCCGACGCGCAGGGTTTCGACGGCCTCGTTCAGGCGGGCGAGTTCCTTGTGCGGGTCTTCGGCGATGGGGTTGGTGATGACAACGCGGGGTTCGTGCAGCCAGACGTGGCCCTCGGTCGCGCCTTCCTGGCCGGTGGTGCCGCGGATCATCACGGCCTGCTTGTGGCGGGCGGTCATGGCGGCGTTGTCGGCGGTGAAGGCACCGAGTTCCGTCATCTCGGCCAGCACCATCGCGACGACTTCGAGCGCGTAAACCTCGTCCGAGGAGAATTGCCGCGCCTGTTTCGATTGCACGACCAGAACGCCCAGCTTTTCGCCCAGACGCTGGATCGGGATGCCGAGGAAGGAGGAGTAAATCTCTTCCCCGGTCTCGGGCATGTAGCGGAAGCCCTTGGCGGATGGGGCGTCGGCCTCGTTCACGATCTGGCCCGAGCGGGCGACGCGGCCGACCAGACCCTCGCCCAGCTTCATGCGGGTCAGGTGGACGGCCTCGGCCTTCAGGCCCTCGGTGGCGCAAAGTTCCAGGGTTTCAGCGTCACGGAACAGATAGATCGAGCACACCTCGGTGCCCATGGAATCGGCAATGAGATGCGTGATCTCGTCCAGGCGCGCCTGGCCGGCATATTCCTTGGCCATCACGTCGCGCAGACGACGCAGCAGCTTGCGGCTTTCGGTTTCCGTGGTTTCGGTCATCCCGTCGGCAATCCCAGATTCCCATGATGCAGGGGGCTATAGATCACAAGTCGCAGTTGAGGAAAACGGTTAACGTGTCGCGGGGTACGAAATTTGCGCGAAATCTTGCGGATGTGGAATTTTCTTGCGCTTTTCGGTATTTATATTGTGCAGTCGCCGCATAAATGATGCGGTTGCGGCATTTTTCGCACTCGTATCGCGCTGGTATTTTTCGCGTTATGCGAGTTTTGAACGGTCATCGCAACCCATGAAACGACAAAACCGGGCAGGTTGCCCCGCCCGGCTTAAAACGCGACTGGCGCGAAGGGTCAGAGCTTTTCCAGCTCGAACGCGTCGTGCAGGGCCTGAACGGCCAGTTCCATGTATTTGCGGTCGATCAGCACCGAAATCTTGATCTCGGAGGTGGCGATGACCTTGATGTTGATGCCTTCCTCGGACAGCGTCTTGAACATCTTGGCAGCAACGCCCGACTGCGAGCGCATGCCGATGCCCACGGCCGAGATCTTGCACACGTCGGTGTCGGCGATCAGTTCCTGGAAGTTGATGTCGCCACGGCCCTTGGCGTCGTTCAGCGCCTTCTGGGCGCGCAGCACCTGATCGGTCGGGCACGAGAAGGTCATGTCGGTCAGACCCTGCTCGGCGACGTTCTGGATGATCATATCGACGTTGACGCCGGCCTCGGACAGGGGGCCGAAGATGGCGGCGGCGATGCCGGGTTTGTCAGCGACATCGACGAGGGTCATCTTGGCCTCGTCGCGCGAATAGGCGATACCCGAAACGGGACGGTTTTCCATGACTTCCTCCTCGGCACAGACAAGGGTGCCGGCTTCTTCTGACGGTTCTTCGAACGAGCTGAGCACGCGCAGTTTCACCTTGTAGCGCATGGCCAGTTCGACCGAACGGGTTTGCAGGACCTTGGCCCCCAGCGAGGCCAGTTCGAGCATTTCCTCGAACGAGATCTTTTCCAGTTTGCGGGCCTTCGAGCTGATCCGCGGGTCGGTGGTGTAGACGCCATCCACATCGGTGTAGATGTCGCAACGCTCGGCCTCGAAGGCGGCGGCAAAGGCGACGGCGGTGGTGTCCGAACCGCCACGGCCCAGCGTGGTGATGCGGCCCTCGGGCGAGATGCCCTGGAAACCGGCCACGACGGCGACCTTCATGCCTTCGTTGAACTTGGCAGAGATGTTGTCGGTCGGGATCGCCTCGATCCGGGCCGAGCTGTGGGCCGAGGTCGTCTGCACCGGCACCTGCCAGCCCTGCCAGCTGCGGGCGGGGATATCCATTTCCTGCAGGGTCAGCGCCATCAGGCCAGCGGTCACGTTTTCACCCGAGCTGACGACGGCATCGTATTCACGCGCGTCATACAGCGGCGAGGTTTCGTTCACGAAGCCCACCAGTTTGTTGGTTTCACCCGACATGGCCGAGACGATGACGATCACGTCATAGCCCTTGGCCACTTCCAGTCCGACGCGCTTTGCGGCGCGCTTGATCCGGTCCAGCGTGGCGACGGAGGTGCCGCCGAATTTCATCACGAGAACGGGCATGGTCAGTCCTTGTTCCTTGGTCCCGCGCGGATTAGCGGTTTCAGCCGTCAAGAGCAAGATTGCATCGCCACCGCAGGGGGAATTTGCGCAATCTGTCGCGTTCGGGGCCCTAGAAGGGGTGATCGCGTCCGTCCCACGTTTCAAAACAACCGGTTGAGGCCAGCGACAGCGCCGCGAAACGCGCGGTCAGCCCCTCTGCGGCCTGATCGACGGTGATCTCGGCGGTCGCGCCGCCCATGTCGGTCTGCACCCAGCCGGGATGGTAGATGCCCACGGCGATTCCAAGCCCGCGCAGATCGGCGGCCAGGTTGCGGCCCAGATTCAGCGCGGCCGCCTTTGAGGCGCGGTAGACATAGCTGCCGCCGGGCGCGCGGGTATCGCTGGCCATCTGGGACGAGATGATCGCGATCTTCGGCTGGGCGGCCATTTGCAGGCTGGGCAACAGCGCCTGCACGGTCAGGAACACGCCGGTGACGTTGGTGGCGAACTCGGTCGCCCACATGTCGGCGGGGTAGCCATCGGCCAGCGACTGGCCCTTGTCCAGATAGACGCCCGCATTGCAGACCAGCAGATCCACCGGCTGGCCATCCAGCGACTGCGCCAACGGTTCGAACTGCGCGGGCTGGGTGACGTCCAGCGGGTGATAGCCGGGGGCGTTGCGCGCGGTGCCGGTGACGGCATGGCCAGCGGCGCGATAGCGGGTCAGAAGCGCGTGGCCAATACCGCGATTGGCGCCGGTGATGACGATCTGCATGGGGGCCTCAGTTGGTTTTGCGCCCGGTCACGAAGGGCAGGGGCAGGACAGGAATGCCGTCTTCCAGCAGCTTGCGGGCCTCGTCGGGCTTGGCCTCGCCGTGGATCGCGCGTTCGGGGGTGTCGCCGTCATGCATGGCGCGGGCCTGACGGGCGAAATCGGGGCCGACATATTCCGAGTTTTCCTCGACCTTGCGCTTGAGCTCGGCAATCGCGCGTTCAGTATCCGAGGCGGGCGCGCTGAGGGGTTTCTCGGGCTGCGGGGCGGCGGCGGAACGGGCAGGGCGCACACGCGGCGCCATGATCGCCTTTTCGACCTGCGCAGAGCCACAGACGGAACATGTCACCAGTCCCGCCGCCTTGAGCTTGTCAAAGGCGTCGCCGGACTGGAACCAGCTGTCAAAGCGGTGGTCGCTGTCGCATCTGAGGCTGAATTGGATCATCGTCGGGCCGTGTGTCTAAGGTAGATCATTACATACCGGCGACACCGGGAAAATCAAGTTTGCCCAAGCGCGTGATTGGCACAAGCCGCCCGCAAATGCCCAACGTATGGTCAAGCAAACCAAGGAAGGACACCCGATGCTGACATTGTGGCATTGCGAAAACGCGCGCTCGTTCCGCCCGCTCTGGGCGCTGGAGGAACTGGGGCTGGACTATGAGCTGAAGATGCTGCCATTCCCGCCGCGCTTCACCAAGCCGGAATACATGGAGGAAAACCCGCTGGGCACCATCCCGCTGCTGGTGGATGGCGCCACGCGGATGACCGAAAGCGCCGCCATCCCGCATTACCTGGCGATGGTGCATGGCGAGGGTCGGCTGACGCTGGCGCCCGACCACCCGGATTATGGCGCCTACCTGAACTGGCTGCACCACGGAGAGGCGACGCTGACCTTTCCGCAGACGCTGGTGCTGCGCTACGCGATCTTCGAACCCGAGGAACGCCGCCAGCCGACCGTTGCGGCAGATTACAAACGCTGGTTCCTGGTGCGGCTGAAACTGCTGGAGGAAACGCTCTCGGACGGGCGCGAATTCCTTGTGGGCGGGCAATTCACCATGGCCGACATCGCGGTGCATTACGCGCTGTTTCTGGCGATCCGCATCGGTATGCGGGACGAACTGCCGCCCAACTGCCTGCGTTTCCACGACGCGCTGCTGGAACGCCCCGGCTTCAAAGCCGCACAGGCCCGCCAAAGCGCCGAGGGCCAGGCGCAAGGCACCGGCAAAGTGCTGTAATTCCGGAGAAGAGACATGAGCAAAGTCATCATCACCTGCGCCCTGAACGGCGTTCTGACCGACCCGCGCCAGCACAGCGTCCCCGTCACCCCGGCCGAAATGGCCGCCGAAGCCCGCCGCGCCTATGACGCCGGGGCCTCGGTCATGCATATCCACCTGCGCCAGCAGGGCGAGGGGCAGGGCCACCTGCCCAGCTGGAATATCGCGCTGTCCACCGAAGTGCAGGCCGCCATCCGCGAGGCCTGCCCGGGCGTCATCATCAACCACACCTCGGGCATCGTCGGGCCGGACTACCAGCCCGCGCTGGACGTCATCCGCGCCACGAAACCGGAGATGGCCGCCTGCAATGCGGGCTCGCTGAACTACCTGAAACTGCGCGCCGACGGCCGCTGGGCCTGGCCGCCGATGCTGTTCGACAACACGGTGGAAAAGGTGCAGCACTTCATCGACGCGATCGAAAGCGTCGACGCCATCCCCGAATTCGAATGCTTCGACACCGGCATCGTGCGCAGCGTCGGCATGTACCAGAAGAACGGCATGTTCAAAGGCACCGCTCAGGTGAATTTCGTGATGGGCGTTTCCTCGGGTCAACCCGCCCGTGCCGACCTGCTGCCGATCCTGCGTGACCTGGCCCCCGAAGACGCACGCTGGCAGGTGACCGCCATCGGTCGCGAAGAAATCTGGCCCCTCCACCGCGCCTGCGCCGAACTGGGCGGCCACCTGCGCACCGGGCTGGAGGACACGTTCTACCTGGCCGACGGCGCCAAGGTCAGCTCGAACGGTCAACTGATCGAGGCAATGGCAACATTGGCCCAAGAGGCAGGCCGCTCAATCGCCTCCCCCACCGAAGCGCGCGCGATCCTGGGGTTGCCACATTGAGCGCGCTGAAGCGCGCACAGGATATCTCGACCTGACGGCCTCGGGTCATGGGGGCGCTGCCCCCAAACCCCCGGAGTATTTGGGTCAAAAAGAAGCTGGTTTCTTTCTGAATGAAATACTCCGGGGTGAATTGGCCAAAGGCCAAGAGGGGCAGCGCCCCTCAATACCCCATCTGGCTTGCAATCAGGTTTCGGATCACCTCGTCCGCGCCGCCGCCGATGCTGAGCACCTTGGTTTCGCGGAACACACGTTCGGAGACTGAGCCAGTCATGTAGCCCATCGCCCCCATGATCTGCACTGCTTCGGCGGCGACGTATTGCACCGTGTTGGTGGCGGTGATCTTGGCCATGCCGGTGCGGGCGACGTGGATGTTGAGCGGGTCCAGCCGGTTCAGGCGGCGCCAGGCGACGTCCAGCGTCAGGGCGCGGGCGGCGTGGATGCGCATGGCCATGTCGACCAGTTTGTGTCGGATCACCTGCTGTTGGATCAGCGGTTTGCCGAAAGTGGTGCGGTTGCGGGCCCAGTCGGTCGCCTCTTCCAGGCAGGCCTGGGCTGAGGCGTAGGCGGAGACGGCCAGGGTCAGGCGTTCGTCGTTGAAGTTCAGCATGGCGGCTTTGAAGCCTTCGCCCTCGGCGCCGATCAGGTTTTCGGCGGGGACGCGGACGTTGTCGAAATGCAGAAGCGCCGTGTCCGAGGCGTGCCAGCCCATTTTTCGCAAGGGTTTGCGGGTCAGGCCGGGGGTGTCGCCTTCGACAAGGATGAACGACAGGCCACCCGGGCCGCGGTCATCGGGGTTGGTGCGGCAGGCAACGGTCAGGAAATCGGCCTGGACACCCGAGGTGATGAACGCTTTTTCGCCGTTGATCACGTAGCTGTCGCCGTCGCGCCGGGCGGTGGTTTTCAGCGCCGCCACGTCCGAGCCGCCACCGGGTTCGGTAATCGCCAGGGCCGCGATCTTTTCGCCGGCGATCACCGGTGGCAGCACGCGGTGTTTCAGTGCATCGCTGCCGACCGCGACGATGGGCGGGATGGCGATGCTGTGCGAGCCGAGCGACGCGCCGACACCGCCGGCGCCGGTCAGGGCCAGTTCCTCGGTCGCGACGATCTGCATGAAGACATCCGCGCCCGAGCCACCGTATTCCTCGGGGTAGGTCAGGCCCTGGAACCCGACCTCGGCCGCCTTTAGATAGAGCGAGCGGGGCAGGCGCTGGGCCTCTTCCCACGTTTCGATATTCGGGCGGATTTCGCGGTCGACAAAGCTGCGCATGGCGCGGCGGAACGCGATGTGATCCTCGGAGAAATACTGATCCGGGGCGGTTTCGAAGGCGGTCATCTGTAGATGCCCATCATCTTGGTCAGGATCTGCAGCATCACCTCGTCCGCGCCGGCCCCGATCGAGGTCAGGCGGCCGTCGCGCCAGATGCGGGAAATCTCGACCTCTTCGGTGAAGCCCATGCCGCCCCAGAATTGCAGGCAGCCATCGGCGATTTCGCGGGCCAGACGACCGGCCTTGAGCTTGCAGGTAGTGGCCAGGCGCGACACGTCTTCGCCGCGGGCCACGGCATGGGCGCCTTGCCAGCAGGCGGCGCGCAGCACGTCCAGTTCGGCCTGGTATTCGGCCAGTTTGAACTGGACCCACTGGTTGTCGAGGATCGATTTGCCGAAGGCCTTACGCTCGCGGGTGTAGTCGATGGTGCAATCGATGGCGCGTTGCAGGCTGCCCAGCGTCGAGAAGGCACCCCACAGGCGTTCGGCCTGGAATTGCTGCATCTGGTAGATGAAGCCCATGCCCTCTTGGCCGATCAGGTTGCGGCGGGGGACGCGGACGTTGTCGAAATACAGCTGCGCCGTGTCCGAGCTGTGCATCCCCACCTTGCGGATCTTGCGGGCGACGCTGACGCCGGGGGTGTCCATCGGCATGATGATCAGCGACTTGTTTTTGTGCGCGGGGTCGTCCGAGGTGTTGGCCAGCAGGCAGCAGACATCGGCCTGCGTGCCGCTGGTCGTCCACATCTTGCCGCCGTTGATGATGTAATCGTCGCCGTCCCGGATGGCCGTGGTCCGGATCGAGGCCACGTCGGAGCCCGAGCCGACCTCGGACACACCGAGGCAGAACACGATGTCGCCGGTGATCGCCGGGGCCAGGTATTCTGCGCGCAGCTCGTCGCTGCCGTGGCGGGCCAGCGCGGGGGTGGCCATGTCGGTTTGCACGCCGATTGCCATCGGCACGCCGCCGGCCTTGATCAGGCCCAGCTCTTCGGCGAGGACGGCATTGAAGGTGTAGTCCAGCCCCATGCCGCCGAATTGCTCGGGCTTGTCGATGCCCAGCAGGCCCAGATCGCCCGCGCGTTTGAACACCTTGTGTGCGGGAAATATCTGCGCCTCTTCCCATTCGTCCACATAGGGGTTCACGTCGTTTTCGATCCATTTGCGGATGGTGGCGCGCAGCGCCTCGTGGTCTTCGGTCAGATGCATGGTGGCCTCCTCGTTTCGGCAATCCTGATCGGCGGGGGCGCGGGGGTCTTGCGCCAATTCGCTGATCCGAAGTGACGTGCGGTTACAGGGGGACGGGCTTGCTTTGACCCGGGGTGCGGGGAAACATGGCGGCAACGGAAAGGGAGGGATTTCCATGCAGATCGAAGGCGTGATCGCGGTCGTTACCGGCGGCGGAAACGGGATTGGCAAGGCGCTGGCCGAAGGGCTGGCGGCGCGCGGGGCGAAGAAGGTGATCGTTGCGGATCTGGACGGAGAGGGTGCCGCCAAGGTGGCCGACAGCATCGGCGGGCGGGCCTTCACGCTGGATGTGCGCGACGGCGCGGCCATCGGCGCGATGATCGAGACGGTCGAGGCCGAAGAGGGGCCGATCGGTCTGTTCTGCTCGAATGCGGGCGTGTTCATGGGGCGGGATGACAGCCTGTCCAACGCCGTCTGCGCCAGCGATCGGGATTGGCAGATGTCGTGGGAAATCAACGTGATGGCCCATATCCACGCGGCCCGCCACATGGTGCCCCGGATGCAGGCGCGCGGTGGCGGGTATTTCCTGAACACGGTCAGCGCGGCAGGTGTTCTGAACCAGATCGGCAGCGCGGTCTATGGCACCACGAAACACGCCGCCATCGGCTTTGCCGAGAACCTGGCCTTTACCCATCGTGACGACGGCATCCGCGTGTCGGTGCTGTGCCCGCAGGCGGTGCAGACGGCGATGATCGCGGGGGGATCGGGCTCGGCCGGGCTGGACGGGATCATGTCGCCCGAAGCGGTGGCCAAGGCCGGTCTGGACGGGGTCGAGGCCGAGCGGTTCCTGGTGCTGCCGCACGAACAGGTGGCCGGGTACATGGAGAACAAGCTGGCCGATTACGACCGCTGGATCGGCGGCATGGCCAAGCTGCAGCGGATGCTGCGGGCGCAGGGCTGACCCTGCGCCGCGATCAGAACGGGACTGCCTCGGGGGCCAGGGTGTAATTGGCCCCCGCATAGATCTTCAGGTGGCGCGAGCCCTGACGGATCGAGCGCGGCTTCAGCCCGTAGGTGCGCCGGATCGAGTGGCTGAAATGGCTGCTGTCCGGATAGCCCAGACCCAGCGCCACATCGGTCAGCGAGTTGCTGCCATTGGCGTGATCCAGGAACCGGCGCGCGCGTTTCCACATCCGCATGGACCGGAACGAGACGCTGGTGTTCAGCTTGAACAGGTGCAGGAAGCGCGAGGGCGACAGGCCGATCTGGCCGGCGTAATCCTCGGCCGAGACGGTGCTGTCCTCGATCTCGTCACACATCAGTTCCAGCACACGGTGAATGCGCGGGTCCATCTGGCGCTGGGGCAGGACGCCGCCCAGGAACAGCTGATCGAATTCGGCGGTGGACAGGCCGGTTTCGGGAATATCCTGATTCAGACGGTCGCGGCGGTCGCGGACGCGCTCCAGCAGGCGGGCGCGGTCGGCGGGGTTGGCGGCCAAGGCTTGCAGACGGTCCTGTGCCTCGTCCGACAGGCTTTCGGGTTCGAATCCGATGTTGTGAATCATGCCGGTCGGTGCCAGCAAACGGTGCGTCTGGAACGGCGCCACCAGCGCGGATTCGGTGCTGACCCAGCCCGCGCCCATGTCGATCTGAAACTCGCCATCCGGCGCGAAGTGGAACGTGAACCCCCCGAGATTACGAGGTTTTTTCGAGTTTCCGGCCAGCCCGGAATAGAACATGCGGTCGCGTCCGATGACCAGAACTGCGGGGTTCCAAGGCGTGTTCACGATGTCTCCTCCCATCCTGCGGCGGGGTGCCGCACGTGCGAAGGTGCCGCGTTTTGAACCGATGTGTCAATTCAGATCGTCAGACGATATTGCCTGAACATCTTTTTTGTCGTAACGTAACCAAGCGACAGAGGAGGCCGCCATGATCCCCGATAAATCCCCCCGAGTTCTGGAGTTGGAGGCGCGTCTGCTGGCCTTCATGGAAGAGCACATCTACCCCAACGAAAAACGCTTTTATCAGGAAGCCGAAGATCAGGGGCCGTGGCGTCTGTATCCCATCGTCGAAGAGCTGAAGGTCAAGGCCCGTGCGGCCGGGCTGTGGAACATGGCGCTGCCCGACCCGGCGCATGGCATGGGCCTGTCCAACCTGGAATACGCGCCGCTGTGCGAGATCATGGGCCGCTCGCATCTGGCACCCGAGGTGTTCAATTGCAACGCCCCCGACACCGGCAACATGGAAGTGCTGGCGCGCTACGGCACGCCCGAGCAGCAAAAACAATGGCTGGAGCCGCTGCTGAACGGCGAGATCCGCTCGGCCTTTGCGATGACGGAACCGGATGTGGCCAGCTCGGACGCGAAGAACATCCAAAGCTCGATCATTCGCGATGGCGACGAATACGTCGTCAACGGCGTGAAATGGTACACGACCGGCGCGACCCATCCGAACTGCAAGATCTTCATCTTCATGGGCAAGAATGACCCGGATGCAGACCCCTATCGTCAGCAATCCATGATCCTTGTGCCGCGCGATGCGCCGGGGGTCAAAGTCGTGCGCTCGCTGCCGGTGTTCGGCTATTACGGCGTGCCGGATCGCGCCTCCGAGGTGCATTTCGACAACGTGCGGGTGCCGGCGGGGAACATGCTGCTGGGCGAAGGGCGCGGGTTCGAGATCGCGCAAGGCCGCCTGGGACCGGGCCGCATCCACCACTGCATGCGTCTGATCGGTCTGGCCGAACGCACTCTGGCCAAGATGTGCCTGCGCACGCAACAGCGCGTGGCCTTCGGCAAGCCGGTGGCGGAACAGTCCGTCACCCGTGAGCGCGTGGCCGAGGCGCGTATCCTGATCGAACAGAACCGCCTGCTGACCCTGCGGGCGGCGCATATGATGGACACGGTCGGCAACAAAGAGGCCAAGGCCGAGATCGCCATGATCAAGATCGCCGTGCCCAACATGGTCTGCCAGATCGCCGACTGGGCGATTCAGGCCTTTGGCGGCGGCGGTACGGGCAACGATTTCGGCACCGCGAATGCCTATGCGACGGCGCGGTTCCTGCGTCTGGCCGATGGCCCCGACGAGGTGCACCGCGATCAGCTGGCGCGGCTGGAGTTCAAGAAACAGGCCGCGCGCAACGACAAGGGCGGTGTCACCGATTGGGGTGTCTGGGCGCCCAAGATCGCGCTGCCGCCTGAAATGTAAGACGGTCGCCGGGGGTACTGCCCCCGGCACCATCCGCGCTCAGTCCTCGAGGTGCAGGGTATCCAGCGCGTCGATCGAGCGGCGGACATAGGCGCGGGCCTCGGTCTCGGCCACGGCGCCATTGCCGGACAGAACGGCGACGCTGATCTTGCGATAGGATTCGCGGCGCTGCTCCAGCGAGATTTCCAGCCGGTGGCCGAACATGTGCACGTTCATGTTGGCCAGAATGCTTTCCAACTCGGCATTGCCACCCAGCCGCGCCAAGGTGCGGTGAAAGCGGTTGCGCAGGCGGGCGAACTCGAACTTGTCCAGCGCGGGCGAGGCGCGCATCAGCGGCTCCAGCACTTCGGTCAGTTGCTCGCGGTTGCCGGGTTCGTGAATCCGTTCCGCCGCCTGACGCGCGGCCAATCCCACAAGCTGTTGAATGATCAGCAGAATGTTCATCGCGTCCACGCGACCCAGCTGGCGGATGCGGGCACCCCGGTTCAGGTGGGACTCGGCGATGCCCTGCGCGGTCAGCTTCTTGATCGCCTCGCGCACGGTCGAGCGGCTGACGCCGTAGCGCGCGACCAGATCAGGCTCGACCAGCCGTTGGCCGGGCACAAAGCGCCCTTCGTACAGGCCGCGCACGATGTCACGCGCAACGGTGTCGGAGGAGCTGATCTTGGGTGCGGTCATGATGGTCGTCCGGCGAATTCGTTCAACTATTCGACGGTATTGCCCCGTCTTTGGCAAGCCATACCTTTGGTGGTGAAGGGCAAGCACGCGGGCTTGTCTTGGCGGTGGCGTGCGGGCAAGGTAACCCCGATTTGCGAGGAGGAGCAAGATGACCAAAGGCCCCAAGCTGCCGGCGCCGGTATTGCGGCACGTGTGCGATCTGTATGTCGACCTGGACCCGATCAAGGAGATGGGCCAAGGACAGGCCGGGCTGCGGCGCATCATCCCGATCATCGGCGGGCGCGTCGAAGGCCCCGCGCTGAACGGGCGCATCCTGAATGTCGGGGCCGACTGGCAGACGATCTGGGGCAATGGCGTGGCCGAGCTTGAGGCGCGTTATGCGTTCGAAACCGATGACGGCGCGCTGATCGAGATCCGCAACTACGGCTATCGTCATGGCCCGGCTGAGGTGCTGGCCGCCGTCGCGCGCGGCGAGGCGGTGGACCCATCGACTTATTACATGCGGACCTCGGCCCAGCTGGAGACCGGGGATTCGCGGTACGAATGGGTCAACCGGACCATGTTCAGCGGCTATGGCGCGCGTCTGGACGGGCAGGTCGTGATCTCGCTTTACGCGGTCGAGTGAAGCGCGCCGACATCGCCCTGTGCGACCGAGACCGATTTCACGATGGCGTGGCAGGGTAGCCCCGGCACCAGCCCCATTGCCGTTGCCGAGCGGCGGGTGACGCGGGCCAAGAGGTGCTCTTGCCCGCAGCGCAGCCGTACGATCGCGCCGGGGCCGTCGCCCATCCGGACTTGTTCCACCGTGACGGGCAGGACGTTCAGCGCGGAAATCCCGGTGGGGGCGGTCAGGGACAACATGATTTCATGGGCGTGGATGCGCACGCGCAGGGGCGATCCGGGGGCGGCCTGAACGCGCGGCAGCAGCAGCGCGCCGCCCGAGCAGGCCAGCTCGGTCAGCCCGTCGGGGTGGTGGGTGGTGACGCGGGCGGTCAGCACGGCGCCGGTGTCGCGCAGGCCGATCAGCGGGGCCAGATCGGGGTCTGACAGCAAATCGGCCAGCGGCCCCGCGCGCCGGACGGCACCGTTTTCCAGCAGGACCAGCGTGTTGGCCAGGCGGGCGACCTCGGTCATGGCGTGGCTGACATAGAGGATCGGCAGGCCCGCAGTGTCGCGCAGACGCTCCAGATAGGGCAGGATCTCGTCTTTGCGGGCGGTGTCCAGCGCGGCGAGGGGTTCATCCATCAACAGCAGATCGGGCGCGGACAGAAGGGCGCGGCCAATGGCGACGCGCTGTTTCTCGCCGCCGGACAGGGCGGTGGGGTGGCGGCTGAGCAGGGGGGCGAGGCCCAGCATCTGGATGATGTCGTCCTGTGGCAGCGTGGGGCGGCGGTGGAAGCGCGCGCCGTAGCGCAGGTTTTGCAGAACCGTCAGGTGCGGGAACAGGCGGGCGTCTTGGAACACATAGCCGACCCGGCGCTTATGGGTGGGCATGTCGATGCGCGCGGCGCTGTCGAACAGGGGGCTGCCGTTGACGGTGATCCGCCCGGCCTGCGGTTTCAGCAGCCCGGCGACGGCGTTGATGATCGTGGTCTTGCCCGAGCCTGAGCGCCCGAAGATCGCGGTGACGCCTTCACCAGCCTCAAACGCGGCGCGCAGCTGGAAGCCGCCGAAATCGTGGGTGATGTCGACCGAGATGCTCATGCCTGCCTCCGCCTTGTGGCGCGGCGCGCCAGCAGTTCCGAGGCCAGAAGGGCAGCCATCGACAGGGCGACCGAGACTAGGACCAGCTTCATCGCCGAGGCCTCTCCGCCCGGGACTTGCAGGAAGGCGTAGATGGCCGAGGGCAGGGTCTGGGTCTGGCCGGGGATGTTCGACACGAAGGTGATGGTGGCACCGAACTCGCCCATCGCCTTGGCAAAGCCCAGGATGGCCCCGGCGATGATGCCGGGGGCGATCAAGGGCAGGGTGATCGTCAGGAACACCCAAAGGCGCGAGGCGCCCAGCGTGCCGGCGGCCTGCTCCAGCCGGGGATCGACGGACTCGATGGCCAGCCGGATCGCGCGGACCATCAGCGGGAACGCCATGATCGCGGCGGCCAGCGCGGCCCCGGTCCAGCGGAAGGCGAGGGTGATGTCCAGCACGTCATAGAGGAACGCACCGACCGGGGCGCGACGGCCAAAGGTCAGCAGCAGCAGGTAGCCGGTGACGACAGGGGGCAGGATCAGGGGCAGGTGCACCAGCCCGTTCAGCAGTTGCAGTCCCGGAAAACGCCCGCGCGCAAGGATCAGGGCGGTCCCGATCGCCAGCGGCAGGCTGCACGCGATGGCCCACAGGCCGACCTTCAGCGACAGGGCCACGGCGGCCCATTCTGCCGGTGTCAGCCAGTCCGTCATTGCAACTCGGTCAGCGGGACAAAGCCCGCGTGACCCAGAATGGCCGAGGCTTCGGGCGATTGCAGATAGGCCAGAAAGGCGGCGGCCTGAGGCGAGGCGCTGTCAGAGGTCAGCGCGGCGGGGTAGGTGATGGGCGGATGGCTGTCGGCGGGAAAGGTGGCCAGAACGGCCACGCGCGGCTCGGCCAGGGCGTCGGAGTGGTAGGTGATGCCCAGCGGGGCCTCGCCCAGGGCGACCAGCGCCAGCGCGGCGCGGACGTTGTCGGTTTGGGCGACGCGATCCTGAATGGCGGCCCACAGGCCAAGGGACATCAGCGCCTCTTTGCCGTAAATCCCGGCGGGCACGGCGTCGATCAGGGCCATCGCCAGCGGGCCGTTGCCCAGACGGGCGGGCAGGTCGCTCAGCGTCATCGGGGCGTCCCTGGCCGGGCCGATCAGCACCAGCGCATTGCCCAGCAGATCGACGCGGCTGTCGTTGCGGATCAGCCCCTTCGCGGCCAGATGATCCATCCAGCCGGGATTGGCGGACAGGAAGATGTCGGCGGGGGCCCCGGCCTCGATCTGCCGGGCTAGGGCCGAGCTGCCCGCGAAGGACAGGGTGACGGTGTGCCCGGTTTCGGCCTGCCATTGGGTTGCGACCTGCTCTAGCGCGGTTTTCAGGCTGGCAGCGGCAAACACGGTGACATTGCCCGCCCAAAGGGCCTGGGGCAGCATCAGCAGAAGGGCAAGCAGAAGGCGCATCATGGTCCTTATGTTTTTCCGGACATATCGCCCAAGCGGGCGCGTCGGCGCAAGCGTTATTTTTCGTGGGACATATCGGAGAGCAACGCGGTGATCGTCGCGATTTCCTGTTCGCCGGCCTGCTCCATCTTGTGTTCAAGCGTGCGGAAGGCGTCCAGAACCTGTCGGCCTTCGGGGGTCAGCGTGGCGCCACCGCCCTTGGCCCCACCGCGGGACGAGGCGACCAGAGGCGCGCGGAAGGCGGCATTCATCTCTTCGACCAGCGACCAGGCACGCTTGTAGCTCATGCCCATTTCGCGCCCTGCGGCGGAAATCGAGCCCGTGCGGTGGATCAGGTCAAGAAGGTCGGCCTTGCCGGGCCCGACTTTCAGCCCGTCGGAAAAGACAAGGCGAATGCGCAGGCGCGGCAGGTGCGGGTCAGCGTCAGCAGCTGGTTTTGGTGCTGTCGGCATCGGCCGGGCCGCAGAACAGGCGGTACAGAAGCTGGATCACTTCATAGGTGTTCTGATCGGCCAGCGAATAGTAGATCGTCTTGCCGTCACGGCGAGTGGCGACCAGCCCTTCTTCGCGCAGGCGGGCCAGCATCTGGCTGACGGCGGCCTGTCGGATGTCCAGCAACCCCTCCAACTCGCCCACGGACTTTTCGCCCGAGCCGAGGTGGCACAGGATCATCAGCCGGCCTTCGTGGGCCAGGGTCTTCAGATATGCGGCGGCACTCGCGGCGCTGCGGGCCATTTCCGAAGGGGGTGCGGGAGGCGCTTCCATGTTCACGATCGTCAAGTCCTGCGCAGTTTTGGATTTCGGTTCCGGTGGATCGGGGCGTTTTGGCGACACCCGAGGCCGGAGGAAAATCAGTACACTCTTTGACGGTTGGCAGAGTTCACCGTCTATTTCGCTGATTTTATCGTGATTGTAACAGGAAATGGAAGGCGTTTCGGGGGAAACGCCTTCACATTCACGAGATTGCAGATGTTCTGATCAGTCGATCATGATCACGTTGCGGCGCGCGGCACCGGACATGGTGTCGGCAAATGCCTCGTTGATCTGGTCCAGCGTCCAGCGGCCCGAGATCAGCTCGTCAAGTTTCAGGCGGCCCTGCTGGTACAGATCGACCATCCAGGGGATGTCGCGCTTGATCGCCACGTCACCCATTTTCGAGCCCAGGATCGACTGGCCGACATCGGCCATCAGCAGCGGGGAATAGCTGGCGTTGGAGCCGAAATGCGGCAGGCCGACCATGACGACATTGCCGCCATTGGCCAGATAACGCGGGGCCTGATCGTAGACGGCGGCCACGCCGACGGTCACCAGGACGGCATCCGCACCGCGCCCGCCGAAGATTTCCTTGACCTTGTTGAAGGGCTTGCCCTCGGGGACGATGCCGTGGGTCGCGCCGAATTCCTTGGCGACCTCCAGCTTGTCGGGGTTCATGTCGACGGCCACGATGCGGCGCGCACCGGCGATGCGGGCGCCCTGAATGGCGTTCAGGCCGACGCCGCCAGCACCGATCACCACAACGTCCTGACCGGGACGGATGTTGGCGGTGTTGATCGCGGCACCCACGCCGGTAATGACGCCGCACGAGATCAGCGAGGCCGCGTCCTTGGGCATGTCCGCCGGGATCACCACGACCTGGCTTTGGTCGACAACGGCCTTTTCGGCGAATGCGCCGCAGAACATGGCCTGGTAGAGGGGCTCCCCGTTCGCATCGGTGATGGGGCCTTTTTTCCAGTCGCCGGGGTTTTCACAGACCACGGTATGCCCGCCGCCGCAGCTGGGGCAGACTCCGCACGAGCGGATCAGGGTAACGGCCACGCTGTCGCCCACGTTGATGCCCTTGACGCCCAGACCCACCGCGGTGACGGTGCCTGCGGCCTCGTGCCCGTAAACGGCGGGGATCGTGCCGCCAAAGCCGCCCTGCCAGAACGAGATGTCCGAGTGGCACACGGCGACCGCGTCGATCTTGACCTCGACCTCGCCCGGTTCGGGCGCGCGCAGGGTGATTTCTTCGATGGTCATCGGCTTGCCGTATTCGCGGCAAACGGCGGCTTTCACTTTGGTCATGGGGTGTTCCCTCTTCTCCACACGGGGGCAAGGTGCCTTTGGGGAAGGTCTTTCGCAAGTGCGAAATAATGTTCCGATACGCAAAAAAACGCAGCGTCAGATGCTATTCCGCAAGGCGGGACCGCTGGGTGGTGAAAACCACCAGCCCCAGGAACATCAAAGCGGCCGACAGCACGAAGGGCGCACCGGGCAGATGGAACGGGGCCGAGTCCGAGGTGAACAGCGCGAAAGCCTGCGTCATCAGCAGCGGCCCGACGATCATCGACACCGAGGCGAGCGAGGCGATGACGCCCTGCAACTCGCCTTGGGCGTCGTCGCGGGCGATGTGCGAGAGGAGGCCCTGCAGCGCGGGCAGGCCGATCGCGCCGATCGCCGAGATCGGGATCAGTGCCATCACCAAGCGGCCATCGGGGACGAAGGCGACCAGAAGCAGGGCGATGACCTCGATCCCCAGACCGAGGGCGATGGTTTTGGTCTCGCCCAGCAGGCGGATCGCGGGGCGGATCAATGCGCCCTGAACGACGGCCATCGAGATGCCGTAAACCGCCAGCGAGACCCCGATCATGCCGGGCGACCAGCCAAAGCGGGCCACGGTGAAATAGGCCCAGACCGAGGGGTATACCACGTTGGCCAGGTGATTGAGGAACACGACCCACAGCAGCGGCTTCGCCGGCCCCATCTTGGCAATCGCCCGAAGCGCGGAAAACGGGTTGGCTCCGGACAGGGTGAAGGGGCGGCGCGTCGCCTCGGTCACGGTTTCGCGCAGTACGAACAGGCCGAACAAGACGTTGGCGGCGGCAAGGGCGGCGGCCCCGTAAAATGGCGCGCGGGTGCCGTATTCGGCCAGCAGCCCGCCCAGCACCGGGCCCAGAACAAAGCCCAGCCCGAAGGCCGCGCCGATCAGGCCAAAATTCGCGGCCTTGTCACGTTTGTCAGAAATATCAGCCATATAGGCATAGGCGGTGGAGTGCGTCGCGGCGGTGATCCCGCCCAGAATGCGCCCGAACATCAGCCAGCCCAGCGTGCCCGCCAGCGCCATCACGATGTAATCCGCCACCATGATCGACAGCGACACCAGCAGCACCGGGCGGCGACCAAAGGCATCCGACAGGCGGCCCAGAAGCGGGCTGAACAGGAATTGCATCGCCGCGAAGACTGTCGAGAGCACGCCGCCCCAGATCGCCGCACTGGCGATGGTGCTGCCCGAGACCTCTTGGATCAGGTCGGGCATCACGGGCATGATCAGCCCGATCCCCATGGCATCGAGCGTCACCGTGATCAGGATGAAGAGGATGGGCAGGCGAAGCGTCATGAAACGGCGATATCGGATTTGGGTGACAGGGAAATGTCAGCCAAAGATAGGCGCTGGTGAAGGGCGGGGAAAGGGGGGCTGTCTGCCCCCCTCTGCGGTTTCACCGCATTCACCCCCCGAGGATATTTTCAAAAAGAAGAATTACAGGGCGCGGGTTGCGGCGGCGAAGGCGCGGGCCTCGGCCGGGGCCTGGCCGGTTTGCCGGGCGGGGTCGAAGATGTCGTCGAGCGGCAGGTCGGGATAGGCAGCGCGGGCCAGCGTGGAGAGGGGGGTGTCCTCGGCAAGGGATTGTTTGCACAGGGTTTTGATGGCGGCCTGTGCCTCGGGGCGGGGCAGGTGTTCGGCGAGGCGGAAGGAGAGCGCCTCGGCGTAGAGCAGGTCGAGGGTGGAGCTGAGCGCGGTTTGCATCGCCGCCGGGTTGGGGGCGATGGAGGCGGCCAGCGCGCGGCCGTGTTCGAGAGCCGAGGCGGTGGCGAGGCAGAGTTGCGGCAAGGTCAGCCATTCGGTGAACCAGGCGGCACCGTCGCGGTCCTGACGGTGCAGGCCGGCGCCTTGCAGGATGGTGTTCAGGCCGATGACCTGGCGCGACAGGGCGACCATGGCTGAGGGCTGCACCGGGTTCTGTTTTTGCGGCATGGTCGAGGAGCCGCCGGAGGCACCCAGGGTGACCTCGGAAATGCCGGTTTGGGTGAAGAGGATCAGGTCCTCGCCCATCTTGCCGAGGGCGGTGGCGAGGCGGCTGAGCCAGCCTGTGATCGCCAGGATCGGGCCGCGATCGGCGTGCCAGCTGCGCTGAGGATCCTTGAGATTCAACGACTTGGCGAATGCTGCGCGCAGTTCTGCGGCACGCGGGCCAAAGGCGGAACCGGTGCCTGCAGCGCCGGACAGCGAGACCAGCAGCGCGCGGTCGCGCAGGGCGGGCAGCTCGGCCAGAAGATCCAGCAGCGGGGCGCCCCAATGCGCGGCGGTCGCACCGAAGGAGATGGGCGTGGCGTGCTGGCCGTAGGTACGGCCGGGCATGGGCAGATCGGCGTGAGTTTCTGCAAGCTTTCCAAGGGATTGGGCCGTCTCGGTCAGGTTCGCCGACAGGATGTTCAGGAACTGCCGCAGGCGCAGCATCTGCGCGGTTTCCGAGATGTCCTGCGAGGTCGCGCCCCAGTGCACATATTGGGCGTGCTCGGGGGCCTGCATTTCCTTGCGGAAGGCCGCGACAAGGCCGGGGACGGTGACGCCGTTGGTGCCGGTTGCCTCGGCTAACCCACCGGGATCCAACGGAATTTCCAGCGAGGCGCGATGGATGAAGGCCGCGCTTTCGGCGGGGATCAGGCCCATCTCGCCCTGGACTTTGGCCAGGGTGCCCTCGACCAGCAGCATGGCGCGAACCTCGGCGCTGTCGGTGAACAGTTTGCCTGCCTCCCCGGCGGGGAAAAGACGGCTGTAAAGCTCGGAGGAGAAGACCGAAGCGGCCATGGCTATCCCTTTGTTATTGTTCTGAGATCTTGTTGAGAAGATGCGCCAGGCCGGCCGGATCCGCGAAGAAGGGCGAGTGCGCGCAGGGCAGGGTGTAGACGTCCTTGGCGGGCCAGTCCTGCGTCATCGTCACCTGGTATTCCGGCGGGATCGTGCGATCATCGGCGCAGCGGATGTAACTCTTTGGAACGCTTGCATAATTCGCGCCGGTTTCGACGGGGACCGAGGTCGGCTGCGTGGCCTGAATGCACAGGTTTTCAAGGGCGTATTCGGTCGTTCCGGGCGGGCAATCATGGTAAAAAATGTCTTTCACCATGGCGGGATCGGCGGTCCAGCCCAGCTTATCTTGTGTCATGCGGATCGCGGGCAACAAGGGCTGGTAGGGTGCCTCCATCCTCATCTGCGAGAGCGACAGGCCGGGTTTGGGGACGTAGGCGCACAGGTAGATCAGGCGCTGGATGTGCGAGGGGTCGCGTTCAGCGGCCAGCGTGATCGGGTAGCCTCCCATCGAATGGCCCACGACAATGGCCGGTCGGTCCAGCGCAGACAGCACCGCGTCGGCGTAAGCGTCCAGTGTAACCTTTTGATATGGCGTTGAATCCTGGCCGTGTCCGGGCAGGTCGATCGCTTGCACGCTATGACCAAGCGCCTGCAATTCGGGGATCACGTCGCGCCAGCACCAAGCGCCGTGCGCCGCACCGTGGATGAGCAGGAAATGAGCCATGAGACTGCCTTTTGCGGGGGTCGATACAGGGCATTTAGCACGGCTGGGCGCCGATTACACGCTTCGTTAACCCGCTGGAGCGTATGATTCTTTCGAATAAACGTACAAAGGGCAGGGCGCGCCGAAGAGCGCCCCGCCCAATGCCTCACATGTCGAGGAAGACGGTCTCGTCATCGCCCTGCAGGCGGATGTCGAACCGGTACTGGCCGTCGCCGGTCTTCTTGGCGATCAGGGTGTCGACGCGGTTGCGCTGTTCGATGCGCGACAGCAGCGGGTCGGCGCTGTTGTCTTCGTCCTCGAAGTAGATGCGGGTCTGCAGGCCGATGTTGATGCCGCGCGCGACGATCCACAGCGCGATATGCGGGGCCTGGAACCCACCGCCGCGCATCGGCGTCTTGCCGGGCTTGACGGTGCGCAGGGTGAACTCGCCGGTGTCCTTGTGGGCGGCGAAGCGGCAGAAGCCGTTGACCTTGGCGTCGGCGCCAGCCTGACCGGGGAACTTGCCCGCGGCGTCGGCCTGCCAGCTTTCGATCATGGCATCGCGCAGCGCCCAGCCGGTGCCGTCGATGACCGACCCGGTGATGGTGATGACTTCGCCGGCGGCACCGTCTTCGATGGCGCGCAGGCCCAGATCCTCGGGGTAGATGCCGGGGTTGCCGGCAAAGGTCGGGATCGTGCCGATGTGCACGTAGGGGCCTGCCGTCTGCGACGGGGTTTCAACGAGAGTGTCGAGTTTCTGGACCATGACTTACATCCCTTCCAGTTTGTTTTCGAACATGGTCTGGCGACGGCCGCGCAGAACGATGTCGAACTTGTACGCGAGGAAATCGAGCGGACGCGATTTCGAGAAATCCAGCGCCGAGACCAGGCGGTCCAGCTGGCTGCGGTTCTTGATGGTGGCCGCGATCGGGCAATGGTCGATCAGCGGGTCGCCCTCGAAATACATCTGGGTGATCAGGCGCTGCGCAAAGCTGTGGCCGAAGACCGAGATGTGGATGTGCATCGGGCGCCATTCATTGCCGCGGTTGGGCCAGGGGTAGGCGCCGGGGCGGATGGTCAGGAACTCGTAATATCCGTTCTCGTCGGTGATGGTGCGTCCGCAGCCGCCGAAATTGGGGTCGAGCGGCGCCAGGTAGGTGTCCTTGATGTGGCGATAACGGCCACCGGCGTTCGCCTGCCAGATCTCGACCAGCGTGTTGGGCACGGGGCGGCCGTTCTCGTCCAGCACGCGGCCGTGCATCAGGACGCGCTCGCCGATGGCGGGCTTGTTGGCGTCCTTCGAGAAGTTGATGATCAGGTTGTTGTCCATCGGCCCGATCAGGGAATGGCCGAAACGGGGGCCGGTTTCCTCGGACGGGGTGGATTCCATCGACAGCAGCGGCCACTTGGGCGAGCGCGGCACGCTGGTCTTGTAGTCGATGTCATACGCAGCCGGGTGCATGGCCCGGTTGCGGGGGATCAGCGGCCCCATGTCGGTCGGGATGATCGGATCGCTCATTCCTGGGTCTCCTCCATTTCGGCGTAAGTTGCCTTGGCGATTTTCAATGCGTGGTTGGCGCGGGGGACGCCCGCGTAGATGGCGACGTGCTGGAACGCTTCGAGGACGTCGGTCTTGCTGGCGCCGGTGCGGGCGGTGGCGCGGATGTGCATGGCGATTTCCTCGAAGTTGCCGGTCGCGGCCAGCAGGGCGAGGGTGATCATCGAGCGTTCGCGCGGGGTGATCCCGTCCGAGGCCCAGACGGTGCCCCATGCGCCCTCGGTGATGAGGGTCTGGAAGGGCTCGTCGAAGGGGGTTTTGGCGGCCTCGGCGCGGTCCACATGGGCGTCACCCAGAACGCGGCGGCGGACCTGCATCCCGGCGTCGAATTTATCAGACATGGCCGATCTCCTTCAGGAAATTGGTAAGGATTTCCGCGTATTCCTGCGGCTGTTCCACACAAGGGAGGTGGCCCGCCTTGCGGATGAGATGAAATTTCGACCCCGGCACCAGATCGACGGTTTCGCGCACCAGATCGGGGGGCGTCGAGCCGTCCTCGGACCCGGCGATGCCCAGCAGGGGCAGGCGCAGACCAGAGGTGGGCGTGTAGAAATCGGTGCCCGAGATCGCGGCGCAGCAGCCGACGTAGCCCTCGACCGGCTGGCGGACCAGCATGTTGCGCCAGGCCTGGAATTCGGGCGTGTCACGGAACGGTTTGGAGAACCAGCGTTCGAGGATCGGGCCCTCGAGGGCTTCGATGCCGCCTTCGTTCACGGCCTTGATGCGGTCGGCCCACATCTCGGGCTGGCCGATCTTGGCGGCGGTGTTGGACAGCACGACCGCGCGCACCAGGTCCAGCCGTTTGACGGCCAAACCTTGCGCGATCATGCCGCCGATCGACAGACCGACGAAGACGCACTCCTTCACCCCGAGGTGATCCAGCAGCCGTTCGACATCGCGCACCAGCGTCCCCATGGAATAGGGGGCGGGGGTGCAGTCGGACAGGCCGTGGCCGCGCTTGTCGTAACGGATCAGGCGCAGGCCTTGGGGCAGCAGGGGCAGAACCTGATCCCACAGGCGCAGGTCGGTCCCCAGCGAGTTGGCGAAGACCACGGGCGCACCCGCAGGGTCCCCGTCATCGCGGTAGTGAAGTTTGACGTCTCCGAGGTCGGCGATTTTCATCAGAAGGGCAATCCTACATAGTTTTCGGCCAGCACGGTCTGTGCGGCATCATTTTCACGCAGGAATTCAAGGTCGGCCCGTTGCATCTTGATGTCAAACTCGGACTGATCGGGGAAGCGGTGCAGCAGGTTGGTCATCCACCAGCTGAAACGCTCGGCTTTCCAGATCCGGGCCAGGGCTTTTTGCGAGTAGACGTCCAGCCCGTTGGAGTCCTTGTCCAGGTAGTGCTGGCGCAGACCGGTATAGAGGTAGTGGATGTCGGACGCGGCGGTGTTCAGGCCCTTGGCGCCGGTCGGCGGCACGATGTGGGCGGCGTCACCGCACAGGAACAGCGCGCCGTAGCGCATCGGCTCGGTGACGAAGCTGCGCAGGGGCGCGATGGATTTCTCGATCGAGGGGCCGGTGACCAGACGCTCGGCCGCTTCTTCGGGGATGCGGCGCTTCAGCTCGTCCCAGAACGCCTGATCGGACCAGTCGTCGGGGCTGTCGGAAAGGGAACACTGCACGTAATAGCGCGACAGGTTGGCGTTGCGCATGGAGCACAGCGCGAAGCCGCGGGCGGAGTTGGAGTAGATCAGCTCGTGGTCCACGGGCGGGGTTTCGGACAGTACGCCCAGCCAGCCGAAGGGGTAGACCTTTTCGTATTCGCGGCGCACCGACAGCGGGATCGCCTGACGCGAGGGGCCGTGGAAACCGTCACACCCGGCGATGAAATCGCAATCCAGACGCTGCGACTGGCCGTTATGGGTGAAGGTGACGTAGGGCTTTGCGGTCAGGTCGTGCAATTCGACGTCGGCCACGCCGTGCAGGACGGCGCCGCCCATCTTTTCGCGGGCGTTGTAGAGGTCGCGGGTGACCTCGGTCTGGCCGTAGACGACGACGTGGTTGCCGGTGTGCTTGGCAAAGTCGATGCGGAATTGTTCGTTGTCATAGGCGATGAGGGTGCCGTCGTGGATGAAGCCCTCTTTGTCCATCCGCTCGGCCACGCCGGCCTCGCGCATGAGGTTGACGAAACCGGTTTCCAGAACGCCGGCGCGGATGCGGCCCAGAACGTATTCGCGGGTCTGACGCTCCAGCACGACGGTGTCGATCCCGGCCTTGTGCAGCAGCTGGGACAAAAGCAGCCCCGAGGGGCCGCCACCGATGATGGCAACTTGAGTACGCATGTGATTCCTCCCGTTCGCGTTGTCAAATGGTTGCAAAACTAGTGTACAGTGTCAATTACATTTGCGCAGAATAATTAACAATGCAAATTTGTTCGGAAAAATTGGACGAAACCGTCAGAGGAACCGGGTCAGCGCGGTCTGGAACATGTCCGAATCGACGTTGCCGCCAGTGGCGACGGCGATGACGTGATCGCCCTCGATCTCGTCGCCGTGGAACAGGGCAGCGGCCAGTGCTACGGCCCCGCCGGGTTCGACGACGATCTTCAGACGCAGAAAGGCGAGGGCCATTGCGTGCAGGCAGTCGTCTTCGCTGACGGCGATGCCGGGGCCACACAGGCGATGCATCACCGGAAAGGTCAGGTTGCCCGGTTGCGGCGTGATGATGGCGTCGCAGATCGAGCCGGACAGGCGGGCGTTGCGCTGGATCGTGCCGGTGGCGAGCGAGCGTTTCACGTCGTCAAAGCCCTGCGGTTCAGCCGGACGGGTGCGCAAGGTGGGGGCGTGTGCCTCTAGCGCCAGCGCGATGCCCGAGGTCAGGCCGCCGCCGCCGGTGCAGATCAGAACGTCAGCGTTTTCAATGCCTTGCTCGGCGGCTTGTTCGGCGATTTCCAGCCCGCAGGTGCCTTGGCCGGCGATGACTTGCGGCTCGTCGAAGGGTTTGATCAGGGTCAGGCCGCGCTCGGCCGACAGGCGGTCGCCGATGGCGTCGCGGTCCTCGGTCGCGCGGTCATAAAGCACGACCTCGGCCCCCAGGGCGCGGGTGTTGTCGATCTTCAGCTTGGGCGCGTCCGAGGGCATGATGATGACGGCGGGCGCACCATGCAGAGCGGCGGCATAGGCCACGCCCTGCGCGTGGTTGCCCGAGGAAAAGGCGATCACGCCGCGCTTGCGGGTGTCCGGGTCCAGCGCCGAAACGGCGGACCAGCCGCCGCGGAACTTGAAGCTGCCAGTGTGTTGCAGGCACTCGGCCTTGACCCACAGTTTGCGGCCCGCGATGTCATCCAGAAACGGCGAGGACAGGAGCGGCGTGCGGCGCGCGTGGCCCGCAAGGCGCTGGGCGGCGGCGTGGATCATGTCGATGTTCATTGCAGGGCCTTTATCCAGTGGGTCAGCGCGTCCAGCGCCTGGGGTTCGTCAAGGAACGGCACATGGCCGCGATCGGGCACGTGGGCGACGATCAGGCCGGGCAGGACGGCGGCCATTTTGTCCACGGCCTCGGCGGTCAGCAGGTCAGAGTTCGCCCCGTGGATCACCGCGCAGGGCAGCGGCGCAATGGCTGCGAAGAGGGGCCACAGGTCGGGGCTGTCGCCCGATTGCAGGCTTTCGGCCACGGCATCGCGCAGGCGGGGGTCATAGTTGATCTCGACGCCGCGCCGTGTCTGCACGAAGGTGTGGGTGACCTCTGTCCGCCACCGCTCGGCCGGGACATTGGCGAAGCCGGGCATCTGCGCGCGCATCAGGGCGTAGTCGTCCAGCGTTTTGGCGTCGGGGTTCACGCCCAGATAGGTCATGATGTTGGCGAGGCCGGCCATGTTCAGCTCTGGCCCGACATCGTTCAGGGCGACGCCCAGCAGGCGGTCCTTGGCGGTGGCGGCCATCACCATGCCGATCAGCCCGCCGCGCGAGGTGCCCAGGATCGCCACCTTGTCCAGCGACAGGTGGGCCATCAGCTCCAGCACGTCCTGGGTTTCGCGGGGGATGGAATAGGTGCTGTAATCCTCGGCCCAGCCGGATTGGCCACGGCCCCGGTAATCCATGCGGATCAGGCGAACGCCCGGCAGGTGTGGGGCGACGAAATCGAAGTCGCGCGCGTTGCGGGTCAGCCCCGCAAGGCACAGGATTGGCAAGCCGCTGCCCTGATCCTCGTAATGGATGGAAACGCCGTCGGAAGTGGTGAATTTGGCCAATTTACCCTCGTGCCAATGCTGGAATGCCCGTCAGATCCGAGAGGATATGCTGCGGCCGTCCCGGCAGGCGATCCTCGGGCGCGTTGGCGCGGTTGACCCATGCCGTGACGAATCCGTAGGACGAGGCCGCCGCGGCATCCCACCCGTTCGAGGACACAAACAGAACCTGATCGGGGGCGCAACCGAAGCGTTGACCGACAAGGTCATAAACCACGGAGGCGGGCTTGAAGATGCCAACGGATTCGACCGACAGGCAATCGTCCAGCACATCGCCCAAGCCCGCCGATTGCACCGCCCCGTCCAGCATCGCGGGCGAGCCGTTGGACAGGATCGCGGTGTTCATACCGCCGGCTTTCAGGTCGGACAGCATTTGCGGCACTTCGGGGTAGGCCGAAAGCTCCCAGTAGAGTTGCAGCAGGCGCGCGCGCAGGGCGGGGTCGGACAGGCCCACGGCCTCCATCGCCCAGTCCAGACCATCCTGCGTGACCTGCCAGAAGTCGCAATGCTGGCCCATGACGGCGCGCAGCCAGCTGTATTGCAACTGCTTTTGGCGCCAGTGCTCGGCCAGCGCGGGCCATTTCTCGGCCAGGGCGGCGTTGCCGGGCTCAGTCGCAGCCTCGCGCGCGGCGGCGGCCACGTCGAACAGGGTGCCATAGGCGTCGAAAATGCAGGTCGTGATGGTCATGTGTGTCTCCTCCCGGTCCCGAAGGTGGCACGCGCGGACGCCGCTGGGAAGCCCGGTTTGCAATCCGGACCCATCACGGTTAGGTTCTCTGCCATCGCCAGAGTACCCGTCCGATGGGCGGCCTCTTCACTCAATCCCCTGAAAAAGGACAGGACTAGGCATGACGCAAGTCAAACCGGGCGACAAGGTGCGCCTTCACTATACCGGAACGCTGGAAGACGGCTCGCAATTCGACAGCTCGGCCGGGCGCGATCCGCTGGAATTCACCGTGGGCTCGGGGCAGATCATCCCCGGTCTGGACCGTGAAATCCCCGGCATGGTGGTCGGCGACAAGAAAACCGTCGTGATCGCACCGGCAGACGCCTACGGCGAAAGCCACCCCGACGCCATCCAGGCGATCCCGCGTTCGAACGTACCGGCGGAAATCCCGCTGGAGCTGGGCCTGCAACTGCAGATGCAGTCGCCCTCGGGCCAGATCGTGCCGGTGACCGTGGTCGGCATCACCGAAGAAGAGGTGACGCTGGACGCCAACCACCCGCTGGCCGGCAAGGCGCTGACCTTCGCGATCGAGCTGGTCTCGATCGGCTGACACGGCTGACGACGGAAGGCCCCACGCGGCGGGGCTTTCCCTTCGGTGGCGGCGTGCTAGGCTTTCGACAAAGCCGGAGGACGCCATGCCCAACACTGCCGAAACACTGCTGGAACGCATCCGCACCCTTCAGGACGAATTCGAAGCCGAACTGGCCAAACGCCGCGCCGAGTTCCGCTACCGGCTGGAAAACGGCCGCGTCGTCTGGGAGGAAGAAGCCCGCCGCCAACACCGCGAACTCAAGGTGCGCCTGCTGGCTTTCTTGCGCCGCACCCGCCCGATGGTGGTGCTGACCGCCCCGGCGATCTACGCACTGATCGTGCCCTTCGCACTGCTAGACCTGTTCGTGACGGCCTACCAGGCAATCTGCTTTCCGGTCTACGGCATCCCCAAGGTCCGCCGCATCGACCACATCCGCATCGACCGCCACCACCTGGCCTATTTGAACGGCCTGCAAAAACTGAACTGCGTCTATTGCGGCTACTGCAACGGCCTGCTGTCCTACGTGCGCGAGATCGCCGGCCGGACCGAGGCCTACTGGTGCCCTATCAAACACGCCGCCCGCGTCGATGGCGTGCATCCTCACTACGGCAGTTTCCTAGAATACGGCGACGGTGAGGGGTTTGAGAAGGGGCTTAGCCGGTCTCGAAACAAGCTGAAAAAGCTCAAAGGCACAGATTAGTCTCTCGGCGCCGCGCCACCGGCCCGGTTGGAATTTGAGTATTTGGGTCAGAAAGAAGCAGGGGGCCGGGAAAGCCCCCATCTTGGTTTCTTTCTGATAAAAATACTCTATTCCGCCGAGGGGGCCAGCGCGTGGGTTGTCAGGCGAAGTCGACCAGAATAGCCCCGCTGCGTTTGCCGGCTTCGACCGCCTGATGAGCGGTGGCGCAGTCGGCGGCAGGCAGGATTTGCGCGATGTCGATGTTGAGTGCGCCTTCGGTCAGGGCGGCGTGCAGACGCATGATGGCCTGGATGCGCTCGGGCATGGGCAGCAGGTAGATCAGCACCATGCGCAGTGTGACGTGTTTGAACATCAGCGCGTAGAAGGGCATTTGGAACTCGGGGCGCTGGGCGGAGCCGTAGGCGGCGATCGTGCCGCCGATGGTGATCACTTCGGCGATCATGTCGATGTTGCGCCCGGCTTCGACCTCGATCACCCGGTCGATGGGGCGGCCATCGTTTGCAGCCAGCACTTGCGCGGCCAGGTCGGGGGCGGTGTAGTCCAGCACCGCGTCGGCGCCTGCGGCTGTGACACGGCCTGCAAGCGCGGGGGAGCTGGTGGCGATGACCTTTGCGCCGCCCCATCTTGCCAGCTGCACGGCCAGCAGACCAACCGTGCCCGAGCCGCCTGACACCAGCACCGTTTGCCCGCGCACGTCGCCATCGGCGAAGACGCAATGGGCCGCTGTCAGTCCGGGAATGCCCAGCACGGCCCCGGTTTGCAGCGTTACGTCATCAGGCAGCGGCACCGCCTGGGCCTGCGGCAGGGCGACGTATTCGGCCGCCGTGCCGTGGGCGCGTTGCCAGGCGGCGTTCCAGATCCAGACACGCTCGCCGATCCGGTCCTTGGGGACGCCGGGGCCGACCGCCTCGATCACGCCGGAGCCGTCGGAATGCGGGATCATCACCGGAAAGGGCGGTTTGGTCACGCCGGGCCGCGCGCCACCGCGCAGTTTGACGTCCGAGGGGTTCACCCCGGAAAACCGCACCCGGACAAGTACTTCGCCAGCGCAGGGAACCGGCTTTGGCAGGGTTTCCAGCGTCAGGACGTCGGCGGCAGGTCCAAGGGACCGGTAGGTGATGGCGCGCATGATGATCCTCCCCTCTCATATGGCAGGGGAATGGTATCGCTGCGCCGCGCAAATGCAATTGCGCAAAACGCGTATTGTTCTGAAAGCCCTGGCGCTTACTTGCGGCGCAGGCGGATCACCACGTCGACGCTTGCGATCTCGGCGCCGCGGGGGGCGTCGGGCAGGCGCGAGATCACCAGTTGATCCACGGGCGCATCGGTCAGGCGGCCGTCATCCTCCCAGAAGAAATGGGGGTGGTCGCGGGTGTTGGTATCGAAATAGCTGCGCGAGCCGTCAACGGTGACTTCCTGCATCAGCCCCGCCTCGCAGAACGCGCGCAGGGTGTTGTAGACCGTCGCCAGCGAGACGCTTTCGCCCTGATCCATGGCGGCCGAGTACAGGCTTTCGGCGGTGACGTGGCGGTGTTGGCCGTCGCCCACCAGCAAGGCCGCCAGTGCCGCGCGTTGCCGCGTGGGGCGCACCCCGGCCTCTGCCAGCCAGCTGGCGCCGCGTTCCTTGGCCTGATCCGTCATGATCATGTCGTACATTCCCTTGTTCACCTGTTAATATAAGGGAGCAGGGCAGGCAATTTCAATTGAAAACAGGTCGCAACTGGCGGGGTGCGACATTGGCTTGGCCTTGCGTGGGGGGCAAGCCGGGTGCTACAGGGAAAGGCAACAGAAAAAGACCGATCAAAGGGGTTCCGGCCACATGTCCCAATATCCGAGCAGTTTCGACCGCGACGACCTTCTGAAATGCGCCCGAGGCGAGCTGTTCGGGCCGGGCAATGCCCAGCTGCCCGCGCCGCCGATGCTGATGATGGACCGCATCACCGAGATTTCCGGCGACGGCGGCCTGCACGGCAAGGGCCACGTGGTGGCCGAGTTCGACATCACCCCGGACCTGTGGTTCTTCGACTGCCACTTCCCTGGCAACCCGATCATGCCCGGCTGCCTGGGCCTGGACGGCCTGTGGCAGCTGACCGGCTTCAACCTGGGCTGGCGCGGCTGGCTGGGGCGCGGCTATGCGCTGGGCGTGGGCGAGGTCAAGCTGACCGGCATGGTCCGTCCGGACCGCAAGATGCTGACCTACAAGGTGGATTTCACCAAGGCGATCCAAACCCGCCGCCTGACCATGGGCGTGGCCGACGGCATCGTCGAGGCCGATGGCGAAGTGATCTATGTCGTCAAGGACATGAAAGTCGCGCTGAGCGAGAGCTGAGCTTTCGCGACCACCGAGATCGAAAATGGGGCCCGTCGGGCCCCTTTTTTGTTGCTCACTCCAGCAGCGGTGAGCCGGAGTTCTGGCTCAGCAATTCCTGCACCAGTGGGTTGGGGAAGCGGCGGCGCAGGGTGACGGCGTAGAAGGTTTCCCGGATCCGCGGGTGCTCGTTCGCCTCTTTGAGGCGGCCCGAGGTGAGTTCGTCCTTCACCACGATGGGGGCGACCAGGGCGAGGCCGATATCCTCGCGGGCCAGAAGGCGCATCATGGCCATGTCGTCGACCTCGGCCGCGATCTGGGGGCGGACGGACAGGCGGCTGGCCATCGCGTCGAACGCCGTGCGCAGGCTGCTGTCGGTGGTCGGCAGGATGAAGGGCTGTTCGCGCAGCAGATCGCGGATCGGGCGGTCGGGGTCCAGCCGGTCGGGGGTGCCGACGATGCTGACCTCTTGCTCGCCGATCTGGTGGGTCTCGAACGGGGTCAGGCTGTCGTCGGGGGGCGGGCGGTTCATCAAGACCAGGTCGAGGTTGAGCGTACCCAGCCCTTCGAGCAGTTCCGCCGGGCTGCCGGAGCGCAGGATCACCTCGACGTCCAGACGGGCCAGGATCGGGCGCAGAAATCCGATCTGAAAGTTGCGCGACAGGGTGGCCAGCGCACCGACGCGCAGCGCCTTGCGGGTCTGGACGGTGCCCGTCAGCGTGGCCACAAGCTCTTGTCCCGTCGAGAAAATCGCGTCCGCGTGGTCCAGCGCGATGCGGCCGGCCTCGGTCAGGTGCAACTGGCGGCCACGGCGTTCGAACAGCGGGTGGCCTAGGCGGTCCTCTAGCTGCTTGATCTGCACCGACAGCGCCGATTGCGACAGGTTCAGCCGCTGCGCGGTGCGCGTCAGGTTGCCGTCATGCGCGACGGCCCAGAAGTACCGGAGGTGATGATAGTTCAGCGGCATTCGATATAAATAATCGAACGAAAACTCCATAACAATGAATTTTTCATGGCATTTGGGCTGTTCTAAGTGATCGGGGCAACGACATCCGAGACCCGAAGGAGCCCGATCATGGCGTATCTGTATCTTCCCCTCGTCAGCCCGTTGGTGCTGCTGCTGGCCGCGTCTCTTGCAGCGCGTCACCCCGGCAAACGACCCGGCCGCGTGCCGCATCTGGCCGAGGTTGCTGCCTTTGCCGCCTTTGCCGTCGCGGTGCTGTCGGCGGGGGTGTTGGTGGTCAACGGCCCCGGCACCTCGGGGTTGATCGGGTTTGCCGGGGTGGGGCTGTCGGTGCGGCTGGATGCGGTCAGCGCGGTGATGCTGGTGCTGGTCAGCTTCATCGGGTGGATCGTGCTGCGCTACAGCCGGACCTATATGGACGGCGAGGCGCGGCAGGGTGCGTTCACCGGCTGGATGACGGTGACGCTGGCGGCGGTGCTGATGCTGGTGATGTCGGGCAATCTGGTGCAACTGTTCGCGGCGTGGATGCTGACCAGCCTGTCGCTGAACCGGCTGCTGCTGTTCTACCCCGAGCGTACCACGGCCCAGCGCGCCGCCCGCAAGAAGGCCGTCGTTGCGCGGCTGAGCGAAGGCGCTTTGGTGGGGGCGTTCGTGCTGCTGATCGCCACGACCGGTAGCACGGATATCGCAACGGTGCTGGATTCGGCTCAGGCTGATTGGATGACGGTCGGCGCGGCGCTGATGTTGGCGATGGCGGCGGTTCTGGCCTCGGCCCAGTTTCCGCTGCACGGCTGGCTGACCGAGGTGATGGAGGCGCCGACGCCCGTTTCCGCGCTGCTGCATGCCGGGGTGATCAACGCGGGCGGGTACCTGCTGGTGCGGTTCGCGGACGTGATGCTGCTGGCGCCCGGGGTGATGGCGCTGCTGGTCATGCTGGGCGGCTTCACGGCGCTGTTCGGCGGGCTGGTGATGCTGACGCAACCGGCGGTCAAGACCTCGCTGGCGTGGTCGACGATTGCGCAGATGGCCTTCATGATGATGCAATGCGGGCTGGCGCTGTTCCCGCTGGCGCTGCTGCATATCGTGGCGCATTCGCTGTACAAGGCGCACGCGTTCCTGAGCTCGGGCACGGCGGTGCGCAATGTCGCCGCGATCCGCAGGCCCGGCCCGATCGCGGTGCCGAGCGCGCGCAACGTGCTGCTGGCCTTTGCCATCGCCATCGCGATTTACGCCGGTCTCGGCGCGGTTCTGGGGTTCGAGGGCAAGTCGGTTCAGGCCATCGCCCTGGGCGTGATCCTGATCTTTGGCGTGGCCTATCTGCTGGCGCAGGGCTTTGCGGATACCGCCCCGCGCGAGCTGATGCGGCGCACCGTGGCCTATGCGCTGGTGACCTCGGTCAGCTATTTCGCGCTGCAACTGGTCGCGCTGTCGCTGACCGCCGGAACCCTGCCGCCGACCCCGGCCCCCGGCCCGCTGGAATGGGCGCTGATCGTGCTGGCGCTGGTCAGCTTTGGCGGCGTCGCGCTGGCGCAGGCGACGTTCCCGCTGTGGGCCTCGCACCCGGCGGCGGCGGGGCTGCGCGTGCACCTGACCAACGGACTTTATGCCAATGCCCTCTTTGACAGGCTGCTGGACGGTTGGTCCAGACGGTCGGCACTCTGAAAGGAACCTTGCTGATGTTTGCAAAACTGGAATCCTATCCCGCCGCGCTGCTGGAACTGGTGGCCGTGGCCAACCAGTCCGCCAAGGCGATCCCGCCGCTGTTCCCGCTGTCGGCCTCGGTCGCGGTGAACCCGTTCCTGGGCCAGGCCGGAGAGCCGCTGGCCGTTACCGCCGCCCGTCTGGCGCGGGTCGGGGGTGCGCGGGTTGTGCCCGAGCGGTCCCATTGGGCCGCGAAATGGCAAGCCGGAGTAATCACCGAGGCGGACCTGCGTGAGGCGCTTGCTGCTGTAGCGGGGCGGTTCAACCTGCCCACGTTGGCGGAGGTCATGGAGGCCGCGCGCCAGCCCGCCCCCGCGCCCAAGGCACTGCCGACCGTGGCTGAACTGGCGGCCGAAGTGTCGGGGATTGATTGGCCCGAGCTGATCGACGACCGCATCGGCGCTTGGGCCGCTGGTCATTTCGATCAGGGGCAGGCGCTGTGGAAACAGGCCGACGCGGGCGGGCCGTTCAGCGCATGGCGCGAGTTTGCCACGCGCGATCTGACGCCGGAAATCCTTGGCCTGACAGGGTTTTGCGCCTTCGCGGCGGGGACCAACCGCTCGCATTGGCGGGCGATTGGCCGGGCGTCGGAACGGCTGGGGCTAAGCTCGGCTGCCGCGCCGACGGCGTTCCATCGCTGGCTGATGACGCTGGGCGGCTGGGCGCAATACGGGCGCCATCTGCTGTGGCAGGCCGAGTTGGACGGCGTGCAGGACAGCACCGTGACCGAGCTGCTGGCCGTCCGGATGGTGTTCGACGAGGCGCTGTTCGATCTCTACGAAGACCAGATCGCCACCCGCTGGGCCGAGGCTGTCGCCGCGCATCAGGCTCCGGTCACGCCGTCGCGCGATCAGGTGATTGATGCGGTCTGGCAGGACGCGGCGGAGCGGGCGGAACAGCGGATTTTGGCGGGCAAGTTCGGGGGGGCGTCGCGCAAGGCTGCGGGGCGCCCGCAGGTGCAGGCGGCGTTCTGCATCGACGTCCGATCCGAGGTGTTCCGTCGCGCGCTGGAGGCGCAGGATGCGGGGATCGAGACGCTTGGATTTGCCGGCTTCTTTGGGCTGGCCAGCGCGCACAGGGCGGCGGGGTCCGATGTGATCGAGCGGCGCGGGCCGGTGCTGTTGCGGCCGGGTCTGGAGACGCGGGCGGCTGAACCAGTGCGGACTGATCTGGCGCGGCGTACCTCGGCCCGGGCCAAGCGGGCTTGGGGGCGGTTCAAGCTGGCGGCGGTGTCGTCCTTTGCGTTTGTCGAGGCGACCGGGCCGCTTTACGCCGGTAAACTGGTGCGGGACGCGCTGGGGCTGGGCGGCCAGTCCGCGCCGGAACCCGCGCCGGTGCTGGACCCCGCGATCGGGCTGGAGGCGCGGGTTGGCATGGCCAGGACGGTGCTGACCGCGATGTCGCTGACCGAAGGGTTCGCGCCCATCGTTCTGCTGGCGGGTCACGGGGCCGAGGTGACCAACAACACCCATGAAAGCGCGCTGCAATGTGGGGCCTGCGGTGGCTTTGCCGGCGACGTGAACGCGCGGTTGCTGGCGGGGGTGCTGAATGATGGCAACGTGCAGGCCGGACTGCGGGGGCAGGGGATCGAGATCCCCTTGGACACCGTATTCGTGGCGGCGTTGCACAACACGACGACCGACGCGGTGACGCTGTATGAGCGGGATTTGCCGGTGACCAAGCGGCCGGATGGCCTGAAGCAGCTGAAAAGCTGGCTGGCCAATGCGGGTGCCCTTGCCCGGGCCGAGCGGGCGCAGCGTTTGCCGCGCGCCTTGGCGGGGCGGGATGTGGCGCGGCGGGCGCGGGACTGGGCCGAAACGCGGCCCGAATGGGGGTTGGCCGGGTGCCGGGCCTTTGTCGCCGCCCCGCGCCACCGGACCGAGGGCGCGGACCTGTCCGGGCAGGCGTTCCTGCACACGTACGATTGGCGGCGTGACGATGGCTTTGCGGTGCTGGAACTGGTGATGACCGCGCCTGTCGTGGTGGCCAGTTGGATCAGCCTGCAATATTACGGCTCGGCCGTGGCGCCGGACCTGTTCGGCGGTGGCAACAAGCTGCTGCATAATGTGGTCGGCGGCATCGGCGTGCTGGAGGGCAACAACGGCGCCCCGCGTCCGGGCCTGCCATGGCAATCGGTGCAGGACGGAGAGCGCCTGCAACACGACCCGTTGCGCCTGTCGGTGATCATTGAAGCCCCGCGTGAGGCAATGACGGATATCCTGAGCCGTCACCCGCAGGTGCGCGCGCTGTTCGACAACGGCTGGCTGCACCTGATGGCCATGGACGATCACGGCCAGCTGGCCTGGCGCTATCGCGGTGATCTGAAATGGACGCGGATCGCCGCCCCCGCTGAGAAGGCGCAGTCGATCGCAGCGGAATAGCCATGCCCCCAGCCCGGCGATGATTGTCGCGGTTTCCCATCCCTCCTTGCACCCGGCCCCCCAAGCCCCTAGTAAGACAGTAGCAAATAAGGGAGTGCTCGTATGCGTCGAGTAGTGGTCACCGGGCTGGGCGTCGTGTCGTCCATCGGGAACAATGCCGCAGAGGTTCTGGCCTCGCTGAAAGCCGGGAAATCCGGTATCACCGCCAACGAGGCGATGAAGGAACACGGGTTCCGCAGCCAGATCGCGGGCGACGTGAAGCTGGACATCACCGAGCATGTCGACAAGCGCACGCTGCGCTTCATGGGGCCGGGCGCGGCCTATGCCTATATCGCGATGGGGCAGGCGATTGCCGATGCCGGTCTGGAGGAGGCCGATATCGTCAACCCGCGCACCGGTCTGGTGGCAGGGTCGGGCGGTCCGTCGACCAGCGCGCTGTTCGCGGCACATCAGGTGGCCCTGTCGTCGGGCGCGACCAAGCGGATCGGGCCGTTCGCGGTGCCGAAATGCATGAGCTCGACCATCTCGGCCAACCTGTCGACGGCCTACAAGATCAAGGGCATCAACTATTCGATCACCTCGGCCTGCTCGACCTCGCTGCATTGCATCGGCAACGCGGCGGAACAGATCATGCTGGGCAAGCAGGACGTGATGTTTGCCGGCGGCGGCGAGGAACTGGACTGGACCCTGTCCTGCCTGTTCGACGCGATGGGCGCTATGTCGTCCAAGTATAACGACACGCCGGACCGCGCGAGCCGCGCGTTCGACGCCAACCGTGACGGGTTCGTCATCGGTGGCGGCGGCGCGATCCTGGTGCTGGAAGAGCTGAGCCATGCGCTGGCCCGCGGCGCCAAGATTTACGCCGAAGTGACCGGCTATGCGGCGACCTCGGACGGCCACGACATGGTCGCCCCCTCGGGCGAAGGCGGCGAGCGCGCGATGCGCCTGGCTCTGCAGTCGCTGGAGGCTGGCCGCAAGGTCGGCTACATCAACGCGCACGGCACCTCGACCCCGGTGGGCGATGTCGGCGAGGTTGAGGCGGTGCGCCGCGTCTTTGGCGAAGGTAACACGCCGCTGATTTCGTCGACCAAGTCGATGACCGGTCACAGCCAGGGCGCGACGGGCGCTCAGGAAGCAGCCTACTGCCTGCTGATGCTGGAGAACGACTTCATCGCGCCCTCGATCAACGTGGAAACGCTGGATCCGGCGATCAACGCGGGCGAGATCGCGACGAAACTGGTGGAAAATGCGGGCCTGGATACGGTGATGACCAACAGTTTCGGCTTTGGCGGCACCAACGGTTCGATGCTGCTGTCGAAATACCGCGGCTGAGGTCGGCGCCGCTTTCTTGCAAAGAAAGCGGTCCGAAATCTTTGAAAGATTTCGGGGCCGGGCCGAAAGAGATACTGTCAGCCTGTTGGTTTGAGGGGGATAAATGTCTGCACTTGCTGGAAAACGCGGCCTGATCATGGGCGTGGCGAATGAGCGCTCCATCGCTTGGGGCATTGCTAAGGCGATGGCCGAGGCCGGGGCCGAGCTGGCCTTCACCTATCAGGGCGAAGCCTTCGGCAAACGGCTGGAGCCGCTGGCAGCCTCGGTCGGGTCGGATTTCATGGTCGATGTGGATGTGACCGACGACGCCTCGCTGGACGCGGCGTTCAAGGGTCTGAAAGAGCGTTGGGACCACCTGGATTTCCTGGTTCACGCCATCGCCTATTCCGACAAGAACGAGCTGACAGGGCGCTTCATCAACACCTCGCGCGAGAATTTCAAACAGTCGTTGGATATCTCCTGCTACTCGCTGATCGAGGTGTCGCGCCGCGCCTACCCGATGATGAAGCAAAACGGCGGCACCATCCTGACGCTGACTTACGGCGGCTCGAACCGCGTGACGCCGAACTACAACGTGATGGGCGTTGCCAAGGCAGCGCTGGAATCGGCCACGCGCTACCTGGCGAACGACCTCGGCCCGGACGGAATTCGCGTCAACGCGATCTCGCCCGGCCCGATGAAGACGCTGGCCGGTGCCGCGATCGGCGGTGCGCGCAAGACCTTCAAACACACCGACATGAACGCCCCCATGCGCGCCAACGCCACTTTGGAGGCCGTGGGCGGTACGGCGGTCTATCTGGCCTCGGACGCGGGCGCCTGCACTACCGGCGAGATCATCCACGTGGATGGCGGTTTCCACGTTCTGGGCATGCCGCAGGCGGAAAACCTCTGAAACGGTTAAATCAGTTTAAGCGTTGAGCAAGGAATGGGGGCGCTGCCCCCGCGCCTGCGGCGCTCCCCCGGGATATTTGCGAAAAGAAGAAGACATGGGCACGTGCTTGGCCTTCTTCTTTTTTCAAATATCCCGGGGATGAATTGGCCGAAGGCCAAGAAGGGGCAGCGCCCCTTTTTCTAGAACCATTGGCCGGGTTCCATCAGGCCGAGGTCCAGAAGTTGGCCGGAGTGCCACTGAAACCGTGCTGAATTGTGCCATCGGAAGCTGTCGATGCCGAAGGTCGAGCCGGGGTTGCGTTTCAGCGCCTTGGCGGTGCGGAAGCTGCAGATCGCGGCGGTCAGGTTGTGGTGCCACTGGCAGGAAAAGGTGTTGTATTCCGCTTGGTTGAACGTGTGATCGGCGCAGAGCACCAGTCCCGGCGCGGATTTGAACAGGCCGATGCGGTCGATCTTGCGACGGGCGGGGGGGATGTGTTCCTCGAACCGCCAGCGCAGGCCGCCGTAGAAATCCAGTTGGCGCTCTTTCGGGTGGCCGGTTTTGGCATCTTTGCGGGCCAGGGCGTAATAGCCGGTCTTGTCCAGCCAGGCCTCGTCCAGCGACACGGCGTTGGGGTGTTGCCAGAGGTCGCTGGCGTAGAGGTCAATGACATAGCACAGCATCGCGTCGCGGCGTTCTTCGGTGTGGAAGGCCAGCATTTCGCCGATGCTGCGGTGTTCGCAGAACGGGTAAAACAGGTATTCGGCGTTGAAGCCGTAATACATCCAGATCCCCGGCGCTGCCGCGATCACGCGGTTGATGGCGCGGATTGCGTCCTCGGTCGCCAGGGTGTCGTAGGGGACGCGGTGGATGCGTTCGGCCACGTCCTCGGCTAGGGCAAAGCTGTCGGGCATGAAACTGACCACCGCGCGGAACCCGCAATCCAGGTGGTGGCGCAGGGTCGAGTCGATCTCGGTCTCGTCCTCGCAGAAGATCAGGGCGACGGGACCTTTTTGCAGGGCTTGGGTGCCCTGTTTCAGAAAATCGTCAAGCCCTGCATATCGCATCGTTTTTCGCCCGTTTTCGCCAGTGCCAGAGTCACTTAATTCCCGCTGCATTGCAAGGCGTGGTCATTCTGGTATACGCAGCGCCTTGAAAATGCGTGAACGGGGTCCGGCGACATGAGCGACGTGAAGAAACTCTATATCAAGACCTATGGCTGCCAGATGAACGTCTATGACAGCGAGCGGATGGCCGAGGTCATGGGCGGGTCGGGCTATGTGACCACGGACAGCCCCGATGACGCCGACATGATCCTGCTGAACACCTGCCACATCCGCGAAAAGGCGGCTGAGAAAGTGTATTCGGAGCTGGGCCGCTTCAAGCCGCTGAAGGCCGCGAAGCCCGATCTGAAGATCGGCGTGGCGGGCTGTGTCGCTCAGGCCGAGGGCGAAGAGATCATGGCGCGCCAGCCGCTGGTCGATCTGGTGGTGGGGCCGCAGTCGTACCACCGTCTGCCGCAGCTGGAGGCGAAGGCGCGCGCCGGGGGCAAGGCGCTGGACACCGACTTCCCCGAGGAAGACAAGTTCGAGAAGCTGAAGGACCGCCCCAAGGCGCAACGCGGGCCGACTGCGTTTCTGACCGTGCAGGAGGGCTGCGACAAGTTCTGTGCCTTCTGCGTGGTGCCCTATACTCGCGGGGCCGAAGTCAGCCGCCCGGTCGATCGCATTCTGGCCGAGGCGCGCGATCTGGTGGAGCGTGGCGTGCGCGAGATCACCCTGCTGGGGCAGAACGTGAATGCCTATCACGGCGCCGGGCCGGATGGGGATTGGACGCTGGCTCAGCTGATCTGGGCGCTGGACAAGGTGGACGGGCTGGAGCGTATCCGGTTCACGACCAGCCACCCCAATGACATGAGCGATGACCTGATCGCGGCGCATGGGGAATGCAGCAAGCTGATGCCGTACCTGCATTTGCCGGTGCAGTCGGGTTCGAACAAGATTCTGAAGCGGATGAACCGCTCGCACACCGCCGAAAGCTATCTGAAGCTGATCGAGCGTATCCGCGAAGCCCGCCCCGATATCCTGATGTCGGGTGACTTCATCGTTGGTTTCCCCGAAGAGACCGAGGCCGATTTCCAGGACACGATGGAGCTGATCCGCGCGGTGAATTACGGGCAGGCGTTCAGCTTCAAATACTCGACCCGCCCCGGCACCCCGGCGGCGGAACGTGCTCAGGTCGATGATGCAGAGGCAAGCGACCGCCTGACCCGTTTGCAGGCGCTGATCACTCAGCAGCAGCGTGCCGTGCAGGACAGCATGGTCGGCCGCGAGGTGCAGGTTCTGTTCGAAAAGCCGGGTCGTCTGGACGGCCAGATGGTGGGCAAATCGGAATACCTGCACGCGGTCCACGTCGCGGATGCACAGGCCGCGCGGGGTGATATAGCGCGCGTCAGAATCGTCGAAAGCGGCCCCAATTCGCTGGCGGGCGTTCTGGCCTGATCCACCCCGGTGCGGGTTTTGGTGCGCGATCCGGCGATTTCGCTGTGATCGTGTACAATCAGGTTCGCGCCATATGTATTGTTGGGCTGCGGTCTACAATATCTGGTGGAATCTCCTTCACATAAGCGGCATCTCTGATAGAGTGTCGGTATTCTTTTCGTGTCGGAACCAATAATTCCGTGCCTTTTGGTCTTGGATGGTCAGGTTCCCGCTGGGATATCAGATAAAGGACAGGGGCTGTGTCGAAATTGGTTTCAAAAGCGCTGCAGGCGGTATTCGTCGGCGCCGTGGTTGCCGGGATGAGCGCGGGTGCCGCCTTGGCTCAGCAATACAAAAGCAATGCCCAGGTCGTTGACGGCGAACGCTATGTTCCCACGATCTGGATTGACCCGGATGGCTGCGAGCATTGGGTCATGGATGACGGCGCCGAAGGCTACATGGACAACCACCTGACCCGCGATGGCCGCCCGGTGTGTCACCCCGTCAACGTCTGCGGCGTGATGAACAGTGATCAGCTGTTTGCGACCGACAGCTACCGGATCGGTGCGGCTGGCAAGGCAAAGCTGCAATCGTTCTTCAAGCAGTCCAAGGCCCGTGCGTACATCATCGCGGGGCACACGGACAGCCGCGCGTCTGACGAATACAACATGCGCCTCAGCTTCAACCGGGCCAAATCGGTGGCGCGGGTTGCCTCGGGCGTCGGGGCGAACGTGATCGACGTGCGCGGTTATGGCGAGCGGATGCCCAAGGTGCCCAACACGAGCGCGGCCAACATGCAGAAGAACCGTCGCGTCGAAATCATCTGTGTGCAGTGAGCGAGGGAATCCACATGAAACTGATCAAGATCACCTCGGCCCTGCTGATCGCCGGCGCGCTGGCGGGTTGTGAATATAGCGGCCACGGCAGCGTCGGCGCGGACAAGACCCGCGACCGCGGCACCGACTCCAAGCACCTGAGCCAGCTGAAGGCCGGTATCTGGGTCGATCCCAACGGCTGCGACCACTGGATCATCGACGACGGCGTCGAGGGCTACCTGTCGTCCCGTCTGGACAAGTACGGCAAGCCGATCTGCTCGGGCGTTGCGCCGCCGAATACGGCGGTTGGGCCGTTCAAGAAGGGCTCGAAAATCCCCGATCCGCTATGAGCCGGATCGGCACATATGCCAGCGAAACAGGCCGCCAGGGGAACTTGGCGGTCTTTTTTTGCGCCGATTTCGCGACAATTGACCCCCACCGCTTGCGCGACTCTATGGATGGTGCCACCATATCTGTACATCACACACGCAGGAGACCTGTTTGCATACCAGCATTCTGACCCCGCCCGCCGATCCCGCCACGCTCGCTCAGGCGCTTCTGGAATTTCCGGACAATCGCCTTCTGATCGACCTGTGTGGGGAATATGATCGAAACCTCGCGCGGATCGAGCAGAAACTGGGAATACAGATCATCCGACGAGGCAACCAGCTGATCCTTCATGGCGACGAAACCGCCATCAAGGAAGGGCAAGAGGTGCTGCAATCCCTTTACGATCGTCTGCAGGCCGGCCGCGAGGTCGAAAGCGGCGACATTGACCGCGAGATTCGCATGGGCGGATCCGAGCGCGGCACCGGCATTCAGGACGGCGACCAGCTGGAAATGTTCAAGGGCGGCAAGGTGGAAATCCAGACCCGAAAGAAACTGGTCGAGCCGCGCACCGACGCACAAAAGACCTATGTCCAGAACCTGTTCGCGAACGAACTGGCCTTTGGCATCGGCCCGGCGGGCACCGGCAAGACCTATCTGGCCGTGGCCGTGGGCGTGTCGATGTTCCTGAACGGTGACGTCGACAAGATCATCCTGTCGCGCCCCGCGGTCGAAGCGGGCGAGCGTCTGGGCTTTCTGCCCGGTGACATGAAGGACAAGGTCGATCCCTACATGCAGCCGCTGTACGACGCGCTGAACGATTTCCTGCCCGGCAAGCAGGTCGCCAAGCTGATCGAGGAAAAGCGGATCGAGATCGCGCCGCTGGCCTTCATGCGCGGGCGCACGCTGGCCAATGCCTTCGTGGTACTGGACGAGGCGCAGAACGCCACCTCGATGCAGATGAAGATGTTCCTGACCCGTCTGGGCGAGGGCTCGCGCATGGTGATCACCGGCGACCGCAGCCAGGTGGACCTGCCGCGCGGTGTGTCTTCGGGTCTGCATGATGCCGAACGGCTGCTGCAGAACATCCGGTCGATCAGCTTCAACTACTTCACTGCCAAGGACGTCGTGCGCCATCCCCTTGTCGCCGCGATCATCGAGGCGTATGAGGCCGACGAAGCCTGATCCTGCATCCTGCCCCAATGGGACACGTGGGGGGATGGCCCCCCACGGACCTGCGCGACATGCTGACCGACACGATTTACGAAGACGACCGCTGGGAACAGGCCGACCTTGAGGCGCTGGCCGAAACCGCTGCCCGCGCGACGCTGACCCATCTGGGCCTTGATCCGGAAGGGTTCGAGATCGCCTTGCTGGCCTGCGACGATGCCCGCATCGCCGAGCTGAACGCCGATTTCCGTGACAAGCCGACGCCGACCAACGTGCTGTCCTGGCCCTCGGAGGAGCGCGGCGCCGAGGAGGATGGCGACACGCCCGAGCTGCCGGAAGGCAGCGACGGGGTCTTTGCCGAGGAGGATGGCGACACGCCCGAGCTGCCGGAAGGCAGCGACGGGGTCTTTGCCGAAGAGCTTGGCGATATCGCGATCGCTTGGGAAACCTGCGCGCGCGAAGCCGAAGAGGCCGGCAAACCGCTGGCCCATCACCTGACCCATTTGATCATCCACGCCACGCTGCACCTGCTGGGCTACGATCACATCCGTGACAAGGATGCCACGTTGATGGAGGGGATCGAGACCGAAATACTTGGCAAGATGGGTATCCCTGACCCATATTCAGAACATTCAGCGGATTAGACCGCGCTTTTTGGAAAGGTAAGATGGGCGACAGCACCGACGGGTCTTCTATGGCAGCGCAAAGCGCGCCTTTGGACGACCAAACCGAACCCCGGGTCAGAACCGGGTTCTTCCGCCGCGTGATCGGGGCGCTCAGCCCCTCGGATGTGGGCGAAGCCGCCCCTGATGACAGCGCCCGCACCAATGGACAGGCCCCCGCGCACGTCCCGCTGGACATGATGTCCCTGCGGCGCATGCGAGTCGAGGACGTGGCCATCCCCAAATCCGAGATCATCTCGGTGCCCGATACCATCGGCAAGGAAGAGTTGGTCGAGGTGTTCCGTGACACCGGCCTCAGCCGTCTGCCGGTCTATTCGGGAACGCTGGACACGCCCGTAGGCATGTTGCACCTGAAGGATTTCGCCCTGCGCCACGGCTTTAACGGCAAGGCGGCCGAGGCGTTCGAAATCCACAAGATGCTGCGCCCGTTGCTGTATGTGCCGCCCTCGATGCCGATTGGCGTGCTGCTGCAAAAGATGCAGACCGAACGCCGCCACATGGCGCTGGTGATCGACGAATACGGCGGCGTGGACGGGCTGGTCACGATCGAGGACCTGATCGAACAGATCATCGGCGAGATCGAGGACGAGCACGACACCGACGAAGCCGAACATTGGGTCAAGGAAAAGGAAGGCCAGTATCTGGCGCAGGCCAAATCCCCGCTCGATGAGTTCGAGGCCGAGATCGGCATGTCCCTGACCGAGGCCGACGAGGTCGACGAGGAAGAGATCGACACGCTGGGCGGTCTGGTCTTCATGCTGCTGGGCCGGGTGCCGGTGCGCGGCGAGGTGATCAAGCACCCCGCCGGGGCCGAGTTCACCGTGGTCGACGCCGACCCGCGCCGCATCAAGCGTCTGCGCGTGCGCCTGCCGCAAGCCGCGGCCTGATCCATGCCAATGCTGCGCCTGGCACTGCCTTTGGGGCTGGGCGCACTTGCGGCGCTGGGACAGGCGCCGTTCGGCCTGTGGCCGCTGACCATTCTGGGGCTTGCGGGCGGCGTTCTGCTGTTGCACCGCGCGGCCAGCCTGCGGGCTGCGGCGCTGAGCGGATGGCTGCTGGGAACGGGCTATTTCCTGCTGGCGCTGGTCTGGATCGTGCAGCCGTTTCTGGTCGATCCGCTGCGCTATGGCTGGATGGCCCCCTTTGCGCTGGTGTTCCTGGCGGGCGGGCTCGCGCTGTTTTGGGGGCTGGCCTTCGCTCTGGCCAAACGGGTCGGCAATGGCTGGGCGCTGATGGCCACGCTGACCCTGGCCGAGATTTTGCGCGGATACTTGTTCACCGGATTTCCCTGGGCTTTGCCCGGTCATGTGCTGGTCGATACGCCGCTGGCTCAGCTGGCGGCCATCATCGGCGCGCAAGGGTTGGGGCTGATCGTGCTGGCCCTGTCGGTGGCGCTGGCCGGTCTGGCGCAACGCCACTGGGTGCCTGCGGTGCTGACCGTCGCCGTTGTGGCTGCTGCATGGATCTGGGGGGCGCAACGGCCCGAAACGCTGGATTTGCAGGGCCGTCCGGTCCTGCGGATGGTCCAGCCCAACGCGCCGCAACACCAGAAATGGGACCCGGACTATGCGCCGGTGTTCTTCCGCCGCTCGCTTGAGTTCACCGCGGCCGGGGCGCAGCGCCCGGACCTGATCGTCTGGCCCGAAACGGCGCTGCCTGTGCTGCTGGACGAGGCCGAGCGCGCCTATGAGATCATCCACGACGCCTCTGGCCCCGTGCCCTTGGTGCTGGGCGGCGAACGGCTGGACGGTGGTGCGCTTTATAACTCGGCGGTGGTGCTGGGGGCGGACGGGCTGCCGGGGCAGGTCTACGACAAGCATCACCTTGTGCCCTTTGGCGAGTATATCCCGCTGGGCGATCTGGCCGCGCGGTTTGGCATCCACGGCTTGGCCGCGAAAGAGGGCAACGGCTTTGCCGCCGGTCCCGGCCCGCGCCTGCTGGACCTTGGGCCGCGTCTGGGCCGCGCGCTGCCGCTGATCTGCTATGAGGCGGTGTTTCCCAATGACGCCAGCCATCCCGACCCGCGCCCCGATTTCCTGCTGCAACTGACCAACGACGCATGGTTCGGCACGTTTTCCGGACCGTATCAGCATCTGGCGCAGGCCCGTCTGCGCGCGATCGAGCAGGGCCTGCCGCTGGCCCGCGCCGCTAATACCGGGGTTTCCGGCATGATCGACCCGTGGGGCCGCGTCACTGCGCAAATCCCGCTGGGGCAGGCGGGTTGGGTGGATGCGCCCTTGCCCAAGGCGCTGCCTGCAACGCCGTTCACGCGCTGGGGCGACTGGCTGGCATTGGGGCTGGCGGTGCTGGGTCTCGTGGCGTCAACGGGCTGGGCGCGTACGAATCGCCGCAGCTTAAGCCGTTGACCCCGGCCCCGAGGGGGCGTAACCACGCACTATTCCCTGTCACAACGGCTTCCTGACGTGGCGGGCAGATTTAATGGAGCACACTCTCATGTCCCGACAGAACTATATCTTCACCTCTGAATCCGTGTCAGAGGGGCACCCCGACAAGGTTTGCGACCGCATTTCCGATGCGGTGCTGGACGCGTTCCTAGCCGAAGAACCGAACGCTCGCGTCGCTTGCGAAACCTTTGCCACCACCAACCAGGTGATCGTCGGCGGAGAGGTGGGCCTGTCGGACAAGGCGCGCTTGGCCGAATACATGAACCGCATCGACGGCATCGTGCGCGATTGCGTCAAGGATATCGGCTACGAGCAGGACGCCTTTCACTGGGCGACGCTGAAGGTCGGCAACTTCCTGCACCCGCAATCGGCTCACATCTCTCAGGGTGTGGACAAGGACGGCGCGGGCGACCAGGGCATCATGTTCGGCTACGCCACCGACGAGACGCCGGAACTGATGCCGGCCCCGATCCAATACGCCCACGCGATCCTGCGCCGTCTGGCCGAAGCCCGCAAATCGGGCGCCGAGCCGACGCTGGGCCCGGATGCGAAATCGCAGCTGTCCGTGCGCTACCGTGATGGCAAGCCGGTGGGCGTCAGCTCGATCGTGCTGTCGACGCAGCACATGCACGAAAGCCAGACCAGCGACGATATCCGCGCGATCGTCGAGCCTTACATCCGCGAAACCCTGCCCGAAGGCTGGATCACCGAGGACACCGAATGGTGGGTCAACCCGACCGGCACCTTCGTGATCGGCGGCCCTGATGGCGACGCGGGCCTGACCGGCCGCAAGATCATCGTGGACACCTATGGCGGTGCGGCCCCGCATGGCGGCGGCGCGTTCTCGGGCAAAGACCCGACCAAGGTGGACCGCTCGGCCGCTTATGCGGCGCGCTATCTGGCCAAGAACGTGGTCGCAGCGGGTCTGGCCACCAAGTGCCTGATCCAGGTCAGCTATGCCATCGGCGTGGCCAAGCCGCTGTCGATCTATGCCGACACCTTTGGCACCGGCCAGATCCCGGACGAGCAGATCGAGCGTATCGTCGGCAAGTGCATGGACCTGACCCCGCGCGGCATTCGCACCCATCTGGACCTGTGCCGCCCGATCTACGCGCGCACCGCAGCCTACGGCCATTTCGGCCGCGCCCCCGAAGCGGATGGCGGTTTCAGCTGGGAAAAGACCGACCTGACCGAGGCGCTGAAGGCCGCCGTCTGAATCCGGCGCACAGGTTAAACGACTATAACAGGCCGGGTGATCGCCCGGCCTTTTTCATTTGCGGCGGTCACACGGGCCCAGTTTTGCAGGCATTGATCCGGAAGGCCGGGCGGGGTAAACCGCGCTCCAATCAGCGAAAGGACCCCGCCATGACCAAGACGGATGTATCGGGCCTGTCCCAATTGGGGCAAAATACCGCTCAGCCGACCTCGCCCGAAGAGGCGCAGTTGGAGCGGGTGCCGGCGGGCCATGCGGGCACCGATTATGTCGTGCGTTTCACCGCGCCCGAGTTCACCTCGATCTGTCCGATGACCGGCCAGCCGGATTTCGCGCATATCGTCATCGACTACATTCCCGGCGACTGGCTGGTGGAATCGAAGTCGCTGAAGCTGTACCTGCATTCGTTCCGCAATCACGGCGCCTTTCACGAGGATTGCACGATCGACATCGCCAAGCGGCTGGTCGATCTGCTGGCCCCGAAATGGCTGCGGATCGGGGCCTATTGGTACCCGCGCGGGGGCATCCCGATCGACGTGTTCTGGCAGACCGGCCCCGCGCCCGAAGGCGTGTGGATCCCGGATCAGGGCGTCGCAACCTATCGCGGACGGGGGTAAGCCATGTCGGAAGATCAGCATCCCTCGGGCGCGCCCTGGCGCAATTTCTACGGCCGTATCCGGGGCAAGACCCTGCGCGACAGCCAGAAGACCTTCCTCGCTGAGGATCTGGAGCCCCTCTCGCCCGGGCCCGTGTCGTGGGAGGACAACCCCGAGCGCACGCCGCTGGACCTGAACGCACTTTTCGGTGAACGCGATGTCTGGCTTGAGATCGGCTTTGGCGGGGGTGAGCACATGGTGCACCAGGCCAGCCTGAACCCGCAGGTGGGATTCATCGGCTGCGAGCCGTTCGTGAATGCCGTCGCGATGCTGCTGGGCAAGATCCGTGATGCGGGATGCGAGAATATCCGCGTCCATCCCGGCGACGCGCGCGACATGTTCGACGTGCTGCCCGAAGCCTCGATCAGCCGGGCGTTCCTGCTCTATCCCGATCCCTGGCCCAAGAAGCGCCACCACCGCCGCCGGTTTGTGACGCAAGATCACCTTGTGCCGCTGGCGCGGGTGCTGAAACCCGGCGCGATTTTCCGGGTGGCGACGGACATCCCCGACTACGTGCGCCAGACGCTGGAAGAAGTCCCGCAGGCCGGGTTCGAATGGCTGGCCGAGCGTCCGCAGGACTGGCGGGAGCCGTGGGATGACTGGTACTCGACCCGCTACGAGCAGAAGGCGCTGCGCGAGGGGCGTACTCCGCATTACCTGACCTTCCGCCGCACCTGAGCGGCTGCGCCCCTGATCGGCGGCCCGTTGGGCGGGTGTGTTGGCGCCGTGAGTATTTCTAATCAGAAAGAAGCAGCATTCGGGACATGGACCGGGGCGGCGGGCTGCGCTATGAGGCAGGGGAATTTCCCTGAGGAGGCATCCATGTCCGGCCACGGCACCCCGATCCCGATGACGTCCACCAAATGCGGCCCGCTGAGTGGCGAGGCGCATGTGCCGGGGGACAAGTCGATCTCGCACCGGGCGCTGATCCTGGGGGCGTTGGCGGTTGGTGAAACGGTTGTGACCGGACTGCTGGAAGGCGAGGACGTGCTGGACACCGCCAAGGCGATGCGCGCCTTCGGGGCCGAGGTGGAGCGTGATGCGGATGGCGTGTGGCATGTGCATGGCGTGGGCGTGGGTGGTTTCAAAGAGCCGGGCAACGTGATCGATTGCGGTAACTCGGGCACCGGGGTGCGGCTGATCATGGGGTCGATGGCGACCTCTCCGATCGTGGCGACCTTCACGGGCGATGCCAGTCTGAACAAGCGCCCGATGGCGCGCGTGACCGATCCGCTGGCGCTGTTTGGGGCGCAGTCGGTGGGGCGTTCGGGTGGGCGGTTGCCGATGACCATCGTGGGCGCGGCCGATCCGGTGCCGGTGCGGTACGTGGTGCCGGTGCCCTCGGCGCAGGTGAAATCGGCGGTGTTGTTGGCGGGGCTGAACGCGCCGGGGCAGACCGTGGTGATCGAGAAAGAGGCCACCCGCGACCATACCGAGCGGATGCTGGCGGGCTTTGGCGCCGAAGTGTCGGTGGAGGAGACCGCTGAGGGCCGTGTCATCACGCTGACCGGGCGGCCCGAGTTGAAGCCGCAGACGATCGTGGTGCCGCGCGACCCAAGCTCGGCCGCTTTTCCGGTCTGTGCGGCGCTGATCGTGCCCGGCTCGGACGTGTTGGTGCCGAATATCGGGCTGAACCCGACGCGGGCGGGGCTGTTCTACACCTTGCAGGACATGGGGGCGGACCTGACTTTTGAGAACCTGCGCGAAGAGGGCGGGGAGCCGGTGGCGGACCTGCGGGCGAAATTCTCGCCCAACCTGAAGGGGATCGAGGTGCCGCCCGAGCGCGCCGCCAGCATGATCGACGAATATCCGGTGCTGTCCGTGGTCGCAGCGTTCGCGCAGGGCGACACGGTGATGCGCGGGGTAAAGGAGTTGCGGGTCAAGGAATCCGACCGGATTGCCGCGATGGCGGATGGTCTGCGCCTGAACGGGATCGAAGTCGAGGACGGCCCGGATTGGTGGATCGTCAAGGGACGTGGCCATGGCAACGTGCCGGGCGGGGCGACTTGCGTCAGCCATCTGGACCACCGGATCGCGATGTCCTTCCTTGTGATGGGCATGGCCGCGAACGCGCCGGTCAGCGTGGATGACGGCAGCCCGATTGCCACCTCTTTCCCGATTTTCGAGGGGCTGATGGCCGATCTGGGCGCGCAGCTGTCGCGCGGCTGATGGCGCGGCTGTTCTGGATCTCGTTCCTGCTGGCGGGGGCGCTTTATGCGACGATGGGCCTGTGGTCCAGCCCCTACCTGCTGGAGGAGGCCGACGGCCTGCCGATGTTCGACCTGCGTCCGCTGGGCTATACCTATGACGAGGCGCGGGCTTATCTGGACGCGCTCTCGGACGAGGGGCGGGTGTTTTATCTGACGGTGCAACAGCGGCTGGATATGGCGTTTCCGGGACTGCTGGCGCTCAGCTTTGTTGCGGCGTTCCAATGGTTGCTGCGCGGCTCGATGCGCTGGGGGCTGTCGGCGGTCGCGGTGTTGAGCGCGGGCGCGGATTACCTGGAAAACATGCGGGTGCACGGGTTGCTGATCGCCGACACGGTGACCGAGCAGATGGTGGCCGACGCCAGCCTGGCCACACTGATCAAGTCGGTGTCCGTGACGGTGTGCTTTACGGCGCTGTTGGTGCTGTTCGCACGCGCCGTCTGGAACCGGCGATGACGCGGGGCAGCTGCCTGTGTGGCGCGGTGCGCTTTGAAACGCAGGCAACATTCGGCCCCGCCACGGCCTGCCATTGCACGCAATGTCGCAAGATTACGGGCAGTTACTCTATCGCCGCACCTGTCCCGGCTGACGCCCTAAAGATCAAGGGCGCGCCGCGCTGGTTCGCCTCGTCCGCCCATGCGCGGCGGGCGTTTTGCCCCGATTGCGGCAGCTACCTGTTCTGGGAGGAAGGCGACGGTCTGATCTGGGTCGCGCTTGGCTCGGTTGACGGGGCGACGGGGACGCATCTGGCCAACCACATTTTCTGTGCCTACAAAGGGGACGAATACGACCTGACCGACGCCTTGCCGCATCACGTGCGGGGCTGGTCCAGCCCGGAGGTTACGCCCATGCCGTTCACCATCGCCATCGACGGACCCGCAGCTGCGGGGAAGGGGACGATCTCGAAGGCCGTGGCGGCGCATTACGGGTTTGCCCATCTGGACACCGGCCTGTTGTACCGGGCCGTGGGCGCCAAGATGCTGGCAGGGGTCGAACCGATTGCCGCCGCGCAGGCGCTGCTGCCCGAGGATCTGGCCGATGCCAGCCTGCGCACGCCCGAGGTGGCACAGGCCGCCAGCAAGGTCGCCACGATCCCCGAAGTGCGCGCCGCACTGGTGGATTTCCAGCGCGCCTTTGCCCGCCGTCAGGGGGGCGCGGTGCTGGACGGGCGCGATATCGGCACGGTGATCTGCCCGGATGCCGAGGCCAAGCTGTTCGTCACCGCCAGCGCCGAAGTACGCGCCCAACGGCGTCATGCCGAACAGCAGGGCGCCCAGAGCTATGACGAGGTGCTGGCCGACGTGATCGCGCGGGATGAGCGTGACATGAACCGCGCCGAGGCGCCGCTGAAACCCGCCGCTGACGCGGTGCTGATCGACACCTCGGGCCTGAGCATCGAGCAGGCCGTGGCCGCGGCCATTGCTGCCGTGGACGCACGAAAGGACAACGTATGAAACTGCGCAAACTGGGCAAGAACGGCCCCGAAATCTCGGCCTTGGGGATCGGGGCGATGTCCTTTGCCAATTTCTACGGCCCCACGACCGAGGAAAACTCCTACGCCATCCTGCACGCCGCGCTGGAGGCAGGGGTGACCCATATCGACACGTCGAATGTCTACGGGATGGGCCGCTCGGAAACCACGATCGGGACGTTCCTGCGCGACAATCCCGGCACGCGCGAACGGTTCCACATTGCCACCAAGGCCGCGATCACCAAGGACGCGCAGGGCAACCGGTGCTTTGACAACTCGCTGGCGCATTTGGAGAGCGAGTTGGACGGCAGCCTGAAACGGTTGGGTCTGGACCATGTGGACCTGTTCTATGTCCACCGCCGCCAGGCCGACATCCCGATCGAGGAGGTCGCCGGCCACATGGCCCTGCTGCAGCAAAAGGGCAAGATCAAGGGCATCGGATTCTCGGAAATCGCACCCTATTCGCTGCGCCGCGCGGCCACGGAATGCCATGTGGATGCAGTGCAGAACGAATACTCGCTGGCGACGCGCCTGCCGGAAATGGGCCTGCTGCGCACCTGTGCCGAACTGGGCACCGCGCTGGTCGCCTTTTCGTCCGTGGGTCGGTCGCTGCTGACGGACACGCCGATCCCGCTGGAAACCATCCCCAATCTGGAATTCCTGCGCGTGAATCCCCGCTTTATCGAGCCGAATTATAGCGCCAACATCGCCGCCACCGACGGTCTGCGCACCTATGCGGCCGAGCTGGGCCATTCGACGGCGGCGCTGGCCATCGCCTGGGTGCTGGCGCAGGGAGAGCATGTGGTGACGATCCCCGGTACGCGCTCGGTCGGGCATTTCGCGCAACTGGTCGAAGGCGCGCAGCTGGAGTTGACCCCGGCACAACTGGCCCGCATCGAAGAAATCCTGCCCGTCGGCTGGGCCTGGGGTGACCGCTATAACGAGGCGCAAAACATCGGCCCGGAACGCTACTGCTAAGGGTGTTTTCCCTTGCCAGACAGGGGCGCAGCCGTTATATGCGCCCCGTCTACACGGCGATTTTCGTCGCAGGATGAAGAACTCAGGCAGGGTCGGACTCTACCGGCCCTCTTTGTTTTGTGACACGTCTGACCAACCGTTCGCCCCGGCGGACATCAACCAAGACCGGCGGACACAACCGCATGGCCCGAAAAAACGTTTGTAAAGGAACTGATGCCACATGGCTAAAAACATGATGGAGGAATTCGAAGCCCTCCTGCAAGAAAGCTTCGAAATTGACACCCCCCAAGAGGGTTCGGTTGTCAAAGGCAAGGTCATCGCGATCGAAGCGGGCCAGGCCATCATCGACGTCGGCTACAAAATGGAAGGCCGCGTTGATCTGAAAGAATTCGCAAACCCCGGCGAAGCCCCTGAAATCACCGTTGGCGACGAAGTCGAAGTCTTCCTGCGCGCGGCTGAAAACGCCCGTGGCGAAGCAGTCATCTCGCGCGAGATGGCCCGCCGCGAAGAGGCATGGGACCGCCTGGAGAAAGCCTACGCAAACGAAGAGCGCGTCGATGGCGCCATCTTCAACCGCGTCAAAGGCGGCTTCACCGTGGACTTGGGCGGCGCTGTTGCGTTCCTGCCCGGCAGCCAGGTTGACGTCCGCCCCGTGCGTGACGCTGGCCCGCTGATGGGTCTGAAGCAGCCCTTCCAGATCCTGAAAATGGACCGTCGCCGTGGCAACATCGTTGTGTCGCGTCGCGCCATCCTGGAAGAATCGCGCGCCGAACAGCGTGCCGAAGTCATCGGCAACCTGACCGAAGGCCAGACCGTGGACGGCGTCGTCAAGAACATCACCGAATACGGTGCGTTCGTTGACCTGGGCGGCGTTGACGGCCTGCTGCACGTCACCGACATGGCATGGCGCCGCGTGAACCACCCGTCCGAGATCCTGTCGATCGGCGAGACCGTCAAGGTCCAGGTCATCAAGATCAACAAAGACACCCACCGCATCAGCCTGGGCATGAAGCAGCTGCAAGAAGATCCGTGGGATCTGGTTGCTGCCAAGTACCCGCTGAACTCGGTTCACAAGGGTCGCGTCACCAACATCACCGACTACGGCGCATTCGTCGAGCTGGAGCCGGGCGTCGAAGGCCTGGTGCACGTCTCGGAAATGTCCTGGACCAAGAAAAACGTCCACCCCGGCAAGATCGTTTCGACCAGCCAGGAAGTCGACGTCATGGTTCTGGAAATCGACGGCGCCAAGCGTCGCGTTTCGCTGGGCCTGAAGCAGACCATGCGCAACCCGTGGGAAGTGTTCTCGGAAACTCATCCCGAGGGCACCGAGGTCGAAGGCGAAGTCAAGAACATCACCGAATTCGGTCTGTTCATCGGCCTGCCCGGCGACATCGACGGCATGGTTCACCTGTCGGACCTGTCGTGGGACGAGCGTGGCGAAGACGCCATCCAGGGCTACAAGAAGGGCGACATCGTCAAAGCTGTCGTTTCCGAAGTGGACGTGGACAAAGAGCGTATCAGCCTGTCGATCAAAGCCCTGGGCGGCGACAAGTTCGCTGAAGCCGTTGGCGGCGTGAAGCGTGGCTCGGTCATCACCGTGAACGTCACCTCGATCGAGGACGGCGGCATCGAGGTCGAGTACGAAGGCATGAAGTCGTTCATCCGTCGTTCGGACCTGGCCCGCGACCGCGCCGACCAGCGCCCCGAGCGTTTCTCGGTTGGCGACAAGGTCGACGTGCGTGTGACCAACATCGACAGCAAGACCCGCAAGCTGGGCCTGTCGATCAAGGCACGCGAGATCGCCGAAGAGAAGGAAGCCGTGGAACAGTACGGTTCGTCCGACTCGGGTGCATCGCTGGGCGACATCCTGGGCGCCGCTCTGAAGGGCGACAAGTAATCGCCCGATGCGATTATCGTGAATTGCGGCCTCGCCCTATACGGGCGGGGCCGTTTTCGTTTGCGCGGCGGACCCGGCTGAGGGGGTTTCGGGGTGCGCCTTCTCTGTAAGCAGGGGGCGATTTCGCGCCCGCCGAGGGGGCTTCGGATCGGCGCCAGCCTTGGCCAGCACGGCGCGATGCGTTGCGAATCAATGACTTCTCCGCGCTGCGGCATCTGTTGGGGCGAGGCGTCACGCGGCGGCCGACGCCGGGTCAGGTGGGAAAAAATGCCCCAACCGGCGCATTTCCTGCGACGATTTTTGCCGATAAGTTCAACTGCTTGTTTTCGAACGCGATCTTTCTTTCTATAGTTCTCATAACAATGGGGGCACAAAGCTTATCCCGGGGGAGGGTGCCGATGATCCGGTCGGAACTGATTCAAAAGATATTCGAGGAAAACCAGGATCGGTCTTCTGAGAACCAACTGACCATGCGCGACGCGGAAAAGATCGTGAACACGATCTTTGACGAAATCACCGACGCAATGGCACGTGGCGACCGCGTCGAACTGCGCGGCTTCGGCGCGTTTTCGGTGAAGCAGCGCGATGCTAGGGTAGGGCGTAACCCGCGCACCGGGGATTCGGTGGAAGTCGAGGAAAAGCACGTCCCCTTCTTCAAGACTGGAAAACTGTTGCGCGACCGTTTGAACGGAAAGTGAAGTAACAGACCATGCGCTATATCCGCTATGCCTTCCTCGCCGCTATCGGCGCGGTTCTGATCGTTGTTGCACTGGCGAACCGTGGTGCCGTGACGCTGACCCTGCTGCCTGAACCTCTGGCGGATCTGGTCGGGCTGAACCACTCGATCACCCTGCCGCTGTTTGGCGTGATTCTGGGGGGCATCGTGGTCGGGCTGTTGATCGGCTTTGTCTGGGAATGGCTGCGCGAGCATAAGCACCGCGCCAACGCCGCCGCCAAGCAGCGCCAGGTCCACGATCTTGAGCGCAAGCTGAAGCGCGAGCAGCGCAAGGCCGTCGAAAGCGGCCAGCAGGACGAGGTTCTGGCCCTGCTGGAGCAGAAGTCCTGATCCCATGCCCCGTGACGTCAAGGTCAAGATCTGCGGGCTGACCAAGCCCGAACACGTCCATGCCGCTGCCGATGCGGGCGCGGTCTATGGTGGCTTTGTGTTTTTCGCGAAATCCCCCCGGAATGTCTCGGTCGAGTTGGCCCGCGATCTGGCGCTGGAGGCCCCCGTCGGGCTGGCCAAGGTCGCACTGGTGGTGGACGCCGACGATGCGACGCTGGACGCGATCCTGAACCATGTTCCGCTGGACATGCTGCAACTCCACGGCAAGGAAAGCCCCGCCCGCGTGGCCGAGCTGCGCGCGCGCTATGGCCTGCCTGTGATGAAGGCGATCGGCATCGCTGAACCCGCCGACTTGGCGCAGATCGACGCCTATGCCGGGGCTGCGGACCAGCTGCTGATCGACGCCAAGGCCCCCAAGGGCGCGGCGCTGCCCGGTGGCAACGGGCTGTCCTTTGACTGGCGTCTGGTAAACCGCAAATACTGGCCTCTGCCCTGGATGCTGGCTGGCGGGCTGACCCCTGATAACGTCGGTCTGGCCGTACAGATGACCGGCGCGCGGCAGGTGGACGTGTCCTCGGGCGTGGAAAGCGCGCCGGGGGTCAAGGACGCGGCGCTGATCCGGGCTTTCGTTGCGGCGGCGCATGCCTGACATTGCGCGCAGGCCGCGAAATCTGTAGGAAACGGCAGGATAATCGGGCTCGGACGCATTGAAATGTCCGGGCTGGCACCATATTCACGAACGAACTTCACATCCCACCAAAGGGGAGCCGCATGGCCGACGATCTTTTCAACAGCTTCATGAATGTCCCCGATGAAAAGGGCCGTTTCGGCCAGTTCGGCGGGCGTTTCGTCTCGGAAACCCTGATGCCGCTGATCCTCTCGCTGGAGGCCGAGTACGAAAAGGCCAAGACCGATGACAGCTTCTGGGCCGAGATGGACTATCTGTGGAAACACTACGTCGGCCGTCCCTCGCCGCTGTATTTCGCCGAAGGTCTGACCCGCGAGCTGGGCGGGGCCAAGATCTACCTGAAGCGTGACGAGCTGAACCACACCGGCGCGCACAAGATCAACAACGTGCTGGGACAGATCCTGCTGGCGCGCCGCATGGGCAAGACCCGGATCATCGCCGAAACCGGCGCCGGTCAGCACGGCGTCGCCACGGCAACCGTTTGCGCCAAGTTCGGTCTGAAATGCGTGGTCTACATGGGCGCGCATGACGTCCAGCGTCAGGCCCCCAACGTGTTCCGCATGCGCCTGCTGGGCGCCGAGGTGATCCCTGTCACCAGCGGCCGTGGCACCCTGAAAGACGCCATGAACGACGCGCTGCGCGATTGGGTGACCAACGTGCGCGACACGTTCTACTGCATCGGCACCGCCGCAGGCCCCGCGCCGTACCCGGCGATGGTGCGCGATTTCCAGTCGATCATCGGCAAGGAAGTCCGCTGGCAGCTGGCCGAGCAAGAGGGCGAGGGCCGTCTGCCCGACACCGTGATCGCGGCGATCGGCGGTGGCTCGAACGCGATCGGGCTGTTCTACGATTTCCTCGACGAACCCTCGGTCAAGATCATCGGCGTCGAGGCCGGCGGCAAGGGCGTGGACGAAAAGATGCAGCACTGCGCCTCGCTGACGGGCGGTCGCCCCGGCGTGTTGCACGGCAACCGCACCTATCTGCTGCAGGACGAGGACGGCCAGATTCTCGAAGGGCACTCGATCTCGGCCGGTCTGGACTATCCCGGCATCGGGCCCGAGCATAGCTGGCTGCACGACATCGGCCGCGCCGAGTATGTCTACGTGACCGACACCGAGGCACTGGAAGCGTTCCAGCTGTCCTGCACCACCGAAGGCATCATCCCCGCCCTGGAACCCAGCCACGCGCTGGCCCATGTGATGAAGATCGCACCGACCCTGCCCAAGGACCACATCATCGTCATGAACATGTGTGGCCGGGGCGACAAGGACATCTTCACCGTCGCCAAGCATCTGGGATTCGACATGTCGACCACCGAGGGACGCAGCGCCAACTAAGCCGAGCGAACCAAAATCAAACGGCGCTGCCAGAAATGGCGGCGCCGTTTGCGTTTCCGGGGTTGAACTGCCCTATCGGTTTCGTGATCTGCGCGGGCCAGTTATCCACAGAAAACCCGCGAAATCTGTCATATACACGATCTTCTGTGGATAAGTCAGGTCCGGTTGGCATCGTGTTCCTGCAGCACCTCCAGCGGGACGATCTGCAAGGCCGCGGCGTGGGTGGCGGCCAGATTGACGCGCGGGGCGCAGCCCTCGTCATGGGCTTGCAGGAACCGCGCGGCGCACAGGCACCACTGATCGCCGGGTTTCAACCCCGCGAACCGGTATTCCGGGCGCGGGGTGGACAGGTCGTTGCCGACGTATTTCGAATAGGCCAGAAACTCGGCCGTCATCACCGCGCAGACGGTGTGGCTGCCGGTGTCCTCGGCGCAGCTGTTGCAATGGCCGTCGCGGAAGAAGCCCGTTAACGGATCTTCAGAGCAAGGTTGAAGAACGCCGCCCAACACGTTGACGGATGGGAATTTCTGCATGGCTCATTCCTTAACAAAGCTGTCCGTGATGCGCCGGAACATCTCGATGTTCTGGCGGTTCACGCCGTCCTCCTTGAACAGCCGGTCGGCCGAGTTCATGGCGATCACCACGCCCTTGGGTCGGTTGATGTAGATGTACTGCCCGTAAACACCGATGGCGTAGAACTCGCCCGGTTGCGCGTCCGAGGGCAGCCACCATTGCAGGCCGTATTTCTCTTTGCCGGGCGACGTCGGGGCGCTGGGGGCGCTGGCGGTTTCGACCCAGCCTTCGGGCAGCAGCCGCTGGCCCTGCCAGGTGCCGCCCTGCGCGACCATCTGGCCAAAGCGGGCATAGTCGCGGGTGCGCATGTTCAGCCCGCCCAGCACAAAGCCCACGCCGGTGCCGTCGGTGATCATCAGCGGCGTTTCCTCCAGTCCCAGCGGGCGGATCAGCTTTTCCGCCATCAAATCGGGGATCGTGCGGCCCGTGGCCCCGCGGATGACCATGCCGATCACATGCGTGTCGATGGACACGTAATGCCAGGTCTGCCCCGGAGTCGCGTCACGCTCTGCAAGTCCTGCCGCGAACCCGTCCATCGAGCCACCCAGCGCCAGTACCCGGCCCATGCGGTTGATGTCCGAGTTGAAATCCAGGTAGTCCTCGTTGAATTTCACGCCGCTGGCCATGTGCAACACGTCGATGATGCGCGCGCCGTCATAGGCGCTGCCGGCCAGCTGGGGCGCGTATTTCGTCACCGGGTCGTCCATGCTGGCGATGGCGCCGTCCTGCAGGACGATGCCGAACAGCGAGGCCAGAAAGCTTTTGGCCATCGACCAGGAAATCCGCCGATCCTCAGGCCCGGTGCCCTGATAATAACCTTCGTGCCGGATTTGGCCGTCCTTCAGCACCACCAGCGCCGTCACCGCCCGTTCCGTTAGCCACGCGTCCGAGCCTTCGGGCAGCGGCGCGTCCTCGCCCTTGGGCAGCGGGCTGACAGGAGCCGTGCCGCGATCCAGCGCCGCAGTCCAGAACATCTGATCCATGGACGAGAAATTCTGGACGATCCGATCGGCATCGAACAGGTGATTCACGGCCAGCAGGCGCGTGATTTCCTCTTTCTTCCAGACGACAAGGCCGCCTGAAATCAGGATGATGACGGTGATGACCCTGAAGGCCCATTTGGCATAGCGCATGTTTCCCTCCCGCTCTGGGGCGAGTGAATCATGCGACGGGGGCGTCAGGCAAGCCTCAGCGGAACTTATCCAGCAGCTTTTCCATCGGACTGCGCGTATCGGGGGCGTCTGGCTGGTCCGGCTTGCCCGGGGTTGCATCGGGCTTGGCTGCGGTTTTGGACGATCGGGGCGGGGCCACGCGCTGCGCCACGGCGTTCAGGAATTTCGAGCCGTTCCCGTCCGCCAGCGCCGCCGCACCATCGCTGATGCCGCGCATCAGGTCGTCCAGCCAGTCCTGATCGGCCTTGGCGAAATCGGCCAGCACGTAGCCCGCAACGCGGTCCTTATGGCCGGGATGGCCGATGCCCAGACGGACGCGGGCGTAGGATTCGCCGATATGTTGGTGGATCGAGCGCAGCCCGTTATGGCCCGCGTGCCCTCCGCCCTGTTTCAGGCGGATCTTGCCGGGGGCCAGGTCCAGCTCGTCATGGAAAACGGTGACGTCGGCGGGGGTCAGCTTGTAAAAGCGCATCGCCTCGCCCACGGATTGACCGGACAGATTCATGAAGGTTTCGGGCTTCAGCAACACGACCTTGTCGGTGCCCAGGCGGCCCTCGGTCAGCTGGCCCTGAAACTTGGACCGCCACGGGGCAAAGCTGTGGTCACTGGCCACGCGGTCCAGCGCCATGAAGCCGATATTGTGCCGGTTGCCTGCGTATTTCGCGCCCGGATTGCCCAGACCCACCCAAAGCTGCATGTCGTTTCCCCTGTTCGGACGTGGCGCAGGGTAGGGGCCGTGCACCGCGATTTCAATCACTTGAAACGAAAAGGGCGCGACCCGCAGGCCGCGCCCAAGACTGTCCCCCATAAGCGGGGTGCGCGCCGATTATTCTTCGGCTTCGGCTTCTGCTTCGTTCTCTTCCGAACGCAGGCCCGACGGAGCCGAGATGTTCGCGATGACGAAGTTACGGTCGATGGTCGGCTTCACGCCTTCCGGCAGGACCACGTCGCTGATGTGCAGAACGTCACCAACCTGTGCGTTTGCCAGGTCGATGGTGATGTGGTCGGGGATGTCACCGGCCAGCACTTCCAGCTCCACCTCGGGACGAACGATGGTCAGAACGCCACCTTTCTTGATGCCCGGGCAGGTGTCCTGGTTGTCAAAGTTCACGTGGATGAACAGGTTGATGCGCGAGGTACGACGCAGGCGCATGAAGTCCACGTGGGTCGGCAGGTCCTTGACGACATCGCGCTGAACGTCGCGGCAGATCACGCGGACGTCTTCGTGGCCCTCAACCTTCAGGTTGAACAGGGTCGACTTGAAGCGACCGGCTTTCAGGCTTTTCAGCAGCGAGTTGAAGGGCAGGTTGATCGGCAGGGGCTCTGCCTCGCCACCGAAAACGATACCCGGCACTTTGCCGTCGCGGCGTGCCTGACGAGCGGCGCCCTTGCCCGTCCCCGTCCGGACTTCTGCGTGAAGGTCAGGAATAACTCCAGCCATCATAATTCTCCATAAGTTGATGTTGGGGGATCCTCCAAGGCTGTATCCCCGCATGAAGCCGCGCGTATAGACGAGTCTTGCCTGTTTGGAAAGCCCCAAAACGCCTTATTTTCCAAGCGGCGTGACCAGATGGCCGCCTGCCTCCAGGATGCGCTGGTGCAGCTCGAATTCCGGGGCGCGGGCCAGGCGCAGGGCGACCTCGACATCGGCCGACAGTGGCGCTGGAATGTCGGGCGAGACGTTGTGCGGCTTGGTTTTCACCGGCTTGCCCAGCCGGTCGGCCAGAAACTGGCGCAGGACCGTCGGCCGTTCGTAGGCGATCAGGTGATCGACCCGCAATTCCCCCTTGCCCGAGCTGACAAATGTCCGCTGATCGCCCACGCGGGCATAGTCGGGCGGGCGCTTGCTGATGACGGCGGTGATGAAGTCGTCAAAGCTGAGGCGGGAAACCACGCTGGGTTCGCCCTTGGGATTGGGGCGGCAGCGATATTTGTACCAGCTGCGCAGCTGTTCGACCGGATCGCGGATCACCGCCAGCCGTTCGGGTGTCAGCCCATGCGCGGCCTTCAGGTAGGGCGCTAGGTGCCGGTCGTATTTGCGGGCGGTCATGTGCTTGATCGACGCGCGTCCCGCCAGAACGATGTCCGCCTGTCCCTTCAGGGCCAGATGATACGCGGTGGACCCGGTTTTCGGCACCGCGAAAAACACGAGATTGGCATTGGCAAAAACAAGCATTCGAGGGCTCCGGCGCGTCTGCGCGCATACTGCCGGAGCCCCCGGATATTGTCAAAACGCGGCGGGCTTATTGCCAGCGGCCTTCGAAGTTTTCGGGGATCATCAGGATTGTACGATCCAGGTCCGAAATCGTACGACGCCCGCACAGGGCCATCGAGATGTCCATTTCCTTGTGCAGCACTTCCAACGCCTTGGTGACGCCGGCCTCGCCCATCGCGCCCAGCCCGTAGACGAACGAGCGCCCGATATAAGTGCCCTTGGCGCCCATCGCGACGGCCTTGAGGATGTCCTGACCTTTGCGGATGCCGCTGTCCAAATGCACCTCGACCTCATCACCCACGGCGTCCAGGATCGACGGCAGCGCCCGGATCGAGCTGATCGCCCCGTCCAGCTGCCGCCCGCCGTGGTTGGACACGATGATCGCGTCGGCCCCCACCTGCAACGCCATCTTCGCGTCCTCGGCGTCCAGAATCCCCTTCAGGATGACGGGGCCTCCCCACATCTCCTTGATCTTGGCGATTTTTCCCCAGTCGAGCGTCGGGTCGAACTGTTCCGCCGTCCACGCGCCCAGGTTCGCGGCATCGCTGACACCGGTGGCATGGCCCACGATATTGCCAAAGTTGCGGCGCTTGGCGCCCAGCATGCCCAGGCCCCAGCTCCACTTCGTCATCAGGTTGGCGATGGTCGCGGGGGTCAGCTTGGGCGGGGCGGACAGGCCGTTTTTCAGGTCCTTGTGCCGCTGGCCCAGGATTTGCAGGTCCAGCGTAATCACCAGCGCCGAGCATTTCGCCGCCTTTGCCCGCTCGATCAGGCGCGACAGGAAATCGGTGTCTTTCATGGTGTAAAGCTGGAACCAGAAGGGCTTGGTCGTCGCTTCGGCCACATCCTCGATCGAGTTGATCGACATGGTCGACAGCGTAAACGGCACGCCGAACTTTTCAGCAGCGCGCGCGGCCTTGATCTCGCCATCGGCGCATTGCATCCCGGTCAGGCCGACCGGCGCCAGCGCCACCGGCATGGTCACGTCCTGCCCGATCATCTTGGTCGCGGTCGAGCGGCCCGACATATCCACCGCCACGCGCTGACGCAGGCGGATCTCGTCAAAATCGCTGGTATTCTCGCGAAAGGTCTGCTCGGTCCAGCTGCCGCTTTCGGCGTAGTCATAGAACATCTTGGGCACGCGGCGGCGGTAGATGCGTTTGAGGTCTTCGATATTGGTGATGACGGGCATGGAAGCAGGCCTTATTGCTCAATTTGGTGAGGATTTCTTACCAATAATGCCGTTTCAGAGCAACGCCAAATGCCATTGCCCCCTGCGGCGCATTGCGCCACTGTGACCCCGACAGCGCGGAGGGAAAACATGTATTTCGACGATTTGCCCGTTGGGTTCACTTTTGAAACGGGCAGCCAGCAAATTCCACTCGAGGAAATGCTGGATTTCGCCCGCAAATATGACCCCCAACCGTTCCACGTCAGCGAAGAGGCCGCCAAGGACACGATCTACGGCGGGCTGATCGGTAGTGGGTTCCAGACCATGGTCGTGGGGTTTCTGCTGACACTGGACGCCGGAATCTGGAACGAAGCCTCTCTGGGTTCGCCGGGGATCGACAGTTTGCGATGGCTGAAACCAGTGCGCCCAGGCGACACGTTGCGCGTCAAGGCCGAGGTAATCGGCTCGGAACCGTCACAATCGCGCCCAAGGATCGGCCGCACACAAATCCGCTACGACACTTATAACCAGAACGACGAACTGGTGATGACCTACACCACGATCCACATTTTGCGCCGTCGCCCACTGGACTGACATCGACAGAAAAAGGGGGGCGTTGCCCCCCTCGGCCTGCGGCCTCCCCCGGGATATTTGCGAAAAGAAGAAGGACAGGCGCGCGCCCTTGCCTTCTTCTTTTTCCAAATATCCTGGGGTGAATGCGCGCAGCGCAGAGGGGCAAAGCCCCTCAATCACGTTGCATTTTGCGCAAGGTCAGGCGCGGTGGGCGCCGTCTGCCAGGGATTTGACGAAGGCCAGCACTTCGGGGACAGATTTGCCCGAGGCCAGCTCGCCCACGATGGCAGAACCGACGACGCAGCCATCGGCCACGCTGGCGATGGATTGCGAGGTCTCGGGGGTGCGGATGCCGAAGCCGACAATCACTGGCAGGTCGGTTTTGGCCTTGATCCGGGCGACTTCGGGGGCGACGTCGGCGGCCTGGGCGGCGGCGGCGCCGGTGATACCGGTGATCGAGACGTAATAGACGAAGCCCGAGGTGTTTTGCAGCACGGTGGGCAGGCGTTCATCATCGGTGGTGGGGGTTGCCAGGCGGATGAAGTTCAGACCGGCCTTTTGTGCGGGAATGCACAGCTCGTCATCTTCTTCAGGGGGCAGGTCCACGACGATCAGGCCGTCGATGCCAGCGGCTTTCGCATCCACCAGGAATTTCTCGACCCCGCGCGAGAAGATCGGGTTGTAGTAGCCCATCAGCACGATCGGCGTGGTGTCGTCGGTCTTGCGGAACTCGGTCGCCATATCCAGCGTTTTTTGCAGGGTCTGGCCGCCGTCCAGAGCGCGTTGGCCGGCCAGCTGGATCGTGGGGCCGTCGGCCATCGGGTCGGTGAAAGGCTGGCCCAATTCGATGATGTCCACACCCGCAGCCGGCAGGCCCTTCAGCACCTCAAGCGAGGTCGCGTAATCGGGATCGCCCGCCATGATATAGGCGACGAAGGCCTTCTTGCCTTCGGCTTGCAGGGCGGCGAATTTGGCGTCGATCCGGGTCATGGGCTGTCCTTTGTCTGCAGTCCGGCCAGATGTGCCAAAGGACGGCGGCAAAGGCAATGCCCGCGTTGTCATGGGACGCCAATCAAGGCGTTTACATTGTCGAAGGCCCGCTGATCATCCAGGTCGTTCCAAAGCGGTCCGTCATCATACCGAAACCGTCGCACCAGAACACGTCTCCGAATGGCATCATGACCATTTGCGCGCCCTCGGCCAGTTTGTCGAACAGTGCCGCGGCGGTGGGTCGATCCGTGCATTCGTGCGAGATGGAGACTGAGGCTTGCGGCTGGTCCATCTCGGCTGAGGGGTAGTCCGAGGCCAGCAGCATCCGCCCATCCAGCAACAGGCAGGCGTGCATTACGCGTGACGGGTCATGGGGCATCTCGGGGGCCTGGCCCTCGGGGGCGGCGGCATAGGGCATGACGGCCAATTCGCCGCCAAAGATGTCGGCGTAGAATTGCATCGCCTCGGCGCAGGTGCCGGGGAAGTGGATGTAGGGATCGAAACTCATAACGGGACTCCGGGGTAAAACGCAGGAAAACGCTGCCCTGCGGGGCGCAATCCGTCAACGAGTCTTCGCCTGCGCTTGCAGTGGGGCGGGGGTTTGCCTATGAAGCCACGACACCAGCATCAGGAGAGCGCAATGGGTTTCAAGATGGGCATCGTGGGTCTGCCGAACGTGGGCAAGTCGACCCTGTTCAACGCGCTGACTAAAACCGCGGCCGCGCAGGCGGCGAACTTTCCCTTCTGCACCATCGAGCCCAACGTGGGTGACGTGGCCGTGCCGGATGCGCGCCTGGACAAGCTGGCCGAGATTGCGGGCTCGAAGCAGATCATCCCGACGCGGATGACGTTCGTGGACATCGCGGGCCTGGTGAAGGGCGCCTCGAAGGGCGAGGGTCTGGGCAACCAGTTCCTGGCCAACATCCGCGAAACCGATGCCATCGCCCATGTGCTGCGCTGCTTTGAAGACGGCGACGTGACCCATGTCGAGGGCCGTGTCGATCCGGTTGCCGATGCCGAAACCATCGAGACCGAGCTGATGCTGGCCGATCTGGAATCGATCGAGAAGCGCCGTGCCAACCTGGTGCGCAAGCTGAAGGGCAATGACAAGGAAGCGGTCGAAACCGATCGCCTGCTGGCCGCCGCTCAGGCGATGCTGGAGGACGGCAAGCCCGCGCGTCTGGTGCAGGTCGCCGCCGAGGACATGAAACTGTGGAAACAGCTGCAGCTGCTGACCTCGAAGCCGGTTCTGTATGTCTGCAACGTGGCCGAGGAAGACGCTGCCAATGGCAACGCCCACTCCGCCGCCGTCGCGGAAATGGCCGCCGCGCAGGGTAACTCGCATGTCGTCATCTCGGCTCGGATCGAGGAAGAGATCAGCCAGCTGGACGACGAAGAAGCCGAAATGTTCCTGTCCGAGATGGGGCTGGAAGAGGCCGGTCTGGATCGCCTGATCCGCGCCGGTTACCAGCTGCTGCAACTGCAGACCTATTTCACCGTCGGCCCGAAAGAGGCTCGCGCCTGGACCATCCGCAAGGGCACCGGGGCGCCTCAGGCGGCTGGTGTGATCCACGGCGATTTCGAAAAGGGCTTCATCCGCGCAGAAACCATCGCCTATGACGATTACGTTGCCTGCGGTGGCGAGGCGAAGGCCCGCGAAACCGGCAAGCTGCGCGCAGAAGGTAAGGCCTATATCGTGCAGGATGGTGACGTCATGCACTTCCTGTTCAACACCTGATCAGGCCACCAGAAATGCAAAAAGGCGCGGAGTTTTCCGCGCCTTTTGTTTTGTCTGACTGCTGGCTTAGCGGCGCAGCAAGCGGATGTCGTAATAGCCCTGCATCGGGCTGATCCACTGCTGCGAGGATAGGATCGTGCCGCTGCCATCCACTAGGTAGGTGTTGGTGAACTTGTGGCTGCTGGAGACGCAGTTCTCCGTCAGCTCGGTCGCGTTGGCCGAAATCACACCCTGCGCGACACGCTCGGACCCGGTCACGTAGGTTTCGCAATCATAGCGCACGGCGACGCGTTCCTTCGCACCGTTGAGGTAATGCAGAACGCGGTTAGAGGTTCCGGCCCGACGGGCGGTGATCAGCGACAGGCTGCCCGAGACCTCGGACGACATGATGTCGTCGCCCAAGCCGCGCGTGTTGGTGACCAAACCCTGACGTAGTGTCAGCGTCTGGCGCGAGGCGGTGGCGTAGGTGCGGTAGGGGCCGTTCTGCTCGATCTGGACGACCAGCGCCTGGGTGCCGCCACGATCCTTTTGCGAGATCAGCGCCATCGAAGCATCCGTCGCCTTCAGCGCCGCCGCGACGTCCAGCTGTTGCGGGGCAGCTGCGCTGTCGCCTTTCAGCTTGGACAGCGCGCTGGTGCGCAGCGATTTGAGCATGCTGCCCTGATCCGGGCCATTGCCGCACCCGGCCAGCAGCAGAACGGATGCCAGTGCCAGCATCGGAAATTTCATGACGGTTTTCATGGTCATCGCCAGAAGCCTCCCCATGCGCGGGCCAGTTCGGGCTGGTGGTAATCACGCACCAGCGGATAGAGGCGGTCGTTCACGTTCAGGCGCGCACCGCCGTCGCGGGTCAGCGACTGGATGGCGATGGTGTTTTCCTGACGCGTCGGCTTGCCGGTGACCCAGGCGAACGGGATCGTCATGCGGATCCCCTTGTCGAAAGAGCCTTCGCCGAAGTCGTCGATATTGGCGTCGGTGAAGCTGGCATAGGCGCCCACGCGCCAGCCATTGGCAAACTCACGGTCCAGCGACAGGGTGGTGCCGATGTCGCCCGCCAGGTAGCGGCCCACATCCATCTGACCGTGGAAGCCGTTGCCGAAGTCGTAATAGGCGGACAGGTGGCCGTTCAGCTCGGGGATGGTGCCCGACGAGGTGACGTTGCTGCGCAGGCCGAACATCTGGTCAAAGTCGCGCGGACGGACCCAGTTCAGCTCGGCCCCGAGGGCAAGGCGGCTGCCAACGGGTTTCCACAGCAGCTCGCCCGAGGCGCCGGCATACATGGATTCCAGATAGCCCAGGGTGACGCGGCTATACAGGTTCTTACCGGGACGGCCGAAATGGGTCAGGGTCAGGTGCTCGATCGCGGGGTCGCCCTGACGGCTGTATTGGGCATAGTCGGTGCGTACGCGCGGCAGGCCGGAAGTCACGGTCCGCGTGACCGAATCCAGGTTACCGTTCAGCTTTTTCGACAGAGAGCCCGAGAGGACCAGGTTCGGCATCAGCAGATAGCTGGCGCGCGCCCGCAGGCCCAGGTCATAGCGAATGGGGTTGTCGGGGTCGAACACGCTCAGTTGCATGAACGGGCCGAAGGACCAGTTCAGGCGTTGCAGGGTGCCGGGGGCAAGGCTAGGGGCCTGACCTGCGCCGTCCGCGATGCCCAGACGCGCCAGCATCTGGTCGGCGGGGGCGTGTTCCAGACGCTCCAGATCGGTGCGTTTCAGGGTGATGGCGGCCATCGGCACGCCCTTCACCATCGGCACGATCACGAAGGTTTCGATCGAGCCGGGCAGGATGCGCGACATCACGCGGGCGGCGCGACCGATCGCTTCGGGCTCGTTACCGTAGCGGGGGTTGTTCAGGCGCAAGGTCGCGGTGGTCGCGGTCAGCTCCATCCCTTCGAAGCGCATGCCCTGCGATTCCAGCTGGCTGCGGACGCGCACGGGCAGGCCGTTGACCACGTTGACATCGTTCTGCCAGCCCAGATCCGAGCGTTCGGCATTGCCGCGCACGCGGATGGGGGGCGGCGCTTGCTCCAGCCCGCTGGGGAAGGACGAGCGGTAGGGGTTGGCGTGCATGGTGAACATCGCGCCAATTTCCGAACCGTAAAGCGAATAGAGCGACAGCTGCGAGCCATTGCGCAGGCGGTAATCCAGCCCGAAGTTCCACGGCGATTTCTTGTCGAAGACCGGGCCATAGGCGGTGCCGCTGTTGGTGCCGCTGCCCACTTCGTCATCATAGGCGTCCGAGGAATATTCGACCTTCAGCGTCAACCGGTCGGTGGCTTTCCACGCGATGCCGCCAAAGGCCGCGAAATCGCCGCGGAACCAACGGTCATAGGTGGGAATGCCGCCCTGGCCAATCACCTCGTTCGGGCGGGTGCCGGTCGATCCGAGCGCGCCAAAGCTGCCCAGACGGCCCCAGCCCAGACCTGCGGTGAATTGCAGGCGGCGGCCGACATTCTTGCTGGCGACGATGTATTCGGCGCCGTAAAGGCCGGTGCCGATGAAATCCTGCAGACCGACCGAGACGGCGGGGCGCATATCGGTTTCGCTCAGCACCAGATAGCGCATGTCGAAGCTGCGGTCGTAATATGTGTCACGGGTCCAGCCCGGCAGGTACAGGTTCTGGATCGCGGTATAGCGGAAGCTGGCCGACAGGCGCGGCAGAACCTGGAACGAGATCGTCGTACGGGTCGTGCCCGCAAAGTTCGAGATCGAGGTCGACAGCGTGGCGTCAGGGGCCATGTCCGCCGAGGGCATGTCGATGACGCCCGGTGTGCCATAGAGGCCAAAGAACGGGACATCCTGCGCCATTGCAACGCCAGCGCCCAGCACCGCTGCGATCACACCGCCACCCAGCAGAGCCTTGCGGCGCGCTGTCGTCCGGGTGCCCGAAATGTCTGTGCGCTTATTGCCGCCGTGTTTCATCATGTCCAAAACTGCCCATGGTCAAATTTATTACCCACGGGTAAGCGATCCGGACCGAGGATGGCAACAGTTTACTGCCCGCTTCTGGCAAGGTGACTCACAACGGGTGCGATTTGCCACAGTGCCGGGCATTGGCGGGTCCGGTGCGTCAGCGCCCCTCGGCCTGGTCGATCAGGCCCTGCACCCAGCGGGTCACCAGCCAGTTCGCGGGAATGCCCAGAGGGATCGCCAAATACAGCGCGATCAGCGGGGGCATTGCGGGGATGCCCACCGCCTGCAGCATCAGGAACAGCAGGAAAAGGTTGATCGCAACCGCCCCCGCCGAGAACGGGTACAGCAGCAATTGCAGCCGGATCGGCGCCCGTTTAGTGGCTGGTTCCGTCCGAGAAGGTGATCTTGTTCCAGACATTGTATTTCCCCGAGGGCTTGCGCATCGGCAGGCGTTTCACCTCTTCCAGCGTTTCGGCATCATAGACGATGACAGCGCCGTCATCCTCCCAGATCGAGACAAGGGCGTATTTGCCGGTCTTGGTAAACTCGATATGGGCAACGGTCTTGCCCGGTGCCGGGTCCAGCGTCTTGACGATCTCCAGCGTTTCCTTGTCGATGACGTGCATCTTGTCCTTGTTCGGCCCGAAAAACACATCTGCCCAAACGTATTTCGAGTTTTCATGACTGCGCAGGAAGAACCCTGGCCCCAAGGTCTCGATCACTTTGACGATCGACCAGTCCTTGGTGTCGATCACGCTCAGCTTGCCTTCTTTCAGGTGCGGCGTGGCCATGACGTCATGACCTGCGCGCTGCCACGAGATCCCAGATCCAAGGTGGGGCATGCCGGGCAGGGGCAGTTCGGCGATTTCCTTGCCCGCATCCAGATCGACCACCACCCCACGGTCGCCCGCGCGGCTGGCCCCGATCAGCTTGCCGTAGTCCGGGGTGAAAAAGAAATCGTCCAGCGGTTCGTCCACGACGATCCGACGGCGCGCGAAAACGCCTTTTTCCTCGCCGGTTTTCGCATCCGCAAAGGGGCCGGCATCGTCCGAGGTTCCGATCTCCCAGATCTCGGGCGCGTCTTTCAGCGCCAGAATGAAGCTGCGCCGCTGCGGGGCCTGGTAGACCGCCGAAACCCGGCTGCTCTGGCCGTCCTGCGCCACGATTTCGCGCACGCTGGCGACGTGCAAATCCTCGGTCGACAGGATGGTCAACGTGTGCGGCAGGTAGTTCGCCACGGCCAGCCAGCGGCCATCCTCGCTCATCGCGATGTTGCGGCTGTTGACGCCGGCGCGGATGCGGCCGACCTCTTTCAGCGCCCAGATGTCGTATTTCTGCACCCAGCCATCGCGCGACATCACGAAGACATAGCGCCCATCGGGGCTGAACTTCGGCCCGCCATGCACGGCAAACGGGGTCGCAAAACGATCCAGCACCTCGAACGTGTCGCCATTCAGAACCGAGACATGGTGATCCCCGGTTTCCACCACCAGCGTGATGTTCATCAGGTCAGCCTCGAAGACAGGCTTCTGCACTGGCAGGTAATTCTCGGTCATCACGCGGCTGGCTTCGATCTCTGCAACGCCCCAGTCGGGAATATGCGCCAGCGGCGATGAAACATAAGCGGCCACCGCCTCGACCTCTTCGGCCGACAGCGTCGTGGCAAAGGCGGGCATCTGCGTGGCCACGCGGCCATTCGCGATGATCCCGCTCAGCGACTCGCCGCGCAAGCGCCCTAAGGCTTCGGGGATCAACGCCGGCCCGATGCCGCCCAGACGCGCCTCTCCGTGGCACGAGGCGCAAAGATCCATGTAGATGCCCGCGCCATCCGGGTCCGCCCAGGCGCCGCTTGCCGCGACCAGCCCGAACATCCCGGCCATCAGCTTCTTTCTGAATGAAATACTCCGGGGTCCGGGGCAGCGCCCCGGGGCTGCGGGGCTCGCAACACGGCGGCGGTCAGAAAAAACGGTGTTCGGGGTCATGGCTCTTGCCTCGGAATGGGGTCACGGTCAGCCGTTCAGCGTCGGTCAGGCCGATTTCGGCGTTCGAGAAATAGCAGGCCGGATCCTCGGCCCAGGGGTCGCCCGAGATCTGCAGCGCCCGGATGCGGGTATTGCCGCCGCAAACCTGTTTGAAGGCGCAGGCTCCGCAGCGGCCTTTCAGCGGGCGGGGGCGCTGGCGCAGCGTGGCCAGCATCGGGTCGTCGCCGGTCCACAGCTGGGTAAAGGGCGTCTGTTTGACGTTCCCGACCGTGTAGACCGACCAGTAGGTGTCGGGGTGGACCGTGCCCAGCGGGCTGATATTGGCAACACCCAGCCCCGAGGAATTGCCACCCCAGGCCTCCAGGTGCTTCTCTACGTGCTGCGCGCGGGCCTCGTCGAAATTCTTGCGGACCCATTTCAGGAAATAGACCGCGTCGGCGTCGTTGTTGCCGGTGACGATCTCCAGCGGCTGGTCTTCGGCGACGGCGATCCAGGCGCGGTCGATCAGCGTATCCATCGCACGGCGGGTGCGCAGGTGCTGGGTGTCGTCGCCCCGGTTCTTGTCGCCCCGGCCGCTATAGACCAGATGAGACAGGTAGAACTTGTCGATGCCTTCGCTGTCGCACAGGTCCAGCATGTCCTCCAGCATATGGGCGTTCTGCTCGGTGATGGTGAAGCGCAGGCCGACCTTGATGCCGCGTTTCTTGCATTCGCGGACGCCGGACATCGCCTCGGCAAAGGCGCCCTCCTGTCCGCGGAACCAATCGTTGAAGTCCTTCAGCCCGTCGATCGAGATGCCGACATAGTCAAAGTTCAGATCGGCCACGCGTGCGGCAGTGTCACCCACCAATTTCGTGCCGTTGGTGCTGAGTGCCAGGTAGCGGAAATCCAGCTGCCGCGCCCGTGTCGCCAGATCGAAGAAGTCGAAGCGCGACAGCGGCTCGCCGCCCGACAGGATCAGCGCGGGGATGCCGAAGCCGTTGAGGTCGTCCAGCACGCCCATCGCTTGTTCGTGCGTCAGCTCTCCGGGGAAATCGACGTCGGCCGAGGTGGTATAGCAATGGCGGCATTTCAGGTTGCAGCGCCGGGTAAGGTTCCAGATCACCACGGGTTTCACCGGGCCAGAGCCTCGGCGGCCACGGATCGGCGTGGGTTGGGTCAGCTCTCGCATGTATTGGGTCAGGCGGAACATTGTCAGGCTCCTTCGGCCAGGCGCATGCCGGTTTTTTTCAGGATGCGCGCGGAATAGAGAATGTCGCTGGTGCGGCAGGACGCGCCCAGCAGGGCCCGTACCTCGGTTCGGTGGGCCTCGACCGCGTCGCGGTCTGGGCCATGCAGCATGGCGAACAGGTTATACGGCCAGTCGGGCAGGGCGCGCGGCCGCAGGTAGCAATGGCTGACGAAGTCCAGCGCGCCGACCTGGGCGCCCAGCTCTTCGGCGACGGCATCGTCAACGTCCCAGACGCTCATGCCGTTGGCGACGACACCCAGCGCGTAGTGGTTGGGGGCGACGGCGATGCGACGGATCACGCCGCGGTCCTTCATTTTGGCCAACCGCTCGATCACCTCGGCCTCGGTCATATCCAGCCAGCGGGCGACCTCGGCATAGGGTTCGGCCACCAGGGGCAGGCCCGCCTGGGTCGCTGTCAGGATTTTTCTGTCGGTGGCGTCGATGCTCATGCGTGGACCCTGAACCCTATGAAGAACTCCTTGAGTTTCGGAAAGCGCAGAACCGTCAGCCCGGTTTCTGCCTCGATCCGGTCCGCCACCCGGTCGATCTGGCTGGCCTTATCGCAGGCCAGCACGAACCACATGTTCAGGCGGTGGATGCGCTCATAATTATGCGCGACCTCGGGATGCGCATTGACCAAAGTCATGACGTCTTCGAAGCGGTCCTCGGGGACGGCGATGGCGCACAGGCAGAACGCCCCGCCCATCGCGGCCGCGTCCAGAAACGGGCCAAACCGGGTGACCGCGCCGATGTCGCGCAGATGCGAAATGCGCGAGATGACCTCGGACTGATCCAGCCCCAGTTCCTCGCCAATCTCGGCAAAGGGGTGCGAGGACAGGGGGAAACCGTCCTGCAAGCGGTTGATGAGCACACGGTCAGTGCTGTCCAGCGCGTCAGGGGGAAGGGTGATGCGGCGCATGTCAGCCTGCCTTTCGGATTGGCTGATCCAGAACGGCGCCGGTCTGCTTGTAGCAATGCAACGAGTAGAGCGGCAGGTGGTCGATCCCGGCCAGTTCGGGCAGGGCGGCGGCGCTGCGCAGGGTTGCGTCGGCTTCGCTGCGGCTGCGGGCGTGGATCATCGAGTAGAGGCCATAGTCCCAGACACCCGGAACCGTGCGCCGCTGATAGCACAGCGTCACGCCGGGATGCGCGGCCAGCGCGGTGCCGGCGGCGATCATGCGGTCCTGGGGGACGTTCCAGACCACCATCGCGTTCGACGACCAACCGACCGAGCGGTGCCGGACGATCACCCCGATCCGCGTCAGGATCGCAGCGTCGAACAGCGTCTGGATTCGGTCGATCACCGCGTTCTCGGCCATGCCCAGGGTCTGAGCCAGCTTGGCGAACGGGGTCTGGCAGATCGGCATGCCCTGAGACAGGGCGTGCAGCAGGCCGCGGTCTTGCTCTTGCAGGACGCTCAGGTCCGGGTCGCGCTGCGGCGGCAGGCTGCGCTTGTCGCCGGACAGCGAAAAACCAAGGTCGATGTTGAACGGGCGCACAAGGCGCAAGTCCAGCACTTGCAGGCCGGTATCGCGGCGGATAGCGTCCAGCGAGGCTTCCAGCAGCGCCTCGTTCGGGGCGGTGTTGACGAACCACAGGTTCCAGTCGTTTTCGCGCAGATAGGAATGGTTCACGCCGGGTTCCTGGCTGACCCGTTGGGCGACGTCATGCAGCGCCTCGTCGGGGACGGCCATGGCCGCCAGGGTCGAGGCCCCGGCCGTGTTCGGGCGCACCGTTCCGCCAACACGGGCGATGCGGCCCTCGTTTTGCAGGCGAGTGAGGTGGCACAGCACCTCGTCCTCGGTGGCGCCGACGGTTTCCGCGATCTGCGCAAACGGGCGGTTCACCAAGGGAAAATCGCGCTGAAAGTCGTTCAACAGGGTCCGGTCAAGCTGATGCAGGCGTGAAATCATCGGTCATAATCCCGGCTGGTGGGCGCGCGCGGTGAAGAAAATGCCCGAGGGTGCCTGCGCGGCGATCTCGGCCTTTTTCTCGAAGGTGCGGGTGTCGTAGATGACGATCTTGTTCTCGTCGCGGACCGAGACCCAGGCCTCGGCGCCGCGCGGGGCGAACTCCATGTGCAGAACTGCCTTGCCGGGCTCCAGCGTCTTCACGACCTCATGGGTGCGGGTGTCCACGACCTGCACCACGCCGTTGCGCGGGGTGGCGAAGTTGACCCAGACATAGGGGCTGGCGGGTTGCGCGATGATGAAAACCGGCTGGCCGTGCACTTCGGTGGTGCCGGTGTCCTTCAGGGTTTCACGGTCGACCCAGAGCAGCCGGTATTGTCCGACCGCGGGCAGAACGAACTGCCCCTCGCTGAAGGCCCAGCCTTGCAGGTGGGGCATCTTGTAGACCGGCATATCCTCTTGGTCCTTGCCGTAATCATTGAGGAAACGGATGGGTTTGGGCGGGTCTTGCCACAGGTCGATGGCGGTGACGCCCTTTTCGCCGAACAGGCCGATCAGGTAGGTGTGCGCGTCGTCCGTCACCACGGCGTCGAACGGGTTCTTGCCGACATGGCCCAGGCTGGTCACGACCGGTTCGTCACCGGAAAAATCGCCCAGGTAAGCCTCGCCCGAGTCCCAGACCGACCAGATGAATCGGCGGCCCGGCAGATCGGCCAGACCGATCGTTTTGCCCGGCGCGGGGATGTCGGCCACCAGTTCGAGCGTGTCAGCGTCAAAGACCTTGACGCCGCCGGGGGTGTAGTTGGACACGGCGACCAGTTTGCCGTCGTCCGAAATCGCCCCGCCGATCGAGTTGCCCGCCTGTATGGTGCGGGCGACGATCTTTTGTTCAAGGATGTCCACCTTGCTGAGACCGCCATCGCGGCCAAAGACATAGGCGAAGCGTTCATCAGGGCTGTAGGTCATCGAGGCGTGGGACATGTCCCCCAAGCCTTCGATCCGGCCGACCGCTGCATGTTCGGAGCGATCGACAACCAGCAGCGATCCGGTCGCCCGTTCGATGATCAATCCCAGATCACCGGTCGAGCAGCAGGGCGTTTCCGCCAGCGCAAAGCAGGGAAGAAGGGCCAGGGCGGTTGCGGCAAGAAATCGTTTCATTGGGTCTGTTCTCTGTTCAGCAGGTAATCGGCGATCCAGAGCGCCTCTTCCTCGGTAATCAGGGGGCGCCAGGGGGGCATGGCGGTTTCGGGGACGCCATCCAGAATGATGGTGGCCAGCACCTCGCGGTCGGCGCCGTCCAGCGCCTCGCGGGTCAGGGGACTGCCCAGCCCGCCTTTCATCGTCAGGCCGTGACAGGACCCGCAGTCCTGAATGACCATGTGTTCCAGTTCAGCTGCACGCGGCTGCGCGATCTCGGCCCATACCGGCAGGGCCAGCGCGCAGGCAGCGACAGCGATCAGCGTGGCAGAACTAGGCATAGGCGGCCACCGCGTCTTGGGTTGCATGGGCCGCAACGACATCGGGATACAGCGACACGACGTGGCCGATGACCACAAGGATCGGCGCGATCAGGTCCGAGCGGTCCAGCGCGCCGGACAGTTGTCCCAGCGTCGAGACCAGCCGCTGTTCGCGCGGGGTGGTGGCCGAGGCAATCGCCATCGCCGGGATCGAGGCGGGCAGACCATGCGAGATCAACTCTCCGGCGATCTCCTCCATGTTCATGGCGCCCATGTAGACGACCAGCGTGGTGTCCTGATTGGCCAGGCTGGCCCAGTCCAGATCCAGCGTGGCGTCCTTGGCGCGGTGGCCGGTGACATAGCGAACACTGGTTGCCAGCCCGCGATGGGTCAGCGGCACGCCCGTCGAACAGGCCGCGCCTTGTGCCGAGGTGATGCCGGGCACGTATTCGACAGCGATACCATGCAGGCGCAGCTCGGCGGCTTCTTCGCTGCCGCGCCCAAAGATCAGCGGGTCGCCGCCTTTGAGTCGGACAACGCACAGCCCGCGGTTGGCCTCTTGCACCAGAATGGTGTTGATCTGGTCCTGCGGCACCTTGTGGCACTTGGGCATCTTGCCCACGTCAATCAGGCGCGCACCACGGGGGATCAGGCTCATGATCTCGGGAGAGACCAACCTGTCATAGACAATGACATCCGCCGATTGCAGCAGTCTCAGCGCCTTGAGGGTCAGCAATTCGGGATCTCCCGGACCTGCTCCGATGAGGTAAACTTTGCCCTCGGTCAAATCTTTCATGGCTTTGGCTTTCACGGTCTGCATGTCGGGAAACGGGAACGGTCCGGACGGGTCGTGATGGGCGACTCGGATCCCAGTGAAATTGCGGGCTGCAAACAGGTTTGCAGAAACCCCCCGCATCGCTGGGTGAATCGGAGGACCACGGGCGTTCTCCATTTCGGGTTAAGGCTGGAGGCAATCTGCGCAAGGACGCTCTGGGCTTCCTTGACTTAAGTTAAGGAAGCCAGAGACGGTTCGGACTTTGGTCAGGGAAACACCCGTCAGCGCATGTCGCTTCTCGGGCGGTGGGGGTGGTTTAGCAGCGCCCAGAGTCCCAAAAAGAGGCTTCGGAAATGGTTTTTGCTTCGGTTCGTCGTCTGTTTTCCGCCGGATATCGGGTTTTCTTTCTGGCTGCGGGACTGTTCGCCATCGTCAGCATGGCGCTCTGGCTGGGCTGGTTCGCTGCACAGGTCTACGGGCTAAACACCGATCCGTTCCAGCACATGACGGCCCCCTATCTGTGGCACGCGCACGAGATGATCTTTGGCTACGGCAGTGCCGCGATCGCCGGGTTTTTGCTGACCGCCGCGCCGAACTGGACCAACTCTCGCGGCGCGCCGGCACGGTTTTTCGTCATCGCCTCGGCCATCTGGTTTCTGGGGCGGCTGGTGATGTGGGCAGCACCCGGCTTGTCGGCAGGGGTGGTGGCGCTGGTCGATCTGACCTTTGTTCCGATCATTGCGGTCAGCATCGCGGCCATGCTGTTGAAGCGGTTCAATCCCCGTCAGTTTCTGATCGTCGTGGTGATCGCCCTGTTCTGGGTCGGCAATCTGTTCATGCATCTGGACTGGTTGGGCCTGGTCGAGCAATCGGCAGACGCGGGCATTCGCATCGGGCTGTTGGCCCTGGCTGCGCTGATCCAGATTCTGGGCGGGCGCGTGACGCCAGCCTTTACCCGCAACGCGATGGTGCGCACCGGGCGCGATGATAACCTGCCCAGGACACCCATGCCACTGGCCGTGATCTCGATCCTGACCGCCATCGTCGCCGTGCTGGCTTATATCGTGGGCCTGCCCGAATATGTGGTCGGTGCGCTGTGCCTGTTGGCAGGCGTCACCGGATTGGCGCGGCTGGCCTTGTGGCAGGGTCTGTGGACGCGCGGCCAGCCAATCCTGTGGACCCTGCACCTGTCCTATGGGCTGAACGGCCTGGGGTTGATCGCTTTGGGTGCCGCGTTCCTTGGGCTGGGGTCCGAGGTCGGCGCCTTGCACCTGTTGGGCATCGGTGGCGTTGCCGGGATGACCATATCGGTGATGTCTCGCGCCGCGATCGGCCATTCCGGGCGGCCCCTGATCGCCCCCGCGCCGGTCGCTCTGGCCTATGCGTTGGTGCCCGTTGCGGCCGCAGTGCGATATGCCGCAACCGTCATGCCCGGGCTCTATGAAATGGCGATTCTGGTGTCCGGTGGGCTCTGGCTGCTGGCCTTCTGCCTCTATGTTGTCGGTCTGTGGCGCGTGTTTTTCGGCCAAAGATACCGCGAAAACGCCGCCTAGGCCGCATATCCGCCCCTCCGGTTGACTTTCGTTAAGGAGCGACTCGGCTGCGACCCGCATGACTTCTGTCACCAAAAACCAACAACCACTCGAGGGAAGGAATGGCGCGATGCGCGAAGTCATGACCAAGAGCATGGCCCGGAACATATTTTATGGCGGGTCGTTGTTCTTCATATTGATATTTGTGGGTCTAACGGCCCAGTCACATCGTTACATCGTGAAGGAGTCGACGG
>NZ_SSMD01000007.1 GCF_004799325.1 Thalassobius vesicularis
AACCGCTTGTCAGTGCGATCCGCACCGCATCTGCCCGGAATTCATCCGTCCTTGTCGTTCCCATAGCTCGTCTCCTTTGTTGCAATTAATGCTATCAAAGGAGCGGCATCAAACCGTGACAGGTCCACGTTGTCTCCGCAACGCTAGCGAGATTTTCGAGGCGGGTCTAGCGCCGCTACAGGACTATAGCGGGGCGGACACGAATACCATCCACACAGTGTGGACTTGTGGAGTACGTTTCGCTGCGATCCGCGTGAACGGCCAGTTTAACGAAGCTGCACTGCGGCGACCAGGTGAATTGCGAATGGCAGGTAAGGGCCGAAATCGGCCAGATCACTTTTGGCGTAAAGCGGTCATTCGCGGTGGTTGCAATGTTTAGTCGGAGATGGGCGGAGGTCATGCTGGCGCGGGTTCTGAAGCCGTTTTCATATTGTTGAAAGTCAGCAAAAACATTTCAGCTCTAATTCGATAAAACCATAAGGCGCGAAAAGATCGGCTTCTAGCTATGGTTGCTTTGCGCCCATTTGGCATCATCAGATTGCGGAGTGCTGCAGTTGGATGTAGCCTCTCAAGCAACAAAAACATACCGCATATTTTCATAAGGTTACCCGCGATAGTCATGAATCAGAGCTCACACAACTCCTTGGTTTCCTTCATCTGGCGCATCGCCGACGACTGCTTGCGGGACGTGTACGTTCGCGGCAAATACCGCGATGTCATTCTGCCCATGGTCGTGCTGCGCCGCCTTGATACGCTGCTGGAGCCTACCAAGGACGCCGTCTTGGAAGAAGTCCGGTACCAGAAGGAAGACATGGCTGCGACCGAGTTGGACGATGAGCCGCTCAAGGACGCATCGGGCTACGTCTTCTTCAACACCAGCCAGTGGACCCTGAAAAAGCTCCACGGCACCGCCACCAACAACCAGCAGATCCTGCTCGCCAACATCGAGGATTACCTCGACGGCTTCTCCGACAACGTCAAAGAGATTATCGGCCGCTTCAAGCTGTTTGAACAGATGCGCCACATGGCCGAGAAGCAGGTCCTGCTCGACGTCATCGAGAAGTTCGTTTCTCCCTGGATCAACCTGACCCCGCACGACATCGAGGACCCGGAGGGCAACACGCTGCCCGGTCTGTCGAACCTCGGCATGGGCTATGTCTTCGAGGAGCTGATCCGCAAGTTCAACGAAGAGAACAACGAGGAAGCCGGGGAACACTTCACCCCGCGTGAGGTGATCCACCTCATGACGCATCTCATCTTCGACCCGATCAAGGACCAGCTGCCCCCGGTCATGACGATCTACGACCCCGCCTGCGGTTCAGGCGGCATGCTGACCGAGGCGCAGAACTACATCAAGGACCCCGACGGCCCGATCCAGGCGCGGGGCGACGTCTATCTCTACGGCAAGGAGATCAACGACGAGACCTACGCGATCTGCAAGTCGGACATGATGATCAAGGGCAACAACCCCGAGAACATCCGCGTGGGCTCCACCCTTTCGACCGACGAATTCTCGGCCAACCGCTTCGACTTCATGCTCTCCAACCCGCCCTACGGCAAAAGCTGGAACAGCGAGGTAAAGTACATCAAGGACGGCAAGGACGTCATCGACACCCGCTTCCAGGTCGATCTGGCCGACTACTGGGGCAAGGTCGAGACCATGGACGCCACGCCGCGCTCCTCGGACGGGCAATTGCTCTTCCTCATGGAGATGGTCAGCAAGATGAAGCCCACGGGCACCAGCCCGCTCGGCTCGCGCATTGCCTCCGTCCACAACGGCTCCAGCCTGTTCACCGGGGATGCGGGCAGCGGGGAATCCAACATCCGCCGCTTCATCATCGAGAACGACATGCTGGACACCATCATCCAGCTGCCCAACAACCTGTTCTACAACACCGGCATCACCACTTACATCTGGCTCCTGTCCAACGCCAAACCCGAAGGACGGCGCGGGCGGGTCCAGCTGATCGACGCCAACCTCCTGTACCGCAAGCTGCGCAAGAACCTTGGCGACAAGAACTGCGAGTTCTCGGACGAGCACATCCAGGCCATCACCGATGCCTTCCTCGCCTTCGCCCCCATCGAGCGCGAGATGGACGCCAACAACGATCCCACCGGCATCGCCGTGCAGGTCTTCGACAACGCGGACTTTGGTTACCACAAGGTCACCATCGAACGCCCGGACCGTCGCCGTGCGGCCTTCAGCGCCGAACGCCTCGCGCCGCTGCGCTTTGACAAGTCTCTGCGCGAGCCCATGGAATGGCTCTATGGCGAACACGGCGATCAGGTCTACCAGCCGGGCTTCCTCAAGGAACAGACCAAGGCGATCATCGCGTGGTGCGAGGAAGCAGGCATCACCCTGAACGCCAAGGCGAGGACCAAGCTGCTCGACACCAAGTGCTGGGTCAAGCTACGCGACCTGCTGGCCACGGCGACCCGGATCATGCGCGATGTGGGCACGGAGGAGACCGACGATTTCAACGCCTTCCGCAAGGCGGTGAACGCCGCGATCAAGGCGCGCAAGATCAAGCTGGGCGTGACCGAGAAGAACGCCATCCTGAACGCGGTCAGCTGGTACGACGAGACCGCGAAAAAGGTCATCGCCAAGAAGCACAAGCTGACCGGCGCAGAGGTCGCGGAGCTGACCACCCATCTGGGCTGCGCGGCGGAGGATCTGGCCGATTTCGGCTGGTACCGGCAAGCGGACGGCAGCTACCTGACCTACGAGAGCACCTCTGACCTGCGCGATGCGGAAAGCGTGCCGCTAAAGGACGACATCCACCGCTACTTCCTGGCGGAGGTGAAGCCGCATGTGAAGGAAGCCTGGATCAACCTCGACAGCGTCAAGATCGGCTACGAGATCAGCTTCAACAAGTACTTCTACCGCCACAAGCCGCTGCGCAGCCTCGAAGAGGTCACGCAGGACATCCTGGCCCTGGAAGAAAAGGCCGACGGGCTGATCGCCGACATCCTTGGTGTCGAGGTCGCGACCAAGCTGGAGCCGGCGGAATGAACATCGCGGCATATCCGAAGTATGACGACTACAAGGAAAGTGGCTTTACCCCGGTGGGTGAAATTCCAACCCATTGGACGTGCTCAAGGATTCGTCACGCGGCAGAAATCTCACCTTCCCGGAGGCTTGACGGAAACACCGGACGCGAGGAGCAGGTCGTCTTTCTGCCTATGGAGGCCGTTGGAGATAATGGCCAAATAGATCAATCGAATATCAGGCTGTCCCGTGAAGTCTCAGAAGGGTTTACCTATTTCCAGAGAGGCGATGTGGTCATGGCGAAGATCACTCCCTGCTTTGAGAATGGCAAAGGAGCCTACCTGAAAGAGCTTTCAACCAAATATGGTTTCGGCACGACCGAGCTCCATGTCATGCGCCCGAGGGAAGTTACGGGCGAATTCCTATATTACTTCCTCAACAGAAGCGCATTCCGGACCTACAGCGAAGTCTTCATGGTAGGTAGTGCAGGTCAGAAACGTGTTTCCACGGACTTCTTGAAGAACCAGCTGATACCAATCCCCCCACTCCCCGAACAACGCGCCATCGCGGCGTTTCTGGATGGGAAATGCGGGACGATTGATGAGGCGGTGCGGATCAAGGAGGAGCAGATCAGGCTGCTGGCCGAGCGCAGGCAGATCCTGATCCAAGAGGCCGTCACCCGCGGCCTGAACCCCGACGCCCCCATGAAGGACAGCGGCATCGACTGGATCGGCCATATCCCCTCGCATTGGGATGTTCTTCCGTTAAAATATATCGCTGCGCTGCGTAGTGGCGATACCATTTCGGCGGAGAGCTTCACAGAAGCTGGGTATCCAGTCTACGGAGGCAATGGATTTCGGGGCTTCACATCCAGATATACACATCGTGGGCATTTCGCGCTGATCGGTAGACAAGGCGCGCTGTGCGGCAATGTGAACTATGCCGATGGCGAGTTTTTTGCCTCCGAACACGCGATCGTAGCGACGCCGAAGCGTCAAATCAAAACGGTTTGGCTTGGTGAGATAATCCGATGCGCGAACTTCAACCGTCTATCTCAGTCGGCTGCGCAACCCGGAATTTCTGTCGAGGTTATAGGCAATCAACGGCTGCCCCTGCCTCCTCAGTGCGAGCAGCAGCCTATTGTCGATTACGTCGAGCGCGAGGCGGGGAAGATCGACGCTGCACTTTCTCTGAAGCAGACACAGATTTCCGCATTGCGGGAATACAAGACGAGCTTGATCAACGCGGCGGTGACTGGAAAGATCAAGGTATTGTAAGCGCCCGACCCCTGATCGGGGCGGGGCAGAGACTCATTTGAAAGCAAAGCCATGAATATCGCGGTCAGCAATACCAAGGAAATCGCCCTCGAACAGGCCATCGAACGACGGCTCTGCGGCGCGAGCTCCGAAGAGCTGGCCGCCGGGGCCGCTGCCGAGACCGGCCCATTCCGCATCGGCCAACCCTCGGACTTCGATGCGACCCTCGCGCTCGACCGTGCCAAATTCTGGGAGTTCCTCGAGACCACGCAGTCCCAGGACCTCGACAAGCTCAAGAAGAACAGCCCCACCGACTGGCAGGCCAAGATCACCGGCCAGCTCGACAAGCTGATCAAGAACAAGGGCCTGCTCCACGTCCTGAAAAAGGGCCTGCCCGTCGACAACGCGCATTTCCACCTGATGTACCCGGCGCCGCTGGCAAGCTCGGCACAAAAGGTCCACGACAATTTCGCCGCCAATATCTGGAGCGTGACCCGGCAGGTCCACCACAGCACCGCCAACCCGAATGAATCGGTGGACATGGTCCTGTTCCTCAACGGGCTGCCGCTGGTGACGCTGGAGCTGAAGAACGCCTGGACCCACCAGACCGCCCGCCACCACGGCCAGAAGCAATACCGCGAGCGTGACACGAACCAGACGCTGCTGCGCTTTGGCCGGGTGCTGGTCCACATGACCGCCGACACCGACGAGGTGTGGATGGCGACGAAGCTGGCCGGCGCCTCGACCTTCTTCCTGCCGTTCAATAAGGGCCATAACGAGGGCGCGGGCAACCCGCCGAACCAGAGCGGCCACAAGACGGCCTATCTGTGGGAAGAGGTTCTGCAACCGGAGAGCCTCGCCGGGATCATCCAGCATTTCGTGTTGCTGGAGGGGAAGGCCACCGACCCGCTGGCGAAGAAGACGCTGATCTTCCCGCGCTACCACCAGCTGAACGTGGTGCGGAAGCTTTTGTCCCATGCGGCAGAGACGGGCGTGGGGCATAGCTACCTGATCCAACACTCCGCCGGTTCGGGGAAGTCCAACAGCATCACCTGGGCCGCCTACCAGCTGATCGAGACCTACCCGGCGAAGATGGGCCTGCCGGGGGCGAAGGCACTGGACGCCCCGCTGTTCGATAGCGTGATCGTCGTGACCGACCGCCGGCTGCTGGACAAGCAACTGCGGGACAACATCAAGGACTTCTCCGAGGTCAAGAACATCGTCGCCCCGGCGCTGAAGTCGTCGGACCTGAAGGCGGCGCTGGAAAACGGCAAGAAGATCATCATCACGACGATCCAGAAGTTCCCCTTCATCATCGACGGGATCGCAGACCTGAGTGACAAGCGCTTCGCCGTGATCATCGACGAGGCGCACAGCGGCCAGAGCGGTATCGCCAGTGACAAGATGAACCAAGCGATGGGCGCCGACCCAGACGAGGTTGATGCGCAAGACAAGATCCTCGCCGCGATGGAGGCGCGCAAGATGCGGGGCAATGCCTCCTACTTCGCCTTCACCGCCACGCCCAAGGCGATCACCCTTGAGAAGTTCGGGGAACGACAGCCCGACGGCCGCTTCCTGCCTTTCCACCTGTACAGCATGAAGCAGGCGATCGAGGAGGGCTTCATCCTCGACGTGCTGGCGAATTACACGACGTACAAAAGCTACTACGAGATTCAGAAGTCCATCGAGGACAACCCCCTGTTCGACACGTCCAAGGCTCAGAAGAAGTTGCGTGCCTACGTCGAAAGGAGCCAGCAGACGATCAACACCAAGGCCGAGATCATGGTCGATGACTTCATCGACAACGTGGTCAACCCGAAGAAGCTGCGCGGCAAGGGCAAGGGGATGATTGTCACGCAGAATATCGAGATGGCGATCAGGTACTACAAGGCCGTCCAGACGGAGCTTGCCAAGCGCGGCAATCCCTTCAAAGCACTAATAGCATTCTCGGGTGAGAAGGAGGTCGATGGGGTCAAGTACACCGAAGCCGAGATGAACGGCTTTCCCGAGGATAAGACTCGCGACTACTTCCATGGTGTCGACAAGGACGGCAAACCCATGAAACTGAATGGCGAGAGCGTTGAAAACGCTTTCCGACTTCTGATCGTCGCGAACAAGTACCTGACGGGCTTCGATCAGCCGAAGCTCTGTGCGATGTACGTCGACAAGAAGTTGCAGTCGGTGCTGGCGGTCCAGGCCCTGTCGCGGCTGAACCGGTCCTCGCCGAAGCTGGGCAAACGGACCGAGGACCTGTTCGTGCTCGACTTCTTCAACTCGACGGAGGACATCAAGGCTGCCTTCGACCCGTTCTTCACGGTGACGACCCTTTCCGAGGCGACGGATGTCAATGTTCTTCATGAGCTGAAGGCGTTCATTGACGATGTGGGCGTGTACGAATGGTCCGAGGTCGAGGAGTTCTGCAACCGGTTTTTTACCGGTGAAGATGCCGAAAAGCTGAGCCCGCTTATCGACGTCGCGGCGGATCGCTTTAACAATGGCTTGGAACTGGAAGATCCCGACAAGATCGATTTCAAAATCAAAGCCAAGCAATTCGTGAAAATTTACGGCCAAATGGCAGCAATCATGCCTTTCGAGGTCCTGGCGTGGGAGAAGCTTTTCTGGTTCCTGAAATTCTTGGTGCCAAAGCTTCATATCCAAGATCCGAGCCAAGATGCGTTGGACGAGCTTCTCGAGTCTGTCGACTTGTCGTCATATGGACTGGAGCGCACCAAGCTGAACCATTCTATCGGACTGGATTTTTCGGAGGCCGAATTGGACCCCCAGAATCCCAACCCTCGCGGCTATCGCGAAGGAGACGCGCAAGAAGACCCGCTAGAAGAGATCATCCGTAGCTTCAACGAAAGATGGTTTCAGGGGTGGAGCGCGACGCCCGAAGAGCAACGTATTAAGTTTCTGAATATTGTCGAAAGCGTTCAGGCGCATCCGGACTTTCAAGAGAAATTTGGCGACAATCCCGACCCATACACTCGTGACCTAGCATTCAATAAAATCATGGCGGAAGTCATGCTTCAGCGACGCAAAGAGGAACTGGAGCTATACAAACTCCATAGCCAAGACGAAGCCTTTAAGGCCTCCTTCTACCAGAGCATCAAACAATTGCTCCAGAGCGACACTGCGAGCTGGTAGTTAGAATTTAACCCGAAATAGACTTGGAGGGTTCGATAGCCGCACCTCCACGCGGGCACAGCGTCATTGCCGAAAGCATGGCGAAGCAGTTCAAGCGAGACAGCCTGGCCTTGTTGGGTTTTTTTCGCTGCAGATCGACAGCGGAATTGTGGATGGCCACGGAAAGCCAAAATTCAGCTTCCATGCTCTTCGACATGCGGCGAAATCATTGTTCATTGAGCAGAACTGACCACCAAAGAAGGCCCAAGTTCTGTTGGGGGATCTTCTTTGCCATGACGATGTATGTCTGTAGGCATCTATTCGACAGTCCCGAGGACGATGTCGCATCGTTTTCCAAAATGCAATCGGATCTCTTGGTTGCCTGAAGCGCCCCCTATCGGCCACTAGAAATACGGCCCGGCTCGAGCGCCAATGGGTTGTTTAATGCCCTTACAGATACGGCGGGGTGCAAGCCGAGATCACCATCGCCGGCCTATCGCCGACATTCCTGAAGCGGTGTGGTTCTTGCGAACTGAACAGATACGCGTCTCCGGTCTTGAGGATGCGCGAAGTGGTCCCCACGATGACCTCAAGTTCTCCTGCAATGACCACGCCACCTTCGTTGCCGAAGTGTTCCAACATGGTTTCGCCTGTATCTGCGCCAGGCTCATAGGTTTCGTGCAGAATCTGCAGATTGTTCGTGCGCGCGTCGCCGACTTGTTTCAGAGAAATCCGTCCGCTGATCGTGTCATGCTCTCGATAGATGCGAGACGTGAGGTCGCGGAATGAGTTCGGTGTAAAGAAAACCGCACCGTCATCGGGGGCGTCGGGCTCAAAGAATTCGGACATTCCAATGCCGAGTCCGCCCAGAATTTTGCGCAAAGAGGAGACTGAAGGGCTGCTCTTGTTCGTTTCGATCATGGAAATTTGACCATGTGGAACGCCGGCCGCATCTGCGAGCTGTCGCTGCGATAGCCCGCTCGCAATCCTGAGCTCCTTAAGCCTGTTGCCTACATCAAATTCAGACATTTTGCCCCCGATGTTCCCAGATGCCGCAAATTCACAACCTTTTTGTCCAAGGTCAACAAAATCTGTTGCTCAAAAATTTGAGCAGCAATATCGTGAATTTGATGAATTAGGAGGAATCAAAATGACCATTGCTGAAAAACTCAAGGAACGTCGGGACCAGGCCGTGGCGCAGGGTGTTGCAACGCGGGGCATTTACGCGGCGCGCGCCGAAAACGCCGAGCTGTGGGATGTGGACGGCAAGCGCTATATCGATTTTGCCGCCGGTATTGCCGTGAACAACACCGGCCATCGCCACCCGCGCCTGATGCAGGCGGTGGCGGCTCAGGCCGAGGCGTTCACCCATACCTGTTTTCACGTCGCGCCATACGAAGGGTATGTGCGTCTGGCCGAACGTCTGAACGCGGCGACACCCGGGGATTTCGTCAAGAAGACGATGTTGGTTACCACGGGCGCAGAGGCTGTTGAGAACGCGGTGAAAATGGCGCGGGCCTATACTGGGCGCTCGGGTGTGATCGCTTTCAGCGGCGCCTTTCACGGACGCACCCTGATGGGGATGGCCCTGTGCGGCAAGGTCGTTCCCTACAAGCGCGGCTTCGGCGCCATGCCGCCCGAGGTCTATCACGCGCCCTTCCCGAACACCTATCATGGTGTGACGGCAGAGCAGAGCATTGCGGCGCTCGAAGGATTGTTCAAATCCACGATCGACCCGACGCGCGTTGCCGCGATCATCATTGAACCTGTGCAGGGCGAGGGAGGTTTCAACATCGCCGATGCCGGGTTCCTAAGACAGCTGCGCCAGATCGCTGATACCCACGGCATCGTGCTGATCGCAGACGAAGTTCAGGCCGGCATGGCCCGCACAGGCAAGCTGTTTGCCTTTGAACATGCAGGTGTCGCGGCTGATCTGGTGACGATGGCCAAGGGGCTGGCGGGTGGCTTCCCGCTGTCCGCCGTCACCGGCCGCGCCGAGATCGTGGATGCCGCCCCTGTCGGCGGGATCGGCGGAACCTATGCGGGCAATCCGCTGGCCGTTGCCGCCGCCAATGCGGTTTTGGACGTGATCGAGGACGAAGACCTGTGCGCACGTGCCACCTGGCTGGGGGATGTCATCAAATCCCGCCTGCACACCGTCGCAGATCGCCAGGGGATGGAGATGATCGGGGATGTCCGCGGTCTGGGCGCGATGGTTGCGTTCGAGCTGGTGACCGACCGCACCAGCCGTACGCCGGATGCGGCACTGACCCAGAGGATCGTCGCAGAAGCCGAACAACGCGGGCTCATCATACTGCCCTGTGGCACGTACGGGAACGTCATCCGCCTTCTGCCGCCGCTGACCACGCCCGAGGGGCAGGTGGCCGAGGCGTTGGACATTCTCGAAGCGTCGATCGAGGCCGGAGCGGCCCAAGTCGCCGTCGCTTGAGTTGGAGGGCACCATGCAGCCAAATTTCATTGCCGGTCGCTGGGTGAGCGCAGAAACCGCCGCCGAAAACCGCAACCCATCCGACCTTTCGGACCTGATTGGTCACTATGCCAGCGGAACGCCGGAGGACGTGGACCAAGCGGCCCAAGCTGCGGCTATGGCGTCGAAGACGTGGGGGCTCTCTAGCCCGCAAGTGCGCGCGGATGCGTTGGAGCGGATCGGTGCCGCTATCCTGGCTCGCAAAGACGAGCTGGGGCAAATGCTGGCGCGCGAAGAGGGCAAGACCCTGCCCGAGGCCATCGGCGAAACCGTCCGGGCGGCGCAGATCTTCAAGTTTTTCGCGCAAGAGGCCGTTCGGATCGCAGGAGACGCCATCGACTCGGTCCGCCCGAATGTCGATGTCATGGTGACTCGGGAACCGGTGGGTGTGATTGGCTTGATCACGCCTTGGAACTTCCCGATCGCTATCCCGGCGTGGAAGATTGCTCCGGCCCTGTGCTACGGCAACTGCGTTGTGTTCAAGCCTGCGGATCTGACGCCGGGCACGGCCCATTTGCTGGCACAGATCATTGCCGAGGCTGGTTTACCCGATGGTGTGTTCAACCTCGTCATGGGGGCCGGGTCGGTCGTTGGTCAGGCAATTGTGCAGCACCCGCTGATCCAGGCGATCTCGTTCACGGGATCGGTTCCTGTCGGGCGCGCTATGGCGGTCGAGGCTGCCAAGGGCCTGAAAAAGGTTCAGTTGGAAATGGGCGGCAAGAACCCGATGGTCGTGATGCAGGACGCCGACTTGCCGCTGGCGATCGAAGCCTGTCTGAATGGTGCCTTCTACTCGACCGGACAGCGGTGCACGGCCTCGTCCCGGCTGATCGTGCATCGCGCGATCTATGACGAGTTTTGCGACCAGCTGATAGCAGCGACAGGGGAGTTGAAAGTGGGTCATGCTCTGGAGCACGGCACCCAGATCGGGCCGGTGGTTTCCAGAAAGCAGTTGGAATCGAACCTGTCCTACGTCTCTCTGGCCGCTCAGGAAGGGGCCGACGTGATCGGGGGCGAACAGCTCAACGCCTCGACCGAGGGGTTCTTTCAGCGCCCCGCCATCTTCCGAAATGCTCGGAATGACATGCGCACCAGCCAAGAGGAAATCTTTGGCCCCTGCGCCAGCGTCATTCCCGCCGACGACTTCGATCACGCGCTGGCCTTGGCGAATGAAACGGCGTTCGGGCTGTCCTCGGGGATTTGCACCGGCAGCCTGAAATACGCGCGCGAGTTCCGGCGCAAATCCGAGGCGGGAATGGTGATGGTCAACCTGCCCACGGCGGGTGTCGACTACCATGTGCCGTTCGGCGGGCGCAAAGGGTCCTCGCTTGGCTCGCGCGAGCAGGGACGCCATGCGGCCGAGTTCTATACCTCGGTCAAGACAGCTTACAGCTTCGCGGGGTAGGGCGATGAAAGACGCAATCCTTTCCATCAATCCAGGCACCACGACGACGCGCTGCGCTGTCTACGCGGTCAGCGAGGGGACGATTTCCCTGCTGGCCGAGGCCACGCTGGAGCATGACGAAACGCAAATGGCGACCTTCGCGTCGATCCCTGATCAGCTCCAGTTCCGTACCCGTGCGGTGCTTGAGTTCCTCGAAGGGGTGACGGGGTGTTTCCGTCTGGTGGCCTGCGCCGGGCGCGGTGGCATGTTGATGCCGGTGCCTGCCGGGGTGATCCGCGTGAACCGCGATCTGGTGACCTTTGCACTGCACACTCCGCGGCACCAGCATGCCAGCAATCTGGGTGCCCCGTTGGCGTATACGATCGGCCAAAGCCTTGGGGCCCCGGCCTTTGTGGTCGATCCGGTCAGCGTGGACCAGTTCAGCGATCTGGCGCGCGTTTCCGGAGTGCCCGAGCTGCCGCGCTTCAGCTTTGGTCATGCGCTGAACATTCGGGCCTGCGGTCGGCGGTTGGCGGCTGATCTGGGCAAACCCTTTGAACAGGTGCGCGCGGTGGTCGCCCATCTGGGGGCGGGGTTTTCGATCGCGGCGCTGGAGAATGGTCGGATCGTGGACAACACCAATCGGATGGAGGCGTCTCCTTTCACCCCCGAACGCGCGGGTGGTTTGCCGCCACTGGCCTTGATCGACCTGTGCTATTCGGGGCGTTTCACGAAGGACGAGCTGAAGCGTAAACTCTATGGTAATGGCGGTCTGATGGCCGCTCTGGGCACCAAGGATGTGCGTCGTGTCGAGGCGATGATCGAGGCTGGCGATGCCACCGCCGCGCTGTATTTCGATGCGATGCTGTATCAGGTCGCAAAGGCTATCGGCGCGATGGCCAGCGTACTCAACTACGATCTGGATGCGGTCGTTCTGACAGGGGGGATCGCGCACAGCTCGCGTGTGCGCGAGGTATTGACCCAACGGGTCGGCAGGATCTCCGAGATCGTAACCTATCCCGGCAGCGACGAATGCCGCGCCTTGGCCGAGGGCGCCGCCCGCGCCTTGGCTGGCCAAGAGCATGTGATCGACTGGGCCGATCTGGTTCGGAGTGCCGCAGAATGAGCGCTGTGCGCAGTTTCGATGAGCTGTCCGATGTTGTTCGGGCCACGGGGCCGGTCGTGGTTGCCATCGCCGGTGGCGAAGATCAGCAAGTCGCCGCAGCCCTTGCCATCGGGTTGGAGATGGGCCTGATCTTGCACGCAACGCTGACGGGGGATCCCGCGGCCATCCTTGCGTTGCTGCCGGCCAACGCGCACCACTCGGTGACGATCCTACCCGCCCAGAGTGCCGCGGAAATGGCCGCGCTCGCCGTGGCCGAGGTCGCCGCTGGCCGCGCGGACATCCTGATCAAGGGGGCCGTCGACAGTGGCGCTTACCTGAAGGCGGTGGTCAACCGGAGCACCGGCATCGCGCAATCCGATGTGCTGTCGAACATCACCATCGCGGCCATTCCCGGTTTGGATCGCCTGATCGGTGCCACGGACAATGGAATTGTGCCAGCCCCGACCTGCGGTCAGAAACGGGCGATCGTTCAGAACACCGTTCCCTTATGGCGTGGCTTGGGGGTGTCTGTGCCAAAGGTCGCCCTGTTGGCCGCAACCGAAAAGGTGACCCCGGCAATGCCTGCCACGGTCGATGCTGCCCAGATTGTAGGGCAGGGCATCGCAGGTTTCGAAGTGGCGGGGCCAATGGGCTATGATATGGCGATCAATCCCCGGGCTGCAAGTTTGAAGGGAGCCGGTGAAAACCGTGTGGCCGGGCACGCCGATCTGCTGCTGTTCCCCAATATCGAGGCTGCGAATGCGGTCGTGAAATCGTGGAAGTTTCACGCAAACGCGCAGACCGGCTCGATCGTGCTGGGGGGGCTGGTGCCGATCCTGCTGAACTCGCGCTCGGACGGTGCGCAGGCGCGGCTGAACGGATTACTACTCGCGATCACCATGCTCGCGGGGCAACGCGCCGGGCATTAAGCCTGGCGCAATGTCGCCCGATACCCCGAGGGCGTTTCCCCGAATGCCGCCTTGAACAGGCGCGAAAACTGCGCCTGTTCTGAGAAGCCGAACGTGTAGGCGATTTCGGCGATGGATTTTTGTGGCTGCGCTTCCATCATGTCTTTCGCTGCTAGCAGGCGGCGGTCCCGGATACGCTGCGAGACGGTGCCGTTCACGTCTTTGAACAGCTCGTGCAGGTAGCGTTTCGAGATGCCGCACTTGTCCGCGATCATGTCCGGTGACAGGTTGGGGTTTCTCAGGTTGTCGCGGATGATCTGCTCGACCCGCCGCAGGTGGGCTGCGCGGACAGACGACCCCGCGCCCGGATCTTCGACGCCGACTTCTTCCAGCGACAGCGACAGCAACTCCAGCAGGTGACGCGTCAGAACCGAGGTACTGCGCGGATCGTTTGCCATGTCCTGTTTGTGTACGCCCTGCACCATCGACGAGAACAGCGCCCCCATCCCCGAATACCCGTTCAGCACCTTCGCGCAGAAACGATCAGGGTTCGGAATGCGATCTGCCAGGGCTTGTCTGCCCACTTTCATGACGTACAAATCTGCGGCGCTTTCGTACGAAAACCGGTAGGGCTCGTCTCCGCGCTCCAGGATGAATCCACCCGGATCGCACCGCACCTCTTGCCCCAGCTGGCGGAAGACCACGGGACTCTTGAGGGGGATTGTGACGAGGTATTCTTCCTCCGTCGCGGATTTGATGTGGTGGGGGCGGCGCTCGAACTGAAGCGGCTCGGTTGACAGGCGAGAGACAGAGATCTGCCCCATCTGCCGGCGGGACAGCTGCCCTTTGAATGTCTCGGGCGAGCGAAAGTTCAGCTGCAGGGGGAAATAGGTCTCGGCAATGACCGAACTCCACATCGCGGCGCGTTGGGGCGCAGCGGCACTCTCGGTGGAAAACTGGGTCAATGTCATGACGAACCTCCCCTGTTTGCCTTGACTTTAGGAAGGCTAGGGGCCGCCGAACACGCTGACAAGCCCTTTTCCATTGGTTGCGCGGGCAGTGCGCTGAAATGCAAATCATTGCGCACTGTGGATCAAGACGGGGGCGCCACTTCCGGGCAGGTTGCTTCGAACAACAACGAGAAAGCCGTTTCGGACGGCGCGCTGACAGGGAGATTCCCCCGGATTCCGGGCTCCCTACAGTTTTGTCCGGACGGTGCGTTACAGCCCCGGAGGACCAAATGACCAAACCCAATGTCGACCCGATCACGCTATCCGTGGTGCGTGGCGTTCTGGAAACGACCCAGCGCGAAATGACGCTGGCGCTGGAGAAGACCGCGCGCAGCTCGGTGTTCAATCTGGCGCACGACTATTCGACGGCGCTGTTCAACCACACGCCCGAAATGATCCTTCAAGGTCAGGACATTCCGATCCACCTGGGCAGCCTGATCCCGGCGATGAAGGCTGTTGCGGGTTTCTTTGACGGGGACATCCACGAAGGCGACCTGATCCTGCACAACGACCCCGATTACGCGGGCAGCCACATCATCGACACCTGCATGTACTACCCGGTGTTCTATCAGGGAGAGCTGGTGTTCTGGACGGTTTGTAAGGGCCACCTGACCGATATCGGCGGCCCGGTTCCCGCAGGCTACAACCCCGAGGCCAAAGAGATCTTCGCAGAGGGTCTACGCATTCCTCCGGTCAAGATCTGGGACAAGGGCAAGCCGCGCCGCGACGTGCTGAACATGCTGCTGACCAACATGCGCGCGCGCCGCGACCAAGAGGGTGACTTCAACGCCTTGATCGGGGCCTGCCAGGTGGGTGCGCGTAATCTGGTGGCGCTGATGGACAAGTACGGCAAGCAAACGGTGCAGGACTGCATCGAGGTGCTGTTGGATATGGCCAACAAGCACATGAACAAGCTGATCGCTCAGGTTCCGGACGGCACCTATTCCGGCACCGCAGTGCTGGAGGACGCAGGCCACGGCTTTGGTGATTTCGACATTACGGCGACCGTCACGATCAAGGGCGAAACCTGCCATATCGAGATCGCCAGCCCGCCGCAGATCCCCTACTTCATCAACTCCTACGAGGGGAACAGCTACTCGGGCGTCTATCTGGGCCTGATGATGTTCGCGCAACTGCCGCCGCCTTATAACGAAGGGCTGTACCGGAACGTGACCGTGAACATGGGGCCCAAGGGCACGCTGTGTAACGCCAAATCCCCGGCGCCGCACATGAACTGCACCACCACGCCGATGGAAACCCTGACGGATGCCGTGCGCCTGGCGTTCGAGCAGGCCGCGCCGGACAAGGTCTCGGCCAGCTGGGGCCATGCCAACGGCTGCAACATCGCCGGCTGGGACACCCGCCATGACGAGGAATACGTGACCATGGTCCTGGCCTCGATCATCTCGGGGGCGGGGGCCACGGCCACGCAGGATGGCTGGCACGTGCGCGGGCCGGAATGCTGCTTTGGGGCGCTGACCTCGGGCGATATCGAGATGCTGGAGCACAGCTATCCGATCATCATCCACCGCTACTCGATGATGGAAGACTCGGGCGGGGCAGGCAAATTCCGTGGCGGTTCCGGTGCGCGTTGGGAGGTCGAGCCGCTGGACGCCCCGATGACCCTGGTCACCTTTGGCGAAGGACGTCGCATCCCTGCCATGGGTGCTGCAGGCGCTGAATCCAAGATGATCGACAAAAAGGTCGGCAGACTGGAAATCACCCGCAACGGTCAGACCGAAGTGATCACCGATAACGTGATCGAAACCATTCATCCGGGCGAACGTGCCGCAAATATCAACCCCGGCGGCGGCGGCTTCGGCCCTGCATTCGAGCGCAGCCCCGCCCGCGTGGCCGAGGATGTGCGTAACGGTCTGGTCAGCATCGAAGGTGCCCGTATCGAATACGGCGTGGCCTTTGCCGACGTGGACGCTCTGCAAATCGACGAGGCCGAAACCGCCCGTCTGCGCGCCAGCGCCTAAGCCAGTTTCAAGGAGAAAAAACATGCGTACGAAATATCGTCTTGGCATCGACGCGGGCGGCACTTTCACCGATTTCGTTCTGGCCGACTCTTCGGGGCAGGTGCGGATCTTCAAGGCCCTGTCTACACCGTCCGATCCGACCCAGGCCATCCGTAACGGTCTGGCGCTGATCCAGGAAGAAACCGGAATCACCCCGCAGGAAATCGTCTCGAACTCGGATCTGTGCATCAACGGCACGACCGTGGGCTTGAATGCGCTCATTACCCATAACGGCGCTCGCACCGGCCTGATTGCGACTTCGGGACACGAAGACAGCATCGAAATTCGTCTGGGCCATAAGGAAGACGGCTATCGCTACGATCCGGACTATCCGCCTGCGACCATGCTGGTGCCTCGCTACCTGCGCCGGGGCGTTTCGGAACGGGTTCTGTCCAACGGCAAGGTCTATACTCCGCTGGACGAGGAACAGGTTCGCGAGGCGTGCCGCCATTTCATCCGCGAAAAAGTGGAATCCGTCGCGATTTCCTTTGTCTGGTCCGTGCTGCATCCCGAGCATGAACTGCGCGCCGCCGAGATCGTCCGCGAGATGATGCCAGAGGTTCATCTGACCGTCGGGGCGCAGCTATATCCGCAGGTACGGGAATATACCCGGACCTCGACCGCGATCGTGAACGCCTATCTGGCACCGATCCTGCAACGCTATGTCAGTGCGGTGGATGCCTATTTCCAATCGTTGGGGGCAAAGAACCCGGTGCGTTACTTCCAGTCCAACGGCGGGTTAGCGCGCGGGCAGGTTGTGACGGACCAGTCGGTCTACGCGATCAACTCGGGCCCGGCATCGGCCCCGCAGGCGGCACTGAACGTGGCTGAACCCTGGGGTGAAACCAACCTGATCACCGTGGATATGGGCGGCACCTCGTTCGACATTACGTTGACCAAGGATGGGCAGGCCAATGTCAGCAAGAACATCGACTTCCTGCGTTACCGCATCGGCATCCCGATGATCCAGGTCGAGACGCTGGGCGCCGGTGGCGGCTCGATCGGGTGGATTGACGAGATGGGCTTGCTGCAGATGGGACCGCAGTCGGCCGGTTCCGAACCCGGACCCGCATGCTACAGCCAAGGCGGTGAAAACCCGACCACGACCGATGCGAATCTGACGCTGGGCTACCTGAACGGTGATGGTCTGGTCGGCGGCCGCCTGCCGTTGGACGTGTCCAAGGCGCGCGAGGCGATCAAAACCAAACTGGCCGATCCGCTGGGGATTTCCGTGGAGAAGGCGGCCTACGGGATGTTCACCATCGTCAACAACAACATGGTCAACGGTATCCGCCGCGTGTCGGTGGAGCGCGGCTATGATCCGCGCGACTTCGTTCTGATTGGCGCGGGCGGTGCAACCGGCGCGCATATTACGGCGCTGGCCCGCGAAATCGGCATCCGCAAGGTTCTGATTTCCAAGCTGGCATCCGGTCTGTGTGCTTATGGTCAGATCATCTCGGACGTGAAGTACAACTACATGGCACCCGCGCCTGTGCGTCTGGAAGGGGCCGAAGCCGCCGCGAAACTGGATGCCCTGTTCAATGGACTTGAAGCGCGCGGTGTTGCGGACCTCGAGGCGGACGACTTCACCCGTGACCGCATCTCGGTCCGCCGCTCGCTGGATATGCGCTATGTTGGACAGGTCCATGAATGCACCGTCGAGGTCGATCCGTTCGAGATCACCGAAGCCTCGCTGGAGCAGCTCAAGGCCGCGTTCCACGCCCGGCACAAGGAGCTGTACACCTACGACGAACCCGCCAGCGCGGTTGAGGTGGTCAACGTCGAAAGCACGATCTGTGGTCATGTCCAGAAGCCTGCGCAGATGCGCATCGCGGCAGGTTCGGGTTCGGACAAGGCGCTGAAAGGCACACGTCCGATGGTGTTCGACGCCTCGGGTGCTACGACCCGGACCAACGTCTACGAAGGCGCGAAACTGGGGGCTGGGGACGTGCTACACGGGCCCGCTGTGATCGAAGAGGTCACGACCACGCTGGTGATCGAACCTGGCTGGACGGCGGATCTGCATGAAAGCGGCGTCTACGTCGTGACCTATGATCCTGCGCACGACAACCGGGTCTCGCAGGACGCCAAGCAACTGGTCGAGGCTTGATCGTCATGCCGGCATCAATTCCTCCGCAACCCGCACTTGAGACCCGAAACGTCACGGTCTCGTTCGGTGGTTTCAACGCGCTGACAGATGTCACGATGACGTTGAGCGCCGGGTCCGTTGTCGGGCTGATCGGGCCGAACGGTGCCGGCAAGACAACACTTGTGAACGTCCTGACGGGCTTTCAGTCCCCCTCTTCCGGCGAAGTTCTGCTCGGGACAGAGGCGGTGGGCGCGTACTCCCCTTTCGCGCTGCGCCGCCTCGGAATCGCGCGGACGTTTCAGGCTGGCCGATTGTTTGCCGGTCTGGACGTCCTCGACAATCTGGCGGTGACCGGGGTTGGCCTTGGTCATCGCCGAAGGGCGGCCGAAGATATGGCCCGACAGGTGCTGGACTGGATCGGCATTCGGCATCTGTCGGACCAGCCCGCTGCTGGGTTGCCTTATACCGATGAACGACGCGTCGGCATTGCACGTGCGCTGATGGGCCAACCGCAATTCCTGCTGCTGGACGAACCTGCGGCCGGCATGTCCGAGATCGAAGCCGAAGAACTTTCGCAACTGATTGCCAGGATCGCCTCGGACTTGGGGATCGGTGTTTTGCTGATCGAGCACAATGTCGGGTTGGTCCTGGGTGTCTGCGAGCACGTCTACGTTCTGGATGCCGGTCAGGTGATCGAACAGGGCGACCGCACGGCTATTTTGGCATCCCAGGCTGTCCGAGACGCCTATCTCGGACCCAGCCACGAGGAGGCCGCGTGATGTCTAAGCTGGCAATTCACGACTTGACGGTGCGCTATGGCAAATTGACGGCGTTGGACGATGTCTCGTTCACCGTTCAGGAAGGTGCACGGGTTTTTATCTCTGGTCCGAACGGCGCTGGAAAATCCTCGCTGCTGAAGGCGATTGCGGGCGTGGCGACCACCGCCCACGGCCGGATCGAGATGGACGGAGACATCTTGAGCGGCGCCTCCCCCGAAGCCATTGCGCGCAAAGGCTTGTCGATGGTTCCCGAAGGGCGCGAGGTTTTTGGGCAACTGTCGATCGAAGAAAACCTGCTGATCGGCACTGGGATACGTCGCGACAAGACTGCCATCGCCGAAGACCTTCAAGACATCTACTCGGCCTTTCCGATCTTGGCCGAACGCCGGCACGCAAGTGCAGGGGCCTTGTCCGGTGGCCAGCAGCAGATGCTGGTGATCGGACGCGCGCTGATGACCAACCCGAAACTGATGATGATCGATGAGCCGTCTTTGGGACTAGCCCCGAAGATAGTCGATCAGGTCTATGACACCCTGGTCGAATTGCAGGCCCTCAAGGGGCTGACGTTGCTGATCGTCGAGCAAAGCTCGGCCCGTGCGGCCCGCGTGGGCGGTCGAATGATCCTGATGCGCGGAGGCCGCATTGTCGGCGATGGAGATGCCGCCGTGATCGGAAACGAAGACAGCCTGCGCGACGCTTATTTCGGCAATGCGAACCACGTGAAGGAGGTTTCGTGATGGGGTCGGTATCCCAACTGTTCTTTGATGCAGCCTCGCTTGGCGGGATCTATGCGCTGGCCGCGTTGGGCATCGCGCTGATCTTTGGTGTGATGAATCTGGTGAACTTTGCACATGGCGAATACATCACCTTCTGTGTTTTCGCGCTGATCATCCCCAGCACGGACGCAACTGCGCATCTGTTGTTGGGGCGCGCACCGGCGATAGTATTGGTGCCCGCCATACTGATGGTCGGCGGTGGTCTGGCCGTCATGTCCGAGGCGCTGATTTTCCGTCGCCTGCGTAATGCCACGCCGGTCACTATGATGATCGCCTCTTTCGCTTTGGGTTTCGTGCTGCGGTACGCGCTGCTGGCAGCCTATGGTGGGCGCCCCAAGGCGATTTCCTTGTGGCCGGGCCTGAACACGCCGGTCGAGCTGCTGGGGGCCAGCGTGCCGCTGCTGCAGCTGATCGTCATTGGCATCACGGTCGCAATTCTGGGTGTCCTGTTCGGATTGCTGAAGCACACCAGACTGGGGCTGGAAATGCGCGCCGCCGCCGAGAATTTCACCATGGCCCGTATGCTTGGCGTAAAGGCCAACCGGGTCATCACCGGGGCTTTCGCGATTTCGGGGGCGCTGGCGGCCGCTGTGGCGCTGATCCTAGTCACGCAGACGGGTGTCGCCGATGTGCGCATGGGTGGGCCGGTGATGTTGGTGGCGTTCATCGCAACGGTGATCGGAGGCATGGGCAGCCTGCCCGGAGCAGTGGCTGCGGGGTTTCTGCTGGGGGCGGCCTCGGTGATCTTGCAGGCTTTCCTGCCGCTCGAGGCGCGTCCCTTCCGCGATGCGTTCCTTTATTCGCTGGTCATCGGGTGCCTGTTGCTGCGCCCGCAGGGGCTGTTCGCCCTGTCCGGCGCCAAACCGAGGGTTTGATCTGATGCATACTCATACGCAGACACGGCTTCGTTCCTATTCCACGCCGCTGTTGTTGTCGCTGTCCTTGCTAGCCCTGACGGTCTTGGCGGTCGGTCTGGGTGACAAGGCTCTGGCCCGCGCCATGGCCGAGATGCTGATCCGCGTGACGCTGGTGGTGGCGCTTTGGATCTTCGTCGGCAATTCGGGCGTCATCAGCTTCGGGCATGCGGGCTATATGTGTATCGGTGCGTACATGTCCGCCTGGCTGACCCTGAAGCCGACGATGAAGGCGCTGTTGTTGCCGGGATTGCCCGACTGGCTGGCCCAGGCGCAATGGCCGGTTTTTCCCGCCGCCCTTGCCGGAGGCACGCTGGCCGCTGCGGTCGGTCTGCTATCCGGGGCGGCCATTCTGCGGCTGTCTGGCATCGCCGCCTCGATCGCGACCTTCGCGTTTTTGGCGATCGTGAACACCGTCTATTCCAACTGGGAGGACGTGACAGGCGCGACCAGTTCGGTCGTGGGATTGCCGCGATACGTGGATGCCTGGGTGGCACTGGCCTGGTCCGTGGCCGCGATCTTGGTCGCAAGCCTTTATGCGAATTCCGGGTCGGGTCTGGCCCTGCGCGCCACGCGTGAGGATGAGGTCGCGGCCCAGTCCTCGGGGATTGACATGTACCGTCATCGGTTGCTGTCACTGGTGATTTCAGCCTTCTTCACCGGGGTTGCGGGTGCTTTGCTGGGTCATTTCATCGGCGTGCTGAACCCTGACAGTTTCTATCTGGGTCTGACCTTCATCGCGCTGGCTATGCTGGTCGTGGGCGGCATCGGCAGCCTGACCGGAGCGGTCGCTGGCGTGGTTGTGCTGTCGGTCGCCATCGAGGTGCTGGTCCGGCTGGAGCAGGGCTTTGATCTGGGTGATGCCCATCTGGCGATCCCCAATGGCACACAGGAAATCGTGATCGGCATGGCAATGATTGTCATTCTGATCCTTCGCCCCTCGGGTCTGACCGGGGGGCGCGAATGGACGCTGTCAAGGCGTCTGTTCCAAACCAAGGGCAGGCCGAAACAGGCCTGAACGCCCTCCAATACCAACCAGAAAACAGGAGTGTATGATATGAAATATTTGACCACAGCCGCGGCTGTGCTGGCCCTGTGCGGCCCGGCCTATGCCGCCGACGACATCACTGTAGGCTTCGCTATCGCGAAATCCGGATGGATGGAGGCCTATGACACCCCCGCTGCCACCGCCGCCAAGATCCGCATCGACGAGATCAACGCAAACGGTGGTCTGCTGGGCCGTCAGATCAAATGGGTCGAGTCCGATACCAAGACCGACCGCGCCCAAGCGGCCAAGGCCGGGCTCCAACTGATCGACGAGGGCGCAGACATGATGGTAGTGTCGTGCGACTACGATTTCGGAGCACCTGCTGCGCTGTCCGCGGATGCCGAAGGCATGGTTTCGTTCTTCCTGTGCGCCGAGGATGTCAAAGCCGGCATCCAGGGTGTCGGTCCCTACAGCTTCTCGGGTTCGGTGCTGGCCCCGGTTCAGGGGGCCACGATGGCAGAATGGAGCCACGCCAAGCGGAACGCGCGGACCGGCTACGTCCTGCTGGACACCACGATCGAGTATAACAAGGGCATCTGCACCGGGTTCGACTGGATGTTCCCGCGCCTCGAAGGCACCGAGATAGTCGGCCGCGATACGTTCAAGAACGACGATGCCTCGATTGCCAGCCAGATCAGCCGGATCAAGGCGCTGCCGACACAGCCTGATGTGATCATGCTGTGCTCTTATATCCCGGGCGCGGCCTCGGCGGTGCGGCAGCTTCGGGCGGCGGGGATCGAGTCGCTGATCCTGAATGGCTCGGCCGTTGATGGGTCGTATTGGCTGGATGCGACGCCGAACCTGTCGAATTTCGTGGTACCTGTGCAAGGCTCGATCTATGGCGACGATCCGCGCCCCGAAGTGGAGGCCTTCAACAAAGCTTATGAGGCCACGGTTGGCGCTCGCCCAGCCAGCTCCTACGCTTATCCTGGCTACGTGCTGATGGACCTCTGGGCCAAGGCGGTTGAGCGTGCAGGCACCCTTGACGGCGCGGCCGTGACGGCGGAATTGGAAAAGATGCGCAATGAGGCAACGGTTTTTGGCCCGCGTAGCTTTACCTCCGAGCTTCATCATCAAAACTTTGCCGAAATGCAGATCATCGAGATTACCGACGGCAAACCCCAAGCCGTCGACAATTGGACGATCAGCGAAGCCGTCCCCTTGGACGTTCTGTTGAAGTAACCGAAGCCACGTAATGATAGTTTCCCCGGCGATTTTCCTTGCCGGGGAAGTTTTTGACTGGCGGATGAAACGTCGGTTGCCCGTGACGAGAGGCTGGCCAAATTGCTCTGAGATACGCTTTCTCATGGCAAGGCGGATGTCGGTTTTGCACCTTGTTGGTACGTGAATGCAAACTGCCGTTAATAGCGTCATCGAATTCAAAGAACCGAGCGCTCTACGCTTTCCCGTTGAAGCAAACAGCCCGTCATCGTGAGCAAGGCCCTCATAGGGATCTGTGCGGTGTTTTCCTGCCTTTAAGGGTAGAGGTCACACAATGGTGATGTGGTCGTGCAGGTCGGCCATGTCCCAGTACCCTTCGAGCGTGATGACATTGCCAAGATCGAAGGTCAACACGATGCCGTTGGTTCCCAAACTTGCGAACTGCGTCACCACTTGCACGGCAGTCAGGGTGCCTTGGGCTCCCCACAAGGACTGGTCCAGCTGCAGCACGTCGCCCTCTACCCCAGAGAAATCGCGTACCAAGTCAGCGCCGTCTCCGAGGGTGAAGACGAAGGTATCGGCCCCCAAGCCGCCCCAGACGGTATCGTTGCCCGCGCCGCCGCTGAGCAGATCGTTACCGGACCCGCCGTAGATCAGGTCGTCACCTGCGTCACCGTTTACGGTGTCTCTGTCCTCGCCGCCGCCCAGGGTGTCGTTCCCCACGCCGCCAGAGAGGTCATCATTGCCCGCATCACCCCAGAGGTGGTCGTTGCCATGTTCGCCTTGCAGCGTGTCGTTGTCGCCTCCGCCATTGATCGTGTCGTCATTCCGGCCGCCCAGAATGAGATCGGCCCCCAGATATCCACCGATCAGATCGTCTTCAGAGCCGCCAAAGATGCGGTCGTCCCCCTCGCCGCCCCAGATTGTATCGTTCTGCTGCTCGCCATACAGCCAGTCGTTGCCAGTCCCACCTTCGAGATAGTCTTCGTTGAAGCCGCCCCAGATTTCATCATCACCGGCATTGCCAAGTAGCGTATCGTCGCCATAGCCGCCAAATAGCGTGTCGGTGCCGGTGCCGCCGTCGACAAAATTATAACCGCTGCCAGCGTAGAAGATGTCGTTGCCTACGCCCCCCATCATCGTGTCGTGGTTGGCTCCGCCATAGAATGTGTCGTTGCCTTCGCCGCCGCCAGCGAAGCTGTAAAGGCCATTGGTTCTGAAGCGATCGTCTCCACTCCCGCCGATGAGGGTATCGTATCCGTAAAGCCCCCCCGACAGACGGTCATCGCCATCGCCCCCCACCAACAGGTTGTGTGTACCTGCGGCTCCAAGAGAATCGTCGCCATCCCCTCCGAACAGAGTGTCATGGCCCAAGCCGCCCACTAAAGAGTCGCCCCCATCGCCGCCGTAGATCAGGTTATCGCCGTCTTCGCCGTTGATGTTGTCGCGGCCGCCGCCGCCAAAGATGGTGTCGTTGCCGGCACCCGCGTAGATTCTGTCATTGCCGTCCGTCACAGACGCGCCGAAATTGAGGTACCCGTCGCCAAAGATGTAATCGTCGCCATCCCCGGCCTCGATCAGGTCGGAGCCCGCTTCGCCAGCGATCACGTCGTTGCCAGTGCCGCCCCAGAGCACGTTTTCCTCAAGGCTTCCGATCAGCAGATCATCGCCGTCGGCGCCATAGAGCGAGTCATACCCATAGTGACCTGCGCGCAGCGTGTCGTTGCCGTCGCCGCCAAACATGAAGTCGGTGCCAGAGCCGCCATCGAGACTGTCGTTACCTGCCTCGCCCAGAAGGGTGTCGTCGCCCACCAGACCGTTTATGGTGTCGTCGCCATCGTCGCCATAGATCAGGTCGTCCAATTCGGTGCCGTCAAGGCTGTCGGGATCTGTGGTGCCGCGAATGACGGCCATTTCACGAATACGCAGGGTGGTTGTCGCCAGCTCTGCCAGGTTTCTTGAGATACTGTCGAGCAGAGTAAAATCGGGTTTCCGGAGCATCGCAGTCACCATTTTCTGATGTGTTGTCTGAACGGGTTCCGGGGCTTTTGGCCCACGGATGAAAGTGGAATAGGCAAGAATGTGTTTTCTCAGGATTGTCCCGTCTTGAGGGAATTTCAAGACCGTATTCGCGCCAGGGGTCGGCCTGAAATTCTGGCAAAAAGCGCCCCGAATGGCGCTTTTCCGTGTTTTCCAGTTCAGTCAGGGCAGCGGTAAATAATGGTGATGTCGGTGTGCACGATTGGTCTCCTAACCTCTAATGTAGGAGGTCAAAGCGTCTCCAAATCTCGGGGCACCTCAAATCCTCCGATTGCGGATCACATATTTCCGAAATTTGCACTCCTGATGCGAGCGACCGGCCATCTCTGTTCTCTTGCGGAAGCCATGCGCGGGTCTTAACTTCACCTCAGCAAAGACTAATGCCCCGAGACTTATGGCCTTTTTTAACCTTGTTCGATCTAGAGCCGAAAACAAAAGGCCCCTGTTGGAGCAATGCCTTTCTGTTGATCTCGAGATAAATCCCAAAACCTCAGAAATCTTTGATCTGGCAGCCGTGAGGATCGGGGACGGGCCTGCTATTGTTTCTGCGAAAGGAAAGTTGTCAAAGTCGCTCGATCAGCTCGAAAAGGCGCTCGGCAAAACGCCTCACGTGATTGGTCACAACATTCTGCGCCATGATATCGAGCACCTTTTGGCAGCGCGCCCGCGGCTGGCGGCGAAAATGGCCGCGCCCATTGATACTTTGTGGCTCAATCCTCTAGCCTTTCCGCGCAATCCCTACCACCACCTTGTCAAACATTACCATGACGGGCGCCTGCAGGCTGGGCATGTGAATGACCCTGAGCTTGATGCACGACTTGTGTTTCAGGTTCTGGAGAACCAGAACAAGGCACTGACGGAGCTGAATGCAGCCTCGCCGGAAACGCTGCTTGCGTATCATTATCTCGCAACCAGAACCGATCGTGCGGATGGGTTCGACGCTGTATTCACCCACATCCGGAAAGCGCCGAAACCCGAGCGCGCCGACGCGCTGGCTGCGATCAAAAGGCTCCTCGAAGGTCAGTCTTGTGGCGCTCAGGTCGCTCCGACGCTTGCTCAGCTGTCAGATCCTCGGATGGGTTGGCCGCTGGCCTATGCGTTGGCCTGGATTTCGGTGTCCGGGGGCGAGTCCGTGATGCCGCCGTGGGTCCGTGCGTCTTTCCCAGAGGCGGCAATGATGGTGCGCGATTTGCGGGACACGAACTGTGGCGATCCCAGCTGCACCTGGTGCGCTGCGATGAACAACCCGGTGGGGGCGCTAAAGCGGTGGTTCGGGTTCGAAGGGTTCCGCCCTCAGCCCGTGGACAACGATGGCAACCCTTTGCAAGAGGTCATCGTGGCCAAAGCCATGGGGCACGCAGATGTGCTGGGCATCCTGCCGACGGGTACGGGTAAGTCCGTCTGCTATCAGGTTCCGGCGCTGAGCCTTTATGACAAGACCGGAGCGCTTACCGTGGTGATTTCTCCTCTGGTGGCGCTGATGGCCGACCAGGTCCAAGGGATGGAGCGTGTAGGTATTTCGTCGGCCGTCACTATCAACGGAATGCTCTCGATGCCAGAGCGGCAAGAGGCTTTGAACCGGGTTCGATTGGGGCAAGCGGCCATCTTGCTGATCTCGCCCGAGCAATTGCGCAGCGTCTCTGTCCGGTCTGTGCTTGCCCAGCGCGAAGTTGGGCTATGGGTGCTGGACGAGGCACATTGCGTCTCGAAATGGGGGCACGACTTCCGGCCGGACTATCGTTACATCGGGCGGTTCATTCGCGAGTTCTCCGGGGCTGCCAAACCCGCGCCAGTTATGTGTTTGACAGCCACGGCAAAGCCCGAAGTCGTGCAGGATATAACACAACATTTTCGCGACCGCCTTGGTGTAGAACTAGGCCTGTTCGACGGTGGTGCGACGCGAACCAACCTGACCTTTACTGTCCGTCCGACTGGTAGGAAAAGCAAACTTGGCGACATCCTGACGGCGATCAATGAGTTTCTTCCCGCCGATGATACCTCTGGGGCGGTGATCTACTGCGCCACCCGAAAGGAAACCGAGCGGGTAGGGGCCTTCCTGAAGCAACAAGGGCTGGCGGCTGAGCATTTTCACGCAGGTATGACGGCTGACGACAAACACATCGTTCAGGAACGCTTTCGCGTCGGGGAACTACGGGTGATTACTGCCACCAACGCCTTTGGGATGGGTATTGACAAGCCGGATATCCGTCTGGTTGTTCACGCAGACATTCCCGGCTCGCTCGAGAACTACCTGCAAGAGGCAGGGCGGGCGGGACGCGACCGTGCCCCGGCTGATTGCGTGCTGCTTTATCATTCCGACGACGTTGAGCGGCAGTTCACCCTTTCCGCCCGCTCGCGCCTAGATCGTCATGAAATCGGTGCCATTCTCAAGGCGCTCCGCCGCATGGACGAGCACACGCGCAACAGCGGCAAGGTGGTCGCAACTCCGGGCGAAATCGTACGTGAGGAAAAAGACCGGGAGTTCGTGCGCGACAGTGCCACTGACGACACCCGTGTTAAAACCGCTGTCTCCTGGCTGGAGGAAGCAGCGCTGCTTTCGCGCGAGGAAAACCGAGTGCAGGTCTTCCCCTCGTCCCTGCTGGTGCGGACAATCGCCGAAGCCGAAGCGCGTTTGAAAGGCGCCGACATCACGCAGGCTCGGCGGGATAAGCTTTTGACCATCGTGCGCCATGTGATGAGCACGCCCCCCGATCAGGGCATTTCCACAGACGAACTAACCGGCATCAGCGGGCTGTCGCATCGCGAACTGATCAAAGCCATGGCGGACCTTGAAACGCTTGGGATCGCGCAGAACGACATCGCCATCACGGTTTCGGTGCACATTGGCGTCGAAAACCAGTCGCGCGATCGCATGGTCCGCGCCATGCATCTGGAAAAGGCGCTGATTGCACGGATGCGAGAGCTGGCCCCCGATACCGGTGTTGGCGACGCGTCGCCGCTCGATCTGTCAGCGGCCAGTCAGATCCTGCGCGATGAGGGACACCCGGACGCCATTCCCCACTTGATTGACCGTCTGCTGCGCAGCATCGAGAGGGACGGGCGCGACAGCGATGGTGGCCAGGGCAACATCCGCTTGCGCAAACTGTCCAGCAAGACGCTCGAAGTGGTGCTGCAGCGGTCTTGGCGGGTCGTTGAGCAGACAGCCGCCGTGCGCTGGGCGGCTGCTGAAAAATTGCTGAATTTCCTGATCCAGAACGCTCCCGCAGGCGCAAGGGGCAAAGACATTCAAGTCGAAACGACCATTGGCGATCTGCTGGCCGAGATCAGCGGCGATGCGGTCATCAAAACCTCTGGCGTCAAGGACATGACCAAGCTCATGGAGCGCGCGCTTCTGTGGCTTCACGAGCAGCAGGTCGTGACCCTTGGGAAAGGGCTGACGGTGTTCCGTTCAGCCATGACGATTTTTCTAAAACCCAGTCGCGCGACGTTCACCAGGAAAGACTTCCTGCCGCTCGAGGAGCATTACCGCGAACAAACGCTTCAGACCCACGTAATGGCCGCTTACGCCGAAAAGGGGTTAGACCAGATCGCAGAAGCCGAACGTCTGTCTGAGGACTATTTCGCACTCGATCAGGAGCGGTTCTTGCGGCGCTGGATGCCCGGGCGAGGGGTCGAAGTCCGCCGTCAGACCACCGGCAAGGCCTAGAAGAAGATCGTCGAGGATCTGGGCAATCCGGTCCAGCAAGAAATTGTTGCCGATGATCGCGAAGAAACCAACGTCCTTGTGCTTGCCGGGCCGGGATCGGGAAAAACGCGGGTCTTGGTGCATCGCATCGCTTACCTCCTTCGGGTGAAGCGAGAGGATCCGCAAGGAATCCTCGTGCTGACCTACAACCGCCACGCCGCCGCTGAAATCCGCGCGCGCTTGCGCCATCTGGTCGGCGAAGAGGCGACACGCGTTACCGTTTCGACCTGTCATGCGCTGGCGATGCGGCTGGTCGGCGCCAGCTTTACCTGCGCCGCGTCCGAAGAACGTGATTTCGACGGGATCGTCATGGAGGCAGTCCGCCAGATCAACGGCGACGGCCTGAGCCGCTCCGAGGCCGAGGCGCAGCGCGAGGCGCTTATTCAGGGGTATCGCTGGATCCTGGTAGATGAATATCAGGACATCGGCCCCGAAGAATACGCGCTGATCGCTGCGGTCGCCGGGCGCTCGATGGACGACCCAGATCAACGGCTCAGCCTGTTTGCCGTCGGCGACGATGATCAGAACATCTACGCCTTTGCAGGGGCTTCAATATCCTTCATTCGCCAGTTCGAAGAAGACTACCGCGCCAAGCCGAAGTTCCTGGTTGAGAACTACCGCTCTACCCGGCACATCATCGATGCCTCCAATCAGGTCATTGAACCTGCGCAGGGACGTATGAAAGCCGGGCACGAAATCACCGTCGACAAGTTACGCGGCCTTGATCCCGGTGGCGGGGCCATGGCGCAGTATGATCCTGTCGCCAAAGGGCGAGTGCAATTCCTCGATGGTCCGGATCATGAGGTGGCGCAGGCAGTCATTGCGGTCGACGAGCTCGTGCGGATTTCGCGACTGGATCCGAATTTTACCTGGTCCCGTACCGCCATCATCTCTCGGGATTGGCGGCGGCTGGGTGCCGTTCGGGCCTATGCCGAAAAACTCGTTCTGCCGGTCGAAATGGCGAACGAAAAGCTGCCTAGTGTCTGGCGCCTGCGCGAGATGCAGCAGCTCATCGAGGGCCTGCGACAGCGTCCCGCTGCAATGTTGACGATCCAGGACATTCTAGATGTCCTCAACCGACAACCTTCAGGTCGCTGGGTGGACTTGCTTGCCGAAGGTATTGCGGATCTTGCGCGTGACCTAGGGAAAAAGACCATTCCTGTGCCCGACGCCATCGAGTGGTTGGCCGAATGGTCACAGGACGTCCGCCGAGCGCAAAGGGGCCTGTTGCTGCTGACCGCGCACCGCTCCAAAGGGCTCGAGTTCGATCACGTGGTGATCCTCAATGGCGGCTGGAAAGCCCTGTCCAAAGGTGAGGACGGCGAAGCCCCGCGCCGCCTCTTCTATGTTGCGATGACCCGCGCCCGCCGTAGCTTGTCTGTTGTCACCAGCGGGGAACATGCCTTCGTCGTTGCGGACTCTGATAGCGAAATGCTGCGCAAGGTCGAGATGCCCGGGCGGATGGATCTGCCTCATCCCGATTGGTACCAGGTTCCCGATATGGCTACGGTGGACCTGTCCTATGCCGGCCGCCTCCCAGAAAGGCATCCATCCCATGCGGCCATTGCGGCATCAAAGATCGATGATCCCGTGACACTGGAACAGCGGGATGGGAAATGGCTGATCCTAGATCAATATCAACGGCCACTGGGCCGCATGGCTGGCAACTGGCGTCCGCCCGAAAATACTGCACTTCTGTCAGGTAAGGTCGGGGCCATCGTTCGCTGGCGGAAGACAGACAATGACGAACGCTTCCAGTCCTATATTAAACGGGATGAATGGGAGACTGTGCTGCCCGAACTGGTGTTTCGATAATATTAACGCGGCTGCGCTCAAAGCAGCTGCAATTTTCTGCCTCTGCCAAACAAACAGCCGTTGCGTTGAGTATAAGACCCCATGCACCGTTGTCGCATTTGTCGCGTGACTAGCAATCACTAGCTTTTTCACTCCTTTCCTGACGCCATTTTTCCCAACGTTTTCGTTGCGCTTCCGCAATTCGGGATCGCCCCGTTTGCGTTTTGGGACCGGTGCTTTTGCCTCCGTGCATCCGGCATCGAGAGTGGTCCTGCAGTGGTTTTACCTTGCATTCTGTGCCCTTGCGAGTTTTGGCGCCGCATACCGCTTTCTTCCTCTGCTGGCGTTGCAGGTAATGGGCGCGGCTTGCCTGGAACGCATTGAACAGCTTGGTGATCTCGTCTTGATCCAACTGGTTCTCCTTGGGGGTGGTAGGCGACTTTTGGGATGTGCAAAGCATCAGGGGCTGCCCCGCTAATGTTGCTAATTGCGCTAAACACGGAACACCGGTTAGCAATTTTAGCGGAATTAGCTGCTACCTTGGCTGCATTGGCGGCGGTCCGTATTTTGCCTTGGAGGCCGGATACGCACCGTCGCCAATTCTCAGTCCAGTCGCGGCTCTCACATTTGTTTGGACTGGGCGCATACGAGCGCGTAGGCGCCCAGAAAAACCTAGAACTCCCCCCGTCGAACGATGCGATATGCTTCCTTGCGGGCGCGTCCGTCGATCACGGTACCTTCAGGCAGGCGGATCAACCAACCAGTGCTTTCCAGGATAGACAACAAGGGCGTCAAAGTCTTGCGATCACGAACCGAATTTGGCCCCTCCTGCAAAATGTAGCCAGTGAATACTTCGTCGTATTTGGATTGGCTCTGAAGCCACAGACGCAGCTGTTCTGCAAGCTGGATCTGCTTGTCGATTTGCCCGTGCTGCGATAGGCGGCTTGCCTCTCCAAGATAGAAGTGCGCGAGGCGGATCGAGCACCGCATCGTTTCAACCGTCACATGCGACGCGTTCGGGTCGGCCCACAACGTAAGAATACCGGCGATGCGTGCGGCTTGTTCCGCGGCCTTGCTGGCAAAGGAATGTACGTGTGCGTAGAGATTTCCGGCGGCCTGACCTCGCTCTACTTTGTCATAGAAATCGTAGAGGCATTCACGTGCATCTTCGGACAAACAGAGCTTGCGAGGGCAAAGCTGTTTCTGATGCTTGTCGGTGGGCATCGGTAATGCCAAAAGTTCAAAGACGCGGGTATTGAACGCTTTGACCTCTTCCTCGTATTGCGCCGAGTACCCACGCGCGGTGCGTGTGCCAATCGTGCTGGCCGGTGCGGCAATCAGACACCGCGCCAGAAACCCCTGTCCCGAAACCTCTGCGTCCCCCAGGAGGGGCCCAAGAACGACGGGTTGCGCCATCAGGTGGATGGACAAACGGCGTCCACAAACCCAGCTCGGTTCATCTCCGGCCCGCACGCGTTTCACGCCCGTTCCATCCCAATAAACAGATAGTCCGGAAATGGTTTTCAGCTTGTTGTCTTTGTTCATGGCGTGGCCGCCAATCAGTCCTCCCGCCTCATCCGAGAGGAGACCCAGCGACAGGCGACCGAACTGAAACGCCTTGTACAGACCCTCCAGGGTTGGCTCTTGCACGGTCACAATTGGCAAGACCGGCGGCTGCGGTTCATCGCCCAGCGCGAGCAACGTCTTTTTGGCTGCGGCAGCAGTAACGGGATCCTCCCCGATTGCCGCTGCCAGCAATCGTTTCCGCTGCCCATTCCAAATTTCCTGGTTCAGTTTGAAGTCACTGATTTCCTTTTTGTAGGACTGCATCAACCACTTCTCGAAGTCAGCAACACCCTGCATCAGCAACCGATCACATGACGACTTGCGCTCACCGCTTTCGGCGATGGTCAAGCAAAACAACGAGCAGGGAACGGATCCGCGCAATGTTTCCACGTCTGCCCAACCTTGGACGCACAACGCAGCGACAGCCAGCGCCGATTGCGCAGCAATAGCCACCGGTGCTTGGGTCATTTTCTGAACTGATGTGACCACTTGTTCGAGCGGGCCAAGCGCGTCTACCGGGTAGGCTTCCCCCACCGCTGTCGGCCGGACCAGCATTTGCGGTTCCTCAGCTTTAAACGGAATAATCGCATTCTTGATTTCGTTGGCGATCATTGCGCACCTCGCTTAGAGCAGAGCACATCATTCCAATCTTTCCCGTTGGGCGCCGGCAGCATGCTAACCTTCCAGCCGAGCTGATCGGCGCGACGCGCCAATGCGAGGCCCGCGGTTTTCCCGGCGTGGTCCCCATCTGTCGCAACGATCAACTGGCGGGGACAATTCGGAAGTACCAATTGCGTCATCCCCGAGGTCGACAAAGCCGCCCAAACAGACAGGTTCTGCTCGGCGGCGATCGTGTACAACGACAATGCCGTTTCGATTCCTTCGGCAACCAGGATCCCTTCTCCCCCCTCCAAAAGATGGACCGCACCACCGGCGGCACGGCCAAGCATTGCTTTCGTGGGGATCACAGCTGCTTTTGCGAGCCCATCCCTGGTCAGGAAAGTTCTGTGAATGCCAAATCCAGTTGCACAGTCGATTTTTGCGACCATCGCCGGTAGATCGCCCGACGTGGGGTGCTTGCAGCGGAAAAGGAACCGGATCGAAGTTGGCAGGTCGCAACAAATCCCCCGCTTCCGGAGGTAGATCTCCGCAAGGGAGCTTTGGATCGGCTGGCTGCGCCGCCAAATTGCTTCGGCAAATTTGGCCTTGCGAGCGTGCACGTCCGAATAGGTCTCAATGCGCTGGGCAATTTGGGACGTGAGGCGGAGATTGAGTTGTTCGTTGCTCAAGCTGGCGCGCATGATGCTACGAAAGCTACAGTTGCTTTTCTTGCAGTGCAGCAACAAATGGCCGTTCGAGCCTTGCCCAATGGTCAAGGCCGTTTGGTCCGCGCGTTTCTCCGGTTGGCAGACCGGGCAGGCTGCAGTCCCATAGGCTTGATACCAGCGCCCTCCGAGAGTGAGGGTAAAGTGTTTTGCGTCGTGCATGGTTTAGTCATCTCCATACTGTTTGTTCGGTATGGATCTTGAGCGGACCAGCGGCGGCTGTTGTTAAGCACGGGCATACCGTTGGACAAGCCGATACCGGTCGCCGTTTGAAACGGCGATTTGGCTGGGTGCTGAGCCCAGAAATCCAATCAAGATCGGGGTTTGGTGACTTGTGCCAATATGCGGGGCTGGCTACCTTGAAGTTGCGAGAAACAAGGCAGGAGCCCCGTCATGATTGACGGGGTTTTCTGTTACTGCGTTGCGCGGTTGGCCTTGGCCTGTTCGATGACGTCCAAGATTTCCGACTGCGGCCAGCGGGACGACGCCCCCAGCTTGAGGGGCTTGGGAAGTTTCCCCAACTTGACGTGCCGCCACAGGGTGGGCTCAGAAATTGCAAGAATTTCAGCAGCTTCGCTCGCTTTCAAAAGAGGGTCGGTGAGGCTCATTCATATTCCTTTCCAAGGGTTGAACGTGCCTGACAGACTGTACGAGGGAATTCAGAACGCGAAGCGAAACTCATTTTGAATTCCGTTTTGAATTATTCTCGCCAAGAATCCCCGACGCCATTTCTCACGGTTTCGTTAGCGAGGTCCCGATTTGGCCATCTCTGGATATTTCTTGCTTGCGAGAGCCCAAATCTCTTTCCAAGATTCGTGCTTCATATTGGGGGCGAACATCGCCTTGGCGCTCGGCTTGTCGCGAACCTCTCCATCAACATAGGCTTGGATCAGAGTCGCGATTAATGCTTCTTCATCCTCTGTCCCAAAATGACCGGTGAAGTTTGGATCGAAAGATCTTTGCATTTCATCCAACAACCAAGGCGCCAGTCTGGGATTACCTTTTGGCAGCTCATCCTTAGCAATACAAAGTGGATAGCGGTTGAGCAGATGTAGCGGAGTGTTGCTGCGACCGTCATCAACAGAAATGCAAAGATAATCGGGGTCCAAAAACTTGAAGAAAGGTGATTTTGACAGCTCTCGCAGATCTTTCACGCTTTCGGAGGGAAATTTTCCATCCCATCTCACCTCTATCGCGTCAGAAAATTTGGGCACAATTGGCTGCAAGACTTCAGCGCTAAGGCGCAAGGTCGCCCCGGCAGGCGTGGAGACCCGCAACTTGTCACCAAGAGATTTGAAAAGAGCGAGCAACAGCCAGTTCACGAAGGCTCGCTTCAAAGCATCGACATCGGCGAAGAATTCGGCAGTCGAGGTGACAGGCTCCGGCAACTCGCCGATATCCAGTTTCATTTCGTCTACCAGTTCGGACAACAGAACGTAATTGTTCGGACAAAACATATGTTTTACTCACTTTGTGGGTTGATCACTGCGTTAGAAATTGCGCCCAGCGTTCGAGCAGTTTGCGACGCTGTTCCAAAAAATCTGTCCGGCGGTATGCACGTTCCACGTTGCCCCCGACTACGTGTCCCATTGCGGTTTCTGCTACATCATGAGGCGTGTCAGTCGTTTCAGCGATCCAGTCGCGAAAGGACGATCGAAAGCCATGTGGTCGGTAGTGCAGCCCCGTGCGCTCCATGTGTCGGCTCATGGTTGCATCTGAAATCACGCCCTTCCGAACACTTGGAAAAAGATCCCCGTTTCTGGCGTGTCGTTTCGCGTCCTCAAGTACGCGTAGGGATTCGCTTGAAAGTGGGATGCGGAAATCCGAGGTTTTGCCTTTGATACCCTTCATACGGTCCGCTGGGATCGTCCAGACGCCGTCCTCAAATTGCTCAACCCGAGCAAACCGGACAGGTGCGGACCGGGAGCCGGTCAAGATCAACAATCGTAACGCCAGATGCGTGACCGTGTTGTCGCTCAAGGATTTGTAAAATGACGGCACTTCAGCCCAGGGCATGGCGGGAATGTGCGCAATGTCATGCCGCTGTTTTCCCAATAACGCACGTGCCTTCTCGGTCGCTTGAATGTCGACATTCAGGCCCAGCGCGGCCGCGTGCTTCATGCAGATGCTGAGACGATTAAGCGCCTTTTTCGCCGTGTCAGCTTTGGTGTGCCATATCGGTGCAAGTGTGTCCCGAATGTCGATTTGATTGATTTCCGAGACGGGTGAATTTCCAAGCCGTGACAGGACATGGAGCTCTAACGGACTGAACCAACGACCGGCCTCGCCATCGTTCTTCAGCTGCGCTTTGCGAGCCTCGAATGCATCTACGGCAATGTCACGCAGCAAGTGTAGATTACGGATCGTCTCCCGGGTTGCGTTTTCCCGCTCTTTGATCGGGTCCTTGCCATTGATCGCAATATCCCGTGCCGCATCTGCCTTTCGACGCGCATCCGCCAGCGACACGTCCGGATAAGCCCCCAATCCCATTTCTCGACGTTTGCCGAAGGTGGTAAACCGGAACACCCATTTCCCGCGGTCTTTTTCGTATTTGCAGAGCCAGAGCCCAGCGCCGTCGGCCCACTTCCCTTTGTTCAGTGCCGCGGCCCGCTTGGCGCTTAGAAGATGTCTCTTACGCATATGATTTTATCACTCGAAAAACTCAGTCCACCTTTCAGTCCACCTACAAGATCTAGTATGGTGGGAGATTGAGTGAGAACTGTTGAGGCTACATAATTCTATAAACAACTGAAAATCAATATGTTAGTTTGGGTCTGCTATTGGGTGATAACACTATATATAGGTGTTCAATTCCCTCTGGGGGCACCACGCAGTCAATTGAAATGATCTATTTACAGGTGCTTGCATCATTTTCGATGAGCGCAATTCTCCATCTTGAAAATGTAGGAAGATGGAATATCGGCTTCGATTTCCTGTCTCGCTGCGGGTGAGAGACTATCGACTTATCCATTTACCTCTGCAGAAACTGGCGACGTTCGTACTTGGTTCGCAACCCGACAGTCACTCGTTGACGCTGGTAAATACGACGCCAGACCCGAGATTAGTGTCGCCAGGGCACTGCTCTGTGACCGCATGCGGGGTCCCGTAAGACAGTATTTTGCGATCCGACCCGAGCGTCATCCGCATTGACCGGTGTCAAGCCGTAGCCGTATAATCAAAAGACTGTTTGGGAGTTCTCTTTTGAGAGTGAGGAAAGTTATGGGACTTGGCAATAAACTGTCGATGATGCTTTCTGTAGTAATTGCGGCGGCAATACTGGTACTGGCCGCGCCTGCCAATGCACAGGTTTATCTAACAGAAGAAGAGGTTCAGCAAATCACCTCGAAAACGAATAGTTTTCAGGGCGCGTTGGACGGCGTGATGGAAGGTGAAGTGGTGAAGTTCACGATCCTGGGGCCGGACAAGTTCGCCTATGAATACGTGAAAGCCGGCGAACGGATTGAATTCACCGAACGACTTGCCCGGGCAGGAGGCCGCAAAGACGGCAACCCGACGGTCAACTTCAAACAACCGGATCAGGACGAAGTGCGCTTCGAGTTCCTGCCCGACGGTTCGATCCAGTTCGAGTTCTGGGAACCCGGACGCCGCGCAGGTCAAACCCGCAACAATCCTGCCATGGCAAAAACCATACTGACGATCAGTGCGGATGAACTGGCGCCGGGCGAAACGGAAATCACCGAAGCCCGCAAGGAGGCCCGCGCTGCCGCGACCGAGATTCTTGCCGTGGGCAAATATAAGTCCAAGCGCTGGGGCACTATCATAGAGATGAACGCTGATGGGTCGTTCTCGGAAACGGGGCCGGGTTTGAACATCAAGGGGTTCTTCATCAAAGATGGCAATGAGCTGTGCTTCGATGTGGTCGAAGGCAATTGCTATGATGTCGTCGGGCCGAACGCCGACGGTGTCTTTGAACTCACATATGTTGTCAAGAAAATGCAAAGCCAAAGTCAGAACCACATGGCCGGACAAAAGGATGAGTACATTCCGGTGAAATGACCGTCGTTTTGATCGAAAAATTAGGGTCGCCTGATCAGGCGGCCCTTTTTTATTGAGCCGCAGCCCCGCCCCCCAAGGGCAATCCTGCGTGCGTCGTTCGGGTAGGATGAAGGTACGATGGGCCGCGGCAATCCCTGGCACAACAGGACCAGCACGCGCGTTGGGGCGCTGCCGATCTTATCGATGTGCAGGGGCCTTCTGAACCGGGATACCTACAGACTGGTCGTGGTGGTTTGGTCACTGGCCTGAGTGCGGAAACCGGCCTTGCGTGATCCTACGCGGCATCCATTTGTTCAGCGTGGGGATTGGCTTTTCCCGTACAGGCCCGCGTGGTTGTTCGCCGTTCATATCGGGACCGGGGCGGCATTGCACCGCCCCGGTCTCTGCGTCCAGACTATTCGAAGGTCTTTGGCGACGCGATCGTGCCAGCGATGAAGTCTGTCTGACCCGGCACCGCCTCTCCGATGAACTGGTGCATCGTGCATTGCCCGTTCGAAAGGTTCAGCGACCACGCGCGGCAATCGGCAGTGTTGCTGCAGATCGCACGACAATCCTCGGGGTTCTTCGTCAACGTTAAGGTGCGCAGCTCTGGTCCGTTGTAGCGCATGAAGTAGTTCCACTTGCACCGGTATTCCGGCGACAGCATGATCATGACGCCCGCGACGGCAGGGCCCGCGCCCTCGAACTCGACGCCTGTGGCGACCTTTTCACAGCCGCCCCAACTGGAATCGAGCTTGAAGTTGCCGGTGGTCGGTGGTTCAGCGTCCTCGGGGGCGCATACAGTGTGGCCCTTGCTTTCAAAGGGGCTGCATGCCGCCGCCTTGTTCGGACACTCGCGCACGGCCGCGGAGCGCCATTGCCACATCGAGCCGAGATCGCATTCCTCGGTCACTTCTGTCTGTTCGGAGGTGGTGAAGCTTTTGACAATGGTTTCTGACTTGGTCCAGCCGTTGCTGTATCCGGCAGACACAGCAAGACCTACGGTCGCTTCGGCACCCGGCCCGCCAACCGTCGTTTCAACGGACGCGGTTACCGAGGCATTGATCTCGTTCTCGACGCCTTCCTCATTGCCGATTTCCTCTGCATGCTCGGACCCGACCGTGATGGCAAAGGACAGATTGGAGCAGCCCGAACAGCCCTTGGGGTTCACCCGTTCCCAGTGGCCTGTGACGTTGACAACTTTGTAGCCTTCCTCAAGCTTGGAAATGTCCGGCTCGATCCGTTCGACCTTGAGACTGCGCAGCTTGCTGCCCCAGCCGATATTGTCCAGGATGATATCGCGGCCTTCTTCGAGCGAGGTCTCAACATGCGCGGTGCTTTCGTCCGGCGTGTAAGCGGGGTCGCTGTACATGGTGATCTTCATGTTCTTGTCCATGCGGATCACCTTGGGCCAGACGTCCTTGTCCACCACGTTCCCAGTCACGAACAGATCCCAGGCCTTATCTCCACCCGCATTGAAGTTGAACTTGCCCGCGCTGACATGGTGCGCGGGGGTGTTTTCGGTGATGTTATCCCGAAGGTAGATCGAGACGATGCCCTCTTTCGCCTTGTCAAATTTCTCGAGTTTCATCGAGGCGATGTCATTGTCCCAACGGGCTATGCGGGAATAGGTGCCGGGCCAAAGCGTGGCCTTGCGGCCCTCGTAGTTGTCGCTCCAGTACACCGTCAGCTTGACGCCGTCGCCCACGGCGATCGAGCTGATCCTGTCTTTCCAACCTGTATCCGACAACCTCGGGCGGTTTCCGTTGTTGTCTTCAAGAGTAAACGTGACCATGCCGTTGTTGGGGTTACAGTCGTTCGAATCAAAGAAAAGCACGCCGTTTGAGGGCGGCTTTCCATCAAAGTCAGGACGACAATCCGCCAATCCGACGCTCGCCGAGAGCGTTAGCATGGCAATCGCCACTACAAAGACGCCACGCAGGCGCATCATAAAAAATTCCATAGTTACCTCTCCCAAGTCGGCCTGTCTTATCTTCGACGGCCTGGCGCCAGAGTCCTTGGGGTGGTTGTAAAAAGCAACAAGAATTCTCGTCTACCGTCCCCGAGATGGTCAGCGGCTGAGTGCCTCGATCCGCTCGGCGAGGCGGTCGGCACGGCAGATCAGCCGGTTTCCCCCCCGCTCAACGGCGCCGCAATGGGTCAGTTGCAGAAGGGCCTGATTGACCTTTGGCCGGCTGGCCCCCAGCATCAGCGCGATTTCCGACTGGTTGATGCTGAGATCCAGCGCGACGTCACAGGTCTCATCAATCCCGTGCAGCGCCTTCAATGCCCTGAGCAGATACCACGCCGTGCGCGCTTCGAGCGGTAGCAAGGCGACGGCTGCCAGCTGATCGGTGGTTTCGCGCAGGCGACGAGCCAGCCAGCGAACCATGCCATCCAGAATCTCCGGGTGGGCCCCGGTCAGCCTGCGGTAATCGGGTTTGCTGAGGACATGCGCGGTGATCGGGGTCATGGCGGTTGCGGTGGCCGATCTGGGCGAACCGTCGAACAGCGACATCTCGCCAAAACACTCGCCGGGTTCGATGATCCGCAACGTCAGGCTGCGCCCCCCCGGCGAGCTGATGTCGACGCGGACGCGGCCATCGGTCAGCGCCACCATCCAGTCCCCCGGGTCGCCTTTCTGGAACAGCACCGCGCCCGCCTGCCAGACGCGCGTCTGACTAAGGGCCGAGATCGCGGCAAGCGTATCTTCCTCGAGGGTTTCGAACGGGGGAAAAGACCGCCAATGGGCGGCGTTCGATCTGGAAAAAGGTTTGCCACCCTGCATCCGAGCACCGCTTGTTTTGGCCGCCGCCAAGCCGCTCGGTGCCGACACCGCCCGACCGGGATTGCCGTAAAGCCGAACAATTAATTCACTATGTTTTTCCCCTATTTCGTGGCACATTTGCGGTCATCCGCCAAGTGGGTTTGTCAGGTGGCTGTCATGCTGTGGGTTCTGTCGCGTCGCAGTATTTTTGCGTTTGTTTGTCTGGCTTTACTGTCCAACTTTCGGCCCGTCGCGGGCATCGCGGAAGGTGCCGGTGCAGCGCATGGCAACGCCATCCACGTCTCGGGTTCTGTCCAGGCGACCGAGGGGGGCACATCGCGCCCGCTTGCGGTGCAGGATCCGGTTTTCGTCCGCGATGTTGTCTCGACCGGGGATAAGGCGCGGGCGGATCTGTTATTCCCCAGCGGGCTGGTGCTGCAACTGGGCGCACAGACCTCGATTGCGTTGACCGAGTTGGTCGAGGCGGCGGGGTTTGCCTTTGATCTGGCGCAGGGGGCGATCCTGGTGGACAAACCGCCCGCGTCGTCTGCGGTGCCACTGACCATCGACAGCGTATTCGGGCGGGTCGCGGTGCGCGGGACGTCGTTCTTTGTCGGCCCCAGCCGGGGCAGTTTCAGCGTCTTTGTCGCGCGCGGCCATGTCGAGGTGACAGCGGGCGGCGCGACAGTCACGGTTGCCGAAGGGCAGGGCGTGAGCATCGCCGAACCCGGCGCGGTGCCCGGTACGGTCAGCGTCTGGTCCGCCGAGCGCGTGGCCGAGGCGCTGAGTCAATTCGACTGACGCCCGTGCGCCCGCGATCCGCCATGATGTGGCGTCGGTGGGCCGTTCCGCTCAGTGCTCTGGCCGTGGCCTTGCTGCTTGTACTGGGTCTGAGCGTGGTTGCCCCCGAGGCGCGCGCGCGCCTTGTGACGTTCGGCGAAGACGCAGCCCTTGCCTATAGCGGATGGGCACAGGATGCCCCGAACCGTGTCGTCATCGTCAATATCGATTCCGCGTCCTTGCAAGAGGTGGGCCCCTGGCCGTGGCGCAGAAAACTGATCGCCATGATGGTCAAGGCGGTTGGCAGGGCCGGGGCAAGCGCGGTCGCGGTGGATATCCTGTTTGCCGGTGCGGACACCCGGTCGCCCGCCGCGATGGCCCGGGCACTTGCACAAGCGACCGGGCGAACGGAACTTGCCCGGACAGTTCCCGGCCCGGATGACGATCAGCTTTTCGCCGCCGCCATGACCTCGACGCCGACGGTTCTGGGCTTTGCGCTGGCCCCCGCGGGCGGGGCCACACCGCGCAGTGCGCCGGTGTTGATGCCCGCAGGAGCGGCCGAGGGGTTCTGGGCGGCCGCCGGGGCCGAGGCGGCCGATACCACGCTGGCCGCCGCCGCTGCCGGACAGGGCGCGCTGGCCATTCTCACCGAACCCGACGGCGTGGTGCGCCGGGTGCCTGTGGTCGTCTCGATCGAAGGGGCCGCGCTGCCCGGCCTCGCTCTCGAAGCGTCGCGGGTGGTATCGGGGGCACCCTTTATACGGCTGGACCCGATTGCGGGTCGTTTTGCGGCCGGTGCGGTGCAGGGTCGGATGGATGCCCGCGGGTTCCTGCGACTGCTCCCCCGAGGCCGGCCAGGACGCGGCCCAATATCGGTGTCGGCGGCAGACGTGCTGGCAGGACGCTTCGACCCCGACCAGTTTCGGGGCCGCCTGGTCATGATCGGCGGGTCGGCCCCCGAAATCGGTGCGATCCGCAGCCTGCCATGGGGTGAAACCGCGGCAACGGTCGAGATACAGGCCCGCGCGGCGCAACAAATGCTGTTGGGCCTGACCCCGGTTTCGGCCAGCGCAGGGATGGTCTGGGGCTCGGTCGCGCTAGCGGTGGTTCTGAGCGCGCTGATCCCTCTGGCCCCTCCGATCCTTGCCGTGCTGGGGTTGCTGGCCGGTGTCGGCGCGTTCGTGATGCTGTCTCTGCGGCTGGCGCAGGATTTGATCCTGTTCGATCCGGTGTTTCCCGGCACCGTTCTGCTGCTGTCCGGCCTCTGCGGGCTGGTCGCGTCCTTCGCGATCAGCCGTCGGCAGGCGGCCCGCATCCGGCAGCGGTTCGAACAGCATCTTGCCCCTCAGGTGGTGGCCCGGATCGTCAAGGCGCCGCACCTGATGAAACAAAGCGGCGAGCGGCGGGTCGTGACCGCGCTGTTCACCGACCTTGAGGGGTTCTCGGCGATGACCCGGCGGACCGGACCAGAGCGGCTGATCGAGATGCTGGACCAGTATTTCGAGGGCATCACGGCGATCATCCTGCGTCACGGCGGCATGGTGGACAAGATCGTGGGCGATGCGGTCCACGTGCTGTTCAATGCTCCGATCGACCAACCCGATCACGCGCTTTCGGCCCTGCGCTGCGCCACCGAGATCGCCACCTGGTCCGAAGCGCTGCGCCAGCGCCCCGATCTGGCGGCCGACGGCTTTGGCCGGACCCGGATCGGCATCGAAACCGGGCCTGCCGTGGTCGGGGACGTGGGGCGGGGGGCCAAGCTGGACTACACGGCGCATGGGGATGTCATCAACACGGCGGCGCGCCTTGAAGCGATGAACAAGGAGCTGGGCACCACCATCTGTGTCGGTCCCGGAACCGCCTCGCTGTGCCCGCCCGGCATGTTGCGCGCGATTGGCCGTGTCTCGATCCGGGGCATCGGTGACGGCGTTGAGGTGTTCACCACGCTCGGCCCCGATCCCCCCGGCTTTGCCCTGTTACGAAAGGAACATGCCAAAAGGTGAACCCGCGTTAACGATTGCATCACGCCAGAGCGAATCTGGCTCTTTCCAAACGACCAGACTGCACCAAAAACACATAGGGAGAATAAGATGTTGAACTTGAATTCGATCAACAGCCGCGAAGATTTCAAATGGGAAGTGATCCGCAAGGCGCACACCGACAGCGCCTTTCGCAGCGCCCTGCGGCAGGACCCGGCTGGCACTGTCGGCAAGATGGCAAAGGTGAACGGGCTCAAGGTGAACCTGCATCAGGAGACGCCCGATAACGTCTATTTCCTGATCAACTACAACCCCGATCTGCCGGGCGGCGCCGGGGCGATCACCGTCAATCCAACCGACAACCCCGAAGAGGTGGTGGTCAAGAAAGCGTGGAAAGACCCGGCCTATCGCGCCAAGCTGGTGGCCAATCCAGATGCGGTGCTGCGGGCGGAATTCGGCGCTGGAATGCCCGCCGGGGCCAAGCTGATGGTGCTGGAGGAAGGCAAGGACACGCTGGAACTGATCCTGCCCGCCAATCTGGACAGCGACACCGGCGCGGCCCCTGCTGCCAGCAGCGAGCTGAGCGACGAGGAACTCGAAGGCGTCGCGGGCGGCGGCTTTTTCTCGTGGCTGGCGGTCAAGCTGGGGATGACCAGCAGCTCCTCTTCGTGCAACGCATCCACCAACTCGGGCAGCTGTGGTTGCTCGTCGGCCAGCGGGGTGCGCGCCTAGGATCAGCCAAGGCCCAGCCGGTGTCGGCTGGGCTGCTGGCCTTTGCACATACCATGTCACTGACCCAGACCGACCTCAGGCAGATCGCAACGGGGGCCCTGACGCTGGACGAGCGTCTGGCCCTGCCGGACACCGCCTTTGTTGCGGACCCCGGGGCGGTGCAGCGGCGGCTGGATCATTGGCGGCGCAGTCTGGGCGAGGATTTCCCCGACCGGCTGGGCAAACGTCTGGCGCAACTGGACCTGAGCGAGGCCCGCGCGGCAATGCTGATGGGTGGGCTTCGACCCGATGCGCTGACCGTGCTGCCGGACTGGACGCGCGCGCTGGCTGATCTGGCCCCTGCCTTTGCGCTGGACATCCCGGTGCCCGCCGATTTGGCCGAGATTCCGTTTGCAGATCTGCTGTGGCCTCTGGCCCGTCTTGCCGGAACCCGGATTATGACGCGCCATCCCGACCTTGCCGCGCTGCTGACGGACCAAGCACAAGAGGACATCGACGCGGCCCTCTTGCGGATTTTGTCGACGGTCACGGCGCACAGCCTGTTCGCCGAGTTTGACCTGTGGCGCAGGCTCCGTCGGGGGGGCGACCCTTATGGCAGTTTCGTACGGCATTTCCGGGCGGCTGGTCATGTGGCGTTTCTGCGTGAATACCCTGTGCTGGCGCGGCGGATCGTGACCTTTGTAGAGAGCCACATTCGGACCACCGCCCAGTTCCTGACCCGTCTGGCCGCGGATACCAAGGCGCTGGCGGCCGCTGGTGATCTGCCCGTGGCGCGGCTCAATATCGGCCTGTCAGACCGGCATGACGGCGGCGCGACGGTGATCCTTGTCGACTTTGCCTCGGGCCGCAAGCTGGTCTACAAGCCCAAGCCGATCGAGCCTGAAATCTGGTTCAACGACTTCGCGCACGCGGCAGGGACGCTGGCGAACATTCCGGGCGGGCTGGTTCGGCCGGGGTTACTGGCGCTTGCCCGCGATGGCTATGGCTGGGTCGGGTATATCGAGCATCTGACCTGCACCGCCCCCGATCAGGTCGAACGATACTATCGCCGCGCTGGCGGGCTGGCCGCGCTGGTCCACCTGATCAACGGTTATGACTTCCACGAGGAAAACGTCATCGCCTCGGGCGAATGGCCGACGCTGGTCGATTTCGAAACCCTGTTCAACCCCGAGCCCCTGCGCCCGGACGGGCAGGACCGTCCGCAATGGTCGGTGTTCTCGGTCATGGACACGATGCTGCTGACCGCCTGGATGCCCTCGGCGCAGGGGGGATCGGTTGATATTGGCGGGTTCACCGGGTGCCTGGACGATGTCGCGCAGCACAAGGCGCAGTACCTGGACCCCAACAGCGCGACCATGCGCTGGGGCATCATGCCAAAACCTCCGCGGCGGGGCAGCAACCTGGTGCGGCTGGGCGATCAGCCCCAGCGGCTGGCAGATCACTTGGCCCCTTTCCGGGACGGTTTCAGCCGGGTCTTCAGGGCTGTGCGCGACAAGGCGGGCACCGGGCTGGACGCGCTGATCGCACGGGCTGAAACGCTCGAATTCCGGCACATCCTGCGTCACACCCGGATTTACGTGACCCTGCTGGAGGCCAGCTATCACCCCGATCTCAACCGGGACGGAATCGCGTTGAGCCTGCATTACGAGCAGGTGATGCGCGTCACCTTTCTGGGTAGCTGGAAACGCGATCAGGCCGATTTCGCGCGTCAGGAACAGGCCGAGTTGATGGCCGAGGACGTGCCTGTCTTCACCCGGCGCAATGACGGGCGCGATCTGCTGTCGGTCACGGGTGCCGCCGTTCGCGGGTTCTTTGGCAATTCCGGGATCGACGCGTTCCGGCGGCATCTGGCGCTGACCTCCGAGGATGAACTGTGGCGGCAGATCGAGTTGGTGAACGCCGCCGTGTTCGCAGCGGGCGCAACCCCCGCGACATTGCGCGCCGGGGTCGAGGGGGACGCCTTTGCCCCCGTGGCCGAGGCTGCACGCTCCGACGACATGCTGACCGAACGCGCGGCCCAGATCGGGCGCGATCTGATCCGGCGGGCTTTTGTGGCGCCGAACGGTGGTCTGAATTGGCAGGGCGCGGTCCCGTCTGACGCGCACCGGCGCTATCAGGTCGGCGGGCTGGATCAAGGGGTCTATGCCGGCAATGGCGGGATTGCCCTGTTCCTTGCCGTTCTGGACAGGGCACTGCCGGGGCAAGGCTTTGCCGATGCCGCCCGCGCGACCGTGTCGATGGCCCCCGAAGATTTCGGCCGCCCCGAGGATGTGGCGACGTTCCGGGTGCCGATCGGCGGCTATTCCGGGGCCGGGGCGCTGATCTATGCCAATGTTCGTCTTGCAGCGCTGCTGGATGACCCGGCGCCTCTTGGCGCGGCGCTGCGACTGGCCGGGCTTTTGTCCCCGGTCCACATTCACATGGATACCCAGTTCGACGTGCTGAACGGATCGGCGGGGTTGATCCTGGCCCTGCTCGATCTGGCGCAAGCCTCGGGCGAGCCGCGCTGCCTGACATTGGCCGAGGTCGCCGGCGACCATCTGCTGGCCCATGCCGTGGCGCAAGGCGATACGCTGGCCTGGCCCACGATCGAGGGGCTGTTGCACGGCGGTTTCGCCCATGGCGCGGCGGGTATCGCGGTGGCTCTGATCCGTCTGGGGCATCGTCTGGGACGCGACGATTTCGTGCGCGCAGGTCACGCCGCGCTGGGCTTTCAGGCCCGCCTTTGGGACGCCGCGCAGACCAATTGGCGCGATACAAGGCGCGAGGACGGCGCCTGCTCCTGCCAGTGGTGCTACGGCGCGGCGGGAACCGGGTTTGCCTATCTGGCCCTGTCCGGCCTGCTGCCTGACGCCACGACCCGCGAGGGCACTGACAGGGCCGCCCGCGCAGTCAGCGGGGCGAGTGCGGCGCTGGTCGATCACCTGTGCTGCGGCAATGCGGGCTCGGTCATGTTGCTGATGCGGGCCGGCCAGCCCAAGGCCGCGCGCCCGATGGCCGTGGGGCTGGCGACCGCAAGGGCAACGCCGGGCGATTTTGTCCTCTATCCGCGTGGCACCTATGCGCCGCCGCTGCGCCAGCCGGTGTTTCCGGGCCTGATGCAGGGCACTGCCGGGATCGGATTGACCCTGTTGTCTGTGGCCCGGCCCGATCTGCCGATCCCGGATGTCATGACCCTGTCGGCCCCAAACAGAAGGCACGCAGCATGAGCGATCAGTCATCCCGAGTATTTCGCAAGGCGGCGCTGGACCGGCTGTCGGACCCCGACCAGCTGGACGAAGCGATCCGCGTGGTGCGCCCGTTCGATCTGGTCGCGGTGCTGGCGCTGGCCTGCCTTGTCGCGGCGGGCGTGGTCTGGCTGTTTCTCGGGCAGGTCAAGACGCTGGTCCCCGGCGACGGGATCTTTGCCCCGGCCGATGGCGCGATCGTTCAGGTCAGCGCCCCCGCCGAGGGCAGCCTCAGCGCGCTGCTGGTGACCACCGGGCAGGCGGTGACGGCGGGAATGCCGCTGGCCCAGATCAGCCAGCCCGAGCTGCGGCTGGAACTGGCGCAGGCGCAGGCGGCAGTGGCCGAGTTGCAGGCTCGGAACGCAACCCGAGAGGCGCAGATCGCAGACCGCGCCCGCTCGCGCGATGCAGGGTTGGCGGCGCGGCGCGCGGCGCTGGACGAACAGATCGCGGCCACCACCCGGCGCGTCTCTGTGCAGGCCGATCAACTGGCCCGGGACGAGGCCTTGCTGGCGCGTGGGCTGGTCGTGCGACGGGCGGTCGAAGACAGCCGCCGCCAACTGGACGATGCCCGACAGGCCCTGCTGGATTTCAAGGCCGCCCTTGTGGCTCTGGACGGCGAGGCGCTGGCGGCGAAGCAACAGGATGATCGGGATCGCGCGGCCTTGGCCGAGGAACTGCGCATCCAGCAAGAGCGGGTGACACAGCTGGACCTGCGCGCGCGGGAATTCCAGGTGGTGTTGGCCCCAGCGGACGGGCGGGTCAAAGAATTGCTGGCCCGGCCCGGCGAACGCGTGGCGCCGGGTGTGCGGATCGCCACGCTGGAAACCGGCGCGGCCCCGGTCCGGCTGGTGGCCTATGTCGCGCCGGAAACCGGCAAACGCATTGCACCGGGCATGGCGGCGCTGGTGGTGCCATCAACGGTGCGGCGCGCCGAAACGGGCGGGCTGCGGGCGCGGGTTCTGTCCGTCTCCTCGGCGCCGGTCAGCCCGCAGGCGATGATCGCCGTGCTGGGCAATGAAAGCTTGCTGCCCCGGTTCGCGCCGCTTGGTGCGCCCTTCGAAGTGGTGATCGAGCTGGAGCGTGACACCGACACCGGCGCGCCGCTTTGGGCCACGGGGCAGGGCCCGACGCTGGAGATCGACAGCGGCACGCTGGCAACGGCCGAGATCACGGTCCGGATCGATCCGCCGATCGCACTGCTGATGCCCGCCATCAAGGCGCTGTTGCGCGGCGGAGGCGGGTCATGACGGCGGCGGTCGGGACACAACCCATGCCACAGGCTCGGCGGCGCAAGGTGCCCACCGTTCTGCAGTTCGAGGCGGTGGAATGCGGCGCGGCCTGTCTGGCGATGATCCTGGCGCGGCAGGGCCGCTTCGTGCCGGTCGAATTGTTGCGCAGCCTGTGCGGTGTCACGCGGGACGGGGCCAAGGCCAGCAACATCCTCAAGGCCGCGCGCAGCTTCGGGCTCGAGGCGCGGGGCTTTCGCAAGGAACCGGGCGAGCTGGGCACATTGACCATGCCCGTGATCCTGCACTGGAATTTCGAACATTTCGTGGTGCTGGAGGGCATCCGGGGCCGGCGCTGCTGGATCAACGATCCGGCCACGGGGCGCCGCGTGATCGGCACCGACGAGTTGGACCGCGCTTTTACCGGCGTCGTGCTGACATTCGCCCGGACCGAGGCGTTCCGTCCGGGCGGCAAGGCAGCCGGTGCCGCGGCGATGCTGTGGCGGCGTCTGGCTGCGGCCTCGGGGGCGTTGACGCTGATCGCGCTGCTGGCTGTGTGTCTGGTTGCGACGGGGCTGGTTCTGCCCGCTGCCATTCGGGTGTTTGTCGATGGCATCCTGGTGGCCGGGCAAAGCCACTGGCTGCCGGTGGTGATCGGGGGGCTGGCCGTGACCGCGCTGGTGCGGGCGGGTCTGATCCTGGTCGAGCAATCGCTGCTGGTGCGCCTGAACACCCGGATCGCGGTGTCCGGCGCAGGGCGGCTGGTCTGGCATCTGCTGCGGCTGCCGATCGCGTTTTTCATGCAGCGCCATGCAGCTGAAATCGCCGATCGCATCAACACCAACGACGAAACCGCGCGGTTGTTGTCGACCGAGGTGTCGCAGACCGTTCTCAAGCTGGTCGAGGTGCTGCTCTACGGTCTGGTTCTGGTGGTGATGGCGCCGGTCGCCGGGCTGGCGGTCTGGGCGATGGCGATCCCCAACCTGCTGGTGCTGTGGCTGTTCTCGGACCGTCTGCGCCGCACCGCCGAGACCCTTCGCCTGCGCGAAAGCCGGCTGGTCGCCCATACCGCCGGGATCATCCAGAACATCGAGACGATCCGTGCCTCGGGGCGCGAGGCGGCGGCGTTTCGGAAATGGGCGGGTTTGCATGCGCAGGTCTCCAATCACCTGCGCCGGAACGCCATCGAAGAGGCCGTGTTCGGCGCGCTGCCGGTGCTGTTGCGCGGGCTCTCTGGGGCCGGGGTCGTCGCACTGGGGGGCTGGTCGGTGCTGGAGGGGCGTTTTACCCTCGGGGATTTTCTGGCGTTCCAGACGCTCTCGGCCAGTTTCCTTGCCCCGCTCGGGGCGTTTCTGGCCCTCGGCCCGGATCTGGCCAATGTCCGCACCGGGCTGATGCGGGCCGAGGATGCGATGCGCTATCCCGTCCCGCCCGAGCCTGACACGGATTCCATTTCTGGTCCGGCAGCAGGGGGCCTTGCCGTGTCAGGGCTGAGCTTTGGCTACTCCCCTCTGGATCCGCCGCTGGTAGAGGGGATCGACCTGACCGTAACCCCCGGTGCGTCGGTTGCGCTGGTGGGGCTGTCGGGCAGTGGCAAATCCACCTTGGGCCGGCTGATCTGTGGCCTGCTGGAGCCAAGGGGCGGCGACATCCTTCTGGATGGGCGCGCATTGCGCAGCGTTCCAAAGTTGGAGCGCGCCAACCAGATCGCCTATGTCGACCAAGAGATCTTTCTGTTCGAAGGCACGGTGCGCGATAACCTGACGCTCTGGCTGTCCTCTGCACCCGATGCCGACCTGTTGCGCGCCCTGGACGATGCGGCGCTGCTGGACGACATCCTGGCCCGGCCCGGCGGCCTGTCAGCCCCAGTGGCCGAGGGCGGCGCGAATTTCTCGGGCGGGCAGCGGCAGCGGCTGGAAATCGCGCGGGCGCTTGTCTCGGACCCCGCCGTGATCGTGCTGGACGAGGCGACGGCAGCCCTTGATCCCGAGGTCGAGGCGCAGGTGGTGGACCGCCTGTCCCGCCGCGGCATCACGCAGGTCGTCATCGCGCACCGGCTCAGCACGATCCGCGACGCGGGCGAGATCATCGTGCTGGAACGGGGACGGATCGTCGAGCGCGGCACCCATGACGGCCTCTTGGCTCGGGGCGGGGCCTATACGGCATTGGTGGGGGCGACATGACCGCAGCGCTAACGGGCACTTCGCTGGATCTTGGGCGCAACGAGGGCGCATGGTCCGTCACACAGGGCGTCTATGACGTCTACTTTGAACCGGCGTCGTCCGGGCGCCGTCAGTTCCTGTTTCGGGTTGAACCGGGGGGTGTTCTGATCGGCGTCAGTGCCAATGGAACGCCAAGCGGCGACCGCCTGATTGCGATCGGGCGCGCCGGGGCGTCTGTGCAGACCATTCCCGCGACGACCGAGGTCATTTCGCACTGGGCCCGCCGCTGGGTGCCGCCGCTGGTGCCTGCGGTGCAGGGCTGGCCCGGGCTCTTGGGGCCCGATCCGATCGACCTGGCGGCGGGGCAGGTCGCGCGCGTTGCCGCTGCCGAGGTCGGGCTTCTGCATCTGCAGTCCGGTACGGCGCGCTTGTGGGGGGAAACCGATCTTCCGGTCGGGCCTTGTGCCGCCGGACCCGGTGTCTGGATCGCCGCCGGAGAGTCAGGGTGCGTCGCCAGTCTGGAACCCGGCGACATCGGCTGCAATGCTCTGGCGCCCTTGATGGCGGGCGTTCTGCGGGTTCTGGCGATCCGGGCCGAGGCCGACGCCTCCGCGCGCGCCGCGGCAACCGACCGAACCGCGCGCGAGAACGCCCATCGCCTGCATCAGGCCGTGGCTCGCTTGGCGCATCCCGGGGACGCGGTCGATAGCGCGGCGCTGAATGGTGACACCTTCCATATTGATCAGGCCGATCAGGCGGTGATCGCGGCGCTTGCATCCGTGCACCGGCTGGAACACGCAAGCTGGAGCCGCGCTGACGCTGACCGCGCGCTGGCCGTTCCGGTCGAACGCGGCTATGCCGCCGCCCCGGAACGCGTGCGGCGCATCCTCAAAAGCCTGGGAACAGGGGCGCGATCCGTGCGGATCGATACAGCGTTCTGGCAGGGCCATAGCCCGCCCCTGATCGCTTGGCGGGGCGATGCAGGCGATATCGGCGCCCTGTCACGGCAACGCGGGCAATGGCAGTTCACCACCGCCACAAGCGAAGATATCATTCGCCCCCGCGACCGCGCCGCATTCCGCAGCGAGGCATTGCAGCTTTATCCCTGGGACAGGCAGGCGCGCAGCGGTCTGGCGGGATTGCTGCGGCATGCCACGCGCGGCTCGGGGGGGGATCGGGCGCGGATGGTGTTTGCCGGCCTGATGGTGGCCCTTGGCGGGATGGCGATGCCCTTCCTGCTCCATGCGATGATCGAAAGCGCGCTGCCACAGGGCAACCGCGTGTTCCTTGCCGTGCTGATCGCAGGGATGGCGGTGATGGCACTCACGCAGGCCCTGTTCGATCTGATCCTGAAGTTGGTTTCGGCGCGGATCGCGGCGCGGCTGGAGTTGCGGACGCAGCCCTTTGTCGTCCAAAGGCTGATGCGATTGCCCCTGAGCTTCTTCAAATCCCGCGCCAGTGGCGATCTGCTGGACCGCGCCCTTGGTCTGAACGCGGCGCGGATGATCCTTGGGGCCAGCGCGGCAAGTCTGATCCTGGCGGTGCCGTTGGCGCTGGCGGGGCTGGTGCCGATGCTGGTGTTCGATCCGCTGCTGGCCGTGGTCGGGATCGGCCTGGTCGGGATTGGCAGCCTTGTGCAACTGGCACTTTCCGTGCCGGTACAGACCCGAAACCGCGAAGCCTATGAACAACAAGGCAAGGTCGAGGGCCAGGTTTTGCAGTTCTTTCGCGGCATCGCCAAACTGCGCGTCGCGGCTGCCGAACCCCGGGCGATGGCGCTTTGGGCCGGGGCCTATGCCCGGGTGCGCGACGCCCGGATCGCCGCTCAACGCTGGACCGCCCTGCAAGACGTCACCGCAGAGCTGTTCGGGCTGCTGTCCTACGCGGTGCTGATACTGGCGGTGGTCTGGCGCAACGGGATGCTCTCTGACGCCCCCGTGACCGAGATACCGATCCCCGCAGCGGCCTTCATCGCCTTTGCGGCGGCCTTTGGACAGGCGATGCTGGCCGGTCGCACGGCAAGCCGGGCACTGGTCGGTCTGGCCGAGGGTTTGGCGCTGGCCCGTCGTGCGGCCCCCTTGCTGGAAACGCCCGTCGAGGAGCACGCGGACCATATCCTGCCGCCCAGGCTTTCCGGCGCGATCGAGCTGCGCGGGATCACCTTTCGCCACGATCCCGAAGGGCCCGCCGTGCTGGACGGGGTCAGCCTGTCGGTCGCGCCGGGCTCAAAGGTTGCCATCGTGGGGCCTTCGGGCAGTGGCAAGTCCACGCTTCTGCGCCTGATCCTTGGTCTGGAACGCCCCGAGACCGGCGAAATCCTGTTCGACGGTCTACCGTTGGACCGGATCGACCCGGCCAGCCTGCGCGAACAGGTCGGCGCGGTCCTGCAAGACGGTCGGATCAGCGCGGGCTCGATTCTGGACAATATCTCGGGCGACCGCGTGCTGGGGATCCACGACGCCTGGGACGCCGCGCGCCGGGTCGGGCTGGACCGCGATATCGAGGCGATGCCGATGGGGATGCACACGCTGTTGCTGGATGGCGGATCAAGCGTCTCGGGCGGCCAACGGCAACGCATCCTGATCGCCCGTGCCATCGCAGGCACCCCCGCGATCATGGTCCTGGACGAGGCGACAAGCGCGCTCGACAACCGGGTGCAGGCGCAGGTCATGGACACGCTGCGCACCATGAGCGTGACGCGGGTGGTCGTGGCCCACCGATTGTCGACGATCCGCGATGCCGATCTGATCCACGTGCTTGTGCGCGGCAAGATCGTGCAAAGCGGGACCTATGACAGCCTTGCCGCCACCGACGGCCCCTTCCGGGACATGATCCAGCGGCAATCCCTGTAACCAAATGCGCAAGGGCACCAGATGAAAACGATCCTCTACTTCTTCGGTCTGTTTCACGACGACGACATCCACTGGTTTGCCAATACTGGTCAGGTTCGCACTCTGGCCCCCAAAGCGGTGCTGATCCGGCAGGGGGTGCCGCTGGACGACCTGTTCATCGTGCTGGACGGTCAGGCGCGCGTTGCGCTGGCCGATGGCCGCGTGGTGGCGACACGCAGCACCGGTGACATGCTGGGCGAAATGAGCTTTGTCGACGCCGCGCCGCCTTCGGCCACGGTGACGGCGCTGGACAGCCTGACAGTGCTGGCGATGAACCGGGATCGGATGCGCGCCCGGCTTGAGGCAGAGCCGGCCTTTGCCGCCCGCTTTTATCGCGCATTGGCCATTCTGCTGTCCGACCGTCTGCGGGCGGCGACGGGGCAGGGCGGGGACGGCCTGGCGCCGGATGAGCTGGATGAAACGGTGCTGGACACGCTGTCGATGGCCGGCACCCGCTTCAACGACCTGCTAGCCGCGCTGGGCCGCGCATGAGCACCCTCCCACGGATCACGGCAGAGCGTCTTGCCGATCCGGCTGCTGCGTCGTCCCTGGCGGTCGAACTGGCCAAATCCGGGGGGGTCGGGCGCGCGGTGGACAACGACCGGCTGTTCTATTTCGGCAGCTGGGAACGGGTCAGTGCCGCCTTCGCCGATCCCGGTCTGGTCCGCGAACACCCGGACCGGCCGGTGCCGGATCATCCGTCCGGACGCAGGCCATCGCCGGGCCTGATAGAGCTGGACCAGACCTGGCCGGTGTTTCGCGATCCGCCCGCCCACGGGCCGCTGCGACAGGCGCTGGCCTCGGCCTTGTTCGGCCTGCCCACCGGCGATATGGCCCGCATCATCGACGATCGGATCGGCGAACTGGCGAAAACCCTCCGGTCGCAAGATGTCTTTGACGGGGCCCGAGACCTGTCCCCGCAGGTGCCCGCTGCCGCCATGGTGGCCCTGACCGGGTTTCGCGCGGATGCGGCCCGCGCGGTCGAGGCGCTGGTCCTGTCCATGCTGGACCGTGGCACCCCTCAGTCCGCCTTTGTCGCGGCCCGCGTTGCGCTGGTCGATGCGCTCAGCGGGGCGCTTGCCGACGGGATCGGCGATGGCCTGCTGTCACGGCTGCGCAGGCTGATGCCGGACGCCCCCTTGCCGCAGGTTCTGTCGCTGACAGTGTTCGTGCTGACCACCGGGCATGGGGGTGTGCGCGATGCGATCTCGGCGGCGCTGTGGCTGGCGGCGACCGGGGCCGATCAGGGCGGGCTCGGTGCTGCAGTGCGTAGCGGCCAATCCCTTGAGACGGCGTTTCACGAAACGCTCCGCCTTTGTCCGCCTTTGCGCATGGTGGATCGCTGGGTCGCGGCGGACCGGAGCATCGGCAGAGTGCCGCTGCGGCGGGGCGACCGTGTCTACCTGCTGATCGGTGCGGCCTGCCGCGACCCGGCCCGTTTTGCGGCGCCTGACCGGTTTGATGCGACCCGCGTTCCCGCACGCGGCCTTGGTTTTGGGTCCGGGGCGCATGCCTGTCTGGGACAGGCCCTTGCCCCGGTCCTGTGGTCCTCGGTCCTGCGCCAGATGCTGCGCGGCGACCGGAGCGTGGTCCCGAATGGCGCCGCCCAGTGGTCAACGCGCTCCGATGACGGCGGGCTCGAGTCCTTGCCCCTGCGTTGGGCCTGACGCCGCTAGGGACAGCCCCTTGAAACGCGACTTAGTCCGGGCGCGTGTATAGCCCCGGCACCAGGTTTTCGGCCAGCGCCTTCAGGGTTTCGGGCGGTGTGCCCGGTGCTTGTGGGGTGCCGTAATGCACGTCATAGCTGCCGCCAAGTTTTGCTAATAATTCAGACACATAGCGTAGCGATGCGACCTCTCTCCCGACGTCGTCATTGCCGCCGCTCAGCAGTTTGGCCAGCCTCCGCGTGCGGTAATAGTGGCGCGAATTACGCATGTCCGCCGAGGCCGGAACGATCGGCGCATCGCAGGCCGCCGACATGCGGGTGATGCCGGTGCGCCAGGGCGGCTCGACCAGCAATCCGTTTCGCATCCCCGGCACCTTGCCCGAGCCGAACACCAGCAGCGCGCCCCCCTCTTGCAGATGCGCCTGCATCCCGGCTCGTGTCTGGCGCGCGGTCAGAACGTGGTCTTTTCGGTCCAGATCCACCGGCACGATGCGATCCGCGCCCAGGAACCGCTCAGCCTCGCGGTTGGCGACGACCTTCAGGTCCGGGCGGTGGTGCAGCAGCGCGCCGGCATGCGCGATGAAATCGAAGGTCCCGATCGGGTGGGTCGAGCCGATGACGACCGGCCCCGCCTGTGGGACATTCTCCAGCCCGTGGGCGGTGATCCGGGTGCCGCCGTTCATCTCCAGCAGGGCCTGCACCAGCGCGGTATCGGTGCGCCCGTCCAGCGCGCGCAGCACCTGCTCGGCCTCGCGCAGGGCGAAAAACGCCTGTCCCGTCACCGTCCGGCTGACCCCGTCGACCGAGGACATCAGCATCCGCAGCGCCGTCAGGCGCAGATCGGCGCCCTCGGCAATGCGCAGCCGCGCCCGCAAGAGTTCGTCCATCGGAGAGGGGGTGCGCTGCTGTGCCAAGCCGTTTTCCTTCGTCTTTTTCGCACGCTAGCACGGCTGGCCAGTCCCTGCACCTGTTCCGACGCATGGCGAAATCTGTGGTCAGCGGCCCGGCTTCGGGTAAGATGGCCGCAACAGGCACCCGAAAACTGGGGCCATAGGGAAGGACAGGGTGACATGACGACTCCGGTGACCATCGGCATCGACGAGGTGATGCTGAATTTCTCGCCCACCAGCCTGCAAATCCTGAACGCGGTGCTGGCGGTGGTGATGTTCTCGATCGCCATCGACATGAAGCCCGCCGATTTCCGCAAGCTGGCGCATTCACCGAAATCTCTGATCACCGGGCTGGTGTCGCAATTCGTGGTGCTGCCGGTGGTGACCTTTTGCATGATCCTGGTGACGAACCCGCAGCCCTCGATCGCGTTGGGGCTGATTTTGGTGGCGGCTTGTCCGGGCGGGAATATCTCGAACTTCATCACGCATCGTGCGGGCGGCAACGCGGCGCTGTCGGTGTCGATGACGGCGTTTTCCACGGTCGGCTCGATCATCCTGACGCCGCTGAACATCGCGCTTTGGGGCAGCCTCTATCCCCCGACACGGGCGGTGCTGCGCGAAACCTCGATCGACCCGCTGTCGGTGGTCATCACGGTGGGCGTGATGCTGGTCCTGCCGCTGTGCCTTGGGGTGCTGCTGAACATGCGCCGCCCCGACATCACCGCCCATCTGCGCACGCCGCTGCAATACCTGTCGATGGGGATTTTCGTGGGCTTCGTGGTGCTGGCCCTGTCGGCCAACTGGTCGCTGTTCCTGCAATTCGCGGGGGCGGTGGCGGGGCTGGTGATCCTGCACAACTCGCTGGCGCTGGGGGCCGGGCTGGCCACGGCCACGGCGGCGCGTCTGCCCGCCTTTGACCGCCGCGCCATCATGATCGAGACGGGCATCCAGAATTCCGGCCTGGGCCTGGTGCTGATCTTCGGCTTTTTCGGGGGCTTGGGGGGCATGGCCGTGGTTGCCGCCTTCTGGGGCATCTGGCACGCCATTTCCGGGATCGCGCTGGCCGGGGTTCTGGCCCGCCATCCCGTAGAGCACTAAGCGAACGGCCGGAGAGCAAATCGCCCCCCGGCCGATCCGATCTTATTCCACGACGCAATCGGCGAAATACAGCGTCTCGCCGTTCTCGCCGGTTTCCGTGACCAGCCCGTGGATGTCGGTTTCAAATCCGGGGCAGGCGCGCGCGAATTCGCGGTTGAAGCGCAGGTAATCCACGATCTTGGTGTTGAACACCTCGCCCGGGATCAGCAGCGGAATGCCCGGCGGATACGGCGTCACCAGCGAGGTGGTGATCCGGCCCTCAAGGTCATCAATCGACACACGCTCGGTCTTGCGGCGGGCGATGTGGCTGAACGCTTCGGTCGGGGTCATTGCCGGGTGGTGATCCGACAGGTAGATCTCGGTCGACAGGCGGGCCACGTCGTACTTGGCATAGAGCGCATGGACGTGCTGGCACAGATCGCGCAGGCCCATCTTCTCATAGCGGGGCTGTTTCTGGCTGAACTCGGGCATCACGCGCCACAGCGGCTGGTTGCGGTCGTAGTCGTCCTTGAACTGCTGCAACGAGGCCAGCAGCGTGTTCCAGCGGCCCTTGGTGATGCCGATGGTGAACATGATGAAGAAGCTGTACAGCCCGGTCTTTTCGACCACGACGCCATGCTCGGAAAGGTATTTCGACACGATCGAGGCGGGGATGCCCGATTCCTCGAACCGGCCGTCGATGTTCAGGCCGGGGGTGACGATGGTGGCCTTGATCGGGTCCAGCATATTGAATCCGCGCGCCATGTCGCCGAACCCGTGCCAGGCGTCCTCGCCCGAGGATTCCACGCCCTCGCTGTCGGTTTTCTTCAGCTCCCACGCCTTGGCGCGGCCGATGCCTTCTTCGGCCAGCTCGTCCGGGCCCCAGACCTGGAACCACCAATCGTTGCCGAACTCCTCGTCGACCTTGCGCATGGCGCGGCGGAAATCCATCGCCTCTTGCAGCGATTCCTCGACCAGCGCGGTGCCGCCGGGGGGTTCCATCATCGCCGCCGCGACGTCGCAGGACGCGATGATCGAGTATTGCGGGCTGGTCGAGGTGTGCATCAGGTACGCCTCGTTGAACAGGTGGCGGTCCAGCTTGGTTTCCTCGCTGTCCTGCACCAGAACGTGGCTGGCCTGGCTGATGCCCGCCAGCAGCTTGTGCACCGACTGGGTGACATAGGTGACCGAATGCTTGGTGCGTCCGCGCTTGCGGCCCATCGCGTGATAGGTGCCGTAGAACGGGTGGAACGCGGCATGGGGCAGCCAGGCCTCGTCGAAATGCAGGTTCTCGATCCAGCCGTCCAGCGCGCCCTTGATGACCTCGGTGTTGTACAGCACGCCGTCATAGGTCGATTGCGTGACGGTCATGATCCGCGGCTTCACCGTGTCAGCGTCATAGCCCGCCAGCAGCGGGTTCTCGCGGATCTTGGCCTTGATCGCTTCGGGCTCGAATTCGCTGCGCTGGATCGGGCCGATGATGCCCCAATGGTTGCGCGTCGGTTTCAGGAAGACCGGGATCGCGCCCGTCATGATGATCGAGTGCAGGATCGACTTGTGGCAGTTGCGGTCCACCACGACGACATCGCCGGGGGCCACGGTGTGGTGCCAGACCATCTTGTTGCTGGTCGAAGTGCCGTTGGTCACAAAGAAGCAGTGATCGGCGTTGAAGATCCGCGCCGCATTCTTTTCGGATTCTCCGATGGCACCATTGTGGTCCAGCAGCTGGCCCAGCTCCTCGACCGCGTTGCACACGTCGGCGCGCAGCATGTTTTCACCGTAGAACTGGTGATACATCTGCCCGATCGGCGATTTCAGAAACGCCACGCCGCCCGAATGCCCCGGGCAGTGCCACGAGTACGAGCCGTCCTCGGCGTAATCCAGCAGCTGCTTGAAGAACGGCGGCTGGATGTATTCCAGATAGCCCTTGGCCTCGCGGATGATGTGCTTGGCCACGAACTCGGGCGTATCCTCGAACATGTGGATAAAGCCGTGCAGCTCGCGCAGGATGTCGTTGGGCAGGTGGCGGCTGGTCTTGGTTTCGCCGTAGACATAGATCGGCACGTCGGCGTTTTTCCAGCGTACTTCCTCGATGAAATTGCGCAAGTTCAGAACGGCGGGGTCCAGATCGGGACCGGGGGTGAATTCCTCGTCGTCGATCGACAGCACAAAGGCGCTGGCGCGCGATTGCTGCTGCGCGAATTGCGACAGGTCGCCATAGCTGGTGACGCCCAGCACCTCGAAACCCTCTTTCTCGATCGCTTCGGCCAGGGCGCGGATGCCCAACCCCGATGTGTTTTCAGAGCGGAAATCTTCGTCGATGATAACGATGGGAAAGCGGAACTTCATGAGTCTCTCCTCGGGGGACGGCAGCCTGCCCCCTTGTTTCGCCCATGGGCTTCCGCGTCAAGGGTTGCTGCCGGATTAGGGCATAAACCCGCGTCAGATCAGGCCAATTGCCGCTTGGCCGGGGCCAATGCGTCACACATCGGCGATCCGGCCCATCCATGCCGGAACGGGCAGCCCGGCCATCCGCGCCATCTGCCAGCCCAGCACCTGGTTCGATGACAGCACCGGCACGCCCAGCTTGGCCTCCAGCGGGGCGATGATGTCCAGCGTGCGCAGGTTGGTGCAGGACAGGAACACCCCGTCCACCTGCGCGCGGCCTGCCACCTCGCCCGCCGCCGCGCTGATCGAGGCCGGGTCGATCCGCGCCACGCGCGCCTCGACCTCCTCGCCGAACGACAGGGTTGCGGGCACCGCAAAGCCCGCCGCCTCGAACGCGCGCTTGATGGGGCCCGCGACCGACTCCACATAAGGCGACACCACCCCGATCCGCCGCAGCCCCAGCGCCCGCATCGCCGCCAGCGCGGCACTCAGCGGGTCGGTGACGGCGGCCGTGTCCACCTCGGCCCCGACCAGCGCATGCACGCGCGGCGCCCCGATCAGCGTGGTGCCGGAGGTGCAGCCATAGCCCACCGCATCGAACCGCGCCGCCTGTGGCAGCAACCGCGCGGCGGCGGGCAGGGTGCCCTCCATCGTCGCGATGGTGTCCGGCGTCAGCTCCTCCCCCGAGGGGATGCGCGTGACGTGCAGCTTGGCCAGTTCGGGCGGGAAAATCCGGCGAAAATCCTGCTCGATGGTTTCGTCCACCTGCAACACGATCAGCCCCAGCACCGGCTGCGGATCATTGCTCAGCTCATAGGGAAAGGCGCTCATTCGTGGATCTCCGGCAATTCAGACGGTGCGCGCGGCGACAGCAATTCCGGCCCGTCCGCCCGCAAGACGATGTTTTCCTCGTGCACCTGAATGACGCCCTCGCGCAGCACCGCACCCGGTTCCAGCGTCAGCACCATGCCTTCGCGCAGCTCGGTCGTGTCCAGCGCCGTGAACGAGGGCCACTCGGTCAGCGTGATCCCCAGCCCGTGACCCAGCCGCCCGCCACCCGGTTCCGCCCCGTGCCGTCGCAAGCCGTCGCACAGCATCCGGTGCACATCGCAGGCCCGGTGGCCGGGGCGCAGCGCCTCCAACACCGATTGCGTCGCGCCCCACAGCGCCGCATGCGCCCGTTTCGCCGCGTCCGAGGCCCGCCCGATCGCGAAATTCCGGTCGTAATCGCAGAAATATCCGTTCCGCACCGCGCCGGTGTCCAGCATCAGCACGTCACCCGGTTGCAGCGGCGTTTCAGCGGCGGGCGAGATCACATCGCCATATCCGTCCGGCCCCGCACCGCCCGCGACATAGCTGACCCAATCGGCGCCCTCTTGCAGCAGAGTGACCTGAAAATCGCGGAACACCCGGTCCAGCGGACGGCCCGCCCCGGCAAACTCGGGCACCCGGTCGAACGCGCGCCCCGCAATGGCACAGCTTTCGCGGATACGGGCGATCTCGGCCTCGGATTTGACCTCGCGCACCAGCTGCACCACGTCCGTCGCATCGACGAACCGACGTGGCGCCAGTTTGCGGCCCAGTTCCGCATAATCGGCCAAAGGCATCCGCAACTGCGTCTCCAGCCCCATCGGCACGCCGATCTGCCCCTCGGGGCCAACCAGCCCGGCCAGAGTCTCGGCCAGCAGGCTGACGCCATCGTCGCGCGGGTCGGGCGCGTCCCAGGTCCGGATCTGCGGCATCCATGTGCGCCCCATCAGCTCTGCCCCGATCGAGGGGATCACCGCCACCGGCTCTCCGGCGCTTGGCACCACGATGAACCACGGGCGGGCCGGGCTTTCCCAGAACCGCGTCAGGAAACCGGTCACGTAAAACACATCCGCGGCCGAGGTCAGTAGCACCGCCCCCATCCCCGCCGCGTCCATATGCGCCTGCAACCGGGCCACGCGGTCCCGGTATTCCTGCGCCGGAAAGATCAGCGATCGCTCAGGCATCCTCGCCCCCCTCGCTCAGGATCGCCAGCACCCGCGCCTGCGGGTCGTCGATGACGCCTGCCAGCAGCGCCGCCAACCCGGCCCCGCCTGATGGCGTCGTGGCCAGACCGGCCCCCGCCAGCACCGGCATGGCATCAAACGCCTCATCCTCGCTGATCGTCACGAACAGATCGGCGTCGCGCGACAGCCCCGCCAGCGCGATCATCGAGGAGGTCTTGCAGTCCAGCCGCCCCATCGCCGAGACCGGCCCGTGCGTCTCCACCACCTGACCCGCCTGGATCGAGGCTTGCAGCGCTGGCGCCGCCTCGGGTTCCACCACGATGATCTGTGGCCCGTTCCCCCAAACCGCGCGCGAATGGGCGGCGACAGCGGCGGCCAGGCCGCCGACACCGGCTTGCAACAGGATATGCGTCGGCGGGGCAGGGATCTGCCGCGCGGCCTCGGCGGCCATCTGGGTGTACCCCTCCATCACCCGCAGCGGCATCTCGGTATATCCGGGCCAAGAGCTGTCCGAAAGCAGCGTCCACCCGTTCGTTGCGGCCGCCTGTTCCGCAGCGGCCATGCTGTCCTCGTAGATCGCCCCGGCGCGTTCGACCGTGGCGCCCATCGCCCGCAGGCGTTGGGCGAACCCCTCGGGCACGGTGTGCGACAGGTAGATCACCGCCCGCGCCCCGAACAGCCGCGCCCCCGCCGCCACTGACAGCCCGTGATTGCCCGCGCTGGCGGTGACATAGGTCCGCCCGGTCAGCGCCTGCGCCCAGTCCTTTCCGGTCGCCGCCGCCTCGCGCGCGATGGCATAGGCCGCCCCCAGCGCCTTGAAGCTGCCCAGCCCCATCCGGCCGCGTTCATCCTTGACCCACAGCTCGGCCACGCCTGCGCGCTTGGCCAGATCGGGGCAGTCGCGCAGCGGGGTTTCTGCATGGGCCGGGCATTGCGCCAACAGCGCGGCCACGGGGGCGGCATCGGCCAACGGCAAGGGCGCATCCAGCACCAGCCCGGCACCTCGCCAACGGTTCGAAACGGTCTCGGTCATGGGGCCTCCTGCAATTATCTGGGGTCAGAGTAGCGCAGGCCGCGCCAAAGCTTCCGGAAAGCTTTGGCCGAAACGGGCCGAAAATACGTGCTAAAGCTGCTATAAGGGACGAATTTCGGCTCATGCGCAAAAATCCTCTGACCATAGCGCCGAAAATCCGCCATCCTGCGGAGATGGACAGATTCGACGCCCAGATCCTTGATGCCATCCAACGCAACGCCCGTCTGACGGCCGAGGCGCTCTCGCCGCTGGTCGGCCTGTCGCCCGATGCCTGCCGGAAACGGCTGGCGCGGTTGCGCGCCTCGGGCGTGATCGAGGCCGAGATCGCCGTGCTGGACCCGACCCGCATCGGCCGCGGCCTGATGCTGATCGTCGAGGTCAGCCTGCAGAACGAACGCAAGACCGATCTGGACGCGTTCAAGGCCCGCATGACCGACACCCCCGAGGTCATGCAGTGCTATTACGTCACCGGCAACGCGGATTTCATCCTGCTGATTTCGGCCCGCGACATGGCCGATTACGAGAGCTTCACCCGCCGCCATTTCTTCAGCCAGGACAACGTCGTCCGCTTCCGCACCAGCGCGGTGATGGAGCGGGTCAAGACCGGTTTTGCCATGCCGGTCCAGCCCGACGACTAACCCTTACCACGCATCCACATAGCGCCCGCCGGGCCGCGCCTGTCCGGCGGTGGCCAGCGCGCGGGTGATCTCTTCGCGGGTGCGGGCGGGGTCGATCACCGCGTCGAACTCCAGCAGGCTGGCGGCGTTCAGCGCCTTGCCGCGCTCGTACAGCTCGTCCACCAGGCGTTTGTACTCGGCCTCGCGCGCCGCGGGGTCGGTGATCGCGGCCAGATGATCGCGCGCGCCCAGTTTGACCGCGCCCTCCAGCCCCATCGCGCCAACCTCGCCGCTGGGCCAGGCACAGCAGAAATGCGGCCGGTCCAGCCCGCCGCCCGCCATCGCCATTGCCCCCAGCCCGTAGGCCTTGCGCAGGATCACGGTCACCAGCGGCTGGCTGAAATGCGCCCCGGCCAGGAACAGCCGCGAGATATGCGCCACCTGTCCGGTCTTTTCGATCTCGGGGCCAACCATGAAACCCGGCGTGTCGCACAGCGTCAGCACCGGAATGCCCCACGCGTCGCACAGCTGCAAGAATCGCGCGCCCTTGTCGGCGGCGGCGGCATCAATCGCGCCGCCCAGATGCAGCGGGTTGTTGGCCAGAACGCCCATCGCGCGCCCCTCGATCCGGGCAAAGCCGGTGATCATCCCGGTGCCAAAGCCGCGCCGCAGTTCCAGAAAACTGCCCGCATCGACGATCGAGTCCACGGCCGCGCGCATATCATAAGCCCGGGTGCGGTCCGCCGGCACCACGTCGCGCGGGTCGGTCTGCGGCGGCTGCGCCGCGCCGCTGGCACCCAGCGTCAGCAGCGCGCGGGCGGCCTGCACGGCCTCGCCCTCGTCCTCGACCAGCAGGTCGATCACGCCGTTGGCCACCTGCACCTCCGAGGGGCCAATGTCGGTGGGCTTCACCACGCCCAGCCCGCCGCCTTCGATCATCGCGGGGCCGCCCATGCCGATCCAGCTGTTGCGCGTGGCGATCCGCAAATCGCACACGCCGAACATCGCCGCGTTGCCCGCGAAACAGAACCCCGCCGCGATGCCGATCTTCGGCCCCTTATGCGCCGCGAAATGCCGGAACGAGGTCACGTTCAGCCACGCCGCCATGATCGCGCCGACGTCGTAATCGTTCGGCCGCCCGCCGCCGCCCTCGGCGAAAATCACGATCGGCAGGTCATCGCGCGATGCGATCTCGATCAGCCGGTCCATCTTGCGGTGATGGTTAAAGCCCTGCGTGCCCGCCATCACCATGTAATCCACCGCCATCGCCGCGACGGGCCGCCCGCCGACCAGCCCGGTGCCCACGATGATGCCGTCGCCCTGGGTGCGGCTGTGCAGCTCCTCCAGCGGGCGGCGGGTGCGTTGCGCGGCCACCGCCAGCGCGCCGTATTCCGAGAAACTGCCCGCGTCGAACAGCGCCTCGATATTTTCCCGCGCCGTCCGCATCCCCGAGGCATGGCGTTTCGCCACCGCCTGTTCGCGCGCGGCATCGTCCAGCAGCGCCATCCGGGTCTGGTACTCGGCGAAATCGGCGCGCGGGGCCGGGGCGGCGGTTTCGGCCTTTTGCGCCACCTCGGCCTGTGTCAGCGTCACCAGCGCCTCGCCGCCACGCAGCTCGTCACCGATGCTGACATGGATCGCCGCCACAATCCCACTCGAGGGCGCGCAGATGTCGTGGTGCATCTTCATCAGCTCGGTCGACAGCAGCTGCGCTCCCGCGGGCACTTCGTCACCGACGGCGACATGGATGGCTGCGACAAGTGCGGCGCTTTCGGCACGGATGATGGTCATGGCTCCCCCCTCTGACGTCTTAGGAGGGACGATGGCACGGCCCCGCCCACACGCCTAGCCGGTAGGACGCTGTGACCTTGCGTCGTTTTGCGGGAATCCTCAGGCCCAGAGCGCGGCCAGCACGCCCAGCCCCGCGATTTCCGCCAGTTGCTGGCTGGCCCCCAGCACGTCGCCGGTCTGTCCGCCGATCTTGGCCCGCGCGATCAGGCCCAGGCACAGCACCACGGCCGCTATCATCACCGCCACCGGCAGCACCGACACGCCCAGGCACAGGCCCGCGCCGATCAGCGCCACCGCGACCGCCAGTCCCGCAACCGGGGCCGAGGGGCGGCCCGTCGACTGGCTCAGCCCATTGGCGCGCGCGTTCGGCAGCCAGCACATCAGCGCCGGCATCCCCGCCCGCGACAGCATCGCCACGCCCAGCAGCGCCCATGCCCCGCCGCCCGAGGCCAGCAGAACGCTCAGCGCCGACCAGCGCGCAGCAAAGCCCAGGATCAGCGCCATCACGCCATAGGCGCCGATCCGGCTGTCCTTCATGATCTCCAGCCGGCGCGCGCGGTCCCATCCGCCCCAGAACCCGTCGGCGACATCGGCCAGCCCGTCCTCGTGCATGGCGCCCGTCACGATCACCGAGGCAGCCAGCGCCATCACGGCGGCGAACCCTGCGCCCGCGCCCAGACACAGCTGCCCCGCCAGCGCCGCCAGCGTCCCCGGCACCAACCCCGCCAGTGGCCAGGCCCAACTGGCCGCCGCCCCCCGCGCAAAGGCCGCGTCCGGCAGGCGCAGCGGCACCCGTGTCAGCAGCGACAGCGCCACCGCGACATCGCGCAGCTGAATCCCGGTCTTGTCGTTTTCCTGCATCGCTCCGGCCTTTTGTTAGCTTGCCCCTCGTTACCATTGCGTTAAACACCGCCGCAACACAGACACGAAGGATGATCCCGATGACCCGCAGCTTTGATACGCTCGATGTGTTCCGCGCCCTGCTGGCGCAAGCCCCCGCCGCCGATCAGTCCGCCCGCAAAGAGGCCGAGGCCCGCAATGGCCAGCTGACCAAGCCGCCGGGCGCGCTTGGCCGACTCGAGGATCTGGCGATCTGGTACGCATCCTGGCGCGGAGACGCGCGTCCGGCAATTGCCGCCCCTCAGGTGGTGATCTTCGCGGGCAATCACGGGGTCACGGCGCAGGGCGTGTCGGCCTTTCCCGCCGAGGTGACCGTGCAGATGGTGATGAACTTCCAGCACGGCGGCGCCGCGATCAACCAGCTGTCCAAGGCGTTCGGCGCCAAGATGGACGTGGTGGCGCTGGATCTGGACCGGCCCACCGCCGATTTCACCACCGCCCCCGCCCTGTCCGAGGCTGAACTACTGGACGCCCTCAACGCCGGTTGGAACAGCGTCGATCCGGCCTCGGATCTGCTGGTGACCGGAGAGATGGGCATCGGCAACACCACCTCGGCCGCGGCCATCGCGCTGGCGCTGTTCGGCGGCGATGCCGGGGATTGGACCGGGCGCGGCACCGGGGTCGATGATGCCGGTCTGGCCAACAAGACCCGCGTCGTCCGCGAAGGCGAGGCGCTGCATGCCCAGGCGATCACCGACGGGCTGGACGCGCTGCGCTGTCTGGGCGGGCGTGAACTGGCGGGCATGGCCGGGGCGATTGCCCGCGCCCGCAGCCTTGGCATCCCGGTGATCCTGGACGGGTTCATCTGCTGCGCTGCCGCCGCCTGTCTGGAAAAGACCGTGCCGGGCGCGCTGGATCACTGCGTCGCGGGCCATGTCAGCGCCGAGGCCGCGCATCCCCGCCTGCTGGCCGCGCTGGACAAGACCCCGCTGCTGTCGCTGGGCCTGCGTCTGGGCGAAGGCTCGGGGGCGGCACTGGCCATCGGCGTACTGAAGGGCGCGGTCGCCTGCCATTCCGGCATGGCCACCTTCGCCGAAGCGGGCGTGTCGGACGGCTGATCCGCACCCCCGCCCTGAACAGCGTCAGCCTTCCTCTTGCGCGCGCGCATCCAGCTGCGCTTGCAGGGCGGCTTCCAACTCCTTGTCCAGCTCCAGCGAGCGCTGGATATAGGCGTTGTTCTGCGAGGCGGGCTTGTTCGGGTCCCACAGCTGCGCCAGTTCCAGCATCGCCTCGCGGTCGTGTTGATAGAACAGCCGTTCGGCCTGATCGGCCTCGTATTCGCTCAGGCCGACATTCTCCAGCACGTAGCGACCCGCCCGCAAAGAGCTGTCGAACATCTCGCGCACGATGTCATCGGCACCGGCCTTGTACAGCTGGAACACGTGGTTGCGGTCGCGTGCCCGTGCCACGATATGCAGGTCGGGCCGCTCGCGTCGGGCATAGGTCACCAGCTGCGTCGTCGCCGTCGGGCTGTCCAGCGCCACCACCAGCACGCGCGCGTCCTTCAGCCCCGCCGCATGCAGCAGTTCCGGCCGGGTCGGATCGCCAAAGAACCCCTTGAAGCCGAATTTCCGCATCAGCTGGATGGTTTCCATGTCGTGGTCCAGAACCACCGTCTTGAACCCGCTCGACTGCACCAGCCGGTTGACGATCTGCCCGAACCGCCCGATCCCCGCGATGATCACCGGCCCGTGGTCGTCGATCAGGTCGTCCTCGAAGGTCTGCGTCTCTTCGCCCAGCCGTTTCGACAGCCAGTCGTACAGGATGAACAGCAGCGGCGTGGCCAGCATCGACAGCGCCACCACCATCAGCAGCTTTTCCGACAGGCCCCCCGTCAGCACATGGGTCTGCTTGGCAAAGGACAGCAGCACAAAGCCGAATTCACCGGCCTGCGCCAGCGACAGCGTGAACAGCCAGCGATTGCGGCCCTTCAGCTTGAACAGCAGCGCCAGCCCGTGCAGGATCAGCCCCTTCATCAGGATCAGGCTGGCCGTCATCGCCAGGATCTGCACCGGAGCCTTGGTCAGCAGGTCAAAGTTGATCCCCGCGCCCACCGTGATGAAGAACAGCCCCAGCAGCAGGCCCTTGAACGGCTCGATATCGCTTTCCAGCTCGTGGCGAAATTCGCTGTTGGCCAGAACCACGCCCGCAAGGAAGGTGCCCAATGCGGGCGACACGCCCACGCCGTACATCACAAAGGCGATGCCCAGCACGATCAGCAGCGCCAGCGCCGTGTACATCTCGGGCAGGCGCGCGTGGTGGATATAGCGGAACACCGGCCGCGTCAGGTAGATCCCCGCCAGGATGATGACCGCCACGGCCCCCAGCGTGACCAGCGTCACGCCCCAGGCCGGCAACCCCTCAACCAAAGAGATCGCGTGATCCTTGCCCGCATCCAGGTCCTTCACCCGCGCGATCGAGCCATCGGACTTTAGCACCGCCGTCGGGGTTGACCCCAGCAGCGGCAGGATCGCCAGCATCGGGATCACCGCGATATCCTGCGTCAGCAGCACCGAAAAAGCCGAGCGCCCCCCGCTGGTCTGCATCAGCCCCTTCTCGGACAAGGTCTGCAACACGATTGCCGTCGACGACAGTGAAAAGATCATCCCGATCGCCAGCGCCGGCGACCATTGCTGCCCCATCCACATCGCCGCCAGCATCACCACCAGCGTGGTCGCCACCACTTGCAACCCGCCCATCCCGATCAGCCGGTGCCGCATGTCCCACAGCGATTGCGGGGTCAGCTCCAGCCCGATCAGGAACAGCATCATCACCACCCCGAATTCCGCGAAATGCTGCAGGTCCATCGTCTCGGTGCCGACCAGCCCGAAGACCGGCCCGATCAGGATGCCCGCGCTCAGATAGCCCAGCACCGAGCCCAGCCCCAGACGTGCGGCGATGGGAACGGCGATGACGGCGGCGGCCAGGTAGATCGAGGCTTGGAACAGGAATGATTGCATCAATAAATACTCAACAGGGCAGGGGGGCGTCTTGTTTGAACTGGTCCATCACGATCTGGCTTTGCACCCGCGCGACCGAGGGGTGCGGCAACAGGACCTCGTGGATCAGGCGGTTCAGGGCGGTCAGGTCTTCGCAATAGACTCTCAGCAGGTAATCCGCTTCGCCGGTCAACGTCCAGCCCGAGATCACCTCGGGGCGCAATTGCACCAGCTGCGCGAACAGCCGCGCCTGTTCAGGGCGATGCGTGACCATCTGCACCTGCACAAAGGCCTGCACCGACAGCCCCACCTTGCGCGGGTTCAGCCGCGCCGCGTAGCCCCGGATATAGCCCTCGGCCTCCAGCCTCTGGCGCCGCCGTCCGGCCTGGCTGGGCGACAGGTTCAGGATATCCCCCAACTCCTGCGCGGTCAGGTGGGCGTTGTTTTGCAGCTCGGCCAGCAGCCGTTTGTCCGTGTCATCCAGCATGTGCGCAATTTCCGCGTTTTTTCTTAACCTAACGCGAAAAACCCGCATGGCAACCCTTCGGACTGCCAAAGAATGCGCAAAAAACACGGTGAAAACCCCTTAACCTGTTCACAGCAGAACAGGAGGAATACCAATGGGCCCTTTCCCGCATGACGCGCCGCAGGCGCAGATCACCCCGCAGAACCCCGCCGGCACGGACGGCTTCGAATTCGTCGAATTCGCGCATCCCAACCCCGAGGAGCTGCGCACGCTGTTCACCCGCATGGGCTATGCCCTTGTGGCGCGGCACAAAACCAAGAATGTCGAGCTCTGGCAGCAGGGCGATATCACCTATATCCTGAACGACGAACCCGGCAGCTTTGCCAGCCGTTTCGTGGCCGAACACGGCCCCTGCGCGCCCTCGATGGGGTGGCGCGTGGTGGATGCGCAGCACGCGTTTGACCACGCCGTCAGCATGGGCGCCGAACCCTACGAGGGTGCCGACAAGACGCTGGACTGGCCCGCGATCAAGGGCATCGGTGGCAGCCTGATCTACTTCACCGATCAGTATCACGACACCTCGCCTTATAACGAGGAGTTCGACTGGCTGGCCCGCTCCAAACCCGCCGGCGTTGGCTTCTACTACCTCGATCACCTGACCCATAACGTGTTCAAGGGCAACATGGACAAGTGGTTTGGCTTTTACGGGCGGCTGTTCAACTTCCGCGAAATCCGCTTCTTCGACATCGAGGGCAAGTATACCGGCCTGTTCTCGCGCGCGCTGACCTCGCCCTGCGGGCGTATCCGCATCCCGATCAACGAGGACCGAGGCGAGACCGGCCAGATCGTCGCCTACCTGAAAAAGTACAAGGGCGAGGGCATCCAGCACATCGCCGTCGGCACCGACGACATCTACGACTCGACCGACGCGATTGCCGCGAACGGCATCCAGTTCATGCCTGGCCCGAACGAGGCCTATTACGAGTTGTCGCGCAGCCGCGTTCACGGCCATGACGAACCGCTGGACCGCATGCAAAAGCACGGCATCCTGATCGACGGCGAAGGCGTGGTCGATGGCGGCGAGACCCGGATCCTGCTCCAGATCTTCTCGAAAACCGTGATCGGCCCGATCTTCTTCGAGTTCATTCAGCGCAAGGGCGACGACGGCTTTGGCGAGGGCAACTTCAAGGCCCTGTTCGAAAGCATCGAGCGTGAGCAGATCGAAAACGGCGAAATCGCCGCCGAGTGATCACGGCGGGTTCGGCAGCGCGGGGCGCACCCGCGCTGTCAGATCGCCCCCCGGCCAATCGGGCAGGGTAAACCGCACCGGGCGCGGCGCGGGCAGGGCGAACAGGATGGAAAACAGCAAGATCATGACGGCCAATGTGCCGGGTAAATCCTGCTATCGGGTTAACGTACGTTTTCCGGCAAGAATCATACAATTTCGCGGGTTAACCAAAGCCCAGACCAGCGTCCCGGCCTTACCCGCGCGGCATTTTCAGGATGACCGAGCGGCCGTTTTTCACCAGCCGCAACTCGGTATCCGAGATCGCCGCGACCTGCCCGCCGTCGATCCGGTCGCCGACCTGAACCTTTTTGTAGCGCCCGTTTGAAAGCCGCACCAACGCGCGCCTGTCCGAGGCTTTTCCATAGACGCCGATCAGGTTCAACTCTCTGAGATTTATGGCGTTTTTCACCGTCGCCTGCCGCGCGACCGAGGCAGAGGAGGGCAGGTTCGGCGCGGCCTTGGTGACCTCGGGCTCTTCATCATCGCCACCCACGATCGGCTGCGACTTGCGCGAGATATTGGCCAGGCTGGCCAGGCTGGAGGGCCGCAAACGCGGCTTCAGCGACGAGGCAACCGCCAGCGCGGTCGAGGCATCATCCGTCGTCGTCTCAGCCTGCGGTTCCGAAGCAACATCCTCCGGGCGCAGGCGCGGCCGGAACAGCGCCAACTCGGTCCGGGTCCGGCCACCTAGTTGTTCTCGCTCGGTTTTTTCCTGCAAATTCTCGGGGCGGGGACGTGGGCGCAGCTTTGATAGCGCGGGATCGACGGCCTGGTTTTCCTCGGCCCGGTTCGGCATCCGGGGTGGCAGCAGCGGCGGGCGGCCCGCGAAAACCTTGATGCCTTCGGGGGTCAGCGCGCCCTCGGCGGTGGCGGTGACCAGCCCGCGCTGATCCACGTCATAGGTCGTGCCCGCAGCGGCGGGGTTCGAGCGGCGCGACGGCGGTTCGTCATGTTGCGCGCCGATATCGGGCAGCGCGATGGCGTCCACGGCGTTGATTGCCGGGTCGATCGAGGCCAGATAGGCATCCGCCGAGTCCAGCGCCGGCGGCGTCGCGGGCTTGTCCGGCGCGATTTGCCAGATGCCGGTGGCGATATAGCGTTGCTCGGCCTCCTCGCGCGACAGGCCCGGCTCGGGGTCGGGCAATAGCATCGCCTCGCTCGGGGGAGGCGCGTTTTCGCCGCTGGTCACATCGCCTGCGGGTTCGACATCCGCGGCCTCGGCCATTTCCTCTTCGGTGGCCGTCGTCATGGCCTCGGGCGAAGGGGCCGAGGCGACCTGAACTTCGGGCGCGCCGCCGAACAATCCGGCCAATCCGTCATCCGAGAACACAGAGGCCCACAGCGCCACACCTGCCATGAATATCAACAAGATAGCCGTCAGGATCAGGCCCAGGCGGCGGGGTTTTCCCCCGACGACGTCAACGGACGGTTCAAAGGGGGCAGGCTTGGCTTTTGCCGGTTTTGCAGGTTGCGGTTTGGGCGCGGCTTTCGGTGGTTCAGCCGGTTTTGCTGGTTCGGGTTTGGGGTCAGGTGTGGCGTCGGGCGCGCTTGGCAGCGTCAGGGTCAGCTTGCCCTTGCGCGGGGCCTTGGGCGCGTCCTTGCCACCTGCCGGAGCAGGCGCCGGGGTCGCCGCGCGGACGCTGGCAAAGGACACGGGCGCCGGTGCCTCAGGCTCTGCAGCAGGTGCTTTGGGGGCGGGCTCAACCGGGGGCTTCGCCTCGGTTTTTGGCGCTTCAACCGGCTTGGGCTTTGCTGGTGCAGGGGGTGCAGGGTCTACCGGCGTCTCGGGGACGTCATCCACAACCTCGATCATCGGGGCGGGTTCCGGTTCCGGCTCGGGGATATTGGCGCGGCCCACAACGTGGATGGGCTGCAGATCGCGGGTCACATTGTCGGCCGATCCGAATTCGGCGCGCGCGGATTTGGCCACGCCAAAAAACGGCTCTCCGGCAAAGGTGCTTTGCTCGGCCAGCGCGACAAAGCTGACCGGCCCCAGGTCATGCTCCAGCGCAAAGGCTTCGGCCTCGTCCAGGGTGTCGCGGGCGACGGCGGCGATGAACAGCTGGCCGTCATCCATCGCCCAGTCGAACGACAGCTCGTTCAGCGCATATGGCGTCGCGCCTGCCAGCGCGTGGGCGGCGTCGTCCTCAGCCTCGGCTTCGGTTTTCGCGGTCGAGGCGACGGTCAGGTACTTGATCTGGTCGTTCGGCAGCACCAGCTTGGTGCGCACGCCTTCGGGGGACAGACGGCCAGCGGCGGCGCGCAGTTGCGCCATCCCTGCCGCCAGATCGGGCGCAGAATAGTCGACGTCGCCCACCAGCAGCCACCCCGTCGGTGCGCGCTGCAACAGCCGGAGGCCTTCGCTGGAAAAGGTCAGGGCGAAATTCGGTTTCATCTCACTGGCAATACCATCCCGTGCGCGACAGCGGGAGTCCCTCTGCACGCGGAGGGCAAGTTACAGCAGCTTCCTGCCGAGGGGAAGAAAAACAAATATGTGATTGTTGTCGCAGCGGGATTTCCGCTCATCATGGGGCCAGCAAGGAAAGGAGATTCCGAATGAAAGCATGGATTCTGACGATGGCGCTGTGTTCCGCCGCGCTGCCCGCCTGGGCCGAGGGCGTCGCGCGCCAGATCACCGTCATGGGCGAGGGGATCGTTCATACGGTGCCGGATGTCGCCGTGATTTCGGTGGGCGTGACCCAACAGGACAAGGATGCCGCCACCGCGATGGCGCGGGCCTCGCAGGCGGCAGGCGCGGTGCTGACGAAACTGCGCGATCTGGGGATCGAGCCGCGCGATCTGCAGACCAGCCAGATCGACCTGTCCCCGGTCTATACCCACCGCCAGAACGAAGAGCCCACGATCGACGCCTACCGCGCCAGTCTGGAGCTGACGGTGCGCGTGCGCGATCTTCCCGCGCTGGGGGGCATTCTGGGGGCCGTGGTGCAGGATGGCGCGAACCGGTTCTCGGGGCTGCATTTCTCGGTCTCTGACCGGCAGGCCGCCGAGGATGCCGCCCGCGCCGCCGCTGTTGCGGATGCGCTGCGCAAGGCCGGGCTGCTGGCTCAGGCTGCGGGGGTGAAACTGGGGGCTGTCGTTTCGATCCAGGAAAACGGCGGGGGAGGTGGCGTGCCGATGATGCGCATGGCGGCGGATATGGCGCCTTCGCCGGTGCCCGTGGCCGAGGGCGAGGTCGCGCTACAGCAATCCGTCACCCTTGTGATCGAGCTGCAATAACGAAAACGGCGCGGGGGTGTCCCGCGCCGTTTCCTTTTGCATGCGTTCAGATCAGCGCGGCAGCGCCTGGTCCAGATCGCGGATCAGGTCGGCGGCATTCTCGATCCCGATCGAGATGCGCACCACGTTCGGGCCAGCCCCTGCGGCCACCTGCTGCGCCTCGGTCAGCTGACGGTGCGTGGTCGAGGCCGGGTGGATGATCAGCGAGCGCGTATCGCCCAGGTTGGCGACGTGGCTGAACAGCTCCAGATTTCCGACCAGCTTGACGCAAGCGTCATAGCCGCCCTTCAGCGCCACGGTGAACAGCCCGCCGGTGCCCTTGGGGAACAGTGCCTTGGCCCGCGCGTGATACGGCGACGAGGCCAGACCGGCATAGGTCACCTTCTCGATCCGGTCGTCCTTTTCCAGCCATTCGGCGATGGTCTGGGCGTTCTGGCAGTGGCGCTCCATCCGCAGCGACAGGGTTTCGATCCCCATCAGCGTGTAATGCGCGGCTTGCGGGTTCAGCGTCATGCCCAGGTCACGCAGACCAATGGCGATGCCGTGGAAGGTAAAGGCCAGCGGGCCGAACGTCTCGTGGAATTTCAGGCCGTGATAGGCCGGCTCGGGCTGCGACAGCGAGGGGAACTTGTCGCTGGCCGACCAGTCGAACGTGCCGCTGTCGACGACGACGCCGCCGGTGACGGTGCCGTTGCCGGTCAGGTACTTGGTCATCGAATGCACGACCAGCGTCGCCCCATGCGCGATCGGGTTGCACAGGTAGGGCGTCGCGCTGGTGTTGTCCACGATCAGAGGCAGACCGGCATCGCTGGCCACCTTGGCGGCAGCGGGCAGGTCGGTCACATAACCGCCCGGGTTGGCCACGGACTCGCAGAACACCGCTCGGGTGTCATCGTCGATGGCGGCGGCAACGGCGGCCATATCCTCGAAGTCGACGAACTTGGCCGACCAGCCGAACCGCTTGATCGTCTGGCTGAACTGGGTGATCGAGCCACCATACAGACGCGTCGACACCACCACGTTGCGCCCCGGCGCCATCAGCGGGAACAGCGCCATGATTTGCGCGGCATGGCCGGACGAACAGCAAACAGCGCCCACGCCGCCCTCCAGCGTGGCGATGCGTTCCTGCAGAACGGCCACGGTTGGGTTGGTCAGACGCGAGTAGATGTAGCCCACCTCTTGCAGGTTGAACAAAGCCGCAGCGTGATCAGCATCGCGGAACACATAGGCCGTGGTCTGGTAAATCGGCGTCTGGCGCGCACCGGTCGCGGGATCGGGGCGGGCGCCGGCATGGATGGCCAGCGTGTCAAAGCCAAAGGCGGGGGCGTCGGTCATGGGGTCTCCTCCTGAATTCATCCGGATGTTGTGGATTGCAAAAAGAAGTATGCCATCCGAGGATGCCCCACAACGCCTAACCAACAGGGACCCCAAACTGATGCGCTCTGCTTTTCATCTGGCCTACCATGTTCTGGATCTGGACGCCGCACGAGAATTTTATTCTGGCCTGCTGGGCGCCCGCGAAGGCCGCAGCACCGACACCTGGGTCGACTTCGACTTTTTCGGCCACCAGATCAGCCTGCACCTGGGCCAACCCTTCGCCACAGCAAATACCGGCAAGGTCGGTGACCACATGGTCCCGATGCCGCATCTGGGCGTGGTGCTGGAACTGCCGCACTGGAAACAACTGGCGCACAGGCTCGACGCCGCGGGCATCGACTTCGTGATCCCCCCCTCGGTCCGCTTCCAGGGCCAACCGGGCGAACAATGGACGATGTTCTTCCGCGACCCCTCCGGCAACCCGATCGAGATCAAGGGATTCGCCGATTTCGATCAGGTCTTTGCCACCTGAACGCGGCACCCGTGGCACGCGCGGAATTTGAGTATTTGGATCAGAAAGAAGCCAAAAGCCGCGCCCTTGCCCTTCTTCTTTTCCCAAATATCCCGGGGTGAATGCGCCGTAGGCGCAGAGGGGCAGCGCCCCTTTTCCCCTCACCGCATCCAGAAGCCCTTTTCCTTGATGATCTTCCGGATGGCCTGTTCGCGGCGGGGCAGGTTTTGCCGGTCGAAAAGCGCGCGAACTTTCTGGCCGCGGCCATGATAGACCATGAACTTGATCGGGTCGTACTGTTTCAGCACTTTTTTCACGTCGTTAGGGGCGGCGATGGTTTCCAACACCTCGACCACCCGATCATCCTCGCGCGCGTAGAGCAGCGGGAACAGGCGGTAGTGGCAGCTGACCTCTCCGTCCAGCAGCCCGGTGGGTAGCACGTCTCGGCCGCCGCCGAAGCTGTGGATTACCAGGGGCAGGGCGATCTGGTCCAGCCAGGGCCACATGGGCTGGCAGACCAGTTCCTCGGGGGCGTCGTCGCGGATTTGCGTGGCGTAGCGCAGGAAGCGCGCGCCGAATTCGCGGGGGCAGCGGCCGTAGAACCAGCCCGCGTTGAAATAGAGGTAGCGTTTCCAGAACTCGTCCGGCTGGCTGAGGTCCAGCGAGCTGTCGAAATCCAGGCCGAATTTATCGTAGAGCGAGCGCCAGATCGCCGTGTAGCCCGGTCCGTAAAGCTCGATCCTGGGCCAGGTGCCTTCGACGTTCTGCGACGCGCTGGGGCGGTCGAAATCGAAGGGGACACGGGCCAGATCGTCCAGAATCAACGTATCGGTGTCGAAGAACACGAAGGGTTCGCCCTCGGGCAAGGCCAGCAGGCACTGGATCTTGTTACCGTTCGGGTAGCCCTCGCCGAATTCGGGGGTGTCGAAGGGCAGGATCTCGGCGCTCAGGGCCTCTAGCCGAGCGATCACCGCCTTGTTGCGCAGCGTCGGAGAGCTGGACCAGAGCGGGCTTTCATTCGGCGTGGCCACGAACAGCCGGCCCTGAAAATCGGGGTTGGTGTGGCGCAGCGAGGCGGCGAACAGGATTGCTTCGTATTGCAGGCGATTGGCCTGGCCGACGACGACAATGTTGAAAGATTGGATTTTTTCCCTGTCTGCCGCCATACTCGACCTAGCCCGATGCAAACTTCTGCGCGTGTTTTGCGGAGTATGGGGCACCGGGAGGCGATTTGAAAGAAAAGGAATTGCGCGATGCTGGACTGGCTGTTGATTGGAATTGCCGCCGTCGCTGGCGGGATAGGTGGGGATGGCGGGACCACGCCCGTCACGCCGCCACAAGTGGTCGAGGCCGCGCCCGCCGCCCAGCCGCCTGCGCAAACGCCGCCCCCCGTGCAGGCGCCGACGGGTAAATTCCTGACCGCCGCCGAGGTCAAGCCGATCCTGACCATGACCAAGCCGCAATGGGTGGCCGTGCGCGAATATGACGGGCACGACCTGATCTATTTCACCCAGTTGCTGTCCTGGCGCTGCGGGCTGTCGGCGATGCGTTACTCGGTCAATGGCGGGCCGATGCAGCAATATCCGCTGCCGCCCTGCCACGAGGACACCGCGACCCCCAACGCGCTGATCGGCGAAGAAGGCATGCCGATCATGGGGCTGCCGCCCAACTCGGTGCAAACGCTGGATGTCGAGGTGTTCTACGACGATACCAGCATCGACTTTGCCAGCTATCAGCGCGCACAAATCCTGATCCCGTGACCGGGAAAACCACCGCTTGCCAACCAGTTATTTGGGGGGGAAATGGTGGGCGACCCTGGAATCGAACCAGGCATGGGTCTCCCCGGCGGAGTTACAGTCCGCTGCCGCACCTTGCAGCTCGTCGCCCGTGTCCTCGGCCTCGGCCGCGGAACGTGGGGGGTGATTACCGTTCGCCGCGGGGGGCGTCAACAGGAAAATTCCTTGCAGATGGACGGGATGCAGCGCATTAACGCGCACATCCGAAAGCACGGGGGACCGAGCGATGAAAAAGCCCAAATGGGTCGTCGAAAAAGAGCAGGCCAAGAAGGCCGCCGCTGCCGAAACCGTCTGGCTGTTTGGCCTGCATGCGGTGCGTGACGCGCTGCTCAACCCCCACCGCGAAAAGCTGCGCCTGGTGGTGACCAAGAACGCGATGGACAAGCTGGCCGACGCGATTCCGTCCGCCGGGCTGGAGCCCGAGATCGTCGATCCGCGCAAGTTCAACGTGCCGATCGATCCCAATTCCGTGCACCAGGGTGCCGCGCTCGAGGTCAAGCCGCTGGACTGGGGCCGGCTGGAGGACGTCTGCGTCGGCAAACCCGACCTGCCGCCGCGCGTCGTGGTGCTGGATCGCGTGACCGACCCGCATAACGTCGGCGCGATCCTGCGCTCGGCCGAGGTCTTCGGCGCCTGCGCGGTGATCGGCACTCGCCACCATTCCGCTCCCGAAACCGGTGCGCTGGCCAAGACCGCCAGCGGCGCATTGGAACGTCAGCCCTACCTGCGTGTCCGCAACCTGGCCGAGGGAATCGAGGCGCTGCAAAAGATGGGCTACCTGGTGCTGGGTCTGGCCGGCGAGGCGGACCAAACCATCGAGGCCGCGCTGGAGGGCAAACGCGACCGCCCCGTCGCACTGGTTCTGGGCGCCGAAGGGCCGGGTCTGCGCGAGAAAACCCGCGAAACCGTGGACGCGCTGGTGCGGATCGACTTCCCGGGCGGCTTCGGCTCGCTCAACGTGTCGAACGCGGCGGCGGTGGCGCTCTATGCCTCGGGGCAGCGCTAGGGGATCGGCGGAAACCTGCCCGTGTTAACGGGATCTTCACAGGTATTTTACACCCTCTTACAAACGGATCATGCGATCCTACATGAGTAAGTGACTGCGGGGCCGGAACCCCCGTGGCTCCATTCACTGTCCCTCGTTCCGACACTTGCGCCCCGGTTGGTCCCGGGGCGCTTTTTTCTTGAGCACAGGCTATGCAGACCAGCCCCAGCGCGGTAACGCTAGGGCATGAGCGAGCATTATTCCGACGATTACCTGAAAACGATTCTGCGCGGCACCAAACGGATCGCCGTGGTCGGCGTTTCCCTGAACCCGGTGCGCCCCTCGAACTACGTGGCACGCTATCTGGGACTGAAGGGCTACACCGTGATCCCGGTGAACCCCGGCCATGCGGGCGAAAAGCTCTACGGTCAGACCGTGGTCGCACACCTGAAAGACATCCAGGGTGGCGTCGACATGGTCGACATCTTCCGCCGCTCCGACCATGTCGGCCCCATCGTCGACGAGGCGCTGGAAACCTTCCCAGACCTGAAAACCATCTGGATGCAGATCGGAGTCGTGAACCTTGATGCCGCCGAAACAGCCCGCGCGCGCGGTGTCGAGGTGATCATGGATCGCTGCCCCAAGATCGAATACCAGCGCCTGTTCGGAGAGTTGCGCATGGGCGGCTTTGCGACCGGTGTGATTTCCTCGAAACTGTGATCGCGTATCAACCGGGCAGGGGGCTGTCTGCCCCCTCGGCCTGCGGCCTCACCCCCGAGGATATTTGCAAAAAGAAGAAGAGAAGCCGTTAACCTTAACGCGCCGCTTTTTGGCTTCTTTCTGATGAAAATACTCAAATGCCGACGCATCCAGACGCGCCGCGGATCAGCATAGGAAATCGGCGGCCACGCGCTGGTCCCGCAAGGGGCGGACGATCTGGATGGATTGCTCATAAAGCGGATGCGCCTTGAACGCCGCCAGCGCGGCCTCATCGGGGAACTCGCCATAGACGATCAGGTCGACGCGGGGGCCGGGGATCGGGTCGGTGTTCAGGTTGCGTCCGACCTCGAAATGCGAGGAATACGGGATGCCCGCCAGCAGCATCAGCCCATCGCGGGCGCGCTCGGTGTCCTCGGGGCGTTTGACCGAGAAAAAGACCACGTGGCGGATCATTTGCGGGCGGCTTTTTCCGCGATGCCCGAGGTGCCTTGTCGGCGCGCCAGCTCCGCCATCACGTCCGACAGGGCTACGCCACGCGATTGCAGCATGACCAGCAGGTGGAACAGTACGTCAGCCGCTTCGGAGGTGAGGCGGGCCTTGTCGTTCTTCACCGCTTCGATGATGGCCTCGACGGCCTCTTCACCGAATTTTTCGGCGCATTTTTCCGGGCCTTTGGCCAGCAGTTTGGCTGTCCAGCTGCTTTCGGGGTCGGCTTTGGCGCGTTCGGCGATGACCGCCGCCAGATCGTCGAGTGTCATTCGATCCTCATCGGGATGCCCGCGGCAGCCATGTGTTCCTTGGCTTCGCGGATGGTGTAAATGCCGAAGTGAAAGATCGAGGCGGCCAGAACGGCGCTGGCGCCGCCTTCGGTCACGCCTTCGACCAGGTGATCTAGGTTGCCCACGCCGCCCGAGGCGATGACGGGGATGTCGACCGCGTCGCTGATCGCGCGGGTCAGCGGCAGGTTGAAGCCCGCGCGGGTGCCGTCGCGGTCCATCGAGGTCAGCAGGATTTCCCCGGCGCCCTTGGCGGCGACGGTGCGGGCGAATTCCACGGCGTCGATGCCGGTGGATTTGCGGCCGCCATGGGTGAAAATCTCCCACTTGCCGGGCGAGACGGTTTTCGCGTCGATCGCCACGACGATGCACTGGCTGCCGAACTGGTCGGCGGCCTCGGCCACCACGTCCGGGTTGGCCACGGCGGCCGAGTTGAACGACACTTTGTCGGCCCCCGCCAGCAGCAGGTTGCGCACGTCCTGCGCGGTGCGGACGCCGCCGCCTACGGTCAGGGGGACGTAGCATTGCTCGGCCGTGCGGCTGACCACGTCGAACATGGTGCCGCGGTTTTCATGGGTGGCGTGGATGTCGAGAAAGCAGATCTCGTCCGCGCCAGCGGCGTCATAGGCCTTTGCGGATTCGACGGGGTCGCCGGCGTCGATCAGGTCGACGAAGTTCACGCCCTTCACCACGCGGCCGTCAGCCACGTCCAGGCAGGGGATGATGCGGGTTTTCAGCATGGTGGGGCCTTCTGCGATGGTGCCGCCTCTATGCCAAGAAAGCCGGGCGGCGTCCATGCCCGATCAGGGGGTTTGGCGCGGCTTCGGGGCCAGCCATTCGATCACGAAGGCTAGGATCGCCAGGGGCAGGCCCGCGAGGATGTAGATTTTGGCCAGGGCCAGGATTGCGGGCTGTGCCGTGTTGAACAGGTTGGTGAGGGACGCGCCGCCGGTGCAGTTCGCGTAGCTGTCGTAGATCGTGCCGTCGCAGGCCAGCATCGGAAGGATGGTCAGGGTGGCGCAGACCACTGCGGCCAAGCCGCCCCAGCGCAGCAATCCGCGTGCCAAAGGAGCGCGCATATTCGGTGCGTGCAGCACGGCGACGATGGCGGGCATGCCGAAGAAAAAGGCCAGCAGGATGTCGTTCAGCATGGACGCCTCCGGTTTGCGCAGGGGCAGTATGGGCGGCAGTGGGTCAAAGTCAAACCCGGTTGCGCCTCGCAGGCAGGAAGGGCCGGGGGGGCAGCCCCCCGGACCCCCCGGGATATTTGGAAAAAGAAGAAGATCAGGCCTTGAGCAGGTCCAGCGCCTGTTTCAGGTCGATCGCGCCATCGTAGAGCGCGCGGCCCGAGATGGCGCCGTTGAGCGGGGCGCCGCAGGACTTCAGGGCGTGCAGGTCATCGAGCGAGGAGACGCCACCCGAGGCGATCACCGGGATTGACACGGCGTTGGCCAGTGCGGCGGTTTCGGCCACGTTCGGGCCTTGCATTGCGCCGTCGCGGTTGATGTCGGTGTAGATGATGGCCGCGACGCCGGCGTCCTCGAATGACTTGGCCAGGTCGGTGGCGGTGACGTTGGTTTCCTCGGCCCAGCCCTTGGTGGCGACCATGCCGTTACGGGCGTCGATCCCTACGGCGACATGGCCGGGGAAGGCGCGGCAGGCTTCGCGCACCAGATCGGGGTTTTCCACGGCGACGGTGCCCAGGATGACGCGCTGCAGCCCCTTCGATAGCCAGCGTTCAATCGTGGCCATGTCGCGGATGCCGCCGCCCAGCTGTGCGGGCACCTTGGTCTGGGCCAGGATTTCCTCGACCGGTTTGGCGTTGACCGGCTCGCCCGCGAAGGCGCCGTTCAGGTCGACCAGGTGCAGCCATTCGCAGCCCGCCTTGACGAACTCCATCGCCTGCGCGGCGGGGTTTTCGTTGAAGACCGTGGCCTTGCCCATGTCGCCCTTGTACAGGCGCACGGCGTTGCCATCCTTCAGGTCGATCGCGGGGTAGAGGATCATCGGTCGGGCCTTTCCGTATCTGTGCTCGCCGCCCTTTTGCATGATGGGCGGGGAATTGCAACTTTCGCCCTGTTTCCCTCAGGTCGGACTTGAACGGAATCGCCTGCCCGGCGCAGGATCGTTCCAAACACTGGGAGGATTCCAATGAAAATTCTTGCTCTGGCCGCTGTGGCCGCACTCTCCATGGCCTCTGTCGCGATGGCCGACCCGGTCAAGGGCGTCTGGAAGACACAGGTCGATGACGGCGCCTATGCCTATGTCAACATCGCGCCCTGCGGGGCCAAGATTTGCGGTGTGATCAGCCGCACCTTCAACTCGGGCGGGGAATACAAGTCGCCCAATATCGGCAAACAGCTGGTCTGGGATATGGAGCCGTCGGGCGGCAAGGCCTATCGCAACGGCAAGATCTGGCAGCCGTCGACCGACAAGATCTACAGCTCCAAGATGGACCTGGACGGCGACACGCTGTTCGTAAAGGGCTGTATCGGCCCGTTCTGCAAAAAGCAGACCTGGAACCGCGTCAAGTAACGCGCGCCTGATCTCAAAGCCTCGGGGCGCATCAGCACCCCGGGGCCCGAATCGCGCGCCGCGCTTTCCTTCTTCTTTTTCCAAATATCCCGGGGGAGTCGCCCGCAGGGCGGCGGGGGCAGCGCCCCCAACCCGTTATGGCTTCCAGCGCAGGAAGTTGGCGATCAGGTGCAACCCGGTCTTCTGGCTTTTCTCGGGGTGGAACTGCATCCCCAGCAGGTTGTCGCGCCCGACCATCGCCGTGATGTCGCCCGCGTAATCCACATGCGCCAGCCGGTGCGCCGGATCGGCCACCCGGAAATGGTACGAGTGCACGAAATAAGCGTGCTGGCCGCTTTCGATCCCGTCGAATACCGGGTGCGCGTGGTCGATCACCAGATCGTTCCAGCCCATATGCGGCACCTTCAGATGCGCGTCCGCCGGGGTGATCTTGGCCACTTCGCCGCCGATCCAGTCGAAACCGGGGGTCTCCTGGTACTCCAACCCGCGCGAGGCCATCATCTGCATGCCGATGCAGATGCCCAGGAACGGGTTGCCCTGACGGATCACCACCTCTTCCATCGCCTCGTACACGCCGCGATGGTCGAACAGCGCCTCGCGGCAGGCCGGGAATGCCCCGTCGCCGGGCAGCACGATACGGTCCGCGCGGCGGATCGCCTCGGGGTCCGAGGTCACGATGACCTCGCCCGCGCCGACCTCGCCCGCCATGCGCTGGAACGCTTTCTCGGCCGAGTGCAGGTTGCCCGATTCATAATCGACAATAACAGTGGTCATCTTGCCTGTTCCTGTTTGCTCCGGCGCCGCCGGATTACAGCGCGCCCTTGGTCGAGGGGATCGCATCCGCCTTGCGCGGGTCGGTTTCGACCGCCTCGCGCAGCGCACGTGCCACGGCCTTGAAGGCCGCCTCGGCGACGTGGTGGGCGTTGAAGCCGTGCAGCTGATCGACGTGCAGGGTGATGCCGCCGTGGGTGCTCAGCGCCTGGAAAAACTCGCGCACCAGCTCGGTGTCGAAGGTACCGATCTTGGGCGCCTTGAACTCGACATTCCACACCAGGTAGGGCCGGCCCGACAGGTCCAGCGCGCACCGCACCTGCGCATCGTCCATCGGCAGGTGGCATTCGCCGTAGCGCCGGATGCCCTTCTTGTCGCCCAGGGCCTGCGCCAGCGCCTGACCCAGCGCGATGCCGGTATCTTCGACCGTGTGGTGGTCGTCGATGTGGTAATCGCCCTTCGCCCGGATCTCGAAATCGATCAGCGAGTGCCGCGCCAACTGGTCCAGCATGTGATCGAAAAAGCCCACGCCGGTCTGGTTGTCATAGGTCCCGGTGCCGTCCAGGTTCACCTTCACCGTGATCTCGGTCTCTGCCGTCTTGCGGCTGATCAAAGCTGTGCGCATGTCGCTCTCCGATAGGGTTCGCGCGCCTTATAGGCCGCGCCCGCGTCATTGTCCAAGCCTGATGCGCCTTGCGCGCCCCGACCGCCTGTGACAGCTTGGCCGCAACCAAGGAATACGAGGCCCCCCATGACCACCTGCGTTTTCGTCCAGATCCGTTGCAAACCCGGCACCACCTATCGCGTGGCCGAGGACATCACCCTGCGCGAAATCCATTCCGAGCTGTATTCGACCTCGGGCGATTACGATCTGCTGATGAAACTCTACATCCCCAGCGATCAGGACGTGGGCAAGTTCATCAACGACCATCTGCTGGATATTCCGGGGATTGAACGCTCGCTGACCACGCTGACCTTCAAGGCGTTCTGATCCAATCGGAGGCCAATATGGCCAGCCCCGCCGACCCGTCCCGCAGCCTGTGGCGCAAATTGCCGCCGGGGATCTGGGCGCTGGGTCTGGTGTCCATGCTGATGGACATCTCCTCGGAAATGATCCACGCGCTGCTGCCGGTCTATCTGACGGTCGGGCTGGGGGCGTCCACCCTTGCCGTCGGCGTGATCGAGGGCATCGCCGAGGCCACTGCCGCCATCACCAAGGTGTTCTCGGGCGCGCTGTCCGACCGGCTGGGACAGCGTAAACGGCTGGCCGCACTTGGCTACGGTCTGGCTGCGCTGACCAAACCCGTCTTCCCGCTGGCCCCCACGATTGGCTGGCTGGTCGGCGCGCGGTTTATCGACCGCGTGGGCAAGGGCATCCGCGGCGCCCCCCGTGACGCGCTGATCGCCGACATCACCCCGCCGGACATGCGCGGCGCCGCCTTCGGCTTGCGCCAGTCGCTGGACACGTTCGGTGCCTTCCTCGGCCCGCTGCTGGCCATCGCGCTGATGTGGCTGTTTGCCGACAATTTCCGCCATGTGTTCTGGGTCGCCACCATCCCCGCCTTTGCCGCTTTGGCGCTGATCCTGTTCGCCGTGCACGAGCCCGTGCAGCCCGCCCGCCGCGCCGTCCGCAACCCGCTCAGCCGGGCCGAGCTGGCGCAGCTGGGCGCGCTCTACTGGGGCCTGGTCGCCACCGCTGCCCTGATGTCGCTGGCCCGCTTCAGCGAGGCATTCCTGATCCTGCGCGCCCAAAGCGGCGGCCTGCCGGTGATGTGGGTGCCGCTGGTGCTTGTGGCGATGAACTTGGTCTACGCGCTCAGCGCCTACCCGATGGGGGTGCTGTCAGACCGGCTCAGCCGTGCCGCGATTCTGGGCGCGGGCATGGCCCTGCTGATCGCCGCCGACCTGGCGCTGGCGCTGATCCCCGGCCTGGCCGGGGCCGGGCTGGGCGTCGCGCTGTGGGGGCTGCACATGGGCTTCACGCAGGGGCTGCTGTCGGCCATCGTCGCCGATGCCGTCCCGGCCGAGTTGCGCGGCACTGCCTTTGGCATGATGAACCTGATCACCGGCCTGGCCCTGCTGGCCGCCAGCGTCATCGCTGGCGCGCTCTGGCAATATATCGGCCCGCAAGGCACCTTTCTGGCCGGCGCAGGCTTTGCCGCGCTGACCGTGCTTGCCCTGCTGCCGTTGTCGCGCCGCCTTCCGAAACGCTAGAACGCCTCGTCCTTGACCGATTGCATCGACACATGGGTCGAAGTCGAACCCACGTAGGGCAGGGTCGAGATCACCTCGCCCAGCACCCGCCGATAGCTTTGGATATCCCGTGTGCGGATTTTCAGCAGGTAGTCGAACGAGCCCGCGATCATGTGGCATTGCTCGATTTCCGGCACCTGCAAGACCGCCTTGTTGAAGGCCGACAGCGCCTTTTCGGTGGTGTCGGTCAGCTTGACCTCGGCAAAGGCGACATGTTCCAACCCCAGTTTCGCGGCGTTCAGGATGGCGCGGAAGCCCTGGATATAGCCCTCGTCCTGCAGCCGTTTCAGGCGCACCTGGCACGGGCTTTTGGACAGGCCGACCTTTTTGGCAAGCTCGGTCACGGCGATGCGGCCGTCGCCCGAAAGCACCTCGAGGATGCGCAGATCGATACGGTCCAGATCGTCGTTCAGGTCGGGGTGATGCATGTCATGGTCCTGCATGTTTCGGAATCTTCGGGCGGATTGCCTGCATTCGGCATCTCTACAGGAAATCTGACTGTCGCGCATCTGGTATTATGACCCCATCAACAACCGAGCGCGACATGACTGACATGACCCCGATCCGCACCACCGCCCTGACCGATCTGCGCACCCAGATGCGCGAGGCCCACCACCTGCCCGAAACCGCCCTGCTAGAGGCGCTGCGCCGTGCCCACGCGCCGGACGAGGCGCTGCGCGACGCCGGTTTTGCCCGCGCGGTCGATCTGGTGAAACGAATCCGCTCGGCTCGCAATCCGGGCCTGATGGAGGTGTTCCTGTCCGAATACGGCCTGTCCACCAAGGAAGGCATCGCGCTGATGTGTCTGGCCGAGGCGCTGCTGCGCGTGCCTGACCGCGCCACCATCGATGAGTTGATCGAGGACAAGATCGCGCCGTCGGAATGGGGCACCCATTTGGGGCGCTCGTCCTCCTCGCTGGTGAACGCGTCCACCTGGGCGTTGATGCTGACCGGTAAGGTGTTGAAAGAAGACGAAACTCCGGGTCTGGCCGCCACGCTGCACGGCGCGATCAAACGGGTGGGCGAGCCTGTCATCCGCACCGCCGTCGCCCGCGCCATGAAAGAGCTGGGCGCGCAATTCGTGCTGGGGCAGGACATTGACGAGGCGATCAAACGTGGCGCCCCGCGCGCGCGTCAGGGCTTCACCTTTTCCTACGACATGCTGGGCGAGGCCGCGCTGACCGCCCGTGACGCCGTCAAGTACCACGCCGCCTATCTGGCCGCGATCCGCCGTCTGGCCGCCGAGGCGCGCTCGGACGACATTCGCGACAACCCCGGCATCTCGATCAAGCTGTCGGCCCTGCATCCGCGCTATGAGGTCGGCCAGCACGCCCGCGTCATGAGCGAGTTGACCGCCGCCACGCTGGCGCTGGCGCTGGCCGCCAAAGAGGCCGGGATGGGCCTGAACATCGACGCCGAGGAGGCCGACCGCCTGGACCTGTCGCTGGACGTGATCGAATCCGTTCTGGCCGATCCCCGCCTGGCCGGTTGGGACGGCTTCGGCGTGGTCGTGCAGGCCTACGGCAAGCGCGCACCATACGCCATCGACTGGCTTTACGCCTTGGCCGCCCGTCTGGACCGCAAAATCATGGTCCGTCTGGTCAAAGGCGCCTATTGGGACACCGAGATCAAGCGCGCTCAGGTGCAGGGTCTGGACGGCTTTCCGGTCTACACCCGCAAGCAGGCGACCGACGTGGCCTATCTGTGCTGCGCCACGAAACTGCTGGGCATGACCGACCGCATCTACCCGCAATTCGCCACGCACAACGCCCATACCGTCGCCACGATCCTCGAACTCTCGGACGGTCAACCCTTTGAATTCCAACGTCTTCATGGGATGGGAGAAGCGCTGCACGACATCGTGCACGCCGATCAGGGCACCCGCTGCCGGATCTATGCACCCGTCGGCGCGCATCGCGATCTGCTGGCCTACCTGGTGCGTCGCCTGCTGGAAAACGGCGCGAACTCGTCCTTCGTGAACCAGATCGTGGACACGGATGTGCCCCCCGCCGTGGTCGTCGCCGACCCGTTCGAGGCGCTGGATGCCGTCACCCATACGGCACCGAAGGGCGTGGTTCCTCCGGCCGCTCTGTACGCGCCGGAACGGGGCAATGCGCAGGGCTGGGATCTGCATGATCTGACAGACCTCGCCGCGATCGAGGCCGCGCGCACCCCCTTCCAGACCGCGCAATGGCAGGCCGCGCCGCTGACCGTGACGCCCGCAACCGATGGCCCGGTACGGGTCGTGGTCAACCCCGCCGCTCCCGCCGACACCGTCGGCCAGATCACCGAGGCGACGCCCGATCACGCCGCCCGCGCGTTGCAGGACGCCACCGTATGGAGCGCGCCCGTGACCGAACGTGCCGCGATCCTGAACGCCGCTGCCGACCTCTACGAGGCGCATTTCGGAGAGCTGTTCGCCCTGCTGGCCCGCGAGGCCGGCAAGACCCCGAATGACGCCATTGCCGAGCTGCGCGAAGCGGTTGATTTCCTGCGCTATTACGCGGCCCAGGCCCATCATCTGACCAACCAGGCGCGCGGCGTGTTCACCTGCATTTCGCCCTGGAACTTCCCTCTGGCGATCTTCACCGGCCAGATCGCGGCGGCGCTTGCCTCGGGCAATGGCGTGCTGGCCAAGCCTGCGGAATCCACCAGTCTGATCGCTCATCGCGCCACCCAGCTGCTGCACGAAGCCGGAGTTCCCTTTGCGGCTCTGCAGCTGTTGCCGGGGCAGGGCGGGGCTCTTGGCCCCGTCCTGACTGGCAGCCCGCAGGTCAATGGCGTCTGTTTCACCGGCTCGACCGCCACGGCGCAGCGCATCCAGCGCACGATGGCGACGGGCACGCCGGCCGATGCGGTGCTGATCGCGGAAACCGGCGGGCTGAACGCCATGATCGTCGATTCCACCGCGCTGCCCGAACAGGCCGTGCGCGACATCGTGGCCTCGGCCTTCCAGTCGGCGGGGCAGCGGTGCTCGGCCTTGCGGTGTCTCTATGTGCAAGAGGATATCGCCGACAGCCTGCTGACCATGCTGTACGGCGCGATGGATCAGCTGGTTCTGGGCGATCCGTGGCATCACACCACCGATGTCGGCCCCGTCATCGATGCCCGCGCGCAGGCCGATTTCGCTGCCTACATTGCGCAGGCTCGCGAACGTGGCGCCGTGCTGAAAGAGTTGACCGCCCCTGACACCGGCCACTTCATCGCGCCGACCGTGATCCGCGTCTCTGGCATCGCCGAGATGGAGCGGGAAATCTTCGGCCCGGTCCTGCATGTCGCCACCTTCAAGGCGCACCAGATCGACGCCGTGGTGGATGCCGTCAACGCCACCGGCTACGGGCTGACCTTTGGCCTGCACACCCGCATCGACAGCCGAGTCGAGCAGGTCTCCAGCCGTATCCGCGTCGGCAACCTTTACGTCAACCGCAACCAGATCGGCGCTATCGTCGGCTCGCAACCCTTTGGTGGAGAAGGGCTTTCTGGCACCGGCCCCAAGGCGGGCGGCCCGGCCTACCTGCCGCGCTTCACCCGGTCGCCGCGCATCGCGCATCCCTTCGTGCCCGGCAAGGCGGTCAAGGTGGCGCAGGTTCAGGCCGCGCTGGAAACGCTGGCCAAGCAACCGACCGAACGTCTTTCGGCCACCGATCTGCCCGGCCCGACCGGCGAATCGAATCGCCTGACGGTCAGCGGTCGCGGCACCGTTCTGTGCCTTGGCCCCACCGCCGAGGACGCGATCGAGCAGGTCCGCATCGCCCGCGACAACGGCTGTCCCGCTCTGGCCATCGCGCCGGGCGTGCCGCCGGCGCTGGGGTTGGACGGGGTGCTGCCGCGCGGCGCGCTGGAGCATCTGGAGCATATCGCCCTGGTCGCCCTCTGGGCCGATGACGAGGATCTGGCCGCCACCCGGCGCGCGCTGTCCCTGCGCGACGGCGCTCTGGTGGGGCTGTCCTCGGGGGCAGGACTGGCGCAACGCTGCCGGTTGGAGCGGCACATCTGCATCGACACCACAGCCGCCGGTGGCAACGCACAACTTCTGGCCGCAACCGCCTGATTCTTGGGCGCGTTTGTCCGTCTGACGGACCAATCCCTGACGCGGCCGCAAATTCCATGCGGCCGCGTACCGTAATCCCACGGGGTTTGTACCCACTTTCCGGTATGCGGAATCGCATTTTGCACGAAAGGGTTGGCATCACCAAATTCCCGTACTAGCTTTTCCCCTGTCAGCGGTGGGTACATACCGCAAACTGGGAGGACATAATGAAGAACCTGATGACCAAAGCCGCCGTCGCGGCTCTGGCCTTTGGCTTTGCGACCGAAGCCATGGCCACCGAGTGGAACGTCTCTGTCTGGGGCAAGCGCCGCGCCTTCACCGAGCATATCGAGAAGCTGAACGAGCTGATCACCGCCAAGACCAACGGCGGCTTTACCCTGAACATCTCTTACGGCGGCCTGTCGAACGCCAAGGAAAACCTGGACGGCATCTCGATCGGCGCGTTTGAAATGGCGCAGATCTGCGCGGGCTACCACGCCGACAAGAACCCGACCCTGACCGTGCTGGAACTGCCGTTCATCGGCGTGAACAACCTGGCCGAAGAGGTCGCGGTCTCGAACGCGGTCTACAAGCACCCCGCTGCCGTCAAGGATCTGGAGCGCTGGAACGCGATGCTGCTGATGCCGTCGCCCATGCCCCAGTACAACCTGGTCGGTATCGGCGAGCCGCGCGACACGCTGGAAAAGATGAACGGCATGCGCGTCCGCGCCACTGGCGGCATCGGCCAGGCGTTCAAGACGGTTGGCGCCGTGCCGACCTCGGTGACCGCAACCGAAGCCTACAACGCGATGGAAAGCGGCGTGGTCGACTCGGTGGCCTTCGCGCAGCACGCGCACCTGGCGTACCGGACCGTCGACATCGGCACCTGGTGGTCCTCGAACCTGAACCCCGGCACCGTGAACTGCCCGGTGGTGATGAACAAGGACGCCTACGAGGCCCTGTCGGATGCCGAGCGTGACGCGCTGAACAGCTCGATCGATGAATCGATCGCGCATTACATCGCCGTCTACGGCGAGGTCTACAAGAAGTGGGACACCGTTCTGGCTGAAAAGGGCGTGACCACCGTGACCTACGCGCCCGAAGAGATCGCCAAGTTCAAAGCCGCCGCTGCTGACCCGATCCGCGACGAGTGGATCGCCAAGATGGACGGTCAGGGCATCCCCGGCCAAGAGCTGTATGACACCGTCATGTCGGCTCTGGAAGCTGCGCGCAAGTAAGCGACAGATCTGGCCGCCCGCAGGGTTTCTGCGGGCGGCCCCGTCCCTGGGTGGGGACCAATCAACATAAAAGGGGGGTAGCACATGGCTGGTTCGGCTGCTGTGCTCGAGGACGGCTCAACGCTTAGCCGTCTGGACGTCGGGTTACACCGTATTGAAAAGATTCTTGCGCTGATCAGCGGCCTTGCCGTGTTCGCGCTGATGGTGCTGGCGGTGATCTCAGTCGGCGGGCGCAACGCGTTCAACGCGCCGCTGCCCGGCTACGTGGACTGGATCGAGCAAGCCATGCCGCTGATCGCCTTCCTCGGCATCGCCTATACCCAGCGCGATGGCGGCCATATCCGCATGGACATCCTGGTCGGCAAACTGCAGGGCCGCGCGCTCTGGCTGGCCGAGCTGGTGACCGCGGTCTTCACGCTGATCCTGATGCTGCTTCTGGTCTGGGGCACATGGGAACATTTCGCCCGCAGCTTTGATTTCGGCTCGCCACTCTGGAGCCGCGACAGCACCATCGACATCGGCCTGCCGCTGTGGCCCTCGAAACTGCTGGCGCCGGTGGCGTTTGCGATCCTCAGCGTGCGGATGCTGCTGCAGATCTGGGGCTATGCCCGCGCCGTAGCACTGGGCCTCAGCGAACCCGTCGCCGTGCCGCTGGTCATGTCCGCCGCCGCCCAGGCCGCGGAAGAGGCCGAGCACGTCAGCAGCCTGGATAAGGGAGACAACTGATGGAACCGATTGAAATCGGCCTGTGGGTCTCGGGGTTCATGCTAGTTGCCGTCCTGCTGGGGATGCGCGTGGCCTTTGCCGCCGGCACTGCCGGTCTGGTCGGCCTGACCTGGATTTTCTGGAACAAGTTCGGCTATGACCCGTCGCGTTTCCTCAAGGCGGTCACGATCGCCGTGAAAACCGCGGGGCAGGTGCCCCATGCCAAGGTCAGCTCGCAGGCGCTGTCGCTGATCCCGACCTTCATCCTGATCGGCTATCTGGCCTATTACGCGGGCCTGACCAAGGCCCTGTTCGAGGCCGCCAAACGCTGGGTCGCCTGGCTGCCCGGTGGTCTGGCCGTGGCGACGATCTTTGCCACGGCGGGGTTTGCCGCCGTGTCCGGCGCCTCGGTGGCGACGGCGGCGGTGTTCGCCCGTATCGCCATCCCCGAGATGCTGAAAATCGGCTATGACAAGCGGTTCGCGGCTGGTGTCGTGGCGGCTGGCGGCACGCTGGCCTCGATGATCCCGCCCTCGGCCATCCTGGTGATCTACGCGATCATCGTCGAACAGGACGTGGGCAAGCTGCTGCTGGCGGGCTTCGTGCCGGGGATGTTCTCGGCCGTTGTTTACGCGATCCTGATCATGGGTCTGGCGCTGGTCATCCCCAGCTTCGGCCCGCGCGTCACCGGCTTCACGTGGAAGCAACGCTTCATGGCGATCCCGCCGGCGTTCCCGATCTTCTTCGTGGTCTTCATCATCATCGTCTTCATCTACAACCCGTTCGGCGGCGATGCCTGGGGCACCCCGACCGAGGGCGGCGCGCTGGGGGCCTTCGTGGTGTTCCTGATGGCGGTCTATCGCGGCATGCGCTGGACCGAGTTCAAGGACGCCCTGCTGGAAACCGCCAAGCTGAGCGCGATGATCTTCACCATCATCTGGGGCGTGCTGATCTATGTCCGCTTCCTGGGCTTTGCCGACCTGCCGCACGCATTCTCCAATTGGATTACCGGGCTGGAGCAGTCGCCGATGCTGACGCTGATCTACATCCTGCTGGCCTATGCGGTGCTGGGGATGTTCATGGACGCGATCGGGATGCTGCTGCTGACCCTGCCGGTGGTTTACCCCGCCGTCATGGCCCTGAACGGGGGCGAGTTCGTCAGCGCCGCCGACAGCGCCTTTGGCATGTCCGGTCCGATGTGCGCGATCTGGTTCGGCATCCTCGTGGTGAAAATGGCCGAGTTCTGCCTGATCACCCCGCCCATCGGCCTGAACTGCTTTGTCGTGGCGGGCGTGCGCCCGGACCTGAGCGTGCAGGACGTGTTCCGCGGTGTGACGCCGTTCTTCGTGGCGGATGCGGTGACGATCGGCTTGCTGATCGCCTTCCCGTGGATCGTGCTCTGGCTGCCATCCATGGCCTGATGAACCAAACGAAAACGCCCCCGCAAGGGGGCGTTTTTTTTTTGTGTCCTCACCGCGCCTGAACGCGCGTCTCGTGTCACACCGTGACCAGGTGATTGTCCCAGGCCAGCGCGTCGCGCCGCAGCAGTGTCACCTCGGGGTCCGCAAACCGCGTGATCCGCCCCGTGCCTGCCGTCGCCAGAAACCCGCCGGGCACTGCGTTCAGCCCGCAGACATCGGGCTCGTCCACATGCCACAGGAACGCGCCTGTCTGCGCGTCGAACACCTGCACCATGCCCCCGCGCGGCGACGAGATCGCCACCTGCGAACCGTCCCCCGAAAACGCGATCGACCCCGCATAGCCCTTCATCGCGGCGTGCAGCTCCTCGTCGGCCTGGCCCAGGATCGGGGCCATGCCCTGACCCGGCTGGTACAGGCCCAGCAGCGGCGGGTTGTCCGTCGGGTTGCCTTGCCATTGCATCGCGAACCCGACCAGCCCGTCAGGCCGCACCGCCATGTGCCGGATCGAGTTCAGGCGCAGGTCGATGTCCAACTCGGTCACTTCCAGCAGCGCGCCGCTCAGGTCCACCAGCGCCAGGTTCGCGCGCATCGTCGCCAGGTTCAGCGTGGCGCGGCCCGCGTCCGGGTGGGTCTCGATCCCGCCATTGGCCACGACGAACAGGTCGCTGCCCGGCAGGCGCAGCATGTCATGCGGCCCGACCCCGCCCGAGGCAAACTCGCCCACACGCTTGTATCCCTGCCGCCGGTCCCAGACGCCGATCACGCCGCGCCCGGCGTCAAAGTCGTTCTCGGGGGTCAGCAGCAGCGTCCCGTCCGACGAAAACACCCCGTGCCCCACGAAATGCCGCCCCGCCGGGCTGGTCAGTTCCGCCTTGCGCTGGCCGGTGGCGACGTCGATCACCTCGGCAAAGGTGCCGGGACGGCGCGCCAGGGCGACGATCTCGGCCTTTTCGGGATGCGCCGCTGCGCCGTGCCCGCGTCCCGGCATCGGGACGGAAAACAACGTCTCGCCCGCCTCGCTGAGGCCGCAAATCAGGTAGGTCTCGCCCTTCTTGGCCGCTGCCAGGAATTTGGGCGCGCCCAGATCGGCCCAGCTGGCCTGTCCGGCCAACCCGCTGGCCAGCAACCCGGCCAGAAACCCGCGTCGAGTGGTCATGTCAATCTCCGTCAAGGGCGTTGAAGCCAGCGGCCACGCCCAGTTTGTTGCCGATATTGGCCAGTTGTTGTTCGCGGATCAGCTTGACCGTCTGTTGCAGGATCTCGATCTTCAGGCGTTTCTGCGGGTCCTCGACCCCGGCAAAGATCGGATCGTCCAGCGCCTCGGCCTGGCTGATCGCGGTGTCAAAGGCCTGGCTGACATCATCCTGCAGCGCCTGATCGCCTTCGGACAGGATCACCGCCAGCTGTTTCAGCGCCTGCAGCGACAGCACCACATGACGCTGCGAGCGCCCGGAAAGACGCGCCTCGGCGCGGCCGGGGCGGGGCTTGTCAAAGCTGCCCAGCGGCCGGTTCAGCCGCGCGTCCGAGGTGAACTCCAGCCCCGTCGCCAGCGCCTTGTACAGCTCTTGCGTCACCTCGGCCGGGGTCTGGTAGGGGCTATAGGTGCTGCCCGGCGTCATCATCAGCGCGGCATAGCTGTCGCGCCAGTCCCGCGCGATCCCGGCGGTTTTCGCAGCAATGTCGGCACTCAGCGCGCGGGTCAGCGCGCAGGCATAGCCCGCATCGCCCTGAAAGGCCGGGTCGAACAGCACGTATTCCATCGCGTAAAACCCGCGCGCCGCGACCGAGACCGACTCCATCCCGTCGGGCGAGGTGATGATCGGGTCGCGCTCGGCGATCAGCCGTTTCAGCGTCTTGGGCGTGGTGCCGCGGCTGTCGGGCCAATAGGCCAGCGCAAAGGCGCGGTTCTCGGTCTCGGTCGGGCCAAAGCGCAGGTGGCTGACCTTGATCCAGTCGTCGAACGCGGCGTTCCACGCGGTGCGCAGCGGCTGTGACGTCGGCGCGCAATCCGTCGCCGCCGCATCCGACATCCGCGCAGACGCGGCCGCCAGCGCCGCAAACCCCGGCAAAATCTGCTGGTGAACGGCCTTTTCAGCCTCGGACGAGGCCTGCTCGGCCCATCCCGCAAAGGGCAGGGTAATCAGGACGGCGGTCAGCAACGGTTTCAACATCTACAGACTTTCCAGATAGGCAAGCAGGGCATCCCTGTCGCGGATTGACAGCATGACGAACCGGTCGCGGGCATTCTGCCCCTCGCCGCCATGCCAGTGGATCGCCTCGGACAGCGAGCGCGCCCGCCCGTCATGCAGGAAGAACGCCCCGCCCGAGACCTGTGTTGTCCTCCCAATACCCCATAGGGGCGGGGTGCGCCACTCACGACCTGTTGCGCGATGCTCGGGGCGGTGGTCGGCCAGACCGTCGCCCATGTCGTGCAGCAGGAAATCCGAATGCGGCCGGATCGCGCCAATCGGGCCGGGCAGCTGCCATTCGACACGGTGACAGGCGGCACATCCGATCTGCGCGAACAGATCGCGCCCCTCGGCGGTGGCGGCCGGATCAGGCCGCGCGGGCAGGGTCAGCCCGGCGACATAGGCGGTGGTCAGCGCCAGCGCCTCTGCGTCGATCTCGGTGCCGCGCACGTCGCCATCGCCATGCGGTGCGGCTCGGCAGGCGGCTTGCGCCTCGGTGCAATCGCCCCAACCCTCGGGCAGCAGTGGGCTGGAAACCCCGATATCGTGCGAAAACGCATCCGCAACCTGCGCTGGCAGAGAGGCCATCCCCGCCTTCCACCCGAACCGGCCCAGTTGCGGACCAGCCTCGGTCGGCACCAGATTGATGCGCCCGGAAATCCCGTCGCCATCGGCATCCTCGGGGTCGGCCCCGGCGCGGATGTTCGCCTCGGGGATCGTGGCGATCAGGCCCATCCCCATGACCGGCGGGGCCAAGCGCGGGCTGATCATCGTTTCAGCCGACAGCGCGACACCGGGATCATACTCCGGCACCCGCAGTTCCACCCCATCGGACGCTCGCGCCTCATAGCGCACGCTGGGCGCGGCTTCGGGCGTCAGACCCGACACCGCGTCGGTCTGCAACTGCGCGCCATAGGTGGGGTCGGGCAGGGTGGCCAGATAGCCCTCGATCCCCGTCTGCGCCTCAGCCGGCACCGACAGACGCAGCACCAGCCCCATCGTCAGCGGCCCATCTCCGACGGGGGCCAGGGCGCGGCCATTGCCCGGATGGCACAGCGCGCAGGACCGCGCGTTGTACAGCGGCCCCAGCCCGTCCGACGCCTTGGTCGAGGACGGAGACGCCACCCACAGCTTGTCGAACATCGCCTTGCCCAGCACGAACTCCATCCGCGCGGCGGCATCCATGCCCGTCCGCGGCTGGCTGAACACCTCGCCCACCGGCACCGCGCGGCGCAACGTCGCCGCCCCAGCCGGGGCCGTCTCATCCGCCGCAGCAGGCCCGAACGCCAGACTGGCCGCGCAAAGCACGGCCAATCCAACGGGGCGCATCGTGTCCGTCCGGCGCGTCATTGCGCTTACTCGGCCACCTTGCCGGGGGCGTCCAGACTGTCCGAGCCCTCGATCTCCAGCTGGTCCAGGCCCAGGGCTGCGACGACGCGTTCAATGGATTTGGTCTGGTCGACCAGCCCGTTCACGCCCGCCATGATCAGCGCCTCGCCGCGCGCATCGCCCCGGCCCAGCATCTGATCATAGGCGAATCCGGCATCTGCGGCGGCCTTCATCTCGCCCAGGGCGGCGACGGTCGTGTCCAGCTTGCCCACCAGCTCGGCGTTCAGCGTGGCATCGGTGGCAGCGACCAGATCGGCCAGCGACGGCCCGCTGACAACCGAGCCATCGACCCGCGTATACGCCCCGACATAGACATTCCGAATGCCCACGCCGTCATAGAAATGGCTGTTGTGGGTGTTGTCCGAGAAGCAATCCTGCTCTTCTTCGGGGTCGTTCAGCAGCAGGCCCAGACGCATCCGTTCGCCCGCCAGCTCGCCGTAGGACAGGCTGCCCATCCCGGTCAGGATCGTGGACAGGCCGCCCTCGGTCGCGGCCGCACGCGCGGCGCCACCGGGTTGCCATTGCGCCACCATCCAGGCCAGATCGCTGACCAGCAGGTCCGTCGCCGCCACCAGATAGGCCGCGCGCCGGTCGCAATTGCCGTTGGTACAGGCCTCGCCGGAGGCATAATCCGTCCACGGACGCGCGCCCGCGCCCGGGCCGGTGCCGTTCAGATCCTGCCCCCAAAGCATGAACTCGATCGCGTGATAGCCGGTGGCGACGTTGGTTTCGATCCCGTCCGCCTCTTGCAGGGCGGTTTCCAGCAGGGCCGGGGTGATCTGCGTTGCATCCACCTGCGCACCACCCAGCTGGAACACCGGGTTGGCCACGACGTTCAGCGCCGCATATTCGTTCTCATCCGTGGGGCCGACATAGGTGCCCTCGTCGACATAGTCGATCAGCCCCTCGTCCAGCGGCCATGCGTTCACCTTGCCTTCCCAGTCGTCGACGATGGCATTGCCGAACCGGAACACCTCGGACTGCTGATAGGGCACGCGCGCGGCCTTCCACGCCAGACGGGCGTTTTCCAGCGCCGCGTCCGAGGGGGCCGCGACCAGCGCAGCCACCGCCTGTTGCAGCGCCTGCGCGGTGGTCAGGCTGTCCTCGAACGTGGCCTGCGCGATATCGGCATAGGTGGTCAGTACGGCGCCAGTATCGGCCTGCGCGCCGCCAAAGCTCAGCATTACGGCGGCAGGCGCCAGCAAACTGCGTTTCATCTTTGTGTCCCTTGGTCTGTTATTTGGTGGTTATTTCGTCAGGATCAGCTTGCCCGCGCGGGTGATGCGCAGGCTGTAGACCTGATCGCCCAGCACGATGCGCGCCTGTGTGCCGCCGCGCGTCAGATCCTGCGCGTGATGCACAGGGAAGCCCTCGCCCAGCGGGCCGGGCACTTCGGTGGCGCCGTCGCGGGTCAGTCGCATGTCGGTCATTGGCCTGCCTCCGGGGTTTCGATCCGGTCCAGGATCCAGTCCAGCCAGATACCTCCGGTCAGTCCTGCCTCGCTCATCATGCTGCGAAGGGTCAGTTGGTCATCGGCCGGTCCGCTGGTCAGCGGGGCATGTCCGGCCCTTTGGGTGCGCGCGTTTCTCATCTCGGGCATTCCTGTGTGATCGGTTGGATCGGGCTGGCCGCACGCGCGGTTGGCTGGACATGGGATTTAACTGACCAAAATAGTCAGAATAGTCAACCCGAGTCTTTTGCTAAGTTAAATATTTCCCAACGTCACCCCGCGCCCTGCCTGAATTTCCGGCATCTGGCGCAGGGGCGGGGGCTGCGCTATGCATCTGTCATGAAACACACGCTGACCAGCCTGACCGACCTGACCGCGCTGCCCTTTGACGAAATCATCGACGTGCGCGCCCCCGCCGAATACGCCGAGGATCACGTCCCCGGCGCCATCTCTCTGCCCGTTCTGTCGGATGAAGAGCGCGCAACCGTCGGCACCATCTACGTGCAGCAGGATCCCTTTCTGGCGCGCAAGGTCGGCGCGGCGCTGGTCGCGCGCAATGCCGCCGCGCATCTTCAGGGGCCGCTGGCGGATCGGCCCTATCGCTGGCGTCCGCTGGTCTATTGCTGGCGCGGCGGGCAGCGCTCTGGTTCTTTCGCGTCGATCCTGGCGCAGATCGGCTGGCGCGTAGGGCTGATCGACGGGGGCTACAAATCCTTCCGCCGTCTGGTCGTGCAGGCGATGTACGAAACCCCGGTCGCGCCCCGCGTCATCCTGATCGACGGCGGCACCGGCACTGCCAAGACCCGCCTGCTGACGCATCTGGCGCAGCAAGGCCAGCAGGTGCTGGACCTCGAAGGTATCGCGCAGCATCGCGGTTCCTTGCTGGGCGGGATGCCGGGCGGGCAGCCCTCGCAAAAGACCTTCGAATCCCGCGTGGCGATGGCGCTGGCCGCGATGGACCCGACCCGCCCGGTGTTCATTGAGGCGGAAAGCAACAAGATCGGCACCCGCATCGTGCCGCCGACCCTGTGGCAGGCGATGCTGCGCGCCGATCATGTCCGCGTGCAGGCCCCGCTCGACGTGCGCGCCCGCTACCTCGTGCGTACCTATTCCGAGGTGATCGAGGATGCCGAGGGTCTGGACGAGAAGCTCGCCGTTCTGGCGCGGTTCCACGGGCATGATCAGTCCGACGCCTGGCGCGCGATGGCCCGCGCTGGTCAGTTGGAGCAGCTCGCCGCCGAGCTGGTCGAAAAGCATTACGATCCGACCTACCGCCGCTCCTCTCGCCGCGTGACCGCCCCGCTGGCCGAGGTCGATCTGCCGGGTCTGGACGATGCCGCCCTTGGGGATGCGGCCGCCCGCATCGTCACCGTCGCAGGCGACGTACAATAACTGCCGAGAATCTTACAATTTCGCCGGTTAACCCTTGGTGACCCCCGCGCCCCGTCACACGCAACGCAGGATCGGCGGGCCGTCGATGATCCGGCCAATGATGGCGGCGGGCAGGCCAAGCTCTTGAAGTTGCGACAGAATTTCGTCGGCCTTCTCGGATGGCACGGCGGCCAGCAATCCGCCCGCGGTCTGCGGATCATGCAGCAATTTCGCTTTCGATCCCGCCGCATTTTCGACCGGAGAGTGCATCAGGTTCGAGTCGTAAATCGTTGATTTTACGCCAACTTCTGACATCTCAACGGCGCCCTCGTAGACCGGGATTTGGTCCAGCACCAACTCGGCCCCTACGTCCGAGCTGCGGCAAATCGCCTGCAAGTGACCGGCCAGTCCGAACCCCGTCACATCCGTCATTGCATTGGAATCCTTGAGGATTTCCGCCGCTCTGTCCTGCGGTTGCGCCATCGCGGCCAGCATTTTTGCGACGTGTCGCCCGTTCGCCTTGCCCTGCATCTCCGCCGCCAGCAAAACTCCCGTCCCAATCGCCCGCGTCAGGATCAACACATCCCCAACCCGCGCCCCTGCGTGGGTGATCGGCCGATCTGCCAGTCCCGTGATCGTGAATCCTATAGTCATTTCAGTGCCTTGGGTCGAATGCCCCCCGACGATCTCGGCCCCGGTCTGGGCAAAGACCTGGCTGGCCGCGCCCATGATTTCGGCCATTGTCCGCGCCTGCAGCGACTGCGACATGCGCGGCAGGATCACCGTTGCCAGCACCGCCTGAGGCTGCGCCCCCATCGACCAGATATCCCCCAGCGCATGCACGGCTGTAATCTGCGCCATCAGCGCCGGATCTTCGGTAAAGGATTTGAGGTGATCGGTCGTAATAACCTGAAAATGCTCACCTATTTTCAGAACGGCGGCGTCGTCCCCACGCCCGGTCACCACGTCGGCGCGCTGCGATTGCGGCAAGGTTTCAAGCGCGCCGGACAGCGTTCCGGCCCCGACTTTCGAGCCGCATCCCCCGCAAATCGGTTGCCCGTCGCCCAGTTCCTGCGCGACGCCGAGCGTGAGAACGGGGGGCAGGTCCGCATGAGGCATTTGCGGTAAGTTATTGAACATATTCATGAATTTCTGGTCGATGCGATTTTTCAGCCGCCACAGCCAGGGGCCTTGCCAGATGCGTCCCCATTTCTCGGCCAGGGCGGATTTTTGCCCGAGCGAGATCAGCTTCAGATAGTCCTTTTGCGGGTGGAACGCGCGCAACGGAAGGCCGACCAGTTTTGCGCGCAAATTGTCGAAGAGCACTGGCGCTGCGCGAACGGCATAGACCCCGGCCTTCGGGCGCGGGGCATGGGTCAGGTGGGCGCAATCCCCGGCGGCAAAAAGTGTATCGTATCCAGATACTTGCAGGGACTTGTTCACATTGACGAAGCCCTCGGTCAGGGTCAGGCCTGTCCGTTCCAACCAGGATTGCGGCAACGCGCCGGCGACGCCGATCGTCAATCCGGCGGGGATGATGTCGCCGGTGGAGAGGCGCGGTCCCTCTTGGGTGATTTCGGAAATAGTTGCATTATTGCGTATGGTTACGCCGCAAACTTCAAGTGCTTTACGTAGCTGCGACCGCGGTTTCGGATCGGCTGAGAGGATCTCTGCATTCGCTTCCAGCAGCGTGACGTCCGCTTTGCCCGTCGCCTTGATCAAGGCATGGGCCATGGCCATCGCCAGTTCGACGCCAGCGACGCCGCCGCCGATGACGGCGACCGGTTCCGCGTGGCCGGTCTGGCGGGCGGCCTCCAGATAATCGGCCCAGGTTTCAGCATAGATATCAAGGGGTTTGGCCCCAATCGCGTGCTCGGCAAAGCCGGGGATTTGCGGCAGTTCCGAGGTGATCCCGATGTCGAGCGATGCGACGTCATAGGCAATCACGCGCCCGTCCTGAAGGGTCACTGTCCGTGCCTCGGGGTCCAGGCCGACCGCGCGGCCCAGGATCACGCGGGCACCGGCAAAACGGGCCAGGCGGATCAGGTCGATTTCAAGCTCATCGCGTGTGTAATGGCCTGCGATATGGCCCGGCAGCATCCCCGAATAAGGAGCAGTGGGCGCCGGGTTGATGACCGTGACACGGGTGCCGGGCAGCGGGCGCATGCCCCATTTCAGCAGCACTAGTGCGTGGGTATGGCCGCCTCCGATCAGGACGAGGTCACGGGTCAGCGGGATTTGCGTCTGCATGGCGGGGCCTTCGGATTTATTCAGTCCCCGGAATGTAACGGCTTTGTTCGTGTCAGGCTATGGGCTTGTGGGCCGCCCCCCTCACAAAGCTGCGAGAGGGGCGATGTTATTCTGCCGCTTGTTGCACGTGGCTGGCGGCCAGCAGGGCGGCCAATTCGGGCCGGCACGACCCGCAGTTCGTACCTGCGTTCAGGGCCGCTCCGATCTGCTCGACCGAGACCAGTTTCTGCTCGGCGATCGCGGCCAGAATAGTGTTCACCCCGACATCGAAGCAGGCGCAGATCGTGGCGCCGGGGTCGGGGCGATCGGCGGATGGACGACCGGCCAGAGCATCCTCGGCCACGTTGCCCAGCATATGGGCCATGTGGTTGCGAGCGACCTGCACGGGTTCAGCGGCCACGAAAAGCGCACCAATCAGGCGGCCATCCTGCACGAAGGCAATGCGCGCGCCGCCGCGTTTCGGGTCTTGCACGATCTGGGCCTGTGCCTCGGGGGCGTTCAGCAGGGTGCGGGCGTAGGTTTCCCAATCCTCGGGGGTGTCGGTGGCGGCCAGTTCGATGCGCCATCCGTCACCGCTGCGGGCCTGCGCCCAATAGGCGGTGTCGGCGCGCGGCTTGGCCAGAGAGACGGCGAACCCGTACCATTTGGCCTGAAATTTCTCGACATTCACGACCGAGGCTTTGGATTCCGGCTGACCCGAGACCGGATCGGTATGTGCCGCCACCAGCGTATCGACGCGCCCGGCCGAGGCGTATTGCGCGGTCCAGTGCATCGGCGCAAAGACTTGTCCCGCATGAACACGATCCGTGACCAGCGCCCGCAGCAGAGAGGCGCCTTGCGGGCTGGTGACGCGCACGATGTCCGCCGGGGCGATGCCCAAACGGGTGGCGTCGCTGGGGTGAATCTCAAGATACGGCTCGGCCAGGTGCTGCGACAGGCGCGACGATTTGGCGGAGCGGGTCATGGTGTGCCAGTGATCGCGCACGCGGCCGGTGTTCAGGCGGAACGGGTACTGCGCCGAGGGGTGCGATTGCGGGGTCCGGAAGTGGATCGGCAGCATCCGCGCCTTGCCCGAGGGGGTAAAGAACCGCCCGTCGCCAAAGAAGCGCCCGCCCGCACGGATCGCGGTGACCGGCCAGTGCAGCGGCTCAAGGCTGTCATAAGCGTCGTCGCCCAGATCGCTGAGGCCCGAAATGTCGAAGTCGCGGCCCAACTGACCGGCGATGCCCGACAACACGGCGTATTCACGGAAAATCTCGGCCGGGGACTGGTAGTCGAAGGCGTCGTGCCAGCCCATGCGGCGGCCCACGTCGGACATGATATCCCAGTCATGCCGCGCCTCGCCGGGGGCGGGCAGGAAGCCGCGCTGGCGCGAGATGCAGCGTTCGGAATTGGTGACGGTGCCGTCCTTCTCTCCCCAGCCGGTTGCGGGCAGCACGACATGGGCCAGCTTGGCGGTGTCGGTGTCGGCGGTCAGATCACTGACGACGACGAAATCGCATCCCTCCAGCGCGGCCTTGACGGCGTCGGCGTCGGGCATCGACACGACCGGGTTGGTGCACATGATCCAGATCGCCTTGATCCGGCCTTCGGCGACGGCATTGAACATGTCCACGGCCTTCAGCCCTGCGGCCTCGGGCATATCTGGCGCGGCCCAGAAGGTTTTGACGGCGCTGCGGTGCTCGGCGTTTTCCAGGTCCAGATGGCAGGCCAGCATGTTGGCCAGGCCGCCCACCTCGCGCCCGCCCATCGCGTTGGGCTGGCCAGTGACCGAGAACGGCCCCATGCCGGGCTGACCGATGCGGCCCGTGGCCAGGTGGCAGTTGAGGATCGCGTTCACCTTGTCCGAGCCCGCGCTGGACTGGTTCACGCCCTGCGAATAGACGGTGACGACCTTTTCCGTGCCGATCCACATGTTGCAGAAGGCGCGGATGTCGGCCTCGCTCAGGCCGGTGACGGTGCTGTCGCAGCTGCTGGCGGCATTCACCGCGTCGTCGAAGCCGTCCACATGCTGGCCGACAAAGCTGCTGTCGACCGCGCCTTGTTCGTGGATCTCGACCAGCAGGCGGTTGAACAGGGCCGCGTCGCCGCCCGGCGCGATGGCCAGATGCAGGTCAGCAATGTCCGAGGTCGCGGTGCGGCGCGGGTCGATGTTGACGACCTTCATCTTTGGATTGGCCTTCTTGGCCGCGACGATGCGTTGGTACAGCACCGGGTGGCACCACGCCAGGTTCGAGCCGGTCAGCACGACCAGATCGGCCTGTTCCAGATCGGTATACTGGCCCGGCACAGTATCGGTGCCAAAGGCGCGCTTATGTCCCGCGACCGAGGACGCCATGCACAGGCGAGAGTTCGTGTCGATATTGGCCGAGCCGATGAAGCCCTTCATCAGCTTGTTGGCGACGTAATAATCCTCGGTCAGCAGTTGGCCCGAGACGTAGAAGGCGACGCTGTCGGGGCCGTGCTCGGCGATGGTGCCCTTGAAGCGTTGCGCGACCAGCTCCAGCGCGTCGTCCCAGCTGGCGCGAGCGCCGTTCACTTGCGGGTGCAGCAGGCGATCGTCCAGCCAGATCGTCTCGGCCAGCGCGGTCCCCTTGGAGCACAAACGGCCCAGGTTTGCCGGGTGATCGGGGTCGGCCTTGACCTTGATGCCGCCGGTCTTTTCGGGGCTGACCAGCACACCGCAGCCGACGCCGCAATAGGGGCAGGTGGTCTTGCAGGTGGAGGCGGGCGCAAACTGGAGGTTCTTCATTCTCAATCCCCTTGGGCGGGTCCCCACCGGCGCACCGGAGGGGAAGTGTTCGTCAGGGCCTTAGCCGGTCAGGCTGCACAGGCCGCCGTAAGGCTCGGCCGGAGTGCTGGCTTGGTAGCCGGGGCCAAAGATCAGCATGTCGCGCATCGCGCTGACATCGGCGCCATCGCGGATCAGGTTGTAGAACCAGCCACCATCGGCGGTGTCGCCATACATCACCGCACCGATCAGGCGGTCGTCCTTCAGGATCAGGCGTTTGTAGGATCCGGCGGCGGCGTCGTGCAGAACGATGTCCTCGCGGTCCTCGCCATCGGCGAAGTCGCCCGCGCTGAACAGATCGCAGCCGGTGACCTTCAGCTTGGTCGAGACTTCCTTGTTCACAAAGCGTGCCTCTTGGCCCAGCAGGGTCTGGGCGACGACGTTGGCCTGATCGTAGAGCGGGGCCACCAGCCCAAAGAGCGCGCCGTCATGTTCGACGCATTCACCTACGGCCAGGATGTCGGGGTCCGAGGTCACCATGTGATCATCCACCACGATGCCGCGATTGACGGTCAGGCCCGCCTCGGCACCCAGTTTGGTCGCGGGGCGGATGCCCACGGCCATGACCAGCAGATCGCAGGGCAGTTCGGTGCCGTCGGCCAGACGCAGGGCGGTGACGTGGCCGTTTTCGCCCACGATTTCCTGCGAGTTGGCCGAGCACATCACCTTGATCCCACGATCCACCAGCGCCTTGCGCAGCAGGAAGCCTGCGGCGGGGTCCAACTGACGCTCCATCAGGTGGCCCATGATGTGGACAACGGTGACGTCCACGCCGCGGGCTTTCATGCCGGCCGCAGCCTCCAGCCCCAGCAGACCGCCGCCGATGACAACGGCCTTGGCACCGGGTTTCAGGCCCAGGTCGATCATGCGCTGGGTGTCTTCGAGGTCGCGATAGGCGATCACGCCGCCCAGATCGCGGCCGGGCAGGGGGATCATGAACGGGGTCGAGCCCATGCCCAGCAGCAGCTTGTCATAGGGCACCTCGCCGTTCTCGCCGATCACGACCTTGCGGGCGCGGTCGATGCGCAGAACCTTTTCGCCAAAGCGGCAGGTGACGCCATGCGCCGCGTACCAGTCGGCATCATGGGTGACGATCTGTTCGTATGTCTTTTCGCCGGCCAGAACGGGCGACAGCATCAGGCGGTTGTAATTGCCGCGCGGCTCGGCGTTGAACAGGGTGACGTCATAGGCGCCGGGGTTGACCTGAAGGAGATGCTCCAGCGCCCGCCCCGAGGCCATGCCTGCTCCGATCACGACAAGGTTGCGCGACATTCGACCTTACTCCGCTGCGATGGCTTTGGGTTTTGCCGGGGCTTTCGGCTTGGCGCCGTGCTCGTATTCCTCAAGGAAATCCAGCACTTCCTGGCGGTAAGCGTAGTAATCCGGATGCTCCAGCAGGGCCTTGCGGGTGCGCGGACGGGGCAGGTTCACATCGACGATCTTGCCGATGGTGGCCTGTGGGCCGTTCGTCATCATCACCACGCGGTCGGCCAGCAGGATCGCCTCGTCCACGTCATGGGTGACGCAGATCGCGGTAACCTTGGTGCGGTCCCAGACTTCCATCAGCACTTCTTGCAGTTCCCAACGGGTCAGGCTGTCCAGCATGCCAAAGGGTTCGTCCAGCAGCAGCAGCTTGGGCGACAGGGCAAAGGCGCGGGCGATGCCGACGCGCTGTTTCATGCCGTTCGACATGGAGTTCGCGGGGCGGTCCATCGCATCGGCCATGCCAACGCGTTCCAGATAGTATTCGACCACGTCCTGACGCTCGGCCACGCTGGCCTTGGGATAGACCTTGTCGACGCCGATGGCGCAGTTTTCACGCGCGGTCAGCCAGGGGAACAGGTTGGGCGACTGGAACACCACGGCGCGTTCGGGGTCAGCACCTTCAACCGAGCGACCGTCGAGTTTGATCACGCCCTTGGAGATCGAGTTCAGACCGGCGGCCATCGTCAGCACGGTGGATTTACCGCAGCCCGAGTGGCCGATCAGAGAGATGAACTCGCCGCGGTTGAGTTTCAGGTTGAAGTCCTCGACCACGGTCAGCGGGCCCTTGGGCGTCGGGTAGATCTTGTAGAGCTGCGAGAAATCCAGGAAGTTGCGGTCGATCATGCCCTTCTGGGCCTCGGCCACGGCCGATGGCAGGTTCGGGTCCACCTCGGGCGCGGTGTCGTGGATCGGACGCACGTTCGGCAGCAGGCGGACGCCTTCGGCCTTAGCCTCGATGCCGACATCCATCAGGTAGTTGGTCACCTCGGCGCGCAGCTTCTTGAAGCCCTCGTGGTGGTTCATCTCGCCGCGATCACGGGGGCGGGGGATGTCGACGGTGAACTGCTCGCCCAGCGTTCCATCGGGGTTCAGCGCGATGATGCGGTCGGCCAGGATGATGGCCTCGTCCACGTCATTGGTGATCAGGATGCAGGTCTTCTTGTCGGCTTCCCAGATATGCTCGATCTCGTCGGCCAGGTTGGCGCGGGTCAGCGCGTCCAGCGCGGACAGCGGTTCGTCCAGCAGCAGCACTTCGGGGTTCATCGCCAGCGCACGGGCGACGTTCACCCGTTGACGCATCCCGCCGGACAGTTCCGCTGGGCGGCGGTGCGTGGCGTGGCCAAGCCCCACCATCTTGACGTATTTGCTGACCTTCTCGGCCTTTTCGGCCTTGGACAGATCCGGAAAGATCGTGTCCACCGCCAGACCCACATTACCGTTCACCGTCAGCCACGGCATCAGCGAGTAGTTCTGGAAGATCACGCCGCGTTCCGGGCCGGGGCCTTCGATCTGGTCGCCCTTGAACGAGACCTTGCCCTTGGTCGGGAAATCAAGGCCGGCCATCAGGTTGATCAGCGTGGTCTTGCCGGTGCCGGAGAAGCCCAGCAGGACCAGGAATTCGCCTTCTTCCACCTCAAGGTTGATGTTCTTCAGGACGGCGTGGGCATGGGTGCCCTCGCCAAAGCTCTTGTAGACGTTCTTGAAGGAAATCACGGACATGGCGCTCACCGGTTGTTGGAGAAGGTGAAGAGCGACTGCAGGGCGTACATCACGCGGTCCAGCAGGAAGCCGATGATCCCAATGGTGAACACGGCCACCATGATCTTGGCCAGCGACTGCGACGACCCGTTCTGGAACTCATCCCAGACGAACTTGCCCAGGCCAGGGTTCTGCGCCAGCATCTCGGCGGCGATCAGCACCATCCAGCCCACACCCAGCGACAGACGCAGACCGGTGAAGATCAGCGGCAGAGCCGAGGGCAGCACCAGCTTGGTGATCTTGGTCCAGGTGCCCATTTTCAGAACCTTGGACACGGCGACCAGATCTTTGTCGATCGAGGCCACACCCAGTGCGGTGTTGATCAGCGTCGGCCACAGCGAACACAGCGTCACGGTGATGGCCGAGATCAGGAAGGACTTGGAAAAGAACCCGTCATTGGTGGTGTAGACCGCCGAGACGACCATGGTCACGATGGGCAGCCAGGCCAGCGGCGAGACGGGCTTGAAGATCTGCACGATCGGGTTGACGGCGGCATTCGCGGTCTTCGACAGACCCGCGGCGATGCCCACGGGAACCGCGACCAGCGTGGCGACCAGGAACCCGAAGAACACGGTTTTGATCGAGGTCCAGATCTGCATGTAATAGGTCGGTTTGCCGGTATAGTCGCGCTCTTTGACCTTATCGGCCTGGCCCGAGGCGATCAGCTTGGCGTTCCGCTCGTCCTGACGATCGTAGAAGGCGGCTTCTTTCTTTTTCTCGCGGACGTGGTCGGCGTTCAGGTTGATGACCTGTTCCCACACTTCGGCCGGGCCGGGGATTGCGCCCAGCGAGGTCTGCACCTTCGGCGCCAGCGTGCCCCACATCAGCAGGAAGGCCGCGATGGCCAGCAGGGGAACCCCCAGCAGTTGCCAGATTTCCTTGGCCTGGGTCTTGGGGTTGTCGCCGGCAGAGGCTTTCAGGATCGGGGTGATCCAGGCCAGGCCCAGCACCTTGAACCAGGCGTCCATCTTGTTGATGCGGGTGAACATCCGGGCGCGGCGGGCTTCCTTCTCGGCGGCCTTGTCGGCCTCGGACAGGGTGTGCGGGTCAATAGCGGTCATGTGTCTGATCCTGCGGGTTCGCGTGTGTTTGAGGAGGGGCCGGGCGGCAGAGCGGCGCCCGGCCCGCGGGGCTTAGCCCTTGACCTGGTTGCCTTCGACAACCTGGCTGCCTTTCAGGCCGATCGGCAGGCTTTCCAGGTAGGCGTTGGGCTGCTTGCCGTCGTAGCCGATGCCGTCGATGACATCCGAACCGGGGGTCGGCGCCTTGTAGCCGTCGGTGGCAAAGTCAAACATGTCTTCGGTGGCCAGGCCGTCGTCGATCAGGCTCTTGGCGGCGGCAAGGTAGATTTCCGGCTTGTAGACTGACTTGGCGACTTCGTCGTACCAGCTATCCGGCTTGGCTTCGGCGATCTGGCCCCAGCGGCGCATCTGCGTCAGGTACCACACGGCGTCCGAGTAGTAGGGGTAGGTCGCGTTGTAGCGGAAGAACACGTTGAAGTCGGGAACTTCGCGCTTGTCGCCTTTTTCGTATTCGAACGTGCCGGTCATCGAGTTGGCGATCACCTCGGCATCGGCGCCGACATATTCCGGACGCGACAGGATTTCCACGGCTTCCGGACGGTTGGCGTTGTCGTTCTCATCCAGCCAGATCGCGGCGCGGATCAGGGCCTTGGTGATGGCGATGGTGGTGTTGGGGTTCTCTTCCTGGAACTTGGCGCTCAGACCGAACACTTTTTCCGGGTTGTTCTTCCACAGCTCGTAGTCGGTGATGACCGGAACGCCGATGCCTTTGAAGACGGCGGCCTGGTTCCACGGCTCACCCACGCAGTAGCCGTAGATGGTGCCGGCTTCCAGGGTGGCGGGCATTTGCGGCGGCGGGGTCACCGACAACAGCACATCGGCGCCGATCTGGCCGGTCACGTTCTCGGGCGAGTAGTAGCCCGGCTGCAGGCCGCCCGCGGCCAGCCAGTAGCGCAGTTCGTAGTTGTGGGTGGACACCGGGAACACCATGCCCATGTTGAAGGGCTTGCCCTCGGACTTGTATTTCTCGACCACCGGCTTCAGGGCCGATGCGGGGATCGGGTGCATCGGCTTGCCGTCCACGCCCATTGCAACATAGGGCTTCATCTCTTCCCAGATCTGGTTCGACACGGTGATGCCGTTGCCGTTCAGGTCCATCGAAAAGGGGGTGATGATGTGGGCCTCGGTGCCGAAGCCGATGGTCGCTGCCAGCGGTTGGCCGGCCAGCATGTGTGCGCCGTCCAGGGTGCCCGAGATCACGCCGTCCAGCAGCACTTTCCAGTTGGCTTGCGCTTCGAGGGTGACGAACAGGCCTTCGTCCTCGAAATATCCTTTTTCATAGGCGACGGCCAGCGGCGCCATGTCGGTCAGCTTGATGAAGCCGAACTTCAGCTCGTCTTTCTCGACGGTCAACATCTCTGCAGCTGCAGGGGTCACCAGCATGGTGGTGGCGACCAGGATGGAGGCGATACGTTTCATTCTGTCTGTCCTCGTTCGTGGGGTCCGCTAGGCGGAACAACAAAAAAGCCGCTGACACACTCTGCGTTTGCAGAGGGTCGAGCGGCTTTGCTCAGGAAACCCGGTCCTTCGGGAAATTTCGTAAGACGGAACGCCCTTGTTTCGTCTTCGGTATCAACATGCGGGGGAATCGGGCGGTGCAGCAAGGGGGTTTCGGGGTATGTCGGAAGATTTTGCTGCATTGCGGCGTCCGCTCTGGTGTGTTGCCTTTTTTTTCATCACACCGGAGCGGAGGGGTCGAAAATGCGATCGTCAAAGAAACGATCGCGCTGCAGGAACAGCTTTCCGGTCTCCGAAGCGACCGCCGTTTCCGCCGACAGCGACCCTTCGAGTTTTTCCGAGGCGCCGGGTAAATCGGCCGGAGTCGTGGCCAGGTGTTTGCGGTACAGATCGCTGCGGAACACCGCGCGGGCCGTGTCCATCGCCTGCGCCCGGTCCAGCCCCATCCGCCCGGCAATCTGTGCGCCGATCCAGGCGGCCTGACTTTTCCAGGGGAAGGTGGCGGCGCCGGCGTGGAACTCCAGGAATTTCGCGGTCTCGCGCTCCTCTCCGCGGGCGTTGATGACCAACCGTCCGGTCAGGGCGCGGTCGATCACATCGGGCGGGACGGCGACATAGGTGCCGCGCGACAGGATCTCGGCAGCCGTCGTTCGCGCGCCTTCGGTGCCCAGCCAGCGGCACGAGCGCCAGACAGCCCGCATCAGGCGGCCGGTCAGATCAGGGTCGGACTCGGCCCAGTCATGGCGCACAGCCAGCACTTTTTCCGGGGCGAAATTCCAGATTGCAGCGCAGGGCAGCAGCAACTCGCCCACACCGTTTTCAACGGTGATCGAGCCCCAGGGTTCGCCGACGCAGAAGGCGTCAATCTCATCCGCCGCGATGGCCTGCGCCATTAGGGGCGGCGGCACCGTGCGGATGTCCAGCGCCTGCGGGGCGGCCAGACCAAGCGAGTTCAGCCAGTAATACAGCAGTTCGGCATGCATCGAGAACGGGAACGGCACCCCGATCCGCAGACGCTTACCCGAGGCAATCAGCGCGCGTCCGGCCTTGTTGGCGCATTGGAAATCGAAATCGTACCCGTCGGCGTGCAGTTTGGCCGCCAACGTGGTCGACACGCCGATCACGTTACCATTCACGGACATCACCAGAAGCGCGTCCAGCCGGGTTGTCATGCCACCCAGCCCCAGTGCCATCGCAACGGGGGTGGGGGCCAGCATATGGGCGGCCTCGATCTGACCCAGCGCCAGAAGGTCGCGCAAGGTTGCCCAGCTTGGAGCCTTGCGCAGCTCCAGGTTCAGGCCTTCTTCCTCGGCAAAGCCCAGTTCGCGCGCAATGATCAGCGGGGCGGCATCCACCAGCGGGATGAAACCGGCAGTCAGGGTCAATGTCATGAAAGCAACCCCGCCGCTGTTACCAGTGACTGGGCCACGTCGATCATCTTCTTGCCCTGATCCATCGCGGTCTTGCGCAGCAGGGCATAGGCTTGGTCCTCGGACAGGCCGCGCGCCTTCATCAGGATGCCCTTGGCGCGGTCCAGCGTTTTGCGTTCCTCTAGCGCCTGCTTGGTGGCGTGCAACTCGGTGCGCATCCGGTGGAACATGTGAAAGCGGGTGATCGCCGCGTCCAGAATCGGTTTGATCCGGTCCGCGCGCATCCCGTCGACCACGTAGGCAGAAACACCGGCCTCGATCGCGGCCTTGGTCAGTGCGTCGTCCGAGCGGTCCACGAACATCGCCACCGGGCGTTCGGTCGGGCCCGAGGCCAGGGCGAGTTCCTCCAGCGAGTCGCGCGAGGGATTGGTGATGTCGATCAGCACCACGTCTGGATTGCGCTGAGCAATGCGCCGGGCCAGGCCGGATTCTTCGGCAATCACTGCAATGTCGTAGTCACCCGAAGCGTTCAGGCTATCCACGATTTGCAGGGCGCGATCACGGTCTTTTTCGACCACGATGATGGAAAGGCGGCTTGGCAATTTGGCGGGTCCCCAGTGTCTTTGGGTCTGGGATACCCGTCGGATTGAGGGCCTGATAGCTGCGACTGCCTAAGTTGTCGCCGCAATGCGGCATAATTTCGGCGGCCGCACAAAAAACAGGCGATCAGCTTAGAAATCAAGCCCAAGGTCGAGGGTGCGCACAGAATGCGTCAGCGCCCCGGAGGAGATGTAGTCGACCCCCGTCGCGGCCACCTCGGCGATGCGTTCCAGACGCATGTTGCCCGAGGCTTCCAGCACCAGACGGCCGTTCACCATCTCGACGGCATTGCGCAGGGTGGGGGTGTCCATGTTGTCCAGCAGGCAGACATCCGCGCCGCCGGTTTCCAGCACCTGGGCCAGCTGCTCCAGCGTGTCCACTTCGATCTCGACCCGGACCATGTGAGAGGCATTGGTCTTTACCGCCTCCAGCACCGGCACGATCCCACCGGCGGCTGCGATGTGGTTGTCTTTTATCAGGATCGCGTCGGACAGCGAGATCCGGTGGTTGAACCCGCCGCCATGCAAGACGGCCTGTTTTTCCACGATGCGCAGGCCGGGCGTTGTCTTGCGGGTGCAGGTGATACGGGTCTGGGTACCCTTGGTTTCCGCGACAAACGCGGCGGTCAGGGTGGCGATGCCGGTCAGACGCCCGGCGAAGTTCAGCGCGACGCGTTCGCCCGACAGGATCGAAGACGCGGCGCCCTTGATCTCCATCAGCGTGTCGCCCTTCTTGCAGGGGCTGCCATCGGCCAGCACGGTGGTGATTTCCAGCGACGGGTCGACCAGACGGAACGCAATTGCGGCCACTTGCATCCCGGACACAACGCCATTTTCGCGCGCGTTGATGCGGGCGTTGTAGGTGGTTCCGGCGGGGATCACAGAGCGGGTGGTGACGTCACCGTATTGGCCCAGATCCTCCATCAGCGCGTTGCGCACCATCGGTTCAAGGATCAGGTCGGGCAGGGGGGCATATCGGGTCATTGGTCAGACTCCACGGCGGCGGCGCGAATTCTCAGCGCCTGGTCCAGAGTGATGCGGGTGCGGCGCGCCTCGTCGGCGGTATCGGGGAAATCGCGGCGGCAATGGGCGCCACGCGATTCTTCGCGCGTCAGGGCGGCGGCGGTGATCAGGGTCGCGGTAGCGGTCATGTTCAGGAAACAGGGGCATTCGGGGTGGTCCTGCTCCAGCTTTGCGATGACCCGCAGGGCGCGTTTCAGGCCCTCGGCATCGCGCACCACGCCGACATTGTCGGTCATGCAGCGGCGCAGGGCGTCGATGGCCTCGGCAGGCGGAGTGGGGCCGCCGGGGGCCCAATGCAGATCCAGTTCGGGGGCAGGGGCGGGTTGGCCGAGGGTGGCCTTGATGCCCTGCGCGCAGTGCCGGGCGTAAACCAGCGCCTCCAGCAGCCCGTTCGAGGCCAGTCGGTTCGCGCCGTGCAGCCCGGTCGAGGATGCCTCGCCGCAGACCCACAGGTTGCCCAGACTGGCGCGCCCTTCCATGTCGGTGTCGATCCCGCCCATGTGGTAATGCGCGGCGGCGGCCACGGGGATCGGCTCGACTGCTGGGTTGATGCTGGCACGGGCACATGCCTCGGCCACGGCGGGGAAATGGGTCAGGATTTTCGGACCCAAGGCAGCGCGGGTGTCCAGCATCGGGCGTTTGCCCGCCTGCGTCTGGGCATAGATCGCGCGGGCCACGATGTCGCGTGGGGCAAGCTCGGCGTCTGGGTGATCAGCCAGCATGAACCGCTCGCCGTCCTTGTTGATCAGGATCGCGCCTTCGCCGCGCAGGGCCTCGGTCGCCAGCGGGGCGGGGTCTTCGCCCATGTCAATGGCGGTGGGGTGGAATTGCACGAATTCCGGGTCGGCGATCATCGCGCCAGCGCGGGCAGCCATGCCGATCACTTGCCCCCGGATGCGTGGCGGGTTCGTCGTCAGCTTGAACAGCCCGCCCGAGCCGCCACCCGCCAGCAGAACCGCCGGCCCGCGCAGCAGCACGGGATGCGAGCGTTCACTGCCCGAGGTTTCGATCTCGACCCCGGTCACTCCGCCGTTCTGCACTTCGAGATTGGAGGCCATGACGCCCTCCAGCACCTGCACGGATGGCGTTTCGCGGACCTGCGCGATCAGCGCCTTCATGATCTCGGCACCGGCCTGATCACCCTTCACACGCACGACGCGGGCAAAGCTGTGGGCCGCCTCGCGCGACAGCACGTAGCCGCCGTTTTCGTCGCGGTCAAAGGGCGTGCCCAGCTGGGTCAGGTCCAGGATATGCGCGCGGGCCTCTTGCGTCACCAGATTGGCCACGCTGCGATCCACGGTGCCCGCTCCGGCGCGGACGGTATCCTTGGCATGGCTTTCCGGGCTGTCCATCTGGGCCATCGCGGCGGCAACCCCACCCTGCGCCCAGGCCGAAGAGGCGCCTTCGCCCAGCTTCTCGGGGGAAATCATCACGACCGGCGTCGGGGCCAGGTTCAGCGCCGCATAGAGCGCCCCCATCCCCGCGCCGACGATAATGACGCGATCGGTCGTGACCACCTGCATGGGCCGGATTCCCTTAGATCCCCAATTCGCGAGACAGATCAATCATGCGCTGAACGGCCAGCTTGGCCTTTTCGGCGACGGCCGGGTCCACCTCGACCTGACCGGTCATGGTGTGAAGGGCGAACAGCACTTTCTCCAGCGTGATCTTCTTCATGAAGGGGCACATGTTGCACGGCCCCACGAAATCGACCTCGGGCAGCGCGTCCGAGATGTTGGATGCCATCGAGCATTCCGTCACCAGCATCGCCTTTTGCGGTTTCTCGCGGGTCACGTAGTCGATGATCCCGCTGGTCGAGCCCGAGAAATCCGATTCCGCCACCACGTCGGGCGGGCATTCGGGGTGGGCGATGATGCGGGTGTCGGGGTTCCACTCGCGGAAGTCCTTGAGGTCTTGCGCGGTGTATTGTTCGTGCACGATGCACGAGCCTTCCCACCAGACGATATTCTTTTCCGGCACCTGGTTAGCGATATTTTGCGCCAGGTACTGGTCCGGGGTCATGATTATCGTGTCATCGGGCAGGGCAGCGACGATCTGCGCCGCGTTCGACGAGGTGCAGCAGATGTCCGACGCGGCCTTCACCTCGGCGGTGGTGTTCACATAGGTCACCACGGGTGCGCCGGGGTATTTGGCGCGCATCTGGGCGATGCCCTCGGCGGTGACGGACTCGGCCAGCGAACAGCCAGCCTCCATGTCCGGAATGATGACAGTCTTGGCCGGGTTCAGGATCTTCGAGGTTTCGGCCATGAAATGCACGCCGCACTGGACGATGACATCGGCCTCGACCTCGGTCGCTTTGATCGCCAGTTGAAGGCTGTCACCCACGAAATCCGCGATGCCGTGGTAAATCTCGGGCGTCATGTAGTTATGCGCCAGGATCACCGCGTTGCGCTGTTTCTTCAGCTCGTTGATCGCGACGACATAGGGCGCGTAGATGGCCCAGTCGGCAGGGGTGACGACCCGATCCATGCGGGCGTAGATGTCCTGGGTGGCCTGGGCCAGCTCCACGGACGGAGCGAGATCGTAATGGTCGGCCAGTTCGGCGCGAACATGCGTCAGATCGAGCAACCAGCTATCCTCCAGCTATGGCATGGACGTGCTACTTAAGGTGAATCTACGGTATTTTCCAGCGGAATGCGGCGGTGCGGCAGATTTTATCGCCCCTGCGGCAGGTGCAATGGTGCGCGGCTTCGGGCGTTGCCCGCGTCGGCCACCTTGCGCATGAGCCTCAGCAGTAGCGCCTTTTCGTCATCCTCAAGCCCGCACAGGATTTCGTCCTGCAACTGCCAGACGATCGGCTCGACCTCGGCCAGCACCTGTTGGCCCTGATCGGTCAGCGTCAGGATGCGGGCGCGGCGGTCAGTCGGGCTGACGTTGCGCGCGATCAGCCCCTTGTTTTGCAGACGGTCCAGCACCGCGCCCATCGTCACGCGGTCATGCGCGATCAACCCCGCCAGCGTCGCCTGATCCACATCCGGGTTCGTGCGCAGCGCCGACAGCGCGCCGAATTGCACCGGGGTCAAGTCGTGCCCGGCCTCTTTCATTTTCTCGGCAAAGACCGAGGTCGAAATCTGGTTCAGCCGCCGGATCAGGTGACCGGCCATGCCGTAAAGTTCGTCCAAGGGGCGCTCCTTCGTTGCGGGTGGGGCGGCGCGTCGGGATTTCATTAACACGGAAAGAAATGTTTGACGAGTACACTAATGATAAGTACACTTACATAAATCGTGGAATCACCGTGTTTGCCATTGGGAGGATGATCATGGCCGAACAGCTTGGAACCCTGGAGGAGCTGCCGCAGGACTATCGCGATGCGATGACCGAGGCGGGCGTCGCGCCGCTGTGGCCGATGATGCGCAACGTGCTGCCGCATGGCAAACCCAACCCGACGACCCGTCCGGGCTACTGGAACTATGAAAACCTGCGTCCGCTGCTGCACCGGGCTGGCGAGCTGACCCCGGTCGAAAAGGCCGAGCGTCGCGTGTTGGTGCTGTCCGATCCGGGCCGCGGGGCAGGGGCGATGCAGGCGACGGCCTCGATCTATCTGGGCATGCAGCTGCTGCTGCCGGGCGAAACCGCGCCTGCACACGTTCACACCCCCTCGGCCGTGCGGATCATCGTCGAAGGCAAGGGTGGTTTCACCGTCGTCGACGGCGAGCGTCTGCCGATGGAAGAGGGTGACCTGGTCCTGACCCCCGGCGGCGACTGGCACGATCACGGCCATGACGGCACCGAGCCTGTCGTGTGGCTGGACGCGCTGGACCTGCCGCTGTTCTACTACCTCGAAGGGTCGTACGCGACCGAAGGCCCGCTGCAGGCACAACGCAACCGTCCCGATGCCGGTCAGGTGGAATACCTGTCCTCGGGTCTGGTGCCGTCGCGCAAGCTGGGCGCGGGTGCGCGCAAGTACCCGATGGTGCGCTACCCCTGGACCCGCACCGAGGCCGCGCTGCGCGAGGTCGTGAAATACTCGGACGATGGCATCGCCGAGCTGGACTACGTGAACCCCGAAACCGGCGCCGATGTGTTGCCGACGATGGGCTTCACCGCGGTGATGATCCCCGCCGGTGTGAAATCCGCGCCGCCGCTGCAATCGTCCTCGGCCGCCTTCCATGTCGTGAAGGGCCGTGGCAAAACCACCATCGACGGGCAAGTGTTCGAATGGGGCCCCAAGGACACGTTTACCGCCCCCGTCTTTGCGGAAATCACCCACGAAGCCAGCGAGGAATCCTTCCTGGTGCGTGTGCATGACCGTCCGCTGCAGGAAAAACTGGGCTACTACGAGGAACGCGCACGATGAGCAGCTATCTGTTCGACACCCCCAAGGTTCAATCCATCCCCGTTCAGGGCGAGGACAAGCAATACCCGATCAACCGCATCTTCTGCGTTGGCCGCAACTATGCCGCCCATGCCGCTGAAATGGGGGTCGAGGTGGACCGCGAGGCGCCGTTCTACTTCACCAAGTCGCCCTCGGCCAATCTGGCCAGCGGTTCGACCATCCCCTATCCGCTGGGCACCTCGAACTACCACTACGAGATGGAGCTGGTTCTGGTGATCGGCAAACCCGCCTTCCGCGTCAGCAAGGACGAGGCCGCCGACAAGATCTACGCCTATGGCTGCGGTCTGGACATGACGCGCCGCGACCTGCAACTGGCCGCCCGCGCCAAGCAGCGCCCGTGGGATCTGGGCAAAGACGTCGAGGATTCGGCCGTGTTCGCCCCGCTGACCAAAGCCGCTGAATTCGGCGAGGTTGGCCCGCAGCGCATCCATCTGGAAGTGAATGGCGAGGTCAAGCAGGACGCGCACCTGAAGGACCTGATCCACAACGTCTATGAGATCGTGGCGGACCTGTCGAAATACTACCACTTGGTGCCCGGCGACGTGATCATGACCGGTACCCCTGCAGGCGTTGGCCCCGTTGTCTCTGGTGACAAGATCACCGGCGGCGTGGACGGGCTGGCCCCGATTGCTCTGACCATCGGCGACCCCGAGTAATCGGGTTCCCTAAACGTAAATTCATGGACGGGGCGTGGCCGAGGGGTCGCCCCCGAACGGAGGAGATTTCCCATGAGTGAAGATCGTATCCTGATTGCTGGTGGCGGTATCGGTGGTTTGGCCACCGCCATTGGTCTGGCCCAGAAGGGCATCAAGACGCTTGTCCTGGAAAAGGCCCCCGAACTGGGCGAGATCGGCGCAGGCATCCAGCTGGGGCCGAACGCCTTCCACGCCTTCGACTATCTGGGCGTGGGCGACGCGGCCCGCTCGATGGCCGTGTATATCGATAACCTGCGCCTGATGGACGCGATCTCGGGCGAGGAAATCACCCGCATTCCGCTGGACGAAGCGTTCCGTGCGCGCTTCAAGAACCCCTATGCCGTGGTGCACCGTGGGGACCTGCATGGCGTGTTCCTGCGCGCCTGCCTGGAGCATGACCTGGTCGATCTGCGCACCTCCTCGGAAGTGGCGGATTACGAGCAGGACGGCAGCTCTGTCACCGCGATCCTGCACAATGGCGAGCGCGTGACCGGCAAGGCCCTGATCGGTGCCGATGGCCTGTGGTCGAACATCCGCAAGCGCGTGGTCGGCGACGGCGCACCGCGCGTGTCGGGCCACACCACCTATCGCTCGGTCATTCCGACCGAACAGATGCCCGAGGATCTGCGCTGGAACGCGGCTACCCTGTGGGCCGGTCCCAAGTGTCACATCGTTCACTACCCGCTGTCGGGTTGGAAAGTGTTCAACCTGGTGGTGACCTACCACAATGACGCCGCCGCCCCCGTTGCCGGCGTACCCGTGACCAACGAAGAAGTCGCCCGCGGCTTTGAGCACGTGAACCCGGTCGCCCGTCAGATCATCGAAAAGGGCAAAGACTGGAAACTGTGGGTGCTGTGCGACCGCGAGCCGGTCAGCAACTGGGTCGATGGCCGCGTGGCGCTGCTGGGCGACGCTGCTCACCCGCAGCTGCAATACTTCGCTCAGGGCGCCTGCATGGCGATGGAAGACGCCGTCGCACTGGCGCATGTCATGGGTGACACGCCCAACGACATCGAGAAGGTGCTGCAGACCTATCAGGGGATGCGCAAACTGCGTACCGCCCGCATCCAGCTGCAATCGCGCGAGATCGGCCAGCATATCTATCACCCCGCCGGGGCCCATGCCGAGCTGCGCAACGCGATCATGAAGGCCAAAACCCCGGCCGATTGGTACGATAACGTCGAATGGTTGTACGGCTCGACCGGGCTGAACGGCGCTGTCTCTCCTGAGACGCTGCGCGGTTAATCCCACCGTCTTGCTGCTTGCTGAAAGGCCCTCGAATTTCGGGGGCCTTTCGATTTTTGCGATGTGACGCAATGTTTTGCGGTTCTGTCCTTGACGCTAAGGAATGGCACGCGACAGTTCTGGTGAAAATTTCGAAGGGCACAAAATGACCGAGACCATCTGGAAATCCCCGATCTCACTGGAGTTGGTGAACAAGCTGGGGACCAATTGCTGCAACGGATACATGGGCATCGAGGTGATCGAGGTCGGGCCTGACTTTCTGCAAGCCCGAATGCCGGTGGATCACCGCACCAAACAGCCGATGGGCTTGCTGCATGGCGGGGCCTCGGTGGTGCTGGCGGAAACTCTGGCATCCATTGGCGCAAATTTTGTGCTAGATCGGCGTGATCAGGCCTGCGTCGGGCAGGAAATCAACGCGAACCACCTGCGCTCGGCCACCGAAGGGTGGGTCTATGGCACCTCGCGCCCGGTCCATATCGGCCGCCGCACGCAGGTCTGGGAAACTCACATCACGGACGAGGCGGACCGTCTGGTCTGCATCTCTCGCATGACGCTGGCAGTGATCGACCGGCCAAAGGAAGACTGACATGAGCTTGTTTGACGAAGACCTGTTCCTGAAAGGCATGACCCAGCGCAAGGCCACGCTGGGCGAGGAGTATGTCGAGAAATCCTATGCCGCCGCCGACGATTTCACCAAACCCTTCCAGGAGGCGATGACCGCCTGGTGCTGGGGTTTTGGATGGGGCGACGAAGTGATCCCGGCCAAGACCCGATCGATGATGAACCTGGCGATGCTGGGGGCCCTGGGTAAGATGTACGAGTGGGAGTTGCACTGCCGCGGCGCTTTGAACAACGGCGTCACCCCCGAGGAAATCCGCGCCATCATCCACGTCGTAGGCATCTATTGCGGCGTGCCGCAGGCGCTGGAATGCTTCCGCGCGGCCCGCAAGGTGCTGGAGGCCGAAGGGCTGTTGTGATCCCGGCAGGGGTGGCAAGACGGGGCGACCGGTGCTAAGGGGCGGACCTGATCCGCAACAGCGCCGCCAAGACACCGATGAGCCCAGACAGCATCCGTACCTCTGCCCGACTGTCCGTCGCCCCGATGATGGACTGGACGGACCGTCATTGCCGCTATCTGCATCGGCTGCTGTCGAAGGAAACCCTGCTGTACACCGAGATGGTGACCTCGCCCGCACTGGTGCGGGGCGGGGCGCTGCATCTGCTGGACTACTCGCCCGAGGAACACCCGGTTGCCCTGCAACTTGGCGGCTCGAATCCGGCGGAACTGGCGCAGGCGGCCAAGATGGGCGCGGATGCGGGCTATGACGAGATCAACCTGAATGTCGGTTGCCCCTCGGACCGGGTGCAATCGGGCACTTTCGGCGCGGTGCTGATGAAACACCCGGCACTTGTGGCGGACTGCGTCAAGGCGATGCAGGATGCCGTCGGCGTCGAAGTCACCGTCAAGTGCCGCATCGGTGTGGATGAGCAGACCCCCGAGGACGTGTTGCCCGCCTTTCTGGAAACCGTCTCGGGCGCGGGGTGCAATCGCTTCACGATCCATGCGCGCAAGGCGTGGCTGCAGGGGCTGTCCCCGAAAGAGAACCGCGATATCCCTCCGCTGGATTACCCGCTGGTGCTGCGGATGAAGCAGGCGTTCCCGCATCTGCACCTGTCGATCAACGGCGGCATCACCAGCCTGCAACAGGCGCAAGAGTTTCTGGAGGCCGGATTGGACGGCGTCATGATCGGCCGCGCGGCCTATCACCAGCCCGCCGACATCCTGTGTCAGGCTGATCCGCTGATCTATGGAACGGGGCAGGCCAGCGACCCGATGCAGGCCGTGCAGCAGATGCTGCCCCATATCGAGGCCCACTTGACCGGCGGCGGCAAACTGGCGCAAGTCACCCGCCACATGATGGGCCTGTTCGCCGGTCGCCCCGGTGCCCGGCAATGGCGGCGGATTTTGTCCGAAGGCGCGCATCTGCCCGGCGCCGGCCCCGCGCTTGTCGAACAGGCGCTGGTTCAGGTCGCCTGATTTTCCTGTCGCCTCTCGGGATGAACGCGTTATGTAGGCGCGGGTGAGACTGAGAATGGGGAGTGGCGTAATGCCCGATTTGTCCTTGTTGTTGATGATGATGGCGTTGCTGATGGTGATCGGCGCGTTTGCGGGTGTGCTTGCGGGTTTGTTGGGTGTTGGCGGCGGCATCGTTCTGGTGCCGGCCTTCTTTTACGCGTTCAAAACGCTGGGTTATGACAGCCCGCAGCTGATGCAGATCTGTCTGGCGACCTCTTTGGCGACGATCATCGTTACCTCGGTCCGTTCGGTGCTGAGCCATAACAAGAAGGGCGCCGTGGACTGGGCGATCCTGCGCGGCTGGGCGCCCGGCATCGCGATTGGCGCGGTCATCGGGATGATGACGGTCGCGTCCTTGCGCAGCTCCACGCTGCAGGGGGTGTTCGGCGTTCTGGCCCTTATCGTGGGCACCTACATGGGCTTTGGCCGGTCCGAGTGGCGTCTGGGTCAGGCCATGCCCAAGGGCATCCTGCGCGCGGTGCTGTCACCGGTTGTCGGCTTTCTGTCCGTGCTGATGGGGATCGGCGGCGGCAGCTTTGGTGTGCCGCTGATGAGCCTCTACAACACGCCGATCCACCGTGCCGTGGCGACCGCCGCAGGGTTTGGAGTGCTCATCGCAGTGCCGTCGGTGATCGGGTTCCTGACGCTCAGCATTGATCCGGCTGTGCGCCCGCCGTTTACCATTGGTGCTGTCAATCTGGTGGCGTTTTTCATCGTCATTGCCATGACGCTGCTGACCGCCCCGATCGGAGTGAAACTGGCCCATTCGATGGACCCCAAGCCTCTGAAGCGGGTCTTTGCGGTGTTCCTGACGCTGGTCGCGCTGAACATGCTGCGCAAGGCGCTGGGGCTTTAATCCTGCGCTAGACGCGCCGCGCGACCGCCGCGGCGCTGTTTGATCCGGGGTTCGCGTGCGGGCAGCTCGGCCATGATCGCGCTGCGCTCGGGCGTGGTCATTTTCGACCAGCCGACGATCTCGTCGATAGTGCGCAGGCAGCCGATGCACAGCCGCTCTTGCGGGTGCATCACGCACACCTTCACGCAAGGCGACTGGATCTCGTCGCGTTTCCAGATGGCGTCGGTGTTTTCGCTCATGCGCTGCGTCCCATATGGCGCAACCGGTCCAGCGCCCCTTGCAGGATATAAGAGGCGGCGACGTTGTCGATCAGCTCGGCGCGACGCTTTCGAGACGTATCCGCCTCCAGCAGGGCGCGTTCGGCGGCGACGGTGGACAAGCGTTCATCCCAATAGCCGATGGGCAGCTCGGTCAGCTGTGCCAGATTGCGCGCGAAGGCGCGGGTGGACTGGCAGCGCGGCCCTTCGGAGCCGTCCATGTTGTAGGGCAGGCCCAGCAGGATGCCGCTGATCTGGCGGGCTTTCACGATTTCCAGCAGGCGGGCGGCGTCCAGCGTGAATTTCTTGCGCTTGACGGTTTCCACGGGCGTGGCGACCCCGCGCAGCACATCCGACAGCGCCACGCCGATGGTTTTCGTACCCAGATCCAGCCCCATCACCGCGCCATGCGGGGGCAGGGCGGCGGCGAAGTCCGCGAAATCGTCAAGCACCATTATTGCAGCCCGGCCTTTTCAGCCCCGGCGCGGACGGTTGCCAGCGCCTCGGCTTTGTCGGCAAAGACCTGCTGCGCCTCGTTCCAGACGGTTTGCGCCTTGTCGGTTTCACCCAGCACGGCGTAAGCCGAGATCAGACGCGCCCATTCTTCGGGGGTGCCGCCCTCGGTGCCCAGACGTTCGGCCAGTTGCGAGACCATGCCGCGGATCATCTGCTGGCGGTCCTCGGCGCTCATGTCCTGCGCGGCGGCCATGTCGGCTTGCGAGGGGCCTTTCATCTCTGCCGCTGGGGGCAGCTGGTAGTTGACGCCAGCGCGAGAGGCCAGCTCCTCGATCTGGTCGCGGATGGGAGCGATCCACGGCGCGTTTGCGGGGCCTTCGCGCATCAGCGCATCCCAGGTCGCAAAGGCGCGGTCCGGGCGGCCGGTCTGGGCCAGCATCAGGCCCATGTAATAGCGCGCGGCCCCGTTGCGCGGTTCACGCGCCAGGGCGGCCAGCAGCGCCTTTTCGGCGTCAGGCGAGACATAGCCCGCCGTCGCCAGGATCATCATGTCGGCCAGGTCCAGGTAGTCCTGCGCGGTTGCCGCGTCGCCCTTGAGGCCGATCACCTTGGTCTGGGCGGTATAGGCGTCCTTGAAGTTCCCAAGTGCTGCCTCGTTGCGGGCCAGCAGCTGGTGCCCTTGCAGATCATCCGGACGCTCGGCCACGGCCTTGCGCAGCTTTTCGACCAGCACGACATATTCCGCCGGGGGTTCGCCCATCGGGTTGCCGGGGGGCATTTGGGCCTCAACCTCGTCCTGGCTGGGGCGGGTTTCATGCATCAATTTGGCCTGTTCGATCCGGTAGGACAGCCCCAGATCGCCATAACCCGGCGCGCCCAGCGTCATGTACAGGCCGATCGAGCCCGCAACCATCACCGCGCCAACCCCGACGGCCAGAACGCGGCCAAGCCCTTGCGGCTGCCCGCCGGTGTCGTTACCGGCCTTGACCTGCGCATCGGCGGCCAGAATGCGGCGCGAGATTTCGGCGCGGGTCCGCTCGGCATCCTCGGCGTTGATGACACCGCGGGCCAAATCCTTGTCGACCTCTTTCAGCTGGTCGCGATACACCTGCAGGTCATAGGCAGCAGGCGCGTCCTGCCCGGCCCGACCTTTGACAAGTGCCACAGCCAGAATGACAGCCGCGACAAAGGCGATGACGCCGATAATGATCCAGAACAGCATGGGGCCTCCAAGTTTTCGGGCCAACATGTATATGCGCAGCCCGTTTGGAAAAAGGGCAAACTGACGCAATGCCCCACCATGTCGCAATTGTGATCCATAGTGACGCTTCAAAACGGGGATGAAACCGCCTGTCGGTCCAGTTAGGGTTCAGAGCACTTCCACATCGGATTCGAGGTACAAGAGTCGACGATGAAACGTTATTCCGCCTTTGCCATCGCCCGCGAAGCAGCCCGCTATCACACTGGATGGGAGCGCGCCTGGGCGTCGCCCCAACCCAAGAAGAAATACGACGTCATCATCGTCGGTGCCGGTGGGCACGGGCTGGCGACGGCCTATTACCTGGGTAAGAATTTCGGCATCACCAATGTCGCGGTGATCGAAAAAGGCTGGCTTGGCGGCGGCAATACGGGCCGGAACACGACGATCATCCGCTCGAACTATCTGCAGGATCCGTCAGCGGCGATCTACGAAAAGGCGCGCTCGCTCTACGAGACGATGAGCCAGGATCTGAACTACAACGTGATGTTCAGCCCGCGCGGCCTTATCATGCTGGCGCAAACCCAGCACGAGGTGCGCGGCTATCTGCGCACCGCCCATGCCAACGCGCTGCAGGGCGTCGCGACCGAGTTCATCACCCCCCAACAGGTCAAGGAACTGGTGCCGATCATCAACCTGGACGGCCCGCGTTACCCGGTGCTGGGCGGTCTGCTGCAAAAACGCGGCGGCACGGCGCGGCACGATGCGGTGGCTTGGGGCTATGCGCGGGCGTGCTCGGGGATGGGGATGGACATCATCCAGCAATGCGAAGTCACCGGCGTGCGCCGCGAGGGCGGCCGCGTGGTCGGCGTGGACACCACCAAAGGCTCGATCGATTGCGATAAGCTGGGCATCGTCGTGGCCGGGCACTCGGGTGTGATGGCTGAAAAAGCCGGCTTCCGTCTGCCGATTGAATCGCTGGCGCTGCAGGCGCTGGTGTCCGAACCGATCAAGCCCTGCATGGACGTGGTCGTGATGGCCAACACCGTGCACGGCTACATGAGCCAGTCCGACAAGGGCGAAATGGTGATCGGCGGCGGCACCGACGGGTTCAACAACTACACCCAGCGCGGCAGCTTCCACCATATCGAGGAAACCATCCGCGCGCTGATCGAGACCTTCCCGATGATCAGCCGCCTGAAGATGCTGCGCCAATGGGGCGGTATCGTGGACATGACCGGCGACCGCTCGCCCATCCTGTCGAAAACCCCGGTCGAGGGCATTTTCGTCAATTGTGGCTGGGGCACTGGCGGGTTCAAGGCGATCCCCGGCTCGGGCTGGGCGATGGCGGAACTGATGGCCAAGGGCCACTCGCCGCTGGCGGACGAATTCGGCCTGAACCGCTTTGCCGAGGGCCGCTTCATCGACGAAAGCGTGGCGGCAGGGGTGGCGCATTGAGGCTGGTATTCGCGATCATCGCTGGACTGGCATCCCCCGCGCTGGCCGAGCAGGTCGCCACCGTGCGCCCGGCCAAGTTCCAGCATTCGGTGGATGCGGGGCTATGCGTGGCGAAGGACCATCTGCTGAGCGCGCGCAAGGCCGGGATCGACGTCGCCTTTGTCATGGCGCGCGACGGCCGGACCGAGATGGTCGTCGCCCCCGACGCCTACTCGCGCAGCGCAATGCTGCCGCAGCTGCTGGACTTCACGTTCGAGGACAGCATGACCGTGCGCGGATCGGCCCGCCTGAAAAACGGCCGCTTTCTGGTCGAACTGCACGACGGCGTTGCCGAAACCGAAACCCCGCTTTGGACGGCGCTGCGCCGTCATGGCCACACCGTGATCTCTCTGCCCTTGCGGCCCGACGACCGCGTCGGTCTGGATTTGACCACCATGCCGGGCGTTTACGCCCAGTTGCAGGATTGCCGGAAAGGGCTGACGCAATGACCCAAATTTTCCGACCCATTCGGAGGCTGACATGCTGACCCTTCAATGTCCCTACTGCGGCGTCATGGCCGAAGAGACCGAGCTGCACGCCGGTGGCGAGGCCCACCTGAAACGCTTCGGTCCCGGGTCCTCGGACGAGGATTTCGAGACCTACATGTTCATGCGCGAAAACCCCAAGGGCGTGCATTTCGAACGTTGGCGGCACGTGAACGGCTGCGGCAAGTGGTTCCACGCAGCCCGCTGCACCGCCACGCTAGAGGTGTTCGGCACCTATAGCGCGCAGGTCAGCGAACCGCCGCAACAGATCAAGGACGCCATCACCGCCAAACGCCCCGGTTGGAGCTGGAGGAACTTCGCATGAGCACTCGTATGGCCACCGGCGGCCGCCTGCTGAACAAGGGCAAGCCGCTGCGTTTCAGCTTTAACGGCAAGAATTTCAAAGGGTACGAGGGCGACACGCTGGCCTCGGCCCTGCTGGCGAACGACCAGATGCTGGTCGGGCGCTCGTTCAAGTATCACCGCCCGCGCGGCATCGTCGCCTCGGGCGCCGAAGAGCCGAATGCCTTGGTCGGCCTGGGCCGCGATGGCCGGTTCGAACCGAACCAGCGCGTCACCACGACCGAGCTGTTCGATGGGCTGGAAAGCGAAAGCCAGAACCACTGGCCCTCGCTGGAATTCGACGTGGGCGTGGTGAACAACTACGCCGCGCGGTTCCTGCCGGCGGGGTTCTATTACAAGACGTTCATGGCGCCTCGGGCCGCGTGGAAACACCTGTTCGAGCCGATCGTGCGCCAGTCCGCCGGTCTGGGCAAAGTGCCCAAGGATCGCGACGTTGACACCTATGAACACTTCTATGCCTTCGTGGACGTGCTGGTCATCGGCGGCGGCGTGGCCGGTCTGCAAGCGGCCAAGGTCGCGGCGACCAGCGGCAAAAAGGTCATGCTGATCGAGCAGAGCGCCCATTGGGGTGGCCGCGCGCCCGTCGATGGTGGCGAGGTGGACGGCAAGCCGGTTGCGGACTGGATTGAACAGACGGTTTCCGACCTGCGCAACCTGCCCAACGTGACCCTGCGCAGCCGCTGCATGGGCGCGGGCGTCTATGACCACGGCTATGTGCTGGGATACGAACGCCTGACCGATCACGCTCCGATGGCCGCCGGGCCGCGCCACCGTCTGTGGCGCATCCGGACCGGGCAGGTGATCACGGCAACCGGCGCGATTGAGCGCCCGATCAGCTTTGCCGGGAACGACATTCCGGGTGTGATGCTGGCCAGTGCCGTGCGGGATTATCTGGTGAATTACGGCGTTTCGATCGGGGATCGCACCGTTGTGGTGACGAACAACGACGACGCCTATCGCACTGCGATTGCGCTGAAACAGGCTGGCATGATTGTGTCGGCGATCCTGGATGCCCGCCCCACCGGCGGCGGTGCGCTGGCCGAAGAGGCGCGCGCACTGGGGATCCGTATCGAGGCTGGCAAGGCCATTGCCAAGGTGCATGGCGGCAAGCGCGTCACCGGCGTGTCCGTCTGTCTGCACGCGGGCGAGGGTGCTGCGCTGGAGACGATCCCCTGCGACGCGGTTGCCATGTCGGGCGGCTGGTCGCCGGTCGTGCACCTGTGGTCGCATTGCGGCGGCAAACTGATCTGGGACGAGGCGAACGCGATGTTCCGCCCCGATCCGTCGCGTCCTCCGCTTGGCGCCGATGGCGCAGGGTACGTCGCCACTGCCGGCACCGCCTCGGGGGCGATGCATCTGGCCGACGTGATGGCGGATGCCGCTGCAGTGGCCGCCAAGGTCGCCGGGGTGGAGGCTGATGCGCCTGCCGTGCCCGCGACCGACGAAGCGCCGATGATGCCCGTTTGGCTGATGCCTCAGGGCGCAGGCGTCAAGCTGCGGATGAAATCCTGGCTGGATTACCAGAACGACGTGAAGGTCTCGGACGTGCAACTGGCTGCGCGCGAGGGGTATGAGAGCGTCGAACACACCAAGCGTTACACCACGCTGGGCATGGCCACGGACCAAGGTAAGCTGAGCAATATCAATGGTCTGGCGATCCTGTCCGATGCATTGGATCAACCGATCCCGATGACCGGCACGACCACCTTCCGCCCGCCCTATACTCCGATCAGCTTTGGCGCGATCGCCGGGGCGGCACGCGACGAGATCTTCCAGCCGCTGCGCCGCACGCCGATGCATGAGTGGCACGAGGCCAACGGCGCGGATTGGGAGCCTGTGGGCATGTGGCGGCGTCCGTTCTGCTATCTGCGTGCGGGCGAAACCACGCATCAGGCCGTCAACCGGGAAATCCTGCAGGTGCGCAATTCGGTCGGGATGCTGGATGCCTCGACCCTGGGCAAGCTGATCGTGAAAGGCCCGGATGCGGGCAAATTCATGGACCTGATGTACACGAACCTGATGTCGACGCTGAAGCCGGGCAAATGCCGCTATGGTCTGATGTGCTCGGACAACGGGTTCCTGATCGACGACGGCGTGGTCGCGCGCATCGACGAGGACACCTTCCTCTGCCACACCACCACCGGCGGCGCGGATCGCATCCACGCCCATATGGAGGAATGGCTGCAGACCGAATGGTGGGACCTGAAGGTCTATGTCGCCAACGCGACCGAGCAATACGCCCAGATCGCCGTGGTCGGCCCCAACGCCCGCAAGGTGCTGGAAAAGCTGGGCGGCATGGACGTGTCCAAGGAAACGCTGCCCTTCATGGATTGGAAGGACGGCACGCTGGCGGGCATGCCGGTGCGGGTCTACCGCATCTCCTTCTCGGGCGAGCTGAGCTATGAAATCGCCGTCGATGCGGGGCGTGGGCAAGAGCTGTGGGACAAGATCCGCGAGGCGGGTGCCGAGTTCGACATCATGCCCTACGGGACTGAGACGCTGCACGTGCTGCGGGCCGAGAAGGGCTTTATCATGATCGGGGACGAAACCGACGGCACCGTGATCCCGCAGGATCTGGGGCTGAACTGGGCGATCTCGAAGAAGAAAGAGGACTTTATCGGCAAGCGCGCCCAGACCCGTAGCCACATGGCCGATCCGAACCGCTGGAAACTGGTGGGGCTGGAGACGCTGGATGGCTCGGTCATCCCGGATGGGGCCTATGCGATGGCCGAGGGCGTGAATGCCAACGGTCAGCGAAATACGCAGGGACGCGTGACCTCGACCTACCATTCGCCGACGCTGGGCAAGGGCATCGCCATGGGGCTGGTGCTGCATGGCCCGGACCGGATGGGCGAGGTGATCGAGTTCCCGAAAGTGGACGGAACCAGCGTGAAGGCGCGGATCTGCGATCCGGTCTTCTACGATAAGGACGGGGAGAAGCAGAATGTCTGAGGCCGTCAGCGCATTGAACAACGCCTATGCCAAGGGTGCCATCACGGTGCAGGAGGTCGGCCCGCAAGGCATGATCACCCTGCGCGGCGATCTGTCGGATGCCGCCTTTGGGGCAGCCGTGGCGCAAGTCACCGGCGCCTCCGTGCCGGGGCAGCGCAAGATCACCCATGCGGGGGCCAATGCCGTCGCGTGGATGTCGCCCGACGAGTTGCTGATCCTGCTGCCCTATGCCGAGGTGGGGGCCGCCGTGTCCTCGCTGAACGCGGCCCTGGCGGGGACGCATTTCCTGGCGGTCAACGTGTCGGACGCGCGCGCGCTGTTCCGGGTGACCGGCAAGCCCGGCCCGGTGCGCGAGGTGATCGCCAAGCTGGCCCCGGCCGATCTGTCGCCAGACGCCTTCGCCCTCGGAGACATCCGTCGCACCCGCCTGGCCCAGGTCGCCGCCGCGTTCTGGCTGACGCAAGAAGGCGAGGCGAACCTGGTCTGCTTCCGCTCGGTCGCGCGCTATGCGTTCGATCTGCTGGCGACCTCGGCGGCTGCAGGGCCGGTGGGATTTTTCCGGCAGGGTTAAGCCACCAACCACCTTTGGTCGCTATTTGCCGCGGTTTGGGGTTGACCTCGCGCGTCGAAGGCTACCATCTACGGCAGGATATTAACGCTCGAACCGGAAAGGGTTTTGACCATGGCTTTTGAACTTCCCGATCTTCCCTATGCCCACGACGCGCTGGAAGCGCTGGGTATGTCGAAGGAAACCCTGGAGTATCACCACGACCTGCACCACAAGGCCTATGTCGACAACGGCAACAAGCTGATCGCCGGCACCGAATGGGAAGGCAAGTCGCTGGAAGACATCATCACCGGCACCTATGCCGCTGGCGCGGTTGCCCAGAACGGCATCTTCAACAATGCCTCGCAGCACTGGAACCACATGCAGTTCTGGGAAATGATGGGCCCGAACGGCAACGCCATGCCCGGCGAGCTGGAAAAAGCCATCACTGAATCGTTCGGCTCGGTCGCCAAGTTCAAGGACGATTTCGCCGCTGCAGGCGCGGGTCAGTTCGGCTCGGGCTGGTGCTGGCTGGTGAAGGACGCTGACGGCGGCCTGAAGGTCACCAAGACCGAGAACGGCGTGAACCCGCTGTGCTTTGGCCAGACCGCGCTGCTGGGTTGCGACGTGTGGGAACACTCGTACTACATCGACTTCCGCAACAAGCGCCCGGCCTACCTGACCAACTTCCTCGAGAAGCTGGTGAACTGGGAAAACGTGGCCTCGCGCCTGTAATTCCGGCCTGATCCGGTATTGAACCCCGCCCCTTCGGGCGGGGTTTTTCTTTGCCGCTTGCGGGTGGTGAAAATGCGCGCCACTGTGGGCGGGCGAGGGACATCATGACACAAAACAAAAGCGGCATTCTGGCGCTGGTCGGCGCGTGCACGGTCTGGGGACTGTCGCCGCTTTACTACAAGCTGCTGGCCCATATCCCGCCGATCGAGGTGCTGGCGCATCGCACCCTGTGGTCCTTTGTCTTTTTCGCGGTGGTGTTGATGGTGCAGGGCCGGCTGGGGCAGCTGCGCACGGCATTGGGGTCTGTGCGCTCGGTGCTGGTGATCGCGTTTGCGTCGCTGATGATCTCGATCAACTGGTTCTTCTTCATCGTGTCGATCCAGATCGGCAAGGCGACCGAGGCGTCGCTGGGCTATTACATCTTTCCGCTGGTGGCGGTGCTGATCGGCGTTGTCGTGTTCCGGGAAAAGCTGGGCCGGCTGCAGATCCTGGCCGTTGTTCTGGCGCTGAGCGCGGTGGTGGTGCTGACGCTCGGGCTGGGCGTAGCGCCGTGGATCGCGCTGATCCTGTCGTTCAGTTTCGGCCTCTATGGCCTTGTCAAGAAATGGCTTTCCGTCGGGCCGGTGGTGTCCGTGACGGCCGAGGTGCTGCTGATCGCCCCGATCTCGCTGAGCGTGCTGTTGCTGGCCTGGTACCAAGGGCACGCGACTTTTGGCGCGAACTGGCGTGATACGGGGCTGTTGCTGTTCTCTGGCCCGCTGACGGCGACGCCGCTGATCCTGTTCTCGGCCGCGACCAAGCGGGTCAGCATGGCGACGGTCGGGCTGGTGCAGTACCTGAACCCGACCCTGCAATTCCTGTGCGCCGTGCTGATCTTCGGCGAGCCGTTCGGCCAATGGCACGCCATCGCCTTTGCCCTGATCTGGACCGCGCTGGCGATCTACACCGCCGGCACCTGGCGTCAGGACAGGGCGGTGCGCAGGGCGGCGATGGCCTCTTCGGGCGTTGCGACGACGCGGATGTAATCCAGCAGCGATGCCTCGGCAAAGCCCTGATCGATCACGTGGTGCATCAGCGCCATCAGCGGATTCCAGTACCCGTCCGAGTTCAGCAGCAGGATCGGCTTGTGGTGCAGCTTCAACTGGCGCCAGGTCAGAACCTCGAACAGCTCGTCCAACGAACCTGCGCCGCCGGGCAGAACCACGATGGCGTCGCAGTTCATGAACATGACCTTCTTACGCTCGTGCATGTTCTCGGTGACGATGTAGCGGGTCAGGTCGGTCTTGCCGACTTCCCACTTCACCAGATGGGTCGGGATCACGCCAAACGTCTCGGCCCCGGCGGCCTGGGCGCTGCGGGCGACGGCCCCCATCAGCCCGACATCCCCGGCACCATAGACCAGACGCCAGGAATTTTCGGCCAGCAGGGCGCCGAATGCCTCGGCATGGGCCTGATAAATCGGGTTTTTCCCGGAACGTGAGCCACAATAGACACAGACAGACACGGTTTTCATCGCAAATCATCCTTGGACGAAAGGTGGTTTTGACCCCTGATACAGCCGTTGCTATGGTCTCTCAACCGCTGGGGATGGAAAAGGCGGGCTGGAAGGATAACGATGACGAAACAAGCTGGAGCGACGGGCGGCCAGGCCCTGATGTTTGGCGGCGCCGCTGTTGTGGTCGCGGCCGTGGTTGGTGCCTATTTTCTGGGATGGTTCACGCCAGCGCAACCCGTGCCAAGCGAACCGGTGAAAGTGGCGCAGCCCATCACGCCGGAACCCGCCGCCGAGCCGAAGCCCGAAGCCAAGCCGGAACCGGCCCCCGCCCCGGAACCCGCCGTGGTGGTTTACGATCCGCCTGCCTTCGACGTGGTGCGGGTGGAACCGGATGGATCGACGCTGATCGCCGGGCGCGCTGCCTTTGGTTCGGAGTTGGAGATCCTGCTGGACGCCGCCTCGGTTGCGCAGACCAAGCCCGCCGAGGACGGCAAGTTCGCTGCCTTCGTGACGATCGAACCGTCCGAGCAGCCGCGCGTGCTGAGCCTGCTGATGCGGATCGACGGGCAAGAGATCGTCTCGGACCAGACGGTGATCATCGCGCCGGTCGTACAGGTGGCCGAGGCCCCCGCAGAGGAACCCAAGGCCGAGGAACCCAAGGCAGAGGAACCGAAAGCCGAGGAGCCCAAAGCAGAAGCCCCGGCAGCCGAGGCCCCGCGTCAGGATACCCAGCCCGAACCCGCTCAGGTCGCCGAGGAGCAGCCCAAGCAGTCGGAACCCGTGCAACCCCCGGCCGAGACGCAGCCTGCGGCCCCGGCAGAGGTTGCCGAAGCGCCCAAGGACGAACCCAAGGAAGAGCCCAAGGACGAACCCACGCAGGTCGCGAAAGCCGAGGAGCCTGAGCAGACCACCCCCGCAGCCGAACCCGCAGCCGAACCAGCTGCTGAGCAGCCTGCCGAGCAGCCCGCAGAACCGGCCGCTGAACCCGCGCAGGAGCCTGTGAAAGAGGCGCCCAAGCCCAAGGCTCCGGCGGTAATCCTGGCGGACAAGGACGGCGTGAAGGTGATCCAACCCGCCGCCGCCGAACCCGAGGTCACCGTTGTGATCGACGCGATCAGCTACACCGAAACTGGCGATGTTACCGTCGCTGGACGCGGCAAGCCGGGCAAGTTTGTGCAGATCTACCTGAACAACGCCTCGGTGGGCAGCACCGGCATTGCCGAGGATGGCAAATGGCAGACCGTTCTGGCCGCCATCGCCCCGGGCGTTTACACCCTGCGGGTGGACGAGGTGGACGAAACCGGCAAGGTTCTGTCGCGGATCGAAACTCCGTTCAAGCGCGAAGCCCCTGAAATCCTCGCGAAAGTCGCGCCCAGCCCCGAGCAGCCCAAGGCCCCACCGGTGCGGGTGGTGACGGTGCAGCCCGGCTCGACCCTGTGGGCCATCGCGCGCGAAAAATACGGGGACGGAATTCTGTATGTCCGCGTCTACGAGGCCAACAAAAAGCTGATCCGCAACCCCGACCTGATCTATCCCGGACAGGTGTTTGTGGTGCCGGAATAACGCATCTAGCGGGGCGCATCGTCGCCCCGCTTTCGCATCCGCTGGTCATTGCTGCTGCCGCGCCCTATGTCAGGGAGGTTGCAAAGGATGATCCGTATGAGAAGCCGCAAGTCCCTGCCCGTGTCCGAGGCAGATCCCAGCAAGACCGACGTTCAGGGATGGCGCACGATCCGCCGTGTCGCCCCGTACCTGTGGCCCGAGGGGCGCACGGATATCAAGTGGCGCGTGGTCGTTGCGATGATCCTGCTGCTGCTGGCCAAGCTGATCACGGTCGCTACGCCGATGCTGTACAAGGACGCCGTGGACGCGCTGGCCAAGGATGCTTCGCCGCTGATGTTGGGGGCCGTGGGGCTGACCGTCGCCTATGGCATGGCGCGGCTCATGTCGAACGGGTTCCAGCAGCTGCGCGACGCGGTGTTCGCTCTGGTCGGGCAACGGGCGCTGCGGGTGCTGGCACTCGAGACGTTCTCGCACATCCATCGGCTTTCGATGCGCTACCACATCACCCGCAAGACCGGTGGGCTGTCCCGCATCATCGAGCGCGGCGTCAAGGGCGTGGATTTTTTGTTGCGATTCATGCTGTTCTCGATCGGGCCGCTGATCCTGGAACTGGCACTGGTCGGCGCGATCCTGTTCTGGATGTTCGACGTCTGGTACCTGGTCGTCGTGGCCGTGACGATCGCGGCCTATGTCAAATTCACCTTCGCCGTGACCGAATGGCGCGTGAAGCTGCGCCGCCAGATGAACGAGCAGGACACCGACGCCAACCAAAAGGCCATCGACAGCCTGCTGAACTTTGAAACCGTCAAGTATTTCGGCGCCGAAGCCCGCGAGGCCGCGCGCTATGATCACGCGATGGAGGGCTATCAAAAAGCTGCGTTGTCAACGGCTTACTCGCTTTCGTTCCTGAACTTCGGGCAATCCTTCCTGATCACCGGCGGGCTGATAGCGGTAATGGTGATGGCCGCGATGGGGGTGCAGGATGGCGCTTTGACGGTGGGCGATTTCGTCATGGTCAACGCCTACATGATCCAGATCACCGTGCCGCTGAACTTCCTCGGCACGGTCTACCGTGAAATCCGCCAGAGCCTGGTCGACATGAGCGAGATGTTCCACCTGCTGGAGCAACCCGCCGAGGTCAACGACAAGCCAGGTGCGCCGGAAATTTCCGTGTCAGGCGGGCATGTTAATCTGTCCGACGTGCAGTTCGGCTACGACGCCGAGCGGCCCATCCTGAAAGGCGTCAGCATCGACGTGCCGGCCGGGAAACGGGTAGCGATCGTGGGATCGTCGGGCTCGGGCAAGTCGACGATCGGGCGATTGCTGTTCCGGTTCTACGACGTACAGGGCGGGGCGGTGAAAATCGACGGGCAAGACGTGCGCGACGTGACGCAGGACAGCCTGCATTCGATGATCGGCGTGGTGCCGCAGGACACGGTGCTGTTCAACGACACGATCCGTTACAACATCGCCTATGGGCGCGACAATGCCTCGGACGCCGAGGTGATCGAGGCCGCGAAAGCCGCGCAAATCCATGATTTCATTCAGTCTTTGCCGCAAGGCTACGACACCCAGGTCGGTGAGCGCGGGCTGAAACTGTCGGGCGGCGAAAAACAACGCGTAGGCATCGCGCGTACGCTTTTGAAAAATCCTCCGATCCTGCTGCTGGACGAGGCGACGTCTGCGCTGGACACGGATACGGAACGGGAAATCCAGGGCGCGCTGGCGCGAGCCGGGCAAGGGCGCACGGTGATCACCATCGCGCACCGGCTGTCTACCATCGCCGATGCGGACCGGATTGTCGTTCTGGAACAAGGGGTTGTGGTCGAAGAAGGCACCCATTCCGAACTCCTGTCCAAGAAGGGCCGCTATTACAGCCTATGGACCCGCCAACAAACCGAGGAAGAGGCCGCCTGAACGGTGCTCTAACACTCGGTTAACCCGCGGAATCGTAGGATTTTCGCCGGTTTTCGTACGTTGGTTCTCGGGTGATTTCGCGCAGATTGGGGCTCTGCCCCAAACCCCGGAGTATTTCTGATCAGAAAGAAACAAGCTGGCTTCTTTCTGAGTAAAAATACTCTGGGGGAGGGCGCCGCAGGCGACCGGGGGCAACGCCCCCAGCGCGTTGTTCATTCCGCAGCCTTGAGGCCGGGTTTGGGCGGGGTTTCGAACAGGTCGGGGGTGTCGTCGTCCCAGATGATCTCGGGCGCTTTCAGCTTGCGGGCGGCTCGCTGCAGGGCCAGGTCCTGCGCGGCGCGGCTGGCACGGCCCAGGGACAGTGCCTTGAGCGCCTGGGCGATCCAGCGCAGATACGTGTTCAGCCAGACCCGGATGGCCAGCAGCGAGGGCGTGAAGACCAGCGTCAGCACCGTGGCGATACCGAGGCCGAACACAACTGCCGTCGCCAGCTGTTTCCACCACAGCGCCGTTGGGCTGTCGATGGAGTAGCCGCCCTGGATGAAGTCCAGCGACAGGCCGAACATCATCGGCGCGAGGCCCGCCATCGTGGTGATGGTGGTCAGCAGGACGGGGCGGATGCGGTCTTCGGCGGTGCGGACGATCGCCTCGATCCTGGGCATGTAGGCCGAGTATTCCTGGTAGGTGTCGATCAGCACGATGTTGTTGTTCACCACGATCCCGGCCAGTGCGACGATCCCGGTTCCGGTCATGATGACCGAGAACGCCTGATCCATCACCAGCATCCCCACCAGCACGCCGGCGGTGGACAGGATCACGGCCAGCAGCACCAGCACCGAGTTGTAGAAGCTGTTGAATTGCGCCAGCAGGATGATGAACATCAGCGCCAGCGCCGCGCCGAAGGCCTTGCCCAGGAAGGCTTGGGATTCGGCCTGATCCTCTTGGTCGCCGGTCCATTCCCATTCGATGCCTGCGGGCAGGGGATTGGTGTTGAGCCAGTTTGTGATCTCTTCAATCCGTTCGTTGGCGGTCAGCGGCACCTGGTGGGTACCGTTGTCGTCGGTGACGGTCTTGGTCAGCCCGTCGGTGACGCCCGCCTTGACGTCGAAATAGCGTTTCTGGTCGACGCGGCTGATCTTGGCCAGTTTCGGCACCGGCTGGCGGGTGATGAAGTTGGCCAGCGGCACGAGGCCATCTGCGGTGCGGACCTTCAGCGTGTCGAGGGTCGAGAGGACGCGGTATTGCTCGGGCAGGCGGACGCGGATTTCGATTTCCTCGTCGCTGCTGTCGACGCGCATGGTGTCCAGCAGGATGCCGCGCGTGACCAGCTGCACCATCGCGCCCACGGTGGCGACGTCGGCGCCGTAGAGGCCGGCCTTTTCGACATCGACGTCGATCTGCCAGTCGATGCCGGGCAGGGGCAGGGTGTCCTCGATCAGTTCCAGCCCTTCGGTTTCGTCGAAATGGGCGCGGGCGAGCTTGGTGGCCTCGACCAGTTTGCCCCAGTCGTCGCCTTTCACGCGCAGGTGCACGGGCTTGGCCGAGGCGGGGCCGCGGGCCTGGGCGAGGATCTCGACCTTGATGCCGGGGATCTGTTCGAGCTGTCGGGTCAGCTCGGCGATCACGACGTCACCGTCCAGATCGGGGCGGTCGGCGCGGTCTTCCCACGGGATGGTTTCCAGCTGGACCTGTCCGATGGTGTCCAGCGGGGGCTGTGCGCCGCCGGTGTTGTTCTTCAGCCCGCCTTCGCCGGCGAAGGCAAAGGCGTTCAGCACGCCGGGATGGGCCAGCACGACCTGTTCGACCTGGGCCACCAGCGCGTCCTTTTCGGGGACGGACAGGTTGCCGCGGGCGCGGACGTAGACGATGGCCTGCTCGGGCTCGGAATCGACGAAGAATTCGACGCCCTTGGAGTTTTCGCCGAAGACCTGGAAGGTGGTCATCACGAAGCCGATGACGACGGCGACGGTAATCAGCGGCATGATCGGGTTGCCGGCGATGAACTTGATGAACATGCCGAAGGGGGTGCGGTTATGGCCCGCCTTCACGCGGCCACGGCGGCGCCAGGTGATCTTGGCCGCCCCCAGCGCGATCGAGGCGCCGAAGGCCGACAGGAAGAACAGCACGGTGCCGATCAGCAGGGCGAGGCCGGGTTTGGCGGCCAGGTCAGCGGACAGGTAGGCGGGGTTCAGCACCTGCATCGCGCCGATGAACATGCCCATCCAGGTGACGGGCACCAGGGCTGCACGCACCCACCAGGGGAAATGCGCGATCAGGAAGGCCGAGGAGCGGTCGAATTTACGCGACAGACGGCCCGAGACGCCGCCCATGACGGGCAGGTAGATCAGCGCGACGACCAGCGAGGCGGACAGCACGAAGATCAGGGTGACGGGCAGCATGCCCATGAATTCACCCGGAACGCCGGGCCAGAACAGCATCGGCAGGAAGGCGCAGAGCGTGGTCGCGGTCGACGAGACGATCGGCCAGAACATGCGCTTGGCCGCCTCGACATAGGCGTGCATGGGGCCGACGCCTTCGGAGATGCGCTTATCGGCGTATTCCACCACGACGATGGCGCCGTCCACCAGCATCCCCACGGCCAGAATCAGGCCGAACATCACGATGTTGGAAATGGTCACGCCCATCCCGGCCAGCAGCAGGAAGCACAGCAGGAACGAGGTGGGGATCGCAAAGCCCACCAACAGCGCGGCGCGGCTGCCAAGCGAGGACAGCACCACGATCATCACCAGCGCGATGGCGGTCAGGACCGAGCCTTCGAGCTGGCTGACCATCGAGCCGACGACGCGGCTTTGGTCGTTCGAGGTGCCGACCTGAACGGCGGCTTGCAGATCCTCGGGCCAGTCTTTTTGCGCCTCGTCGATGACCTGACGCACGGCGGCGGTGGTGTCCAGCAGGTTGAAGCCCTTGCGCTTGACCACCTGCAAGGCGACGGTCGGTTCGCCGTTGAACCGGGCCAGGCCCTTGCGGTCCTCGAACGTCAGGCGAATCTCGGCCAGATCGCCAAGGGTGACGACGCGCTGGCCGTTGATTTTCACCGGCAGCGAGTAGATGTCGCGCGGCTCATCAAAGGACGAGGGGATCTTGACCGAGAAGGTGCCCTGCGCGGTCTCGACCTCGCCTGCGGCGACCAGCATGTTGTTGTTCTGGACGACCTTGATCAGCTCGGCCGCGGTGACGTTGTAGGATTCCAGGCGTAGCGGGTCGATCACAACCTCGACCATCTCATCCCGCGACCCGGCGATCCCGGCCTCGAGAACGGAATCCATCGCCTCGACCTTGTCCTGCAGTTCCTTGGCGATGCGGAACATGGTGCGTTCGGGCACGTCGCCGGTCAGGTTGACGATGATGATCGGGAATTCCGAGAAGTTGATCTCGTTGATCGAGTATTTCTCGGCCCCGTCGGGAAACTGCGCCTCGGCGGTGGACATGGCGTCGCGGACGTCGGCCATGACCTTGGACTTGTCCCAGCCGAACTCGAATTCCAGCGCCACACCGGCGTAGTTTTCGGCGGCGGTGGCGGACATCTTTTTCAGACCGTCCAGATCGGCCAGCTCGGTTTCCATCGGCTTGATCAGCAGGGTCTCGGAATCCTCGGCGGAAATGCCGGGGAATTGCACCGAGACGAACAGGGCGGGGATGTCGATATCCGGCTCGCCCTCTTTGGGAAGGTTCACGTAGGCATAGCCCCCGGCCACCAGCGACAGCACGATAAAGGCCAGAACCATGCGGGCGCGCGAGGCGGCCCAGTCGACCATACCGGTCATCATTTCGCGGCCTCCCGGAAGGTCGGGGCGACGCTGACGCCTTCGGTCACGTATTCCTGGCCGACGATGATGACGTCGGCGGTTTCGTCCAGGCCGGTGACCCAGACGCCCTGCACGGTGTCACGCACCAGCGAGATCGGGGCGAATTGCACGATGTTTTCCGGGCCGACCAGACGGACGCCCAGAGTGCCCTCGTCATTCAGGGTCAGCGCGGATTGCGGCAGCAGGTGGGCGCGCGCGCCGTCCGAGGCGATCAGGATCTCGGCGGTCTGGCCGTCGCGGACCTTCAGATCGGGGTTGGGTACGTCGATATCGACGCGGAAGGTGCGGGTCTGCTGATCAGCCGAGCGCGACAGGAAGGTCACGCGCCCTTGCAGCATCGCGCCAGTGGTCAGGCGGGCGCCGGCCAGCGCGCCGACGGTGACGCGGTTGACCTCGGTCTCGGGGACGTAGCCGACCAGCTTGATCGGGTCCAGCTGGATCACGGTGGCGCACAGGGTGCCCGATTGCAGCAGGCTGCCCAGCTCGGCCGCGTCGGTTTCCAGCAGGCCGGTGAAGGGGGCGGTGATGGTCAGGCGCTCCAGTTCTTTCTCGGCGGCGGCGACGGTGGCCTGGGCGGATTCGATGCCGGCCTGTGCGGTCTCCAGCCCCGAGCGGGCGGATTCGATGCCTGCCTCGGCGGCTTTCTGCGCAGCCTCGGCGGCGGCCAGCTTGGTTTCGGCGGCATAGCCCGAGGTGTTCAGCTTCTTGGCGACGTTATAGTTGATCGAGGCTTCGTGCAGCGCGGCCTCGGCCTTTTTCAGGTTGGCGTTCGCTTCGGGCAGGCGGGCGCGGGCGCTGGCCTGATTGGCCTTTGCCTCGGCCAGTTTGGCGGGGCGGGTGCCCGGGTCCAGCTGGCACAGGGGCTGGCCTTTTTCGACGTAGGTGCCACGGCGCAACGGTTCCGAGATCACCTGAGCGGTGGTTTCGGCGCGGACATCGACCTGGCGCATGGCGCGGGTTTCACCGCGCAGCACCACGGCGCTGTCGATCACCTGCGCGGTCGAGTGCAGGGCCATGACGCGGACCGCCTTGTGCTGCGGCTGGGCGTGTTCGGGCAGCGGCTTGGGGGTGTCGGGGGCCTCGGCGGCGGCGATGGCGGCCTGCGGGTCGCCGGTCAGCGCAAAGGCGGTCAGCGCGTCGCGCTCCATCACCAGGATATAGAGGAATGCCGTCACAAGGATGGCGGTGAGTACCGGGATGGGTCTCATCAGTGGGGTCCTTTTCGCGCGCCAAAAGCCGGGGTTCACGCCTTATTTATCGGCCCGTCCCCGCAAAACAACTACCAGGCCCACAAAAAGGTGAACCGATTGGTTCAGTTTACGCATGGAAACCCTGTAACGCAAGCGTGCTGTGCGCAGGGGCCAAGGAGTGGCCGCGCCTCTTGGCAGGGGGCGGGCGCTGCGCTAAGAGGGGGCAAAGAAGAAAGGCCCCGACGTGAGCGATACCGACAGTTTCATCGAAGAAGTCACCGAAGAAGTCCGCCGCGACAAGCTGTTCGCGCTGATGAAGAAATACGGCTGGATCGCAGCCGTTGCCGTGGTGGCGATCGTGGGCGGTGCCGCCTACAAGGAATGGACCAAGGCGCAAAACACCGCCGCCGCCCAGAAGCTGGGTGACGATGTGGTGGCCGCGCTGGAAAGCGACAGCGCCGAGGCGCGCGCCGCAGCCCTGGCGGGTGTGCAAAGCAACAGCCCGGCGGCGACTGCGCTGGTGGCGATGCTGCGCGCGGCGCAACTGGCCGAGGCCGGGGATACCCAGGGCGCCGTGGCGCTGCTGGATTCGGTCGCCTCGAACGGTGAGATGCCGATGATCTATCGTCAGGTCGCCTCGTTCAAATCGCTGCTGGTGCAGGGCAATGGGCTGGATGCCGCCGAACGCCGCGTGCGTCTGGAGGGGCTGATGCAGACCTCGGTCACGCTGCGCCTGCCGGCCGAGGAACAACTGGCCCTGCTGGACATCCAGGAAGGCAAATCCGCGGACGCGATCGAGCGCTTGCAGCGGATCATCGCGGATGCCGAGGTGACGGAGGACTTGCGTCGTCGGGCGTCTCAGTTGATTGTGTCGCTGGGTGGCGAGCTGCAACCGGCAAGCCAATCGGGCAATTGAGGCCCGGGCACGACGGCGGTCGCCGCGTGCCGAGACAATAAAGAGGGCGGTGTCCGTGAAACCAAGTGCTTTGATCCTGGGATTGGCTGGCCTGGCGGTTCTGACCGCCTGTAGCGAGAAGGAAGAGATCCTTGTCGGCGAGCGCGAGGAGATCTACGCGATCCTGGCCGACGGGGCGCCTGCCGATACGGTGATCCCCGAGAACCGCTCGGTCGCGATCCGGCTGCCTGCGGCCAAGGCGAATGCCGAGTGGACCCATGCCATCGGCACGCCCGCCTATCGCACCAGCCATCCGGCGCTGGCCGCTAACCCGGCCGTGATCTGGAGCGCGCCCATCGGCGCCGGGGACAGCCGCCGCAACCGCATCACCGCCGATCCCGTTGTCGCCGCTGGCAAGGTGTTCACGCTGGACGCGCAGGCGACGGTGATGGCGACCTCGACCGCCGGACAAACGCTGTGGAGCCGCGATCTGACGCCGGCGCGCGACAGTTCCGAAGAGGCGACGGGCGGTGGTCTGGCTTATGGCGACGGTACGCTGTTCGTGACCTCGGGCTTTGGCAGTCTGACCGCGATTGATCCGACCTCGGGCGCGGTGAAGTGGACCCAGCTGCTGAATGCCAGCGGCTCGGGCGCGCCGACCTATTACAAGGGGCTGGTCTACGTCACCTCGGGCGATGACACCGCCTGGGCGATCGAGCCGGATACCGGCCGCATCCGCTGGCAGCTGACCGCCGCGCCGGATAACGGCAACGTGCTGGGCGCTCCGGCCCCGGCGCTGACGGATAAATACGCGATTTTCGCCTATGGCGACGGCGAGGTGCAGGGCGCGTTCCGCAAGGGCGGGATGCGGATGTGGATTTCGCAGCTGGCGGGCGAACAGCAGAACCGCGCGATTTCGAAGCTGACGGATGTCACGGGCGATCCGGTGATCGACGGCAGCCGGATCTATGCGGGCTCGATGGCGGGCCGGATGGTGGCGCTGGACATCGACACCGGCGAGCGCATCTGGACGGCACGCGACGGCGCGCTGGGGCCGATGTGGCCGGTCGGCGGCTCGGTCTTCGCGGTGACGGTGCAGAACGAGCTGGTACGGATGAACGCCTCGGACGGCAGCCGCATCTGGGGCGTGAAACTGCCCCATTACGTGAAGCACACCCAGAAGAAAGCCACCGAGACCTATGCCAACATGGGCCCCGTGGTCGCCGGTGGGCGTGTGATCGTGGCCTCGAACGACGGCAAGATCCGGTTCTTCAACCCGGTCGATGGCGCGCTGCTGCAGGTGCTGGAAATTCCGGACGGGGCGACGACCTCTCCGGTGGTGGCCGGTGGCGTGATGTACGTCATCTCGACCAAGGGGCAATTGTACGCTTTCCGTTGACGCGGGAATGCTGTAACAGGGCGGCTTGATCCGCCTTCGGAGCCTGAAATGAGTTTTACCCTGGCCATTGTGGGGCGCCCCAATGTGGGCAAATCCACGCTGTTCAACCGCCTGGTCGGCAAGAAGCTGGCGCTGGTCGATGACCAGCCCGGCGTGACGCGCGACCTGCGTGAAGGCGAGGCGCGGCTGGGCCCGCTGCGGTTCACCGTGATCGACACCGCCGGTCTGGAAGAGGCCACTGACGACAGCCTGCAGGGCCGGATGCGCCGCCTGACGGAACGCGCCGTGGACATGGCCGATGTGTGCCTGTTCATGCTGGACGCGCGCGTCGGCGTGACGCCCTCGGACGAGGTGTTCGCGGACATCCTGCGCAAACGCTCGAAGCAGGTGATCCTGGCGGCCAACAAGGCCGAGGGCCGCGCCGGCGAGGCGGGCGCGCTGGAGGCCTATGCGCTGGGTCTGGGAGAGCCGCTGCGGATTTCCTCGGAACATGGCGAGGGGATGGACGATCTGCTGCACGTGCTGATGCCGATCGCCGAGGAATATGAGGAACGCGCCGCCGCGCATGCCCCCGAGGTCGATGTCAGCATCGACGAGGACGTGGATGGCGATGACGAAGATTACACCATCCGCTGGCCCACGCCGGAGCGGCCGATGCAGATCGCCGTGGTGGGCCGCCCGAACGCGGGCAAATCCACGCTGATCAACAAGATCCTGGGCGAGGACCGCCTGCTGACCGGCCCCGAGGCGGGGATCACGCGCGACGCGATTTCGCTGTCGATGGACTGGGACGGGCTGCCGATCCGCATCTGGGACACCGCGGGGATGCGCAAGCGCGCCAAGGTGCAGGACAAGCTGGAGAAACTGTCGGTCTCGGACGGTCTGCGCGCGGTGAAATTCGCCGAGGTCGTGGTGGTGCTGCTGGACGCGGCGATTCCGTTCGAACAGCAAGACCTGCGCATCGCCGACCTGGCCGAGCGTGAAGGCCGCGCCGTCGTGGTCGCGGTCAACAAGTGGGATATCGAAGACGAGAAGCAGGAGAAGCTGAAGGCTCTGAAAGAGTCGTTCGAGCGGCTGCTGCCCCAGCTGCGCGGCGCGCCGCTGGTCACCGTCAGCGCCAAGACCGGCAAGGGGCTGGACCGCCTGCACGGCGCGATCAAACGCGCCTACGAGATCTGGAACCGCCGCGTGCCGACCGCCCAGCTGAACCGCTGGCTGACCGGGATGCTGGAACAGCACCCGCCGCCCGCGCCGGGCGGGCGCCGCATCAAGCTGCGCTACATGACCCAGGCCAAGAGCCGCCCGCCGGGGTTCGTGGTCATGTGTTCGCACCCCGATGTGATGCCCGATTCGTATTCGCGCTACCTGGTCAACGGGCTGCGGCAGGACTTTGACATGCCGGGCACGCCGATCCGCCTGTACATGCGCGGGCAGGGCGACCGAAACCCCTACAAGGGCCGACGCGAAAAGAACGCAGGCGCCCTGACCAAGCACCTGAACAAGACACCCAAGGGGCGCTGAGGCGCCCCTTTTTCATGGCCGCAACCAAGGTCGTAAGCGCCCTTTTGCCGATGCAGCATTTTCTACGGTATCCGGGCCGTATTCGATTCTGTTGCGGCTGCCAACAGATCAGATATGTCTCCGCTCGAAGGCAATATCGCCTTTTTATCAGCGACTTAGCTGTCGCATTTGGAGTATCGTCCATGAACAAAGTTGTTCTGGCTCTGGCTGCTTCTGCAGCATTTTTCGCAGCTCAAGCACATGCCGAAATCACCGTCGAAGACACCGACGGCAACGGCTCGTACTCGATGGAAGAACTGTCGGCAGCCGTTGAAGGCCTGACCGAAGAGCAGTTCGGCCAGATCGACGCCGACGCAAACGGCGAAGTGAGCGCAGACGAGCTGGCAGCAGCCGTCGCAGCTGGCGTTATCGCAGGCTGAGCCAGACAGGACGTCCGGGAGGGGTAACCTCGTGCCTGACCCGACGCACCGTCACACACCCCCGGCTGCATCCGCGCCGGGGGTTCGTGTTTTCAGCGGGCCAGAAAAGCGCGGCCCGCCAGCATCAGGATGCCAAGGCTGGCCAGTCCGATGATCTGCACGTTGCCGCTGGCCATGTTGGCCACGACGATCCCGGCCAGCGCCCAGATGATGCCCAGCGAATATTCCGGCGAATCAGGGCGTTGCGATTGCACGAACAGGCCCAGCACCAGCGCCAGACCCAGCATCAGGTAGGCGGCGGTCTGCGCGCCCAGAATGCCGTAGCCCGCCAGCACCAGCCCCGTCGCAACCGCGCTGGCCGCCGTCAGCCACCCGGCATAAAGCGCGACCGGCGTGCGCTGCCACAGCCTGTCTTGCCTTCCGGCATTCATCATGGCCATTACCGCGCTGCCCCACATCACCCAGATCAGGCCAGTGGCCCAAAGCGGCGACAGATTCGCCACCGGGATCCAGGCAATCCCCACGATCAGCGACAGCAGCAGGGCCGGGCGCATGCGGTGCCAATCGGTGGCCTGGGCGCGTTTGAACAGGCCGTAGCCCGCACCGACGATCAGCCACAGGTAGATCAGCCCCCAGATCGAAAACGCATAGCCCGCGGGCTGAATCGGGGGGCGGTATTGCGGGATCGGGAACTGCTCGGGCGTGAAGCCGCTGAAGCCGGGGCTGAGCACCGGGGACAGGACGAATCCTATTGAGGCGATAAGGATGAGGCTGGCGATCATACGTTCCATGGGGATGGAACGCGCGTTTGGCCAAAGGGTTCCCGCCAGGGGCAGATATTTTTTGGCCGCCCCGGTGGGACGGCCAATCAGGTGGCCTTAGGCCAAGGTGCCGTCCGCCGTCAGGCAGGTTTTGCCGCCCAGATAGGAGTGCAGTACCTCGGGCAGGTTGACCGAGCCGTCGGCCTGCTGGCCGTTCTCCAGCACTGCGATCAGCGTGCGGCCCACGGCCAGGCCCGAGCCGTTCAGCGTGTGCACGAATTGCGGCTTGCCGCCGTCGGTGGGCTTGAAGCGGGCGTTCATGCGGCGCGCCTGGAAATCACCGCAGACGGAAACCGAGCTGATCTCGCGGTAGGTATCCTGACCGGGCAGCCAGACCTCGATATCGTGGGTGCGGGTGGCGCCAAAGCCCATGTCGCCGGTGCACAGCACGACGGTGCGATAGGGCAGGCCCAGCTTTTCAAGGATGCCCTCGGCGCATTTGGTCATGCGGTCATGTTCGGCCAGCGAGGTGTCGGGATGGGTGATCGAGACCATCTCGACCTTTTCGAACTGGTGTTGGCGCAACATGCCTGCGGTGTCGCGGCCCGCGCTGCCCGCTTCGGAGCGGAAGCACTGGGTATGCGCGACCATGCGCAGGGGCAGGGCGGATTCGTCCACGGTTTCGTTGTTGACGACGTTGGTCAGGGTGACCTCGGCGGTCGGCACCAGCCACCAGCCTTCGCGGGTCTGATAGCTGTCCTCGCCGAATTTCGGCAGCTGGCCCGTGCCCAGCATCATTTCCTCGCGCACCAGAACCGGGGTCCAGGTTTCCGAGAGGCCGTTTTCCTCGATATGGGTGTCCAGCATGAACTGCGCCAGCGCGCGGTGGATGCGGGCGACGCCGGCCTTCAGCACGACGAAGCGCGAGCCGGAGAGTTTCGCGGCAGTCTCGAAATCCATGCCCGGGACGACGCCGTCCAGCTGGTAATGTTCGCGCGGTTTGAAATCGAAGACGCGCGGGGTGCCCCAGCGGCGAATCTCGACGTTATCGTGTTCGTCCTTGCCGTCGGGCACCACGTCCAGCGGTGCGTTGGGCAGGGTCATCAGCAGGTCGGTCAGCTGCTGGTCCAGCGCCTTGGCCTCGGCCTGCATGGCGGCGACTTCGGTTTTCTTTTCGGCTACGAGGGCGCGCAGGCGTTCAAACTCTGCCTCGTCGCCACGGCCCTTGGCGGCGCCGACTTCCTTGGCGGCCTTGTTCTGATCGGCCTGCGCGGTTTCCGAGGCGAGGATCTTGGCGCGCCGCGCCTCGTCCAGGGCCAGAATCTCGGACGACATGGGAGCAGCCCCGCGACGGGACAGAGCCGCGTCGAAAGCGGCGGGATTTTCGCGGATGGCACGGATGTCATGCATGGGTCTGCTCCGGGGTGTGTTGAGTCGTTTCGGCGCAGGTTATTGCGTATTTTTGAACAGGATGTAAGCGCGCCCCGCGAAAGATGCGGCATTTCACCGGGGCGCAGGCGGATCGCCTGCTGACCGGGTGGCCTTTCGCGCCTTGCAAATGGCGGCCCTCGCACATAGGTTCCCTGCAAAATCCGGGGGGGTGACCCTCGCCATGCTATAAGGACAGACAAAAATGGAAGCCATTGGCCAGTTTCTCCCTCTCATCCTGATTTTCGCGATCATGTATTTCCTGCTGATCCGCCCCCAGCAGAAAAAGATGAAGGACCACCAGAACATGGTCTCGGCGCTGCGTCGCGGTGATCAGGTCGTCACGCAGGGCGGCATCATCGGCAAGGTCAGCAAGGTCAAGGACGACAACGAGGTCGAGCTGGAGATCGCCGAGGGCGTCAAGGTGCGCGTCGTGAAATCGACCATCGCACAGGTTCTGAACAAGACCGAGCCGGCTGCAGCCGAGGCGTAAGCCCCGCGCAGCCCCAAGCAAAGGCAGGGATCATGCTTCAGATTCAGATGTGGAAGCGTGTGCTGATCTGGGCGCTTTGCGCCCTCGGCATCGCGCTGGCGCTTCCGAATGCGTTCTACACGCGGGTGGAGACGCATAACGACGCGGTCGCCTCGATCGAGAAGGGGGCCACGGCCCCCGGTCTGGCGGAACAGGTGGCCCTGTGGCCCTCGTTCCTGCCGTCGGGGCTGGTCAATCTGGGGCTGGACCTGCGCGGCGGGGCGCATCTGCTGGCCGAAGTGCAGGTTGCGGATGTCTATGAAACCCGCCTGCAGGGCATGTGGCCCGAAGTGCGCGACCTGCTGCGCGAGGAGCGTGACACGATCGGCACCATCCGGCTGCAACGCACGCAAGGCGCCGAGTTGCGCATCCGTCTGAACCAGAACCCGGACATGGCCGAACGCGCCGCCGAGCTGGTGCGCGGTCTGGCCCGTCCCGTGGCCAGCCTGTCGGGCGCGGGTGCCAGCGACATCGAAGTCACCGTGGATGGCGCGGATATCGTCATCACCCTGAGCGAGGCCGAGCGCGCCGCCACCGATGACCGCACCGTCAAGCAGGCGCTGGAGATCATCCGCCGCCGTATCGACGAGGTCGGCACGCGCGAACCTACCATTCAGCGTCAGGGCGACAGCCGCATCCTGATCCAGGTGCCCGGCATCGGCAGCGCGAAAGAGCTGAAGGATATCATCGGCACCACCGCGCAGCTGACGTTCCAGGGCGTGGTGACGCGGACCAACAATGCCGATATGCCGGCTGGCGCTGGCAACGAGTTGCTGCCCGCCGCCAATGAAAAAGATCTGTACTACGTGCTGGAACAGGCCGCTGTCGTCACCGGCGAGGACCTGGTGGACGCGCAGCCTTCGTTCGATCAGAACGGGCGGCCGGCGGTCAGCTTCCGCTTTGATCCGACCGGCGCGCGCAAGTTCGGCGATTACACGGCGGCCAATATCGGCAACCCCTTCGCCATCGTGCTGGACGGAGAGGTGATCAGCGCCCCCGTGATCCAGGCCCATATCGGCGGCGGATCGGGCATCATCACCGGCAATTTCACGGTCGAGGAATCGACCAACCTGGCGGTTCTGCTGCGTGCGGGCGCCTTGCCCGCCGGGCTGGATTTCCTCGAAGAGCGGACGATCGGCCCGGAACTGGGCGCCGACAGCATCGAAGCAGGCAAGATTGCCAGCGTCGTGGCGGCGGCTGCGGTCGTGCTGTTCATGCTGGCCAGCTATGGCCTGTTCGGCCTGTTCGCCAACATCGCGCTGGCGCTGAACGTCATCATGATCTTCGGCGCGCTGAGCCTGATCGGCGGCACGCTGACGCTGCCCGGTATCGCGGGTATCGTGCTGACCATCGGCACGGCGGTGGACGCCAACGTGCTGATCTTTGAGCGCATCCGCGAGGAATTGCGCACCGCCAAAGGCCCCGCCCGCGCGATCGAGCTGGGCTATGACCGGGCGCTGTCGGCGATCATCGACGCCAACATCACCACGTTCATCATCGCGGTGATCCTGTTCACGCTGGGCTCGGGTCCGGTGCGCGGCTTTGCGATCACGCTGGGTCTGGGCATCGTCACGTCGGTCTTTACGGCGATCTACGTCACGCGGCTGCTGATCGTCACCTGGTTCGAACGCCGCCGTCCGAAAACGATTGAGGTCTGACATGCGCCTGCGTTTCTTCAAGGAAGTACCGAATTTCGACTTCTTCCGCCTGCAATGGGTCACGCTGGGTGTCTCGGGCGTGGCGGTGGTGCTGTCGCTGGTCAGCTGGCTGGTGATCGGGCTGAACTTCGGCATCGACTTCAAAGGCGGCACCACGATCCGTACGGAATCGAGCGCGGCCGTTGATGTTGGCTCGTACCGCAGTGCGCTGGCACAGCTGGGGCTGGGCGACGTGATCATCTCGGAGGTGTACGACCCCGCGTTCGGCGAGGACAAACACGTCTCGATGATCCGCATCCAGGCGCAGGACGACCAAGAGGCGGTCACGCCAGAAACCATCCAGAAGATCGAGGACGCGCTGAAAGTCGTCGATCCTTCGATCACCTTCCCGTCGGTGGAATCGGTCGGCCCCAAAGTGTCCGGAGAGCTGATCATCACGGCGATTCTGGCGGTGGGCGCGTCGCTGGCGGCGATCCTGTTCTACATCTGGCTGCGGTTCGAATGGCAGTTCTCGGTGGGCGCGGTCGCAGCACTGGCGCATGACGTGATCGTGACGATCGGGATCTTCTCGGTCATGCAGATCCGGTTCGATCTGGCGACCATCGCGGCGCTGCTGACGATCATCGGCTATTCGATCAACGACACCGTGGTGATCTTTGACCGCCTGCGGGAGAACCTGATCAAGTTCAAGACGACGCCGCTGCGTGACCTGATGAACCTGACGGCGAACGAAACGCTGAGCCGGACGATCATGACCTCGGGCACCACGCTGATCGCGCTGATCGCGCTGCTGGTGCTGGGCGGCGACGTGATCCGTGGCTTCGTCTTTGCCATCACCTGGGGCATCATCGTGGGCACGTATTCGTCGGTCTATGTGGCCAAGAATATCGTGCTGATGCTGGGCGTGAAACGCGACTGGTCCAAGCCGGATTCGGGTGCGGGCACCCAGTTTGCCAACATCGATGCCTGAGGTCATTTCCGCCGTCCTGGCCCAAGAGGGCCTGGTCTGGCTGATCTTTGGCACATTCATCGCAGGGGTCGTGCGAGGCTTTACCGGCTTCGGCACGGCCCTTGTTTTTCTGCCCATCGCGGGGCTGGTGCTACCACCCGTGCAGGCGCTGGTCGTGCTGGTGGTGATGGACCTGATCGGCGCCGCGCCCAACCTGCCTCGGGCGGTGCGGGACGGCCATCCCGGCAAGATCGCCCTGATGCTGGCGGGGGCGCTGATCGCGCTGCCGGTCGGGCTGATGGTGCTGTTCTCGGTCCGGCCCGAGCTGTTTCGATATGCGGTGTCGGGCATTGCGCTGCTGGCACCCGCGCTGATGGCCGCCGGGTTCCGGCTGACGCGGCCGCTGGGGCCGGGGCTGCTGTTCGGGACGGGCGTGCTGAGCGGGTTTCTGGGGGGAATCAGCGGGCTGGCGGGGCCGCCGGTGATCCTGCTGTACATGGCCTCGAACCTGCCGACGCAAGCGATCCGCGGCAATATCATGAGCTACCTGAGCGCCTTTGGCCTGCTGATGATCGGGGTTCTGGCCGTGCAGGGGCGCTTTTTCCCCGAGGCGGCGCTGATCGGGCTGCTGCTGGCGGTGCCGAATCTGCTGGGCAATCTGGCGGGGGCGGCTATGTTCCGGCCCGAGCGCGCGAAGCTGTACCGCGCCACCGGATATGCGATTATCACGGCGTCGGCGCTGGCCGGTTTGCCGCTGTGGGACTGAGGAAACGGAAAACAACGCCATGCAGATGCACGAGATCACTTACAAGGATGCGGTTCCGATCGACGGGTACGGGCCGGGGTTTTTCCGGGTCGCGGGCCAGGTGATCGAGGGGCCGGTGCTGGTGACGCTGACGCGCGCGGCCAGCTGGGGCGGGTTGCAGGATGCGGCTGCGCTGGAGGCGCTGGCGGGTTCGGTCGACGTGATCTTTCTGGGGATGGGCGCGGATATCGCGCATCCGCCCGCCGCGCTGCGCAAGGCGCTGGAGGAGCTGGGCGTCGGGCTGGAGGTCATGAGCTCTCCGGCCGCATGCCGGACGTATAACGTGCTGGCCTCGGAGGGGCGGCGGGTTGCGGTTGCCGCGCTGCCGGTTTGACCAAGGTCAAGGTCGGGGCGGTAGCTTCGGGGTAGGCCCTGTCTGAACGCGGACGGAGTGGGGGCCAGCCCCCACACCCCCGGGATATTTGGAAAAAGAAGAAGGACCGGGCGGTTGCGGCTTTGCGGGGCCGGGCCAATCGGGTAGGACGGCGGCATGGAACTGACAGTGACTGATCTTGCCGTGGCGCGCGGAGGCGTGCCGGTCCTTGAGGGGGTTTCGTTCACCGTGATGGCGGGCGAGGCGCTGGTGCTGCGTGGGCCGAACGGATGTGGCAAGACCACGTTGCTGCGCACGGTTGCCGGGTTGCAGCCTGCGCTGGCTGGACAGATCGGGCTGGAGCGTGAGGCGATGGCTTATGCGGGGCACTCGGACGGGATCAAGGCCGTGCTGAGCGTGCGCGAAAACCTGCAATTCTGGGCGGATGTGTTTGCGACGGGCTCGATCGAGCCGGCGCTGGAGGCGTTCGATCTGAACGGGCTGAAGGATCGCCCGGCCGGGTCGCTGTCGGCGGGGCAGAAGCGGCGGCTGGGGCTGGCGCGGATGGTCGTCACGGGGCGCCCGGTCTGGGTGCTGGACGAGCCAACCGTGTCGCTGGACGTGTCCGCGGTGGAGATGTTCGCGGGGGCCGTGCGCACCCATCTGCGCGGCGGTGGGCTGGCGCTGATGGCGACGCATATCGACCTGGGGCTGGACGAGGCGCGGGTGCTGGATGTGCGCCCGTTCAAGGCGAAGGCCCCTGCATTGGATGATTTCGACGGAGCATTCCTGTGATTGCGCTGCTGACACGAGACTTGCGGCTGGCGGTGCGCGCGGGCGGGGGCTTTGGCCTGGGGCTGGCGTTCTTTTTGATCGTCGTGGTGCTGGTGCCGTTCGGCGTGGGGCCGCAATCGGCGCTGCTGGCCAAGATCGCCTCGGGGATTTTGTGGCTGGGCTCGCTGCTGGCTTGCCTGCTGTCGCTGGACCGGATTTTCGCGCTGGACTGGGAGGATGGCTCTCTGGATCTGCTGGCGACCGCGCCGGTGCCGCTGGAGGCTGCCGTCAGCATCAAGGCGCTGGCGCATTGGCTTACGACGGGGCTGCCGCTGGTGGTGGCTGCGCCCGTGTTCGGGATGCTGCTGAACCTGCCGGGGCCGGGCTACGGGCCAGTGGTGCTGTCGCTGCTGCTGGGCACCCCGGCGCTGAGCGTGATCGGCACCTTCGGCGCGGCGCTGACGGTAGGGATCAAGCGGGGCGGGCTGCTGCTGAGCCTGCTGGTGCTGCCGCTTTACGTGCCCACGCTGATTTTCGGCGCCGAGGTGGCGCGGCGCGGGGCGGACCAGATGGATTACAGTACGCCGATGCTGTTGCTGGCGGGGATCAGCTGCGGCGCTATCGCGCTGTTGCCCTTTGCCTCGGCTGCGGTATTGCGGGTGAACCTGCGCTAACAAGGATGTGACTTGCGCATCGCGCGAGGGGAGATAGGAAAAGACATGGCCTCGATCTGGGAATATGCCAATCCGAAGAAATTCATCGCCACCACGGACAAGCTGTTGCCGTGGGTGTCGGCGCTGGCCGTGGTCGCGCTGGTCAGCGGGCTGATCTGGGGCTTTTTCTTCACGCCCGAGGATTACAAGCAGGGCTCGACCGTCAAGATCATCTACCTGCACGTGCCTGCCGCGCTGATGGCGATCAACGCATGGATGATGATGCTGGTGGCGTCCTTGGTGTGGATCGTGCGGCGGCACCATGTGTCGGCGCTGGCGGCCCGCGCGGCCGCACCGATCGGGGCGACGATGACGGTGATCGCACTGGTGACGGGCGCGATCTGGGGCCAGCCGATGTGGGGCACCTGGTGGGAGTGGGACCCGCGCCTGACCAGCTTTTTGATCCTGTTCCTGTTCTATCTGGGCTACATGGCGCTGTGGGCGGCGATTGAAAACGACGACACGGCGGCCGATCTGACCTCGATCCTGTGTCTGGTGGGGTCGGTGTTCGCGCTGCTGAGCCGCTATGCGGTGAATTTCTGGAACCAGGGCCTGCACCAGGGCGCGTCCTTGTCGCTGGACAAGGAAGAGCACGTCAATGACGTGTATTACTATCCGCTGCTGGTCTGCATCGCCGGGTTCATCCTGTTGTTCGTGGCGCTGGTGTTCCTGCGCACGCAAACCGAGATCCGCGCACGCCGTACACGGGCGCTGCTGGCACGGGAGAGACTGGGACAATGATGCCGGAACTGGGAAAATACGAGATCGAGGTGCTGTCGTCCTACGCGGTGTCGATCGTGATTATCGTGGCGCTGGTCGCCATCAGCATCCTGCGGTCGCGCAAGGCACGGGCCTTGTTGGACGATGTCGAGAAACGGAGTGGACGCAATGGCTAAGTTTTCCCCGCTGATGATTGCTCCGCCGCTGATTTTCGCGGGGCTGGCGGCGATGTTCGTGCTGGGCATGAAGCGCGAGAACCCGAATGATCTGCCGTCGCAGCTGATCGCCAAATCGGCGCCGCCGCTGACGCTGACCGCGTTCGAGGGCGAACCGCTGCTGACCGACGAAACCGTGCGCGAGCCGGGCCTGAAGCTGGTCAACTTCTGGGGGACGTGGTGCGTGGCCTGCCGGGCCGAGCATCCTAACCTGCTGAAACTGTCGGAACTGCTGAAGATGCCGATGCCGCTGCACGGCGTCAATTTCGACGAAACCGTCGAGGGCGCGCCCGAGAAATACCTGGCCGAAGAGGGCAACCCCTTTACCACGCTGGGCAAGGATCTGAGCAAGAAGACCAAGATCGACTGGGGCGTCTATGGCGCGCCCGAGACGTTCCTGATCGACGCGAATGGCAAGGTGCTGCTGCGTATCGCCGGGCCGCTGACCGAGCGGGTGATCGACCAGACGCTGATGCCGGCGATCCGTGCCGCGCAAGGGCAGTAACGGGCTGGCTTAGTCCTGCCAGAACTTGCGGGTGAACAGCAAGTAGACGGCCAGGATTTCCAGCCGTCCGACCAGCATTCCGAAGATCATCAGCCACTTCGCCGCTTCGGGGAAATTGTTCATGGCGCCCGAGGGCGACACCCCCGGCCCGAAGGCGGGGCCGATATTGGCGATGGCTGTCCAGGCGGCGGTGATCGCGGTTTTCAGGTGCAGGCCGGTCAGGTCCAGCGCCACGATCAGCACCCCGAAGGACAGCGTGAACAGTACGAAGAACGCGATGACCGAGTTGATGACGTCCTGCTCGATGGTCTGGCTGCCAAGGTGCGGGCGCATCACTGCATTGGGATATTGAATCCGGCGGATCTGGGTCTTGATGGCCTCGATCACGATCAGCCAGCGGAACACCTTGATCGAGCAGACCGTGGACGATGTGCACCCGCCGACCAGTCCGGAAAAGAAGATCAGCGCGAAGGGAAAGCCGCCCCAAGTGGTGATATCCTCGGACGCGTAGCCGGTGCCGGAAAACAGCGTGATCGTGTTAAAGACGCTTTCGCGGAGGATATCCAGAAAGGGGGTCGTCTCGTTATACCAGCGGTACAGGACAATTGCGCCGATCACATAGGCCGTCCACCGCAGGAACGCACGGATCTGCACGTCGCGGAACATCGGTCTGACCTGTCCGCGCGTCAGTTGCACGAAGCGGATGAAGGGCAGCGACGCCAGCATCATGAACAACGAGGCGACATATTCCAACGGCCCCTCGTAGGCGGCAAAGCTGGCGTCGGCGGTGGAAAATCCGCCGGTTGAGATCGTGGTGAAGGAGTGGACCGTCGCCTCGAATGGGGTCATGCCCAGCAGCATGTAAGCCATCGCGCACAGCACGGTCAGGCCGATATAGACGTCCAGCAGGCTGCGGGCGATGTCGGGGGCGCGGGGCATCACTTTGCCCAGAGTGTCGAACCCTTCGGAGCGGAAGAACTGCATCCCGCCGACCCGCATAACGGGCAGGAAGATCATCGCCACGACGACGATGCCTAACCCGCCCAGCCATTGCAGGATACCGCGCCACAGCAGGATGCCCGAGGGCAGGGACTCGATGTTTTCGTAGATGGTGGCGCCGGTCGTGGTCATGCCCGAGACGGATTCGAAATAGGCGTCGATGAAGCTGGATTGCGGGGCGCCCAGCATCAGCGGCAGTGCGCCGACCATCGGAATCACCACCCAGGTGCCGGTGGTCAGCAGGAACGCCTCGCGGATGCCGATGTCGTCGCCGCGGCGGTTCTGGGTGGCCATCACCACCATCACGCCCACAACCAGCGAAAACCCGGCGGACTTGGCGAAAACGCCCATGCTTTGATCGCCGGTCACACCGTCCATCACCAGGCACGGCAGCATGGCCAGGCCCATTGCGATGGTCAGATAGGCCAGAATTCTGGCGATAGAGGCGTATTGCATCGTGTCTTTTCCGGTCGAAACAGGGCGGAGTTAACGAAAACCGCCCCGCAAGGTCCAGCGTGAAATGGGGGCGACGCAAGGGCAAGGCCCGAGTGCGGCATTTCGGGCATGGACGCGGGCTGAAATCCCGCGCAGCATCGCGTCATGGACACGATATTGCAAACATCGCTGAGCTTTGCCCCCTGGGCCGACCCCCGAACCAACCGCTTGCCCGGCATCGTTCCGGTCACGATGGAGGAGTGGCTGGAGGTGGACAGCGCCTTTGCCGCGCAGATGGCCCTGCGGGAACATTTGATCGCCACCAAGCCGCAAGAGGTGATGGCGCTGCACGACAGTGCGCGCCCGGCTGCGGACGAGATGTACCGCGTGATCCTGGAGCGTCTGCCGGCGCTTGGCTATGAGGTCGGCGAGGGCTCGGTCACGCGGCCGGATGGGGTGACGGTGGCGCTGGATGCCTCGGACCCGCTGGCGACGCTGGGGCGGCTGGTGCAGTGCGACCTGTGCCTGATGCAGCCCGATCCGACCGGCCAGACCGAGGAAAGCGTGCTGACGGGGGGTGTGCTGTGCTTTCCGTCCGGCTGGCGGCTGCCGCAGAAATTCATGATGCCGATGCTGCGCATCCATCTGCCGATCGAGAAATACACCCCCGAACTGGCTATGCGCGTACAGCGCCTGCTGGACGGGGTGCAGGTGGGGCGGGGGCTGATGCGCGGCACGGCCTCGCGCTCGGACGCGCCGTTGGCCGATCCGCGATCCGAGGGCGAATATGTGCACGGCTCGCGCGGGTCGCGGTTCATCCGGGTGGAGCGGCAATGCCTGATCCGCCTGCCGGAAACGCGGGCGGTAGTGTTCTCGATCCACACGCAGATCGTGGAACCCTCGGCGCTGAGCCCGCATCAGGCGCAAACGCTTGAGGAATTCCCGATCCGCCTAGCGGATTGAGGCCGCGATTACGACCGGGCCAGGTTGCGCAGCACGTAATGCAGCACGCCTCCGTTTTCGAGGTATTCGACCTCGGGCGCGGTATCGATCCGGCATTTGAGCTGGATGGTTTTCGTGCGCCCGTCCGCATAGGTGATGTCGCAGGGCACGATCTGCAGCGGCTGGACATCGGCCAGACCTTGGATCGTGACGGTTTCATCGCCGGTCAGGCCCAGCGTCTTGCGGGTGTCGCCGCCCGTGAATTCGAACGGGATCACGCCCATGCCGACCAGGTTGGAGCGGTGGATGCGTTCGAACGATTCCGCGATCACTGCCTTGACGCCCAGCAGGTTCGTGCCCTTGGCCGCCCAGTCGCGTGACGAGCCCGCGCCGTATTCGATGCCGCCGAAGATCACCAGCGGCGTGCCCTGTGCCTGATAGGCCATCGAGGCGTCGAACACGGTGGTTTGCTGGCCGTCAGGGCCTTTGGTGAAGCCGCCCTCGACGCCGTCCAGCATCTCGTTCCGGATGCGGATATTGGCGAAGGTGCCGCGCATCATCACCTCGTGGTTGCCGCGGCGCGAGCCGTAGGAGTTGAACTCGCGCACCTCCACGCCGCGTTCGGTCAGGTATTTACCGGCGGGGGTCGAGGGTTTGAACGAGCCGGCGGGGCTGATGTGGTCCGTGGTGACCATGTCGCCCAGGATCAGCAGCACCTTGGCGCCGGTGATGTCCTGAATGGTGCCTTTTTCGGCCCCCATGCCCCGGAAATAGGGCGGGTTCTGAATGTAGGTCGAGGTGGGCGGCCAGTCGTAGGTTTCCCCGGCAGAGGTCTCGACCGCCTGCCATTTGGCATCACCTTTGAACACGTCGGCATATTTGGCCATGAACGCCTCGCGCGTGACAGTGGCGTGGACCAGCTCGGCGATCTCGGCATTGGTGGGCCAGATGTCGCGCAGGTAGACGTCTTTGCCGTCCGGATCCTGCCCCAGCGGTTCGGTCGTCAGGTCGATGTTCATTTCGCCCGCGATGGCATAGGCCACGACCAGCGGCGGCGAGGCGAGGTAGTTGGCGCGTACGTCGGGACTGATGCGCCCCTCGAAGTTGCGGTTGCCGGACAGGACGGCGGCGGCGACGAGATCGCCCTCGGCAATCGCCTTGGAGATTTCGGGCTGCAGCGGGCCCGAGTTGCCGATGCAGGTGGTGCAGCCATAGCCCACAAGGTTGAAGCCGAGCGCGTCCAGATCATCCTGCAGACCGGCGGCGTGCAGGTAGTCGGTGACGACCTGAGACCCGGGGGCGAGCGAGGTTTTCACCCAAGGTTTCTGCGTCAGGCCGCGTGCGCGGGCCTTTCGGGCGACCAGACCGGCCCCGACCATCACGTAGGGGTTCGAGGTGTTGGTGCACGACGTGATCGAGGCGATCACCACCTTGCCGGACGACAGGGTATAGTCCTGCCCCTCGACCGGGACGGATTTGTCCAGCGGGCGTTTGAAGGTCTCGGTCATTTCCCGCGTGAAACTGGCCTTGGCCTCGGTCAGCGGCAGGTAATCCTGCGGGCGTTTGGGGCCGGAAATGGCGGGGACGATGCTGCCCATGTCCAGCGTCAGCGTGGAGGAATAGATCGGCGCGTAATCCGGCCCGCGCCACAGTCCGTTTTCCTTGGCATAAGCCTCGACCAGCGCGATGCGCGCCTCATCCCGGCCGGTCTGACGCAGGTAGCGCAGGGTTTCGCCGTCGACCGGGAAGAACCCGCAAGTCGCGCCGTATTCGGGGGCCATGTTGGCGATGGTGGCGCGGTCGGGCAGGGGCAGGTGATCGAGGCCGTCGCCGTAGAATTCGACGAATTTGCCCACGACACCGTGTTTGCGCAGCATCTCGACCACTTTCAGCACCAGATCGGTGGCGGTGGTGCCCTCGACCATCTGACCGGTCAGTTTGAAGCCCACGACCTCGGGGATCAGCATCGAGATCGGCTGGCCCAGCATGGCGGCCTCGGCCTCGATCCCGCCAACGCCCCAGCCCAGAACGGCCAGACCGTTGACCATCGTGGTGTGGCTGTCGGTGCCGACCAGCGTGTCGGGGTAGGCGACGGTTTCGCCGGTCTGGTCCGTGTCGGTCCAGACGGTTTGGGCCAGATATTCCACGTTGACCTGATGGCAGATGCCGGTGCCCGGCGGCACCACGCGGAAGTTGTTGAACGCACCCTGACCCCATTTGAGGAACTGGTACCGCTCCATGTTGCGCTCGTACTCGCGGTCGACGTTCATCTGGAAGGCGCGGGGATTGCCGAACTCGTCGATCATGACCGAGTGGTCGATGACCAGATCGACCGGGGTCAGCGGGTTGATCTTTTGCGCGTCACCCCCCAGCGCCTTGATGCCGTCGCGCATCGCGGCCAGATCGACCACGGCGGGGACGCCGGTGAAATCCTGCATCAGCACGCGGGCGGGGCGATAGGCGATCTCGCGCGGGTTCTGGCCGCCGTTTCTGGCCCAGTCACCAAAGGCGCGGATGTCGTCGAGGGAGACGGAAAACCCGCCATCCTCGAAGCGCAGCAGGTTTTCCAGCACCACCTTCAGCGCGGCGGGCAGGCGGGTGAAATCGCCCAGTCCGGCGGCCTGCGCGGCGGGGATCGAGTAGTAGGCGACGCTCTGGCCGGCAGCGGTCAGGGTCTTGCGGGTCTTGGCGGTGTCTTGTCCGACGTGAACGGTCATTTCGGGACTCCTTTTCGAAGATGCAGCGTGCTGAGACACAGCTAGGGCGGCTAGCGGAAAATGTTAGGGCTATCGGCGTGTTTGCCGCTGGTCACGGGCGTTTTGACGGGTGGCGGGGGCGGTATCGCGTGGCTATAAAAGCCGGGCAGCAACGGTCGAAAATCTTGCAATGCCGCAGCGTCTGGTATACCGTTGCATACAGCTGTTCCGCCCCGAGTCGTCTGACCTGTCAGTGCTCGGGTTTGCGGGCGTTATTCAACTCTAACCTTCGGGATCGTCATGAGCTTGTACACCGACTACCTAAACGAGATTGAAACGCGCAAAGGCCAGGGCCTGCACCCCAAGCCGATTGACGATGGCGCGCTGGTCGCCGAACTGATCGCGCAGATCAAGGATGCCGGAAACGAGCACCGTGCGGACTCGCTGAACTTCTTCATCTACAACACGCTGCCCGGCACCACGAGTGCGGCAGGCGTGAAAGCGGCCTTCCTGAAGGACATCATCCTGGGGACCGAGACCGTTGCCGAAATCACCCCCGAATTTGCGTTCGAGCTGCTGTCGCACATGAAGGGCGGCCCCTCGGTCGACGTGCTGCTGGATCTGGCGCTGGGTGATGACGCGGCCGTTGCCGCCACCGCGGCTGGCGTGCTGAAGACCCAGGTCTTCCTGTACGAAGCCGACACCGACCGTCTGGCCGCTGCCTACAAGGCCGGCAACGCCGTCGCCAAGGACATCCTGGAGAGCTACGCCAAGGCCGAGTTCTTCACCGCGCTGCCCGAGATCGACGAAGAGATCAAGGTCATCACCTACATCGCCGCCGAAGGCGATATCTCGACCGACCTGCTGTCGCCCGGTAACCAGGCCCACAGCCGCGCCGACCGTGAACTGCACGGCAAGTGCATGATCACCCCCGAAGCGCAGGCCGAGATCCAGGCGCTGCAAGCCAAGCACCCCGAAGCGCGCGTCATGCTGATCGCCGAAAAGGGGACGATGGGCGTTGGCTCGTCGCGGATGTCGGGCGTGAACAACGTCGCATTGTGGACTGGCAAGCAAGCCAGCCCCTACGTGCCCTTCGTGAACATCGCGCCGATCGTGGCTGGCACCAACGGCATCTCGCCGATCTTCCTGACCACCGTGGGCGTGACCGGCGGGATCGGCATCGACCTGAAGAACTGGGTCAAGAAGCTGGACGCCGACGGCAAGCCGGTTCTGGACGCCAACGGCGATCCGGTGCTGGAGCAGGCCTACTCGGTCGAAACCGGCAAGGTGCTGACCATCAACACCAAAACCAAGAAGCTGTATGACGCCGATGGCACCGAGCTGGTGGACATCGCCTCGTCGCTGACCCCGCAGAAGGTGGAATTCATCAAGGCGGGCGGTTCCTACGCCGTGGTCTTTGGCAAGAAGCTGCAAACGTTCGCTGCTGAAACGCTGGGCCAAGAGCTGAAGTCGGCCTACGCGGCCTCGAAAGAGGTGTCGGTCGAAGGTCAGGGTCTGACCGCCGTCGAGAAGATCTTCAACGCCAACGCTCGCGGCGTGACCCCGGGCAAAGTGCTGCACGCCGGTTCGGACGTGCGCGTGCGCGTGAACGTTGTCGGCTCGCAGGACACCACTGGCCCGATGACCGCGCAGGAACTGGAAGCAATGGCCGCCACCGTGATTTCCCCGTCGGTCGACGTGGGCTATCAGTCGGGCTGCCACACCGCGTCGGTTTGGGACCAGAAGGCACAGGCCAACATCCCGCGTCTGATGGCGTTCATGAACAAGTTCGGCCTGATCACCGCGCGTGACCCCAAGGGCGAATATCACTCGATGACCGACGTGATCCACAAGGTGCTGAACGACATCACCGTGTCGGATTGGGACATCATCATCGGCGGCGACAGCCACACCCGTATGTCCAAGGGCGTTGCCTTTGGTGCGGACTCGGGCACCGTGGCACTGGCGCTGGCAACCGGCGAAGCCACCATGCCGATCCCGCAATCGGTCAAGGTGACGTTCAAAGGCGAGATGGCCGACTGGATGGACTTCCGCGACGTGGTGCACGCCACCCAGGCGCAGATGCTGAAGCAGCACGGCGACAACGTGTTCCAGGGCCGCATCATCGAGGTGCATATCGGCACGCTGCTGGCTGACCAGGCCTTTACCTTCACCGACTGGACCGCCGAGATGAAGGCCAAGGCGTCGATCTGTATCTCGAACGACGAGACGCTGATCGGCTCGCTGGAGCTGGCCAAGTCGCGCATCCAGATCATGATCGACAAGGGCATGGACAACGAGGCAGGCCTGCTGGCCGGTCTGATCGCCAAGGCCGATCAGCGCATCGCGGACATCAAGTCGGGCGCCAAGCCCGCCCTGACCCCGGATGCGGACGCAAAGTACTTTGCCGAAGTTGTCGTCGACCTGGACCAGATCGTCGAGCCGATGATCGCCGACCCGGACGTCAACAACATCGACGTGTCCAAGCGTTACACCCACGACACCATCCGCCCCGTGTCCTACTACGGCGGCGAGAAGAAGGTGGACCTGGGCTTTGTGGGCTCGTGCATGGTGCACAAAGGCGACATGAAGATCGTCGCGCAAATGCTGAAAAACCTTGAGAAAACCGCCGGCAAGGTGGAATTCAAGGCGCCGCTGGTTGTGGCCGCACCGACCTACAACATCATCGACGAACTGAAGGCCGAAGGCGACTGGGAGATCCTGGAGAAGTACTCGGGCTTCGAGTTTGACGACCTGAAACCCAAGGCCAAGGCCCGCACCGAGTACGAGAACATCCTGTACCTGGAGCGTCCGGGCTGCAACCTGTGCATGGGCAACCAGGAAAAGGCCGAGAAGGGCGACACCGTCCTGGCGACCTCGACCCGCCTGTTCCAGGGCCGCGTGGTGGAAGATTCGGCCGAGAAGAAGGGTGAATCGCTGCTGGCCTCGACCCCGGTCGTGGTGCTGTCGGCCATCCTGGGCCGCACCCCGAACCTGGACGAGTACAAGGCTGCTGTCGAAGGCATCGACCTGACCAAGTTCGCACCGCCGAAGGAAATCCCGGGCACCGCGCGCTCGGTCCATTTCTAAGACCGACGTCTTGCGACGAAAATGGGGGCGTCACGGGAAACCGTGGCGCCCTTTTTCTTGGGGCATCTGACGAAACCTTGATTGGTTATTTCAGTGCGATCGTCCTAAGACCTAAGGCAACGGAAATTGGGGATGACAGCAAAGATGCGTCAGGTTTTGGCATGGGTGTTGGTGGCGTGGACAGCGGCATACGCACCCGTCTGGGCAGATGACCATCCGGTCGTGGTTGAGCTTTACACTTCGCAGGGGTGTTCGTCGTGCCCGCCTGCTGACGAATTCCTAGCCACGCTTGCCGACCGCGACGATGTCATCGCCCTGGCGCTGCATGTAGATTACTGGGATTACATCGGCTGGAAGGACAGCTTTGCCCAGCCCGCCTTTACCGCCCGCCAGAAGGCATACGCGATTTCGGCGGGGCGTCGGTCTGTCTATACGCCGCAGATGATCGTGGACGGGATGGAGCATGTCGTGGGCAACCACCCCAAGGACGTGGGCGCCATGATCAACAAGCACGGCACGCAAGCGTCCCCGGTCGAGTTGAAGATCGAGCGCAAGGGCGACCGGCTGGAGATCGAAGCCGAAGCCGCCTATCCGTTGGGCGAGCCGGTGCTGGTGCAGGTGGTGCGCTACATGCCGTCGGCGCGGGTGATGATCAACAAGGGCGAGAACGCGGGCCGCACGGTGGATTATTCCAACATCGTCACGGAATGGCACGTGTTGGGCGAGTGGGACACGCGCACCACGCTGGAGGCTGAAGGCACCATCGAGGGCAACGAGCCGATCGTCGTGATCCTGCAGAAAAAGGGCCCCGGCGAGGTGCTGGCGGCGGCGCGTCTGCGTTAGAGCGACTTGCTCCAACGGCGGTGAATCCAGAACCATTGTTCGGGGTGGGCGGCGATGCGCGCCTCGAGCCGTCGGTTCATCTCGCGGGTCATTTCTTCGGGGGTGGAGGCGCTGATCGGGGTCTCGATTTCCACGTCGAAATGGATGCCGTCCGCGTGACGGGTGGCAAAGAACGGCACCAGCAACGCCTTGGTGCGCAACGCGATTTCAGCGGCCGAGGTGATGGTGGGCGCGTCCTTGCCCATGAACGGCAGGGAAATGCCGCCGCTGGCGTAGATGTCGAACAACAGCACCCCGAAGCCGCCCTTGGCGATGTGCCGGATCAGCCCGATGGTGCCCTTGTTGCCCTGCTCGAACACCGGGCCGGACAGGCGCTTCATGTTCTCGGCGTAATGGGCGTTGAAATAGGGGTTGGCCAGCGGGCGATAAAGGCCGCCGATCTGAAAACCGCGGTTGACCAGTGCGGCGCGCGGGATTTCGAAATTGGCGAAATGGGCGGTGACCATCATCACGGGGGTGCCGTTGCGGCGGGCCTCTTCGATGATCTCCAGTCCGGCGCCGGTGATCTGCTGGTCCTTGGTGCGTTCCAGCAGGGCTTGGGTGTCGTAATTCTCGATCATCGTGCGCCCGGCATTGTCGGCCACGGCGGTCGCGATGCGCAGGCGTTCACCCTCGGGCATGTCGGGGTAGATATAGGCCAGATTGGCCATCGCGCGCTTGCGGTAGCCCACCAGAGGGGCCAGCACGCGGCTGGTGAACCAGCCCATCATGTTGACGCGCGTTTCCCACGGCAGCGCCAGCGCCAGCCCGATCAGGCCGCGCAGGATGCGATCTGACAGCCAGTCCTGCCAGCCGCCGTGCTTTTTCGCCTTCTTCGCCAAATGTCAGCTTCCTCGGGTTTCGCGATGCCAGACATAAATGCCCGAAACCGCGATCACAAGGGCGCCGACGATTGTCCACAGGTCAGGGAATTCGCCGAACAGGGTGATGCCCCAGACCCCGGCGAAGATCAGGCCGGTATAGGCAAAGGGCGCCAGCATCGCGGCCTCGCCCATGCCAAGGGCGCGGATCAGCAGTAGTTGGGACAGTGTTCCGCACACGGCAAGGATCGCCATCAGGCCAATCGCCGTCCAACTGGGGGTGACCCAGAAGAACGGCACGATGCAGGTCAGGATGACCGCGCCGAACAACCCGGTGTAGAGGAGCGAGGTCCAGGGATCCTCGGCCCGGCCGACGAAGCGAGTGACGAGGCTGTAGGCGGAATAGGCCAGCGCGCCCCCCAGCGGGTAAAGCGCGTAGATTGAGAACACGCCCGATCCGGGGCGGATCACGATCAGCGCACCCACCAGCGAGGCGGCGATGCCCAGCAGGCGGCGGGGGCCCAGATGTTCGCCCAGAAACAGGGCCGCGCCCAGCGTGATCAGGACGGGGTTGATGTCCATGATCGCGGTCGCCTCGGCCAGGCCGATATGCGCGAGGCCCGAGAAAAAGCAGACCGTGCCGATCATCAGCAGCACCGAGCGTGCCAGTTGCAGCCACGGAAACTGCGTGCGCGCCACCTGTTTCAGGCGCGGAGAGACGATCAACAGCACCATCAGGCTTTGCCCCGCATAGCGCGACCAGACGGTGGGTAGCGTGCCGATATGGCGCGTCAGTTCTTTGGCCGTGGCATCCATCGCCGAGAAAAAGAAGATGGCCCCGATCATCAACAAGATGGCGCGGGACTTTGGCGAAAGGCTGTGCACGGCGGCATCCCCGGTTGGTCCAAGCTGTCCGGACGTTATGGGGCATAATAGTAAGTGTCCAGATGGTTCAGCCGTCTTCGTCCTCGGTGATCAGGGTGATCTCGCCCGACATCTCCAGCTGGCGGATGCCGGAGACGACGGCGGACATCGCCTCCTCTCCGGATTTGGGCTTGATGGTGCCGGCCTCGGCGATCTCCTCACGCAGCGCGTCGGCCATGCGGCCCGAGAGGTTGGACAGGATATGATCGACCGCTTCTTGCACACCAGAGGCGCTGGCATGGGCGAGGGCGGCGACCAGAACGGACTGGTCCACCGAGCGTGTGATCTTGGGCACGTCCAGCGGTGTGATGCGGGCGGGGATGTCGGCAAAGGTGAAGATCGCCTTGCGCACCTGCGCCGCGAAATCGGCGTCGTCGCCTTCGAGCGCGGCCAGCAGTTCATCGCGCGTGGCCGAGGGGGAGTAGTTCAGGATGGCGCCGACGCGCTTGTCCGGGCCGTCCTCGAACGCGCGTTCAGGGCGGGCGTCCAACTGGGCGGCCAGCGACAGGCCGATCCTGTCCACCGCATCAGGCGTCACCGCGCCGGTCAGTGACATGGCATAGGTGATGCGGCGGGCCTTGTCGCCGGGTAGCAGGGCCAGCACCTCGGCCGCGCGGGGCACGTCCAGCTTGGACATGACGACGGCGGCGACCTCGGTCGATTCTTCCTCGAAAATGGGGACGAGGGCGGCGCAATCCAACGCGCGGATACGATCCCACGGGTCCGCGTATTGGCGCACGCCCGCCTGTTTGCGCAGGCGCGCGGCGGTGCGAGGGTGGATGCGCCCGTCCAGCATCATCAGCGCGCCCGCCAGATCGTGGGGGAAGGTAACGCCGATCTCCTCTAGCTGGCCGGCGAATTCGGCGACGACGCTGGCCAAGGTTTCGCGGTCGATCAGGCGCATGTCGCCCAGTTGCAGGGTTAGTTCGGCCTGCAACGCCTCGGGCAGGGCGGAAAAATCCAGATCCGCCCCCTCGCTCAGCAGGAAGCGCACCATGATCGCGGCCTTCTGGCGGCGGCTGAGGCCGGACTTGCGCCGCTGCGGAGAGGGGACTGCGGGGGCAGGCACCTCTTTCTTGGCCGGTGTGATCCGTGCCAACTGTTTCGTTTCGCTCATCCTTGCCTCACGTCTGTGACCGGGGTCACAAAAGCAGGGAAGGGTAAAAAATGCCTTTAGCCCGTCGCGCTGATGCAGCTTTTCGACGATTTGTCCCAAACCTTGCCATCGGCGCAGGACATCGCCTGCTCGTGGCCCGAGGGGCATTGCGCCAGCGCTGGCATGGGCGCGGCCAGGATGAGGGCGGTCAGTACCAGGCGGATCATACGAAAACTCCCTGTCGTGGGTGACACGACAGGGAGCATAACATGTAAACCGATTCCCGAGAAATCAGGCTTCGCCGAACACCCGACGGAAGATCGTGTCGACGTGCTTGGTGTGGTAGTCCATGTCGAACTTGGCGTTGATCGCCTCCTCGCCCAACGCGGCCACAACCTCGGCATCGGCCAGAAGCAGTTCGCGGAAATCGACGCGGTCTTCCCAGACTTTCAGCGCGTTGCGCTGGACCATCGAATAGGCGTCTTCGCGCGACACGCCGGCTTGGGTCAGGGCCAGCAGCACGCGCTGCGACATCACCAGGCCGGGGAATTTGTTCATGTTGTCCAGCATGTTCTGCGGGAAGACCAGCATCTTGTCGATGACGCCGGTCAGACGGTTCAGCGCGAAATCCAGGGTGATCGTGGCGTCCGGGCCGATGCCGCGCTCGACCGAGGAGTGGCTGATGTCACGCTCGTGCCAGAGGGCGACGTTTTCCATCGCGGGGACCACGGTCATGCGGACCAGACGGGCCAGGCCGGTCAGGTTCTCGGTCAGCACCGGGTTCTTCTTGTGCGGCATCGCCGACGAGCCCTTTTGGCCCATCGAGAAGAATTCCGCGCCTTCCAGCACTTCGGTGCGCTGCATGTGGCGGATTTCGATGGCGACGTTCTCGATCGAGCTGGCAATCACGCCCAGCGTGGCAAAGAACATCGCATGACGGTCACGCGGGATGACCTGGGTGCTGATCGGCTCGGGCTTCAGGCCGAGTTTCTCGCAGACGTGCTCTTCGACGCGGGGGTCGATGTTGGCGAAGGTGCCGACCGCGCCCGAGATCGCGCCGGTGGCGATTTCCTCGCGCGCCAGTTTCAGGCGGGCCAGGTTGCGGTCCATTTCCGCGTAGAAGCGGGCAAAGGTCAGGCCCATGGTGGTGGGTTCGGCGTGGATGCCGTGGCTGCGGCCGACGCGCACTGTCATCTTGTGTTCCATCGCGCGCTTCTTCAGCGCGGCCAGCAGGGCCTCGACGTCCTTGATCAGGATGTCCGACGCGCGCACCAGCTGCACGTTCAGGCAGGTGTCCAGCACGTCCGACGAGGTCATGCCCTGGTGGACGAAACGCGCCTCTTCGGAACCGACATGCTCGGCCAGGTGGGTCAGGAAGGCGATGACGTCATGCTTGGTGACGGCTTCGATCTCGTCGATGCGGGCCACGTCGAAATCCACGTCCTTGGCTTTCCAGACGGCGTCGGCGTTTTCGCGCGGGATCACGCCCAGATCTGCCTGAGCGTCGCAGGCATGGGCCTCGATCTCGTACCAGATTTTGAACTTGGTTTCGGGCGACCAGATGGAGACCATCTCGGGGCGGGCATAACGCGGGATCATCGGCTTTCCTCGGGAACTTGGGTTTCACGCGGTCTTTAACGCCGCACGCCCCGCGCGGCAAGGGCGGGGCGGCGATATGCCCGTGTTTGGGCCTCTCTGGGTGGCCTTGTTAGTCGGCCAGCAGGGTTGTGACCTTGCTGCCGCGGGTCAGGGTGCCGTGCACGGGGCATTTGTCGGCGATCTGGCGCAGCTTCTCGCGCTGGTCGGGGGTCAGGTCGCCCTCCAGGTGGATCAGCCGGGTGAAGTGGTCCAGCGTGTCCGAGGTCCCCGCGTCCTGCGCGTGAACCTTGCCCTGTGTGACGTCCACGCGGATGCGAGTCAGGGGCCAACCCTTGCGCCGGGCATACATGCGCACGGTCATCGAGGTGCAAGCCCCCAGACCGGCCGCCAGAAAGCCGTAGGGCGTCATCCCGCGATTGGTGCCGCCATAGGCCAGCGGTTCGTCCGCGACGGCGTGGTGATGCGGGCCGTTCTGGATGTCCTGCAGAAAGCCGTTGGGGTCCGCCTCGGTCACGCGCACGACGCCTTCGGGGGCACCGGGGGGCGGGGCGGGGTGTTTCAGACCCAGATAGCGCCCGGCCCAGGCGGCGATCACTTGTGCGGCGTAATCGGCATCCTCCGCGCGCGAGATCAGGTGGTCGGCATCATCCAGCGTGACAAAGCTTTTGGGGTGCTTGGCAGCGACAAAGATGCCGGTGGCGTTGTCGATCCCGACAACCTCGTCCCTTGGGGCGTGCATCACCAGCAGGGCGGCGTGCAGATGGGCGATCGCGTCGGTCAGCTTGGCTTGGCTGACATCCGCTAGAAAACTGTCGGTGATCGGAAAGCTGCCATGCCCCAGTTTGACCTGCGCGCAGCCTTCGGATTCGATGGTGTGGATATCCGCCTCGAACGCTTTCAGAACATGCGCCGGGTCGAAAGGCGCGTTCAGGGTGGCGACGGCCTTGATCCCTTCGATCTGCTGGGCGGCGCGCAGGACGGCGGCCCCGCCCAGCGAATGGCCGATCAGCAGCTTGGGCGCCATGCTACGGGTGCGCAGATGCGCTGCCGCGGCAAGAATGTCGTTGACGTTCGAAGTGAACGAGGTGTTCGCAAACTCACCTGCCGAATGCCCCAACCCTGTGAAATCAAAACGCAAAACGGCGATGCCCAACCCGGCCAGCCGTTGGCTGATCCGGCGCGCGGCGGCGATGTCCTTGGTGCAGGTAAAGCAATGGGCCAGGATCGCCGTCGCCTGATGCGGGCCATCCGGCATATCCAGACGCGCGGCCAGTTGGGTGCCGTCATGGCCGGCAAATGTGAACCTTTCGGAAGGCATGGGATACTCCGCTGCGGTCTGTTGAGCACAGAGTAGGAGCGCGCGCAGGCGTACACCACCCGATCCGTCCGCGCGTCACGCGAATTTGAGCCGCCGCGCGCAGCAAAACGGCCACCGCGTAAGGAACGCGATGGCCGTTTGCCTGTGTGTGCAGGTGCTTAGCCGACGATCTGCGTGACGATGTGGAGCACATCCGCCGTCGCGCCATTGGCGTTCAGCGCGGCGAACAGGCCCGACAGGGACAGCATCTGCGCCGACAGGCGGAAATCCTCGCCGCGGAACAGGTTGTAGATCATCAGGAAGGCGGCCAGCGGCATCGAGAACACGCCGACGGTGATCGACACGAACCAGGTCGCCATGCGGGCCACGCTGTTGCGCGGCGAGGCGATGCCTTGCGCCTCGATCTGGTCGTTCTCATCGCGGAAACTGGTGCGCAGGTCCGACAGCTCGTGCAGGTCGGACTGCTCGATTGCGCGGCGGTTGCGGGTGTCATACTCGGATTCCAGCCGGCGCGAGGTCATGTCCACGTCGGGGAAACGCGCCGCGCCGCGGGTGGTGGCCGGACGTTCCGAGGGCGTCACGGTCGGATGCACCGGGCGCACCGGCGCGGCCGTGGCAGTTGCCATCGCGGTGGCCAGTTGCGGCTTGGGCATGGCCAGAACGGGGCGGGCGGGGCGAACGGCCTCGACATGCTCAGGGCGCTTGACGCGGCGGGGCATGACGCGGGCCACGGCCTTTACGAAATCATGCGTGTCCAGCAGTGTGTCTTCGTTAAGCCATTGAATGTAATCGGGTTCCAGCCAGACAGCCATCTGGCAGGTCAGGCTGGCCAGGGTCGCCTGCGTGGCGCGCTTGGCCGGTGCAAGGCCGTCTTCCTGGGGCTGGGTCAGCGTCACCTCGATGATCAGCCCGGCCTTTTCCATGATTTCCTGCGCGCTGGCGGTGTCGCCAAGGTCGTCGGCCTTGCCGCGCTTGCCGCCGTTTTCAGGAACGGAAAGTTCAAGCTTCAGGATGTCCGAGGATACCTGCACATGCGTGTCAGACAGAACCTGCACACCGCAGATGCGGTGGCCGTTGGCCTCCAGCACGCGCTGAAGGCTGGTGCTGAGTTCCAGCGTGTCGCAGTTGCGCGAAGCCAGGAATACCAGCCCTGAAGAATACCTATGTTCGTCCTTGCTCATCACAGAACTCCAGTCCGCCGTCTTTTTTCTCCTGCTCAATCTGGAGGGGAAAAAGGGTAAGAATATGACGGAAATTCGAAGACTCCGGGGTAATCCTGCGGCCTGGTCCATACTGTCCCCAGTGGGTGAACAGTGGCGCAAAATTTTACGCAAGTGGTGCCCGCGTACCCTGCAGTTTTTGTTTTTTCGAAAGGAATCTGTGGCTGGATGATTCGGTTTGGGTTTGGCCCAGTACCGCTCTGGTTGCATGGCTTCCAACAGAAAAGGGCGCCCGAGGGCGCCCTTTCCAAACCTTGTCCGAACCGGATCAGCAGCTGTAGTACAGCTGGTATTCGATCGGGTGCGGGGTGTGCTCGTAGGCGTAGACTTCTTCCATTTTCAGGTCGATGTAGCCTTCGAGCTGGTCTTTGGTGAACACGTCGCCGGCCAGCAGGAAGTCCATGTCGGCCTTCAGCTCGTCCAGGGCTTCGCGCAGCGAGCCGCAGACGGTCGGAATGCCGGCCAGTTCCTCGGCGGGCAGGTCGTACAGGTTCTTGTCCGAGGCTTCGCCGGGGTGGATCTTGTTCTTGATGCCGTCCAGGCCAGCCATCAGCAGTGCTGCGAAGGCCAGGTAGGGGTTCGCCGAAGGATCGGGGAAACGAGCTTCGACGCGCTTGGCTTTCGGCGATTCGGTCCACGGAATACGGACGCAACCCGAGCGGTTGCGTGCCGAGTAGGCGCGCAGAACGGGGGCTTCGAAACCGGGGATCAGACGCTTGTACGAGTTGGTCGACGGGTTGGTCAGCGCGTTCAGGGCCTTGGCGTGCTTCAGGATACCACCGATGAAGTACAGCGCCTCGTCCGACAGGTCGGCGTATTTGTCGCCTGCGAACAGGGGCTTGCCGTCTTTCCAGATCGACATGTTCACGTGCATACCCGAGCCGTTGTCGCCCTTCATGGGCTTCGGCATGAAGGTCACGGTCTTGCCGTAGGCGTGCGCCACGTTGTGGATGACGTACTTGTACTTCTGGATGTTGTCGGCTTGCTCGACCAGACCACCGAAGATCATGCCGAGTTCGTGCTGACAGGTCGCCACTTCGTGGTGGTGCTTGTCGACCTTGATGCCCATGCGCTTCATGGTCGAGAGCATCTCGCCGCGGATGTCCTGCGCTTCGTCAACGGGGTTGACCGGGAAGTAGCCGCCCTTGTGTTCAGCGCGGTGAGCCAGGTTGCCGTGCTCGATTTCGGTATCGGTGTTCCAGGCTGCTGCTTCGGCGTCGATCGAGAACGACACTTTCGAGGGCTTCACCGAGTAACGCACGTCGTCGAACAGGAAGAATTCAGCTTCGGGGCCGAAGTAGGCCACATCGCCGATACCCGAGGATTTCAGGTAGGCTTCTGCCTTGGCCGCAGTGCCGCGCGGGTCGCGGGAATATGCTTCGCCGGTGTCGGGTTCGACGACCGAGCAGTGAATGCACAGGGTCTTTTCGGCATAGAAGGGGTCGATGTAGGCCGACTCGGTGTCGGGCATCAGTTTCATGTCCGATGCTTCGATCGACTTCCAGCCTGCGATCGACGAACCGTCGAACATGAAGCCTTCTTCCAGGAAATCTTCGTCAACCAGGTCCGAAACAACGGTCACGTGCTGCAGCTTGCCGCGCGGATCGGTGAAGCGGATATCGACGTATTCGATGTCCTCGTCCTTGATGAGTTTAAGAACTGCGTCCTTGCTCATTCCCTTAATCCCTTTCGTTTATTTGGGGTTATTACAGCGCGTCCGAGCCGGATTCACCGGTGCGGATGCGAATGGCTTGTTCGACGGGGCTAACGAAAATCTTGCCGTCGCCGATCTTGTCGGTCTTGGCGGCGTCAATGATCGCTTCGATCGCGCCGTCCACCAGGTCGTCGTCCAGAACGACCTCGATCTTAACCTTGGGCAGGAAGTCCACGACATACTCTGCGCCGCGATACAATTCAGTGTGCCCTTTTTGACGACCGAAGCCCTTCACTTCGATCACGCTGAGGCCCTGGATGCCGGCTTCTTGCAGCGCTTCTTTCACTTCATCAAGCTTGAAGGGCTTGATGATCGCTTCGATTTTTTTCATCGCCTTGGATCTCCTCACCAGACTTGTCGCAAGCGACAGAACACTTTCATACAGCGGCCACAATTGACTATGGTCAAGGTGCTGCAAGGGGTCATGGGAAAGCCCATAGAATGACTATTCTTTGAGCGCAATGCACAAAAAATAATCGAAATTGAATCGCTGGGTCCGCAAGTATGACTGAAATTCTGACAGCTGCACAAATGCGCAGCATCGAGCAAGCTGCCATCGAGTCGGGCGAGGTGACCGGGCTGGAGCTGATGGAGCGCGCCGGGCGTGGCGTGGTCGAGGCTGTTTTCGAGGAATGGCCGTCCTATCGGCTGTCTCCGCGCCGGGCAATCGTATTGTGTGGGCCGGGCAACAATGGGGGGGACGGCTATGTCGTCGCGCGCCTGTTGCGGGATCTGCATTGGGATGTGACGGTCTTTTCCCTTGGCGATCCTGAAAAGCTGCCACCGGACGCGAAGACCAACTATCGGCGCTGGCTGGCGCTGGGGGACGTGCAGCCGCTGTCCGAGCGAGCGTTTCGGGCGGCAGGGGCCGGGTATGCGGACCTTTATGTGGATGCGCTGTTCGGCACCGGGATGAGCCGGCCCGTCAGCGGAGAAGCGTGGAGCGTGCTGACCCATTTGGCGGGCCGCAACGGGGATGATTACGCGCCTTATATAGTGGCGATCGACGCGCCGTCGGGTCTGTGTCTGGACAGCGGTCGGCTGCTGGGAACAGCGAACGGCAGCTATGCGCACGGACATAACCGCTTCGCCGCGCTGACCGTGACCTTCGACAGCCCGAAGCAGGGGCAATTCTTGGCCGACGGGCCGGGATTGTGTGGGAAACTGGCGGTCAAGGATATCGGGCTTCGGAAATGGCGCGAAACGGGGGCGGGACGGGCGATGAGGCTGCCGCAAACCGTGCTGGTCACGGATCGGTCCGTGGTGCCGGATCGTCGGCACGCATTGTCGCCCCTGCGTGTGCCGGTCAAGTCCGAGCGTAACATCCATGCAGGGCATACCCATAAATTCTCGTTCGGACATGGCGTGATCGTGTCCGGAGGGGCAGGGCGCACGGGGGCTGCGCGTTTGGCCGCCCGCTCGGCGCTGCGAGTCGGTGCGGGGTTGGTCAGCCTGGCCGTCCCGCCGGACGCCGCCGCCGAGGTCGCCGCCCAAATCACGGCCCCGATGATGCGGGCGGTGCCCGACGCCGGTGCGATGGCGGAAATGCTGACCGATGCGCGGCTGAACGCGATTTGCATCGGACCGGGCCTCGGCCTTGGGCCCAACCATGCCGCGTTGGTGGAAACCGTGCTGAAAACCGGAAGGCCAACCGTTCTGGATGCGGATGCGCTCAGCTTGGTCGCACGCGATGATCAGCTGCGGAATTTGCTGCACCAAAATTGCGTTCTGACCCCGCATAATGGTGAATTCAAACGACTTTTTCCCGAAATAGAGGCGCGGTTGAGTACCCCGTCGGCCCAGTCCTTTTCCAAGGTCGATGCAGTGCGCGCCGCAGCGGCCGAGGCCGGCTGCACGGTGCTGCTGAAGGGCCGGGATACGGTCATCGCGACGCCGCAAGGGCAGTGCGCCATTCATGCCGCAGTCTATGAGCGCGCCGCGCCGTGGCTGGCCACCGCAGGGTCCGGAGACGTGCTGGCCGGGTTGATCGCGGGGCTTCTGGCACAGGGATATGCGGCGTTCGAAGCCGCCGCGACCGGCGCCTGGCTGCATGTGGAATGCGCGCGGCAGTTCGGGCCGGGCCTGATTGCCGAGGACCTGCCAGAGCAACTGCCAGGGGTGCTCCGCCGGGTCATTTCGGGCGAAGCCGGACGGGTCTGAGCGGCGGATTTTTTCCCTCGCATCCGGTTCGGCGGTTTGCTATTGAACGCCGGACCTGCCTTTGGGCGGGGCTTGGGTTGCGGGTGTGGCGAAATTGGTAGACGCACCAGATTTAGGTTCTGGCGCCTTTGGCGTGGGGGTTCGAGTCCCTTCACCCGCACCACATTGATTTTAAAAGATTATTTTCGAAATTTATTAAGGTCACCATTTTGTAAAAAATGCGAGTTTTACACCCGGTTTTACAATGTTATAAAGTATCATCATTCTGGGTAGGTACGAATTATTGTGCGTCAACCACTCTGGAAGACCATCGTTTTCTAGGCGGTGCAAGCCTGATTTCGGGAAATCGGTGATCTTGCAAAAGCAGTTCAAAACATGAAATCGACACTGTTTTTTTGGGGGAGACGGCATCTGAAATGCGCCTTGAGGTTGTGTTCGTTCTGCATGCGATCATTGAGGGGGGCTATACCCTGTGTTGGCTATAGGAAGATTGCTTCCGGCCCTTAGTAGTTACCTCGTCGCGCCTAGAGTTGCTGCGACGCGACTCCCCAAAGCGGACGTCCCAGAATGTGGACAATGCCAGCAATCAGAAGGCATGATTAACTAGTCTTTGAGCCTCCGGATCTCCGTTTTTCCGTTGTGTCGGTTGCCAAGTGCAGCGAGGCTAGGAGAGTACACGCACCGGCATCTCGCTTCTAAGGTCTTGGGTATGACACTGTCGGGTATTCGATCCGCCAGAGATACGCCCACCTAAAATTTGAGTAAAATCAATGATCCTTTATAAGACGATCGCTCTTAAGTTTGGCCACCACATCGAAAACGAAATACCTGTGGATATGCACGGCCTTGATGGGCAGCGGGTCTCGTCCGAGGAAATCCGTCAGCATTGGCAACAAGTTCTTAGCGACCTTTCCTCGGCGAGGATCTATTTGCTCGATCACAACGCTACCAATTATCTCGACTCGTTGAGGATGGATGTCCAAGGCATGCCATGGGAGGATCGACCTGAGTCCAATATTCGAGACTATGTGCGCGATATCGAACTTCCGCGTGACCTCATTTGGATAGAGTATGACGACCGCAAACTGTGGGAAGACCGTTGTGCTCGAGGAGTAACGACCCTGGAGAAAGAAGGACTGAGCAACCGGCATCAGCGAGGGTTCCTCTTTGATAATCGTTCTCCCGACAAACTGAGCGTGCGCCTCTTCTCAGCAATTACGGACACCATCTTCTTTGATGCGCCCTTCGTTCTGGAGATACCGAAATCAAGAGATGGTCGGCCCGACTTTAATGGCACCCTTTGGAAACCTCAGCGGACAGTACTAGCGGGATTAATGAGGGCAGGACTGTTGCCCGATGAAGCTTCGTTGAGGGAATACTTCGAGGAACACAAAGGTCACCTCACATACGAGATGGTAGTCGGGTTTATGCTCTTCGCTGCTCTAGCTGCGCGTGAGGACGACTTGATATCGCAAGAAGTTGCAAGCCTATCAACATCACAGGCCAAGACAGCGCGGAAGTTTGGCAAGGCTTGGATGACTGAAGTTCTCAAATCTCATGTTACTATTAGAATTGGACCGGCAGGCGAGCGACACTTGACTGAGCGAAAGGCTAGGCTTCGCTTTGAGCAAGCACGGGCCGCAAGCCGAGCTGCGCCAACTGAGCATTGGGTGGCCGAACATGAAAGACGGTACGCCGACGGAAAAGTGGTACGGGTTCGGGCGCACAAGCGAGGACAACCAGCAAGTAGGGATTTACCCACGCGCGTCGTGGGTCCGAGAATGGAGGGATGATTTTCTGACAATCGTTATTAAGGGACAACAACGCTGCTGAGTCTACGGTGCCGGCCCATAGCGGACGGTCGTGTTGTGTGCCGCGAACGGCAGTTAGGAGCCCAGAATACAGAATGCTGCGCGTCGCACGAACGACCGCTTTCGGAAAGTGGGTCGCGAGCTATCCTCGTTTGCCAGCGGAAAAGGTACTCTTCGTCAGAGCTTCGTGCATACTCTTCCGCTCCGGGATCGCCACCCCGAAGTGTTGGGCCAGCCAAGCTCCGTCTACGGCAAACCGAGCAATGCTTAGTTCGACGTTGCCTTGATCTTCACCGTATTCAGAGAGTTGGTCATTCAGCCACTCTGTCCATTTCATCCGAAGAGCCGGATCATCCAGCATGAGGAGCGAAAGAGCGATCCATGTCTGATCCATGGCCGGTTCTTCACCACCAAAGGCCAGATCAATATAGGCACGGGTGAACGCTCCATGCGCAACACGATCCTTCGAGGCCCGAGCCCCAATCTCAGAAGCCAGTTGGTCTAAGACTTCCTCGAAGATCGCATCAATCAAGGCCTGCTTGCTCGGGAAGTGATGAAGGAAGCCGCCTTTAGTGACACCGGCAGCAGACGCAACGGCTTGAACTGTTATTGCCGAGATGCCGCTTTCAATGGCGAGCTTTTTGGCTTCATCCATGAGGCGGCGTCTAACGGCTTGTGGGTCTTTGACGCGTTTATGTGCTTCTGGCATCTCAATGTGAGACGCTACCAGACAGCAAGTTCATGACAAGCACACCGCCGACGATCATAGCAATTCCCGTTACCGCCCAGAAATCCAGAGCCATCTTAAACACGACGACACTGACCACCGCCGTCAGGACGATGCCGAGACCAGCCCAAACGGCGTAGGCCACACCAAGAGGCACCATCTTCAACGCAAGAGAAAGACAGTAAAGGGACAGGATAAAGCAGACCAGCATCCCGAGAGATGGCCACAGCTTCGTAAACTGTTGGGACAATTTCAGCAGGGTCGAACCGCTGACCTCTAGGATAATGGCGGCTCCCAGAGCCGTGTAGGCAGCAAGCATGGCGTTCATTTCAACATCTCCGTCGATTTTCGATAAACATACCATACGAATGGTTTCTTTCAAGGCCACTCTTCTACGTTATTTGTGGTTTTTAGTCATCAGAGCGGTCATTGTTCTCGAAAGGGAAAGGTCTGCTTTGTCCGCAGTGCAGACCTCGGGACAAGCCGCAGCGAACCTCCGCTTGCCGCCCCCCTTGGTCGTAACTCGATCTCCCGCCACCTGGCCAACTTTGCTGCATAGCCGAGATCAACGAGGATTCACGGCGCTCTCACAGCTTATGCTTGCACTCTCTTTGGGTCTTGAAAGCAGATTGGACCTGTCCCGTTTTTGTGCCGCCCCAAGTGCTCGTTTAGGCCACTTTCCGTTCGAAGGCCACGGGGCTTTTCCAGCCGAGGGCTGAGTGCCGTCGGCGCGGATTGTAGAAGCCGTTTATGTAGT
>NZ_SSMD01000008.1 GCF_004799325.1 Thalassobius vesicularis
GCGTTGTTCGACACCGCCCGCGCCGAGCGGATCGGTCTGTTGACCGAGGTTGTCGCGCCGGGCGACCTGGACGCCACGGTGAACCGGGTGGTGCATGATCACCTTCAGGCCGCGCCGGGTGCGGTGGCCGATACCAAGGCGCTGATCGCCTATGTCGCGTCCCACGATCTGGAGACCAACATGATCTACACCGCCGACCGGCTGGCCGATGCGTGGGAGACGGAGGAAGGTATCGAAGGCATCAACAGTTTCATCAACAAGGGCGTTCCGTCATGGCGGGTGAAATGAGCTTCACCCGCGTTCTGATCGCCAACCGGGGCGAGATTGCCCGGCGCATCCAGCGCGGGTGCCGCAAACTGGGGCTGGAAAGCGTAGCGGTGTTTTCGGACGCGGACCGCGACGCGCCCTTCGTGGCCGAGGCCGATCATGCCGTCTGCATCGGCGGGGCCGCCCCGTCGGACAGCTATTTGAACGTCGCGGCCATCCTTGAGGCCGCGCGGGCGACGGGCGCGGATGCGGTACACCCGGGCTATGGTTTTCTGTCTGAGAATGCCGGTTTCGCGGCGGCGGTCGAGGCGGCGGGCCTTGTGTTCATCGGGCCGGAACCCGACGCTATCGCGCGGATGGGCTCCAAGATCGAGGCCAAGGCTGCCGCCGAAGCCGCAGGCGTGCCCGTCCTGCCCGGCTATCGCGGCGAGGATCAGTCCGACGCGCGCCTGCTGCAAGAGGCCGAGGCGCTTGGCACCCCCTTTCTGGTCAAGGCCAGCGCCGGCGGCGGCGGACGCGGGATGCGGCTGGTCTCCGATCTGGGCGACGCACCCGACGCGATTGCATCTGCCCGGGCCGAAGCGCAGAGCGCCTTCGACGATCCGGCGGTGTTCCTCGAACGCTATGCACCCCGTGCCCGCCACGTCGAAGTGCAGGTTCTGGGCGACACTCACGGCACCGTGCTGCATCTGGGCGACCGCGATTGTTCGCTGCAACGCAACCACCAAAAGCTGATCGAAGAAGCCCCCGCCGCCGATCTTCCCGAGGCTGTGCGCGACCGCATGCGTGCGGCAGCGGTGCGGTTGGCGCAGGCGATCGGCTATCGCTCCGCCGGGACGGTGGAATACCTCTATGACCCCGGGCGCGGTGAATACTACTTTCTGGAAATGAATACCCGGTTGCAGGTGGAACACCCCGTGACCGAGGCGATCACCGGCATCGATCTGGTCGAATGGCAGTTGCGCATCGCGCGGGGCGAGCCGCTGGCGCTGACGCAAGGCGATGTGCAGTTTGACGGGCACGCCATTGAAATCCGCATCGCCGCCGAAAACCCGGCCGAGAATTTCCGCCCCGAAACGGGCGAGATCAGCCTTTGGGCTCCGCCCGCCGGCGTGCGGCTCGATACCGGGGTCGAGGCAGGCTCGGTCGTCAGCCACCATTACGATTCGATGATTGCCAAGCTGATCGTCCACGCGCCGGATCGGGCCGGTGCGATCCGCCGGGCGGTTGTCGCAATGGATGCCTTTGCAGTCGGTGGCGTCGGTCTGAACCTGGCCTATCAGCGCGCGTTGCTGACACACCCGGATTTTGAGGCGTTCCGGCACCATACCTCAGGCCTGCCCGAGATGTTTCCAGGCGGCTGGACTGAACCGTCCGCTGATCCCCGGGACATGGCCCTTGCCGCGATGGCGCTGCATCTGCATCTCGCCCCGGCGGGCGCGTCGCCCTGGGAAAGCCTGGGGTCATGGCGGCTCACGGCCCCTGCGGGGTGGCCCGGTGCAGCATCCTATTGGGAGACGACCAAAGACGACCCGATCCGCGTAAACGGCTCCGGGTCGGTGTTGACAGCCGTACAACCGGACGGCCAGACCATCGCGGTCGAGAGTGCCGCCTTAACAGGATGCCGTCTGAGCGGACGCATCGACGGGGTTCCGTTTTCGCGCACCGCCTATGTCGCGCGCGCGCCGGGTCACTGGCGGGTGCACCTGCAAACCCCTGCCGGAATGACCGCGACAGACCTGCGCACGCTGGAAGACCAGCATCTGCAACGTGCCACCGGCGGGTCTGGCGTCGCTGACCTGTTGTCCGCACCCATGCCCGGCGCCGTTGCCGAGGTGCGTGTCGCACGCGGCGACCGCGTTAAAGCCGGTGACACGCTTGTGGTGCTTGAGGCCATGAAGCTGTTGCAAAGCCTGCCCGCGCCGGTCGCGGGCGTAGTGACGGAAATCTATTGTGCACCGGGCGACACGGTTGCCGGGCACGCCCCACTTATCAAACTCGATCCAGAGGAAAACACATGACCAGACAAGACAACATCACCGCGGCCTCCGGCCCGTTCAACGAAGACCTCAACTTGATCCGCGACCAGCTGCGCCGGTTCATCGAAACCGAGGTGACCGCCAAGGCCGAGGCCTGGGAAGAGGAGGGCATGGTGCCCCGCGACGTGCTGCGCCGGATGGGTGATCTCGGCGTTCTGGGGATGCGCTATGACGAACAGTATGGCGGCGCGGGGCTGGACGTGATGTCCAGCGTGGTTTTGGCCGAAGAGGTCGGGCGATCCACCTTCGGCGGATTCTCGGCCACGGTTCTGGTCCACACCGACATGGCGTCGCCGCATCTGGAAAACGCCGGCACGCCCGAACAGAAGGCGCGGTGGATGCCGTCGATCACCTCTGGCGAAATGATCACCGCCGTCGCCGTGACCGAGCCGGGCGCGGGCTCGGACGTGGCCGGCATGCGCACCCGCGCGGTGCGGGACGGGTCGGATTGGGTGCTGAACGGCACCAAGATGTTCATCACCAACGGCGTGCATGGCGATCTCTACTTTGTCGGTGCCAAGACCGATCCCGATGCCAAGGGGTCGCGCGGGATCACCATATTTGCGGTCGAAAAAGGCACGCCGGGCTTTTCGGTCGGACGGGCGTTGAACAAGACCGGCTGGCTGTGCTCGGACACTGCCGAACTGATCTTCGAAGATGTCCGCATCCCGGCCGAAAACGTTCTGGGCGAGGTCAACCGCGGCTTCTATTCGGTAATGAAGAACTTCCAGAACGAACGCATCGTCCTGGGTGCGATGGCCTGTGCCGAAGCGCAAACCGCGCTGGACATGACCGTGGATTACGTCAAGCAGCGCAGGGCCTTTGGCGGCGTTCTGTGGGACAAGCAGGCCGTGCGCCAACGGCTGGCCGACTGTCAGACGCGGATCGCGGCAGGACGTCAGCTGGTCTATCACGCCGCCGGTCTGGATGCCGCGGGCGGTGACTGCGTGAAAGAGGTCTCGATGGTCAAAGCCTATTGCGGCGAACTGGTGAACAGCGTGCTTTATGACTGCGTCCAGTTTCACGGCGGCATGGGTTATATGCGCGAAACACCGGTGGAACGCATGTCACGCGATGCCCGTGTGCAGGCCATCGGCGGCGGGGCGAGCGAAGTCATGTTGGAAGAAGTCGCCAAGCGCATGTGAGCTTACTATCCAAAAAATAACAATCTTCAGAAACAAGGACGAAAAAGATGAATCTGGAAACCACTCAAAGCCAATCAGTCGCAAGACTGACCCGAGAAATCTCGATAATACTCGTCGGCACAATTCTTTTGGCACTATCCGCCAAAATCGTGGTGCCGTTCTACCCCGTACCTATGTCTACACAGACCCTGGTTGTCTTGGGTCTGGGCCTTTTCCTGGGGCCGGTGCGCAGTAGTCTTGTTGTTGTGACATACCTTTTTGAAGGTCTGCTTGGCCTGCCGGTCTTCGCAGGCACGCCTCCGGCTCCGGCCGGACTGGCGTATATTGCGGGTCCCACAGGCGGATACCTGATAGGCTTCGCACTTGCAGCGGCGGCTGCCGGTTGGGTTGTTCAAGCACTGCAAGGACTTTGGCCTTCATTCAGAGCATCTGTCGCGGTCTTTTTGGGCTCGATACTCATGTATTGCGCAGGGCTGTTCTGGTTGGGTGGCTTTGTCGGCTATGGCGAAAAGTTGCTGAACGCCGGTCTTTACCCGTTCCTTCTCGGGGATCTGACGAAGGCGACAATTGCTGTAGTTCTGTATACTGCTTACCATAATCGCCGCGCTGTGTGACTGCCAGACCAAGACTGTATCAGACTGTTTCAGTCTCATACGGTCTTGGTCCAATATAAGTTGAAATGGTCCGATGCCGGATTTGACAGGCACCGGACGCCAGCCTGAGGTTTCCGGCGCCATGCGAGAGCAATGCGCAAAACTGTGCGAACCAAATTGTTCGCAATCAATACCTGGTCGCACACAATGAAAAGAAGCAGCATGTTTTTCTCAGAGCCGGAGCCTTGCCGCGCGAAGGGAGTCGAATTGGCCCCTGGAATTCTGAGGATCGTCGCGAACAATCCCGGAAAGATGACCTACCACGGGACAAATAGCTACATCATTGATACGCCTGATGGTCGGTTCATAATCGACCCCGGCCCAGCAGAAGACAGTACACATTTCGAGGCAATCATCAAAAATTTGGGGGCCAAACCATCCGGGATTCTGCTCACACACCACCATTCTGATCATTTTGGAGTCGTCCCAGCCCTGCGAGCACGGACAGACGCACCTGTTTATGCCTCACGGGCATTCCCTGACGATGCATTTCGACCTGACCGGTTTCTGGAGGACGGACAGGTCATTGCCGGTCTTACCGTCCTGCACACACCTGGTCACGCGAGCGACCACCTTTGTTTCGCGAGACCTGACGGAGTGCTCTTCACGGGCGACCACGTTATGAGTTGGAACAGTTCGATCGTCAGCCCCCCTGACGGAAACATGCACGACTACTGCGCGCAGCTACAGCGGCTGATTGAGCGCGACGATAGGATCTACTTTCCGGGGCACGGACCTATACTCCGGGATCCGCAACCTTACGTCAAACGGTTGCTTTCCAACCGCATGCGTCGCGAGGCGGAGATCCTCGCCCACCTCTCAAACACCCCGGATTCGGTCCAGAATATCGCCGCTTCCGTCTACCAGAAAACCGACCCACATATCGCAATGGCCGCAGAACGAAACGTTGCGGCGCATCTGGAGAAGCTGTTGTCTGAGTCGCGGGTGGTACAAGATGGCGAGGCCTGGAAATTAACATAAACTTCACTATCGGATCTTGACGTTCTCCGCGGGGTTTTCCCGGCTCCAAAGCTTGGCAAGCGAACTTACCTGGAAATTTCCCCTGCCAGAACCGCCCGTCCGTGCACTGCCAACGTCGCTGAAAACCTCTGGCACCCAAACTTGCGGACTACATCGAGTACCCGCGCTTCGTAGGCAGCGTGCCCGATCAAACGACACAGGTCGGACGCATGGAACTGGCGGTTCGCAGTCGGCGCGGCTTGCATCTGTTTCAGCAATTCGCGCTCTTTAGGGTCCGTTATTGGTCTCGCGGGCGGCTTGACCGCGGGTCGAGTTGGAGTTCCCGAAGAATTTCGCCATCGACGCATGAAGCCAAGCAGGAAGCCGGCCGGCACCCTGCCGTTGCCTCGGGACCGGTTGAAGGCGAGGAAGCGATCCCAAATGACCTGGGTGTCGATGTTCCAGCAAGGCAACGTGGCCTTCGCTGCTTTGATGAGCTCTGCCCAACTGGTCTGGAAAACGTTCGAACTCGCGGTGATTTCGATCAGCCCTGAGAAGATAGTTTTGTTATTATTATCTCTAGATAGTGATGTGTCGCCTTCACCTGACACGAGATCATGGGTTTCACTCTCCTCGTCGAAGGCGGAAAACCGAAAGATCCAGGGCGCGAACTTGCCATTCGGCTTCGCCCGCTCGAGCTGCAACTCCGAAGCCTCAAGTTCGTTCAGAAGAACCGTAAGATACTGCCGTGAGACACCCATCTTCTCCGCCAGGGCCGAGAGGGTGAAGGCTGCCGTTCCGCGCGACAAACCGTTGTAGCCATCCTTCCAGGCGATGGCGTCGAGGATGAGGGTGGCAAGCTTGTGCGCTGCAACAGAGAGATTTGTCTGCGTGATCCGTCGCAGGATCAGGCCGGTCGTAGGTTCCATGGTCGAGGTCTCCTTGGAGATCCGACGCCATGTCGTGAGACAACAACATTCTTGCCAGCAAAACAACTTTGCTGGTTGCAGGTGTTTTAGCGGTGCGCTAGGAAACTCTTGTTCACGGAGTTTTCTAGCACGGCGTCAGGCTTCACGGTCTGGCGTCGTCTCCTTTTTGGGCGTTTTGCACAGCCGTCCGTGCGGGGTTGTGAGGACGCGCGCGGCAAAACCGCGTGCAGATTTTGTCAGTAGCGAACTTCTTCAGAACCATAGTTCCCGGCGTGATCACGCCAGTCGACGAAGACGGAGCGGTAGAAGTAGCTGCCGCATCCATTCGGAATGCTCAGGTCAGATGCAGCCGGCACTTGGCCCACGTTGGATCTTGTCCATCGGTAATCGCCTTGCACACCGTAGGACCCCAATCGCGTGGAGTCGCTGCGATTGCAGTCACCATCACGGTTCTCGTGCTGGCGGTACTGGATGTGATAGACGCGAATGCTGCGCACGAAATCAAAGGCGTCGCCTGAGATGTCGATGTCGGCGCCATCTGTGGTTTGAACCTTGATCACCTGTCCGTCGTCCGGGAAGGACTGCCGGGGCAGGGTGGCTTGGAATGCGGTGTCGAACAGGCGCTCGGCCGGGCCGGGGCTTTCCAAAGGAGAGAACGCCACCCCCATAGGGCAGCGCCATATCTGGAGCGGCGGCTCGATGGGCCAAGGGGTGATCCGGCGTATGAATACGGCTCGAGCATGGGCACAAGGTGCCGATGCTGGCCAGCCACCAGCAAGACAGAGCAGGATGGCGCAATCCACTTGGTAGGCACTTGCGGGCGTCGCAAGAGGAACTTGGCCCGAAAGCGTCAATGTCGCGGCCATCGCCAGCCGCACGATATGGCGTCTCATGTATCGACTCCCCACAAAACTATTCGCGCGAATACAATACAACATGATTGACAGCAATCAGATTTCTTTGATTGGGATATCCGGCTCGAAGGCCCAGGATCTACGTTTTGGATGCGGCAATTGCTCGGAGAAGCCAGTCAGCGAGACTCAATCACTTGCTTTATGTCTACTTATGCATACATAAAGGCCGCAATAAGACCGAGGATAGAAGCATTGCCTGCGTCATACCTTCCGCCCCCCGCAGCCAAGCGGGCGATCCGCAAGCTCGGGTCCGATATCCGTGACGCACGTTTGCGCCGCGGCTTGCCGGCGTCTGTTGTCGCCGAGCGGGCGGGTATTGCGCGCTCAACCTACCACAAGATCGAAAAAGGTGATGCTGGCGTGTCCATCGGCATCTATGCTGCTGTGCTGCAAGCATTGAACCTGATGGATGGACTTGCAGATCTCGCTGATGCCAGGAACGATCCCCAAGGTGCACATGCAGCTCTTGAGCGCTTGCCGAAACGCGCGGTTCTTGCGCGCAAGAAGCCTGGCTCCAAGGAGAGCAGCTAGGCCATGGCAGAACGGGTCGTCGAAATCGACATCGAGCTCGATGGTGCGATGGTGCCTGTCGGGACCATGCGTTGCGTGCCATCCCGGGCGCGCGAAACCGTCGTTTTCGAATACTCGGACGATTGGCTGAACCGGCCAGAGCGGTTTGCTATTGATCAGGGCGTGCCTCTCTCGCCCGGGCCGTTTGTGCCATCAGGCAACGGAGAAATGTTTCCAGCCCTTGGCGACAGTGCCCCAGACAACTGGGGTCGTGCCTTGATGCGGCGTCGGGAACGGCGCCGCGCTGCGCGGGAGGAACGTCCGGTTCGGACCTTGTTCGAGACAGATTATCTTATGGGTGTCTCCGATGTCAGCCGCATCGGAGCCTTGCGGCTGCGATGGCGGGGCGATGCCGACTATGCCGCGCCCATCCAAGATGGCGTTCCGGGGTACATCGCGCTCCAGCGCCTTCTCGACGCAGTCGGGCGTTTCGAAGCTGGCGAGGAACGAGACGAGGACCTCGATCTCCTTTTTGCGCCCGGAGCATCGCTTGGCGGTGCACGCCCAAAATGCTCGGTCTATGATGTGCAGGGCAAGCTCTCGATTGCCAAGTTTCCCAAGGCTGACGACGATTACAGCAAGGAACGCTGGGAGGAAGTCGCCGCGCGATTGGCAGATCGGGCCGGCCTTGCCATGGCTGATCACTCTCTGGCAAACATCGGTGACCAGCCGGTCTATCTGAGCGCCCGGTTTGACCGACGCGCAGCTGGCGAACGCATCCCGTATATGTCAGCCATGACCATGACCCAGAACCGGGATGGCGTATCTGGCAGCTATCTCGAGATCGTAGACGCGATCACAAGGACTGGCAGCCAGGCTGCCAGGGATCGCGAAGAACTCTATCGCCGCCTTGTCTTCACTGTTCTGGTGTCGAATACGGATGACCATATGCGCAATCACGGGTTTCTATGGGATGGGCCAGCTGGATGGCGGCTGTCGCCGGCGTTCGACATCAACCCGACGTCCCAGTTGGAAAAACCGCGTGTCCTGCAGACACGGATCGATTTCGACGACGGGACCTGTGACATTGACCTGGTGTTGGCCGTGGCACCTGAATTCGGCCTCCGCACCCAACACGCCCGGGAGATCGTCTCTGAAGTGGCAAAAGCGACAGCGACGTGGCGCGAAGTTGCGCATCAGGTCGGGGCTCCGGCACGCGAGCTCGACTATCTTGAAAGTGCTTTCGAGCACGACGATCTGGAGAAGGCTTTGACGCTTTAACGTCCGCTTATGCGGACATTAAATTCATATAGTGTCTGCTTTCAAAGTCTCCAACATGGAGACGACGAAGAGTCATTCCAATATCTCGACCAGCCTTCCGTAGTCCCGGCTAACCTCCTGTGCCTCGTGAAAGGCGCGTTGGCGCTCGGCGTCCAAGCAGCGGAAGTATTCTTGTATGTCGGCAATGTAGCCCTCGAAATCAGAACGGAGCAGATCGGCATATTCTCGAATGTCTTCGGACCGCTCAGGCAGGAAAGGCCGTTCCGGCGCGGTACATGCATTGGCGATTTGGCCAATCGACGCGAGAGGCACAACAAGACCAAGCAAACCGTATCGAAATGCACAAAACATGCGCATGGCAAAACTCCTTTGCCACTTCAAATTTATGGTTTCGTGCGGTAGCTACCTATTGCAGCCAAAGACGGTTCGTCAACTCAAATAAATCGTCTTGAAGTCAATTATGTTGTCTTGTATCGCCCGTGTGGAAATGTCCCCGCGGGCCGATACTCATGATGAGGAGGGCCCTGGGGAGGTCATGATAGAAGAAGCACCGAATGTGGTCACCGAAGACGGACTGCGCGGCTTGCTCGCCGAGGGCTACCTCATTGAGGTGGTCTGCAAGGAGAGAGCGGAGAAGCGCCATAACAGCTGGTACGGCTCGTGGGTCATCCGCGCCGTCGCCTCTGATGGGCGTGACGACAAGATGCTCGTCACCAGCCGAAGCGTCCTCAAGCTCCGCGACTTCAAAACCATCGTTGGCCTTGTCAGTTTCCTGGCCGACATGGGCTGTACGACCGCTAACATCCCACTTGAAGAAGGTGGCCGCGAACGCCACGCCGCGCCTCCGGTCAAAGGCAGCTGACCGCGCGACTGCGCTCGTCGTTGCTTTGGGTACAGGCGTTTGTTCCGCGCCCCCGGCCCTGGCCGACGGTTTCATCTTTTCGGTTGGCCCAGACGGCCAATTGATTTCCTCTTCTCAAGAGGCAAACGGGCGCCTTTTTCTCTTCGCAGAACCTCGCGGTCCTGACGCAACGAGCGAGACAGCGATCCCGGCTCGATCCGCCGCCCGCGCCACCCCAGAAATCCTCCATGCGATCGAGACCACGGCTCTGCGGTATGCCGGGCATGGTGCGCTGCGTCGCGCAGGGCTTTCAGTCACTGATTGGGCGCTCCTTTACCGGGCCAATATCGAAGTCGAAAGCGCATACAATCCGGCTGCACGTAGCCCTGTCGGTGCCATAGGCCTTGGCCAGCTTATGCCGGATACCGCCCGCGACCTCGGCGTAGACCCACATGACATTGCGCAGAACCTCGACGGATCAGCCCGCTACTTGCTGATGATGCTCGACCAGTTCGGCGAAGGCTCTCTGGCCCTTGCGGCCTACAACGCTGGCCCTGAGGCGGTCACACGCCACGGCGGCATCCCCCCTTTTCGAGAAACCCAAGGGCATGTGGCCCGTGTGACTGCCGTGTTTGAACGGCTCAGAGGAGATCTTTCATGACATCGAGACCTTCGATCGTCGCGCTCGGCGCGATGGCCCTTATCGTGCTGGCGGGTCCAGCGCTTGCACAGAGCATCGACCTCTCGCCGGTACAAACCCTGCTTCAAGGAATTGTCGATGCGATCACCGGTCCCTTGGGGATCGTGATTGGCACGCTCGCACTGATCGGGGTGTTCCTTTCCTGGCTCTTTGGCATCCTCGACTTTCGTCAGGCGCTCTGGGTCGTGGTTGCAATCGCCGGCATCGCCGCAGCACCCACCATCGTCGCCGCCATCTGGACCACCTGAGCTCCATCCATGGCTGACCAGTCCCGCGTGTTCATCGGTCTTCTCAGGCCACCCAAGCTGATGGGCTTGCCGATCATGTACGCCATGGTCTGGCTCTTCGGCTCGACGCTTCTATTCCTCTGGGTGCAGAGCTGGGTGGTGGCTGTGTTCGCGGGGCTGGCCTGGCCGGCACTCTGGAAGGCCGCAGACTGGGATCCGAACTTCCTCGATGTCCTGGTGATCACCCTGCAGGAAACCCCGCCCACGACGAACCGCAAGCTGCACGGAGGCGATAGCTATGCCCCGTGATGGACTTGCCAATGACGTGGCGGAGGCGCTCGATCCGCTGACTGCGCTACCCTCATGGGTCAAGGGCGAGAAGCGGCTCTCAATGATGCTGCCTTACGTGAGCCTCGCGACCGACCGGACGATCCGGACGCGCGGCAACGAGCTGATGCAATGCATCCGGCTCGAGGGGGTGAACAGCACCACGAGCGAGGACGGGCATCTCGACCGGATCGGAGGGTTGCTGGCTGGCATCGTGGCGCAGGTCGGGACGGAGTTCTCTTTCTACCTGCACAAGGTGTCGAAAGCGGTCGATGTGACCCTGCCGCCCGTTCCGGGCGAAGGGTTTGCGGCTGCCGTCGACGAACGATGGCACGCGCATCTCGGCCGCGCGGGTTTGCGCGACAAGACGCTGACCCTGACGGTGCTGAAGCGACCTGAGACAGGCAGCCGCTTGCCGTTCGGACTTGGGGCGTCTCGCTCGCGACATGCGGCCGACACCAACCGCCGCTTGCGCAAGCTCGACGAGGTTGTGGGGTTTCTGCTGTCGTCCTTCGATGAGCTGAAGCCCCGCCTGCTGGCCGCAAGCACCGGCGAGCTTCTGGGCTTCCTCGGTTCACTCAACACAGGCGAGGAGCACCCGCTCTTCCCCCGGTCGCGCCTCGGTGTGATCGCCGAGGACGTAGCCAATACCCGCGTCACCTTCCGCGGTACGACCATCGCACTCTCGGACGGTGCCGTCGGCGACAAGCTCGGGGCGATCTTTGCGGTGAAGAACTACCCCGCCAAGACCGATAGCCTGATGCTCGACGAGTTGAATCTGCCCGTCGACATGGTGGTCACGCACTCTTTTGTGCCGATCAACGCCAACATCATGGCGGGCCGGATCAAGCGGCAGCTGCGGCTGATGCAGGCCGCCAATGACGGAGCCGTCAGCCTCGCGCAGGAACTGGAACTCGCGCAGGACGATCTGGAATCGAAACGCCTGATCTTCGGCGAGCACCACATGACTGTGGCGGTCTATGCGCGATCCCAAGCCGCGCTTGACGATATCGCGGCCGAAATCCGCAACATCTCCGCCACTTCCGGGATCAACCTGATCTCGGAGGCCTTCGGGGCGCGGGCGCATTTCATGGCGCAGCATCCCGGAAACACAGGGGCGCGCAGCCGAAAGGCAGCGATCACGAACCACAACTTCGCCGATCTCGCCACCTTCCACCGCACACCCCTTGGCAAGACAGGTCGAGAAGTCCCTTGGGGCGTGCCGATCACGCTTTTCCCGACACCCGAGCGCAGCGGGTTCCGCTTCAACTTCCACGAACAGGGCGCGCCGGATCGCGAGCCCACTGGCGGGCACACGCTGATCCTCGGTCGTCCCGGCTCCGGCAAATCCGTCCTGGCGGCTTTCCTGATGACCATGGCACGGCGGGCAGGTGCGCGGGTCTTCGTATTCGACTATCGCGCGGGCATGGAGATGGCCGTCCGTGCGCTCGGCGGCAGCTATTCGACGATACGTGCCGGACGGCCCACGGGCCTCAATCCGCTCCAGACCGAGATCGACATGCGGGGCCAAGCATGGCTTGCTGATTGGCTCGCGAGCCTCTTGGAGCGGCGCGATCGACCGCTAACTCCGATTCAGACCAACCGACTGCAGGAAGTCGTGCGCCAGAACGCGAGCGCAGGACATGCGGGCCTGCGAAACTGGTCGGATTTCGCCTCGCTGCTGGTCTCGACCGATGACGAGGGCGATCTCTTCGAGCGTATGCAGGAGTGGACGGCCGAGGGCCGCTATGGCTGGATCTTCGGGGCCAATGCCGAGGACAGTTTCAGCATCGATGGAGACGTCGCGGGCTTTGACCTCACCGGCATCCTCGATTCCGAGAGCGAGCGGGAACGCATGGCGGTCCTGTCCTATCTTTTCCGCCGGGTCGAGCGCGTGATCGAGGACCGCAAGCCCACGATCATCGTCATCGACGAGGCATGGAAAGCCCTCGACAACGCCTACTTCGCGGAGCGACTCAGCAACTGGCTGGTGACCGCCCGCAAGCAGAACGCCGTCGTCGTGATGATGACCCAATATGCCAGCCAGCTTGAACGCACGCGGACCGGCAAGACCATCGTGGAAGCCGTGCCGACCCAGGTGCTGCTGCCCAACATCCGCGCCTCAGCCGCCGACTACGCCATGCTCGGCCTGACCGAGAAAGAGCTCGACGTGCTTCTGGGCGTCGGCTCCGCCTCGCGGCTGGCCCTCGTGCGCGATGACCGGGGTTCGGTCGTGATCGATGCCGATCTCAGCGCCCTCGGCCCCCTCGTGACCATCCTTGGCGGCATGGAGAAGGGCGAGGCCCTTGTCGGCGCCGATTATCGCGAACGTCCTGATTTCTGGAGAGTGACATGACCCGTATCCTCATCCGCAGCATCGTGCTGCTCGGGCTCGGGCTGAGCCTGACAGCCTGTGCACAGCATAACCCCCCGCAAGCCAACTGCTTCAATTTTCGCGAGGCTCCTGCGCAGGCAGGAACCGCCACCGCCACGATCTCGACCATGGGGGCGGAAGTCACGCGCCGCGACACGGCCTGCGATTTCGTCCTCTTGGGTGCGGGCAGTTGAGCCAATGCGGACCTGGCTTCCTCTCTCGATGATCGGCTTTGCACTGGCAGTTCCCGCGGCGGGGCCGGCGGTCGCCCAGGGCGTGCCAACCTTCGATCTGCGCCTGTTCGCAGAGCGGCAGGCGATCCTCGAGCAGACCGATCGGGACCTGACACTGCAGCAGGACCGGCTAAGCCGCGAGGAGGAACTGGCCGAGATCGAGCGTCAGCAACTCGCCTCCCTCGAAGGGCTGATGGATGCCATGTCGCTTGGCGCTGGAGATGTGGCCGGCACCGTGGCCGGGCTCGAGGCGGGGCAGGGGGCGGTTGACGACGTCGAAAGCGCGGCCGCCAGTCTTTATGCACCCGAGGACACCAATCCAGCGGCGGCGCGGATGTTCGGCGATGCCCGGGAGGGGATCGAGGAGCTGATCATCCGCGCAGCACGCGACACCCATAGTCTGTCCGGGGTCGGCCGTGCGGGCCTTTCGCTCGTGCAATGGCGCTGCCTTTTGCAGGCGCTGATCTGGCAGGAAAGCCGTTTCCAGATTGGGGCACGCTCACCCGTGGGGGCCTTCGGACTTACCCAGATCATGCCCGGTACCGCGGGCGATCTCGGGATCTACCCGGCCTATTACGACGATCCCTATCTGCAGGTCACCGGCGGTGCGCGATACCTCGCACAAATGCTGAACATGTTCGACGGCAACATCATCCATGCGCTCGCCGCCTATAACGCCGGTCCGGGCAATGTGCAGGATTATGGCGGTGTGCCGCCCTTCGCGGAAACCCAGCACTATGTCGTGGTGATCCCGCAGCAGTACAACAGCTACCTCGCGGCCGTAGGCGGCATCGATGCGCTCGGCACCATCGACCCTGTGCTCCTCGCCAACGCGAGTTTCAGCCTCTCGGCCCACGGCGCAGGGGTCTATGGCGACTATTCGCTGGTCTCGGTCCGTGCCGCCGCCCTGCGGGTTCAGGACATCATCACCCGCATTGGTGAGACCGAGGATCTCCACGAGGCCATCGCGCTCAACACCTATGCCCGGGCCGAACTGGCCCGGCTGGTCGCAATCCGGACCCGGATCAAGGCCGCCCGAACCGAGCCACTCAGCGCCGAGCAGATCGCCTTGGCGGCGGCCCAGGCTGCCGAGCGGCAATACATGGATTTTAGTCAGGAGGATTTGCGTTGAACCTGCGCCTGCCCCGTTCCCTTTTCGCCGGTAGCATCGCTCTCGCACTTGCCCTCAATGTCACCGGACCTGCCGGGGCACAGGGTGTGCCCACGGTGGACACCCAGAACATTGCCCAGGAAATCCGTCAGCTTCAGCAGATGCTGCAGGATTTCGGGATCCAGACCGATCTTCTGGACAATGCGTTGGAGCAACTGGACATGCTGCAAAGCCAACTCGATCAGCTGAACGAGATGTATGCCTCGCTCACCGGGCCGCGCAGCATCCTCGGGCTTGCCATGGGCGGGGACCTCGACACCTTGCTTCAGGCCAACTTCGAAGACATCCCCGGCCTGATCCGAGGCATCCAGGCGGGCGATTGGAGCGCTCTCATCGGGCCCAATGCCGGGCCCATGCGCACGCAGATGGAACAGGCGCTGGCAAGTGCAGGGTTCGACGAAGATTCTCTCCGCGAAATCGCCACCAGCGGCAATCCGGGAGCTGAAGGCGTGGCCACCCGGGCAACCACAGGTGCTGTGATGTCGGCGGCGGCGCAGAACAGCCACGCAGAGGCGGAACAGTCTCTCGAACGAGTGGAACGTCTGGTCGAGATGATCCCGGACATGGAGGATCTCAAAGCCTCGATGGATCATAACACGCGCGTCACGGCGGAACTCGCCATCGCCATGACCCGGATGTGGGAGCTGGAAGCGATCCAAACCCTCGGCGCAGGCAATGCAGGCGTGGTTGATGCCGCCACCGTTGCCGAAGAACGCCGCTACATGGACTTCACCTTGCCGGATCTTGAGCCATGAGTGGGGCAGGGGTGATGACTGCGCGCGAACTCGTGGAAGAGGAACTTGTCTACGGTGCCCTGCGCCGGGAACAGCTTTGGCGGATGATCGGCCTTTCCGGGGCAGGCTTCGGCGTATTCGGCTGTTTGACGGCTGCGGCTGTCGCGCTGATGGTCGAGACGCCGCCGCCCGTAGTTGTACCCTACGATCCAGCGACCGGGATGGCGCTCCCCAATGCCACGGTTGAAACCGTTTCGCTTGCCGAACGACCTGCCGTGATCGAAGCACAAATCTATCGCTACATTCTCGACCGCGAGGCCTACAATCGGCTCGACAACGATCTGCGCGTGCGCCGGGTGCTGGCGCAATCCACCGGGGCGGCCGAGGCCAGCATGCGCGCCATGTGGACCTCCGGGCAGGAGAGCTATCCGCCGACGCGATACGGGGCTGCGGCCGAGATGGCTGTTGAGATCGCCTCGATCACCCTTATTGGCGATAACCGCGCCCAGGTGCGGCTCAGAAAGCGTCTGACAAGCCCGCAAGGGGTACAGGATGGATCGTTCACTGCCACGTTGATGTTCGAATTCCGGCCCGAGCGGACCCGCGCGATCGACGATGTCTGGCAAAACCCTTTCGGTTTCACCGTTACACAATATGCCATCCGATCGGACCGTTCCGAATGACTCGCACTCCAATCTCTGCGCTGCTGGCCGCCGGTATTCTCGCGTTCGCGGGAACGACTGCCTTGGCCGAAACTACGCCCCGTCCAGGTTCTCATGACAATCGCGTGCGCGTCGCGACCTGGACTGAAGGCCAGGTTTACCGTGTCGTCACGACTCTGACCCGCGTCACCACAGTCGAATTCGGTGAGGGTGAAACCATCCGCTCGATCATCGCCGGCGATACGGTCGGGTTTCAATTCGACGGTGTCCCGGGTGGCCGTGCCTTCGCCATCAAGCCAACAGCATCTGGCGTCGCCACCAACATCACCGTCTACACCAACCGTCGCTCCTACTACTTCCATGTCGTCGAAGCCCGGGAGACGCCGCATTATGTCGTACAGTTCCGCTATCCTGAAAACCGCGTGCAACCCACCAGGGCGGTTGCGGCCGATGCGCCGAATGCGAACTATGCGGTCAGCGCCCGAGGAGAGTTCACGCCGACGGCCATCTGGGATGATGGTACCTTCACGTATTTCCGGTTCGCACGGAACGCGCCGGTGCCCGCCATCTTCCGATATTCGAACGGCAGGGAACGCGCGGTGAACAGCCAGGCCTTGAGTGACGGCGTCATCCGCGTGTCTGGCGTCAACCGACAATGGGTCCTTCGCCTTGGCGAAGATGTGGTTTGCGTCCAGGAAGCGGGACAGGCCACATTATGACCGAAGGTACGGAAGACCTCGCCGCGCGCCTCGCGGCTCTCGAAGGATCGACAGGCAAAGCGAAGGCAAACAAGCGGCCTGCACCGCTTGCCGCGATCCTTGGGGTCGTCGGCATCGCGGCAGCAGGCGGTCTGGCATGGGCTGCCCTGCAGCCGTCGGCAGAAGCACCAATGGCGACCGCCGCGCCGGAGGAGTTCCAGAGCAGCGGCCCCGGATTCGGAGATCTGGCGCCGATTTCTGCCCCGGAGCCCAGCCAAGTCCCGCCTGCGGACACAGGTCCGAGCGAGTCGGAACTCGCGCTGATGGAAAGTCTTGCGACATTGAGAGCGGAACTCGAGGACCTGCGCGCAAGACCGGCCGAGGCCGCGGACAGCGGGACGGAGCAGGCTATTGCGGACCTGACGGCGCAAATTGCCACCTTACAGGAAGCATCCGCCGAGGCTCAGCGTGCCCTCGAGCGGCAACTGACCGAGCGGGATCGCGAATTGGATCAGCTCCGAATGGACTTGGAACTTGCAAGGCTTGCACCACCAGAGCCGACCTCATTGGGACCAAGTGAAGAAGAATTGCGGCTGGCCGAGCTCGAAAGGCGGCGCGCAGCCGAAGCCGAGGCCCGCGCAGAGCGTATCGCGTCTCCTATGATCGCCTTCTCCGGGATGGGCGCAGGTGCGGATAGGGAGAATACGCTGGAAGCCGCACGTCTGAATGCAGATGAAGCCTTTGTTCGTTCGGGCGCGCAACCAGCACAGGTGACACGTGCCGAAGTGATCGCGAACCCATCGAACACGGTTGTTCAGGGCACCATGATTCAGGCTGTGACAGAGACGGCCCTCGACAGCACACTGCCCGGCGCGATCCGCGCCATTGTCTCGGAAGACGTCCATTCTTTCGATGGAACGCGTATCCTGATCCCGCGCGGCGCGCGGCTGATCGGGCGCTACCGCTCCGATGTCGCACTTGCCCAATCGCGCGTCATGGTGGCATGGGATCGGATCATCTTGCCCGATAATCAGACCGTGCAGATCAGCGCCTTCGGGGGAGACGAACTCGGCCGTACTGGCACCACCGGGTTTGTCGACACCCGTTTCGCGCAACGCTTCGGCTCCGCCGCGCTGATCTCCTTGATCGGCGCCCTGCCAGCGGCTGCAGCGGGTCAAATCGACAGCGAGGCGGCGGCCGATGTTGCGAGTGATGTCGGCACCGACCTGCGCGATAGCACGCAAAGCGTGATGCAGGACTATCTGGCGATCCGGCCAGTGATACATGTCGATCAGGGTACACGGATCACGGTCATGGTTGATCGTGACCTCGAGATTTTCTGACATGGCTGCAAGTTATCTGGAAGCGTCGCTCGACCGTTTCGGCCCCGAGGTCCTGCGCGACGACACGATCGAGATCTGCATCAATCCCGACGGACAAGTCTGGGGCGAATTCCAGGGCGATCACTTCATGCGAGGTCTCGGCAGCACGCTGAGCCAGACCGAGATCAAGGACCTCGGCAACCAGATCGCCTCGGCCGCCTCGACGACGCTCAGCACGAAGAAGCCCATTATCTCGGTCTCGATCCTATATCGAGATCGCCCGATCCGCGCGCAGGTGATCCAGCCGCCGGCAGTCGAGGGCGGGTTTTCAATATCGTTGCGCTTCTTCTCCTCCCTGCCGCTGGAGGCAATCCGGCTCGGCTTCCTCTATGGAATGGAGCGCAGCCTCGAAGGTCTGCGGCGCGAACGAAACGCCGCGCTGCGCGATGTGGTTGCCTCCGGCGACATCGACGCCGCGCTGCGCTTCTGCGTCGAGAACAAGCTCAACATGATCGTTTCGGGTGGTACATCGACCGGCAAGACGGTCGCGGCGCGCAAGATCCTTTCGCTGATCCCGCCCGAAGAGCGGATCATCACCATCGAGGAGGCGACCGAGCTGCGCCCCGAGCAGCCCAATGCCGTGACGTTGATCGCGGACCGGGACACGGATGCCCGCAGTGCCGATGTGCTCTTGGCCTCAACGCTTCGCATGCGACCTGACCGGATCGTCCTGGGCGAAGTCCGCGGGCGCGAGGCGATGACGTTTCTCGAGGCAATCAACACCGGCCACGGTGGATCGCTGACCACGCTGCATGCCGAGACCCCACAACTTGCTGTTCGCCGTCTCGCCATCGCCGCCCTGAAAACGGATTTGCCGATGAACTACGCCGACATGATCGATTATATTGAGGGCTCGATCGACGTGATCATTCAGGCAGGCCGCCATGAAGGCGCGCGCGGAATCACCGAGTTCTTCCTCCCGGGTCAAACCAAAGATTTGAATCTCGACACGGTCGACGGCAGAGGCAACAAGAGCCCCTCCGTTGCCGCTGAGTAAAAAAGGACCCCCCCAGATGCGAAAACCAATTCTCGCACTCATGCTTGCCGCCTTGGCGGGCCCCCTTGTGGCGCAGACTTCGCCTCAGGTCTCAAACGATCTCACAGTCGATATGTCGCCTCAACAATACCGGATCTGCAACGAACGTCCGGCGCGCCCGACCTGGATGGACGAAATCGACCCGCGGGAAGCCTACAAGGCTCGAACCATGATGCGGCTCTATGAATTGCGTTCTTGGCAGGCGATCAAGTCATCAGGAGATTGTGGCTGTGACATCCGCTTCCCACCATGGGATGCTGCCTCGGCGGAATATGAAGAACGTTTTGCGACAAGTACTCAGGCGGAACATACTCAAGCTCGGTTAGCCCTCAGGGACCAACAAAACCAGATCGCCCGTGAAGTGCAGGATATCTGCGAAGCGCAAGGGACCTGGTAGTGGGTGTCGTCAGTTGGATGGTCGGAACCGCAGACGCGTTCCTTGTCGATGCGGCCGAGTCCCAGTTCGGGGCTGTGGCAAGCAATGTCGGCGCGATCGTCCTGCTGATGGCCACAATTTCGCTGATCGGCGTCTGCATTAATATGGCCTTCCAATTCCGCAGCATGGATGGGGCCAGCTTCTTTTGGTACCTGATCAAGCTGATGTTGATAGGGCTCTTCGCCTTCAACTGGGCCAACTTCAACGCGGTCGCGAATGCCATCATCGGCGGGCTCGACTATGTTGCTGGAGCCCTGATTTCCTCGGTCGGCGGCGGAGGGGCGGGGGCCACATACTTCGCGGCCGAGTTCGATGATCTCATTACAGAGTTCAGCCAATACTTGAACGCCATCGGCAGCAACCTGAACTGGATGACAGGTGCGATCTTGGGCGGCATAGGGCTCGTTCTGTTGAGCCTTCTTGGCTTCATGACCGGCATCGTACTCATTTTCGCCAAGATGATGCTGACACTCATGCTTGGCCTCGCTCCGATCATGATCGCACTGTCGCTCTTCGATGCGACCAAAGACTTTTTCCATAGGTGGGTCTCGACGACGGTCAGCTATGGCTTCTACCCCATTGTCATCGCAGCCATGTTCTCAACCGTCGTTGGCATGGCAAACTCCCTCCTCGCTCAGTTGGGTGACCCTAGCTCCGCGACCAACATCGGATCGCTGGTGCCGTTCTTCGTGATGGTGTTCCTGGCCAAGGGCTTCGTCGCCGCAACGCCCCTGATCGTGCGGGGGATCTCGGGCAACTTGATGGTGGCAGCCGCGCCCGCCGTTGTCGCCGGATCGACCGGGATCATGCGCGGGCTCTTCAATACAGCGGGCGTCAAAGGGAGGTCACGGATCGGGGCGTTGACCACCGGGGAGGTGATCGGACGGGGCGTTACGCAGAGCCCGGCGGCTATACGGACGGCTAGCGTACGACTGGCCAGGATGGCGGAACGAGCTAGAAGACTGGGTGCATAGTGTACGTAGACCACCATCTCTGCAGCGTTCAAGCTGTGTGATTGGGGGAAGGTTCATTCCAACGGAAATTCGCGTGTTCGTCGCCGAATACCTTTCCCCAAAGACATCAAGATGTGTGTTCTAACCGGTATTCAATAACCTCTTGAGATTCAGTAAAATTTGCATGCGGGTGGCCTCCGCCGACAATCCAATCGTCGAGGCGATCACTTCTACAGTATAACCTACGTCGCCGGGATCAACTGGCTTGTCGCCACGAGCTACGAAGGGGCCGTCCGTCTCTGTCAACACCCGGTCGATTGGAATTTCGCGCATCACGCGCATCCCGGTGTCGGAAGCGAGCATGCCCTCGTTAACGGAGAAATAGCAGCCGCGATCAACGGCCCTGCGCACATCGGCCTTGCTGCCAGTGAACCAATGCAAGACGACGCCCGCCCGATCTGGCGGTAGATGCTCATCGAGCATGTCCAGGACCGGCTTCGTCGCCCTGACGCTATGCAGACTCAAGATCTTGTCGCCTTGCTGAGCGCAGGCTCGAAGAATTCTGCCGAAGACAGACTGTTGCAACTCGAAAGAGCGATAATGAGCGGGTCCGCGATCAAGCCCGATTTCCCCTACGTAACGCGTCCGCGGCAAGAGCTTCTCGAACAGGTCGAGCTCAAGATGGCGATCGGCGACGAGCTGCGGATGCAGACCGAGCCCAACCCTTACGAAATCGCTGTCTGCGGACAGTTCAACATTCCTTTGAAACGCCTTCGGGGTCGTCGTGACCGCCAAGGTCGCTACGCGCTTGCGATCGCAGGCTGCAATCGCCCTCGCGAGGTCGGGATAGAGGTCGAGATGCGTATGGAAATCCACGTAGTCAGGCCGCATGGTCACCCGCCCGGCCGTGCCCGAACACCTTTCAGGAGCTCGGCGACTTCAAGGACGCCACGTCGAAACACGTCGGCATAATCCGGTATCTCATCCGGCTTATCATGTAGCGGACCGGGCTTGTGGACCAGTATCTTCGCGAGATCCGGCTTCGCCCTGATCCGCTTGGCCATCAGCTGGAAGGACCTGACGTGCTCCCCTTCGGGCTGGTCGGAGGCCAGGATATGCCCCTTCAGATCCTCAACCGTGTAAAGCGTCTCATCGTCTCCATCGAGACCGACTTCGAGCGAAGCTCTACGGATCAGGCACGGAACGCAGTACCCGCAGTGTCGAGGGGAGAGCTTCTTGTAGCGCGCCTTCGCCGGCGACGAGCAAGACATGGAGTTCGCCACGATCTTCTGAAGGAAAAGTTTGTCGGCGCAGTTCGCAACCATCTCGCCCTTCGTCATGTGCCTGTATGGGTCGACTTCGTCGTGAGATATGTGAGCTGCGCCCGTAACTGCACCCCGGTGTGGCAGCCCCCTTTCGAGATAGCCTTGAAGATCGCTGGCGAATAGCCGCGCGCGGCCCGAACCATCTGCGCGCCCTTGGAAAGCCCCTGCCAGGATCCCGAAACTCGGCTCCAGCCGCGGTCAAATAGCGCCGGGTCGATGCCACGGACCCGGTCACTCCGCGCCATTCTCATTCCTCTCGGCGAGGCCCGCCAGGGCAGAGCTGATCTCAAGGTCCAGCACGCTGCGCCGCGCACGCGACATCTCCTGGACCTGGTCGGCCAGATCGAAGACCAGACCTGCAAGGGCGCGGACGTCACGGTGACTTGAGGCCGGGTAGGACAGTCTCTCGCCCCGCACCTTGGCCTCGTTCAGACGTCGCGCGATCTGGTTCACATTGTTGCCGACCCGGTTGAGCGCGGCGCCGAGGTTGCGCAACTCGTCACACATCTCGTCGTCGGGCAGGAAGACACCTTCGGCCGCCAGCATCAGGCGGCGCATGGCATCCGAGCGGTGCGCAATCCCGCGCCGCGACAGCGCCGCGTCGAACCGGCGCAGGTCGTCGTCCGAGACCCGGATCCCTACAACCCGCGATCGGCTGCCGTTCGCTGTCTGACGCTCATCCCGGTGGTTCACCACGTTGTAGATCGTCTTCAGGCTGACATCGTAGCGCGCGGCCAATGACGCCGCGGAGACGCCGTTCCGGCGCTCCTGGGCGATGGTCGATCGCTCGATCTCTGACAGTCTGCGGCGGCGGGGCATTTTGAAGTTAACGTTCCTATTTCTTGCCAACTTCGTACAAGCCCGCCGACTCCCAACGCAAGTAGAGTCGGCCATAAGGGCTTGTACTCAATGTAGAAAATCGCCCTGCAGGGGCGATTTCCCGTCCTTTGTCAAATGGATCGCGCGTCGCGCTCATTGCACCACGCGATGCGGTCTCCGCACCGCGCATCGCGTCTTTCGCGCCCCGTCTCTTGCACCCCGCAAGACGGATTTTGCCGCGTGCTGACCGTCTAGCGTCACCCGCAGAACGACATACGCGAGACTGCCTCCCGTCGTCTGGAGCGCGCTATCCGTCACCTGCATTCCGTCCGCAGTACATCGCCGAGCGCATCCCGACATTTGGAGGGTGTGTGGTGCCCCGCGACGAATGCTGAAGGCGCCACGGCAGACGTCGCACGTTCATCGCACAACGCCGCCCGCTGCATGCCAAACGCGGGTCTGGTCGAGCGCACCCGGCACCGGCGGCAGCGAAGCCAGTTTCTCGATCAGCGCGTCACGACGCCGGACGGCTTCGCGGCACTCCACCGGTTGGCCGTCGCGCGTGACGGGGCGCGACGAGAGATTGCCCTCGCTGTCGGTGAAAGGCTCGTAGAGCTGCACCGGGAAGGAATGGGCGAGGTAATCGAGGACATATTCCCTGGGAGTGATGTCACAGCGGATATCGTTCCATTCGTCGGTTGGGATCTCCGACAGACGGCGTTCCAAAAGTGCCTCACCCGTCGAGACGATCTGGATGACCGCCACGTGACCCGCTGCCAGATCGGCCTCGATGGAGGCGATCAGCGTAGGGGTCTTCATCGAGGTGAGCAGGTGACCGAAGAACCGCTGCTTGGCGCTCTCGAAGGCTGACCGCGCGGCGGACTTGGCCTGGCGGTTCAGCGTGCCCGACCCGCTCGGCCCGTCGGCCGCGCCGGAAATGTTCGCCGCCTCCAGCGCCGCGGTCAGGTTGTTGTGGATGATCGCGAAGGCCCCGGCATAGGCATCGTAGATACCGCGCTGCTCGGGGCTAAGCTCGTGTTCCAGCATCTCGTATTCGACACCGTCATAGGACAGCGACCGCGCCGTGTAGAGGCCGAGCGCCCGGAGGTCGCGGGCCAGAACCTCCATCGCCGCGACACCGCCAGCCTCGATGGCTTCCACAAACTCGGCGCGAGTAGCAAATGGAAAATCCTCCCCGCCCCAGAGCCCGAGACGCTGCGCGTAGGCGAGGTTGTGGACCGTCGTCGCGCCCGTGGCCGAGACATAGACCACGCGGGCATTCGGAAGTTTGTGTTGAAGGCGCAGGCCCGCCCTGCCCTGCTGCGAGGCCATGATATCGCCGCGCTCGCCTTTGCCGCCGGCGGCATTGGCCATGGCATGGCTTTCGTCGAAGAGGATCACCCCGTCGAAATCTGCCCCGAGCCAGTCGACGATCTGGTCGACGCGGGATTTCTTCCCACCTCGTTCTTCCGAACGCAGCGTCGCATAGGTGGTGAAGACAATGCCCTCGGTAAGCGGGATGTCGCGGCCTTGTGCAAAGCGCGAGAGCGGCGTGACCAGCAGGCGCTCCTGCCCGAGCGCCGACCAGTCGCGCTGCGCATCTTCCAGCAGCTTGTCGCTCTTCGAAATCCAGAGCGCCTTGCGGCGGCCCTGGCACCAATTGTCGAGCAGGATCCCGGCCGATTGGCGGCCCTTGCCCGCCCCGGTGCCATCGCCGAGGAAGAAACCCCGGCGGAAGCCGATAGCGTCAGCGGCGTCCTCCGGTGCTGCGGATACCACGTCGCCGGCCTCATCGACGGCCCAGGACCCCGCGAGATATGCGCCGTGGGCTTCGCCGGCGTAGATGACGGTCTCAAGCTGCGCGTCGGACAGCTGGCCGTCGCGCAGGACGGCCGCCGGAAGCTTGGGGCGGTACGTGGGTTTCGGAGGTGCGACAGAGGCCATGGCCGCCGATTGCACAAGCTTGGTCGGGTGTGGGGCCGCTGCGGGGATGTCGATCGTCTGCAGGCGGAAGGTCTCGTAGATCGCGTCGGACAGCCGTGCGGAGTCTTCGTCCTCGGCGGCGTCGCGGAGAGCGTAGTCCAGTTCCTCGGCCTCAATCGGTGTGTCTGGTTTCGCCGGTTGAGCTGCGGAGGTCGCGCGCGATCGGCTAACCGGTTTGCGTGTGATGAGGGCAGGATTTCCCGGGAGGGGGAATGAGCTGCCCTGGCCTGCCGACGCGGCATGATCCAGTTCGAGACGCGGCGGAACCTCGGTCACAATTCTGGACAGAAGATGCGCTGCGTCAGGGGACATCGGCTGGCGCAGGTCGGCGGTGATGCCGCCCGGCTCGCCGCCGCGGCATTTGTCAAAGACAGAAATCCGCGTCTCGAAGCTGGTGCCGTGTTTGGCGAAAGCTGCGCCCGACACCGCGCCGGTGAAGATGAGATGGGCCGTCTCGGTCAGACGGCCGAAGGTCTCGGCCCAGGCCGGCGCATCCGGCGCGAAACCGGCCCCTGTGATGGCAACGATCCGTCCGCCGGGGACCAAGCGCGCGAGGGCCGAGCGCAGATGCCGGGCCGTCGCCTCGGTCGACCGACCATCGACATTGGCTTGGGCCGAAAAGGGCGGGTTCATCAGGATGACGCTCGGACTTGAGGAGACATCGAGATGATCGTCGATCTGCGCGGCATCAAAGGTGGTGACGGGGCGCCCCGGAAAGAGGAGGCGCAGAAGGTCGGCGCGCGTGTCAGCAAGCTCGTTCAGCGCGAGGCCGCCACCCGCGATCTCTGCGAGGATCGCCAGGAGTCCGGTCCCGGCGGACGGCTCCAAGACTAAATCGCGGGGCGTGATCTGTGCTGCCGTCAGTGCCGCGATTCCCATGGGCAATGGCGTGCTGAATTGCTGAAATCGCTCCATCTCTTCCGACCGCCGGGTGTGCGTGGGCAAGAGGCCTGCCACCTTGGTGAGGATCGGCAAGAGCGCCGCAGGCGAGCCGGCACGCGCAAGCAGCGCCCGACCGAACTTTCGTAGAAAGAGGATCAGCGCCACCTCGCCCGCCTCATAGGCGAGCTTCCAGTCCCAGGCACCGGTCGCATCGGAACCGCCAAAGGCATGTTCCATCTCGCGGCGCAGGCGCAGCGCGTCGATCTGAAGCCCTTGCGCCAGATCGGGCTGCAGCGCTTCGGCAACAGCAACGATCGCAGGGGCAGGATTTGCTGCCAACGGGACAATGGGCGCAGGCAAGGACGCCTGCGCAACAGGGGCAAGATGGGTCATCGGGAAACTCCGGAATGAAGGACAGGATCAGGCCCGTACACCCTCTCTCGGGCAGCCTCGGACCTGATCTTTCCCGGCCCCTCTCTCCCTCTCGAATCCGACGCGTCCCGGAAGCTCGGCTTGATTTTGTTCTTGTTATGTTCTATATTCTGAGCCAAGCCAGAAAGGGGGTTCCACCATGGAAATCACCACGCACGCCCTGCCGGCAACGCCCAAGCAGATCGCCTATGCGCGGTCGCTCGCCCTGCGCAACCGGACGCTCCTGCCCTGGGAGGGTCAGCAAGGCCGGCGATCTTTGAGCGCTTGGATCGAGGCTCAGGCCTGGCTGAAGCCGGTATCGGACATGGACCGGCTGCCCACGTCCAAGCAGGTAGCCTTCGCTGAGAAACTCGCCCAGATCAAACGGCGCGCCGTTCCGGACGAATGCTTCCGCGACAAGCGGCTCATGTCCAAGTGGATCGACGGGAATAAGTGAGCACCGCACCGGCTAGTGACGCTCTGTGCGATCGTCCAGCTTTTTGCCACATCATAGTTTGGCAAACCGAGCGCAGCTGCCAACCTGTAGGTTGGCAGACTGGCCCTTCGGGACATCAGCCTCGGTCAAGCTCCTGTCCGAAGGACCAAGGTCTGGTTCCGGCGGCACGCCGGGATGTGCACCGCTGCGACCTTCGGTAACCACCGCAAGTCGTAGCCGTCTCTCAACCCAGCGTCTTCAGATCTCCCTCCCCTTGGGGCTAGTCCCTAAGTTCTTTGGAAATGGTGAGATAGGAGCGTCCATAACGCAGGAAAAGCATTTTCATCAAAGAAAACTGTAGATGTCTCTTTGAAAATCTGTCACTTTAGGTATCATGGACACCGCAAGGTCACAGAATCTGAAGAAAGTGCTCGATGCCGTACCCGCCGGGTATCTGGTCGACGCGGCATGGCTCGTCTCGCAGGGCATCGCCTATGAGAGCTTCCGTGACTATGTGAAACGCGGCTGGCTGGAGCGCATCGCACGCGGTGTCTTCCGCCGACCAGTCCCGAATATGCAGGCGTCCAACAGCATCGACTGGAAGACCTGCATCCTTTCGATGCAACATATCATGGGTCATGATCTGCATGTCGGGAGCACAACGGCACTCGGTGAACAAGGACATGCCCATTACCTCCGCCTGGGGGAAAGCGCTCCAGTCTGGGTCTATGGGGACAAGGTCCCGAACTGGCTGATCAAACTGCCGACGGATGCCCCTTTCAGTATCCGCCCCCGTTCCTTATTCACCGATCCGAAGCTGGGCGTGATCGAGGGCAAGAATTCTGGCCTGCCATGGGACTGGGGTCTGACGATGTCGACGCCGGAGCGCGCAATCCTGGAAGCCATGGACGAGTTGCCCCACCATGAGAGTTTCCACACGCTCGACATGGTCTTCGAGAGCCTGACAACCCTGCGCCCAAGGCTGATTTCCGACCTCCTGCAAGCGTGCCAGAAAATCAAGGTCAAGCGCCTGTTCTTCGTCTTCGCGGACCGCCACGATCATCCCTGGCGCAAACGGATCGACCCGCAGGCATTCGACCTCGGCAGCGGCGACCGAGCCTTGATCCAGGGCGGCAAGATCCACCCGCGCTATCGGATCATGGTGCCAGAAGAATTCGTGAAACCGGAGGCCGAAAATGGCGCGTGAGACCTATGAAGCCCAGGTTGCGCTCCTGGTGCGCGTCCTGCCCAATGTCGCGGGCGAAAGCGTCTTCGCGCTCAAGGGCGGGACGGCCATCAACCTCTTCCACCGCGACCTGCCTCGGCTGTCGGTCGACATCGACCTGACCTACCTGCCAATCAAGGAACGCGCCGAGAGCCTGGACGAGATCAACGCCGCGATGGATCGCATCGCGGCTTCCATCGAGACCGGAATCCGAGGCGCGAAATCGCAGCGCATCCAAGGGGGCGGCGGCGGAGCCACCCGGCTCCTGGCGCGTCTCGGGAATGCCGAGATCAAGATCGAAACCTCGCCCGTGACCCGGGGCGTGGTCCACGACCCGGAAGTCCGGACCGTCTCTGTCGCCGTGGAGGATGCCTATGGCTATGCCGAAATGCAGATCGTCTCGTTCGAGGACCTGTTCGCGGGAAAGCTGCACGCCGCCCTGGACAGGCAGCATCCCCGGGATCTCTACGACGTCACACTCCTCTACGAAAACGAGAGCCTGACGCAGGACCTGTTCCACACCTTCCTGATCTATGTCGCCAGTTCGCCGCGACCGGCGCATGAGCTGCTCGATCCGAACCTGATCGATCTCGAGCAACCCTACGCGCGGGAATTCGAAGGCATGACCAGAACACCCGTCCCGCTCGCTACGCTTTTGGCGACGCGCCTCAAGTTGGTCGCCGATCTGCAATCGAGGCTCGATGACAAGGCGAGGCAGTTCCTCCTGACGCTTCAGGACGGCGAGCCTGACTTCGCGGCGATCGACCGTTCGCAGGCCGCTGACCTACCGGCCGTGAAGTGGAAACTTCTCAACCTGAACAAACTGAAGCGCGACAACCCCGAAAAGCACGCAGCGCAGCGCGACGCCTTGTTGAAGCTCCTGGGTTGAGCCACGGCCATCACCGTCGTAAGGGGCGCTTTGCGTTGGCCGTCCTCATCGCGTCGATGGGAGGCGCCGAAGACGGGTGAACTCAGTCGGCGCTTCCAAGCCCTGTGTTTCGCTGAAATGACCACGTTTTCGCCCGACGAAAGGCAGAGCGCAGTGCTTCGGTCAGCAAAGGCGGCGAGTCCATCGCTTCAAAGAAGTGCGCATGGTCAATCTGCTTGAGATCGGTGCGGTCAGGGCTTTCAATATCAGGCGTTGCCATCCTTATAGGCCTCCGGGGCAATTACGGTTTTGCGGATTAGCTGACAGCCGCAATCGAGTAGTGCGGTGTCCCATCCCAAACAAGATCCCAAGACGCGCCCGGACGAACGTTCTGAATTGCGTGGGGCTCGAAGCAGACCAGGCAATTCCCGCCCGGTGCAGGAGCCCGGACCGAAGGGTAAATCAGGCCCTTGGATCCGCCCCGACGCAGATGCTGTGCCAGGCTTTGGCCCTCGGGATACCCGACAGCCGGATCCGGATGCAGCGCCGGATGACCTGCCTCATCGGTCATGTCATCGAAGACGCCGATGAAGTCGGCCAGCAATTCCACATAGCGGGCGCTGTCGTGGAAGCTGCCGGTAAAGCCGAGTTCGCGTGTGCGGTGCCAGGCCACTTCGCTGACAGAAACCATCACATCCCATGCGCAGTACCACGCGCCGCGCTCCTCGGCGTTGAAGCGGTTTCCGCCGGCGCGGGTGTAGGTGAAGGCGGCATTGACATGACTGTCGCCATAGATGCGGAGATCGCGGCTGCGGCGTTGCCAAGCGAGTTCGCGCGGGTCCAGATGCGGGTTGCGCCCGCGTTCGGCCTGTAGACGTCCACTGGTCAGGCCCTCGATCTCTGCCAAGATATCCATCTCGTCATCGGAATCGACGAGACCGCGCAGCGATGGCGGTTTGTGGTAGGTGGCGGGCAGGAGGCGAACGAGACCGCGATCGGAAATCTCGGTCTGCTTCATGCCCCACCACGCAACGCATCAAGATAGGTCCGAACCGCGAGGATCTGCGGCAAACCCCCGTCGATGGCGGTGTCGACTGGTCGGCTTCCACCAAAGAGCGGCCCCTTGTTCGGTCGGGTGAACCAGCTTTTTGCCAGAGGCTCCGAGAAGTAGAGTTCGAGCGACTTGAAGATGCCAATTACAGCGCTGAGCCGCAGCAGTTGGTCCTTGGTGAGCTCTCCGGCGAAATCCGGCTTCTTGGCGCGCTTCCACGTGCTCTCTGACATGTCGGCAAGGCCAGCCGCTTCCTTGAGACTGAGACCCCAAGCATCGGCCACGCGTGCATAAGCTTTCAACGCGACAGCGTTGATCTGTGCGGGTTCCCGGATTTTCTCTGCAACGTACATGGCGTCCTCCATTGGCTTCAATATAGTCCATATGGACTTAATGTAAAGATCAAATGAACCTTGCGCTTTGATCTCTGTTACCCGAGCCGCCGCCCTCTTTCCGTAAACGTATATGCGTTCGCGATGATCCCCTCCTCGATAGCCTCGTCCGACGTGAGGTGGTCGTATTCGGCCTCAAGCTGGCGGTAGAGCCAGCGGGCCAGATCACGCAGCGCCTCGGTCACGATCTCTTCCGCGTCCTCGGTCGGCAGCTGCCAGGTCGGGCTGTCCCGCGTGACATCAACGGCCATGGTGTATTCGTGGTAGTAGCGCCCGCGATGGCTGACCTCGGCGGCGAGTTGGTAAAAGTTCCGCCGCTGGATGGCCTGCAGCCGGTCGGCGATGCCTTGCAAAGCCGCGTCTTGGGGCGCGTAGTCCCGGATGCGCGCGGACGCGCCCTTGGCGTGGGACCAGTAGCCCTCGAAGCAGGCCCCGTCGCCTTGGCTCCAGAACCCTGAGAACCAGATGCAGGGCTTGGCCCGAGTCCCGCCGCCCATCAAGCGGACGGGGTTGGTTTTCAGGCGGATGCCGAGGATCTCGCAGACCCGCTCAAAATCCTCATAGACCGCGTCCCACCAATCGTCATGGGGGCCAAGCTCGCGGTACCAGCTGCGCGCCTTCTCCTTGGCGGCATCCGAGAGTTCGGGGAACTGGTAGACGGTGGTGCAGATCACCTCAGGCATCGATGTCCTCCCCGTTTAATGCGGCGGCCAGCCATTCTTGCGTGCTGGACCAGCCGATGGATTTGCGCGCGCTGAGATCGATGGCATGCGCGCCGCCACCAAAGGCGTCAAGTCGTGGCCGAGAGCAGGTCAGAGAATACTGGAACCCCCAAAGGCCGGTGAGGTCGAGCTCTTTAGCAAGACGCAGGACGAAGCGGATGACGGCTTCGACATCGCCGTTCCCGTCATCATGGATCCAGAGGCTGCTGCCCTCGGGCGCGTCCTGGCGCACGAGATCAAAGCCCGCAACCTCCGGGTCGTCGGCGTCCTGATCCGCAGCGCGCAGATCGTGAAACAGCGCGAGTGCACGGGCAGCCTTGTCAGGGCTGCCGACGTCGATCAGGCACGAGAAATGGGTGAAGTAATCCGCCATGGGGACCTCCTGAATGGGGAAGACCCGGCCAGGAGGCCGGGCGATCGATTGGGATGAAGGGGTAGTTGGGAACGATCAGCCGGTCGGCGTGTCGTCCGCTGCCTGTCGCGCGGCATGCGCGGAGAGCATCTGCCGGTAGAAGCGTTTGCGTGCGGCCCGGAAGCCGCGCAGTGCGCGTGTGTTCGGGTGCAGCGCCCGGACCGCCGCGCGGACCACTGCCAGTGGCGGCGCGGTCGGCGGCAAGCCAAGACTTAGATAGGTGGGATCGGTCATGTCACATGACCTCGACCACGGGCGAAGCGAGATGCGGATCGACCTGTGCCTCGATCCGTTCGGTCCGACCCATCCAGGGCTCGGGCCGGATGGCCTTCACCCAGTCGGCAAAACTCGGGATGAAGCCGAGGTCTTCCTTCACATGCTGCTCGCCGACCCACCGGGTCGGGATGATGCGTCCGGTCGAGAGGGTCAGGGTCGGCCCAAAGATGGTCTCGGCCATGAAGATACCCTCCGCATGGTGGCGCAGCGCGCGGTGCCGAAAATCGGCCGTGATCTCCTTGCTCTGGTCAAACCAGGAATGCACAGCCATGAAGTCGTCGACCGTGCCGCCCCATTTCTTCACCGAGGACAAGGCGTGGTGGTAGGGATGTGCCATCGCCGCCCCCTCAGAAATCGTGCGTGTAGAGTTCGGACGAGGTGAAGCGCTCGTTGAACTCAAGGTGGATGGTGCGAGCGCTCGCGTCGAAGCAGAATTCGCCGTAAGCCCCGTCGTTGTTCTCCCAGCCGCCATGGGTGTCGGAGAGGAAGTCGTAGGCCAGTTGCTCCACGACATCTTCGAGCGAGAGCGCCCGCATCTCGACCTCCGGGTCGTCCCAGGTCAATGCGGCATAGGCGATCTGGGTCTGGGGGAAAGCAACCTCGGTCTCGCCAGCGTAGGCCACGATGCTCTCAACCTGACCACTGTCGCCATAGCCGTCGAAACACACAGTCACATGTGTGATGCCCGCGGCAGTCAGGCCATCGAAGAGGCGCTCCTTGTTGGCCGGAAGCAAAGCTGCGATCCGCGCGCCACGCTCGGACTGCCGAGCCAGCACGGCAGCGAAATCAATCCTGGACGGCGCCATCGGCGCGGCCAGGGTGGGATCGATCTTGGACATTGGAAACTCCGGAATGAGGAAAGGGATCTGAACCCCGAGGCTCTCTCGTCCTCGCAGGCTCACATCCTCCCCTGCCCTTCTCTGACTCTCGGGCGTCACGCCGCGATCTGCAGTGCGCGAGACGCGAAGACACGCCAGAGCGGATCGACAAGACGGGCATCGAGAAGGTCGGCGTGATGCCGCAGCCGTCGCGCGAGGCCATGTTCATGCCACTCGGCCGCCCTCATGGCCTGCTCGCGGGTCTGGCTGGCCTTGGACACGACGGCGCGGGCTTCGGCGGCATCCGAGACCGGGTGGCACCATGCAACCCCGCCACCATGGACAGCCCCGGCCAGAACGAGGCGGCCCTCTCGATCGAGGATCGCCAGGATGCGCGGCGCGTCTTCAGGGGTGACATTTTCGGCATGAACGATTGCCCCCTGCATGGCTTCGGCCAGCGTGGCAAACCGCTCCAGTACCTTGGGGTGCGCCTGCCCGGACATTAGAGCCGCCGACGCGTGGCAAGCCGTCGTGAGCGCAAACGGCAAGTCTTGATCTGCAAGAACGGTCAGGAAGCTCGGCGGCAAACCTGTTTTCTGCGTTTCCGGCTGAGTTTGGAGAGGAAGGTCGAACATGGGCATATCTCCGACGGTGCGGAGAGCCTCTCTCCCCGCTTCAAACCGTCAAAGACCAAACCGCCCCCTCGGACTCTCTGTCGCTGATCGGGCCGATCATTTCGGCGTTGGTAAATCGCCCCATCGAACCCGCAAGTAGCGCCCTTCGCGCTTTGGAAGATCTTTTCGGTCGATCATCCGACCCGAGACCTGAAAATCCTCGTTGATCTTTACAACCAAGAGCTTGTTGAAATGCCCATTTGTATCGACCACGACCACATCCTTTGTCTTGAATGGCGTAATGGTCTTGACCTCGACATGATCATTGCCAAGTCTTCCGTCAGCACCCTGGGCATAGGTCTTGTTCAGCTTGATACCGTACGTGATAGCACCGAACAGCTCACCGATATCGCCGTAGACAGAGAGGTGAAGGCCGGTCTCGAGGTGATAGCTTTCCGCGAGGGACAGGAGATCCTCAAAATATGGGATCATAGACCGGATCGCGTTCGGGTATTTTGCGCCCCACTCCTTGTAGCGAAGCTGCTCGTCGATTTCCGACCAGGTAACCCATTCACCGTCATCATAAAATGCACGATCTGACCAATCAATTTCGTCCATGCGCGTACTTCCAACACCTAATCGTGTCGGGCACAGTAGCAGATCGATGAAACAGGAACGAGACCGGAGGCGATATCGCCTCCGGTCGCCACCTCAACCAACGCGGTCGAGAAGCTTCTTGGCGCGCCCTTCCATATCAAGGCGGGCGTCCTGCTGGGTCTTGTCGCGCGCAAGCCGGGTAATCCCCTGCACGAAATCGAAGATGCTCTCGGGCGGGCGGCCTTCCTCCATCAGCACCTTCTCGATGATCTTGCCGGATTCGGCTTTCGAGAAACCGCGCTTACGCAGGAAATCCGCGCGGTCCTCATCGCCGCGCGCCACGATCTGCTGCCGCGCCGCCTTGATCCCGTTTACGAACCCCTGCGGCGAGGAATTGGCAAACCGCGTCAACGCGGGCGCCGCCTCATGTGCAAAGCGCGAGGCGGCGTATTTCGAGTGACGGATCTTGATCTCTTGGAAGTCCTCGACACCCCAGAGATTGCGGTTCTGGCACACCGCCCGCAGATAGAAGCTCGCCATACCAAGGGTCTTCGCGCCCACCTCGGAATTCCAGCAATAGAAGCCCCGGAAATAGAGATCGGGGGAGCCGTCGGGTAACTTGCCTGCTTCGATCGGATTGCGGTCGTCGACCAGGAACAAGAAGACGTCGCGGTCCGAGGCGTAGAGCGTGGTCGTGTCGCGACTGATTTCGACATCGGGGTTGTAGACCCCGGTCGACCAGTCGAGCACACCCGGCACCTTCCAGCGCGTATCGCCCGTGCCATTGCCCGCGATGCGCTGCACCGCCTCGACAAGCTCGAAGTCATGGATGCGACCGTAGTCGGGACCGGTCACGGCGCGCAGTTCGGTCCGGCCGTCTTCCGTCTCGAAAGTCTTCACCTGCTCGGCGCGGTGGTTGGTCAGGCCGTATTGCAGGTTGATCCCCGCCAGCGGCGCGGGCAACTGCCGCAGGTAGGAGGCCGGCGCGCCGACGATGCTGGAAAGCTGGCCAAAGGCCCAATGCGTGGGCGCGACCGGCTCATGCGCTTTCGGCAGCATCAGATGCAAGCGCTCGGGGTTATCGCGCGCGGCCTCTACGCGGATGTCCGCCGTCTGCACCACGCGGCTGCGGCTGCGCTCGGAGCGACTCTTCACATTGGCCCAGAGATCGTCGAGCGACAGATACCGCTCGTCATCCGGCCGGTTGAACCATTCGGACGACACCCGCCCGTTCCGCTCACCCCGGCTTACATCCACTTTCCAGCCACCAGCCCGCGCCGGCTGAACCGGATCCAGAACTTCCACAACGCCCATCAGCTATCTCCCGCGACGGGCGCCGGGAGCCACTCTCCCAGCCCTCAACCCGTCACCGGGAAACCGGCACGCCTCTCACTCTACAGACGAACGGCGGCGGACAATGATGCGGTATAAACGTATCCAACCACCGCCTGAATGACGTAGCCTTGTGTTTTGCGTTCTCCTAAATGGCGAGAAACGGTTTAAGAACCCAAAAGATGTGCTAGCTCGACAATGTCGGCTGCATCAGCGCCCGTGGACACTCTGTTGCTCATCATTTGACCTATCACGTATCTTAGCCGATCTACATCACCGGCCTTAGCAGCTTCTACGCCAGCAGCGACAAGTTGTTCGTGCAGCCCCTCGTCAACGACCAGATGCCTCTCTGTTGCAAGAAGTTTCAGAATCTCGATCAAGAAATCTGGGGTTTCCGCCAGGACTTTCATTCGGATGCCATGCATTTCGCCCAGCGATCGTCGCGCGGAATCGAAATTCTTCTCACGAATTGACCGACGCGCCGTGACAAGCAGCTTGTCATGTCGTTCCGCATCGACGGGCTGTGCCACATTCCTCAACTCATCAAACGACAGCTCGGCCTTGGCAGCCTCATCCGCCAGCACACGTTCTTCATTCTCAGGGGACATCTTCAATAGAGCAACGTCCTGGCGCAGTTTCCGGGCTTCCTCGGCTACGGAACGATGGGTGTCAGCATCCACAGAGGTGGATAGCGCCGCATGCTGCCGCTCGATACGTTTCCGAATGCTACCGGACGGGTCAGGATCGTGCTCCAATGCACTTTCAAGCTCTTGCAGATCACTTTCTACCCGAGAAAGCATTGTTGCCGCGACTTCTGCGCCCCGTTCACCTTCGTAGTTTATCCCACCGTCGTCATGGCGATAAAGATTCGAAGCGTCAATTATCCTGCCAAGAGCAGGCAGTTCGACAGCAAAGCTCAGCGTGCCATTGTCACTCATCTTCCAGTCAATAATGAATTCGTCGCCGCGGTTGATCCGCTCTCCCCGCTCCAACTCATCTAGGCTGTTCAGGCGGAAGTTGCCGATGTGAAGATTGTGTTCCGGGCTGTCTACGTCATCCGCCATGTCATAGAACTCTACCGCAATGAAGTCATCTTCCCCGCCAATGAGCGTTTTGCCAGAACGAAATTTCTGCCGACCTTGCGCTGGCAGCGCAGTTCCCTTCTTGACCAATACGTCCAGCTTGTTTCGCTCATACCCAACCATGCCATGTTGAACTTTCACGGCCAGGTTGTAGGTCATCGGAACGCTAGCCGCGCTGGCTTCGGCTCGCGTAATGCTGATTTCTCGTGAAGCGCTTTCAACCTTGCTACCGGTCTGGTCGAAAACGTTGACCATGTATCGGTTCTTGCCGTTCTTTCGAACGCTAACACCAACGTTTAGCGGACCGTTCAACGGTATCCGACCAGAAGACGAGCCTTCTTCATCAAGGATTTCGAGTTCAAAGCCACTGGGAATTTCGCCCGCAGGTTTAACCCGGATCTTTGTGCTTTCGGACGAGACGCGGGACTTAAAGTCCAACGAAAGACTGATGTCACCTGTGACTGTTTCCCGGTGCTTTGATGTTTTCTGAGTGGAGCTGTTACCTTCCCATTCTCGGCTCTCAGCAAATATCGCCGCACCGGTGGCAACGGCGGTCATGGGGTCCAGTCCGCTATCTACAGCAATAGCAAGTTCTGCTTCCAGCATCTCCCGGATGATGGGCATCTTCGAAGGTCCGCCGATCGGCACAATCTTCGATATGTCTTCGTTCTTGTAGCCGTTTGCGGCGATGATCTTTCGACACAAAGCAATTGAATCTTCGATCCGGTCGCGAACCAGTTCAGTCATCTCGTCGCGGGAAAGGTCGATAGAGATGTAAATCTCTTCGCCGTTTTCATCAGTAGCACGCACCTCATCTTCAGTGGCAAAGATTGAAGCTGTTTCAGATGCAGACAATTGGATTTTTGCCTTTTCAGCTGCGTGTTTGCTGACATCGGCAAGATGCTTGTATCTCTCGTCGGCCTGAAAATTGGCTGGCAGGCTGAAATTATGCGAAAGCCATGGCCGGACGACGCTATCGAAAATAATCCTGTCGAAGTCTCTGCCGCCGAGCATATTGATGCCCTCGTGGGCAACAACGTTAACAACGCCAGCGGTACTCATCACGAGGGCGAGGTCGAATGTCCCGCCGCCAAGATCATAGATAAGGAAAACGCCGTCTTTCTGCTTGCTGTTGGAGATTGCGGCCAAAGCGGCAGCAACCGGCTCTTGCAGCAGGCTGACCTTTTCCAACCCTGCGAGCCGCGCGGCTGAAATAGTGTCCTCGCTCTGCATCTGATTAAACGCGGCCGGTGTGGTAATGACTACGCCTTCGATTTCTTGCGAACCGGCCTCAGTCATGGCCTGGCCAACCAACGTTTTGATGATCTCTGCCGAGCACTCCACCGGGGTCCAGTTCTCCCCAGCTAGGGCAATTGGATTCTTGGTTCCCATGGAACGCTTAAAGCCATGCGCGACATTCTTTGGCGCAGAGAGCAAACGGTCATAGGCCGTCTTTCCGATGAACCGGTGTCCGCGCTTATCCAGGTAGATAACGCTTGGCAGCACATCGGTGCCGTCGGCAGTCTTAAAGAGACGGAGCGCCCCATCGACATGCCCAACAACAGCAGAGTTCGATGTTCCGAGATCGATACCTAGATACACAGCCTATTCCTCTTCTTGTTCAACTGGCGCAACGATCACGCGCCCTAGCCGGATAACAGTCATGTCGGACATGACTGTGGGTTCTATTGTCTTGCCAACGACAAGTGCTTCATCTTCTTCAAAATCGCCTGAATTATCGACCGAAACCGCCAAGCCAGGATGGAAACGCTCACCTGAAAAGTCGACTAGTCTCAACCCCAAATCTTGGAGGAGGACGTCCAACTGGCGTTTGGAGAATTTCAACTGCGCCTCTAAGCGCTTTCCATCACTGGCAAGTACGCCACTCAACGCTTTCTCAGTCGCAGCCGCAAGCTTCCAGTATTCGACACAGAGTTGAGCAACGCTTTCAATTTTCATGTCATTTTTTCCACCATCTACCATGAGGCAACAATCCTTCGTGCATCCGCCGTGAATTCAGCGGTTTTTCCTTGTGCTTCTCGGCGCACTGAACTCAGCACACCGCTTGTGTATCGGAAATTTGAGCACCTCGAATTGTAGTCATCAATGAGCGCATTAAACTGGCTGATCTGATAGTTCGTTGTAGTCAAAGACCTCATAGCCTCGAGCCGCTCGCCCTGAAAAACACAATATCGCACTTGTGCTCTGTTCAGAGCGAGGCCTTGACCAACAGGTGGCCTTGTTTCGGCGCTTGTATTTGAACTTGGGCTAGTTGTGGTCTGCCGTGGTGTCGAAGGCTGATAAGTGGTTGTAGGCTGGTAGGATGTTCGTGAGGTGGGCCTATCAAGTTCATCGGAAATAACAAAGAAACCAATGACAGCCGCGATACCGCCATAGATCAACCACTTTACTTTTTTGCCAGCTTGCTTGCGCTCAATCCTTGACTTCAGCTGCACCAGTTCGGCGCGATCATTGCCCTTTGCGTATTTGAGCATTTCATCGACGACCTTCGCCATTCCGCCGAGATTGCCCGACTGCCGATCCAATTCTGGCATTTTCCAGTTGCGATGCAGCACGGACCGCTCTTCATCAAGTTTACTACTCACATCTTGGGACGGTTTCGCTCCGCGATACGTGATCAGCCCGTCGACCAACCTGAAAGCCGTTTCAGGGTCATTCCGATCGTTGTTCACGAACAACGCAAGGTCTCGAACAACAAGGAATGCAGCATCCCCGGTGCCTGGAGCTTTTGCAGCGGTATCGAACGCTGCAAAGATTTCTTTTACGGCCCCCTTACGCGCTGGTACAAAGCCTGAACTTTGCAACGCCGACTTCAGCTTCGGAACTTGTGATTTGGCGGCCTCACAAGCGGCAACAAGCGGCTCCAGCACTGAAAACTTCTTCTGCTGTTCATCGAGGTTCTCCAGCGCCTCGACATCACCCTTGAGCACCTCAGCAACTGATTCCAGCTCTGGAAACGTGTGCAACAGCGCTTCAGACAAACGCTTTGCGTGACGAAACTCGCCTCTTTCGTTCGCGAGCTCGAGGCATAGCGATCGAAGTCTTTCGTAGATTTGCTTGGACCGACCTTCTTCATGTCCTTGATGCTGCTCAAATACTTGAACGGGCTGGTTGACATCATCCCACTGCCGCAGGAGTTCAGCGATTTCACTCGTCACGGCCTCTAGCTGTTGTCTCGGTTGACGGGCAAGTTCGATCTGCTGATCAATAGCTTCACTAATCCTCGCCAGGCGGGGTTCGCTCAAGATATCGTATTCACGAACAAATTCGGCCAATATTCTGCTTGCCCGGTCCCTCTTTAGCTCCGCCTCAACTAGCCTCTCCATCACCTTTCCGGGTTCATCCAATCGCCACACGGACAGCGCAGCGCTTCGCGCATGAGTGCTTTCTAGAACTCTGATCGACGCCGCAAGTTGGCTGCTTTCGATTTTTGGGAAGTCGGCCGCTTGGCGCTGAGAATTTAAGAATTCCAATAGAGCCAACTGATCAACATCATCCCAAGCACGAAGTAGGTCTTGCAGGAGCGTTTCGTCCGCAGATTCGGTGCCACACAAATGCGCGAGAACGTTGGCCTTTGGCAAATCGGGGAGAAATGCAATTGCTTCACGGAGATCGGTTATCTTCCCCGCCTCCAACAAGGAACCAATCTCATTAATTTGCGTAGTGCTGAGCTCTGGCAGCCAACTTAATTCTTGATCCAGGCGGGCAATCGGGGACAGCAGGGCCTGCTGAGATCGCTGAATGATTTCTTGAGAATGTTGTTCATCGAACTCAGCATCCTCGACTAGATCGGAAATCTCAGCGTGGTTTGATGCATAACCGGCCTTTAGAATTGAAAATGCGTTCAAGAAAATGCTGAAATTCGCGCTTTCCAAAGTATTATCCTTCAAGTTCAAGATCACGCCCGGCTGGCAGGCTCCCAACAAGTGGTGCGGTTTGGTTGTAGTGCATCATCGGGCAGGCTTCATCCGAATTCCAGTCGGAGTTTTTGACTTGCGGTAGTACGCGGGCCCGGCGTTTATCCCCGCCGGGCCCGAGGGGAAGACCCCGTTCTCAGAACGGGATCTCGTCGTCGCGGTCGACCAGCTCGGGGTTTTCGTTCTCAGCCGACTTCGGTCGGCTCAGGAAGTCGACCTTCTCGGCGATGATCTCGCAGCCGTAGCGGTCGTTCCCCATGCTGTCGATCCATTTGGTGTAGTGGATGCGGCCGTGGACGAGGACCTTCATGCCCTTTTCGCAGTGCTCAGCGACCGTCTTGCCAAGACCGTTGAAGCAGGTGATGCGGTGCCATTCGGTGTCCATGACCCGATAGCCGTTCTCGTCGCGCATCACACGGCCTTCCGAGAGGCGGGGGCGCGAGGTGGCGAGGCTGAAGTTGGTGATCTTGGTGCCGCTCTGGGTGGTGCGGACTTCGGGGGTCTGACCGATGTTGCCGGCGAGGATGACGATGTTCTGCATGATAAGCTCCTGTGTTTCCTGTCTTCGGGACCGTCCCTTCGACAAGGCCCTGAAAAAGCCCGTCGGGTGACGCGTGCACGGTGGCCAGCATGGACACCGGACACCCCCAGAAGACCGGGGTGGAGCGGGCAGGACGCCAAAGGCGGCCAACACGGCCCGGACTGACGCGGGGTTGCGCGCGAGAGCCCGAACGGGATTAGGGGATTGTCAGTCGAAGGGATGGCCCAGGAGACAGAGAGATACGGTGAGCCCATGCCAGACCATCACCCCTTGCCAATCGGACTGTTTGACCCAAAGCCCAGCACCCCACCAGCGGCGCAAGTGTCGATCACCGGCTCTCGCCCCCTTGCGCTTCCCTGCAGGGGAATGCAGGGCCTTGCCGAGACAGGCTATCGATGCCGGAATATTCAGGACAGGAACCGCACCAACGGCTGATTTCGATCTCGGGACACTGTCGCCCAACGCTCTGCAGAAAATGCGGAAGAACGTCGCCAGGTCAATCTCCACGATCTAGGATTGGCAGATGGCGAAAGGTTGCACCAAGGCGGAAGCCATCGCCACGGGATGGACCACTTCCTGGCCGAACTGATCGGGGAGAATTGAAACCGCTTGTGCGCCGGCATCTCAGGGTTTCCGGCACCCTGAGCTCTTGGCGCCGACCTAGTCAGATCACGGCCGAAAACTACGGGGGTTCGTCGATGTGCCGGCAATAGATTGACGGCCGACGACATGACCGCGCGGAAAACTCCGGGTTCAGTCTGGGTCGGACGGATCACCTGCGTCCAACTCGAAAATCGTTGCCTCGGGTTTTGGCCCCATCACACGCGTTGGCAGATTAGGCGCAGGCAATTGCCCTCTGTGGTGCCCCTTCACCAACACAACTTTACCGCTGCGATAGCGCCGCTCATGTTCGCTCACCCAATGGCGAACAGGGCCGCTTCGCCCGTCCTGGACCTGACGCTCGAACTCAAGGCGAGCCTGCCGCTCCTGCATGTGAGCCGCGGCCTGCGGACCAATGCGGATTGTAAGATGGGATTTCTGCGCACCTAGAATCCAGGACTTCCCGAATTTTCGAGCGGTCTTGGCATCCTTGGCTGTGAACGTCTCGTTTTCCGTGGGAATGATGCCACCCAAGTCCGGGGAAACCAGCATCGCAAAGAGCGCGTAGGGGATGAAAAGATCGTAACCTGTTTCAACTTGGTGCACCGTGCGCCGACCGTTGATCATTTCCTTCGTATCACCGCTCCGCACACGAAAATCGACCATGGAACGGCTCAATTCGACTTCGACGTTGTCGTAGTTCAATTCGCCTGTCGGAGTTCGCTTCACAAGCAAAGCGCAGATTGGGTCGACGACCCGCGAATTCTCGCGGCGATGGAACATCGTGATGCGCAAGTGACCCTTGTTTCGATCATCGATGAGATAGCCGCGTAGACCAGTGCCTATGGGTTTGTCGTCATGTCTCGTTACAGGTGAAGCCCGTTCAAAGCGCGCGACACCCAGCTCTCGATCATCAAATTCGACCCAAACAACGTCGGCGGGGAGCTTTACCTCACCCAGAATGGCCATTGCGGGAAGACCGGTTTCCGAAGCCTGCTTGGCGACTGCGTCATGAAGCGTATCGGCATAGGCTGCAGCCATATGGTCGAGCAGGTACACTTTCGCCTGCTGCAGGGCATCGAGCGCATACTCGCGAAAAAGCCTCAGATCCTCGGACGGCGTAAAGTGCCAAACTAAGTCGTCAGCAGGAGCCGATTTACCCGCAAGCGATGAACCGTATAAGGAAATCAATGATTTGTAGAGCATGCGACGTAACCTGAACCAAATACGACGCAGTTTCCGACGAACCCTGACGATGTTCAAGCTGCATTCATTGCACTGCAATTGACCGCTGATGTCTGGGCAAAGTCAGATTGGCTGACGCTCGAGCTTGTTTTCTTAATGCAAAGGCATGTCGACCATCGTCGGCTCATTTTGCCGGTCGGCCGGAACGGTGGACAGGCGAAAGGCCCGGATCGGAGCCTTGCTCCGAACCCGAGCCGTCTTCGACCCCGTTGGCTTCACGCCCACGGGTCGATCTCACCCACCACCTGAACCTCGTCTCCGTCGATTTCATCGGCGGGGACGGCGCCATAGGTTCCATCGCCTGCCTGGAAGACGACGATCGAGACCATGAGCGTGGCGGCGAGAGAGGCGGCGAAGGCGTGAGCATCTTTGCGGGACATCTGTTTGGCTCCTGTGCTTTTAAGGCGGAGGACCATCCCCCGCGCGACAGGACCCCGCAGGCCCGAAGACTGGCTGACATCACCGGGTGCGTTCGGCTCGTCCGAATCCACCCGGCGGCACGGGCTCGCCCGTAGTCCGACCCCTCGCGGGTTGATCTCGAAGACGGGATTCGGGGCAAGGAAGGGAATGGCGAGCGGGGGATGGTGCGACCGCTGACTGGAGCCGGGTGTCCCGCTGATGCCATCGGTGCCAGCCTCCTGGGCAGGCTTTTCAAGGAATACGTCTTTCCGTGTTGGATTGGATTCTATGGTGCCCCGCGATTTCGCGGGACAGGGTCGTGATGGGTGAGAGGCCCGCGCTTTGGCGGGCCCCTTGGGTTCTACATGGGCTCAGGCGGCAAGCTCCGCGCCCCCTGCCCTATCGCCGTCCTCGCTGCCGACGATCTCCAGCCGCGCGTTGCGATAGCCTTCTTTGGCGATCCAGAGTTCGGCAGCCGTGACAGACTCGGCCAGGTGGAGCAACTCCGTGCAACCGCCGAAATCCAGCAGAACACGCACCTGCCCAGGCTGTGGTTCCTCAGCGACCTCGAAGGTCAAGGCGCTATCCGCCGAATGGGTCCGCATGATGGTGACGAGAATGACCCCGTCCGAGGAGAAGTTCCCCTCGTGCAGCGTGAACGAAGCCGGTGCGATCCAGGTCGGATAGGGTCGCGGCGGCTCCTTCTTGACGAGACGGCCGATGCCGTTCGAGCGTTCCCAGGCCGCGAGCTTCTTCGTGAACCGCGCAGGTGGTTTCGGACTGTTGTCGGTGTAGCGAATGAGCGCCCCCAGGGGCGCGGTGTCGAGAATGGTGATTGCAGACATGATTCCTCTTCCCGAATGCACAAAATTGCATTCATCGTATTGATATTATTGTATTTTATGTGATTGAGGGCGGGTTTCCCCGCCCTCGGATGGCGCGGATCACTCCGCAGCCATCATCGATGCATCATCACCCGGCAGGTCAGCGGTGAGGAAGGCAGGCAGGTCGACATCCTCGGTCTGGCCGGCGTCGGAAACGGGCTCAGGCGCCCCCCGCCCTTCCGCACCGTCGAGTGCCGCCGGATCATGACGACGAAGAACCTCCGGCAACCAGCCACTACCCTTCAAGAGGCGCTCGGCTTCGGTCGCCATCTCGCCCTTCTTCAGGTGATCGAGGAGTTGCGCCGTCCCTTCACCTTTCGCCTCGCGCACGGCCTCGAGGATCCGTGCCTTGGGCACGCGGTTCAGGTAGGTATCGGCCGTCGGCTGCCAACCCGCCTCGACCATGTCGAGTTCGACCGCCTGTGCGACCAAGTCCGACTGGGTCATCCGCCTGGTCAAACCGCTGGCGGAGATACCGGCACCATAAGGGTTCACCTTCTCATGGAGCGCGTTGATCCCGAAGCTGAGGCAATGCGCGAGTAGCGACAGCCGGCTCCCTTGATCAAGGGAGGTCAGGTAGTCCCAGAGCGCGGCATCGTTGCCGAGCGGCAAGTCGGCCTCCCACCCCGCGTGGCGGTCGTCCACCAGCTTGGCCACCACGCTGTCCTTCAGATCGCTCGCCTGCGCGGACATGTAGACGTGACGCACGGAAGCCTCGAGGCAGCTGCTGGCCGAACTGGACGTCTGGAAGGTGTCATTGACGAGCTTCAGGAGCAGCAGCGTCAACGCGACGTCGGGAGAACGCCCGACAGCTTCGCGCAGTGCCAATGTCCGGTGCGCCGTCAGCTCCATGACCAACCGCTCGGGCAAGGGCTTCAACGCACCATCGTCCTCGTCGTCGGGCATGTTCGCGCCAAGCGCTTGACCAGCAGAGGTGATCACCGTGCCGTGGCCGACACCATCCGTCCTGCTCGCAGATGAAAGCTTAGCGACCTGCCCGTCTGCCGCCTGTTCACCGCTGTGGACGTCGGCATCTTCCCGAGACTCATCCTCGGGTCGCACAAAGCCCCGATAGACTGCAAGCTCGCCATAGCGATCAAGCGTCACGAAAGCCCCTGCCCGCGCGATCTCCTCCGCGTCGAAAATCAGCGGCCGGGCCTCGAGCTTCTCCATCGCGACTTCCAACTCGCCAAGACGCGCGTCGATCTCTTCGGGGAATTCATCCTGGCCCCCGTATTCCTCTTCGAGCGCTCGGTATTCGGCAAGCAGCTTGGCATGGGCCGCACCTTCGTCATCCGTCATCGGCGCCGGGTCTCCGCTAAGCCGCCGCAAGCCGTGGCTGTAGCCATAGGGCAGGTCGAGCGAGACCTCGATCCATTTCCAACCTTCGGTCGCGATCGCTTCGGCTTCAGCCTGAAGCTTTTCGCGAACCAGACGATCGAGTAGGGCAGAGTCTTCCAGCCAACCGCCGTCATCGCCCTGGAAGAGGTCATGCAACATGGTGCCGCCAGCAGCCTCATAGGCATCGACGCCGACAAAGACGGCCCGACGGTCAGAGGCGCGAACAGAGGTTTCCGTCAGCATCCGCCGGATCTGATACGGCTCCTTGTTCCACGACGACTTGATCGCCTCCCAGACCTGAACCTGACGCTCGTGATCCGGATTGACCGTGAAGGCCATCAGCTGCTCCAGCGTCATCTCGTCCTCGGCGTAAAGCTCGAGCAGGGCAGGGGCCACGGAGGCGAGTTTCAGGCGCTGTTTGACCACCTGCGGCGTGACGAAGAAAGCGGCCGCGATCTCTTCATCGCCCTGTCCCTTCTCCCGCAGCGCCACGAAGGCGCGGAACTGATCGAGCGGATGCAAGGCAGCGCGCTGCAGGTTCTCAGCGAGCGAGTCGTCTTCGGCGAGGATCGTGGACTTGGCATCCCGAACAATGCAGGGAATGGGCGTCGTCTTGGCCAAGCGTTTCTGCTTCACCAGGAGCGAGAGTGCTTGGAAGCGCCGGCCGCCAGCGGGGATTTCGAACTTGCCGGTCTCGGATCCGTCATCCGCCAGAACGGGCCGAACGCTCAGGCTCTGCAGCAACCCGCGGCGGGCGATGTCTTCGGCCAGTTCCTCGACCGAGATGCCGGCCTTGATGCGCCGGACGTTTGACTGGCTCAGCACGAGCGTGTCGAAGGGAATGTCCCGGGACGGGGACAGGGTGACTTTCTGGGCAGATTTCGCCATCAGATCTTCTCCGCGACGGGCGCCGGAAGCCACTCTCCCGATCTCACTTCCCGTCACCCCTTTCACAGCCCATCTCTACCTCTCGACATGTCCACCGCGGTGGACATCACGCAGTTGCTGCCCCAGAACGAGAAAGCCTCTCCAACAACAGTGATGGGTTGAAGTCAGTTTCTCTGCGACCGAGCGTGATGCTGTGGAAATACGCTCCAAAGTCTCGGATGCGATTGCTCATCTGGAGAATTATGAAGATGGCGCATGATGCTTTTTGAGAGCCTATCTTCTTAGCAGCCTTTTCGAAGGTGCTTTCGTGGATTCCCATCATTGGAGCGAGCGTTCTCGCGTGGCTTTCGACATCGTGCCAGTTGCTAAGTGAGTTCGTTGCGAAAGATGTAGCCTGGTCACAAACGGTTGTGAGCGTTTGCAGGGGAGGTGTTTGGCTGTTGGTCCCGCTTTCTAAATCTTTTTGTTCTTTTTTAGACTTAGAATGGTGGCGGACAGTTTGCCCGTCATTGGCGGGCAGTTTCATTGTTTCTGGTGCGTCCACCGCGGTGGACATCTGTTTGCATTGAGCCTCCAGTTCGCCGAGCAAAGTACGATACTCCGCGATCGAGAGCTTCCTCCGAAGAACTCGGCGTACCTGATGAGTGAGTTCGTTCTCGGGGTCAGCTTCGTCGATCTGAGCAAGTTTGGTTAGGATTTGCTTTCGCAAAAACACGCGATCCCGACGAGCGTTTTCCATCGCTTGGGCTGTCGCAAGTAGTTCGCCGGCACGCGCGAGCAACGGAGCCAGCGACAACCCATAGCTAATGGACTGACCTTCGGAGGACTTCACTCGGTATCTCTTGCGATTTGGGCTGTCGTGGCGCTTCATGAAACCGAGTTCAACAAAGCGATCGATGTGCCTACGGAGGGTTCGTTCATCGATCCCGCCAACTCGACGGCAGATTTCGTTGTTGGAAGCGAAGACTGTGTCTCCATGCCCAGGCTTGAGAAAGCTCAGCATCGCTTGGAGCGTTTGAACATGTCCTGGACGGAGACCGAACAGGCTGCGAGTATCTCTGAGCGCGCGGAAGACTGCCCAGATGTCGGTTTCAGGTGTTGACGTGGCGGGGGTGCCCTTGCCGACGCCAAAGGTCTGAACGGAAAGCTTTGTGAATGCCATGTTTGTTGAACGACGACCGTTGCGGCCCACAACTTCCCCGGCTCTTCCCGCTGTTTTTGGCGAGAAAAGGCAACAAAAAGACGTCCACCGAATCGGTGACTCTTGACCGGTATGTCGGAGATTGCTACATCACAGGTGCTAATCAGATGATGAGGGCTCTCCGGGGGAAACCTTGGGGGGCTCTTTTCTTTTTGGTCTTCGCCTTTCTCCTCTGCTCGTGTTTTTGGTTATGACCGGGGATCAGCTCCCCGAGCCTCTCTCATTCTGCCATTGTTCAAAAAGCTGTCGCAGCGTGGTTTCCGCGCGCTCTTCGAGCCATTGGCCGAATTCCGGGTTGTCTTTGCGGGTGATCTTGATAGCGATCGACTTGCCATCGACTGAAAGTGTGCCGACAGGGCTACCACTATTGTCCTTTACCACGGTCGTTTGGCCACGGGCGCTTTGGTCGGCTGCGCCACGCGCCTTGCTGGAGCAAGCAACATAGACGGCTTGAAACTTGTCCGAGCTTGGAGTGGTGTCAGGCAGAGAGGCAAGTGTCTCACGCGCAATGTCGACAAGCGGAACCTTCTCTGAAAGTGCAGCAAGATCACCCCATTGGCGTCGACCTACGCCATGAGCCGGGCCGATAAGCCGGACAAGTTCGTCAGGCAGCTGCTCGATGACTACACGATGGTTCGACACACCTTGCCGGGTGAGGCCTAGGGCGTCCTGAATGACGCCAGGCTTGTAACCGGCCTCCTGCATCTCTTTGATAAAAATAGATTTTTCAATGAAGGACGGATCCAGCCGCAGGTTGTTTTCCTGACCTTGCGCGATCAGAGAAGCATCATCATCGAGCGTTCGAACGATCGCTTTGACGGTTCCACCAACTCTTCGAATGGCTGCAAGTCTGCGACGCCCGTAGATGATGCGGTATCGATCCGGTTGGTCAGAGGGGCGAACCATGATCGGCACTTGCTGACCATGCTTGCGAATGCTTTCGGCGAGATCTTCAATGCTACTATCTTCCAGGATCAGGCGATCCCGGAGGCCATCCATATCGATCCGGTTGGGTTCGATATCTCGGATTGAGTTGGCAGTGATTTCCCGGAGAGAGTCCCGCAATCCGCCAACCGAGCCAGGTAGCTTCGAGGATTTGACCGGGGCAGGGGAGGGGGCTGCCGACTCTTTCTCGTCTTTCGGTGGCTGGTTGAAGATATTTCGAGCCATCAGCGGCGCCCCCATGCCATTTGGATTGTCTGCTCCAGCTCATCGGCAACGCTGTTCACGCTGGTCAAAGCCCGATCAATGGTCTTCCGAATGAGCTGGCTCGGGTCTACCTCATAGATGGTTTGCTGAGTCATGCCGGCGTCAGAAATGGCTGTCGACTTCAGCATCGGTTCAGTCATGACTTGGCCCGCAAGGATTGAACGTAGGTACCCGGCCATTTGCGTTTGTGGTCCGTCCGACGGCTCGTAGCGTGTGATCAGGAACTTTACGAAGTCCCAAGTGACATGTCGTCCAATCGCCTCTTCGACGGCTTTGACCGTTTCCGAAGCGAGTTTGAGGAACTGGCTCATCGAAGCGATGTCGAGCATGCCGGGGACGACCGTCACAAGTAAGCCCGTGGACGCTGCCAATGCTGTCAATGTCAGGAAGCCCAACTGCGGAGGGCAATCGATCAGCACGATGTCATAGTCTGAGTCGACTTCCTCTAGCGCCAGAGCAAGACGCTCTGCAAAAATCGGCTGAACCCTGCGCGCAAGGGCATTCGCTGTCTCGGTTTCGTACTCGGACAACATCAAGCCAGCCGGGACCATGTCGAGCTTGTGGAAGTATGTTTTCTGGATGACCTCCGAGAGCGGAACCTGATCATCGTATCTCAATGCGTCGTAGATTGTGCCGCCTTCGGCGAATTCGAGCTCAGGCCGGAAGCCGAAAAATGTCGTCAAACTGGCCTGCGGGTCGAGGTCCAGCACAAGCACGCGGTAGCCACGCAGGGCATACCTGTGTGCCAAATGGATTGTCGCTGTTGTCTTCGAGCTGCCGCCTTTGAAATTCACGACCGAAATGACCTGAAGACGGTCACCGTCTCGGCGGCCAGGTCTGTACGCGTCAGCATTTTTGCCTGTCCGCGCCAAAATGTTGCGGAGGTCGTCAACTTCTTCGGCCGTGTAGAACCTATGACCGCGACCGTCAGTGTGAACTTCTGGGAAGCTGCCATCTTTGTGGCGGTTGCGCAGGTTCGACGTACTAACGCGCAGCAACTCGGCGACCTCGGTCGAGCTGAAGCGGCGCAAGGACTTGCGTTCTTCTGGCTCGAACGCAACTTTCATCTGCCGGTCAAGCGACTCAGCAAGACTGTCTGCAAATGCTCCGATGTCGGAAGAGCCTATGCCTTGCGCGTAGCCCGTATTTCGATCATCCATGTTCTGCCGCCTCTCATGGCCTTTGCTAAGGCTCTTTGTCGTTCTGACGGTCGAAGCCACGTCTGACGCGTTTTGCCGTCAGAATGGAGATGCCACGAACATCTGAGTCCGGCAAGAAGAATCTAGATGTAGTGGAAAAGTTATCCACAGCACCAATTTGGTCGCGCGGGGCTTACGCTAGATAACGCATTGATTAACAACGATAAAAACCGTGTCTGGCGAAGCTGACACCCTTCGAGATATTTTCTGCTCGCGCGAACTAACCCCAAGGCATTGTTGGATATTTACGTGGTTTTCGTCCAATTGAGGCGATGATTCTGGAAGAATTGGGCCGAGCGAACAGGGTGGTTTGCCGACCATTAGCGCCTACAAAAGGCCGAGGCGCTCTGCACGCTCCAGCAGCATTCTGACTGAGGAAGGCTGCCAGCTGGTTCGACCGCGAGGGGTGCGCTCACGCATGGATTCGAGTCGGTCGCAGATTGCCTGCAAGGTGATCTCGGGGTCAGCACCTTTGATTGCGGCGACAATCGCAGGCAGGCGATCGTCGGTTTCGCGACGTCCAGCGCGTCCAAGCACTTCAGCGGGCAGGAATCCGTCCCCCACGTATGCCTTCACGGCGCGGAGCAAACGGCTTTGGGTCCAGTGGCGGTCGTGGGGCAGGGGAGCATTGATGATACGCAGCACGTCTTCCCAGGCCATATCCGGCCGCAGGCGGCGTACATGGGGCACCCAATCCTGCGCTGTCTCGTGCAAGCGGTCCATGTAGCCGTCCTGTCGTGCCAACCGCACCTTGCGCAGCGCTTCAGGGTCCTTGGCGCGAAGACCTGGGTTGCCGCCGACGCGGCCCTTTGAGCGTGCCGAGGCAAGTCCGGCTTTGGTACGCTCGCGGATCAGAGCGCGTTCGAACTCAGCCGCAGCGCCCAGAACCTGCAACGTGAACTTGCCCTGGGGCGAGGCAGTGTCAATCGGGTCCTGGAGCGAGCGGAAGAACGCCCCCTTGCCCTCCAGTCTTTCGATCACCTCAAGCAAGTGCGACAAAGACCGCGCAAGCCGGTCGATCCGCACGACAACCAGCGTGTCGCCCTTGCCAATCCGCTCCAGCACACGTGCAAGCACGGGCCGCGCGCGATTGCCGCCCGAGGCGTGCTCTTCAAAGATCTCGGCGCATCCCGCAGACTGCAGTGCCTCAGACTGGGGGAGGGGGGTCTGATCCTCGGTGGAGACGCGCGCATAGCCAATCAGGGGCATGAAACCGGGCCGTTTGCAATTTAATATATCGCCAATAAACGACCGTTTGTAAACGAATGCAAGTGGGTGTTCTCTCGTCGTGCTGGCGTACAATCCCTGGTTTCCTTGCGCTGAGCGCGATCTGAGAGGTTCCGCCGGCAGTCGCGTGCGCGTACTATATAAAGGGCGCAGGCAGCGACCACAAAAATGCTTGGGTAATGTGCAAAAGATCATTATTTTGCACATATGACGACGCAAGCCTCTACTTTAAATAATGATTACGACAACCCCCTCATCACTATTGAGGAGGATGAAGAGGCTCACGAAGACGATCTCTGGTTCCTGCCTGGGCCACTCGAAGAAGAACCGGATGATTTGCCTCCCGGACCGCGTGCGGAACCGCCCGACACCGCTGTCGTCCATGACTGGGCAAAGGCAGAGGGGCTTCACGCTGCGCGGCTGGCACGCGTGGCTGGACGCCTGGGTGCTCTGGATGACCGGCTGCTGCGCGGCCCGGAAGGCTGGCCGCATCGCCTCGCTCTTATCGAGGCGGCGGATCTTAGCTGGTTCACAGGGGACCGGGTGAGTTCTGATCGTCTGGCGCTCTGGATATCGATGCGGCTCTCGGGCGCACAGGATGACCCACATGCCCTGGCAAGAGTTGGGTGGGCTGTTCGGCGGCTTATAGGAGGTCCAGGACCGGAGGCTGACTTGGCCGCCTTCCTGGATCGCCGCGATCCAGAGAACATTGAAGACAGCGATGAGCGTTTCGAAGATCGGGCAGGCGGATGGCTGGACGTAATGGCAGCCGCAGCCGATCTCCACCCGATCACGCGAGCTTGCATGGGCTTTCATCTCTGGAGCCTGGCCGGCCTCGGACAGCACGGTGACCAAATCGAAGCCGCAGTCACGGCCGCGCGGATCGCGGCCAGCGAGGGCAAGGGAGCAGTGTTTGCACCTCTGGCCATGGGTGGGGCAGGGGGGCTGCGCGCTGGCGGCCCACCCGCTGACCGTTTGGCGCGCTGGCTTGACGGGATGGAGACCGCATGTCTGACCGCGATGCGGCACCTCGACGATATTGAAGCGTGGTCAGTTCGGGCGGAAGCCGAGATGACCTCACTTTCGGGCAAGACCCCGCGCGCCTTGCGCGCTGTGCTGACCGAATGGCCCCTTGTCTCTGCCCCGATGGGTGAGGTCCTGACCAACGCTAGCCGCGCCGCGGTCCAGCGCAACCTCACCTGGATGGAAGCGCGAGGCCTGATCCGCGAGGTGACCGGCCAGGGGCGATTCAGGTTATGGGCAGCGGCACGATCTTGAAACTTACGGTTCAATGCGTGAAAGCTTCAAGAGTTCGGGAAGTTCATGTCATCGTTTTCAGCTTCCAGAAATCGCGTCGAGCACCGGACAGTCGGGAACTTCGGCGCCAGAACACCTCAATGCCGTCGCAGCGAGGACGGCCTCGATCCGCCGGAGATCCGCAATCTTGGCCCGCACCTCTGCAAGGTGACGCTCCGTCCGCTCCTTGACCTCCGCGCAGGTCGGCGCGGCGCCATCTTCGAGCCCCATCAACCCGCGAATGTCCTCCATCGAGAACCCGAGTTCGCGGGCGCGCAGGATGAAGCGAAGGCGCGTGGCGTGCGCGGCGGAATAGATGCGGTAGCCGGCGTCGGTCCGGGGCGGGTCGGGCAGAACGCCGGTCTTCTCGTAGTAGCGGATCGTCTCGATGTTGCAGCCGGTGGCCCGGGCCAGGTCTCCGCGTGTGAAGCCGCTCTCGCGCTCGTGATCGGTCATGGGCAGGTTTCCTCTTGAGCCTGTAGTTACTACAGACCTTACACCTTCCTTCAACCACGGACGAGAGGAGGTGCGCGACATGGCGCTGACAGACGACAGAGCTGACAACTCCGAAGCGGATCGGCCGGCCCGAAAGGGCTGGCTCGCGGCGGGCGGGGTGATGGGCGCGTTCTTCGCCTCGGCCTGCTGCATCGGGCCGCTAGTCCTGCTAACCCTCGGCATCTCGGGGGCCTGGATCGGCAACCTGACGGCGCTGGAGCCTTACAAGCCGATCTTCGCCGTGATCGCGCTCGGCTTCATCGGGGCGGGTTTCCGGCAGGTGTATTTCCGCAAGCCGAACGTCTGCGAGCCCGGTTCCTACTGTGCGCGCCCATCCTCGGCTTGGATCACCAAAACCGCGCTCTGGGCGTCCCTGATCCTCGTCGTCGCCGCGCTCACCATCGACTGGTGGGCCCCGCTTCTCTACTGATCCCGAAAGGAGACCCTTATGAAGAAGATCCTTGCCCTTGCCCTGTTCGGCCTGACCGCTGTTGCGCCCGTCACCGCCATCCCGGTCGCCGCGCAGACCGTCGCCGCCGAGCAGACCGTCACCTTCGCGGTCGACAACATGACCTGCGCGCTCTGCCCCGTGACGGTGAAGCGCGCGATGGAAAGCGTCGATGGCGTGCGCGCCGTCGAGATCGACTTCGAGGCGCGCACCGCCACGGTCGTCTTCGACACCGCCGCGACCAGCGCCGAGGCCATCGCGACCGCGTCGGCCAATGCAGGCTATCCGGCGCGCGTCTCGGGCTGACGGGATGACCGAGCAGACCGACCGCAAGCTGATCGCGACAGGTGTCGTCGGCACGTCATCGCGGCGCTCTGCTGCTTCACGCCGGTGCTCGTCGTGCTTTTGGGCGCCGTGGGCCTGTCGGCCTGGCTGGGTTGGCTCGACTATGTGCTGCTGCCCGCGCTGGCGTTCTTCATTGGGCTGACCGCCTATGCCGTCTGGCGCAGGCAGCGGCGGCAAACCACGCAAACGGATGGATGATTTCATGAGAGACGATTGCTGCGCGCCCAAGAGTGAGTTCGACGTTGCCGTGATCGGTGCCGGATCGGCCGGGTTCTCGGCCGCGATAACCGCCGCCGAGGGCGGCAAGCGCGTCGCGCTGATCGGGCACGGCACCATCGGCGGCACCTGCGTGAACGTGGGCTGCGTGCCCTCCAAGACGATGATCCGGGCCGCCGAGGCCCTGCACGGTGCGCGGGCGGCGTCCCGGTTTCCGGGCCTGCACGGTGAGGCGCGGGTCGCGGGCTGGGCTGCGCTGATTGCGGCCAAGGACGATCTCGTCTCGACGCTGCGGCAGAAGAAATATGCCGACCTGCTGCCCGACTACGACGGTGTCGCTTACATTGATGAGGGTCCGGCGCGGCTCATCCCCGGCGGGGTCGAGGTCGGCGGTCGCAAGATCACGGCTCCGAGGGTCATCGTCGCCACGGGCGACCGGCCCGCCGCGCCCGACATCCCCGGGATCCAGGACGCCCCGACGCTCGACAGCACGTCGCTGCTGGAGCTGGACCAGTTGCCCGAGAGCCTGATCTTTCTCGGCGGCGGCTATATCGGCGTCGAACTCGCCCAGATGATGGCGCGGATGGGCACCGAGGTGACCATCGTCTGCCGCTCGCGCCTGTTGCCGCGCACCGAGCCGAAGGTGTCCGAAGCGCTCACCGAGGTCTTGCGCGCCGAGAGTGTCACGGTCCTCGATGGCGCAACCTATCACGCCGCGCGGCGCGACGGTGACCTTGCGGCGCTGACCGTGTCGGTGGACGGCGCGGAGCTCGACCTGACGGCCGACCGCCTCGTCCTGACCACGGGACGCACACCCAACACCGAGGGGCTGGGCCTCGCCGAAATTGGCGTCGAGACCGATGCACGCGGTGCGATCCGGGTTGGCGACGACATGCAGACCACGAAGCCCGGGATCTTTGCCGCGGGTGATGTCACGGACCGCGACCAGTTCGTCTACATGGCCGCCTATGGCGCCAAGCTCGCAGCCCGCAACGCCGTGCTGGGCGGGGCGGAGCGTTACGACAACGCCGCGATGCCCTGGGTCGTGTTCACCGATCCGCAGGTGGCGGGCGTCGGGCCGACCGAGGCGCAGGCGCGTGATGCCGGATATGACGTCAAGACCAGCGTGCTCGCGCTCGAGAATGTCCCCCGTGCGCTCGCCGCCCGCGACACGCGCGGGCTGATCAAGCTGGTCGCGGACCGGGCGAGCGACCGGCTTCTCGGCGGCGTGATCATGGCGCCGGAGGGGGCAGACAGTGTCCAGACGCTCGTGATGGCAATCAAGTTCGGCATGACGACGAGGGCTTTAGGCGAGACAATCTTCCCCTACCTCACCACGGTCGAGGGCGTGAGGCTCGCCGCGCAGACATTCGAAATGGATGTCGCGAAGCTGTCGTGCTGCGCAGGGTGAAGCAGTGCTGTACGAGCGTTCAAATCACGAAGGGCGTAGAGTACTCTGAGACGAGTCATCTGTCACCCCAACCGTCTCGTTCAGGCATGTCGCTCGAAGATCTCGGTAGAGCTGTCTTTCAGCAGCAACAGTGTCTCGAACGCATCACGCTGGTTGCCCATCTCCATGCCAGGTGAGCCGATCGGCATACCGGGAACCGACAGGCCGATGGCTTCGGGACGTTCGGCGAGCAGTCGTTCGACATCTGCAGCCGGCACATGGCCCTCAATGACATACCCATCTACGAGCGCCGTATGGCACGAGGCCAGGTTGGGCGTGATCCCGGATTGCGCCTTGAACGCATACAGGGCGTCTTGGTCGACATTGCGTGCGTCCACGACGAAGCCGGCGCGCTCCATATGCTCGATCCAGGCCGAGCAGCATCCGCAGGTTGGCGATTTGTAGACCTCGACGCGCGGTGCGAGTGACTGAGTGTGGACCACACCGGGCAGCCCGGCGGCAGCGCCGCCCGCGACAATGAATTCTCGTCTGTTCATGCGTATTTCCAGCTCCAATCCTGTTCGGTTTTGACGGCTATTCGTTAAAGATTTCACATAGAGTTCATCAAGCCGGAGTTGCGGGGTAGTCGGCCTCCTTGAGGGCGACCTGTAATGCAGTGGCATCCTTGGCGGACGCAACCGTGACGGTCTTCGATGTCAGGTCTGTATCTACCGTGGCATTCGGGTCGATCGCCTTGAGCGCCTTTTCGATGGCCGCCGTGCAATGACCGCAACTCATGTCGGGCACGTAGAACTTCATCTCGATTTATCCTTCCATTTCAGGCACCAAATGCATTCATTCGCTCGCATTGGCAAGGGTGGACGGCGGCGGTTTCCTTGCCGCGGCTCATCTCGCGCGTCAGCCAGAAACCGGACAGGAGCAACAATCCGCCACCAAGGATCATGCCCTGCGTTGGAACTTCGCTAAAGACAAGGGATCCCAGAGTCGCCGCCACGATCGGCGAGACGATAATATCGACCAGCGAATAGATGTTCGCCGAGATCTTCTTGAGCACCAGCGAAATCCCGAAATAGGCGAACCCCGTCGAGACGACGCCGAGGCAGACCGGCCACAGCATCACCGGCAGCGAAAGGCTCAGGGCGGGATAGGCATTGAACCTGCCGATCTCGCCCGGCCCGGCGAGAACCAGCGCCGGCGACAGCAGGATCGCCCCGGCCGCCATCGACCAGAAGATATCGTTGCCCGCCTCCTCGCGTCCTTCATGGCGCATGTATGTGACCATTCCGGCATAGATCGCCCCGGTGCTGAGCGCGACGAGGTTGCCAAACCACTCGCCGCCCGCCAGCGGCCTGGCCAGCACGATGCCTGTCAGCGCGAGCCCGAAGATCAGCATATAGCTTTTCTTCGCGGGCTCGCCGAGGAACAGGGCCGAGAAGATGAACACGAAGAAGGGGGCCACGCTCCAGAACACCACGGCATTGGCGATCGGCACGAGCGTCATCGCATAGTTGAAGACGCTGATCTGCGCGGCGATGAGCGCCCCGATAATGACCGTGTCCTTCACGTTGCCACGGGGAAACCGCAGAGGGCGTCCGGTCGCGTGCGGGATGGCCATTGCCAGGAACGCGGCTGCAAAGCTCAGTGCGTAGAAATTCAACGTCTGGATCGGGATCGCATCCCCGGTCAGCTTGACGAAGACGCCGATCGTGGCTTCGGAGACGGTGATCAGGACGAGTAGAAGAACGATGCGCATGTTATTTCTTCGGAGCATGTGGCGCGGTCTCTTGCCGTTGCGACCGCGCTGCCCAACACATGTCGCAGACGTCATCCCCATGCGACAACGTCCGGCGCCTGCGATAATGACCGCGTACTCCGTCGCCCGCGATCAGATCAGCGCCCGGCCAATCATAGGTGCACCAACTTTGCCGGAATGCTTCGAGCGTATCGGGGTCGTCGTCGATCTCGGCCAGCCGACGCACGAGGCTCTGTGGCGGGCAGCAGGTGAAATGTGTGAGAATGTCGTCGCCGTCGCGCCGGGTCTCCACGGCATAACCGGGCGCACCCGGAGCATTGAACGGGAAATACAGCAGCGCGCGGATCGTCCAGCGCAGTCTCCGCCCCGGGTCGCGCGTGACCAGCCGCGCGGGCAGCGAACTCAGCCGCAGCATCCGGCGGTAGACGTCCCATCCGAGGTCGGCCACCACGCGGCGCGCGGTCTCGGGCGTCACGCCGAGATGGCGCAGGCTGCGGTCGGCGGCTGTGGTCCACACGGCGAATTCGACCATCACCCTGTTGCCAAGACCAGGGAGCGCGACGAAATCCGCCCGCGCCCGCAAGCGGAGCACCTCGCTGTCCATCGCCTCAAGGAACCGCGCGATCTCGGGATCGAGCCAACGGGTTTGCGTTCCGTCCACATATGTAAGAAGGTTGTCGGCCAGCCCTTTGCGCGCGGCTCGCCTGGTGACAAGCCGGATGATCCGGCGCGCCAGTCGAAGGCGAAGCGATGGGACGGATTGGGTCGCGGGGCCGGTCAAGTCGTGGTCCTTTCGGTGGTTGGCGCACGGGTGATGTCGATCATCTCGGCACCGCTTTCATCGAGGCACCGGTCCTCAACCTGAAGAGTCACGAAGAAGAAGCCGAAGCGGTCACGCAGCATGCCGTGCGCTGCCTTGAGTACCCCCTGTGGCTCGGCGCCCTCTTGCACCCGCAGGTGACCGGAAAAGACGTGCTTCCCGCTGGTCAGGGCCCAGGCGTGAACGTGGTGCGCGTCGGCCACCCCGTCGAGGGACTCGAGTGCCTGCGTGACCTCCGGAAGGCTGACATCGGCCGGCGTACCCTCCATCAGCAGGTGCATGGAGTCGCGCAGGATACCCCAGCTTGCCCAGAGCAGCACAAAGCCGAACGCCATGCCGAGGATCGGGTCGATAAGCAGGAAGCCCGTGAACTTGATCACCAATGCGGTGACGATGATCAGGAGGCTGCCGACGAAGGTCTGGATGATATGCCACAACGCACCCTTCACGTTGAGGTCGCTCTTGCTTTGCTTCCAGATCAGCCCCAGCGATATGAACTCGGTCACCAGCCCGCCGGCAGCGGCTAGCAACATCGGGCCGGTCGGCAACGCGATCGGATCCGACAGGCGCATGGCCGCCATAACGATCACCACCAGCGCCATGCCGAGCAGGAAGCCGCCGTTGACCAGCGCGCCGATGATCTCGGCGCGATACCAGCCGAAGCTGCGATCCGGATCGGCGGGACGCCGGGCCAGACGCGCGGCGACGATGGCCACCAGGACGCCGCCAACGGCGGAGAAGGTGTGGAACGCGTCGGAGATCACTGCGATCGACCCGGTCCAGAGCCCGATGCCCATCTCGATGACGAAATAGACCCCCGTCAGCCATGCGGAGATCGCCATTCCGCGCCCACTCGACGGCATGTGCCCGTGATGTGAACTGGACATCGCGGCTTCCTTTCTTTCAGAGCTTTACGCGCCGCAGCCGCAGCGCGTTCGAAATAACGGAGACCGACGACAGGCTCATCGCCGCCGCCGCGATCATGGGCGACAGAAGCAGGCCGATCACCGGATAAAGGATTCCGGCCGCGATCGGCACGCCCGCCGCGTTGTAGGCGAAGGCGAAGAACAGGTTCTGGCGGATGTTGCGCAGCGTTGCCTTCGCGAGTTTCCGCGCCCGCACCAGCCCCACCAGATCGCCGCGCATCAGCGTGATGCCAGCGCTCTCCACCGCCACGTCGGCGCCCGTGCTCATGGCGATGCCCACGTCCGCCGCCGCCAGCGCCGGGGCGTCGTTCACACCGTCGCCGGCCATCGCCACCGACGCGCCCTTCGCGCGCAATTCCTCGACCAGCTTCTGCTTGTCCTCGGGCAGAACGCCGGCGCGCACCTCGTCGATGCCCAGTTGACGCGCGACAGCCTCGGCCGTTCGCTGGTTGTCGCCGGTGGCCATGATGATCGTCAGACCGAGCGCGTGCAGATCGCGGATCGCCCCTTCGGTGCTTTGCTTGATCGGATCGGCCACGGCGACGATCCCCGCGAGCGCCCCATCGACGGCAACGAACATCGCCGTCTTGCCATCCGTGCGGAGCGTGTCGGCCCGCGCCTCGGCTTCGCCGGTCTCGAGCCCGAGATCCCGCATCATCGCCGGATTGCCGAGCGCCACGTTGCGTCCGTCGACGGTGCCGCGCACGCCCTTGCCGGTGACCGCTTCGAAATCGGCCGCGCTGCCGGGCGACAGACCGCGATCCCGCGCGCCCGCGACGATCGCCTCGGCCAGCGGATGTTCCGAGCCACGTTCCAAAGCGGCGGCGAGGCCCAACACCTCCGCCTCGTCGCCCTGCAGCGCCACGACATCCGTCAGCGTCGGCTTGCCCTCGGTCAGCGTGCCGGTCTTGTCCACGATCACCGTGTCCACACGCGCCATCCGTTCCAGCGCCTCGGCGTCCTTGATCAGCACGCCCGCTTGTGCGCCGCGCCCCGCGGCCGTGGTGATCGAGATCGGCGTCGCGAGGCCGAGGGCACAGGGACAGGCGATGATCAGGACGGAGACGGCCGAGGCGATGGCGAATGCCAGCACCGGCTCGGGACCGAAGGCAAGCCAGGCGAAGAACGCCGCGATGGCCACCGCGACGACCGTCGGTACGAAGATGGCCGAGACCCGGTCCGCCAGCCCTTGGATCGGCGCGCGCGAGCGTCGGGCACCGGCCACCATGTCCACGATCTGCGCCAGCACCGTGTCGGCGCCAACTTGCGTCGCCCGGATCGCGAGCGAACCGTTCTTGTTGATCGTGCCGCCCGTGACACGGTCGCCTTCTGCCTTTTCGACGGGCACGGGCTCGCCGGTGATCATGCTTTCGTCAACGGACGTGTGGCCCTCGACCACTTCGCCATCGACCGGCATGCTGTCGCCGGGGCGCACCCGCAGCAAGTCGCCCTCCACGATGTTCTCGAGCGGTGCATTATATTCGCTTCCGTCGGGAAGAATTCGCCGCGCGGTCTTGGGCGCGAGGTCCATCAGCGCCCGGATCGCGTCGCCGGTGCGTTCCCGTGCGCGCAACTCCAGCACCTGGCCGACGAAGATCAGCGCGATGATGACGACGGCGGCCTCGAAATACGTGCCGACGCCTTCGCCCATCCGATACTGCTCCGGGAACAACCCCGGCGCGAAGGTGGCGACCAGCGAATACGCATAGGCCGCGCCGACCCCGAGCGAGATCAGCGTCCACATGTTCGGGGACAGGCTCCGGAAGGAGTCGACGCCGCGCCGGAAGAACGGACGCGCTGCCCAGAGGACAATGGGCGTGGCGAGGACGAATTCGATGTAAACCGCCAGCTGGTGGCCCAGCCAGTCGCGAACCGGCAGGCCGACCAGCTCGCCCATCGTCAGGATCACGAGGGGCACGGCCGCGGTCGCGCTGATCCACATCCGGCGGGTGAAGTCGGTCAGTTCCTCGCTGGGCTCGTCCGAGGGCACCATCGGCTCCAGCGCCATGCCGCAGATCGGACAGCTTCCGGGTTCGTCGCGGATAATCTCGGGGTGCATCGGGCAGGTGTATTGCGTGCCGGGCTGGGCTTTCTGCGATGTCTTCTGCGCGTTTCCCGACGCGTAGAAATAAGGATCCACACCGAATTTCGTCTCGCAGCCTTCCGAGCAGAACCAGTAGGTCTCGCCGCCATACTCGCGCGACCGCGCGTCCTCGCGCATCTCGACCTGCATGCCGCAGACGGGATCCGTCGCGGTTTTCGCGCCGGAGGCCGGAGCGTGGTGGCGGTGGTGATGGTCGTGGTCGGACATCTGTTATCTCTTTTCAGGTTTTGATCATCATTGTCGGGTTTCCAGTGGCGGGAGAGTCAAGCCGCGATGCACCGAAGCTCACGACGGCTCCCAGCGCCACGGCGTCGGGCAGGCTGGGGCTGTTTTTCTTGTCGTCGGAGCTCATGACCCTTCGGCCGCTGCGGTATCTTTCCTGGGGCTGTCTTTTCGCGAAGCCGCTCCGCGCCGAAGCGCAAGCAGCAGGAGGGGAAGCCCCGTCACCAGCCCCAGTCCGAGCGCGATCCATTCCGCGCCGCCGAAGGTGCCCGCCATCGCCGCGCTGCCGAAATGCGCGAGCACGAAGCTCGCGGGCAAAATGCCGGCCATCGTGGCCAGGGCGAAGCGCCAGAACTGCAACCGGCTGACCCCCGCGGCATAGCTCATCGCGTCGAAAGACACGAAGGGCAGAAGGCGGCTTGCGAAAACCGTGAGCGTCAGCGCGTTCTGCGACCCCAACAGGCCGTGATCCGCCTTGTCGCCGAGAAGTCGCTCGACCGTCCCGCGCCCCAGCCCGCGGGCGATGAGGAAGGCGACGAGCGCGCCGGTCTCGGCCCCCACGGCGACATAGACGGTGCCCGCATAGTGGCCAAAAGCGGCCCCCGAGGCCAGCGCGACAGGCGCGCTTGGAATGGGGCTGGCAACGACCGCAGCCGTCATGAGGGCGACGATCGCGAGCGGCCCCCAAGGACCCGCGCGCGCGACCCATGCCTCGACCGCGGCGCGGTCCAGGTCGAACGACCACCACCCTGCGGCCCAGCCGAGGAGGCCCAGGCCAAGGATGGCTCCGACGACAAGGACCGTGCCCTTGCCGAGAGACAGGTAGTTATTTCTCTTTGAGGCGCTCTCTTCGGGCACGTCAGGCAAGGTCCTCCGGCATCGAGGCAAGCGCTGCGTCCAGCGGAACCACGGGCAGACCGGCAGCAAGCCAGCCGGGACCCCGGCGAGATCCCAGCATTCCCTCGGAGATGTCCACGTAGCCATCGTAGCGAGCCTGCCGGAGCGCACGGAGCAGGGACGCCGAACGCCCCCCGGTCGCGCAGATCAGGCCGACGTCTCGGGATCCGGCCAGCGCCTTCGCCGCAAAGAGGCGATCCGGAAATCGGTCCTCGTGCATGCTGATCGGCCAGACCCCGGCCCCGACGCCGGTTTCCAGCCACTCCTCGCGCGACCTCACATCGACGACGCGCGCGCTGTCTGCCAGAAGGGCGTCATAGGCCTCGTCCGCCGACCAGATTGTCCGGGCCTGTGCGGTCAGGGGAGACGTGATGAGGGTGACAGGCGCTGCCGCCAGCCCAAGAATGAAGAGGCGCCGACCGTGTGCCGTTGTCATCGGTTGTCTCCTTCAGGCCGCATCCACAGCGCGCACGAGCATGTCGCGGACCTGACCGGCGACCGCGTGCAGGTCGGGGTTTTCCACGGCCGACATGGAGGCAACCGGGTCGATGGCGCTCACCTCGGTGCCGCCCTCGACGCTGCGCAGGATCACGTTGCAGGGCAGCATCGCGCCGATCCGCGGCTCCAGCCCGATGGCCTGCCAGGCCATGTTCGGATTGCAGGCGCCAAGGATCTTGTAGCCCGCCATGTCCTTGTCGATCTTCTTCTTCATCGTCGCCTTGACGTCGATCTCGGTCAGAACGCCGAAACCAGCGTCGGCCAGCGCCGCGCGCACGCGGGTCTCTGCGTCGTCAATGCCGGTATTTGCCAGCAGGCGGTCATGAGTGTATGCCATTCTGTCTGTCCTTTCGTGGTCAAGGCCCGGCCCCGCAGTCTGCGGGACCGGGCGAGGGGTGGCGGAAAGGCGGGCTCAGTTGTTGCCCATGCGGCCCTGGCCGGGTGTCCCCATCATGCCGCCGTCGCGCTGCATGCCACCATTCGGTCCGGGCATCATGCCGTCGCGCATCGTCTGCATGCGCTCCATCATGTCGGCAGGCTTGACGATTTCTGCCACCGACACCGCGCCGTCGCCATCGTCGTCGAGGAACTGGAAGCGGTCCACCATGGTTTCGCGGATGAGCGCGCTGTGGAGCGTCTCGAATTCGGCGAGCGACAGGGTTTCGTCGCCATCGGCATCGTATTCCGCCAGCAGGGCTTGCAATCCTTCGTGGGCTTCTTCGGGCGTCACCGTGCCATCGCCATCGGCGTCGAACCGCTCCAGGCCCATGCCCATCAGCGACGCGCCGCCGCCCATCATGCCCTGGCCCATGCCGCCCATGGGCCCACCGGAGCCCATCATGCCCATGCCGCCCTGCATCATTTGCCCATGCATCCGCATCATCATCTGCATCATGTCATGATTTCCGGCGGCCGGACCCTGCGCTCCCGGAGCACCCTGGCCACCATGCCCGTGATTGCCTGCGGCCAAGGCTGCACCGCCCAGAGCCATAAAGATGGCGGTCGCTGCCGCGAGTTTCGCTGTGGTTTTCATGTCTGTATCCTTTCTCGTGTGAAACGCCTCACCGACATGGGAAGACATGAAGGACCGCCAAGGCCGTGTCATTCCCGATCTTGTATCCGTTCGTCGCAATGCGCGTAGCTGATACAAAGCGTTACAATCCCGGTGCTGACCGCGCGCCGCCACACTGCCAAATGAGAAGTATGAACAGTTTGCCGCATATCCTCGTCGTCGACGATCACCGCCAGATCCGGGACTCGGTCACGCGATTTCTGGAACGCAATGGCATGCGGGCGACGGCGGCCAAGGATGCCCGGGAGATGGACGAAAAGCTCGCGAAAGGTCACTTCGACCTGATGGTGCTCGACGTCATGATGCCGGGCGAGGACGGGCTTTCGATCTGCAAGCGCCTGTCGGCCGAGAAACGGCTTCCGATCATCATGCTCACGGCCCTCGGGCAGGATCAGGACCGGATCGTGGGCCTCGAGATCGGCGCGGACGACTATCTGCCGAAACCGTTCAACCCCCGCGAGCTGTTGGCACGGATCAAGGCGGTCCTGCGCCGCGCGCCCGAGGAGAGACGCGAGGCCGGGCCGCTTTCGGGGCGCATCCTGCGGTTCGGCGGACTGACGCTCGATACCGACGCGCACATGCTGACCGACCGGGACGGCAATCGCGTGCAACTGACGACGGCGGATTTCCGGCTGTTGACGGTCCTTCTGGCGCGTCCGCGCACGGTTCTGAGCCGCGAGCAGCTTCTCGACCTCACGGCCGGGCGCGCGGCGGGGCCGCTCGATCGTACGATCGACAACCAGATCAGCCGGCTGCGGCGCAAGATCGAGATGGACCCGTTGCGCCCGACGCTCATCACCACCGTGCGAAGCCAGGGCTACAGTCTGAACGCCGATGTCGAGGTGGTCGAATGACCCGGCCGCGGATAGGCAGCCTGCGCGCGCAACTCGTGCTTCTCATCCTCGGGGCCCTGGGCCTAGCGCAGGTGGTGAGCCTGTGGCTCTTCGCGGACGAGCGCAGCCTTGCCGTCCGCGCCGCCCTGGGTTTCGAGGCGGCGGGGCGAGCCGCCAATGTCGTGCGGCTGCTGGAAGAAGCGCCGCCCGATCTGTCCGCGTCCATCGTGCGGGCGGCGAACTCACCGCTCGTGCGGTTCGGTCTTGCGCCCGCGCCAAGCGTGACCGTGCCCGACCATCATCACGCAGACTACATCGAAACGCGGGTCCGGGCCTTGCTTGGCGACAGCTTCAGTCGCGACATCAGGGTCAACCTGAGGGAAACCACCCTCCCTCTTCATCCGATCCCGAATCTATCCCCGCAAATGGCCGAGATGCATCAGGACATGATGCGCGGCCGAATGCAGGCGGTCGAGATGACTTTGTCCATCGCGCTCTCCGGCGGTCAGTGGCTGAACGTCGCCACTCGGTTCGAACGCCCGCCATTGCAATGGCCGCTATCGTCCTTTCTCGCCTTCGGGCTGACGGCCGGGTTGATCCTCGTCGCGGCGTTCTGGTTCGTGATGACCCGTCTGACCGGGCCGCTCCGCGATCTGTCGCGCGCCGCCGAGGACCTGGGGCGCGGCGACGTGCGTGAGCCGCTGCCTGTCGCCGGCCCCGACGAGGTGCGCGACCTAACCCGCGCGTTCAATCGCATGCAGGATCGGCTGACGCGATTTGTCGCGGACCGCACCCGCATTCTCGCCGCGGTCAGCCATGATCTGCGCTCGCCGCTCACGGCGATGCGGTTCGATGCAGAACTCGTCGAAGACGAGCAGACCCGCGAGAGCCTGATCGCGTCCATCGACGAGATGCAGGCCATGGCCGAGGCCACGCTCGACTTCGCCGAGGGGCTGGCCGGGCGCGAAGCCTCGGAGCTCGTCGACCTGCCCGACTGGCTCGAAACCCTGGCGGGTGACAAGGCCACGCCGTTCGTGCTGACCGGCGGCCCGCCGATGACGGTGCGCATTCGCCCGCTCGCCCTGCGCAGGGCCGTTCGCAACCTGGTCGAGAACGCCACCCGATATGGTGGCAGCGCCACGGTCGGCTGGCACCGCGCGGGCGACGATCTGGTGATCGAGATCACCGATGATGGCCCCGGCATACCCGAGGAAGAGCTCGATGAGGTCTTCGCGCCGTTTCACCGGCTGGAAGCGTCCCGTTCGCTCGAAACCGGGGGGCATGGGCTGGGCCTTGCCATAGCGCGGGCGATCGTGCGCGGACACGGGGGCGACATCCGGCTTGAAAATCGGGCCGAAGGCGGTCTGAGGGCATCGATCTTCATCCCGCTGGCGGAGGACACACAAAACAACGACCAGACGAAGCAGAAGGAGACCTGAAATGAGACGAACGGCAATCTGGACAACCATCGGGCTTGCGGCGCCGACACTGGCCGCCGCGGACCCCGGGGAAAACTGGCAAGGAGGATATGGTCACATGATGTGGGATGGCGGGTACGGCATGTTCGGCGGGCTGATGATGATCCTGTTCTGGGGTGTCGTCATCGCCCTGATTGTTTTTGCCGTGAAATGGTTCACCGACAATCAGGGCGGCGGAAATCGCGGAAAGCGCGATGCGGTGGACATCCTGCGCGAACGCTTCGCTTCGGGCGAGATCGACGAGGAAGAGTTCGACCGGCGGCGAAAGGCGCTGGAAAAGTGAGGCCGGCACTCGGCCGTTCCCGCCGCGGCGGGAATGGTCGAAACCATTGCCACGAAAAGCAGCGCCTGCCGCACCCCGAAACAGGTGAGGCACGTGCGTTCAAGGCTGGCCGGCGATGTCCCGTTCTTCCCCAACGGCATCGTCGAGCGCCGCCATGACCACGTCCGGGGTCAGCAGTTCCGGCAGGACGATGCCGTCCGGGGCGGCCGGACCATAGACCGCATTGAACGGAATACCGTAACGGTCGAAGCTTTCCAGATAGCGCGAAATCGCCGGATCGGGCCGCGTCCAGTCGGCTTGCATGGGGGTGACGCCCTCGGCCGCAAGCGCCGAGACAACCGGTTCGCGGTCCAGCACGAGCGCCTTGTTTGCCTTGCACGTCAGGCACCAATCGGCCGTGACGTCCACGAACACGACCTCGCCCCTCGAGACACGGCGGGCGATCTCGGCCCTGTCGAAGCGCACCCACTCGGTCACCTGAGACGAAAGCGCGCGGGGCGTTGATGTGTCGGCCAGATCTCCCGCCGCGAAGAGTATGATCCCCACGAGGGGCAGCGCGAGCCCGGCACGAACTGTGCACCGCAGCCTCGACAACGACAGCAGCATCACGAGACCGGCGGTCATCCCGAGGACCGCGAGCATCGTGGTCGTGCCGGCCACGCCCCGCAGCACCCAGACCAGCCAAGCCGCGGTGACGGCCAGCAAAAGGCCCAGCATCACCCGAAGCGCGATCATCCACCGCCCCGGCCTGGGGAGGTGACGGACCAGACCGGGGCGGGCCGCGACCAGCAGGTAGGGGGCGGCGAGCCCCAGCCCGAGGAAGGTGAAGACCAGCGCGATATCCACGCCGCGCCCGGCCAGCGCGAAGGCAATCGCGGTCCCGAGAAAGGGTGCGGAGCAGGGCGTGGCCAGCACCGCGGCGAAGGCACCGGTCAGGAAATCGCCAACATGCCCCCCGGCGCCGCCGGCCCGCGCAAGCCGGGTCTGCAGGCTTGGAGGCAGGCTGATCTCGAAGGCGCCCGCGAGGTTCGCCGCGAAGATGGCGAGGATGGCCACCATCAGCGCAAGGAAGACCGGGTTCTGGAATTGCAGGCCCCAGCCAACGGTGACCCCCGCCTGCCGCAGCGCGAAAAGGACTGCGGCGAGGCCCCACATGAAGGCCATGACCCCCGCGGCCGAGGCGAGGAAGCCCCATCGCACGCGCGCGCGACCGGCACCTTCCAGCTTCATGGCAGAGGACAGCTTTATCGACAGCACCGGCAGTACGCAGGGCATGACGTTCAGGATCACCCCGCCCAGGAAGGCCGTCAGGGCGATCCAGACCATGCTGGAAAGCGGCGCGGTGGTGCGGGCTTCGGTGTAGGGCGGGGGCGGCGCGGTCGCGACCCTGTCCGGCGTCACGGTCACGGCCCAGCCATCGGTGTCGGTCGCGGTGAGCGATATCGCGGCCGTTGGATCGGCGGGCGGCGATATGATGGGCAGGCGCGCCCAGAGCAGATCGCCATCCTCACCCAGCCTGATGTCAGGGGTTCCGAGAGAGGCACCTTCGCCCAGTTCCGGGAACACATCCGGCGCCTCGAAGGGCGAGGAGCGCCGCAGCGTCACGGTCAGCGCGGTTACGTCGGCATCGACATGCGCGGTGGCGGACCGAATGCCCCCGTCTTCCGCCCCAACCGGGACGCGACCCGCGTAATCGGCGATGCGCGCCGCGCTGTCCGGGTCGATCGACGTGCCTTGGGGCAGGTCCAGCGACAGGCTGAAATCCTGCGGCACGCAAACATCGGAGCAGGTCAGCAGCGTCACCGAGGCGGAGAGATGGGCAGGCTGGCCCGGCTGTTCCAGCGCGATGCGCAGCGGAAAGACGACCTCGCCGTGATAGCCGTAATTCTCGATGCCGAAGGCAGTGAACCGCTCGGGCGCGGGCCATTGAAATTCGACCTCGGCCACGTTGCGCGACCCGGTCCAGTCGATTTCGGGTGGGAAGCCCACCTCGCCGGGTGTGCGCCAATAGGTTTTCCAGCCCTCGCCAAGCGCCAGCGCCAGCCCCGCCGAAACCGTCCCCGCGCCGGGCGCGATGCCGTTTTCGGCCGTGATGAGCTGCGCGCTGACCGCCGGTGTCGCCGCTCGTTCCGATGTCGCAGCCAGAATTGCCACCGACGAGGCGACAAGAGACAAGACGCTCAATGCGATCGTCGCGGCACACTGTCTGCTCGATCTGTTCAGCATATCCTTTGCCAGCCGTCGTCGAGTTCGATAGCGATCACGCTGCGCAACACGGCGTCCGTGATTTCGCCTTGGATGACAGTGCCGCCAACCACCATGGCCGGCGTGCCGATGAAGCCGAATATCCGGGAAAGCGCCTTGCTGACCATGAGGTCTTCGGCGACATCCTGGCTTTGCATGTCATTTATCAGGCGCTCACCATCAATTCCGACGGTCTCGGACAATCGCAGAAGATAGTCGCGTGTCGGCTGAAACGGCGTCGTCCACAGAGCTTGCTGAAATGCGAGATAAGCACCCTGGCGTTTTGCTGCCAAAGCCGCTCTCGCCGCACGGTCAGAGCCTTCGCCGAGAAGCGGTAGCTCGTGCCAGGAAATCGCAACGCCGCTATCAAGCTGTTCGGCAATATCTGCCAAGCGCCGCATCTGCACGCGACAGTAGGGGCAGTAATAGTCCGAAAACGACGCGATCGGTACGGTCGACGGATCTTCTGCCACATCCGCGTAAAGCGCATTGCAAAGATCGGCTTCTACGGCCGCGATGGTTTCCGCTCTCAACCCGTCGTCTTGGGCTTCAAGGCCGACAAATGGGTCGAATGCGCCGGACGAGGAACTTCCGCCCGTTATCCTCCGGAAGCCTTCTGGATTCGCCAAAGGCTCAAACTCAGGCAGACCCGAGAAACGATCCAACAGGGAAGGAAGCGCCTGAAAGCCGACAACAACGCCCGCAGCGACGCCGAGAAAGGCAAGTGTCGAACGCCTGGATGTCATGGCAATTCCTGCGATCCGATGGCGAGGGCGTCGAATCCATAGCCGACCCGCCCATCATCGCAAGCGAGGGTGACGACACCGTCCGGGCCGGTCCGGATCGCGCGGCATCCATCCGGAAGCGTGAACGCCGCGCCGCGCGTTGACAGCGTGGCGTCGGTATTCAGGCACTGCCGCACTCCCGCTCCGCAACCGGCCAGTGCAAGAAGGCCAACCAGCGCCAGTTTCGGGCGCGCGCCGTGGATCATTACCGTGCAATCAGCGCGGGGCATGGACCGGGACAACCGCCGGGCCTTGTTCGGGGTTCTCGTCCGGGGTCTTCTCCCGGGGATTTGCGGTGTTGTCGTGGCAGGATCTGCCCATCATCCGATGCATCACGACATGCGCCCCGAGGCACAGCGCCAGCGGGGCCAGAAGGCCGAGGTTGCCCGCAAGCCCGCCGAGCGTTCCGCCCGCGACAATGTAGACGCCAAGCGGGACGAGCATCACGGCACAACAGGCCAGCATGCCAAGCTTCATTCCGGCACCATTCGATAAAAAGTTCCTTGGGTTCCAGGACATCACATCCTCCGCAACACTCTACCGGCCGCACGTTAGGTGCCTTTTCCGGGTGAAGGTCAAGGATACATTCGGTTACAAAAAACACGGGGCTAACGGATTGCAACGTGGCTGAGAGCCGGTAAAAAAAATCCTCAAGTTTCGAGCGGTCTGAACCCACAGTGCCTTGGCCGGCGCCTGGGTGGAGTGGAGCAGATCAAAGGCAAGAAAAGGGCAAACATGAACAAGCTCGGGCTTCTCATCGGCGGTGTGTTTGTCGCCGGGCTTGGCGTGGCGATCTGGGAACTCACGCAACCGGCCGAGCCACCGGCAGGGACGATGGTTCACCCGGAGCCAACAGCCCTGAACGACCTGGCCGAGGGCGCGCCCATCGTCGAAGTTCGGCTTCCCGAACAGTTGTCGCCCGAGGCGGCGATCGGTCAACGCGCCTTCGAAGCCGTGTGTGCGGCGTGTCACGGGGCCAACGCGGCCGGTCAGAACGGTGTCGCGCCGCCGCTGATCCACCGCACCTATGAGCCGAGCCATCATTCGAACGAAGCCTTTCAGATGGCGGTTCGGAACGGCGTGCGCGCCCATCACTGGCCCTTCGGCAACATGCCCCCGATCGAGGGTCTGACCCGCGCCGACGTTCAGTATATCACCCGCTACATCCGCGAGGTGCAGCGCGAGAACGGAATCAATTGATGCGAGCTCTGTCCTTGCAAGCCGCGCTCGGCGGTCTTGTCGCAATACTGATGATCGCGCTCGTGGCCCTCGCCGCGCCGACACCCGGCCTTGCCGGCACGTGGGATGCGCATTCACAAATCGTCAAGGTCTCGGACGGCGGTGTCGCGACGGCCGGGCACGCTGCGCATGAGGACACGCACGACGGATCTTGCCATCCCGACCCGTCCTGTTCCCCGGCCGCCATTTTGATGACCCGACCCTTATTCGGGGCACACGGTTTCCGGGCCGTGCGTCAGCCGCTCGCGAAAACAGCAATAGGCGGGAGAAATGCGCCCGTGGATCTTCCACCCCCGCGCGCCTGGGCCTTGTCACGACAGCATTCCCTGAAAGACACCCAGACATGAGAGACCAAGACATGATCAAGACACTTCTGACCGGCACGGCGCTCGTGGCCAGCCTCACCGCTTCCGTGGCCCTGGCCGATGCAGGGCACGGCAGCGGTATCGGAGAACCCGGCGACGCCGCACAGGTCGACCGCACCATCACCATCGAAATGGACGAGATGAAATACAGCCCCGAAAGCATCGAGGTCGCACCCGGCGAGACGATCCGCTTCGAAGTCGTGAATGTCGGGCGCGCCGTGCACGAGTTCAACATCGGCACCAGCGAAACGTGGAACGGGCATCGCGGCGAAATGCGCACCATGATGCGGGAAGGCATGATGACGATGCGCAGCATCAATCATGACCGCATGATGGAAGCCGGGATGATGCATGACGATGCCAACAGCGTCCTGCTGGAGCCGGGCGATACGGGCGAAGTCATCTGGACCTTCCCCGAAGGTGGCGAGATCGGATTCGCCTGCAACGTGCCCGGTCACCGCGAGGCCGGCATGGTTGGCGATTTCCGGATGGGCCACGACTCCTGACGCTCAAACGACAAGGGGGTGGGCGAGACTCTCGCCCGCCTCGACACTGTTGAGGAGGTATTGGCCATGCTGACACGACGCGCCTTTATCGGACAGACCGCCGCCACTCTGGGCATGGTGATGAGCGGTCGGCAGGTGCTTGCCGCCTCTCATGCGCCCGCGATCCTGACAGCGCGCGAAGCCACGGTCCAGCTTGCCCCCGACGGTTATCCGGCGACATCCATCTGGGGGTATGAGGGCCGCGCGCCCGGCCCGGCCATCCGGGTGCGCCGGGGCGAACGGGTGCAGCGGCGGCTGGTCAACAACCTGCCGGAGCCGACCTCCATCCATTGGCACGGCATCCGCATCGACAACGCGATGGACGGTGTCTCCGGCCTGACGCAAGAGGCCGTCGCGCCGGGTCAGGCTTTCGACTATGATTTCGTGGCGCCCGATGCCGGAACCTACTGGTACCACGCGCATAACCGGTCCTGGGTGCAGGTCGCCCGCGGCCTGCATGGGCCGCTGATCGTGGAAGAGGCCGAGCCGCCGCAGGTGGATCGCGAGGAGACCCTCGTACTCGACGACTGGCTGCTCGACCCCGAAACGGCGCTGATTGACGAGAGTTTCGACAATCCCATGCGCATGAGCCATGGCGGCCGGATCGGAAACCTGATCACCACGAACGGTCAATTCGATCCTGCAATCCCGGTAGAGCGGCACACGCGTCTGCGTCTGCGGCTCATCAACGTATCGAACGCGCGGATCTTTCCATTGCAGCTCGCAGGGTTGCGGGGCTGGACGGTCGCGCTCGACGGCATGCCGCTTGCCACCCCCGAGCCGCTGGAGGGCGTGCTCGTCCTCGCCCCGGCGCAGCGCGCGGACCTGATCGTCGATGTGACGGCCGAGGCGGGCGAGACAGCCCATCTCGTGCGGCTCGGCAATGACGACCGCCCGGCCTCTCAGGTGGCATTCCCCGTCTCGGCCAGCGCCGCGCGGACCCCGCGAGCGGCACCCGCGGCGTTGCCGCCCAATTCCGTCAGCGGCCTCGGGTCGCTGGCCGATGCCCGTCCTTTGCGGCTGGTGATGTCGGGCGGCGCCATGGGGCGAATGAATAGTGCCGTGCTGGGCGGAGAGCGCCTGGGCTTTCGCGACCTCGCGGCGCGGGGGCGGTTCTGGGCCTTCAACGACATGGCAGAGATGACGCAGGCCCCGCTGGCCGATCTTTCCCTTGGCGAGCGGGTGCGGCTGGAGATCGTCAACGAAACCGTCTTTCCCCACGCCATGCATCTGCACGGGATGCATTTCCGCGAAATCCGCGACGGCAGACCCGCAGGCCCGATGCGCGACACGCTCCTCGTGGCCGCACAAGAGACGCGCGAGATCGGCTTCGTCGCCGACAATCCGGGCGACTGGCTGTTTCACTGCCACATGCTCAGCCATGCGGAAAGCGGCATGATGACATGGGTGCGCTTGACATGAAGGCCTGGGTGATGATCGCCGCGCCCGTGGCGCTTGGCCTTGCGGGGGCCGGGGCGTGGTTGGCGCTGCGTGACGCGCCGCAGGCCGCCATAGACCCTGCCGTGCCGGTGATGCCGGCGACGGTGGATATCGCGCAGGGCGAAGCGCTTTATGCCCAGAACTGCGCCGCCTGTCACGGCGCCAACCTCGAAGGACAGCCGGACTGGCGAACCCCCGATGCGGATGGGCGTCTGCCCGCGCCGCCTCACGATGAAACCGGGCACACATGGCACCATCCCGACCGGATGCTGTTTGAATACACGAAACTCGGCGGACGCGAGGCCCTGGCCCGGCAAGGCGTGGAATTCGACAGCGGCATGCCCGGTTTCGGCGACGTCCTGACGGATCGCGAGATCTGGAACATCCTCGCCTACATCCAATCAACCTGGCCCGAGCGCGAACGCGCCGCGCAGGCCGAACGCACGGCCGCCGATCTGGCAAACGGAGGAAATTGACATGAAGAATTACATTTCAATGATGGCGATGGCGCTTTTCCTTGCGCTGCCCTTGCAGGCAGCGGCGCAGGACATCTCGGAGGACAGGGTGCGCGAGCTGGTGCTTGAGACGATCCGCGAAAACCCCGAGATCGTCATGGAGGCCGTCGCGATCCTCGAAGCCCGGCAGGCCGAGGCACAGGCGGCGTCGCAAGCCGAGGTCCTCTCCCGCGAACGTGACACGCTGGAACGCGACCCCAATGCGCCGGTCCTGGGCAATCCGGAGGGCGATGTCACGGTGGTGGAGTTCTTCGACTACAATTGTCCCTATTGCCGTCGTGCCAAGCCCGAGATCGAGGCCCTGCTGGCCGCCGATCCGGATGTTCGCCTTGTCTATCGTGAATGGCCGATCCTCGGCGAAGGGTCGGTGTTTGCTGCCCGTGCCGCGCTGGCCGCGCGCGAACAGGGGCTTTACGAAGACTTCCATTGGGCGCTGATGGGCATGAGCGGCCGCGCCGAGGAGTCGTCCGTCCTTCGGATCGCGGAAGACATCGGCCTGGACGTCGCGCAATTGCGCCGCGACATGGAAGCGCCGGAGATCGACGCACATATCGAAACTTCGATGCGCCTGGCGCAGGTCCTCGGCATCACGGGCACACCATCCTTCGTGATCGGCGACGCCCTTGTGCCCGGTGTCGTGGATGCCGAGCAGTTGCAAACGCTCGTCACCGATGCGCGAGAACCGGAACAATGAACGCGGCCGGAAAGACGGGCCTGACGCGCCGCCATTTCATCATCACCGCAACCGCCCTATTTTCGCCGCCCATCTCGGGGCCGCTTCTGGCGGATAGCTGGCCGAGCGAGGCGCAGAAAAGCGCATGGGATGCCGAGGTCACGCCGCCCTTCTTCAACCTTGAGATATCCAATCCCTGGGGGCTCGATCCGCGATTTCTTCCGCAACGGGTCGAGGCGCGGGCAGGCCTTGTTCCGGGGAACATTCACGTCGATGCCATCGCGCGCTACCTTTATCACATCGAGGAGGGCGGGACGGCCATGCGCTATGGCGTGGCCATCGCACGCGGCAATCTCTACGAACCCGGCACCTACACGATCCGGCGCAAGGTGCGCTGGCCGCACTGGACCCCGACGCGCTCGATGATCGAACGGGATCCGGAACTGTACGCAGATGTCGAAGACGGAATGGAGCCGGGTCCTGACAATCCGCTCGGCGCGCGTGCCCTGTATCTCTACGTGGGCGATCGCGACACCTATCTGCGCATTCACGGCTCGCCCCAGCCCCGCTCTATCGGGGGCCGCGCGAGTTCGGGCTGCGTGCGGATGGTCAATGCCCATGCCATTGCGCTCTACCCGCTGGTCGAAACCGGGGTGACGGCGTATCTGCATCCGCCTGAGGACTACGTCGGCGCACACAGTTGAGTACGAAATTCGAGGCGCCCGAGAGACGCTGGCGAAGCCACTACGCGAAAGGACCGGATTTGGGACGAAAATTCATCAATAGCTTGGCATTGTCGGCCCTTCTGGGCGGATGCACCGCTGTCGTCGGCACCGAAGACTCGGCCCCCGATCCCGTCCCCGAGCAGGTTGTGGCCCTGGCAGCCCCTTACCAGGATGTCTCGACGGCGCGCCTTCTGCCACGTGACGGGTGCTACTGGGGGTCTGTTCCGGCTGGGGGCAGAATGACACCCTAAGAGTTTTCCCTGTGTCGTTTCATTATGTCGAGCACAGTATTTTTGCTGATGCCAAGATCACGTGCAATCCAACGGTATGAACGACCTTCTGCAACGGCTTGAACGACCTTTGGTGCAAGTTTGTCGGATTTCGGCCTTTGTCCGGGTTGGCGCCCGAGCTTCTTGCCGCGCGCCCGGGCCGCGGCAAGACTGGATTTGACGCGTTCGCTGAGCAGATCGCGTTCGAACTGGGCAATTCCTGCCAGCATGGTCGCCATCATTCGGCCATGCGGCGTGTCCAACTCGAATGTCATGCCACTCATGGCGACGACCAAAACCTTCCAGCCAGCCAGCTTGTTCAACGTGTCCAATAGGTCCTGAGTGGAGCGGCCCCACCGGGACAACTCGCTGACAAGGATGGCATCTATCTGCCGTGCCTGAGCCAGATCGAGAATTCGGTTCCGGGCGACACGATTGGCGGCGGCACCCGAGGCCGTTTCTTTGAAGACGCCTATCACCTGGTATCCGCCGCGTTCAGCAAAAGCTGTCAGTTCCATTACCTGTCTGTCACACGACTGATCGGCAGTGGAAGCCCTAGCATAGATGGCTGCGCGCTGTCCCAGTTGAACCCCCTCAGAGATTGGTCTTGCAAGCCTTTGATTTTGCTGGTGCGAGATGTGTCCCGAACAGACATCTGATTAACAAGGACAAACCAACATGCCAAGACGGTCCATACTGACCGAGCGCCAGCGTGCGGCGCTTTTCGACCTGCCGACTGACGAGACCTTAATGTTGCGGCACTACACTCTAGCGGACGACGATCTCCAACACATCAACGAACGGCGGCGACCGGAGAACAAGATCGGCTTTGCTTTGCAACTCTGTGCGTTGCGGTATCCTGGGCGGCTGTTGTCATCTGGCGAAGTCATCCCGCAAAAGGTCTTGCGCTTCATCGCAGCCCAGTTGGGTTTGACCGGAGACGATGTCTTACTCTATGCCGCACGCCGGCAAACCCGTCAGCAGCACCTGCACGCCCTTCGCCAGATCTATGGCTTCAAGATGTTCTCGGGCCAAGGCGCGCGGAGTCTCAAGGCCTGGCTTGAGAACGAGGCTGAAACTGCCCGATCCAACGAAGACCTGGCGCGCCGATTTGTCGAAGTGTGCCGCCGGTCGCAGGTGATCCTGCCCGGCATCTCTGTCATCGAACGGTTGTGCGCAGATGCTCTGGTGTCGGCTGAGCGCCAGACCGAAAGCCGGATCACCAACAGGATCGACGATGGAACAAAAGAACGCCTGGACGCGCTGTTGACCGAGATCGTGGATGGCAATGTCACCCGGTTCATCTGGCTTCGCCGTTTCGAGGCGGGCAGCAACTCGGCTGGAGCATCGCGACTTCTGGATCGGTTGGAATTTTTGCAAGAATTGGACCTCTCACCGGACATTCTGGCCGACGTACCACCACATCGGATCACCCGCCTGCGCCGCCAGGGCGAGCGCTACTTTGCCGATGGGTTGCGCGACATCACGGGTGACCGGCGCCTGGCGATCCTTGCTGTCTGTATGGTGGAATGGAAGGCGGCCGTCGCCGATGCCGTGATCGAAACCCACGACAGGATCGTCGGCAAGACCTGGCGGGATGCGAAAAGGCTATCCGACGCGCGCATCGCGGATGCCAGATCTTCGCTGCGTGAGACATTACGTTCTTTCAAGGATCTCGGTGCTGCCCTGCTGGAGGCAAAGGCAGATGGCGTGTCCCTTGATGCCGCCGTCGAAGTTGCGTGTGGCTGGTCTCACCTCGAACGTATGGTGACAACCGCGGCCGAGTTGACCGACACGATGGCGGCTGACGCCCTGTCTCATGTCGTTCATGGATATCACCGATTCCGGCGCTATACCCCAAGAATGCTGCGGGCGCTCGATATCTGCGCCGCCCCGGTGGCGGTGCCTTTGATGCAGGCAACCAAAGTCATCGCCCAGGATCAAACTGACGCACCCCGCCAGGTTGGCTTCTTGCGCCGAACCTCGAAATGGCATCGACACCTCAATGCTCAGGACCCGGGTGACAACCGTCTTTGGGAGGTCGCCGTGATGTTCCAGGTGCGTGAAGCCTTCCGATCCGGCGACATCTGGCTGCCCCATTCCCGGCGTTACGCTGATCTGAAACAGGCCTTGGTACCGATAGAAACAGCCAAGGCGTGCCCTCGCCTGACGATGCCATTCGAACCTGAGATCTGGCTTGATGATCGCAAGGCAAGACTGGCAGAAGGTATGAAGCGTTTGTCCAAGGCTGCCAGAGCTGGCGCGATTCCCGGCGGATCAATCGAGAACGGCGTTCTCAAGGTTGATCGTTTGACGGCAGCAATCCCGGCGGATGCTGATGGCATGGTGCTTGATCTCTATGGCCGCCTGCCTGCCGTTCGGATCACCGATCTGCTGCAGGAAGTTGATGACGATATCGGCTTCACCGAAGCCTTCACGCATCTGCGCACCGGCGTTCCCTGCAAGGATCGCATCGGGCTGTTAAACGTGCTGCTGGCCGAGGGATTGAACCTTGGCCTCAGCAAGATGGCCGAGGCGACCAGTTCACATGACTACTTCCAACTCTCGCGCTTGTCCCGGTGGCATGTTGAAAGCGATGCTATCAACAGGGCGCTCGCCAAGGTGATCGAAGCGCAGGCCAATTTGCCGATGGCGCAATTCTGGGGCGGCGGCATGACCGCATCCAGCGACGGTCAGTTCTTTCCGACAACTCAGCATGGCGAGGCGATGAACCTCATCAACGCAAAGTATGGGCAGGAGCCCGGCTTGAAGGCCTACACCCATGTCTCCGACCAGTTCGGCCCGTTTGCTACACAGAATATCCCTGCGACCGTAAACGAGGCCCCATACATTCTGGACGGCCTGCTGATGAACGAGGTTGGGAAGAAGATCAAAGAGCAATACGCCGACACCGGCGGCTTCACGGATCATGTCTTCGGCGCAACCGCACTCCTGTCTTAGGGAGTGGACAAAACATGGGGGTCATGCGGCGCGTTTTCTGTTTGCGACGGTCAGCCGACCATCGAGAACTGCGGCCCTTGTGACGGCTACTCGGTGAGCCCCTTTGGGCGACCACCGCATCCTTCTGCGCTTTCCCATGCGGGCATTGGCAATGTCATCGACTGATCCTTCGGCACGAGATGACGAGATGGGCAGCCCGTTACGGTACCGTCGGCCATAGTCGACAAGGGATTCCATGTTGTTCGCGAGATAGGTGTACAGTGTCCCGCATCGGGCCTGCACACGAGCGGCAGCGGTGCGGACAGCCAAAGGTTCTTCCGCAAGGCGGGTGCAATCGTGCATGAGCCCTTTCAGATAAGTTTCCGCGACCCGTGCTCTGCCATGCCACAGCCACCAGCGAAGGCTTTTCGCGGGGCGCTGGAACAGCACCGGAATTCCAGTGAATCCCGGTATCTGGACCAGACCCTGAACGGCGGCCTCGACATGTCGAATACGCATCGAGATGTGCCACCAGTCGAGGATATGCTTCACCTGGCCGTCGCCACCCATGGCATTCCGTATGAGGTTCGGGAGAGCAAGCTCGCCATCAGAGATTACCGTCAACAGACGGCCCGGCTTCCATCCAAAGTCTGACAGCTCTTCTCGCATCCGGCTGCCTGGCGATGCCGTCGCATTGGCGACCAAGCCAAATCGTCGGCACATATTGCGACTTTCAATCTTACCGACCACAAGATCCAGGTGTCGCTGCTGATACTCCGGTCGACAGCGGATATGCGCACCGTCCAGAAAAACCGTCAAACCCCCTTTGGGAAGTGCTTCAGCGGGATCGCCTGATGCCCTTCGACTTTTCTCGAGCCCCGCGGCTACTCTTCCCAACCGGTCACGCACCGTGGTGTGATGGGGCGGATGGCAGGGGAGGAAGCTTTTCATCAGCCGCGCGGCTTCGCGAAAGGAATGCCGGGACCCGAGTTCCGCATGGAGCCGCTGCAGCTCCGGGGTAGCCCGGTCAGGAAAGAAATAGGCCAGCGGAGAAATAGGTCCGCCGGGCATCGCCGCTGACCTGGCATCACACGAACAGCGGCGCAAGCGCGCGGCTTTGACCCGAACCCGCCCAAAGAGCGTGTCGAGATCGCGCGTGCGATAGTCATGAATGGCACGAACCGAGGCGCAATCCGGGCATACGCGGCTTTCTCGGATGATTTCCTCAACCTGATCGCAAAGAATTGCCCGCTGAATCTGTTCGACAACCCTCTTCCCATCCTCGAGGCGCAACCCGATCCCGTCTGGACAGGTCACCCGGTAGGGTCGTGAAATGCCGTCAAGCTGATGAGTGCGCTTCTCCCCGTTGTCGAAGGTAGTTTCGATTGTAATCCGTACGTCCATGGCAGCCCCACACGCAAAGAACTCACCTTAGCACGGGCCGCAACGACGAAGATGACCCCCATGTTTTGTCCACTCCCTGTCATCGATTGGCTGGCCCGCCTGTGCTTCGGTCTCGAAACGCAGCAGGTCTGTCAGCGTCGATTGCGTTCCTTCGATCTGTGAGGAAAGTACGGCCTCCTTGCGGACATACATATAGAGGAACAGTTCCTGGCGCGGCAGAAGCATCGTGATGCCATCCAGCCGCCCTAAGGCGCGCTCCGCGAGGCTGAGTCGGTCGAGAAGCCCCAGTACGTCGATTGTTGGGACTGGAGGCAGGGGAGGTGGTACGAAGGCGCGGACCGTCTCTCCTGCAACGGGGGTTTCGACAAAGCGGCCAAGGCGTTGGTTGGGGTCTGAATCGGTCATAGCTCACTATGATGCCCCTCTTTTATTTAAGCAATACGGGCTTCGCTTAAATAGTGGGTAGGCTAAGATAAGCGGGTTTAATTAACGTGGTGAGAGTAGGTCAGTGGCAATATGAGCGGGTTCATGGCAGCTTCCTACTGCTCTCGGTTGCAGGAATCCTTCCCGATGCCTGTGCGGAATAGCCTCTTCCAGAGAACACCATCGATCACGAGTCGCCAATCGAGACCTTTCGGCTCATTGGCCCGCATTACGGGCGTCCTACGCGATATGGCAGCTACGCGCACGACAACTCGGATGGCTGAAGAAGGCCAAAGGTCGTATCTGTTACATTCCGAGTCGGGGTTAGTTTCATCAAATCGGCGAACGGAATTCGTGGGTGCTTGTTGTCCATAAATCATCCTGCCCTTTGGTCAGGACCGCGCCCTACTCGGTCGGCTGCATGCAGCCGCCCTCCCCGAGCTGAAACGCTGCCTCTCCCTGCGACGTACCGCTGGCCGTGCCGTCTCCTCCGGAGCCAGCCCGACCAGCCGTCGCATGGTCGTGGCAACGCTTCATCTCGGCCATTCGGTAACGGTCGCTGGGGCGGGGCGGGTCGCTTCAATAGTCTCGTTTTTCCCGTGTCAGCCGGTGTTAGTCCTCGCTTTGCCGGACATGCTGTTCTGCCATCATTGACCGCAAAGGAGTTTCGACAACCGCCGGATCGCTCTGGCCAAAGCTGGCAGAGGGTCGGTGTTGGACGCGATGTAAAAAATCGCAAACTATTGGGATGCCGAAGAGGGTTGGTCCGAAATCGGGATGACCCGCGCCCGGTGCAGATGCCACGGCGGTCTGCTTGAAATCGCTCAGCCAGATGGCACCTCACTCGACCAACTTACCACGGGCAAGCGGTCGCGCCACGTTAGGCAAGGCTCGGCAAAGCGCGAACCCGTCCGGCTGCGGCTCGGGGTGAGAGGGCAGAAAGGACACCGCCCCCGGCAGTTTCATCGGCTGTTCACCTGGGTGTCCTTCGCGGCCACCGCACTTCTCCCGATGTGTTGCTCTGCATGACATGCTGGTCGCAGCTGTCGTCCCGTCCACAAAGGTTGTCGCCGATCTTTTTCCCCTGACCCTACGGGTCATTCCTCGCGCGCCAAAAAGACCGGCGCCTGCCCCTCTCCGCTACGCTTCGCCTTCGGTGTGGCCGGGCCTTGGCCAGCTGCAAGGTGACCATCATTGCAATGCAAACAAGGAGAAGAGCAATGACCACGAACTGCATTAAATTCACCAGCACCGACATCGAAACCGCCAAGGGCGTCGGCTCCATCTCGACCCTGACCTTCGACCTCGACATCACGGTCGAACCCGTCGCGAGCACGAACCCGATGGCCCCCACGCACCGCGTCCTCGGCCGCTCCCCGCGCGGCAAGCTGGTCGAGTGCGGCGGCATCTGGAAGAAGCAGAACAAGGAGACCGGCGCCGACTACTACACGCTGACCATCCGCGACCACGGCTTCAACGCCAACCTCGGCAAGGCCGCAAACCAGGACGATCTGTCCCTGCAGGCTGTCATCCCTTGGGGCCCCAAAGACGCCGCCTAAGCCAACGGCCAGACCGCTCCGGCGGTCTGGTTTTTTCTTGTTCCTGGGAACGACAGCGGTTTGAGTGAACGAACGAAATATGAAGCCCCGAAGCAGCCTATTGCGGGCAACATTGCGAGCTTCATAAGTCCTACACCACCCTTGCTCAGGGCAGCATGACCCCGCGGTTCTGAACGGTCACATACATCAGCGTCCAAGAATTAAGGGAACAGTGACACCCGCATAGCTGTCCTGCACGGTTACACTGTGCTCGGCATCCCGCTCGCGGAGGCCGTGAGATCAGTCTTTGTCTTGGACGAACGGCACGTGCTCAATTGGCGCGACGGATGCTGAGTTATCGGACCTGATGAATACACTCCGCGCGAAAACTCTAAAGATCGGGATGAGACACAGCATCTACATCCCAAAACCGCCGCATTGCTTCCGGAGGAACTCTTGTCAGGTTGGTTGTCGCGGCTGTCTGCGGCTAATTTCTGTCATGCGACGCTTCCTGCTCATGTCTAAATCTGATAGCGCGCCGATCGCCGGACGTGATGCAGATCGTTCAATCATCGCGGCGAGCGCGATGTCAGGCGAAGAGCGCAAGAAGCGGTGCTACGGCCTTCTGCCAGCTGTCACGCGCTTCAAGCCGGCCGATCCAGCCCGCGATTCTGGGGAATTCGTCCAGCGAAATCCCCGCTTGGTCGCGATACATGAATGTGGTCGCCAGATAGAAGTCGGCAAGGCTGAGTGCGCCTGCAATCCAATCCTTATCGTCGAGTCCGGTTTCCAGAACGGCAAGGAACTGATCGGTGGCTTTCCGTTCCGCTTCGACCACAGTAGGATCAGGATCGCCCATGCCGAATTTCTCTTTGAGGAACAGCTCAAAGGACAACTTCTGCATCGCCGGGCCTAGGTGGATGGCTTGCCACCAGGCCCACTGATCGACGAGGGCCCGCGTCTTGAGGCCATCAGGATAGAGCCCTGCCTCGGGCCGGATCCCGGCCAGATAGGCACAGATCGCCCGGGACTCCCAGAGCACGAAATTCCCGTCCTCCAAAACAGGCACCTTTGCATTTGAATTGCGGGCAAGAAATTCCGCCGCGCGGTTGTCCCCGGCACGGATGTCGACCTCGACGATTTCGAGTTCCACGCCCAGTTCGTGCGCCACCGCCCGTACACGCAGCGCATTCGGTGAGAAGTTCGCGTTGTAAAGCCTCATGACATTTTCCAGCATTATTGTTCCTGCGGCGCCTGAAGAAGCGCCGCGCGGTTAGCGGCCAGGAAATCGGCCACCGACTGTCCGGGCTTGCCGGTGAGCGATTCGAGATCGCCGCTGGCCACATCGAGATAGCCCTGCGCGATTGCTTCGTCGAAGGAGGCAAAGACCCTCGCCATGAACTCCGGCAGTCCATTTGCGATCATCGCCTGCACCAGATCCTCGGCGGGCAGGGCGACATAGGGGATTTCCTTACCCGCAATTTCGGACAAGATCGCCGCGACCTCGGCCTGGCTGACCGTCTCCGGCCCGGTGATATCGAGGGTCTCCCTTCCCGTAGCTTTCATTAGCGCCGCGGCTGCGGCACGGGCGCAATCCGCGCGTGTCACATATCCGGTCTTGCCATCTGCTGCGGCAGAGAAATGCGTGCCCATGGCGACGCTCTGCTGGCCGCCCATCAACAGAAAGTCGGTGTACATATTGTTGCGTAGGATCGTATGATCCGCCCCACTTTCCGTGATCAGCTTCTCGGTCCCTTCGTGGTCTTGAGCGAATCCGATCGGACTTTCCGCGACCGGGCCTGCGAAGGAGGTATAGACGATGTGGTCGATACCTACCATCTTGGCCGCAGCAATCGCATTGGAATGAGCTGCGAGCCGCTTGCCCGGCTCCAGATCGTCGGTGGAGATGATGAGGAGACGCTTGCCGCCCGCGAAGGCTGCTTCAAGAGAAGCCGGGTCGTTGAAATCGCCCTCGCGCGCCTCGACTCTTTTTCCCGCCAGATCGGCAAGCTTGTCGGGAGTGCGCGAGATCGCGATGACCGGCCCGGCACCTGCCTGAACCAGCAGGTCGACCACCTGCCGGCCAAGTTGTCCGGACGCGCCGGTCACGATGAAGGGGCCGTTCTGGATGTTGGACATGGTATCTCTCTTATCTTGATGTTTCTGCAAGCGCGCTTGCGATCAATCGTGGATTTGGGTGGGGGCGGGATTCGCCAGCTTGCCGCGCGCGAAACCCCAGCTTGTGGTCAGGATTTTGATCATCACATCGACCTCTGCCTCATCGCGTGGAGCAAAGGCCATGATCGCATTGGCCGGGATGTATCCGGCCGAGGCCATCGGGTGCTGTTCGCCCCATCCCTTCGCGATGAGTTCCTCAACCGCCGCCAGCGGCAGCATCATGTGCGACGAACCGTCATAGGCGGGATGCACATGCGCAAATTCGCGTCCGATCATGAAGGCTTCGCGCGGGCCGCAGGCATGCGGCCGCGGCAGGACTAATGCCTCGGCGCCGGGGACCGAAATACCCGATCGGCAACGCTCGACGAAGGGCAGGGCGAAGGCCTTCTGCTTGAACAATGCGTGAATCTCGGCCGAGGAGTTCTGCGACACTTGCTCATGCGGGGCGCACTCGGTGGTTTCGGGGCGCGGACCCTGCCGCAAGGGAAGTTCGAAGCACATATCTGGTCCTATCCAAATCTGAACGCGCTTTCGACCGCGCCCAATACGTGATCCTCGAGGGTCTTTTCCCCCCGATCCGCAAGCGCGGCGCCGGCCACGACGTGCAATGGAATTAGATGTTCCTCGCGCGGATTGGCGTCGCGTGCGCCGGGTGCCCGATCCCAAGCAGCCAGCATGGCGCGGCGCGCCCCGGGGTCTTCATGGGTCACCGCACCCGTGAGCCATCGGTCAAAGTCGCCGCCGTTCACCGGGCCATCGGGTCCGCCCCTCATCGCCCGCATCATCTTGCCCATGTTGTGATAGGTGTTGCCGGACCCGATGATCAGAACACCTTCGTCTCGCAAGGGCGCCAACGCGCGACCAGCAGCAAGATGCGCCTCAGCGTCGAGATCGTCGCGCAGGCTCAGTTGGACGGTAGGTATGTCGGCCTCAGGCAAAGCCACCTTTAGCGGAACAAACACCCCATGATCGAAGCCACGCGTAGCGTCGGCCCGGGTTTCAAAACCCGCGCCATTCAATAGCTCGCTTGCACGGGCCGCCAGCGTAGGATCGCCTAGCGCGGGCCAGGTCAGCTGATAAGTATGGGGGGGAAACCCCTGATAGTCGAACAGCAGCGGCGGCGCGGAGTTGGTCTGCACGGTAAACACCCGTTCCTCCCAATGGCCTGAGATCACGAGAAGCGCCTTGGGCTTTGCCGGCAGGCTCGCAGGCAAAGCCTCAAGGAATCTGCGGTGCCTGTCCCAGGTGTCAGGCGGGTTCCAGTCCATGAAGAAGCAAGGGCCGCCTCCATGGGGAACAAACACTGTCGGCTGCCTTTCGGTCATTCTGTCGTCCTTTTGAACCCCAAGCCCGAGGGTGGATGGCCAGCGCCGTGGCAACTCCGCATCGGATTAATTCGTCTCTGTCGGAAACGTCGGCGCATATGCCGACTTTACCGCACGCACGCGATTGGCTGTCATCCACGAGGCGATCAGGAGCACCCAGGTCGCAAGAGCCGGTGGCCAGCCTGGATCGCCCGCGCCCACATGCGCCCCGAACGCCAACACCAGATGCCAGAACATCGCCGCGTAAGCCCAGTCCGCCAGCATCGCCGAAGGGCGCCAGAGAATCACCACCGCGCCGACAATCTTCAAAATCGCGAGCGGCCAGATGATGTATGTGGGATAGCTCAACACCTCGCGATACATGCCCGCGACCATATCGTGGGATGAGATGTAGAAAGTCGCCGCACCCAGATAGACCAGCGCCACAAGGCCGGTCGCGATCCAGTAGACATACTTTGCCACGTTGTCACTCATCACCGCACTCCCTGTTTGCAAGGGCTTGTTCAGCCGCAGTTTCCGCTCTAAGTACCTTTAGGTGTCTTGCATCGTTCGTGAAAGTAGGCACTTAAAAGTAACTAGATTACTTTAACCGCGAGGATAATCCACGATGAAGAGCGTCCAGCCCCCCTCATGCCCGATGGAGGCGCTTCTGCGTGTCATCACAGGCCCTTGGACGATCTATATACTCTGGGTTCTGTCCGAGCAGGGACCGCAGCGTTTCGGCGCGCTCAAGCGTTTGGTGCCCGGCATTTCCACCCGGGTCCTGACCGAGAGGCTGAGAATGCTGGAACATGCTGGCGTTGTATGGCGCGAGCAGGCCATGACCATCCCACCCGCTGTCACCTACGGGCTGACTGAGCGCGGCGCGGAACTGCGCGGCGTGCTGGACAAGCTTGGCTCGATCGCACGCCGCTGGGAGGCCGAGGGTGCCTTTGTCGGGACCGCAAGCGCGGCAGAATGACGGTACCCCTCCTGTTCGCGGGATAATCCCGCGCCCGAGAACAACTCAGGCAGAATCAGACCCGAAGCTCATGACGAATTGAAAACGGCGCTAGAAAAAGCCGCCAAGCGGCGCTTGGTGGGGTAGATCCGCACAGCTTTACGCTTTGCTGCTAAATCAACTTCTATCTACTATACTCACTAGACGGTACAGTAAAGCTTGTAACCGCCTAGTCCTGCCTGGGATAGAGAGAACGAGATGCCCGTGAGAAAAATGGCCGACGTCATGATTGGTGCGCGCGAGGTTTTCTTCCGATGCGGTTACGAAGGAGCCACGGTCGATGCAATTGCCGCTGAAGGAAAAGTGTCGAAGGCAACCATGTATTCGTATTACCCGACCAAGGAGCAACTGTTCCTGAGCGTGGTTGAATCCGAATGCGGTCGGCTTGCGGACGAAATCCTCCGGCCCTTGATCGCGTCTTTGGAGCCGCGCGCCCAGTTGGAAGAACTCGCCCTTCGCATGGTCGACCTCACCTTGGACGACACCTACATCCGTCTCCTGCGAACGTGCGTTGGCGCCTCCGAGGCACTGCCCGAAGTGGGTGAGGTTTATTTTCGCGCAGGCCCGAAACCTGCCCGCGAACTCGTCGGTCGGATTCTGGAGCGCCTTACGCGCGAAGGCGCGCTCGATGTCGATGACGTCCGGCGCGCGTCCGATCACTTCATACACCTTTGCGTTTCGGGGCTACTTATGCCGCGCCTTCTCGCAGTGAAACGAGCTGTCCACCGCGAGCAACATGCGCGCGAAGCGGTCGCTGCATTCCTGCGACTTTACGGTAGCGGCCACAGAGACAAATTTTCAGATTGAGCTCGCTTGCCAAATACGGGGCAGCGCATTAGCTCGCCCAATGACTTAACCGACCGGACGGTACAGGGTGACTGCACAAGTGGAAAAGCAACCGAAGAACGCCTCGCCGAAGATTCTCGGCGCTGCGCGGGCGATTGCGCTGCGAGAAGGCGCGGGAAAGATCACGATCGACGCCGTCGCTCGGGAATCCGGCCTCAGCAAGGGTGGGGTGTTGTACAACTTCCCCACCAAGAAAGCGCTTCTGGCCGGGCTGCTCGACGAAATGCTCGCGGAGCACCGCGAACGTCTGGCGTCGGTCCCGGAAGGGCACAGTTCCCGCACCCTGCGCGGTCATCTCGAGACAGTTCTGCAAGCCGTAAGCACCGATGATGACCTTTCGATGGCTATTCTCGCGGTTTCGGCGTCGGATCCGAATCTTCTGGACCCGCTGAGAAGAGAGCTGTCCCGTGATGTCGAGCGCATCCGTTCGGACGCGCAGGACGACACTGCGGCGATGGTTCTTTTTTTGGCGATCCAGGGTCTTCGTTTCCAGAGGCTTCTTCGCCTCGCGGATGGTGACGACGATCAGCAAGACGCCGCCATCGACAGATTGAAGGACATGATAAATGAGCTTGAATAGAACCAGATACTTCCGAGGAGGTGCCGCTGGATTGGTCGCCCTTCTTCTCGCCATTGTCCTTCTCGTGCAATTCAACCCGGACATCGCATCCAAGGTCTTCGCGCAGACTACGGATGAGGTTTCCGGTGCCGATGCGCAAGGGAGCGCCGAGCAAGACATGGCCCAACCGGTCACGGTCGAAGTATCGCGTGCCGAGCTTCGCGATAGCGATAGGGCGCGCAGCCTGGCAGGCCGCGTGGAGCCCGCCCGGACCGTGGATATTGCCTTTCAGGTTTCGGGTCAGCTTTCCGACCTCGCGGTAGATGCTGGGACTCGGGTTGAGAAAGGCGATTTAATTGCCGCGCTCGACCCGGTCGATTTCGAATTGGCCGTGGAGCGGGCGCAGGCCTCTTTCGACCTCGCAAAATCCGAATACGATCGTGCGTTGAGTCTGACCGAGAGGGGGGTGGCGACCGACGCCCGACTTGAAACGAACCGCGCGCAGCTTGCTCAGGCAGAAGTCGCCCTGCGTGAAGCGGAGCGACGCTTGGCTCAAGCCACGATCACCGCGCCCTTCGACGCCATTGTCGCGCGCATCTTTCTGGAGGAGTTTTCGAACGTCACCCCTGCGGCTCCGATTGCCAGGTTGCAGGACATCAGTGAAATGCGGGTGCGGATTTCGCTGCCCGAGGAACTCGCCGCGATGGCACGGGCCCAGCCCGATGCATTCAGGGTAACCGCCTCTTTCCCCGCTGTGCCGGGATATGACGCAACTCTGTATCTGCGGACATTCGTGACCGATGCAGACCCCACAGCCCAAACCTATGACGTCGAGTTTGCAATCGAGGGCGCCATCGACCCGAGATTGCTGCCCGGAATGACGGCGAATGTGCGCGTAGCCGCCGCCGCGGAGGGTGCGCAATCGCGGTTGGTAGTCGTCCCGGTCTCGGCGATCGACACGACGAGCCGGAGCGAGCCGTCCATCTGGCTGTATGACGAGGGGACCGGCCGGGTGTCCCGTAAGACGATCCGCCTGGGGCTGCCGAACGACGACGAAATCGTCGTGCTTGAGGGGCTCTCCGGAGACGAACTGGTTGTGTCCGGCGGGTGGTGGCGCCTGAAGGAAAACGAAACAGTCGCGGTTCGCGGCCTCTGAACGATCCTGGACCGGAAAACCGAAACCATGACAATGAGTATTTCCCGCGCAAGCATCCGACGTCCGGTCGCCGTTTGGCTGGCAATTATCTTTTGCCTTCTCGGCGGTTTGTGGGGGCTGAACACGGTCGGACGCCTCGAAGACCCGAGTTTCACGCTCAAGACGGCGCTCGTTTTCGTGCCCTATCCGGGCGCGACGGCGATGGAGGTGGAAGAGGAAGTCACCGATGTCGTGGAAAGCGCACTCCAACAGATGAAGCAGCTCGACCGGGTGGAATCGAAATCCATGCCGGGCATGGCCCAGATCACGGTCGAGATCGAGATGACCTATGGGCCCGACGAGATTCCGCAGGTCTGGGACGAGATGCGCCGCCGTATCCGCGACATCGAAGGAGAGCTTCCCTCCGGTGCGCAGTCTCCGATCATCAATGACGATTTCGGCGACGTCTACGGCATGTTCTACGCTGTGACGGCCGATGGGTTGAGCGCCTCGGAACAGCGAGACCTCGCGACTAAACTGCGGCGCGACCTTGTCACCGTCGACGGGGTGGCCAAGATCGAGGTTCAGGGGCTGGCTGAAGAGGAGATCATCATTTCGATCCCTTCGGCGCGCCTGACCGAACTGGGCCTGCCACCGGACCAGATCCTCGGTATCATCGCCGACGAAAACCAGGTTTTCTCCAACGGCGAGATCAGCGAAGGGCTGTCTCGGCTGGGCGTGTCCGTTCCGCCGGGTTATGTCAGCGTCGAGGGCATAGAGGCGCTGCGGCTCGGCGCCCCCGGAGAGGTCGGGCAGATTGCGCTCTACGACATCGCTCGCGTGGTCCGAGAGGAGACAGAGCGGCCGAGCCAGATCGTGCGTCACAATGGCACGCGGGCCTTCACCCTCGGGGTCTCGGCGCTCGTGGACCGCAACGTTGTCGAGGTCGGCAGATCGGTCGAGGCACGGCTGGACCAGCTGAAGACCGAATTGCCGGACGGCGTCGAGATCGTACCGATCTATGAACAGCATAAGGTCGTCGACGAAGCGGTCTCGAGCTTCCTCGTCGGCCTCGGTCAATCCGTGGCCATCGTCATCGGGGCGCTGATGCTGACCATGGGTTGGCGCGCGGGTCTGGTGGTGGGTGCCACGCTGGGCCTAACGGTGTTTTCCACGCTGTTTTTCATGTCTGTCTTCGGCATCGAGATGGAACGGATCAGTCTTGGGGCGCTGATCATCGCTATGGGTATGCTGGTCGACAACGCCATCGTGATCGCCGAAGGCATGCTGATTGGCATGGCACGGGGCAAGTCCGCCGAAGACGCCGCCGCCGATACCGAGACCGCGACATCATTTCCTCTGCTTGGGGCTACCGTGATCGGGATCATGGCGTTCTCTGGAATTGGACTGTCGCCAGATGCCACCGGCGAATTTCTGTTTTCGCTTTTCGCGGTTATCGCGATTTCGTTGCTGATGAGCTGGATCCTCGCCGTGACCGTTACACCCTATCTTGGGAAGCTCCTTCTGAAGGCGCCAAAAAACACCTCCAAGGACCCCTATCGCGGCTTCGTCTATTCGGCCTACCGCGGTTTCCTCAGGCTGGCGCTGCGCGCCCGTGTGCTCGTCGTCCTGACGATCGTCGGAATCACGGTCTGGTCGGTCATGGCCTTTGGTCAGGTCAAACAGGCTTTTTTTCCGGCGTCGAACACCCCGATATTCTACGTCGAATTCCAGATGCCGCAAGGCACGGACATTCGAGTCACGAATGAAGAAATCGCTCGGCTGGAGGCGATCATCTTAGGCGAGGAGATCGTGACGGACGTTACAACGCTTGTCGGGCGAGGGGCCAGCCGCTTCATGCTGACCTACAACCCTGAGCAGGCCGATGCGAGCTACGGTCAGCTGATCGTGCGTGCGACCGATGCCACACTCATCCCCGATGTTGCGGCGCGTCTCAATCGTGAACTGCCGGCGCAATTCCCCAATGCTCTTATCCGCGTCGAGGAGATCGTCTTCGGTCCGCCTGCCGGGGCCGATGTCGCCGTCCGGTTTTCCGGACCCGATCCAGTTGTCCTCCGGCAGCTATCGGATAACGCGCTTGCGATCTTCGACGAGGCCGGCACGATCACAAACCCGCGCACAGACTGGCGACAGCGCGAAATTCTCGTCGAACCCATCGTCGACGAGGCTCGCATGCGGTTGGCCGGTGCGACTCGCGGATCGATTTCCGACACCGTGCAATACGGGACCTCGGGCCTGCGGGTCGGCACCCTGCGCGAAGGCGATGCCGAAATCCCTATGTATCTGCGGCTTCCCGAGGTCGAGCGCGACGGGCTGGATCGTTTGCGCGATCTCTCCGTCTGGTCGCCGGGTGCAAATGGCTATGTGCCGATGGCCAACCTCGTCTCCGGCTTTGAGCCCCGCCTCGTCGAGGCCCTTATCCACCGCCGCGACCGTGAGCGTACGATAACGGTCCTCGGCGGTGCAGGCGGCGACCTGACAGCAGATGAGGCCTTTCGCAGTGTCCGCTCTGATATCGAAGCCATTCGGCTTCCCGAAGGCTACACGATGGAATGGGGTGGCGAGTTCGAAAGCGCGGGAGAAGCGCAGGCAAGTCTCGGCAAACAGCTTCCCTTGGGCTTTCTGGTAATGCTGACAATTTCGATCCTGATGTTCAACAAATTGCGCCAGCCACTGATCCTGTGGCTCGTGGTTCCGATGTCGGTCACGGGGATGGTTCTTGGTCTGCTGTTCACTGGGCTACCGTTCACGTTCACGGCGCTTCTCGGCTTCTTGTCCCTTTCCGGGATGCTGATGAAGAATGCCATTGTGCTGGTGGAAGAAATCGATCAGCAACGCGCCGAAGGTGTCGAGGACTATCAGGCGGTAATCGATGGCTCGGTCAGCCGTTTGAGGCCCGTCGTGCTGGCTGCGGGCACAACGATTTTCGGTATGATTCCGCTCATATCAGACGCCTTCTTCGCATCGATGGCTGTCACAATCATGGGTGGCCTCGCGTTCGCCTCGATCCTGACACTGGTCGCGGTGCCGGTATTGTATGCGCTGTTCTTCTTGATCAAGCCGCCTAAACAAGAAAACGCTCCTTCAGGTTCCCCAGCGACAGCCTGAACGCAGATGCAGTTATAAGCGTTTCTCTGAGCGCCCTCGACCCGTCTTAAGGACGGTGTAGGCATGTTCCGTCGCCTCAAGCGCGCCTTCGAGAAAACCGCCGAATGTCGGAGCCACTTCGGTGCCGCCAAAGACGAGCGCTTCGTCCCACAGGCCTGAAAGAACGCACGGCAGGCCATAGTTCGGGTGGGCAAAAAAGACAGCGGAACTGCGGCTGGCAGCACGCCAGGCGCACTCCCGCTCCATGGTCTAGGCCTTCAAGGCATGGACCGAGGCCCAACTGCTACGCATTCCCGGCAAGGGCGATCTCGCGAAGGCCTTCCGCTATGGTCTCAGCTGCTGGCCGTCATTCGAGCTCTTCCTTGGAGATGGCCGCGTCGGCATCGACGACAACACCGCCGAGCGCGTCATGCGCCCGATCAGCATCGGGCGAAAGAACTGGCTTTTTGCAGGCTCCGACAGCGGTGGCGAAACGCTGTCCCGGGCGATGTCCCTTGTCGAGACAGCCAAGATGAACGGCCTCTATCCGCAAGCCTGGCTGGCCGAAATCCTCGACCGCATCCACAATCACATGACCAACCCGCTCAACGAACCGCTTCCATGGAACTGGACGCCAATGAACTGATCCATGGTAACAACCGGGCGGTTACGTTTTCGGGGAGGTGATTACCTTTGAATCTTGAGGTCCGACTTCGCCTTTGCTAGGAATCGAACAGTCATTAGAAAATTAGCAAAATCGAAAGTGCAGATGTCTGGCCCCCTTGATCAACTGAAGATTATAGAACTTGGTCACGTAATTGCCGGACCACTTGCGGCAGCTTTACTCTCGGATTTTGGTGCAGATGTCATCAAGATCGAAGCCCCCAACCGGACGGATATGATGCGCGACCTTGGACCCAAGGCAGAGGATGGGGTGGGCGTCTGGTGGAAGACTTTGGGCCGCAACAAGAAAACACTAGGCCTGGACTGGAAGTCCGACGAGGGCCGGGACATCCTGCGCAGGTTGGTTGAAGATGCCGACGTGCTGATCGAAAATTTCCGACCGGGTGTGCTGGAACGTGCCGGTGTTGGGCCAGACGTCTTGCACGATTGGAACCCGGACTTGGTTGTCTTGCGGGTTTCAGGTTACGGACAGGACGGTCCGATGCGCGACGTGCCAGCGTTTGGGCGTGCTGCGGAGGCCATGAGTGGATTAGCGCATCTGACCGGTTTTCCCGACGGGCCGCCGATGCACCCCGGCTTTCCGGCGGCCGACAGCACGACAGGGCTGATGGGCGCTTTGGGAATCATGATCGCGCTATTTGCTCGCGAAAAGGGCATTGCACGCGGTCAGGTCGTCGATCTTGCGGTGTTCGAGGCGTTGCTTCGGTTGATGGACTATCCTGTTCCCGCATTGACGGGCGCGAACCTCTCGCCGCGGCGCAATGGGCTGCGCCAGCCGATGGACTTTGCTCCGGGGGGGATGTTCCGAACGTCCGATGGGGTGTGGCTGACCGTTTCCGCAGGGAGCGCGGAAACCGCGCACCGACTGTTGCGGGCAGTCGGCGGGGACGCCCTTGCCGATGATTCGCGGTTTGCGACACTCGGCGAGATGTCGCAGCACATGACGGTGGTCTTTGACGCGATCAATGATTTCGTCACGCAGCACACGGCTAAGGAAGTGGAGGCGGTATTCGCCCGCCATGATGCCGTTGCCTCGCGTGTGTTGAGTGTCGAGGAAATCGCGACGAACGAGCAGATACGCCATCGCGGGGATATCGTGTCGGTCGCTGGCGAACAGACTCAGGTCATTGGTCCGGTCCCTCATCTCAGCGCGACGCCCGGTCAGCTTCGTTGGCTGGGACGACCGCCTGGCGCAGACAGCCAAAGCATTCTGCGTGATCTTGGTTTTGACGATGAGCGGATCGCTGCCCTATGTGAGGCTGGGCTCGTAAGATTGGAAAGAGGGCGCGCGCTATGACATTTCGATTGACCGCCGACCAACAAGAGATTCGCGACCAGGTTCTGCGGATTTGCGCAAGGTTCGACGACGACTATTGGCTGGATCGGGATCGCAACGGTGGTTTTCCCCATGAACTGCACAGGGCAATGGCCGATGGCGGCTGGCTGGGTATCGCCATGCCAGAAGCTGTCGGCGGCGCGGGTCTGGGGATCACCGAAGCGACCATCATGATGCAGGCAATTGCCGAGTCGGGGGCCGGCGCAAGCGGAGCCTCGGCCATCCACATGAACATTTTCGGGCTCAACCCGGTGGTGAAGTTTGGGACCGATGAGCAGCGCGCGCGTATGCTTGGCCCTCTAATAGCAGGCGATGAAAAGGCCTGTTTCGCCGTAACCGAACCGACGACCGGGTTGGATACCACAAAGCTGAAGACCATGGCGGTGCGGCAGGGGGACAGATATGTCGTGCACGGACAAAAAGTCTGGATTTCTACCGCGCAGGTGGCAGACAAGATGTTGCTTCTGGCCAGAACAACGCGGCTTGAGGATGTGAGCAGCCCGACCGAAGGGCTGAGCCTATTCTATACAGATCTCGACCGAAATTTCGTTGACGTGCGAGAGATCGAAAAGATGGGTCGAAAGGCTGTCGATTCGAACGAAGTCTTCATCGATGGATTGCCGATTCCGGCTGAGGACCTGATCGGGGAGGAGGGCAAAGGCTTTAGGCAAATTTTGCACGGGTTGAATCCCGAACGCATCCTGGTGGCCGGTGAATGCATCGGTATTGCGCGCAACGCACTGGCGCGAGCGGCGCATTATGCAAACGAACGTGTGATTTTTGACCGCCCGATCGGCCAAAATCAGGGTGTTCAGCATCCACTCGCCAAAGCCTGGGCGCGAGTGGAATCTGCCAATCTCATGGTGATGCACGCTGCAGCCCTCTACGATGCGGGAGAACCCTGCGGCGTCGAGGCGAACGCCGCCAAGCTTTTGGCCGCCGACGCCGCGGTCGAGGCGACCGAAGCCGCGCAAATTACGTTTGGCGGATTCGGATATGCTAAGGAATATCACGTGGAGCGACTGGTACGTGAAGCTCTGCTGTTCCGCATCGTACCGGTGACACCGCAGATGCTTCTGTCGTTCATAGCAGAAAAAGCCCTTGGACTTCCAAAGTCTTACTGATCGGAGATAACGGGCGGGGCTGGTGGGAAAAGTTGTCTTGACCATTTTTCTAACGCCCGTTAGATTATTGGCAGCTGTCCCTAATGGGGAATGGGAGGAGGCGTCATGAATAAGACGCAGTTTGGGTCTTCGAGGGAGGACCTATCAAAACGTGCAACCGTTTACGCAAGCGGTTTATTCACCGGCAAAGTCGTTGTGGTGACCGGGGCCGGAGGCGGATTGGGGCTGGCAATTGCGACCTTGTTCGCAAGGCTCGGGGCCAATCTGGCGATCAATGGACGCAACGAAGAGAAACTGGCTTTGGCCAAGGAGTTCCTTGAAAGTTTCGGGGGCGAAGTTTTCGCTGTGCCTATGACCATCCGGGAGCCTGAGCAGGTCGAGGATTTTGTCGCCAAGACGAACCAGGAGTTCGGGGCGATTGACGTATTGGTGAACAATGCTGGGGGTCAGTTTCCGCAAGCAGCGTTGGAGTTTAGTCCAAAGGGCTGGAATGCGGTCATAGACACCAACCTGAACGGCACGTGGTGGATGATGCAATCCACGGCGCGCCACTGGGTTGCCAACAAGCAATCGGGCTCCATCGTCAACATCGTGGCCGATATCTGGCGCGGCATGCCCGGCATCGCGCATACCTGTGCGGCCCGGGCAGGGGTAGTTTACCTGTCCAAGTCGGTTGCGGTGGAGTGGGCCCCGCACGGTATCCGAGTGAACTGCGTGGCGCCGGGTTGCTGCGAAAGCAACGGTTTCGGGAACTACCCTCCGGAGGGTTCTGCGACCTTTCAGGACTCCAACCCGATGCGGCACGCCGGGGACGAATGGGATGTCGCTGAAGGGGTTGTCTATATGGCGGCGAATTCAGGGAAATTCGTAACCGGAGAAGTTCTGAACATCGACGGTGGGCAGCAATTGTGGGGGGATCCATGGCCAACGGGGCGGCCGGACTACTTCCGGATTACCTGATGTTGGCCGTGAACCTTAGGGGGACAATGATATCTAGATGACGACAAGGATTAACACAGCAATCGGAGCCGATGATGGGGCGATACTGGAGTGCAGCGGGGTCGAACGACGGTTCGGCGGCATCGTCGCTGTCACCGGTGTTGACCTCGTTATTCGACAAGGGGAAATCTTTGGACTTGTCGGTCCGAATGGCAGCGGCAAGACAACGCTAACAAACGCAATTACCGGATTTTACCCGCCAAACGAGGGCAGGGTCCGGCTGGCAGGAAACGACATTACGGGTACGGCGCCTCACAAGGTTGCCAAGCTCGGCGTTGCCAGAACGTTCCAAAATCTTGCCCTGTTCAACGGGATGAGCGTTCTGGACAACATCCTGCTCGGGCGGCACATCCACATGAGCCCAGGCGTTTTGCGTACGGCGCTATATTGGTGGGCAGCACAGCGTGAAGAAATCGAGAACCGTAAAATCGTCGAGGAGGTGATCGAGTTTCTACAGCTCGAGAGCATTCGGCATGAGTTGGTCGATGGTCTTCCGATCGGGTTGAAAAAGCGGGTCGAGCTGGCGCGGGCATTGGTGGCCGAGCCACAGATGCTGATTCTCGATGAACCGATGGCCGGCATGAACCAGGAAGAGAAAGGGTATATGTCCCGTTTCATTCTGGATGCCCGTGCCGAACGCGGCGTCAGCGTTCTGCTGATCGAACACCATATGGATGTCATCACCGGCATTTGTGATCGGATGCTGGCACTGAATTACGGTGAAATGATCGCCAGTGGCATCCCCAAGGAGGTTGTGAAGGACCCGCGGGTCATCGAGGCATATATCGGAGGGTCGCATGACTGATTTTACGAAGAACCGGTCTTCAGGCGGCGAAACGATTGGTGCACTTCTGGCGAAGAACGCGTCGCTCCACGGAAAGGATATCGCCCTTCGCGAAAAAGAGCGTGGGATATGGAAAGAAACCACTTGGGCGGAATACGCCCAAGAGGTGGTGGCCTGTGCGGCTGGACTTGAAAAAATCGGCGTGAAGCCTGGCAAAGCAGTGCTTGTTCTGGGCGATAACCGTGCGCGGTTGTATGGTGGCATGCTGGCTGTTTCGTTGCTTGGTGCCTACGCCATGCCCGCTTATCCGGGCGCAACTCTTGAGGAACTGCGGCACTTTCTTGGCGAAGTCGAGATCGTCGCGGCCATCGCGGAAGATCAGGAACAGGTTGACAAGATCCTGGAACTGAAGGACACGGGCGCCGAGGGCATCGACCACATCATTTATGATGAAGCGCGCGGTCTTGGCTTCTACGAGGTTGAAGGGCTGATGTCCTGGGATCACCTGATCGAAGTTGGTCAGCACGATCTGAACGAAACCCCGGGCCTGCGTGAGGAACTGCTTAATCGTGCGAAGCCGGAAGATCCGGCCATTTTTCTGCACTCCTCCGGAACGACGGGCGCGCCGAAGGGCATCGTACTGAGTCAGAAGAACGTTCTTGCTGCTGCTCGGAATGGACATGCGGCGGGTGCCTTCGACGAAAATGAGGAGATCCTCGCGTACTTGCCGATGGCCTGGGTGGGAGACTACGCCATAACCGTTGCCGCGGCACTCCTTTGGCGTTTCACCGTGAATGTGCCTGAGCGCCAGGAAACGGTCGTGCGCGACATGCGCGAGATCGCTCCGACCTTCTATCTGGCGGCGCCGAGAAGCTGGGACCAAATGCTGACGACAATCCAGGTGGGTATCGAGAATTCGACCCCTTTCAAGAAATGGCTGTATCATTTCTTCATGGATCGGGCCATCGCCGCTGAGACACGCAAGCTGAACGGAAAAAGCGGTGGTATATTGGAGCCTTTGGGCCGACTTTTGGGTGAGGCAATTGTTTTCGGTCCGATCAAGGACCAGTTCGGAATGAGCCGCCTCAAGAACGCGTTCACCGGCGGCGAAGCGATCGGCGAAGACACCTTTGTTTTCTACCGAGCCTTGGGAATCAAATTGCGCCAACTCTACGGCCAAACCGAAAACAGCGCGATCAATGCAATTCAGTCTCCGGGTGAAGTGCGCCTTCATACGGTTGGCAAACCCGCGCCCGGCGTCGAGGTGACCATCGCCGAGGACGGGGAGATCTTGGTACGCTCGGACAGCGTATTCGAAGGGTACTTCAACAAACCCGAAGCGACCGCCGAAGCCCTTGAGGGCGGGTGGCTGCATACAGGTGATGCCGGGTATTTGGAGGAAGATGGACACCTGGTTGTTCTGGGGCGCGTCTCCGAGGTCATGCATACGGCCGGAGGCGAGCGGTTTGTGCCAAACTACATCGAGAACCGGTTGAAATTCAGCCCTTATATTAAGGATGCTGCCGTAATCGGCGCCGGGCTTGACGAATTGACGGCTATGGTCTGCGTGGATTTCGAAGCCGTTGGCCACTGGGCAGAGGTGAACGGCGTGCCCTATGTGTCTTATGCCGATCTTTCTCAGCGTGAAGAGGTCGCGACGTTGCTTCGCGAGGCCTTCCAACGGGTCAACAAGGCCGTCACCGAACCATTGCGCCTGCAACGCTTTGTCAGTCTGCCGAAAGAATTCGACCCGGACGATGGCGAAATCACGCGAACCCGAAAACTGCGGCGGAAGGTCGTTCAGGAACGCTATGCCGACGTGATCGCAGCGCTCTACGACGGTTCAAAAGAGGTCCATGTAAGCGCGCAGGTGACTTACGAGACCGGGGAAGTAGGGAAGGTCGAAAGAAGCCTTCCCATCAGGGAGGTATAAATGGACTGGGTCTTTCTATCAGAGCTTGCGATCAACGGAGCCTTGACGGGTCTGCTGTACTCGCTATTCGCCATCGGCCTTGTGCTGATTTACAAGGCATCTTCGGTGCCCAATCTGGCGCAGGGCGGGTTGACCATGGTCGGGGCCTATGTGGTCCTGGCGCTGGCACGCGACGTGGGTTTACCCTTGTGGCTGGCCATCCCTCTGGCTGCGGTTGTCATGTTCGGCCTTGGGTTCGGCATTGAGCGTGTTGCTCTGCGCCGTCTCGCAGGTCGGCCGGTTGTCATGATCTTGATGCTGACACTCGGCCTCGACATTTTCCTGCGGGGTACAACGCTTGCGATCTGGGGCGGGACGTCGCGTTCGATGGAATTGGGCGTCAGCTATGATCCGCTGTTCCTGGGCGACATATTCATCAGCCGCATCCATCTGGTTGGTGCCGGTGTTGCGCTCGTCTTGTTTGTCGCCTTCATGCTGTTTTTCCGAACCCGGACCGGGATCAAGTTGCGGGCGATCGCGGATGATTACATGGCTTCGTGGTCGGTCGGCATCTCGGTTGAACGCGGAGTTGGCTTTTCTTGGGCGCTGGCATCCGTTGTTGCCGTCGCCGCAGGCGTTATATGGGGCGAGATTCAGGGTGTCGATCAGGCGCTGTCGCTGTTGCTTCTCAAAGGTCTGACGGTTGCCGTTCTCGGTGGTCTCGACAGTATCCTTGGCGCCGTGATCGCGGGCATCATCCTGGGCGTCGTCGAAAACGTTGGCGCTGATTTCCTCGATCCGCTTGTCGGAGGCGGAAGCCGTGAGCTTATCGTCGCTGCCGTGCTCATTCTTACGGTCATGATCCGTCCGCACGGGCTGTTCGGTCGTCACGACATCGAAAGGGTGTAAGGGATGTTTTACAGACTTTCCGGCGTCCATCACGCCAACTACGTTTCGGACAGCCGTATCTTCAAGGTGCCTGCCGACAGAAATCTGACAGCATTCATCTTTCTGATCGGTCTTGCCGCGCCATTCATCATCCCGTCGCTTTATCTGAACAGCTACATGCTTCCCTGGCTGATCTGGACGGCCGCCGCGCTTGGATTGAATCTGGTGACAGGTTGGGCAGGCCAACTTCACTTGGGTTATGCTGCGGTCATGGCCGTCGGAGCGTATTCGTCGATCCATGCCGCGCGTTTCGGGGTGCCGTGGGAATTCGCCCTGATCATCGGCGGATTGACGTCATCCGTGATAGGCAGCCTGTTTGCTTTTGCCGCTTTGCGGGTCAAGGGACTGTATCTCGCCCTTACCACTCTTGCGATGCAATTCGTGATGGACTGGGTTCTGACCCACTCTCCGGCGATCTCGGGGGGTTCACACGCGTCGCTCCAGTCACCGACATTGGCTCTGCTCGGGCAAGAGATTACCACTGATACTGGCTTCTACTATGTCGCCTTCGGCTGGTGTGTGTTGGTGACGATCTTCATGCTTAATCTCAAGCGTACTGGACTCGGTCGCGCCTTGGTCGCTGTCCGGGAAAAAGACTTTGCGGCCGCGATCCTGGGTGTGAACAGTTTCTACTACAAAATCCTCGCGTTCGCGACTTCGTCGTTCATCGCAGGCGTCAGCGGTGCGTTGCTTGTTGCCACCTTTTTCTTTCTCGCCGCACCCGAGCAATTTTCGGTTGCCGTTTCGATCCAGGTTCTTGCGATGGTGATTGTTGGCGGCCTTGGCAGCATTATCGGTTCCTATTTCGGTGTTGCCCTGATCCTTCTTGTTCCGGGTATCGTGAACGGTCTCGTCGTCACGCTGAGTGACGGGCTTGGCATGCAGATCGATGTTGAAACACTCGCTCACATCCCGAACGCAGTCTATGGCGCACTGATCGTCATTATCCTTCTGATCGAACCACTCGGTTTGGGAAAACTCTACGGCAACATCAGAGACTATCTGATGGTCTGGCCCTTCGATCAGTTCAAGAAATAGGGGAATGCCGATGCAAGAAAAAGTTGAAGCCCAGAACATTCTATCCATGAACAGCGTCGAAGTACTGTACGACAATGTAATACTGGCGATCAAAGGTGTTTCGGTCCAAGTCCCAAAGGGCGAGATGATCGCACTCTTGGGATCGAACGGAGCGGGAAAAAGCACCACGTTGAAAGCGATCAGCGGTCTTTTGAAGGCTGAGCGCGGACGCATCAGCCGAGGTGAGATAACGTTCCAGGGAGTGGACATTACCGAAGCGCTCGCGCAAGAACGCGTCGAGATGGGCATCTGTCATGTCATCGAAGGGCGGCGGGTCTTCGAACATCTGACCCCCGACGAGAACCTGACCGCCGCCGCGCCGCGCGGAATGTCCCGATCAACGCTGAATGCGGAAAAGGACAAGATCTACGGATATTTTCCGCGGCTTGCCGAACGCAAAAGTTCGCAAGCAGGCTATTTGTCGGGTGGTGAGCAACAGATGCTTGCCATTGGGCGGGCCCTCGTGACCCAGCCGAAGCTGTTGATGCTTGATGAACCAAGTCTCGGGCTTGCTCCGTTCCTGGTCGAGGAGATCTTCGGCATCTTGCAAAAGATCAATAAGGATGAGGGCCTGTCCGTCCTGCTGGTGGAACAGAACGCCCTGGCGGCTCTGGAAATCGTTTCGCAAGGGTACCTTATCGAGAACGGCCGCGTTGTTATGCACGGCACCGCCGAGGCGCTCAAATCTAACTCCGACATTCAGGAGTTCTATCTAGGCGGCGGAGAGACCGACTTTCACAACGTCAAGCACTACAGCCGACGCAAACGTTGGTTGAGTTGAGGTACTAATCAGAAGTTGTTCAGGGAGGAACAAATGAAGAAACTTACCAAAGCGTTGGCCGTATTATCAATGTTCGGCGGAGCAATGTTTGGCACCCAGACGCTGGCCGAGCCATTCAAGATCGGCATCTGCTACGATCTCAGCAAGGCCTATACCTTTGCCACGCCGCAGGTTTCGCAGGCCGCGATGGACCTTGCCAAGCTCATCAACATGAAGGGCGGCATCGGTGGGGAACCGGTCGAAGTCATCGTGCGTGACCACGGGAACGAACCGCAGCGCGGAATCGAGTGCTACTCCAAGCTCAGCCGCGAGGGTGTATTCGTCTTCGATACCCTGTCCACTCCGGTCTCTCTGGCTATCCTGCCGCGGGCCATGGAAGACGGGCGTATCCTGATGCAGTCGCTTGTCGGCCGAGGCGATGCCGTTGACGGCACCGTTTTCGAATGGGTCTATCCGGTCGGACCGACCTATTGGGGACAGGCGGCCAATGATGTTGCCTACATAAAGCAATTGCATGATGGCGACTTGTCGGACGTGAAGGTGGGGTTTGTGTATTTCGATTATCCTTTCGGACAGGAGCCGATCGAAATCCTGGAAACCTTGTCCGAAAAAGAGGGTTTCGAGCTTGAGCTGTACCCCGTGCCGCTTCCGGGCAGTGACCAGGCCGGTGTGTGGTCCAAGGTGCGCCGCGACAAGCCCGATCATGTAATCGTCTGGATGTTGGGCGGTGCGCATGTGGTTGCGTCGAAGGAGATGCAGCGCAATCGCATTCCGATGGACAAGTACATCTCGGTCAACTGGTTGAACGAAGTCGATATCGCCAACATCGGTGAAGAGGCCGCCAAGGGTATCAAGCGCGGTACCAATGTCGTGGGCGGTCAGGATATTGCCCTGTATCAGGAAATCATGTCCGAGCTTTATGACAAGGGCGAGGGGTCCGGCCCGATCGAGAAGACGCAGGACGTTTTCTACAACACCGGTCTGGCGATGTATTCAATCATGTTCGAAGCCGCGCGCAGGGCGGCAGAACAGGAAGGCCTTCCGATAACCGCGGAGTCCTACAAAGCCGGACTGGAATCTCTTGAGGGATACGACGCGAACGGGCTGATGGCCCCCATTACGGTGACGGCCGAAGATCATGGCGGCGGCGGTAAGACCCGGATCGAGATGTGGGACGGGGAGACTTGGGTGCCGCAAACCGACTGGATCTCTGAGTACACGGACGTCGTGTGGGACGTGGTGAAAGAAAGTTCCTCAAAATACGAGCAGTGAAAGACAGGTAGCAGGAAGGGTGACGCTACGCAGGGCGGCAGCGGCGCTTACGAAACGGTATCATCGCCCTAAACCCTAGAAACGGGAGAGAGAAAACATGAAAGTCAAACAGCACATTAAGGCAGTGGTCCTTGCTGCTGCGCTGGCAACAAGCGCGACTGTGGCCTCAGCGCAGGACAAGGAGCCGATCCGCTTCGGACTCTGCTTCGACCTCAGCAAGTCCTACACCTTCATTTCGCCTCAGGTGGCCCAGGCCGCTCAGGACCTCGCGATGTATACCAACGAAAACGGTGGTATCGAAGGGCATCCGGTGGAAATCATCGTGCGCGATCACGGCAACGAACCGCAGCGCGGCGTGGAATGCTACGAGCAGCTCAAGCGTGAAGGTGTATTCATTTTCAACATGCTCTCGACGCCGGTCACGAATGCGGTTCTGCCCCGTGCAATGAGAGACGGTAACATCCTGATGCAATCGTTCGTCGGTCGGGGTGACGCCGTGGATGGCGAGGTGTTCGAATGGGTTTTCCCGGTCGGCCCGACCTATTGGCAGCAGGCGGCGAACGACGTTGCATTCATCAAGGAGCAGATGGGCGGTGATCTGAGCGATGCGAAGATCGGGTTCATCTATCTGGACTACCCCTTTGGCCAGGAACCGATCGAGATCCTGAAAACGCTTTCCGAGAAGGAAGGGTTCGAACTGGAGCTTTATCCCGTGCCGCTTCCCGGGTCGGATCAAGCCGGCGCATGGAGCAAAATCCGCCGCGACAAGCCCGACTATGTGATCAGCTGGCTACTGGCGGGCGGACATGTGGTCGCCTCGAAGGAAATGCGCCGCAACCGTTTCCCGATCGACCGCTATCTGTCGGTGAACTGGCTGAACGAAGTCGATATCGCCAATATCGGCGCGGAAGAGGCGAAAGGCATCCTGCGCGGGACCAACGTGGCCGGCGGCCAGGAAGTCCCGCTCGTCAAGACGATGCTGGACACCTACTATGCCAATGGCAAGGGCAGCGGACCCGAGAGCCTCGTGCGCGACGTGTACTACAATACGGGCATGGCGATCTACTCGGCCGGTTTCGAAGCTGCGCGTATTGCGATTACCGAAAACGGTTGGCCGATCACACCGGAAACCATGAAGAATGCCTTTGAATCGATCGAGAACTTCGATGGAAACGGCATCATGGCCCCGGTTACAGTGACCGACAAAGACCACGGAGGTGGTGGCAAGACCCGGGTCGAACAGTGGAATGGCGAAACCTGGGTTCCGCTGACCGACTGGAGCGCCGACTATCTCGACGTTGTTTGGGATGTCATCAAGCACAGCTCGGCGACTTTCACCGTCGAATAAGACTGGGCTTCCCCGCGGCAGACACGTCGCGGGGAAGCTTTCCGCAGTTAGATTGTCCCGAGAAAGCGAAGCAGGTATCATGAGCCCCATTGACGTGAAGATCGAAGACGGAATTGCAACCGTCTGTATTAACCGGCCCGAACGCAAAAACGCACTTTCCGTGGCGGCTACGAACGGGCTGACCGATGCTTGGGAAAAGATCGAGGCGGATGACAGCGTTCGTGTGGCCATTCTGACTTCGGCCGATTGTGGCGTGTTCAGCGCCGGACTGGATCTGAAGGAAGCCACAAAAATCGCACGCGACGAGGGCGTCGATATCCTGTCCAAGATGCGCGATCCGTTTCACGAGACAATGCGCGCCTGCAAGAAACCGATCATCGCGGCGATGACGGGGTCGCTGATGGCGGGCGGAATGATGCTGACTTTGAATTGCGATCTGCGGGTCGGTCTCAAGGGGACCAAGGTCGGTATCACCGAAGTAAAGATCGGTCGTGGATCGCCTTGGGCATCGCCAGCATTGTCCATGCTGCCGCAGCCCATCCTTATGGAAATAGTTCTGACCGGCGACTTGATGCCGATCGAGCGCCTGCACGAATACGGGTTCACCAACTATATCGAAGACACTCCCGATGCTGTCCGCGCACGGGCCTTCGACCTTGCCAAACGCATTGCCAGCGCGGCCCCGCTGTCGGTTGTTGCCGCGAAAGGCAGTGTTCGCGCAACCATGGATCTTGGCTGTGCCGGTGGTCTGGAAGAGGGCAAGCGCCTGCACGAGGTGGTTTACGCCAGCAACGACGCGATTGAAGGCCCAAAGGCCTTTGCTGAAAAGCGAGCACCCGTCTGGACCGGGACCTGATGGAGGCTTGAATGACTGAGCTTATTCGCCTGGACAGGGATGGCCCTGTCGGAATCCTGCGGTTTCTTCAGCCGACAAAACGCAACCCTTACAGCATCGGGTTCGTCGAAGAACTAGTGGCGCTCCTGCGCGAAGCCGAACGGGACGCTACGATCCGTGTCGTTGTTATGACCGGTGGCGATCATTTCAGCAGCGGCGGCGATCTTGTCGGGTTTCAGTCTGAGATCGCGAAAGGCGCAAAGGCGACATCGGAAATGGTGGAGCTGGTTCACGATGGCGGACGCGCGGCCTATCTGTTTCGCAAACCTCTGATTTCCGCGGTATGCGGCGTGGCTTTTGGCGCGGGTTTAAGCCTGGCCTTGTCGGCGGACATTGTCGTTGCTGCCGAAGATGCCCGGCTGTGCGAAGTTTTTGCGCGCGTCGGCGGCTGTCCTGACACGGGATCAAGCTGGCTGCTTCAACAGCGTGCCGGTGCGGGGGTGGCGCGGATGCTGGTGCTCACGGGCCGCGAGATCGACGGACGCACCGCTAGGGACCTGCGCGTTGTCGAAGAATGCGTGCCGGCCAACCAGGTCGAGGTACGGGCGTTGGAAATTGCCCGCGAGATTGCAACGCACCCGATGTTTGGCGTTCAGACCGCAAAGCGTGTGATGCGCGCCGCAGCCGAGTGCAGCTATCTCGAGGCGCTGGATATCGAGCGCGATGCCCAAAGCGTTTTGCTGTGCGCGCATGACTTTCCCGAGGCGATGAAAGCGTTCTCGGAAAAAAGAACTCCAGAATTCAAAGACCGTTAGCTCGGTTGAAACCTTATCGCAAAACTCAAGGAGCCCACGCCAATGAAGGTACTCGTGCCTGTGAAACGCGTGATCGACTACAACGTCAAGGTCCGCGTCAAGGCGGATGGCAGCGGTGTCGATCTCGCCAACGTCAAGATGTCGATGAACCCCTTCGACGAGATTGCCGTCGAAGAGGCGATCCGCCTGAAAGAGGCCGGAAAGGCCGATGAGGTCATCGCCGTGTCGATCGGTGTCAAGCAGGCGCAGGAAACCCTGCGCACCGCGCTGGCGATGGGTGCAGACCGCGCCATCCTGGTCGTGGCCGCCGATGACGTGCACCAGGACATCGAGCCGCTGGCCGTGGCGAAGATCCTGGCCAAGGTTGTCGAAGAAGAGCAGCCCGGCCTGGTGATCTGCGGCAAGCAGTCCATCGACAACGACATGAACGCCACCGGCCAGATGCTGTCGGCGCTGATGGGCTGGAGCCAGGCGACCTTTGCCTCGGAAGTCACCATCGAGGGCGACAACGCCGTGGTGACCCGCGAGGTCGATGGCGGTCTGCAGACCATCAAGGTGTCGATGCCCACGGTCGTCACCGTCGACCTGCGCCTGAACGAGCCGCGTTACGCGACGCTGCCGAACATCATGAAGGCCAAGAAAAAGCCGCTGGATGAAAAGACCGCCGAGGATTACGGCGTCGATGTCACCCCGCGCCTGACCGTTGTCAAAACCTCCGAGCCGCCCGAGCGCGCTGCCGGTGAGATGGTCGGTTCGGTCGACGAGCTTGTGTCGAAACTCAAGGAAAAGGGGGCGGTGTAATGGCTGTTCTTCTGCTTGCCGAAGTGAACAATGGCGAATTGTCGATGGACGCAACGGCCAAGGCCGTGACCGCGGCCAAGGACTTGGGCGACGTGACCGTGCTGTGCGCGGGCGCATCCGCCGCCGACGCCGCGAAAGAGGCCGCCACGATCGACGGCGTGGCCAAGGTGCTGGTCGCCGAGGATGCGGCACTGGGTCATCGCCTGGCGGAATCGACCGCCGATCTGATCGTCAGCCTGGCCGGTGATTACGATCACATCGTGGCCCCGGCCACGACCGACGCGAAAAACGTGCTGCCGCGCGTGGCCGCCTTGTTGGATGCGATGATGCTGACCGATGTGTCGGGCGTGGTCGATGCCGACACGTTCGAGCGCCCGATCTATGCCGGCAACGCGATCCAGACGGTGAAATCGTCGGATGCGAAAAAGGTGATCTCGTTCCGCACCGCCAGCTTCGACGCGGCGGGCACCGGCAACTCGGCCTCGGTGGAAACCGTGGACGGCGCCAAGGCATCGGGCCTGTCGGAATGGGTCGAGGACAAGGTTGCCGAAAGCGACCGTCCCGAGCTGACCTCGGCCGGCGTGGTCGTGTCGGGTGGCCGTGGCGTGGGCTCGGAAGACGATTTCGCGCTGATCGAGAAGCTGGCCGACAAGCTGGGCGCCGCCGTTGGTGCCTCGCGCGCCGCCGTCGACTCGGGCTTTGCCCCGAACGATTGGCAGGTGGGACAGACTGGCAAGGTGGTCGCCCCTGATCTCTACATCGCCGTTGGCATTTCGGGTGCGATCCAGCACCTGGCCGGCATGAAGGATTCCAAGATCATCGTCGCCATCAACAAGGACGAAGAGGCGCCGATCTTCCAGGTGGCCGATTACGGTCTGGTCGCCGACCTGTTCGAAGCTGTGCCTGAACTGACCGACAAGCTGTAAGTCCATTGCAAAAATTACAAAAAGGCCCGCCTGTTTTGTCGGGCCTTTTTGTACGAGCCGAATGGGCGGCGCGTTGATTGGAAAAATCCGGATGCGCACGGTCCGAAGCCGTGTGACGCTCCGTCAGAACGGCTCGGGTTCATTGTCGAGAAAAAAAACACTTGTTAGATTTCCTCAATGCAAGCATGACTCGATAGGAATAAAACATGTCTCTGATCAAGAACTCCCCGAGTTGGGCAGTGGATGAACACAAGATGTTCGCCGATAGTACACGCAGGCTTTTCGATGCAGAGATGGCTCCGAAGATTGAAAAATGGGCGGAGCAGGGAATTGTTGACCGCGACTTCTGGAAAACAGTCGGTCAGCAGGGTGTCATGGGTGGCTCGATTGCCGAAGAATATGGTGGTTTCGGTGGCGGCATCGGGTTCGACGCGATTACCGTCTACGAGCAGGGGCGCACCGGTGATACGGGTTGGGGCTATGGGATTCAGTCCATCGTAATCCATTATCTCAACGCATATGGCAGTGAGGAACAGAAGAAAAAGTGGTTGCCGAAACTGGTCAGCGGCGACAGCGTTGCGGCGATTGCCATGACCGAGCCTGGAACGGGCTCTGACCTCCAGAACGTACAAACCTATGCGGAAAAGGATGGCAACCACTACAAGATCAACGGTTCGAAGATCTTTATCACAAACGGGCACACGGCGGATCTCGTTGTTATCGTGGCAAAGACCGATCGCAACGCCGGCGCTAAGGGCGTTTCATTGATCGTTCTGGAAACCGAGGGCACCGAGGGCTTTCGCCGGGGACGGAACCTGAAGAAACTGGGTATGAAAGGTTCGGATACTGCTGAGCTGTTCTTCGAGGATGTGCGCGTGCCCACGGCGAACCTGCTTGGTCCGGAAGAGGGGCAGGGGTTCTACCAGCTGATGAAGCAGCTGCCTTGGGAGCGGCTGATGATCGGCATTACCGCCCTCGGTTTTATTGATTTTGCGATCGATGAAACGGTGAAATATGTTCAGGACCGCAAGGCATTTGGAAGCCGGATCATGGACTTCCAGAATACACGCTTCAAACTGGCGGAATGCAAAACCAAGGCCGAATTGCTACGTTCTTTCGTAAATGACGGGATCGCGCGTCTTGAAGCGGGCGAACTTGATGCGGCCACGGCTTCGATGGCGAAATGGTGGGGCAGCCAGACGCAGAACGAGGTCATGCATGAATGCCTGCAACTTCACGGCGGTTACGGTTTCATGATGGAATACCCCATCGCGCGACTTTATGCCGACAGCAGGGTCCAGATGATCTATGGCGGCACCAACGAGATCATGAAGGAACTGATCGCACGTTCGCTGGATGTTTGATCCGTCGGGTGCCGGGTCGGAGACTAGTCGCCCCCCGGACCGATGATCTCGTCGTTGTGTTCGCCCAGTCCGGGGGCGGGGCGCAGGTCATGCCGCGCCGGTGTCGCCGAGAATCGAATGGGCGGGCGTGTCGTCCAGATCGCACCTTCGGTCGGGTGATCAATCCGTTGAAAGAACCCGGTTGCGGCAAGATGGGGATCGTTCGGCAAATCTGACAGGTTGCGCACTGGCATGGCGGGTATGTCGGCCTGCTCCATGAGGTCAAGCCACTCATCTGTGGTCCGGGTCAGCGCAATCTGCGCCACCATATCGTATACTGCGCCGATGTTGCGGCTTCGGGCATCCATGTCAGTGACCCAGACATGGTCGATCATGTCGTCGCGCCCGACCGCCTGAAAGAACCGCGCCCATTGCACGTTGGTGTAGGGCAGAATGGTGATGTAGCCATCTGCGGTCTGAACCGGACGCCGGTGCGGAACCAGCATGCGGGCATAGCCGAAATCCTGCGGAGTCTCCTCGAAGGTGGCGCCATCCATGTGTTCGGCCAGCAGGAAGGCGGCCAGCGTCTCAAACATCGGAACTTCGACATGCTGGGCCTGTCCCGTACGCTCGCGGTGGAACAGGGCGCCCATCACGGCATAGGCGGCGGTCACGCCGCCAAGCTTGTCGGCCAGAATTGTCGGGGCATAAGCGGGCGGTGCCTCGGGGTCGCGCAAGGTTGCCAGGCTGGCCAATCCCGACACCGACTGGACGGAATCGTCGAATGCTGGCTTGGCGGCATAGGGCCCGTCCTGTCCGAAACCGGTGGCGGATACCGTGATCAGGTTCGGGTTTTCCTGGCGCAGGGTTTCGGGATCCAAAGACAATCTGGCAAGCGCCGCAGGCCGGATGCTCGAAATCATCACATCGGCATCGATGAGCAGTTTGCGCAACTGATCGAGACCGGTTTGTGTTTTGAGGTCGATTACGACACTGCGCTTGTTACGGTTGGTCCCCAGAAAAGCGGCCCCCATCAGCTTGTTGCGCGATGGCTGGACCTGGCGAAGAAGATCGCCCTCGGGGCCTTCCACCTTGATCACATCGGCCCCCAGATCGCCCAGCATCTGCGTCGCCAAAGGTCCGAAAACTACAGAAGTCAGATCGACGATCTTCACGTCTTGAAGGATCGCCGGATTGTTCTCATCGGTCATTTGATTGTCCACTTAGTTGCCTACCGTTTTTTATGAACAACGGCCGAACTCGGCGCGAAGGGCCTTGCCTTGCGCATCGAAGGCCGGGCAGGGGCCCAGTGCCGTTTCGCCGAGGCTGCGCCGGATCGGGGGGGTCGGGACGTTGATTTCACCGGAAGGCGTGCGAATTACGGACCGGTCAAGCTGGGGGTGACCGGACAGGGTCGCCACGTCGTTCACCGCGCCCGAGGCAATGCCCGCAGCGTCAAGCCGCTTCAGCATCTCGGCGCGGTCATGCGAGGCGAACACGTCCTTGATGAGAACTTCGAGCGCGGGTTTGTTTTCAATTCGCGACGTGTTGTCATGGAACCGGGGGTCGGTTGCCAAAGCCGCATCGCCCAGTATGTGTTCACAGAACCGTTGCCATTCGCCGTTGTGTTGCACGGTAATGACGACAAGCTGACCGTCCTTGCATTCATAGGCCCCGTACGGGCAAATGACCGTGTGGTTCAGTCCGACACGAGGTGTCGGCTTGCCAAGGTAATCGTGATACAGCAGTGGAACCGACATCCAGTCGGCCATCACATCAAACATTGCCACGGAAACGCCGCTGCCCTTGCCGGTGCGATCACGCCCGACAAGTGCTTCGCAGATTCCAGCATGGGCTGTCATACCGGTGGCGATATCGCAGACCGACACGCCCACCCGTCCTGGTCCGTCGGGTGTACCGGTCACTGATGCCAGACCGCTCTCGCATTGCACCAGAAGGTCATAGGCCTTGGCGTTGCGCATCGGGCCGTCTTCGCCATATCCGGTGATGTCGCAGGTCACTAGACGCGGGAAGCTCTCTCGCAGACTCGCGGAATCGAGCCCCAGCTTGGCCAGCGCGCCCGGCAGCAGGTTCTGAATAAACACATCTGCGTTTTCCAGCATCCTGAGCAGGATTTCACGGTCTTCGTCGGCTTTAATGTCCAAGGCGACCGATTCTTTGCCTCGGTTCAGCCATGTGAAATAGGCGCTTTCACCGTTGGCGGCGGTATCGTAGGCGCGGGCGAAATCGCCGGCTCCCTTGCGTTCGATCTTGATCACACGCGCGCCGGCATCGGCCAGCCGCGAGGAGCAAAAAGGCGCGGCGACTGCCTGTTCCAGCGCAACGACGAGTTTGCCGGAAAGGGGGGCTAAATCTGAACCTGGCATGAGTTTCTCTCAATTGATCCTGAAAGGTTGACTAAATCTAACAATTGTTAGAAACATAATCAATACGATTAGACAAAGACTGGATCGCTTGAAGGAGAACGCCGGTGCAGGACGCCAAACGACCAGACCAGTTTTTCCAACGCGCGCTGGCAGAGGGAGAGATCCTGCTGCCCAAGTGCGACGACTGCGGGGGATATCACTTTTTCCCGAGAGTCCTGTGTCCCCATTGTCATGGCAGCGCGATTTCTTGGAAGAAGGCTAGCGGCAAGGGACGGGTCCACACCACAACAGTTGTGCGCCGAAAGCCCGAACGGGGCGGCGATTACAACGTATGCGTCGTCGAGCTGGATGAGGGTGTCCGGATGATGAGCCGGGTCGAGGGCATTGCTCCGGGTGAGGTCGCCATCGACATGCCGGTAACCGCCTTCGTGGGCGAGGCCGAGGGTGTTCCGGCCGTGCTTTTCAAGCCGTCGGAGGGATAAGCCATGACCACTGAACTTCGGGGGAAATCCGCCATCGTAGGTACCGGTCATGCCGGTTTCGGAGAAGCCCATGGCCTGACGGCCTATGATGTCATGGCGCAATCTGCGCTTGCGGCGCTTGGCGATGCCGGGCTGAAACTGTCCGACGTCGACGGGCTGTTTTGCACCATGATGGAAGACAGCATGCCGGCGCTTATGGCGGCGGAGTATCTGGGCATCCAGCCCCGTTTCATTGATGGCACGATGTCGGGCGGTTCGTCTTTCGTAAACTACCTGACGTCCGCGACCATGGCGCTGGACGCCGGTCTGTGTGATGTCGCGCTGATTGTTTATGGCTCCAACCAGCGCACCGCGTCGGGCAGACTCGTGACCGCTTCACGTCCGCCGGCCTACGAGGCGCCGTATAATCCGCGCTATCCGATCTCGGCCTATGCGATGGCGGCGGCGCGGCACATGCATGAATATGGCACCACCCGCGAACAGCTGGCCGACGTGGCCGTTGCTGCGCGGGCCTGGGCGCAGCACAACCCCGAAGCGTTCGAGCGCGGCCCGCTGACCCGCGAGGACGTGTTGGGTGCGCGCATGGTGGGCGATCCATTGACCGTGCGCGACTGTTGTCTTGTCACCGACGGCGGCGGCGCGATCGTAATGGTCCGCGCGGACCGCGCCCGGGATTTCCCGAAGGCGCCTGTCTATGTGCTGGGCAGTGCTGCGGCAAGCTCGCACCGGCAGATTTCGCAGATGAAGGATTTCACCGTGACCGCAGCCCGCGACTCGGGCGCGCGCGCCTTTGCGACGGCCGGCGTGACCCCTGCGGATATCCAGGCGGTCGAGCTCTATGATGCCTTCACCATCAATACCATCCTGTTTCTTGAAGATCTGGGGTTCTGCGCCAAGGGCGATGGCGGGGCCTTTGTCCAGGGCGGGCGCATCGCGCCTGGCGGGGCCTTGCCGGTGAACACGAATGGCGGAGGCCTGTCCTGTGTGCACCCCGGGATGTACGGTATCTTCACAGTGATCGAGGCTGCTCGTCAGATCCGTGGCGACGCGCCGGGCATTCAGTTGAAGGATATTGATCTGGCGCTGGCGCATGGCAACGGCGGTGTGCTGTCCAGTCAGGTCACGGCCATACTTGGATCGCAAAACACGCTCTGACGGCAACTAAGGGAGGAAAGATCATGCCACTGGATTTCGAAGCACTTTCGAATTGGGATTTCGAAGAGATCAAGCAGACTCTGACCGAGCGGGATACCATCCTTTACGCACTCGGGCTGGGGTTCGGCGAAGATCCGACAGACAAGAAAGAACTGGCCTTTGTCTATGAGGACGGTCTGAAGGCGGTTCCCTCGATGGCGGTCATTTTGGGGTATCCCGGCTTCTGGCTGCGCGATCCCAAGACCGGCGTAAACTGGCAAAAAGTGCTGCACGGAGAACAGTGGCTCGACATCTACAAGCCGCTGCCGACACATGGCCGGATTGTCGGCCGCAGCCAGATCGACTTCATCTCGGACAAGGGCGAGGGCAAGGGCGCTGTGATCTATCAAAGCCGCGAGATCATCGACGCGGACAGCGGCGACAAGCTGGCACGCGTCGCGATGTCGGCCTTCGCCCGGGGCGACGGCGGATTCGGCGGCGAGAACAGGCCCGGCCCGACGCCGGCGGTGCTGCCGGACCGGGTGCCCGATCACATATGTGATATCGAGACGCTTCCGCGCCAGGCGCTGATCTACCGGCTCAGCGGCGACATGAACCCGCTGCATGCCGACCCCGATGTCGCGCGGTCGGTCGGGTTCGACCGCCCGATCCTGCACGGTTTGGCGACCTATGGTCTGGCCGCCCGGGCGATTCTCAAGACGTTGCTGGACTATGATTCTGCCCGGCTTGTCGGTCTGGATGTTCGGTTCTCGGCTCCGGTCTATCCCGGCGAAACCGTGCGGTTCGAAATCTGGGAAGAGGACGGCGAGGCCCGGTTTCGAGCGTCTATTCCTGCACGCGACGTGGTTGTTCTGAACAACGGCGCGGCGCGCTTTGCCTGAGGCAGTGAAGATGGCTCAACCGCTCAAGGATATCCTGGTGCTGGATTTCAGCACACTTCTTCCCGGTCCGATGGCGACGCTCATGCTGTCCGAGGCTGGCGCCGAAGTGATCAAGTTCGAACGGCCCGGAGCCGGCGAGGACGCGCGCCACACGGAGCCAAAGATCGACGGAGAGAGCATCGGATTTGCTGTGTTGAACCACGGCAAGCGATCGGTGGCCATCGACCTCAAGTCAAGGGGCGCAGTGGAACGTCTGCGCCCCTTGATCGAGAAGGCCGATGTTCTGGTAGAGCAGTTTCGTCCCGGCGTGATGGACCGGCTGGGGCTTGGTTATGAAGCGGTGCGAAAGATCAATCCCGGTCTCATCTATTGTTCGATCACCGGCTATGGCCAGACCGGACCAAAGGCCAGCGCCGCCGGCCACGATCTCAACTACGTCGGTGATGCGGGTATCCTGTCGCTCAGTCGCGGACCGGATGACCAGCCAACAGCCCCGTTCGGGCTGGTCGCCGATATCGGAGGCGGAACCTATCCTGCGGTGATGAATATCCTGCTGGCCCTGATTGCGCGGCAGGCAAGCGGGCAGGGGACGCATCTGGATATCGCAATGGCCGAGGGGGCGTTCGCCTTTGCCTATTGGGCCCATGCCGAAGGTGTGATTGCCGGGCAGAACATCGAAAGCGGTGGCAGCCGTCTGACGGGTGGCCTGGCCCGGTATCGGCTTTATACGGCTGCGGACGGGCGTCAGATCGCCGTCGGCGCGTTGGAAGAAAAGTTCTGGCAGTCGTTCTGCGATGTCATTGGTTTGCCTGTGGCCCTTCGCGATGACTGGTCCGATCCAAATGCCTGTGCCGCAGAGGTTGCACGTCGTCTGAGGGAACACCCCTCGACCCATTGGGAGCCTTTGCTGGCTGCGGCAGATTGCTGCTGTTCGGTCGTGAAGACGCCCGCCGAGGCGGCGCGTGACCCGCATTTCAAAGCGCGTGACGTGTTCGGGCGGACCGTAAAAATCTCCGGCCGGGACGCGCCCGCTTTGCCGCTGCCAATTGCCCCGGAGTTCCGTTCTTCCGGAAATTCGGTCGGAGTTGCAGCCACTCTGGGCGAAGACAATCCGCGTTATGGCGTGGACCAACCGAAAACAGAGTAAATCCCGTTGACGGGCAGGATTTGAATCGGTAATCTAACATTTGTTAGAAAAAGGGGGGGCCAATGGACAAGTCTGACGATGACCTGCCGACTGAAGCTGAGCGTTATGTCATGCCATCGCGCTTTGTGGAAAGCGATAGCGTGGAAGTGCAGGGTTTCGTGACATCGGCTTTGCGTGATCTTCCTGTGGACGCAACCAATCGAGACAAGGCGATCCGCCTGTTCGAAGCGGTGCGCGACGATATTCGCTATGATCCCTATTGTTTTGCGCTGGATGAGGACTCTTACCGTGCCAGCCGTATCGCTGGCGCGGAAGCGGCGTTTTGCGTTCCCAAGGCAATTCTTCTGGCGGCTTGTTTGCGTGCTGTGGGTATCCCCGCCGCTCTGGGGTTCGCGGATGTGCGCAACCACCTGAATACACCCAAGTTGCAGGAGTTGATGGGGACCGATCTCTTTATCTACCACGGCTATGTTCAGCTGTGGTTGGGGAATGAGGCCTACAAGGTGACACCTGCATTCAACATGGAACTGTGTGAAAGATTCGGGGTCAAACCCCTGGTCTTCGACGGCTATCACGACGCGCTCTTTCATGAGTTCGACGAACAGAATCACCGGCACATGGAATATGTGAACGACCGTGGTCTCTATTTCGACGCGCCGATGGGTGAGTTCCTGGTGGCGTTCAAGCAAACCTATCCGAAGCTGGAAGAATTCAACCGCATCCGGATATCCAAGGATGCGAGCGGATACGATGACGGTTTCGCAAAGGAGGGTGCCTCTTGAGGTATCTGGAAGACTTCTCGCCGGGCCAAGTCTATCGCTTTCGCAGCGCTCCGATGAGCGCGGATTCAATAAAGGCCTTTGCCAAGGAATGGGATCCGCAGCGGCTGCACACCGATGAAGACTATGCAACCGCCATACATGGCAGCCTGATCGCCTCGGGCTTTCAGACCATGCTTGAGGTGTTCAAGCCGGTCATGACCGAGATGATGGTCGATGTTGCCAATATCGGCGGCATGGGCTTTGACAATTTGCGCTGGCTGCGGCCTGTGCACCCGAACGAACCCCTTGATGTCGAACTGACGGTCAACTCGGTCACACCGTCAAAAAGCAAGCCCGACAGAGGTGTTTTGCACTATACGCTCAGCGCCAGAAACCCCGAGGGCGAGGTCGTTTTTTCGACCGACACCCCCGTGATGATCCAGCGAAAACAAAATGACACAAACTGATATCCTTTCCAGCGAACAAGAAGACCTTCGCCTGTTGCGCGAGAGCGTGCGCACGTTGTTTGAACGGGCGGGCGGAAGTGACAGAGCCCGACAACTCCGTGATGCCGGGGGCGGTTTCGATCCGGAGATGGTCCGGGAACTGGCCGAGGCCGGTGTTTTCGGCGTGGCGGTGCCCGAAGATCAGGGCGGGCTTGGCATGGGCCTAGCCGCCGGGGGTGTCATCGCCGAGGAAGTCGGCCGTGTGATTGCCCCGGAACCGGTCGTGTCGACGATCGGTCTGAGCCTCGGCCTTCTGCGCCGCCTTTGTCCGGATCATCCGAAGATGGCACAGCTCATCGGCGGCGAAATTTCATTGGCGGTTGCCTGGCAGGAACGCGGCCCCGACGGGGCGCCTGCCGATGCGACCTGCCGATACGCGGACGGAAAGCTGACCGGTAGCAAGGCCTGGGTCGTCGGTGCGATCGGTTCGCACGGGTTCCTTGTCGTGGCCGAACAGGATGATGGTCCGGTTCTGGTTCTGGCTGAGGCAGACGCGCAGGGGCTTGTCATCGACAAGCGGACGCAGGCGGATGGCAGCTCTCTGGGCGAGCTTTCGTTTTCGGGAACTCCGGCCGCGGAATTGGCCAGCAGCGGTGCGGTTCTCACTGCACTGGCCGAGGCTGTCGCCGATGCAACGGCGCTTGCCGCGGCCGAGCTTGTCGGCCTGAGCGAGCGCGCCTTCGAGATCACGCTCGACTACATCAAGACGCGGGAGCAGTTCGACAAGCCGATCGGATCATTCCAGGTCATCCAGCACCGTGCCGTCGACCTCAACGTGATGTGCGAGGTCGCGCAGGCCGGAGTGCGGGAGGCGCTTGCGCAGATGGACAGCGAAACCGATCCGAAGGTTCGGGCCCCGATTGCCAGCCGCGCCAAAGCGCGCGCCGTCACGGCCGCCAAGAAAATCACCCGCGACGCCATCCAGCTGCACGGGGCCGTCGGGTACACGGATGAGTTCGATATCGGGCTCTACCTGAACCGGGCGCTGGTGCTGTCGGCCTGGTTGGGCGACGATGCCTATCACAGGCGGATATGGTTCGAGGCACGCGAAGCAGAGGGGGCAGCACAATGACCGACTGGAACGCTATGACCGATGCAGAGTTCCGCAAAGAAGTGCGCCAGTTCTTCGAGGCGGAATATCCCGAGGAGCTGCGTCACCTGCCGCACCGACCGAAGTTCGCCGAGATCGAACATTGGCACCGCAAGCTTCACGCCAAGGGCTGGGTCGCGCCAGCCTGGCCCGCTGAATTCGGCGGTATGGGGCTGAACGCCGCCAAGTTGCTGATCTTTTACGAAGAGCAGCAGCGCTGGGGCGTCAATCGCGGCCGCGACATGGGCGTGCAGATGGTCGGGCCGCTGATCATCAAATTCGGCACCCAGGAACAAAAAGATTACTGGCTGCCGCGTATCCTGAGTTGCGAAGATATCTGGTGTCAGGGCTATTCGGAACCCGGCGCCGGGTCCGATCTGGCGAACCTGCGCACACGCGCAGAGATTGACGGCGACGACTTTGTCATCAACGGACAGAAGATCTGGACGACGATGGCGCATGACGCCACGCATATTTTCATGCTGGTGCGCACCGATCCCGATGCGCCGAAGAAACAGCAGGGCATCAGTTTCCTGCTCGCTCCGATGGATCAACCCGGAGTCGAGGTGCGCACCATCACGACCCTGTCGGGCGAGACCGAGTTTTGCGAGGTCTTCTTTGACAATGCACGGACGCCCCGCGAGAACCTCGTGGGCGAGCTGAACAAGGGTTGGACGATGGCCAAGGCTCTCTTGAGCTTCGAACGCATTTTCATCGGTTCGCCAAGTCTGGCCCAGAACGCTCTGGGACAGCTTGAAAGCTTTGCCCGTGGCCGTGGCGCGTTTGACGATCCGGTGTTCCGTGACCGCTTTGCCCAGGCGGCACTGGATGTGGAAGATCATGCCGCGCTTTATGCCCGTTTTGCAGATCAGCTCAAACGTGGCGAGACGCTCGGTGCGGATGTGTCCATGCTGAAGATTTGGGTGACTGAATGCTTCCAGCGCATCACCGAGCTGATGATCGAAGCAGCCGGTCCCGATGGCGGCTCCATCGGGCCGCTTCAGGTCGGCAACGTAAGTGTCGATGTTCTGGCGAGTTTCTACAAGGCCAGACCTACCACGATCTACGGTGGATCGAACGAAATCCAAAGAAACATCCTGTCCAAGGCCGTCCTGGGACTGCCTGGCTGACTCAATACCCCACGGAGGAAATAGAACCATGTCGGATCGTTATGCAAAATACGATAAACTGAAATTTGACTACCCGGCGGATCGCGTCCTGCGCATCACGTTCGACCGGCCCGAGACATTCAACTCGGTCGATGCCGAAACCCACACTCAGATGACGGACATGTGGATCGATATCGACCGTGACCCAGACATCAATTCGGTCATCGTGACCGGTGCGGGCAAGGCATTTTCCGCCGGGGGTGATTTCAGCCTGATCGAAAACATGATTGGCAATTCGCACGAGATCATGAAGACGTGGAAAGAAGCCAAGGATCTCGTCTATAACATCATCAACTGCAACAAGCCGATCATTTCCGCGATCAATGGCCCTGCGGCCGGCGCAGGCCTTGTGGTTGCCATCCTGGCCGACATCTCGATCGCCGGAAAGAAGGCCAAGATTGTCGATGGTCATCCCCGCCTTGGTGTTGCCGCCGGTGACGTCGCGGCGATTATCTGGCCGCTGCTGACCTCGATGGCCAAGGCGAAATACTATCTGATGACCTGCAAGCCGGTGTCGGGCGAAGAGGCCGAGCGTATCGGTCTGGTATCAATGTGCGTCGAGGATGACGAGCTGCAGCAGATCGCGCTGGATACAGCCGTCGAACTGGCCAACGGCTCGCAAAGCGCGATTCGCTGGACCAAGTATTCGCTGAACAACTGGCTGCGCCAGGCCGGGCCGATCTTTGATGCGTCGACCGCGCTGGAGATGCTTGGCTTCATGAGCGAGGACGTCAAGGAAGGTGTGTTGTCGCACCGCGAGAAGCGCGCGCCGAACTTCCGTAAGGACTGCCCGCTTTAACGCCCGATTGGACGAGGAGGCATGGAAATGTCTGATGATATCTACAAAGATATAGCTCAAGCCTATGCCGCTGCGGCCGAAAAAGCTCCTGGCCTGAAATCGCGATTTACGGCTGCCGGATTCGATCCGGCAGCTGTCACATCGGTGGCGGACCTCTCGCGTCTTCCAGTGATGAAAAAAGAAGAGCTTCTGAAGATCCAGCGCGAGAACCCGCCCTTTGGCGGGTTCCTGGCCTCGGATCTGAAGGATGTCGGGCGGATCTACGTGTCCCCCGGCCCGATTTTCGAACCGGCCCTTTCGGACGGTGGCGGCCACGGCCTTGACCGGCTGTTCAAGGCGGCAGGCGTGGGGCCGGGGGATATCATCCTGAACACCTGGATGTATCATCTGGTGCCCGCGGGGCTTTTGTTCGACGAAGCGGCACAGGCCGCAGGCGCCACGGTGATCCCCGGAGGCGTCGGCAATACGGAGCTTCAGGCACAGATCATCGCCGAAACCGGCGTGACTTCGATCTGCGCTTCGACCGCGTTTTTCCTGACGCTGGCGGACAAGGTGATCGAAACCTATGGCCGCGACGCATGGAAGGTGAAGACAGCCTTCCTCGGCGGTGAGATGGGCGACTGGATGGCCAAGCGCCGCCGGATCGAGGCCGAATACGGCGTGTCCACCTGGGCCGCCTATGCCACCGCCGATCTGGGCCTTGTCGCCTATGAGGATGGCGGCGAAGGCTACCTGGTTCATCCCGACCGCGTGGTGCAGATCTGCGATCCGGTCAGCGGCGAACAGGTCGCTCATGGCGAACCTGGCGAGGTTGTCGTGACCGCGCGCGATGCCACCTGGCCGATGATCCGGTTCGGCACCGGCGACAGCGCCTTTGCCCTGGAAAGCAACGCGGATGGCACCGTCAGCCGGATTTCAGCATTGCAGGGACGGGTCGGGGCAGCGGTCAAAGTGCGCGAGATTTTCGTTTATCCGCGCGTGGTTGAAGAAGTTGTCATCGGCACGCCGGGCGCAAAGGCCGCGCAGGCCGTGGTAACGCGCGAGAACGATCGCGACATGATCCGCCTCTCGCTTGTGCTGGAAGACGGTGCCGACGCTTCCGCCGCAGAAGCAGCCGCCGCTGATACCTTCAAACTGCATGCACGAATTCGTGCTGACGAGGTGAACATTGTTTCGGAACTACCCGAAAATGCAGAACTGATCGTCAACCAAAAAGACCGCTGAGATCGGGTTCTGTGCGCTTTGCCTGAATCAGACCTTTTAGCCGACACTGGCACGCGGGTTTTCGTGGACCCAAGACTTTCAACTTGGCGAAGGTCTTGGGGATCCCGGCCCCGCGCGCCCGTGGGGTGTCGCGGAAAGCGGCACAGGTCAAACGTGGTCGAAATCGACTGTCAGTTTTTTGGTTTTCGGACGGGCCTGGCAGGTCAGGACAAAGTTCTCCTTCAACTACCAAGGCTCCAAAGCATAGTTCAGCGTCATCTCTGCCTCGCCTTCGATAACTTTGGCGCGGCAGGTGGAACACATTGCGCCCTTGCAGCAATAGGGTAGTTCGATACCTGCTGCGGCGGCGGAGACCACGCTTTCCTGATCAGGTGTCATCACAAAGCTGCGGGCGGTGCCATCATGGATCGCCGTGACCTGAACTCCTTCTCCAGTGGCGGCTTCCGCCGTAAGCGGCGCAAGCGTGACGGTGGCGGTATTGTCAGCATCGGCGGGAGCGAACAGCTCGTCATGAAAACGGTTCTCTTCAACGCCTAGGTCGCGGAGCGCGGTCTTGAGTTCCTGAATCATCTCGGCGGGGCCGCAAAGAAAAGCATCTTCTATTTCTGCCGGAGCGAACAGGGCACCGGAGAACTTGCGCAGCTTTTCCGCATCAAGCCGGCCCGAGAATAGTGGGGAATCGGTGCCTTCGCGCGTCAGTGTATGAAAAAGAGAGAACCGTCCGGGATAGGTATCCTTGAGATCGTTCAATTCGTCGCGGAAGATGATGGAACTTAGCGTTCGACTGCCGTAAAAAAGGATGAAGTTGGCCCCGGCCTCGGTGGCAAGCACCGAGCGGATGATCGAAATGATTGGAGTAGTTCCACTGCCCGGGGCCAGGGCGAGATAGGTGCGTGGTCCGCCTTGTCGTATCTTTGATCCGAATGTGCCTTCGGGCGTCATGACATCAAGTTCGGTGCCCGGTGGCAGTTCGCTATGAACGAAAGAGGAAAACGCTCCGCCTTCCAGCAGCTTGACCAGAACGCGCAACTCGCCATCGTCTCGGCCGGAGCTGACCGAATAGCATCGCCGCACACCATCGATATCATCGGCACGGCGCAGCGTGACGTACTGGCCCGGGATGAATTGATAGTCGTCCGCCAGATCTTCGGGATTGGGCGAGCATTTCGCCGAACTGCTGGCGGGGCAGGATGTCGACGTCACATTGGCCGCCCGCCGCGTCGCCCGCTTGTCTGAGCTTTCCGCAAAGATAGCGGCGGAAGGGGGGCAGGCCGATGTGATAGAGATGGACGTGGCGGACCCGAAGTCGGTGGAAGCCGCGCTGAAGGGACGGGTCTTTGACACTGTCATCAACAATGCCGGAACGACGGCATCTCTTCCCGCATTGGAACACCGGCCGGCCGAAATCGACGCGATCATAGACACAAATCTCAAGGGCGCATTTCATGTCGCACGTATCGCCGCCAAAGCGATGATTGATGCCGGACGCGGGGGCTGTATCGTCAATGTCGCCTCGTTTCTGGGCACACGGGTGGCCAGCCATGTGTCCGCCTATGCCGCGTCCAAGGAAGGGCTGATTCAACTGACCCGGTCTCTGGCGCTTGAATGGGCGCGGCATGGCATCCGGGTGAATGCCATCTGCCCCGGTTATATCGAAACCGACCTGAACCGTGAGTTTTTTGCCACTGACGCGGGACAGGCATTGATCAAACGCGTCCCGCAGCGCCGGTTGGGGCATGATCCGTTGGCCGCCCCCCCCGGACCGGGGGCCTACGATAAGGCGACCGGGAATCCCCGGCCGCAATTCTTAGAGTCACGATTTCAGAACGCGTTAAGCCCGGTCAGGTTGCGCCCGATGACCAGTTTTTGGATTTCGGTGGTGCCATCGGGAATCGGCATGACCTTTGCATTGCGGAAGTGCCGTTCAACGTCGAACTCTTTGGTGATGCCGTTGCCGCCGTGGATCTGCACCGCTTTGCCGGCGATTTCGACGGCCATTTCGGTTGCATACCATTTCGCCATCGAGGTCTGGGTGTCACAGCGCACGCCCAGGTCCAGAAGTTGCAGCCCGCGCTGGCACAACAGGCGCGCGGCATCCAGGTGCGTGGCCATGTCGGCCAGGTAGCCTTGAATCAACTGGTGCCCGCCAATCGGCTTGCCATGCTGCTCGCGTTCCTGGGCATATTTGACCGCACATTCCAATGCCGCCTGACCAATGCCGATGCTGGTCAGGCCAACAAACACACGCGCGCTCTCAAACAGTTTCAACGTCTGGAACAGGCCGCCGCCTGCATTACCCAGAACATGCTCGGCGGTGGTTTCCGCCCGGTCGAAAAACAATTCACAGGTCGATGCACCGACAAGTCCCATCTTGCGCAATTCGCGGCTCTCATAGTTGCCGGTGTCGCGGTCGACGATGACCATGGAAATACCGTCGTCCAGATTGCAGACAACGATGGCGAAATCCGACTGGGCCCCATTGGAAATCCAGAGCTTCTGGCCAGTGACGAAAATCTTATCGCCCTCTCGGTCCGCACGTGTCTTGACCTCGCGTACGTTCGAACCGACCTCTGGTTCGGAAATACAGGTGGCACAGATCCGTTCGCTGCGCAGGAGCGGCTTCAGATAGGCCTCTTTCTGCGCCACATTTCCCAAGAGGTTGACCGCGAACACGGCATGACCCTGAATCAGCACCGCGATTGCCAGATCGGCCCATATCCGGGCCAGTTCCTCGTATAGGATGCCATAGGTCATGCGGTCGATTCCGGCACCGCCTTCCTCTTCGGGGATCAGGCCGCTGATCAGCCCGAATTCCTCGACCTTGGCGAACAGGGACTTCAGGGTTTTCGCATCGGGGGGGTGGCCGAGGTTCTCGTATTTCTCGGCCAGCGGCGCGAACTCTGCCTCGGCCATCTTGCGGAAGTTTTCCAGCAACATGCGTTGCTCATCTGTATAGATTGCCTGAGCGGCGGCGATCACGTTTTCCATGGTTCGTCTCCTTGTTTCAACGGCCCAGAATGATGACGCAGGCGGCCGCTTCTTCTACCCCGTGCAACCCCCCGCCGTTTTCGGCGATGGCATTCTTTGCCCCTTCGACCTGGCGCGCGCCAGCTTCGCCGCGCAGTTGCGTGACCAGTTCGAAAACCTGCCCTATCCCTGTGGCACCGACCGGGTGGCCCTTGGATTCCAACCCGCCCGAGGGGTTCACCGGAATGCGTCCGCCGATCTTTGTCTCGCCGCGCAGACTGGCGGGACCGCCCTCGCCGAATTCGACAAATCCGAGGTTCTCGATCTGGATCACTTCGCCCACGGCCGTGGCGTCATGCACTTCGGCCACCGATATATCCTCGGGGCCGATCCCGGCCTGTTCATAGGCCTCAAGCGCGGCAAGCCGGGTCAGGTGGTTCTTGTAATCTTCCGGCGGACGATCGGTGCCCGAGCGCAGGATCGCGGCCTTGACCTTGATCGCGCGCGCGGGATCTAGGCCCAGACGTTTTATCCCCTCGCCGGTGCATAAAACGGCCGCAGCGGCCCCGTCCGAGATCGGGGCGCACATCGGCAGGGTCAGCGGATAGGTGATCGGCGGCGCGGCCAATACCTGATCGACGCTCATGGCTTCTCGGTATTGCGCCAGTGGATTATGCACGGAATGCGCATGGTTCTTGGCGGCGACGGCGGCGAACTGTTCCTGAGTTGTGCCAAAGGTCTTCATGTGCAGCCGGGCGAAGCCTGCGTAGACATCCATGAACACGCTGTAGGGCTTGGGCGATTTCGATCCTTCGGGTTCCTCGACCCCTGCACCCAGATCGGCCAGCCGTTGCGCGACCTCTTCGCTGTTGCTGACGTCCCAGCCGCTGTCGAAGGCCGAAAACATCAACGCACGGTCGTCAGAATACATCTTTTCGGCGCCCACGGCGAGACAGCAGTCGCCATTGCCGGCCTTGAGGAAATCGACTGCCAGTTTGAACCCGGTCGAGGCGCTGGCGCAGGCGTTTTCGACATTCACCACCGGAATGCCCTGAATGCCCATTTCACGCAGCGCGATTTCGCCGCGGATCATGTGCTGGCCCTCCATGTGGCCCTGCACCGCATTCGAGAAGAATGCGCCGTCGATACGATCTGCCGTCACTCGGGCATCGGAAAGCGCGGCGGCGACGGCCTCGCCGGTCATGTCCTTGATGGTTTTGTCCCGGAACTTTCCGAACGGCGTCATCCCGATGCCAACGATGTAAATGTCCTGCATCGTTTGTCCTCCTGACCTAGTATCCGCGAAACTGCGGTTTTCGTTTTTCATTGAACGCCGACAGACCCTCGTGCATGTCCCAGGATCGCATGTGCGCGCGCAGGTTCAGCATCTCTTCGGAAAGCGCGGCGGTTTCGTCCACGTCCAGCGACCGATTGGAAACCGTCTTCATGCGGCGTAAGACCGCCGGGCTTTTTTCTGCCAGCCTGTCGGTAAAGGCCTGCACCGCTTGTCGCAGGTCTTCGTCCGCGACGACCTTGTTCACCAGTCCCCAGTCCATCATGTCCCGTGCCGAAACGTTCTCGCCCGAGAACAGCAGGTATTTCGCGCGGTTCAGGCCAATCCTACGCGGCAGGATCGCCGCACCGCCGGCCCCGGGAAAGACGCCAAAGTTGGAATGTGCGTCGCCCAGTTGCGCGCTTTCGGCGGCAAAGACCAGATCGCAGGCCATCACCATTTCCAAACCGCCCGCCATCGCCAGCCCGTTCACTGCGGCGATCACCGGTTTCGGGCCATGTCGCATAAGCCCAAACGTGTGATCGACAAGATCCAGAAGATCCGGCTCGCCTGGTGCATGTTTGGCGCCAGCAACTTCTTTCAGATCGGCACCGGCGCAGAATGCCCGGCCAGAGCCGGTCAGGACAATTGTACGCACCCCATCGTCGGCCAGCGCCGATTCCAGTGCTGCCGCCATCTCGCGCAGCATCTGCGTTGACATTGCGTTGAGCTGTTCGGTGCGCTGGAAGGTAATCCATTCAGTTTTTGCGACCCGCTCAACGAATAGCGTCTGCTTTGCCTCACTCATGCTAAGCTCCTGATAATTATACATATTATTGGTTTTTCGCCTTGTCTTTTGCGGCGATTTACGCTGCACTCGGGCGGACCCGCACGTGGAAAACAAAAGAACTGGAGATTGATATGAGCACTGCACCCCTGGCCGGCCTGAAAATCCTCAGCCTTGCCGAACAGTTTCCCGGTCCCTATGCCACAATGCTGTTGTCCGACATGGGAGCCGAGGTGATCATGATTGAACGCCCGGGCATCGGTGATCCGGCCCGGCAATTTCCGCCCTTGTTCCGGGCACTGAACCGAGGCAAGCGCAGCGTTGCGTTGGATCTGAAATCGGCCGAGGGGCTGGCACGGTTTCGCGAACTGGCCAAGGAATCGGATGTCATCGTCGAAGGGTTCCGCCCTGGCAAGCTTGCGGCCTTGGGTGCCGGTTTCGAGGACATGCGTAGTGTCAACTCGCGGCTGGTTTATGTATCGATTTCGGGTTACGGGCAGGACGGCCCCTATCGTGACAGGGCTGGCCATGACCTGAGCTATGAAGGGGTTGGCGGTTTGCTGGCCGATCAGGCCGATGCAAAGCAGCCCGGCCCTGTGCCGCCGATCCCCCTTGCGGATGTTGGCGCGGCGTTGTTCGCCGCGATCGCAATCCTGTCGGCGGTGGTGTCGAGCCAGCGCACAGGGCAGGGGCGTTACGTGGACGTGTCCATGTCGGATGCGGTGGTTTCGATGTTGACCGCATTCCTCGTTCCCGCCGCCAATGGAACACCGCTGGGCGAATTTATCGCCGAGCCGGGCTATGGCGTGTTCACCTGCAAAGACGGCAAGCTCTTGACCTTGTCCATCGCGCATGAGGACTGGTTCTGGAAACCGTTCTGCGATGTGATCGACAGGGCGGATCTTGCGCCGTTGACAGGCCGCGACCGTGTCGCCCGCAAGGCCGCGCTGCGCGAAGAAATCGCGGCGATTCTGGTTGGCAAGACGCGCGCCGAATGGGGCGACCTTCTGGATAAGGCGGGGGTGCCATGGGGTCCGGTCAATTCCCTGGTCGAAACGTTGGACGACCCCCATGTGCGTGCGCGCCAGCTGCTGCGCAAGATTACGCATGACGGCGGCAAGGCCGAGACTTTTATTGTCCAGCCGTTGAAATTTGATGGCTTCGAAACCGCAACACCGAATCTGCCCCCTGAACTCGGGGCAGATAATGACAGCGTTTTTTCGGACGACGCCACCTAGAGGCGGCGGTTGGTCGATGTCTACTCTAGCAGGCAAACGAATACCCACCATTCACTGGATAGGTCTGTCCGGTGATCCAGCTGGCAGCATCCGAGCAGAGGAACAGGATCATTCCGGCGGGGTCTTCCGGCTCGCCCAGACGGCGGATCACGTACTGCGACAATGCCCGCTTCTCGGTCTCTGCATCCGGGATCAGGTCGGCGACAGCCGGAGTTCTTGTGCCCCCCAAGGCGACGCAATTCGCGGTGATCCCGAACCGACCACCGGCTTTTGCAATTGCCCGCATGAAGCCGGCCGCACCGGCCTTGGCCCCGGAATAAACCGCCAGATGCGGTTCACCGACACGGCCGGCGTCGGAAATGACGGTCACAATGCGCCCATAGCCACTGTTAACCATCAACGGCATGGCGTGACGGGTGCAGTTCAGCACCCCATCGAAATTGGTGGCCATCCAGCGGCGCCATTCATCGGGATCGGATTCCCAAAAAGGGACCAGATCGTCGAGCCGCGATGTCGGCCCGGCGTTGCCCGCATTGTTGACCAGAATATCCACGCCGCCAAATGTGGTCTGCGTTTCGGCAAACGCCGCGCCAACCGCGTCGAAATCCGAGACGTCGAAGGCGAGCGGCAGAGCCTTTGCACCCGCTGCCTCCACTTCCGCGGCAACGCTTTCGGCCCGTTCGGCGTGAAAATCGTTGACAACGATGGCACCGGCTCCGTGTTCCGCCAGATAAAGCGCGACTTGCCGACCAACGCCTTGCCCCGCTCCGGTTACAAATGCGGTACGACCTTTGATGGAAAGCAGGTTACTCATCTTCGCTCCTTTCTATCCCAGCCATCTCTTCCGGCGGCGATAGTGTTTGATATCTCGATAGCTTTTGCGCTCGCCCGATGCGGTTACGCCGAGATAGAATTCCTTGATGTCCTCGTTGTCAGCGAGCTTGTCGGCAGGGCCGTCCATCACGATCCGGCCGTTCTCCATCACATAGGCATAGTCGGCGATCGATAGCGCCGCGGCGCTGTTTTGTTCGACCAGGAAGAAGGTCGTGCCTTCTGACTTGAGCTGCTTGAGCACTTCGTAAACATCCCGGACCATCATCGGGGCCAATCCCAACGACGGTTCGTCGATCGCGATGATCTTGGGGCTGGCCATCATGGCCCGGCCGATCAGCAGCAGTTGTTGTTCGCCACCAGACATGAAGCCAGAGGTGCGGTTGCGCAGGTCCGCAAGCCGGGGCATCAAGGTGTAAACATGGTCCAGGCGCTTTTTCAGCTCGGCGGAGTTGGGCACCATGTGCCCGCCGACGATCAGGTTTTGCTCTGACGTCAGATGCCGCAAAACGCGCCGCCCTTCCATCACATGGATGAGACCGTTCTTCACGACTTCCGAGGCTTCCATGTTCTGAATGGGAGTTCCGTCCAGAACGATGGACCCCGCCGAAACGGTTCCATCCTCGGATTTGAGCGTTCCCGAGATGGCTTTAAGCGTCGTGCTTTTTCCTGCGCCATTGCCACCGAGCAGAGCAACACATTGTCCCGCACGGACTGTCATGGACACGCCTTTGAGCGCCAGGATGACGTCGGAATATGTCACCTCTACGTTGTTGAGTTCCAGCATGGTCATATTGCCCGGGGCTAAGGATCAGAACGGGCGCCGCGACTGCGGCGCCCGGATTAATTCACCATTTCTCAACTTGCGGAACGTCGACACCCGTTGCCGCGATGGTGATTTTCCCATCTTTGACGGTGCCCACATTCACTTTGAGGCCTTCCAATGGGAACGGTGCTTCTGGCGTAAAGGACAAGGTCGGCAGGAACCCATGGGTTTCTTCGGTGGTGATCGGTTTGGCAAAAAGCGCCTCACGTACCATCTCTCCGGTCAGGCCCTCGGCGCCGTTCGCCTCGATCGCGTGATCGATCACGGTCACGGTATAGAGACCCTGAGATACGCCCATTGCGGTCACGACGTTCCAAGGTGCTTCGAGTCCGTAATCGGCAACCAATGTCTCGTAGAATTGTCGCGCGGGAGTGTCCTCATCGGCCGCAATCGCCATGCCGTAGGCTTCAAAGTCCCCCTCCATTTGCTCAAGCCCGCCAAGCGCGCCACCCGAGGCTGGAAGCCCGTTATGCGAACTCATCATGATCGGGATGTTCGCCCCGTTGGCCTGCAGCCCACGTTTCGCGGCAACCACGATAGAGGTGTTCGTTTGGATTACCAGCGCCTCGGCCCCGGCTCGTACAACGCGGCGCATTTGCCCCGTCAGATCGGTGGGTTGAACTTCGGTATAGATGACCTCGACGAGGTCGATCTCCTCGGGGTGCTCTTCGGCATAGAGTTCAAGGCCCTTTGCCATGTCGACATAGGCAGGCGATGCTTCGGAGGCGAGGATCGCAACCTTGAGCGGTTCGTCTCCTCCGCGCTGTTCACGCATCCAGTTCAGAAAGCCGACACTTTCGTGCGAATAGGTCGGGCGTGGGTTGAAAATCCAGGCATCCGGTTGCCAGGCAAAACCGTAGGCCGCTGTGGCCATGAACATCGGGATTTTGTCTTCCGGCAGGCGTTCGGAAAGGGCCGCGACGTCAGGCCCGCCGAGGCCGACAACCGCAATCGGGTCCAGTTCCGATTTGATCCCGGGCCAGAGACTTGCCACCTGTGCCGCGTCATAGCGGGTTTCGTAGTTTTTGTAGTTCAGCGTGACGCCAAGTTCCTTGCCGCGGGTTTCATTCCACCAGGTGAACACAGCTTCGCGTCCGCCTGCCAGGATGGGCATGATGTCAGCATAAGGGCCGGAAAAGTCCGACAGCAGGGCGAGATTATAGGTCTCTTCGGCCTGCGCCTTCAAAGGCATGGTCGCCGCGGCCGCCAAGGCAGCCGCTGCCAGTAAGCCGCGAAGACCTCGATTCGATTGGTAAGTCATATTCTTCCTCCCAGGTTTAGAGCCGCTCTATTTCTCAGTAAGGAAACGGCCAGATACGGTATGACGACTTCAGGATGTTCCAGCGGTGCATCAGCCCCTTGGGTTCGAGGATCATAAACAATGCGATCACGCCGCCAAGAACGACATTCATGCCAGCGAACACGATGTCACCGCCAAGGAATGATACCGAGTCGGCGATATTGGGGCCGACCGTCGCGATAATTTCCTGGATGATGCGGATAATGAAGACGCCGATCAGGGCCCCCACGATTGAACCCATCCCGCCGACGATGATCATCGCGACGAAGAAGATCGAGTGAAACAGGGTGAACTGGTCTACCCCCACGAAGCGGATCAGATAGGCCCAAAGCGCCCCGCCGACGCCCGCATAGAAAGCGCCGATCAGGAAGGCATTTGCCTTTGTGGCCGCGACATTGATCCCCATTATACCCGCGGCCACGTCATCATCCCTGACCGCCACGAAGGCACGGCCGAAGCGTGACCGAACGATCCCGAACGCGCCCGCCACCATGATCGCGGTCACGGCGAAATTCAGATAGAACTGCGAAGATTCGCTGACAAATCGCAGCCCGAAAAGCTCGGCCGGGGGCACGGTGATACCGTTCGATCCACCCAGCCAGGTTGACGGCAGGTTCAATACGGCAAAGTGGAACAGGAACTGAGCTGCAATCGTGGTCAGTGCCAGATAGAACCCCTTGATCCGCGCCGCGGTCAAGCCAAAGAGAAAGCCGAACAGCGCAGCCGAGAGCCCGGCCAGAGGAATGGTCAGCAGAAACGTAAGGCCGGTCTTCGAGGCCAGTATCGAGGCCGTATAGGCGCCGACCCCCATGAACGCCGCCTGACCCAGGTTGATCTGGCCCGCATAGCCGGTGCAGATCTGAAGCCCGACGGCGATGACGGCGCTGATCATCATCATATTCAGGATAGCGATGATACGGCTGCTCACCAGGTAAGGCGCCAACAGCAGTAGAGCCATGAATACGACGAGGGCCAGAAACTGCCAGCGCGTTCGGATCAAACGTCTGTCACTGCGATAGCTTGTCGGGAATACGCCAGAAGGATCCATGGATTACACCCGTTCGATTGTGCGCCAGCCGAACAGGCCGGTCGGCCGGATCAGCAGAATGGCAAGCATTATGATATATGGAACGACACTGCCGAGCGAGCCACCGATCAACGGATCAAGGTAGTTGGTGGTCAAGCTCTGCGCGATGCCGATGATTATTCCTGCCAAGATAAGCCCGCCGATGGATTCCAGCCCGGCAAAGAGCGCCACCGGCAGGGCCGCGAACCCGATATCCGAGGCCAGGAAGGTCAGCGATTTGCCGCTGAGAAAGATCATCGCACCAATTGTGGACAGGATTGCCCCGAGAACCCAGGCAACGGCAATCGAGCCTTTCACCGAAATGCCCATCGAGGAAGCTACGACGTGGTCCTCCGCCACAGCGGTCATACGGAGGCCGGACCGGGTCCGGTTGAAGAACCACGACAGGCCGACGGCCGCGACAATGGTGATGATCCCACCTATCAGGAGGTTCATCGGGATCAACATATCGCCGAGGAACAAGGGTTTCAGCGGAAAAATGATCGGGAAGGGTCTTACCGCGGGACCGAACACAAGCAGCACCAAACCGCGCAGCAGGATCAAAAGGCCGACGGTGACCATGACCATCGAGAAAACCGATTCACCGATCAGCTTTGTCAGGAAAATCCGTTCGATTGCGTACCCGACCAGCCCGGCCAGAACCAGCGAAAGGGGTATCGACAACCAAAGGCTAAGCCCCGCTTGCATCGTTGTGAACCAGACGATGAACCCGCCGATGATCACAAGCTCGCCCTGCGCGAAGTTGAACACCTTGCTGGCGCGGTAAATCACAACAAAGCCCATGGCCACCAGCGAATACAGAAGGCCGATCAAAGCCCCGGTAATGATGTCATTGATGAAATAGACCATTGTCGCCGACCTCCTTTAAGATTTGGACTGCCGCTTGGCAGCCTTCGATGCGTTTTCAACATCCGACACGCGAACCGTGGTCTTGAGAACGCCTTGACGACCGTCCTGATAGGTCACAGCGATTTCGAGATCTGTCTCGTCATCGCCAGCATAGATCGCCTCGACGAGCTTGGCATACCGTTCCTCCAGAAAGGCCCGGCGAAGCTTTCGGCTGCGGGTCAACTCGCCTTCATCCGGGTCGAGTTCCTTGGGAAAATTCGCAAAACGTGCCACGCGCGAGCCTTCGGGCAGGAGCGCATTGATGCGCGCCACTTCGCCTTTGATAAGGTCCAGAACTTCGGGTTTCTGCGACAGATCGGTGTAGGTCGAAAAGCTGATCTTGTTCTCTTCCGCCCAACGCCCGAGAACTTCCATATCGATATTGATAAGCGCGCTGACGAAATTCCGGCGTTCGTCGCCCAATGTCATGAGGTCCTTGATGAAGGGGCTATACCGCAACCGCGTTTCGATGAACTGCGGCGGATAGCTGTGACCGTTTGCCAGGCGGCGCATGTCCTTGACACGGTCAAAGAACAATAGCTCGCCGTCGTCGGTCATCGAGACCGCATCACCGGTCTTGTACCAACCGTCTTCGGTCAGCACCTCTGCGGTCTTTTCGGGCTTGCCGTGATAGCCGCCGAAGCCCGATCCGCCACGCACCTGAAGCTCCCCTTCGTCCGAGACCCTGTATTCCAGCGGTTCGCCGTAGTTCGTGTTGCTTTGCATCCAGCTGCCGCTGGTTTCCAGCTGATAGCTTTCGCCGACATGCGCGGTCAGAAGGCCGATTTCGGTCGCGCCATACACGTTGCGCAGCTTAACCCCCATCGCGTGGAACATACGAAAGACGTCAGGTGCCATCAGGGCGCCGCCGCTCATTGCGTTTTTGGCCTTACCAAGGCCAAGATTGTCGCGCAGGTGATGCAGCACCAGAGCTTCGGCAAAGGGAAGCTGCAGGCGTGCGGCAAGGCTGGGGCTACGCCCCTCCAGCCGTTCCACATAAACGTCGTGGCCGACCTTCATGCCCCAGTTGTACATCGCATTGCGGATTTTGCCCGCCCCCAGCATCCGGGCCTGAACGATGGAGGCGAGATTTTCCCACTGGCGCGGGCTGAACACCAGTGCGTCGACCGCCAGTTCGCGAATGTTGGTCAGTACGTCTTCAGGGCCTTCGGGGAAATTGACGACCATGGGCGCGATCAAACCGATCGACAGGCCGAAAATCTGTTCCGTGACCCAGGCCGGCGAAATGTAGGTCAGGTATTCGGTGCCCGGCGCGATTTCGATTGCCCCCATCACCCGCGAGCAATTGTCGAACAGGTAGCGATGGCTGATGACAACGCCCTTGGGTTTTCCCGTGGTACCCGAGGTATAGGACAGCAAGGCGGTATCGTCCGCCCGTCCACGTTTTACGTGTTCTTCAAATCTGGCGGGTTCCTTGGCGTGGATCTGACGCCCTGCCGCGCTCACACTTTCAAACGAATGCAACAGGGGATGATCATAGCCCCACAGACCGGAATCGTCCCAGTAAACGACCGCCAGGGCGCCCGAGTACTTGCCCGCAATCTCGATGCATTTATCGACCTGCTCCTGATCCTGCGCCAGAAAAATCCGCGTTTGCGAGTCTTCGGCCAGATACAGAATCTCTTCAGCGTTTTGATCCGGATAGACAGACAGGACTTTGCCGCCTAACGACTGGACGGCGTATTCAGCCCAGAAATGTTCGGGTTCGTTTTCGCCAATCATCATGACGGATTCGCCAGCCGACAAGCCCAGGTTCTCCAACCCGAGAGCCAGGGCGCGAACCCTGTCAAGAACATCGGCCCAGGTGAATTCACGCCAGATGCCCAGGCGCTTGTGCCGTTCGGCGAGGTTGGTCGGTGTGGATGTCGCTCGCGCGAGCAAAACCTGCGGCAGGGTTTCGCTATGTGTCACTGCTGGGTCCGAAAAGACCATTGCTGTCCGTTGTTTGACCATGCCGCTACCCCAGATATGCCTTTATGACAGCCGGGTCCTTCTGGATTTCTTCCGGGGTGCCTTCGGCGATGACCCGCCCGAAATCCAGCACCACGATCCGGTCGGCAAGGTCCATCACGACGCCCATGTCGTGCTCCACCAGAACTACCGGAATCTTGCGCGCCTCGCGCACATCGAGAATGAAGCGCGCCAGGTCTTCTTTTTCCTCCGAGTTCATGCCGGCCATCGGTTCATCCATCAGCAGGATCGACGGTTCCTGCGCCAATGCACGGCCCAGATCGACACGCTTGCGCAACCCATACCCCAACGTGCCCACGGGCCGGTTGCGGATTGCCTCGATCTCGAGAAAATCGATGATCTCCTCTGCGGCTTCACGATGTTCCGATTCCTCGCGCATCACGGGACCGAACTGGAAAAAGGCCTGGACTACATTCGATTTCATCAGCATGTGGCGGCCGATCATAATGTTTTCCACCACCGTCTGCCCGGCAAAAAGATGGGTGCCCTGAAACGTCCGCGCCAGACCGCGCCGGGCGATCTGGTCAACACGCAGGCCGGTCACGTCCTGCCCGGACAATTCGACACGGCCCTTCTGCGGACGGTAGAAGCCCGCAGTCACGTTCAGAAGTGATGTTTTTCCGGCACCATTCGGACCGATAATTGCAAGCAATTCATCGTCGGCCACGGAGATGCTCACATCGTCGAGCGCGGTCACACCGCCAAATTTCAAAGTTGCGCCACGCACCGCAAGCGGTGACGATACGTGCCCGTTATTCGTGGTCATGTTACAACCCGTGCTTTTCCCCAACACCTCATGGAGGCACGCATAGCCTGACCGCACGGTTTTCCGTTGGTTACGAGTTTTCCTCGCATCGTTCCTCCTCCCACCTCTTAATTCAGAGGTTTGCCTGGTCTATTTTACCAAGTCTCTCCGCGCAGCCTAACAGATGTTAGAAAAATTGGTCAACAACTGAATCCGCTACCAAAGGAAACCGATCAGACAGCCGCGTACTCTGCGGAAAAGCTTCGAAGACCGTTTTGATCCTGACACCAGACTGTCCCGGAGGTGCCGGTCTCTTCATTGTGCAGTTGCAATTCGCAGGGCAGGGTGAGTGGCGCGAGGCCGCGGAACGAAAACCGGTGGGGCGATGTTTTCAACGCATCCGCCGCCAGATTCAGAAGCAGCGTGGCCTGCAATGGGCCATGCACAACAAGCCCGGAATAGGCTTCGGTTTCGGTGGCGTAGACGTAATCATAGTGAATGCGATGGGCATTGAACGTCAGCGCCGAATAGCGAAACAGCAGAACAGGATCCGGGGTCAGGATCGATCTGAGCGTGGCGGGGTCACCCGCGTCAGGTGCGCTCTCGACCGTCCGAGGGGCGGAAATCTCACGATAAACGATCGTTTGCTGCTCCCGGATACAAAGCCGGTTGCCACTCAGATACTCATGTTCGACGGTCACAAAGACCAATGGTCCACTACGGCCCTGCTTGGCCACAATATCCCTGATCGAAGAGCGTCGGGTGATGGTTTCGCCGATTTTCAGCGGCGCGATATGCGTAACATCGCCGCCAGCCCACATGCGGGCGGGCAGCGGAACAGGGGGCAGAAATCCACCCCTCGCGGCATGGCCGTCTTCTGACAGGGCGGTCGCTGGCACGGTATCAAGGGCAAGGCACCAATGAATTCCCAGCGGGACATCGCCCGCTCCGTCCCAAAGATGCGGACCGAGCGTGGCGCGGAATTTGTCGATCAGCCCGTGCGTCAGAACATCTTCCTTAGTCTCGGTGCGTCCCAGCCAGGGCGCCAGCGCGTCAAGGTCGATCTCACCCATAATCCTAGCCTTCAGAACGATCTTGGCATGCCGAGGATATGTTCTCCGACATATGACAGGATCAGGTTGGTCGAGATCGGGGCGACCTGATAGAGGCGCGCCTCGCGGAACTTGCGCTCGACATCGTATTCCCGTGCGAAACCGAAGCCGCCATGGGTCTGAATGCAGGCATTGGCCGCTTCCCAGCTGGCCTCCGAAGCCAGCAGCTTAGCCATATTCGCCTGTGCTCCGCAATCCAGCCCAGCATCGAACCGCCTGCAGGCTTCAAAGCGCATCAGATTGGCGGCCTCGATGTTCACATAAGACCTGGCGATAGGGAATTGCACGCCTTGGTTCTGGCCGATGGGACGGTCAAAGACCACGCGGTCACCGGCATAGGCGCGGGCCTTGTCGACGAACCAATAGCCATCACCGATACATTCGGCGGCGATCAGCGTGCGTTCGGCATTCAGTCCATCGAGAATGTGATAAAACCCGCGCCCCTCGGTTCCGATCAGGTTTTCAGCGGGAATTTCGAGGTTGTCAAAGAACACTTCGTTGGTTTCGTGGCCGGGCATATTGGCGATGGGGCGGACCTCCATCCCGTTGCCGATAGCCTCTTTCAGATCGACCATAAAGATCGACAGGCCCTGCGACTTTTTCTTGACCTCGCTCAGCGGCGTGGTGCGTGCCAGCAGGATCATCAGGTCGGAATGCTGGATACGGCTGATCCAGACCTTCTGGCCATTGATCTCATACCGGTCACCTTTCTTGACCGCGGTGGTCTTCAGTTTGGTGGTGTCGGTCCCGGTTGTCGGTTCGGTCACGGCCATGGATTGCAGGCGCAACGCGCCGCTGGCGATGCCGGGCAGGTATTTCTGCTTTTGCTCATCCGAACCATGCCGCAGCAGCGTGCCCATGTTATACATCTGCCCGTGGCAATGGCCCGCGTTTCCGCCGCAGCGGTTCACCTCCTCCATGATGATCGAGGCCTCCGTCAACCCCAGACCCGAGCCACCGTATTCCTCTGGGATCATCGCGGCGAGCCAGCCCTCGCGGGTCAGCGCATCGACGAATTCCTCGGGGTAGGTTTCGTTTTCGCCGAACCTGCGATGATATTCTGGCGGAAACTGCGCGCAAAGTGCGCGCAAGGCATCGCGCAGATCGGTGTGAGTGTCTGGGGCTGACGTCTGCATCGCTTATGCCGCCCCCGGACCGGAGGTTTCCAGGATCTCTTCCTCGGCGCGCTGCCACAGCTCATAGGAAATTGGGTTCTCGCTTTCTTCAAGGATATGACCGACCAGCCCGATGGACCGCGCCATGACGCCAAAGCCGCGCACGATCTTCCAGGGGAAGCCGAATTCACAGCAGATCGCACCGATGGCGCCGGTGGCATTGATCGGCAGCATCTTGCCCGATTTTTCCTCGGCCACGGCCTGAATCTTCTGGATCAGTTCGATATATTCGCCCGATTTCCCGTTCTCGGCGGCGATCTGGAACAGCCGCGGTGTGCGCGGATCGACCGGCTTGTGCACCGGATGGCCCAGCCCCGGCACGATGGCCTTCTTGGCGCGGAATTTTTCCACCGTTTCCACGGCAAGCGCATCCAGATCGACCCCGGTGCCCAACCTGTCCTGCGGCAGCGCCTCATACAGCATCTTGGATGCGCCCTCCATCGAGCCGACAAAGACGGTGCCAAGCCCGCACAGCCCGGCGGCAACAGCGGCCTGAAGCGATTCCGGCGCGCCCATATAGGTCATCCGCGCCGCCATGGCCGAGGGCGTGATGCCATGTTCGACCAGGGTGATGACGATGGCGTTAAACACCCGGCTTTCCTCGGGCGTGGCCTTGCGGCCCGTCAGTTGCAGGAACGCCAGATCGCCAAGGTTCATATGGCCCAGGATCTCGTTGGGCAGGTCAAGCCCGCGCACGCTGATCTTGTCGGCGGTGCTCCAGGCGATGTCGGAGCTGATTTTCTCTTTGCGTTTGCCCATCAGACCGGATCCCACGAAAAGACGTCCGCCGAAACTTCGAGCGGCGTGAATTGCGATTTGAGCGCGGGAATAGCGCGCTCGGCGATTTCATCTGCGGTCCAGCCATCGCCGGAATGCACCGACCGCACCGGGCGGGGCTGGTTGAACAGGAAGATCTCGTTGTTGCGCACGGCAAAGATCTGTCCGCTGACGCCTTCGGCCCTGTCGGACATCAGGAAACAGGCCATCGGCGCCACTTTGGCCGGTGTCATCTGCTTGAGCTTTTCAACCCGCGCCACCTGTTCAGGCGTGTCGGTCTTGATCGAGGAAATCATCCGGCTCCAGGCGAAGGGCGCGATGCAGTTCGACCGCACGTTCCAGCGTTTCAGGTCAAGTGCCACCGATTTCGAGAAGGCTGCGATGCCCAGCTTTGCCGCAGCGTAATTCGCCTGCGCGAGATTGCCGATCAACCCCGAGGTCGAGGTCATATGCACCAGCGCGCCACCCTCCTGTTCGCGGAAATAATCGGCCGCCGCGCGGCTGGTGTTGAAGGCGCCATAAAGATGGACTTTCACAACGGCGTCGAAATCCTCGTAGGTCATTTTGTGGAAGAACCCGTCGCGCAGGATGCCGGCGTTGTTCACCACCGCGTCGATGCGGCCGAATTCCTTGACACCCGCCTCGATCATCGCGCGCGCGGCGTCCGGATCGGTGACGTTGCCGCCATCGGCGATTGCGTCGCCCCCGGCAGCCTTGATTTCTTCAACCACTTTCTGCGCCGCGGTTTCAGTCTGGCCCGTGCCCTTCAGCGACGCGCCCAGATCGTTAACCACCACGGCGGCGCCTTCTGCGGCTGCCATCAAGGCGATATCACGCCCGATCCCACCGCCGGCCCCGGTGACCAGAACGACCTTTCCGTCAAGTGCTTTTGTCATCTTCTTGCTCCCTCAGCGTGACTTGCGGTATTTGTCCAACCCGCCGGTGTGCATGACCCGGCCCATGAGCGGCACACCGATGATCTCTTCTGCTTTGACCGCCGCTGCGATCAGCTTGTCCAGATCAATGCCGGTTTCGATGCCGAGCTCGTGACACAGGAACACTGCATCCTCGGTGCAGACATTTCCTGCGGCGCGCGCGTGGCCGTGGCCCGCGAAAGGACAGCCGCCAAGACCGGCGACGGAGCTTTCGAACATGTCCACGCCCATCGACAGGGCCGCATAAACGTTGGCGATCCCCAGCCCACGTGTGTCATGGATGTGCATACCGATGCGCGCCTCGGGCGCCAATTCGCGCAGGGCGCCGATCATCCGTTTGACCGCCTCGGGGTTTCCCCAACCCATGGTGTCGGCGACCACGAGGATCGGCACGGGGATGTTCTCTTCTTCGCATAGCTGAAGGATAAAGCGGAAATCGTCCAAGATGCGTTCTTGGGGGATGGGGCCCTCGAGGTTGCAGCCGAAAGCGGTCATCACATAGGCCGCGTCGACGGTATATCCCTCTTCCTTGTAAAGACGGACCCAGTCACGTTGTTTTTCCCGCATCTCGGCCGAGGAACAATTGTTGTTCGATTGGGCGAATGCTTCGGAAGGATAGAACAGCAGACGCGGGTCGATATCGACCTCATGCGCGGTCAGGGCCTTGCGAAACCCTTTGTCGTTCAGCCACAGCGATGTGTAGTTCACGCCCGGTTTGCGCTTGATACGCTGGAACAACTCGCCGGTGTCCGCCATCTGAGGAACGTATTTCGGGCTGACAAAGCTGCCGACCTGAATGCGTTTCAAGCCGGTTTCGCTGAGCATGTCGATCAGTTCGATCCGCTCTTCGATCGGGTAAATCTTCTTTTCGATCTGAAAACCCTCACGCGGGCCTTCTTCACGAAATTCTACGAATTTGGGAAAGTCGCTCATTTCATCACTCCTCGGATGGCAGGATCTCGGCGATGACCTGGCCGCGATCGACCATGTCCCCATTCGAGACGGATATATTGCTGGCGATGCCGGCAGCTGCTGCGCGGATCGAGATTTCAAGTTTCATGGATTCCATGACCGCGACCACGTCGCCTTCGGCCACGCTCTGACCGTCGGAGACCTTGATTTCGACAATCATGCCGGTCAGCGGAGAGGTCACGGCGCGATCCGCCGCGGCATCGCCGCCGGCAAAGGCAAGGGGCGCGGCGGGCCGAAAGACCAGGCGGCCTTCGGGCGTATCCAGTTCGATCACGCCCGCGTGCAGGCGCGCGTCGATCAGATGGACGGTGTCGCCTTCGCCGACACGCCAACGGCCCGGGGTCAGTTCACGTGCCGACAGTATCAGCGCCTCGCCTTTCTCCGAACGGATGGTGTACTTGGCACCCGGTTTGACAGGACTGACGCGCAGTTCTTCGGATACCTCGTCAGAATCGGTAAGCGTCACGCGCTGCCCCGCTTCAATCGCATCGCCGCCCAGTCCAAGCCGCCAGCCGGTAAAGGCATCACGGTTGGTCCAGGGATTGGCGTCTGTGTCGCTGCGCGACTGGGTCACGAAGAGAATGGCAGCGGTCGCCTTCCACAGATCTGGGCGGGTCAGGCCGGGTGCCTGTGTCAGCTCATCCAGCCTGCCGTCGATCCAGCGGGTATGCACCTGCATCCGTTCGAATTCATGGTTTCGCGCCAGCGCCGTCAGAAAGGCGCGATTGGTTTCGACACCTTCGACCGCGACATGATCAAGCGCCGTGGCTAGACGTGCCAATGCGGTTTCCCGGTCGGGCGCGTGCACGATCAGCTTGGCGATCATCGGGTCGTAGTAGGGCGTGACGGCATCGCCTTCTTCGACGCCGCTGTCGATGCGCAGGCCCGATGGCAGGCTGAGCGTGGAGAGCGTGCCCGTCGACGGGGCGAATTGCATCGCCGGATCTTCGGCGTAAAGCCGCGCCTCGACCGCGTGGCCGTTGATCGTCAGATCGTCCTGCACCAGTCCAAGGCCCGCGCCTTCGGCAATCCGCAGGTGAAGCGCGACAAGGTCCAGCCCGGTGATCGCTTCGGTGACGGGATGTTCCACCTGAATGCGCGGGTTCACCTCAAGGAAGAAATACTCGCCACCCGCGACCAGAAATTCGACCGTGCCCAGCCCGCGATAGTCCAGCGTTTCGCCCAAGCGCACCGCGTCGCGTGCGATGTCGTCCAGAAGCGTTCGGGGCAGACCCCAGGCCGGGGCTTCCTCGATGACCTTCTGGTGGCGGCGCTGAAGCGTGCAATCGCGTTCGAACAGATGCACCACATGGCCTTTGCCGTCACCTGCGATCTGCACTTCAACATGGCGCGCCTCGGGCAGGAAACGCTCCAACAGCAGCCCTTCGGAGCCGAAGGTGGATTTTGCTTCGCGCAGCGCGCCTTCGATGTCCTCGACCAGCGTGGTCTCGTCAGTGACGAGCCGTTGTCCGCGCCCACCACCGCCGCCGACCGCCTTGAGCAGCACCGGCAGGCCCATTTGGCGCACCTCCTCGGCAATCTGCTCGGGATCGGACCGCGCACCTTCGGCGCCCGAAATCACCGGGACGCTGGCCGCCACGGCGGCCTCTTTGGCGCTGGCCTTGTCGCCGAAACGTTCAAGCGTTTCAGGCGTCGGCCCCATGAAGATCATGCCGGCGGCTTCGACCGAACGAGCAAAATCGGGGTTTTCGGCCAGAAAGCCATAACCGGGATGGATCGCATCCGCGCCCACTGATTGCGCAGCGGCAATCACCGCGTCGATTTTCAGATAGCTCTCGGATGCAGGTCCGGCGCCGATACAGACAGATTTGCCAATCTCGCGGACATGCAGGGCATTGGCGTCGGCCTGCGAATGCACGCCGACGGGAATGATACCGCTGGCCCGCGCAGTGCGCGCGATCCGGCAGGCAATTTCGCCGCGGTTGGCGATCAGAAGCGTCTTGATTTTCACGGTTCGCTCCTCACATCCTGAACACGCCGAATTTGGTTTCGACCTTGGGTCTGCGCGATGTCACATCCAGCATCAGCGCCATGACGTCACGGGTCTCACAGGGCTCGATCACGCTGTCGATCCAAAGGTTGGAAGCAAAATTATAGGCCCCCTGAAAATCTTCGTATTCCTTGCGGATCGGTGCCTTGAAGGCTTCCTCCTCCTCGGGGGTCCAGCTTTTGCCTTCGCGTTCGTTGATCTGCGCGCGGACCTGAGCCAGCACGCTGGCGGCCTGTTCCGGCCCCATGATTGCCGACCGTCCCGTCGGCCAGGCAAACATTGCGTCCGGCTGGAACGGGCGGCCCAGCATGGCCAGGTATCCCGCCCCATAGGAGCCGCCGGTGATAATGGTGAATTTCGGCACCCGGGCCGAAGACATGGCCGTGATCATCTTGGCGCCAGCCTTGGCAATGCCCATCTGCTCGACCTCGCGGCCCACCATGAAGCCGTTCACATCGGCCAGGAACAGCAGCGGAATATCACGCTGGACGCAGAGATTGATGAAATGCGTGGCCTTCAGTGCGGCTTCGACGAAAAGCACGCCTGTATTTGCGAGAATACCGACCTCGTGGCCGTGGATGCGGCCCCAGCCGGTCATGATCGTGTCGCCATAAAGCGGTTTGAATTCGTGAAAATCGCTCTCATCGACCAACCGAGCCACGATTTCGCGGTTGTCGGTCGGCACCTTGGGGTCGCGGCTGATGAGTCCATAAATCTCTTCGACCGGGTAGGCGGGCGCACGGGGCGTTTCGGGCGTCTTGCGGGGTTGGGGTTTTTCGCCAAGATGGCTGACAATTTCGCGCGTGATGGCCAGAGCGTGGGCGTCATCTTCGGCCAAATGGTCTGTCACACCGGAGACGGACGAATGCATCTTGCCGCCACCCAGTTCTTCGGCTTCGACCTTTTCGCCGGTTGCGGCAAAGGTCAATTCCGGTCCGCCTAGATACATAAAGCCCTGACCGCGCACGATCACCACTTCGTCACAGAGCGCGGGGATATAGGCACCACCCGCGGTGCAGGGCCCCATGACCACGGCGATTTGCGGCACACCATCGCCAGACATGCCGATCTGTTGGTGAAAGATGGAGCCGAACTGGCCTTCGTCGGGGAAAAGGTTGGCCTGGTCGGGCAGGAAGGCACCGCCGGAGTCCACGAGGGTGATGACGGGCAGGCGGTTTTTCCAGGCAATTTTCTGTGCCCGGACGTGTTTGCGGCAGGTGATCCCGAAATAGGTGCCGCCCTTTACGGTGGCATCATTGGCGATGATCATGCACTGACGGCCTTCGATCACGCCAATACCGGTGATGATGCCGGCGCCGGGTGGAACTCCCTTGTGCATATTCAGTCCGGCCAACTCGCCGAGTTCCAGAAATGGTGTGCCCGGGTCGATCAGTCGTTCGATCCGTTCGCGCGGCAGGATTTTGCCTTTGTCCACATGACGTTTGCGCGCCATTTCGGGGCCGCCGACGCGCTGTAAGAGCCGGAGGGCATGTAGTTCATCGACCTTTTCGCGGTAAGACACGTCGTTGGCGCGGAAGTCGTCCGACGCGGTGTCGAGAAGGGATTTCATTCTAGTCATGGCAGGTCTGGATATTTCCTGAGAACGAAGGCGACCTTGGCGGCGCCAGGTTTTTCGAAAGTGTCGGCCGCAACCAGGTGAACGTCGGCCTTGAAGACCAAGGATTCGCGCAGGCGCTGCTCGATTTTCTTTTTGAGGGTGACGTCATCGGCCGGATCGCGATTGGGGCCGCGTTCGACAATCACCGTCAGCGCGCCCTGCGTGGTGTGGCCCTCGAAATCGGCCACGATGCGCATGACGCCATTGGTGTCCGGCACCATTTCGGTAATGACGCTGTTGATCGCCGACGGGAAGACATTGGCCCCCCGGACGATCAGCATGTCGTCGGTCCGGCCGGTACAGCGGATCTTCGGCCCGGTGCGGCCGCAGGAGCATTCGGTATCGATCACTTCGATATAATCGCCTGACCGGAACCGCACGAGCGGGCTCGCCTGGCGGCCGAGCGCGGTATAGACCATCTCGCCCTCGGCACCTTTTTCCCAGGGGATGATTTCGCCGCTTTCGGGGTCGAGCAATTCGGTGATGATATAGTCCATGTTGACCATGTGCATACCCGACTGGGCGTCGCACTCGGCCCAGTATGTCACGCCCAGATCGGTGCCGCCCAGCATCTCGGTGCATTTCGCACCCCAGGCCTTTTCGATCTTTGCCCGAATTGCGGGAATGCCGCCGCCGGGTTCGCCGCCGACGATCACGCGCTCGATACCCAGTTCGCTGGCCTTGCATCCCAGCACCTCGGGAGCCTTTTCGGCCAGGTGCAGAACAAAGTTCGGAGCGCCGACCACGCAACGCGGCCGCGTGTCTGCGCAGGCGCGCAGCAGACGTTCTGCACCGCCATCCGCCCCCACCGGCACATCGATCGTGCCCATGTACTGCAATCCCTGCATCACCGGGATGCCGCCGACAAAGCCCTTGGCCAGCGAAAACGCGTGCAACACCATATCGCCCGGTCGCACCCCGTTGGCGAAGAAGCAGCGCGCCGTCATCTCGTGCCACATTTCGGCGTCGGATTCGGTCAGGGCCACATACGAGGGGCTGCCGGTGGTGCCCGACGAGGCCTGCATCTGGATGATGTCCGACATTGGTGCCGCGCGGTGCTTGCCGAAGGGCGGTTCCGCAGCAAGGCTTTCGCGGATCTCGGTCTTGTAGGTGTAAGGCAGCTTCTGCAGGTCTTCGATGCTGCGAATCTCGTCGAAATCGACACCGGCGTCGGCGAACTTTTCCTGATAGAAGGTCGAATTCGACTTGAGATAGGCCATCTGGTCACGCAGCCGCTCTTCCTGAATACGGCGCACCTCGTCGAGCGGCGTGCCCTCGATCGCGTGCCAGAAGCGATCATTTACCTTGTCGGCGGCATCCTCCCGCCGGAAGCGCATTCCAAATTGCATGTCGTTCTCCGTTCCAAGCCGTGGCGATCAATAGGATCGTGGCAGGCCCATGACCTTTTCGCCGATAAAGCTCAGGCACAGTTCGCGGTTCACCGGCGCTGTGCGCAGCAGGCGGACCAGCGGGTACATTTCGTAAAGTCCCGTATCTTCGGTAAAGCCCGATCCACCATGCGCCTGAAGCGCCGCGTCGACCGCTTCGATCCCGGCTTCGGCGGCGGCATATTTCGCCATGTTCGACGACGCACCGGCAGGCAGCTTGTTGTCGAACTCCCATGCCGCGCGCCGGGTCATCAGACTGGCCATCTCGACCGCTGTGTGCGCCTTGGCCATCGGATGCTGCACGCCCTGGTGCGCACCGATGGGTTGGCCGAACACATTGCGCTCGGAGGCATAGGCCACGCCCTTGTTCAGGGCGAACCGGCCGATGCCGCAGCACAGTGCGGCCAGGATGATGCGTTCGGGGTTGAGGCTGTCGAACAGAATCGAGAATCCTTCGTCAACTTCGCCGACCACATCCTCGGGGCCGAGATCCACCTCGTCGAAGAACAGTGTCCACTGCTCCTCGGGCAGGGGGATCGAGATCTTCACCCGCTGCTTGTCGACGCCTTTTTTCTTCAGATCGACGGCGAACAGGGTAAAGCCGTCGGTCTTGCGGCTGACCTCGGTATGCGGTTTGGTCCGCGCCACCACGAGGCAGTAGTCGGCCACTTCGGCCCCGGTGATGAAGGTCTTTTCGCCCGACAGGCTGAACCGGTTGCCTCGACGCTTGGCAAGCGTAGTGGCCTTCATCGTGTTCGACCCGGCCCCCGGTTCGGTGATCGCGAAACAGAACTGGATATCACCGCGGCAGGCGGCCGGCAGTAGCTCTTTCTTGTGGAATTCGCTCCCGTGGCTGGCGATATGGGCCAGCGACATGGTCGGCCCGACCACCATCATCAAAAGCGGAATGCCGTGATTGGCGGTGCCTTCCATGAACAGGGCCATTTCGGTCATGCCAAGGCCCGCGCCGCCATATTCCTCGGGCACCATGATGCCGAGGAAGCCGTCATCGGCGATCTGGTGGAACATTTCGTGCGGAAACTCGTGCTTGCGCGCGTGTCTCAGCCAGTAATCGTTGTCGAACTTCTGCGCCAGCTGGCCGCCATACTCGTAAATCTGGCGTTGTTCGTCGTTCAAAGTGAAATCCATGTTCTGTCCTCAGGCCTTGAATCTGGGGGCGCGCCGGTTCTCGAATGCGTCGAGGCCCTCGGCCACGTCATCGCTGGGCAGTGCACGCACGGCGGCATCGCGCTCAAGCCGCATCTGTTGGTCGATACCAAGGTCCGCGCCTTCACGCGCCAACCGCTTCATCTCGGCGATGCCGGGACGTGAACGGGTGGCGATCTTCTGGCAGTATTCCAGCGAGATCTTGTGCAGATCCGCATCCGGCACGACGTAGTTGACCAGGCCGGCCTCTTTGGCCTCGTCCGACTTGAGCCAGCGGGCCGAGAACATCAGGTCGAGCGCCCGGCGCTGCCCCATCAACCGTGTTAGCCGCTGCGAGCCACCCCAACCGGGAATCAGCCCGAATTGCGCGTGCTGATCGCCAAACTGGGCGCTTTCGGCCGCGAAACATACATCGCATGCCAGCATCAGTTCGATCCCGCCGGCCAGACACAACCCCTGCACTGCCACCACGACAGGGAGGGAGGAGGTTTCGAGCGCACGCAGGTTGTTCATGCCAAAGGCGATGAAATGGTCCAGCGCGGCGGGATCGTTCAATTTACCCTTCACTTCCACCAGATCGGCGCCGGTGCAAAAGTGCTTGCCCTGCGCCCGGATGAGGATCGCCCGGATATCCGGGTTCGCCTCGAATTCCGCACGCGCGACAGAAATACGCTCATGCACCTCAAGTGACAGGCAATTGAATTTCTCGGGGCGGGCCAGTTCGATGATGCCGGTGTTGCCCTCGGAAGTGACGAGGATGGGGTCGCTCATTTCGCGGCTCCCTTCGCCTTCTTGTCATACTGCAGCGCCATGCGACCGACCTTTTCGCGGGCGATCACCAGCTTCTGGATCTGCGCGGTGCCGTCACCGATCTGCAGGCCGAGCACATCGTTGTAGCGCTGGTGGTGGGGCAGGTCGGTGGTGTAGCCGTAATGTCCGTGCAGGATCAGGCACTGGTGAAGGATCTCGCAGGCGGTTTTGGGCAGGTACCACTTGCACATGGCGGCCTGAGAGGTGTGCGGCAGGCCACGGTCGCGCAGGTCCAGCGTGTAATAGCAAAGCTGGCGCATCATGGTCAGTTGGGTCTCGGCCTCGGCCAGGGGAAAGCTGACACCCTGATACTGCACGATCGGGGCTCCGAATGCCTCGCGCTCCTGAACGTAGGCCCAGGTTTCATCCACCGACGCTTGCGCGGCCCCCAGGCACTCCAGCCCGATCAGTGCGCGGGAATAGTCGAAGCCCGCCATGATCGTGCCAAAGGCACGGTCCTGTTCCGCCATCATATTTTCGGCCGGAACGAAAACATCGTCAAAGAACACCGACCCGCGCCCGACAGGCTTGGTGCCGATGTCGTCAAAATGGGTGCGCTTGATGCCTTCCTGGTTCAGATCGACGAAAAAGGCGCTGACCCCGCGTGAGCCGCCGTTAGGATCGCCGGTACGGGCAAAGACGACCGCCGCATCCGCCTGACTGGCAAAACTCATGGATGTCTTTTCACCGTTCAGCCGCCAGCCGTTGCCGGATTTCTCAGCTCTCAGAATCAGGTTCGCCGCATCCGAACCGCCGCGCGGCTCTGTCAGGCCCAGGCCAATGACCGCATCACCCGAAACAACCTTGGGCACCCATTCCGACGCGATGTCCTTGGAGGCATGTTTGGCAACCATTCCGCCCATGAGAGAGCCCAGAAGCTGCACGTAACTTGCGTTGAAATCGGCATAGGCGATCTCTTCGACGATCAGCCCTGACGTGACAGAGCTTTCGCCGAGACCCCCGAATTCCTCGGGCAGATCGGCCCCGATCAGCCCCAGTGCGCCCATCTCCTTGATCAGCGCACGGTCGAATGTATGGCCGCTGGCGCGTTCTTGATATGTGGGCGCAAGCCTTTCAGTTGCGAAGCGCTTTGCGGTCTCGCGAAACGCCTTCTGATCGTCTGTAGGCTGGAATTGCATCGGTGCTCCTCCCCATGAGCGAAAATCTTCTTTCCAAAAAAATCTAACAAATGTTAGAATGTAGATCAAGTGCAGTTTTGAGGAGGAGAACCAAAGTGAAAAATAGACCAGATGGAAGCTTTGAAACCATGCTCTCGCCCATCCGCGCAGGCCAGCATACGTTGCGAAATCGTGTCATCATGGGGTCGATGCACACGCGGTTGGAAACCGAGCCCGACGGCATAGCCAAACAGATCGCATTTTACGCCGAGCGTGCGCGGGGGGAGGCGGCGATTCTGGTCACCGGCGGGTTTTCGCCCAATGCCGAGGGCATATTCGATCCAGAAGGTCCGAGAATCGATGACCCGGAAGAAGCGCTTGACCTGCGCCCGATCTGCGAGGCGGTGCAGGCCGAAGGCAGCCTGATCTGCGCACAACTCCTCCACGCCGGGCGCTATGCCAAGATCGAAGGGTGTGTGGCCCCGTCGCCGATCCGCGCTCCGATCAACCGTTTCATCCCGCGTGAAATGACCGAAGCCGACATTCTCCGTACCATCGAGGATTTTGCCGTGGCGGCCGCCAATGCGCAGGCCGCAGGCTTTGATGGCGTCGAGATCATGGGGTCCGAAGGATACCTGATCAACGAATTCACCGTCACCCACACCAACAAGCGCCAAGACGACTGGGGCGGCAGCGCCGCGAACCGCCACCGATTCCCGGTCGAGATCGTGCGCGCGGTGCGCGAACGTTGCGGCCCCGACTTTCTGGTCATCTACCGGATTTCGGCGGCCGATCTGGTCGAGGGCGGCGCGCCCGCCGATGAAATTGCCGCACTGGCCCGCAAGATCGAGGCTGCGGGTGCGGATATCCTGAACACCGGCATCGGCTGGCATGAGGCCCGCGTGCCGACGATCGCCTACCCGGTGCCGCGCGGTGCCTGGCGCAAGGCGGCAGCCAACGTCAAAGCGGCGGTGTCGATCCCGGTAGTCGCCTCGAACCGGATCAACACACCCCAGCTTGCAGAAGACATACTTGCCTCTGGCGATGCGGACATGATCTCGATGGCGCGCCCGTTTCTGGCCGATCCGCATTTCGTGAAAAAGACGCGCGAGGGCCGCGCAGACGAGATCAACACCTGCATTGCCTGCAACCAGGCCTGCCTGGATTTCATTTTTTCGGACCGGCCGGTCGGATGTCTGGTCAATCCAAGGGCCGGGCGTGAAACGGAATTCCGGGATACGCCAACCGACACGCCAAAGAAAGTGGCCGTCGTTGGCGGTGGTGCCGCGGGCATGGCCACAGCCGCCGAGGCGGCGCGGCTGGGCCACGATGTCACCCTGTTCGAAGCGCAGGACAAATTGGGCGGTCAGCTGAATCTGGCCCGCGCCGCACCAGGCAAGGACGAATTCGACGAAACCCTGCGGTATTATGCCGGTCAGATGCAGAAACACGGGGTCACGCAGCGTCTGGGACAGCGGGCAGAGGCGAGCGATCTTGAGGGATTTGACCATGTGGTCATCGCCACCGGGGTCACGCCGCGCATTCCCGACCTGCCGGGTATCGACCATCCCAGCGTCGCGACCTACGCCGAAATTCTGTCCGGTGACCGCGAGGCGGGCGACCGTGTCGTGGTGATGGGGGCGGGGGGCATCGGTCATGATGTGGCCGAGTTCCTAGTGACCAAACCCGCCGAGACCGCGAATTCCGACGTCTTTTGCGAAACCTGGGGTGTGGACCCCGAATTTGTCTCCTCGGGTGCCCTGGCGGGCGACCCTCTGGCACCGAAGCCGTCGCGCCGCAAGGTCGTCATGCTGCAGCGCAAGACCGCTAAACCGGGCGCGGGGCTTGGTGTTTCGACAGGGTGGATCCTGCGCAACGCGCTGCGCAAACATGGGGTCGAGGCAATGGGCGGGGTGACCTATGAACATATCGACGATGCGGGGCTGCACATCGTCGCGGACGGAAACCCGACGGTCATCGCAGCCGATACAATTGTGCTGTGCACCGGTCAGGAACCGGAACGAGCCCTGGCCAAAGAGGTTGTAGCGCGCGGCGTCCCGGTTACGATGATCGGCGGGGCAAAGGAGGCCGCCGAACTGGATGCGCTGCGCGCCATTGATGAGGGCGTGCGCCTGGCGCAGGATCTCTGAACCGAGGCTCGGGCAAGGGGGAAACTATGCTGACCGACGTCATCCGCGCGGGGCGCGCTGATCTGTATTCGATCTTTCGAACCCGCGCACATGACTGCGCCCGCGCCCTCGCCATCGAGGACGGCAGCAGGAAACTGACCTATGCAGAACTGCTGGAGCGGGTCGATCGTCTGGCGGCTGTCTTTCTGGCACGAGGCGTGGCGCCCGGAGACAGGATCGCGATCCTGTCGCATAACCGCTCAGAATACCTGGAGGTCGAACTTGCAGCAGCGGGAATCGGCGCGATCGTCGCCTGTCTGAACTGGCGGCTTGCCCCCGATGAACTGCGGCACTGCATCGATCTGGTCGAGCCGGTTCTCGCGGTTGTCGAACCGGAACTTTCAGAAGCTTACCGCGCCGTCGCGTCGACACCCTGTCTAACCGTCGGGCCAGACCTGGAAACGGCCATTGCCGGGGTCGAGCCGGACCCGCGCACCGGAACCATGGTTGACGACCCCGAGGCCGGTCTGACGATCCTCTATACCTCGGGGACCACGGGCCTGCCCAAGGGGGCGCTTATCAGCCACCGCGCGCATATCGCCCGATCCATGGTTTTTGCGGCGCAGCTGGCGCTGGATCCCGGCGACGGGTTCATCGCCTGGGCGCCGATGTTCCACATGGCCTCCACCGATCATGCGCTGGCAACGATCCTGCGGGGCGGGACCGTGGTGATGGTGGACGGGCTGCAGCCCGCCGTCATCAACGAGGCGCTGTCACGCCACAGGATCGGCTGGTTCGTGATGATGCCCGGGGCACTGGAGGCTTTTATTAACGAACGGCACGCCAACCCTTTGCCGCTGAAGGGGATCAAGGTTTGCGGCGCAATGGCTGATCTGGTGCCGCCGCATCAGATCGCGGAACTGACCGGTCTTCTGGACACGCCCTATCTGAATTCCTTCGGGGCGACCGAAACCGGCCTGCCGCCGGGAACCGCCGATCTGATCGCGCCGGGTGTGACCCCGGACCGGCTGTCCAAGCGCATCAGCGCCTTTTGCGAGGTGCGGCTGGTCGATCCCGACGACCGCGAAGTCCCCGATGGAACGCCGGGCGAAATGGCGCTTCGGGGTCCGACGCTGTTTTCCGGGTACTGGAACGCCGACGACACCAATGCCCGTGACTTTCGCAACGGCTTTTTCCACATGGGCGATCTGTTCCGGCGCAATGCGGACGGCACCGTCGACTTTGTGGATCGGGCGAAATACCTGATCAAGACCGGAGGTGAAAACGTCTATCCGGCGGAAATCGAACGTGTGCTTCTTTCTCATCCCGATGTGATCGATGCCGCCGTGGTAAGGGCCTTCGACGCGAAATGGGGGGAAAGCCCGGTGGCCTTTGTCGCCTGTGACGATGACGGGCCGGATGCCGAGGCGCTGCTGAACTTGTGCCGCGAAAGCCTCGCTGGCTATAAGCGACCACGCGAAATTCGCTTCATCGCGTTCGAGGATTTTCCCAGATCGACCAGCGGCAAGATCCAGCGGCATATCCTCGAAGCCCGGCTCGCAGATTAATTTTCGCTCTGACCCGATCGTCAGCCAGCCACGCCAGTTCGCCCCAATAGCGATAAAAGCGTTCTTATCCTCGTTGCCACGAGCTTCTTATCCCCGCCCTTTGGAGTAACCCCCTGAAAGTGATCCACCATCTGGGATAGATTGACCCGCGATTGAAGCGCAGCCCTCTGTCGGACTACACGGCTAGGGTTTTCCGGGTGTTTGAGCTCAGGAGGATTCGTAGATCCCTGAGCCATTCATCAGTGCGATCGGTGGTTTGTTCCCGGTTGCGCTGTGGGGGCAGCAGTAACCCGGCGCATCGCACGGACGGGCATGGACTGCCGGCAATTGCCGGTTGGGGCTGCTGCGGGCCTTCAAGGGAAAGTCGGCGACTATCCGATGTGCGGGACAAAGCGGACATTCGCCAAGCGACCTCAAACGTCCGGTTCTGTACTGCGGCCCGACAAAACGATATCAAGTGATCAGCGGTCAGCCGATCGCACCTGTGTAACTGTCTTCTTCGGCCCTCCTGTCTGCATGATCTGGGACAGGTAAGAATTGCGCCGTCTGATGAAGTCACGCAGAAGGGTCGGGTAATCTTCACTGACGGCATTCTTCACAGAAACCCGACGCTCCAGTTCATGTCGCCAGGCCCTTACACGGGCAAGCCCTGTGAAGACGCCAAACTCTCCGATGGTGTCAAAAACGTCGAAATAGCGGAAGACCGGGCCGAATACGACATCGACGAGGCTGAACCGGTGGCCATCGAACCATGGTCCCTCCCCAAGCTCCGCGTCCAGCCGAAGGAACTTTGCGCGGAGCGCCGCCACTTTTTCTTCCAACGCTTTCTCGTTCGGCGCCGAGTAGAACCCCGCAATGTCGTTCAAGACAGCAGATCCAAATTCAATCCAGGCACGGTGGCGGGCGCGATCGAGAGCGTCGTGCGGATGAAGCGCGTGGGGTTGTGTATCCTCAAGATATTCGAGGATAACCGCAGATTCGAAAATCGGCGTCCCGTCCACAACCAGGACAGGCGTCTTGCCCAGCGGAGATATGGCAAGAAACCAGTCGGGCTTGTTCGAAAGATCGATGTCAGTTCTCTCGAACGTGACACCTTTCTCAGTGAGCGAGATCGCCGCGCGCTGCACATATGGGCAGAGCGCATGGCTAATGAGGTGGAGGCTCATGTTGTCTCTCCCGCCATCTGCACGTTACCGGGCGCGAAGGAAGGGCTGAGGGCGAAACGGCCGTCGCCCAGAAGCCCTTGCACGATGGCAAGCAGCGTCAGATAGGCCGGGTATTCCCACCCGCCGTTCTCGTATCCGAACATCCAGCCGTTTCCGGAGTGAGCCCAGGTCGCACCGGCCAGGATGGGCACGGTCGCCGACGCGACCCACCGAGCCTGTACGCCGAGGACCAAAAGGGCACCGACAATCGCCTCGACTGCAAAGACCATATAAGCAAACCAGCCGGGCAGCCCGATCGAAATGAAGAACTGCGCCGTTCCGGGAAGTGTGAAAATGAAGAGCTTGAGAAACAGGCTGTGCGCCAGGAACATGATCCCGAGTGCTATACGGAGCAGGAATATCCCAAATTCTGTGAGGTGCGATTGTGACATGATATGATCCCATATGTCGATGCAGTTGCATCTATATATAGCGCGTCACATGCGATGTCAAGGTTGATGCACTTACATGTACATGATAGGTGCTGGATATGAACGAGATTGACCATGCTACTGAGGCCGCCTGGACAGCCCTCATGACTAAAAGCCGCGTTTTGCTTGAGGCTGTCGAAACGTCTCTGAAATCGGCAGGATACCCGCCAATTGCATGGTATGACGCGCTTCTCGAACTCGAGAAGGCTGGCCCGGACGGACTCCGGCCATTCGAACTCAAAGACCGGATTTTGTTACCCCAATACGGTACCTCGCGGCTGCTGAACCGTATGGTGAAAGCAGGGCTGGTGAACCGACAGGACTGCTTGGAAGATGGGCGAGGTCAAAACATTTCTATCTCTGAAAAGGGTAAATCTGTCAGGAGGGCGATGTGGCCGATCTATGAACGGGTTCTGTCGGAAAGGATCGGCGCAAAGCTGAAACCCAAAGACGCCGCTCAATTGGCCTCGCTACTCTCAAAGCTCTGAAGTCTAGGTCGACTGACGCGAAACCTGTCTGTGACTTTCCACGCTAAGTGGCCCTGAATTTTTTTCACGTTAATTGGCCGACAGTTGCCTATGTCGGTGTGCGAAGGGTGTTTCGGGCTGTTTCGACGTCCTTTCGCATCCAACAGACCTCTGCGTGATCGTTGATAAATCCCATGGCCTGCATGAATGCATATACGGTGGCCGGCCCCACGAATTTGAAGCCAAGCTTTCGTAGGTCTTTGGACAGGGTCTCGGACGCTGGTGATTTGGACCGCATTTGTGGCAGTGCGTCGTCCTTGGCAGGTTCATATAGCCAGATGAATGCGGCGAAGGAGCCTTCCTCTTGGACGACCTCGAAAGTACGGCGAGCGTTGTTGATCACGGCTTCGATCTTGCCTCGATAGCGAACAATTCCTTCATCGGCAAGTAGGCGCTTAATGTCGTTGTCGTCAAAGTTCGCAACTCCCCGAAAGTCGAACCCGGCGAAGGCAGCACGAAAGTTCTCGCGCTTGGCCGGAATGGTGCGCCAGCTCCGCCCTGACTGGAAACTCCGGCGTGACGGCAGCCCATCGGCACCGTGGGCGTCCATCCGTTCCAATTACGGTTGCAGCATCAGGCCGCTGCCGCATAAACTTGAACAGAAACTGAACCAGATCCTCCGTTACGATACAGTCTCAGCTCTCCGAAAAACCCTGACGAGGGACAATCGGCGACCGCACTGCTAAAGGCTAACATTACCGCTTGGCAGGTCTGAACCTGCTGGCGGCGATCTGGATACCGCGCGCGCCTACGGGAAACGGTTGGCCGAGGTCGCGAGCCGCTGGAACAGCTGATCCAGCTGTCTGAATAATCGGCCCGGCCGCCCGGATCGGATGTGCTGCGGCCGGGTTGCGCTCAGTCCGCGACCCCCGCCCGCCCGATCAGCGCCATGAGCGTTCCGGTCATCGTTGCGACGAGCTTTTCATCCTGGCTCTTCACGGCATAGGCACGCGCCTCGCATATGGTCAGCGTCCTGCCTGGTTTCACCACGTCAGCGACGAAGCGAAACCGTTCGCCGTCCGCCGGGTTGAGTAGGTTGATCTTGAATTCGGCCGTCAACACTGCCGCGTCCGCTGGCATCAGCGAAAAGGCCGCGTATCCGCAGGCGCTGTCCAGCGCTGTCGACACGATTCCGGCATGCAAAAACCCATGCTGCTGGGTCAGTGCAACCTGATGTGCCATTTCCAGAACGATGCGGCCGGGTAACAACTCGGCAATGCTGATCCCCAACGTGTTCATCACCTTCTGGCGATCGAAACTGTTGCGCACGCGTGCGTCATAGTCGGGGTTTTTCGGTTTGAATTATGTCATGGCGGGTCTTCCTCTTCGATTTCATTCGTCAATGACCAATCTTAGGCGGTCTTTGAGGCGCGTATCTTGTAGCGAAAGGTCAAAACGACGCGGAATAGACAGAGCGCGCAACGCGCCGGGCGGTTTGCCGGCGAAGATCCGGCAAGCGGCGGACAAGTGAGATTGATCGTAATATCCGGCGTCCAGCGCCAGATCGCTCAGCGGCAGGGTCTTTGACGCAAGCTGCCCGAGAGCCCGGCGAAAGCGTCGCAAGGTCGCAAGCCGCCGCCGCGACACGCCGGTTTCCGCCCGCACCTTTCGACGTTTGGTCCGGTCGCTGTAAGCTCCGGTTGGTGCGGCAAAGCTCAGGTCTCTCGCAAGGCCGTCAAGCACCGCGATGAGCGCAGGCAGGTCATCGTCCCCGGTCTGAATCCGGGCCAGTTCTGAGGCCAGCATGTCCAGCCCTTTGGAGTCGGGAAATCGCTGCGGTCGTGACGACAGTCGCAGCCCGGCCACGACACCCTGGAATGGCCTTGGGCGGGGCGAAAAATAGGGGCGCGGTTCTGCCAGCGATACGCGCCCGCCGCCGCTGTCGTCGCGCGTTACCGAAAGGGTAAAGAGGTCGGTTGCGAACCGCCCGCGTCCACCACCGCTCAGCACACCGGTATCGCGGAACACGAACAAATGGTCGATCTGTTTGGCCGCTTCCTCAGGCGGCGCCAGTTCGAGATAAAGCGGCGCCGCCATCAGGTTACTTGACGAAAGCATCCCGGTTCTCGGCGACGAAATCGGCAAATCGGCGCGCCGGGCGTCCCATCACATCGCTGACCGTGGTCTCGATGCCGGCAAGGTAGCCCTTGGGCGCGATGGAAGCCAATTCGACCATGGCTCTGGCGACCTCGTCCTGCATTCCGCCAGCCACCATGCCCGCCTTGGCATTTTCGGCCGACAGGGGTGCGCAGGTGACAGTGCGCCCGGTCACCCTGGACAGGAGGGCGGCGATATCTTCTCCGGTAAGAGCTTCGGGCCCGGTCAGACCAAGAGCCTTGCCTTCGTAACCCGGAGCGGTCAGCGCCTCGGCGGCGACATCCGCGATGTCGCGGGCGTCGATCCAGGCCACGGGGCCGCCCAGATCGTCATAGTACACGGCGTCCTTTGCAATGTTACCGGCCTGCCACAGCAGGTTCTGCATGAAATAGGTCGGCTGGACAAAGGTCCAGTCAAGGCCGCTTTGCTTCAGCAGCTCCTGGGTTTCGGAATGCCACTTTCCAAAGGTCAGCCCCGCCTTGGGCGACGCGCCAAGCCCCGTGGCCACAACGATATGGCGCACGCCCGCGGCCTTGGCCGCCTCGATCACGTTCGCCTTCCACTGGCGCATGTTCAGATGGGCAGGCGTGACCAGGTATATCTTTTCTGCCCCGTCACAGGCCCGCGCCAGCGCGGCAGGGTCCGTGAAATCCGCGACGACCGCCTCGCATCCTTTGGCCTTTAGCGCGTCTAACTTTGAGAGGTCGCTGGTGACAGCGCGCACGGTCGCGCCTTTTGCCAGAAGCGTGTCGACGAGGGGCGCACCAGTCGTGCCCGTGGCTCCGAAAACAGTGATCATGACTTTTCCTTTTGCAGGTCTGCGATGGGCTGAATGGTTTCCGGGTTGCTGATCGACGACAGATCGCCTGGATCTTCACCGAGAAAGGCGGCGCGCACGACACGGCGCATGGTTTTCATGCTGCGGGTCTTGGGCAGCGCTTCGACAAAGTGGATCTCGCGCGGGCGGAAGGGTTTCGAGACGATCTCCCCGACACGATCCTTGAGCCGGTTCACGAGCTCCGCGTCCGGCGACACATTTGGTGCCGCCACGCAGACGCAGACGACAGCCACGCCCTTGATGTCATCAGGTGCCGCGATGGCCGCGGCGTCCACCACCTCTCCGGTTTCGGTCAGGGCCGCCTCGATCTCGGGCGGGCCGATGCGTTTGCCGGCGATGTTCAGCGTGTCGTCCGACCGGCCCAGGATATACCATGTCCCGTCCGGATCGCAGCGCACCCAGTCGCCGTGCCGCCAGAGGCCGGGGAAGGTGGACCAGTAGGTTTCAAGGTAGCGATCGCGGTCCCCCCAGATGGCCGGGGTCAGACCCAGAGGCGGCTGGGTCACGACCAGTTCGCCGACCTCGCCCGGTGCGGCTTCGCTGCCGTCCTGGCGCAGAACCTTGGCCCCGACACCCAGGGCCTGGGCCGAAAATCCGCCGGGCTTGAGCTCGTGCAGCACGGTCGAGGTCAGGATCGCGCCAAAAAGCTCGGTCCCGCCCGAGATGTTCAGCGGCACGGCGCGGCGGCGACAGATATGATCGAGCTGCCAGAGCCAGGCATCCTCGGTCCAGGGCTCGCCGGTCGAGGCGACGATGCGCAGGGACGACAAGTCGTAGCCCGACAAAGATTCAGTATCCTGCGTCATGAACTGCCGTACCAGGGTCGGGGCCACGCCGAGATGCGTGACCTCCATCTCGGACGCAAGACGCAACAGCCTGAAGGGATCGCCGGGCATTGATGGTGCGCCCTCGGCCAGCACCAGAGTCGAACCGGACAAGAGCACCGACAAAAGGGTAAGCGGTCCCATGACCCACCCCATGTCGGTCATCCAGAGGTGCCGGTCATCCCGTTTCATGTCGAGGCAAAGCAGGAAATCGGCCGTGGCCTTGGCCTGCACGCCCAAATGGGTATGCACGACACCCTTGGGCCGCCCGGTGGTGCCCGATGTATAGGCGATGAGAAAGGTGTCATCGGCACTGACGGGAACGGCGGCAAGCTCCGGACTGGCGCGGCCCACGGTTTCGCTCCAGTCCAGATCGCGGGCCGGATCGGCTACCGCACCGCCGAACCGTCGCAGGCTGATCACGGTATGAACCGATGGTACGTCGGTCAAAGCCTGGGCAAGGGTCGCTTCCATCCAGACCGGCTTGCCTCGCCGGGGTGTGGCATCCGCCGTCAACACCGCCACGGCATCCGCGTCGTTCAGGCGCGATACGATGGCATGGGGCGCAAAACCGGAAAACAGCGGCACCGCAACCGCGCCCAGCCGGGCAATACCCAGAAGCGCGGCCTCGATTTCGGGGATCATCGGCATATAGATGCCCACCGCCTGACCGGGCCTTACACCGCGCGCGGCAAGGGCCGAGGCGACGCGGGAGGCTTCGGCGGTAAGGTCGGAATAGGTCCAGCGGCGGCGGCTTCCGTCTTCGCCGACCCAGTCGATTGCGACCTTGTCGCCCAAGCCATCGGCAATTCGGGCGTCAAGACAGGTTTCCGTCAGATTCAAAGTACTCCCGACGGCCCACCGGATCGATTCGGGCCCTTCGGAGATATCTCGCAACCGGCTGTAGGGCCGCGCGAACCGTATCCCGGCATGGTCAATGATCTGGCCCCAGAACCAGTCTGGGTCTTCATTCGAACGGTGGACGAGCTCCTCGTAACTGTGAATGCCACAGTCTTTCAGAAATGAGGTCAGCGTGCTTGTCCGCTGGATTTCAGAGCCTGGCTGAAACATTCGCAACCTTTCTAGAATGAGAAAGGGCCGCACAAAAGGCGCGGCCAGTCGGGGAGGTAACTCTTGGCACGGTTTGGCAGCAACGCCTTGTGTCCGGCGCTGCTGTCATGGCTTCAGCCGTGCATGGACAAGCCGCCCGAAACCGAAATCACCTGACCGGTGATGAATCCCGCGTCGTCGGACGACAGGAAGCAGATGATTCCTGGGTAATCTGTCGGCTGCGCCAGGCGCTTCATCGGAATCGCCCGCTTGAGACCCTCGGCGATCTTTTGACCGGCCTCGCCTTCGGCAACCTGAGCGAACAGAGGCGTATCGGTCGGGCCGGGGGCGACCGCATTCAATTGAATACCTTTACGCGCCAGTTCGCGCGCTACGGTTTTGGTGAACGAGATGATGCCACCCTTGCAGGCAGAATACACGGCTTCGCCGGATGATCCGACGCGTCCGGCGTCGGACGCGATGTTGACCACACGGCCGCCGCCGTTCTTGACCATGCCCGGAAGCACCGCGTGATGCATATTCAGCGGACCGTAAAGATTGATGTCGATGACCTTCTTCCAAAGGTCGGGATCGGTGTCGAGGAACGGTTTGATCACGTCCCAGCCCGCGTTGTTCACCAGCACATCAATCGGGCCGCCGGATTCGAACTCGGCCACCGCCGTGTCGACTTGACTACGGTCGGTGATATCTACCTTGAAGGCCTGCGCCTTCCCGCCAGCCTCGGTGATCAGTCGGACAGTTTCCTCCGCCCCATCCTTGTTCAGATCGAAAACGGCAACTTCGGCGCCCTCTTCGCCGAACCTTTCGCACACCGCGCGCCCGATGCCGCTGCCGCCGCCGGTCACGATCACGCGTTTTCCACTCAACCCTCGCATATGGAGGTCCTCCTCTTCCGCTTTCATCTTGGCAAAGAACTTGATTCGGAACGTTCCTTGCGTTATTCTAACATTTGTTAGATTTAATGCAATGGACAGTCTCGTGTCCCGCAAGTATCGAAATGGAATGGTACACAAGACTGACCCCCCCAGGACACTGAGCGAAGACTTGAGCAAGTCTGAGAGGACACGTGAGGGTATCCTTTCGGCGGCTGCGCGACTTTTTCGGTATGAAGGCTATCACGCAACGACTATGCGCGACATCGCGCAGGAAGCTGGCATTGAGGCCGGCAGCATTTATTATCATTTTCAATCCAAGGACCAGATTCTGAGCGAAGTTCTCGATCTTGGCGTCCGTCAACTATATCAGGCGGTCAGTGAAATCGTTCGGTCGGCACCGACAAGTTCGGAGGATTTTCGCAAGACTTTCGGACTGCTGATTGAAACACACCTTGCCTACCTATTGACCGACAGCGACTTTACGTCAGCCAATATTCGGAACTATCCGATGTTGTCGGACGAAACACGCGCCCCGCATCGCGAATTGCGTGCATCATATGCGGGTGCCTGGGGCAAATTCCTGAATGACGCCAAACGCGCCGACCACCTTCGAAGCGACATATCCACTGCTGTGATCCGCCAGTTCATCCTGAGTGCCATGAACTGGACCGTAGAATGGTACGATGTCGACTCGTATCCGGTGCGCATACTCGCGGAACGAATGAGTAAGCTGATACTTGACGGAATGTGTCCACATCGCAAGGCGGATACCGAAGGCTTGAAGCTGTGCCCCGCCACTACCGCCAAAACCCCGGATCCCGACAGCAAGGCGGCTAAGACCCGTGCAGAAATTCTAAAGGCCGCAGCGCGCGTTCTGAGGGACAATGGCTACAAGGCGACCACGCTGAGAAAGATCGCGGAAGAAGCGGACATGAAAGCGGGCAGCGTCTATTACCATTTCAACTCCAAAGAAGCGATCGTTGACGAAGTTCTAAACGCCGGACTGAGGGACTTGCTATCAGGTGTCGAAGCCGCCGTTCGGAAATTCGATGCCCCGTACGATCATCACGCCAAGATAGCGACTGCAATCTGGGCGCACCTGGATTTCCTCTTCAAGGCAAGTGAATTCACCTCGGCGAATATCAGAAGCTATGGAATGCTCCCCAATCATTTCAGGGAGAGGCACAGGGGTATTCGCCATGAGTATGGAAAACTCTGGGATCGGATACTCCGTGAAGCTCAGGACGACGGTGCCATACGGTCGGATATCAAGATCGTCCCCTTGCGCCAAGTGATGTTGGGTGCCTTAAACTGGACGGTGGAATGGTTCGACCCGAACAAGGCAGGAGTGGAAGGATATCTATCACTGCCTGAATTCTCCAGCATGCTCATCAATCTGCTATTGGAAGGCATTTGTAACCGGGAAGCGACCCCGTCCACAGGACAAGGTAGCCCTGAAAGCGGTTGCCCCGGTCAGACCAGAAGGAAGTGATACAGCCCTTCGGCAACCGCCTTTTCCCGATCCGTCTGCCAGCTGAGCACGCTGACGCTTGCCATCCGCTTGCCTTTGCGCGTGACGTTAGCGCGCGCAAAAAGCGGTCCCTTCACACCGGGTCTGAGGTAATCGACGGTCAGGTTGATCGGCTTGGCCGGAACGTCGGCGAAATCGGGCTGTACCGCGATGGCGGCAGTGGCCTCCATAAAACTCGCGATTATGCCGCCATGGTAGTACTCCATGATCGGGTTACCGATATGGCGGTCATCAAAGGTCATTTCCGCCTCAGCATGGAGACTGTCTAGACTTCTGACCTCAAAGTTGAGAAATCGGAAGAACGGCACCCGGGATACATTGGCATTGACAGTTTGCACGTCCATCACGAGGTTTTTCCTTTTGTCATTGCGTCAAACAGGCTGGTTTCGCCGCGCGTCAATGCAAACGAGGCGGTTCCCCTAGCTATTTCAGCATCCTCATGGCCCGCGAACCAGACGCTGCCGGAATTGAAGGCGATGTGGCGGGTCTTGCGAAAACAATGCGCTTGAACGATGACATCCGCGCGCGAACGGGCCGGGCGCAGGTAATCAACTCTGAGGTCAAGAGTGGCCATGGTACTGACGCCTTCGATGGCAACAAAGTTCGCCAGTCCAAAGACACTGTCCAGAAGTGCCGTCAGGATACCACCGTGGAGCAGCGATTGTTCCGCATCGACGCAAAAGTCCGGATTGAACGGCATCCGAACCCGAACACCTTCCGTCGAGACCTCTTCGATCTCAAGCGCCATATGCGTTATCAGACCCTTGCCGCGCGCATTCCACATCTGCGCGATTTGCTCCATCTTCTTTTGGGTGATGTCTGACATGCGATCTTTCCTTTAACGCCCCGTGAAATTGGGTTTTCGTTTTTCGACGAACGCAGCAACCGCCTCGTGGTGGTCTTCGGTCTGATGCATGAGCGCCTGATAGGCCGCCGCGGAATTCAGGAAATCCGGCAGGTCCATCCGTTCGGCATTGCGCATCAGACGCTTGGCGACCCGCACCGCACGCGGCGGTTTCGCGGCGATGACAGCGGCCCGTTCGCGGGCACGTTCCATCAATTTTTCATGAGGCACAAGTTCAAGCACCATACCAAGCTCCAGCGCTTCCTTGGCCTCGACCATGCGCCCTGAGAAGGTCAGATCGGCGGCCTTCTGGTGGCCCAGACGACGCAACAGGAACCAGCTGCCCGCATCGCCCGGAATGATTCCGAGATTCAGAAACACCTCGCCGAACCTTGCTTTTTCCGACGCGATGCGCATGTCGCACATCATGGTCAGGTCGCACCCCGCGCCCACCGCCGGGCCGTTGACTGCGGCGATGGTCGGAATATCCATGTTGTAGAGCGCAAGCGGCAGCCGCTGCACCCCATCAACATAGCTCTGCGCCGCCGCCAGCGGCTCCTTGCGGAACACGCTGTCGGGATCGTTCATTTCCTTGATGTCGCCGCCGGCACAAAAGGCCGGGTCGGCGCCGGTCAGGATCATCACGCTGACCTGAGGATCGGCCTGCACCTTGGCGAAGGTCTTCAGAAGGGCAGCGATCATGTCGTTTCCGGTAACCGGGTTGCGCCGCTCGGGGTCGTTCAGCGTAACCGTGGCGATCCTGTCGGAAATCTCCAGAAGGACGGGCTGTTTATTCATTCTTGCCATCTCCCCGTTCGCGTTTCTCGAACATCGCGGGGTTGATCATGTCCCGCGCGTCATGACCCATATGCAAGGTCTCACCGCCGTCTACATAAATGTCTTCTCCGGTGATGAAACCGCCAAGTTTCGAGGCCAGGAAAATGATCGTGCCTGCGATGTCCTCGGCCGCCCCCATCCGGTTTAGCACCGAGCGGTTCAGCTTTTTCCACTGTTCCGGCGGAATCGGATAGCGGCCAAGCGCATCGGTCTTGATCGTGCCCGGCGCGACACAGTTCAGCCGGATGCCGTACTCGCCCCATTCGGCGGCCAGCGTTTTCATCATGCCCGTCACACCGGCGCGGGCGGCGACGGTGTGTGTAAAGCCGGTAAGCGCGGTGCGCGCAGAGATGGCGGTGACAAACACAACCGATCCACCATTGTCGTACATGAAGTGATCCGCCGCTGCCCGGGTCATCTGCCAAGATCCGATCAGGTTGTTGCGGATCACGGCTTCGAAGCCCTTGTTGGTGATATCGCGGGCGGCCGCGATATACTGGCCGCCGGCATTGTTCACCAAAACATCCAACTGCCCATAGTGGTCCTTGATCCGCCCCATCGCAGCTTCGATACTGTCTTCGTCGCGGGTGTCTCCGGGCACGACAAAGGCCTCGCCCCCCGCCGCCCGGATCATTTCGGCGGTCTCTTCCAGCGGCTCTTCGCGGCGCGCGAACAGCGCAAGCCTTGCCCCGCAAGCGGCCATTTCGATCGCCGTCGCCCGGCCCATTCCAGATCCGGACCCCGTGACCAGGGCAACTTGACCCGCCATGAGATCCGACGCGTAACGCCTTGATTTCGCTTCGCTCATGTTCCGCCCCCTTAGTTCTTCAGCAATTCGCCGGAGATGATGAGTTTGCGAACCTCCTGGGTGCCCGCGCCGACCTCAAGCACGCGACCGGTCCGGTACAGCCGGTTCACTTCGGTATCACGCATGTAGCCTGAGCCGCCGTGAATCTGGACAGCTTTGTCCAGCACGAAGGATGTCGCCTCAGCGGCCTTGTAGATCGCCGCAGCGGTGAGCTTGTGGATTTCGCCGCGCCCGCCTTCGCCCTCTTCGAGGCCTTCACACATGGCAGCGGTGCGCAAGGACAGGCTGCGCGCGGCCTCGATCTGCGTATACATGTCGGCCAGCATCGCCTGAACCATCTGAAAACTGGCGATCGGTTTGCCGAATTGCTGGCGTGTCTTGGCGTAATCGATGGAAATATCCAGCGCCCGCTGCGCAATGCCCAGAGCGTTGAAACAGACGATGGCACGTTCCAGATCAAGTCCGGACATGGTAACGGCAACCCCGCCATCCAGCTTGCCGACCATGTTTCTGGCCGGAACACGGCAATCTTCGAATACCAGTTCGCCCGTCGGCGAGCCGCGGAATCCCATCTTGTTGAGCTTCTGCGCCACCTTGAAACCGGGCGTGTCGGTTTCCACGATAAAGGCGGAAATGCCCTTGGCCCCTTTTTCGGGCGATGTCTTGGCATAGACCAGCACCAGATCGGCAATCGGCCCATTGGTGATGTAGATCTTGGCGCCGTTCAGGATGTAGTCGTCGCCATCCTTTTTGGCCGTGGTCCGCATCGAGCCAAGCGCATCAGACCCCGCGCCGGGTTCGGTCAGGCCCAGGGCGCCGATCAGCGTGCCGTCGCACAGACCTGGCAGGTATTTTCGGCGCAACTCGTCATTGGCGTTGCGATAGATGTTGTTGACGCACAAATTGTCATGCGCCACATGGGTCAGTCCGATGGCCGCAGAGGACCGCGACAGCTGTTCGGTGATGATGCAGGCCGAGGTGAAATCCAACCCAGCGCCGCCGAATTCCGGCGGCACGTTCAGTCCCAGGTAGCCCATTTCGCCCAGCTTGGGGAAAACCGAAGACGGCAGATCATCAGTATCGTCCATTTCGGCGTTCAGATGGTGGAATTCTGACATGAAGAACTTGCCGGCCTGATCGGCCAGCGCCTGCTGTTCGTCCGTCATGAAATGTGTCGGCAGAGCGATGTCGTTGCGCAGTTGCTTGTTCATTGTCTCGTCCCCCTCAGGCGCGCAAAAGTTCTTCGGCAATGATGATCTTGCGGACTTCGCTTGTGCCCGCGCCGATTTCCAGCAGCTTGTTGGCGCGGAACAGCCGGTTGATCTCGGTGTCCTGCATGTAGCCAGAGCCACCATGGATATGGCAGGCTTCGGTCACCGCCTTGTTGAATGCCTCGCCGGCGTAAAGACAGGCCGCCGCTGTCAATTTGTGGATTTCGCCGCGGCCCCCGGCCCCTTTTGGCAGGCCGGTACAGGCGGCCAGCGCACGATAACTGAAGGCACGCGCGGTTTCGACCTCGGTGTAGATCTCGGCCAATTTCGACTGCATCATTTGGAAACTTGCAATCGGCTTGCCGAATTGTTCGCGAATCTTGGCGTATTCCAGCCCAAGTTCCAGCGCGCGTTCGGCCATGCCAACGCAGACTGAGGCAACCATGGCACGCTCCAGATCCAGCCCGCTCATTACCACCGAAACGCCGGTGTTTTCCTGTCCAACCATGGCGGACGCGGGTACGCGGCAATCCTCAAACACCAGTTCTCCGGTTGGCGAGCCGCGAAAGCCCATCTTGTCAAGCTTTTGCGCCACCTTGAAACCGGGATTGTCCGTCTCGATGATGAAAGCAGAAATGCCCTTGGCGCCCTTCGACTTGTCGGTTTTGGCATAAAGCAGGATCACATCGGCAATGGGGCCGTTGGTGATGTAAATCTTCGAGCCGTTGATGACATAATCATCACCGTCGCGGCGGGCAGTGGTGGCCATGGATCCGAGCGCATCGGATCCCGCACCCGGTTCGGTCAGGCCCAAAGCACCGACGAGCTCGCCCGAGCAAAGGCCCGGCACGTATTTCTTCACCTGCTCTTCGGAGCCATTGCGCAGCAGGTTATTCAGGCACAGGTTGTCATGCGCCCCGTGCGAGAGGCCCACAGCCGGATTCCACTTCGAAATCACCTCGGACACCAGCGCCTGGGTGAACTCGTTCTGCCCCGATCCGCCCAGCTCCTCCGGCGCGGTAATCCCCAGCAGGCCCAGCTCGCCCATCTGCTTGAACAGATCATCGGGCCACCATTCCTCGTCATCCATGCGCGCCTGCAGCGGGTGCAGCACCTCGCGCGATACCCGATCCACGTGATCGACGATCTGGCGTTGCTCATCAGTCAAAGAATAGTTCGCCCTGATGGCTTCCAGATCAGCCGAGATGGCCTCACTTTGAGCGGTCATATCGTCCTCCCGAAAAATGTTGTTTGCGTTGTTGACCAAAATCAAACACATGTTAGAAAATAGATCAAGCCAAGCTTTTGACGACCTGACGTAAGAAAGCGCGGCGTCCTGAATGCAGGGGGGAACTTCGGAAATGACTGAGAGCGTTGTTCAATCGCAGGTGCTCGGCAAAGAAGTGCGTATCACGATTCGACGTCCTGATAATCGAAATGCCCTCAACCGTGAGGTCGCAGACGGGATCATGGCCGCCATATGTGCTGCCGAGAGGGACAGCGATTGCCGCGTGATCGTTCTGACCGGCGAGGGCGAGCGCGCCTTCTGTGCCGGGGGCGACATCAAGGCGGGGGCGGATGGCGGCCCGTTTGTTCAGGATCCGGCGGACCCGGATCATTTTGCCGGAAGGTTGTTCGAGACGATACAGGCGTGCCGAAAGCCAACGATCGCGCGCATCAATGGCGTCGCGATGGGGGCGGGAGCGGGCATCATCTGTGCCTGCGATCTGGCTGTGATGGCGGATCATGCCCGCGTCGGAACGCCGGAAGTGAAGGTGGGTCTGTTTCCCATGACGATCGTGCCACCCATGATGCGCGTGCTGCCCCGGCGGAGGCTGATGGAGATGTTCATCACCGGCGTTCCTCTGACGGCCGAGGAAGCCCTGCAGTTCAATCTGGTCAACTATGTGACCGATGCCGCGGGGCTGGACGACAAGGTTGCAGAACTGGTTGCCCAGATCGCCGCGCAGTCGCCGAGCGCGATCCGGCTGGGAAAATACGCCTGTCACGCGATGGAGGATATGACCTATCCGCAGCAGATGCGGTTTGCAGAAACACTTTTACCGCGTGTGGCGCAGACCGAAGACGCGCGCGAAGGCTTTGATGCCTTCATCTCGAAGCGCAAACCTGAATGGACGGGCCGCTGATCAAACGGGGAGGAGAGGAATATGTCGGAACGCAAGCTGCGCATCGGATGCGCGTCGGGCTTCTGGGGCGATACGCCGGAAGCGATCGGTCAACTGGTCTCAAAGGGCGAGATCGACTATCTGGTGTTTGACTATCTGGCAGAGGTGACAATGTCGCTGATGGCGCGGGCCCGCGCCAAAGCGCCCGAGACGGGCTATGCGCCGGACTTCGTCAAGGCGCTGGCACCCTGGTTGCCGGATATCAAGGCAAAAGGGATCAAGGTCGTTGCCAATGCAGGGGGCGTGAACCCGCGTGGCTGCAGCGATGCGCTTGCCAAAGCCGCCGCCCAGGCCGGGATCGATCTGTCCGTCGGAGTCGTGCTAGGCGATGACCTGTTGCCCAGGGCCGATGAAATTCGCAAAAACGGTCAGACGGAAATGTTCTCGGGTGTCGCATTTCCAGATGATATCTGGAGCATGAATGCCTATCTGGGTGCCCGCCCCATCGCTGCCGCGCTGGATGCCGGGGCCGACATCGTGATCACCGGACGCTGCGCCGACAGCGCGGTCGCGCTTGGTCCCCTGATGCATGAATACGGTTGGGGCGACGATGACTGGGACAAGCTCAGCCAGGGATCGCTGGCCGGCCACCTGATCGAATGCGGCCCCCAGGGAACCGGCGGCAACTTCACCGACTGGCAGGACGTGCCGGGTTGGGACAATATGGGCATGCCCATCGTCGAGGTGTCCGAAGACGGCAGTTTCATCATGACCAAGACGCCTGACACCGGCGGGCTGGTCGTGCCCGGGTCAGTCGGAGAGCAGATGCTCTATGAAATCGGGGACCCGCGCGCCTACCTGTTGCCCGACGTGATCTGCGACTGGTCCGGGGTCACCCTGGAACAGGTCGGACCCGACCGGGTGCTGGTCAAGGGCGGCAGGGGGCTTGGGCGCACCGACAGCTACAAGGTGTCGGCGACCCATGCCGATGGCTGGCGCGCGGTCTCTACCCTGACACTGGCCGCGATTGACGCACCCGCCAAGGCCGAACGTGTGGCCGAGGCGATCCTGACCCGCTGTCGCCGGATTTTCCGCGACCGCAACATGGGAGATTTCCGGCAGGTCAGCGTCGAGGTGCTGGGGGCCGAGGCGGCCTACGGCGCAAATGCGCGCGCCCGGACCCGCGAGGTGGTGCTCAAGATCGGCGCGGTCCATGACGATCGCGCCGCGCTGAACATCTTTGCCGGCGAAATCGCACCGATGGCGATTTCGACCGCGCAGGGTCTGACCGGGTTCTTCGCCGGACGGCCAAAGGTGCAGCCGGTGGTCCGTCTATTTTCCTTCCTTCAGAGCAAGGCCGAAACCCCCGTCGCGGTCGAGGTCGACGGCAAGGATGTGCCCGTGAACGTGGCCACTACGCCAGTCCACCTTGATCCGCCTGCCGCACCGCCCGCAGATAGCCGCGAGCCCGGTCCGGACGTTGTCAAGGTCCGCCTCGTCGATTTGGCCTGGGGCCGCTCGGGCGACAAGGGGGACATCGCCAATATCGGCATCCTCGCGCGCAAGCCGGACTACCTACCATATATCCGCTCGGCTCTCAGCGAAGAGGTGGTGAAGGACTATTTCGCCCATGTCTGCGACGGCAGGGTAGAACGGTTCGACTTGCCTGGAAGCCATTCGCTGAATTTCCTGTTGCATGAATCGCTTGGCGGTGGCGGCATCGCCTCGGTCCGCATAGACCCGCAGGGCAAAGGGTTCGCGCAGATGCTGCTTGATATCGAAATTCCCGTGCCAGCCGATCTGGCCGCACGTGACGGACTGAATGCCGCGGCCCGGAACTAAGAGGACGACACCATGACCATTTCGAAACTCCTGGTCGCCAATCGGGGCGAGATCGCGGCGCGCGTGTTGCGCACCGCTAAGGCCCGCGGGCTTGCGACTGCCGTGTTGCGTCATGTCGCCGAGCAAGAGGGGCCGGCGCATCTGATCGCAGATGAGGTCGTGATGATCGACGGCCCGACGCCCGTGGCCGCCTATCTCGATATTCCTCAGATCGTCGAAGCCGCCAAAGGGATCGGCGCGGACGCGGTTCATCCCGGCTATGGCTTTCTGTCAGAGAATGCCGGTTTTGTCGCGGCGCTGGAAAAAGCCGGAGTGACCTTTGTCGGCCCGACGTCCGAGGTCATCGACCTGATGGGGGACAAGGTCCGCGCCCGCGCCTTCGTCGAGGAACGCGGGTTTCCCGTCGCCCCCTCGGCCATCGAGGATGATGATCCGGCGAGCTTTGTCGAACGCGCCCGCGCCGTTGGCTATCCGCTGCTCATCAAGCCCTCGGCCGGCGGTGGCGGCAAGGGCATGCGCGTCGTACGCGAGGACAGCACGCTGGAGACCGAAATCGAAACCGCGCGCCGCGAAGGCGAACGATATTTCGGCGACGGGCGGCTTTTCGTCGAACGCTATATCGAACGCCCGCGCCATATCGAGGTGCAGGTGATGGGCGACGGACAGGGCAACGTGGTCCATTTCTGGGAACGTGAATGTTCGATCCAGCGCCGGTTCCAGAAGATTATCGAGGAAACGCCGTCACCGGCGCTGACCCCCGAGCAACGGGATGAGATCTGCGAGACCGCTGCCGGAATTGCCCGCGCCGTCAAATACCGCGGGGCAGGGACTGTCGAATTCATCTATGCACAGGATGGGGCCTTTTATTTCCTGGAAATGAACACCCGCCTTCAGGTCGAACATCCGGTGACCGAGATGGTAACCGGCTTTGATCTGGTTGCCGAGCAGCTGCGTGTCGCGGCGGGCGACGGGCTGAGCGCCGTGCAGGCGGATATTCCCCAAACCGGACACTCGATCGAACTGCGCATCTGTGCCGAGGATGCGACCGCCGATTTTCGCCCCGCGATCGGCAATATCCTGCTGCTGGACGAACCCCAGGGCGAGGGGATCCGCGTGGACAGCGGCATTCTGGATGGCGGCAAGGTGACAACCGACTTCGACCCGATGTTGTCCAAGCTGATCGTACATGGCCCGGATCGCGCGCAGGCCATCGCCCGTGCCCGGAGCGCGGTGCAAAGCTATGTGATTCTCGGGGTAACGACCAACACTGGTTACCTGGATGCAATCCTTGCACATCCGGATTTCGCCTCTGGTGACGTTTCAACTGGCTTCCTGGCTGAACAATCCGAAACGCTGACCGCGCCGGGCGAAGATGTCTCTGACTTGCTGATAGCGGCGGCGGCCCTATCGGACGAGCGCCTGGTGAGTGACGTAATGCAGATACCGGAAATGTACCGAAAGATGGGTGGGTGGAGAAACTGATGCAACGGATTTTTCAGATCGACGGAGAAGAGACTGATTGCTGGCTGGGTCATGATGGCAGCCGGTTCGTGCTCAACACCCCCACTGGCGCTGTTGCCTGCCAATTGGACCCGACGGGTCTGCCGGGCGGTTACAAGCTGCGGGCCAAGGGTGTTGTGCGCGAATTGCGACTGGCCGTGGGGCCGGAAGCAACTTTTGTGCACATGGACGGGCGAACCTACGAAGTCGGGCGGGTTGATCCCGCCGAACGCCTGGCCGGAAGCGACAGTGGCGCGAGCGACGACCGATTGGTGGCGCCCATGCCGGGTGTCGTGGTGTCAGTTGCGGTTAAACCCGGCGATGCGGTTGAAGAAGGCCAGCCACTTCTGGTGATCGAAAGCATGAAGTTGGAAACCACACTGACGGCGCCGCGCGACGGGGTCGTTGCCGAAATGCCATTCGCCGAAGGCGACAGTTTTGGTCTGAAAGACATCCTGGCCCAATTGGCTCCGGAGGAGGAGTGACCATGCGCAGAATTGAAAGTCAGATCGACACCAATGCCGCCGACTACAAGGCAAATTTCGCCGCCATGTCTGAACGGCTGAAGGAATTCCACGCTCGCCAGCACGCGGCGCGTTTCGAACGTCCGCAACGCGATATCGACCGCCTCGCCCGCCAGAACAAACTGGGCGTGCGCGAGCGGTTGAAACTGCTGCTGGACCCCGGCACGCCGTTCCTGGAGTTTTCGACCCTCGCGGCCTGTCGTGAATATGACGGCGCGGTGCCCGGCGCAGGTGTAGTTACGGGGATCGGCATCGTGCAAGGCCGCGAGGTCGCCATCCACGCCAACGATGCCAGCGTCAAGGGCGGTGCCTGGTATCCGCATACCGTGAAAAAGATCGTGCGCCTTCTGGATGTCGCCTTGGAAAACCGCCTGCCGGTCATCCATATCTGCGACAGCGCGGGCGGATTCCTGCCGCTGCAGCACGGGGTGTTTCCCGACCGGTATCTGGGCGGGCGGGTGTTCCGCAACCAGGTCAAGCTGAGCCAGGCCAATATCCCGCAGATTGCCGTGGTTGGCGGACACTGTACGGCTGGCGGCGCCTATGTGCCGACGCTGAGCGACTACAACATCATCATCGAAGGCACAGGCGCGATTTTCCTTGGCGGTCCCCCGCTGGTCAAGGCGGCCACCGGCGAAGAGGTCGGTGTTCAGGAACTTGGTGGGGCGGTTATGCATACCTCGGTTTCGGGAACCGGCGACTACCGAGCCGCCACTGAACAGCACGCCTTTTCACTGGCGCGCGAGATTGTCAGCCAATGGAAGCGCACCCCGAAAACGATCATCGAAACCGCCGCTTTTGAAGAGCCATACTACGACCCCAAGGAGCTTTATGGGATCATCCCCAAGGACCGGAAAACCCAGTTTGATATGCGCGAGGTTCTGGCGCGGATCGTCGATGGCTCGCGCTTTCACGAATACCAGCCCGACTATGGCACCACGATGGTTTGCGGCTTTGCCCATATCTGGGGTTACAAGGTTGGCATCCTTGCCAACAACGGGGTGTTGTTCAACGACAGCTCGCTGAAGGCGGCGCATTTCATGCAGCTTTGCAATCAGAACCGCACACCTCTGGTCTTCTTTCAGAACATCACTGGCTATATGGTGGGCCGCGAATACGAAGAACGCGGCATCGCCAAGGACGGTGCCAAGATGCTGATGGCGCAGGGCGGTTCGGTCGTGCCGAAGTTCACAGTGATCGCCAATGCCTCGTACGGGGCAGGCAATTACGGCATGTGCGGGCGGGCCTGGGATGCGCGCACGCTGTTTATGTGGCCGCAAGCCGAGATCGGCGTGATGGGGGCGGATCAGGCCGCTAATACCATGGCGGACGTCAAGATTCGGCAGCTTCAGCGCGAAGGCAAAGAGCTGACCGAAGAAGAAATCGCCGCGATCCGCGAACCGGTGCTGGAAAAATACAAGCGCGATGTCGAAGCCTATACCTCCACCTCGGAACTGTGGGATGACGGCATCCTCGATCCGGCGGACACACGCAACGCGCTTGGCATGTCGATTTCTGCCTCGCTCAATGCACCGATCGACGATCCGCACTACGGGATCTTCCGTCTGTAAAGGCTTGAGGGACGGCACACCGGGTCGGGGAGTGCCGTTCCGCGTCAAGGCGCTTCCATCTGGCGCTTTCGGAATCTGAAGTAGTCCTGACCGGTCCGGTTCCCGGACAGGTCAGGACGATGTCCGCCGCGCCTCCTGAATGGAGACGACGTCAGAGGCCGCCATGCCGGGCCGGTCTGCCTCGACCGCCTTCAGCGGTTCGACCGGCGTCAATCCGGCCAGACAGTCGCGCGCAAGTTGCTGGTATTCCGCGGTGCCGCGCGTTTTCCACGCGACTTCTTTCTCGCTGACCTCGCGGATCACCTTTGCCGGCGATCCCACCACCATCGAACGCGGCGGAATCACGGTTTCGCCACGCACAAACGCCTGCGCGCCGACAATCGATTCCGCCCCAAGCTCTACACCATCCATAATGACGGAATTCATTCCGACCAGAGCGTTCCGGCCCACTGTGCAACCGTGCAGGATCGCGCCATGGCCGATGTGGCCGTCGCTTTCCACCACGGCGTCGCGGCCGGGAAAGGAATGGATGATGCAATTGTCCTGAACATTGGCTCCATCCCCGATCACGATCCTGCCGAAATCGCCCCGCAAGCTTGCTCCGGGGCCGATGTAGCATCCATGACCCAAGATGACATTTCCGATCAGAACGGCCTGGGGGTGGACATATGTATCCTCGGGCACGACGGGTATAAAACCCTTGAACTCATAACAGTATGCCATTCCGACCACCTTTCGTAAGCTGAGTGCTAAACGCTTGTCAGCGGTTGCGCCGGGACCAGAATCCCTCAATTGTGCCGCCGATCAGGGCGTGTGGCCCGAAAACAAACACAAGTTAGAAAATAGCGCAAGCTCCCTACGTCACAGCTTGGCAATATTGACACTTCCCAAGGTTGGGATTTAAAATCTAACAAATGGTAGAAAATAGGCTGGCGGACCGATTAGGGTGGCCTGACCGAACTTGGGAGAGAGAGAAATGACAGACAAAGCCTATGTTGCAGGCGTTGGGATGGTCCCGTTCCAGAAGCCGGGAAAATCCGAAAGCTACGATGTGATGGCGACCGCTGCGACCCGGTCCGCTCTGGCAGACGCAGGGTTGGATTATGATAAAGTCCAACAGGCCTATGTTGGCTATGTCTATGGCGACAGCACCTGCGGTCAGCGCGCCCTGTACCATGTCGGAATGACAGGCATCCCGGTTCTGAATGTGAACAACAACTGCTCGACCGGATCGTCCGCCCTGTTCCTGGCCAGGCAGGCAGTTGAAAGCGGCGCGGTCGAATGTGCTCTGGCACTTGGGTTCGAACAGATGCAGCCCGGCGCAATCGGTGCGATGTTCCATGACCGGGTCAGCCCGTTTGCGGCATTCGACAGAGAAACCGACGAACTGGTTGGCAGTGCCGAGATCCCGCTGGCGCTGCGGTACTTCGGCGGTGCGGGCAAGGCGCATATGGACGAGTTCGGCACCCCCCTGGAAACCTTCGCAAAAATCCGCGCCAAGGCCAGCCGACATGCTGCGAAGAATCCGGTTGCCCTGTTCCGGCAGGAGGTGACGGCGGAAGACGTCATGGCCGCCCAGGTCGTCTGGCCCGGCGTCATGACCAAGCTCATGGCCTGTCCGCCAACCTGTGGCGCGGCCGCCGCGATCATTTGTTCCAAGGAATTCGCCGACAAGCACGGACTGGACAGTTCGGTTCGGATCGCGGCGCAGGCCATGACGACGGACGGCCCGGAAACTTTCGAAGCCCATGACATGCGCGAAGTGGTCGGCTTTTCGATGGCCAAGCGCGCCGCCGATCAGGTTTACGAGGACGCGGGCATCGGGCCCGAGGACGTGGATGTGGTCGAACTGCACGACTGTTTCGCCCACAACGAGCTTATCACCTATGAGGCGCTTGGCCTTTGCAGTCGCGGCGAAGCGGCGAAATTCGTTGATGATGGCGACAACACCTACGGCGGAAAATACGTGACCAACCCGTCGGGCGGTCTTTTGTCCAAAGGCCATCCGCTTGGGGCGACCGGCCTAGCGCAATGTACCGAGCTCGTTCAGCAGCTTCGCGGCCAGGCAGATGCGCGCCAGGTTGATGGCGCACGTCTGGCGCTTCAGCACAATCTGGGCCTCGGCGGGGCCTGCGTCACCACGCTTTATGAAAAAGCCTGATAGCGCCTTTCGGGAGGAATCAATATGACTGGAAAACTCGACGGGCGCGTGGCGCTGGTCTCGGGCTCGGGCCGGGGCATTGGCCGCGAAATCGCTCTCAAACTGGCCTCGGAAGGGGCCCGGCTGGTGATCAACGATCTGGACGCCGATCCGGCCAATGAAACCGCCGAGGCGGTGCGCGCAATGGGTGCTGAGGCCGTGGTCTGTGCCGGCAGCGTTACCGAAGACGGTTTTGCCGAACGGTTCATCAAGACCGGCGTGGACAGCTTTGGCGGGTTAGACATCATCGTGAACAACGCAGGCTACACTTGGGATAGCGTCGTTCAGAAGATGTCCGACGAACAGTGGCAGGCGATCATCGACGTCCACCTGACGGCACCTTTCAAGATCCTGCGCGCTGCCCAGCCGGTGATCAGCGCCAAGGCCAAGGAAGAGGCCGCCGCCGGGCAAGAGGTGTTCCGCAAGGTAGTCAACATCTCGTCCATCGCAGGGACCGGCGGCAATGCTGGCCAGATCAACTATTCCGCCGCCAAGGCCGGTATCCTAGGGGTCACCCGGACGATGGCCAAGGAATGGGGCCGCTATAAGGTCAACGTCAACGCCGTCGCCTTCGGCCCGATCCGCACCCGCCTGACCGAAGGCAGCGCGGATGGCGACAGCACGATCAAGGTCGAAGAAAAAGAGATCAAGGTCGGCGTGAACCCCGATCTCCTGTCCCAGATGGAGCGCATGATCCCGCTGGGCCGGGTCGGCACTCCGGAAGAAGCTGCCGGTGCCGTCTATCTGTTCTGTGCGCCGGAATCGAACTTCATTTCAGGCCAGCACGTCATCTGCGGTGGCGGTTTCGTGATCTAAGGCATTTGCCCGGACCCGATGACGGGGTCCGGGCAAGCACATTAATGTCTGGACGGCCTCTTGGCGGTCGCCAATGCGGAATTTTCCGCAAACTCTAGTCTGGCACGATCACGACGATTGACTCACTTGCGTTGTTAACCTAACAGGCGTTAGTTAGGCGTTGGAGCGATACGAAGGTCTATGGCACAGAACACGGCAATCAAAGCCAACGAGACATCGCGCAGCGCGGTTGGACGGGACGGGGTGCTGGACATTGCCGCGCGGCTTTTCCGCGAACAAGGCTACGGGTCCGTTTCGCTCCGAAAAATTGCCGAGGCCGCCGGGATCAAGGCGGGTAGCATATACTATCATTTCGGTTCCAAGGACGAGATCGTCGCGGCCGTTCTTGATGCAGGGATTCGAGTCGTTCACGCGAGCATGAGAGACGCCATCACCGACCTGCGGGCCGATACCGACGGCGAAACGGTACTGCGCGCCGCGATCCGGGCGCATCTGCGCGCGCTTCTTGATGTGAGCGATTATACATCGGCGAATGTGCGTATTTTCGGGCAGGTGCCGCAATCCGTCCGGGATGCCAACTTGCCCACGCGAAGGGCCTATGAGGCAGAGTGGGACAGTCTTCTGTCCCAGCTTAAGAAAGATGGCACGCTGAAGCAAGACGTCGATATCCGTCGCCTGCGCCTGATGCTGATCGGTACATTGAACGCCACGCTCGATTGGTTCGACCCGGACCGCGGTAGCGCCGATGCGTTGTCACGCACCTATGCCGATGTGTTCCTCAACGGGATACTCCAAAGACAGGATACCTGACTACATGGCACGTCTTGAAACAGCGGTGCTGACCGCATCAGAGACCTACACCCGCAACCACGCCGCACAAAGCGAGCGCGTCGAAACGCTGCGTGCGCGGATCGCCGAAGCAACGGCTGGCGGCCGCCCCGACATGGTCGCGCGGCATCGCAAGCGCGGCAAGCTGCTGGTCCGCGAACGGATCGACCTGCTGGTGGATCCGGGCACTGCATTTCTTGAGTTGTCGTCGCTTGCCGCCTACGGTCAATATGGAGGCGAGGTGCCCGGTGCGGGGATCGTGACCGGTATCGGGATCGTCCACGGGCTGCCCTGCGTTGTGATCGCCAACGATGCGACAGTGAAGGGTGGTTCCTTCTATCACGAAACCGTGCAGAAACACATCCGCGCCCAGGAAATCGCAGCCGAGAACCGGCTGCCCTGCCTCTATCTGGTGGATTGCGGCGGTGCCTATCTGCCAGAGCAGGACAGGGTCTTCCCCGATGCCCGGCATTTCGGCAATTCCTTTTATCGCCAGACCAACATGTCGGCGAGCGGTCTGCCGCAGATCTCGGCGGTCTTTGGAGGCTGCACGGCCGGTGGGGCCTATATCCCGGCCCTGTCGGACGAGGTCATCATGGTGCGCGGCAACGCGCGCATCCATCTGGGCGGGCCGTCGATCGTCAAGGTGGCGATCAACGAAGAGGTCGATGGCGAAACGCTGGGCGGGGCCGAGATGCATTCGCGTGTTTCGGGGGTGTCCGACCATCTGGCCGAGGACGAGTACCACGCATTGGCACTCATGCGCGACATCGTGGCCGAGCTGGGCCAGTCGCGCGCGATGCAGCCCGACAAGGTACCACAGCCGCCCGCGCATGATCCCCAGGAACTGCTTGGCGTCATCAGCGCCGATCGCAAACAGCCCTATGACATGCGCGAGGTTCTGCTGCGCATGATCGACGCCGGCGAATTCCGCGAATTCAAGCCCGGATGGGGTGAGACGCTGGTCTGTGGCACAGCGTGCATCCATGGATACCGGGTTGGCATTCTGGCCAACAACGGTGCGCTTTTGTCCGCAAGTTCGCTGAAGGGCGCGCAATTCGTGTCGATGTGCGATCAACGCAACATCCCGCTTTTGTTCCTGCACAACATCTCGGGCTTCATGGTTGGCACCGACGCTGAACGCGGCGGCATAGCCAAGGACAGCGCCAAGCTGGTCTATGCCATGTCGGTGGCCAAGGTGCCGCGCCTGTCGGTGCTGCTGGGTGGCTCTTACGGGGCGGGCAACTACGGCATGTGCGGACGTGGCTTCGCCCCGAATTTTCTCTTTGCCTGGCCCACTGCGGAACTGGCCACCATGTCTGCCGACATCGCCACAAATGTGATGCTGGAACTGCGCCGCCAGAAAGGGGGCGACCCGGGCAAGATGGAGGCCGACATGAAGCTGATCGAGGAGCAGGTTCGGGCCCAGTACGGTGAACAGTCCGATCCCTATTATGCCACCTCGCGGCTTTGGGATGACGGGCTGATCGAACCCGCGCAAACCCGCGATATCCTTGGCCTGTGCCTGGCCATCGTGACATCGGTGCCCGAAGCCGGTCGCCATACGCCTGTATTCAGAATGTGAGGCTTCAAGTTGACCAATACCTACAACACGATCCTTGTCGAAACCGATGCGCGCGGCGTCGCCACGCTGACGCTCAACCGCCCCGACAAACACAATGCGCTGAATGGCGAATTGATCGCAGAGCTATACGATGCCGCCGAAAAGCTGGCTGCAGATGACGATGTGCGTATTGTGGTCCTGACCGGCGCGGGCAAGAGCTTCTGCGCGGGCGGCGATTTCAACTGGTTCGCCTCTAATGTCGAGAAAACCCGTAGTGAAAGGGTCGCACAAAGCGCCACGCTGGCGCGGCTGTTGCGCCGTCTTGACACGCTGCCCAAACCCTTGATCGGGAGGATCAACGGCCCGGCTTACGGTGGCGGTGTCGGCATGATCTCCGTCTGCGACTACACCATCGGCGCCGAAGGCGCGCGCTTCGGTCTGACCGAGGTCAAACTGGGCCTTCTGCCCGCGAATATATCGCCTTACGTGGTGGCCCGCATCGGCAAGGTGCATTCGCGTGAGACCATGCTGTCGGGGGCGTTGTTCGACACCGCCCGCGCCGAGCGGATCGGTCTGTTGACCGAGGTTGTCGCGCCGGGCGACCTGGACGCCACGGTGAACCGGGTGGTGCATGATCACCTTCAGGCCGCGCCGGGTGCGGTGG
>NZ_SSMD01000009.1 GCF_004799325.1 Thalassobius vesicularis
GCCAAACCTAGTAATAACCAGAAATCTCTCTATAAGATGAAATAACTTGCCGCGGGATGGAGCAGCCCGGTAGCTCGTCAGGCTCATAACCTGAAGGTCGCAGGTTCAAATCCTGCTCCCGCAACCAGTACTATCGAACACGCCGCCTTCGGGCGGCGTTGTTCGTTTTGGGACACTCCCAAAGCCAACAATCCCGCCAATTCCCCGACCAACACAATGGCAAAACCGTCGCCTTCAGGCAAAAGCCGAACCTCGCTCAGCAAGCCGCGGATGATCGACTCCGTCAGATCGGCCTCGACAGAATACCAGGCCAAAAGAAAAGGCGCCTCACGGCGCCTTTCTTTACTTCTTCAGTGGGATGCTGACCCTCAGTTGGACCGTTTCCAGCCCGGGGTTCAGTGTCGCCGTGTCCGCGTTAGACCGGTGGTCGTAGGATAGGCCGATCCGCAGGCCGTTCTTGGCCTGCCAGCCAATCTCCGCGCCCGAGCGGAACTCCATCGCCGAGCCCAGATCCGGGCCGTCGCCCTCGGCGTAGATGCCGGGCATCAGGTGCAGCTGCACGTAACCGTGGTTATTGGCGAACCAACCGGTCCACGCCGCGCCGAAGCCCATCCACGCCGATCCGTCCGCCGTGATCGATGCGCCCATGACAGGCTGGAACGGACCATAAGCGCGGTTGAAATCGTACCGCACGTACAGCTCTTCGCTGATCGAATTTTTCTGGAATTGAACGTCACCCGCGGACAGGGCGATCCGGGCCGGGGTGTCGGATTGCGCCAGGCAACCCGTGGCGCAGTGGTTGATCTTCATGTCTGCCAGACCGGCCAGCAGGAACAGAACCGCAAACGTGCCGTCCATCGAAACCTCCGAATGTTGTTATCCTTGGCTACACGAGCGCGCGCGCGATGTCATCCCGGGCCGCAGGATTTCCCGCAACTGTGGGAAATCGGTCGCCGCAAGGAGAGGAGTTTTCCGTTGAGATTGTTCCCATTTGCAGCAATCTGACCCCATACGAACCAAGGGGCCGGACATGCTAACAGCCGTCGCATTCATCGTCGCCGCCATTGCGGAAATCGCGGGGTGCTTTGCGTTTTGGGCGTGGTTGCGCTTTGAAAAGCCGGTGTTCTGGGTCGCGCCCGGCATCGCGTCGCTGATCGTGTTCGCCTATGCGCTGACCCATGTCCAAACCGAGGCCGCCGGTCGCGCCTATGCCGCCTATGGGGGCATCTACATCACGGCCTCGCTGATCTGGCTTTGGGCGGTCGAGGGGGTGCGTCCCGATCGTTGGGATGTGATCGGCACGATCATCTGCCTTGTGGGCGCGGGGGTAATCCTATTGGCACCACGCAGCGCGTAGCGGCGTGCGCACGGTCGTCACATCGAAATGTCGGGTGGGAAAAATGGCAGCCCGTAGGGGAATCGAACCCCTCTTTCCAGGTTGAAAACCTGGCGTCCTAACCGATAGACGAACGGGCCAAACCGTTGGCGTGAGGCGGTGTTTAGAAAAACCCGAGAGACTGTTCAAGCGGCAAAATGCAAGTTTCCGAATAATTTTTTCGGCCGCTCAAACGCGGATCGTTCCGTCCTTCAGCCAGGCGTCAAACTGGGCCAGAACCGTGTCGCAAAATGCCGGATCGTTGATGTGGCAGTTCATCGCGCGCAGCGGCACATTGGCGGGGCAGGCCGCGCGCAGCGCTGCGTTGAAGGTCGCCAATCCCTCGGGATCATGCAGCGGCGCGCCGGGACGGTCCCACTCATGCGTGCCCAGTAGCGGCAGGAACAGGACGCTGGGGCCCGTGGCCTGACGCAGCTTATCCGCCAGCGCCTTGGCCACCGCGACACGCTCCTCAGCCCCCAGCACGGCCGAGCTCAGCAGCCGGTTATGCGCGTGCACCGGGCGGTCTTGCAATGCAGGCGGCACCTCTTGCCAGCCGATGAAATCCACCAGATCGTTGCAGGCCGGCGCGACCATCTGCGGCACACCGCGCCGCCCCGCCGCCGTCATCCGCTCTGGCCCCGCCGAGATGCCCGAGCCCATCAGGTGATTGCCCACCTCTTGCGTGGCGAAATCCATCACGCAGCAGAACGCACCCTGCGCCGCCAGTGCCTCGAACGCGCGGCCGCCCATGCCGGTGGCGTGGAACACCGCCAGATCGAACCCGCGTTCGGCCAGCGCCGGTTTCAGCACATGCATGTACCGCAGGATCGAGCCGCCAAAGCTGGTCATCCCCACCAGCGGGCGCGTCGCGCCGGGCCTCTGCACCGTACGCGCCGCCCCCAGCACCGCCCCTGCGGCCTGTGACAGCGAGGCGCGGCAGATGTCGTTCAGCCCATACAGGCCCCCCGCCCACAGCATCATCTGGATATCGGGGGCCAGCCGCTCTGGCGGGATCATGGCCGAGAAACTGACGGTCGAGACCACCATCTTCGGCACCCCCAGCGGCAGCGCGGCGCAGACGTCCAGCGCCAGATCGGTGCCCATCGTGCCACCCAAGGCGATGACGCCGTGAATGCGCCCCTCGGCCTGCAAGCGCGCCGCCTGCAGCGCCGCCCCGCGCGCCATGATCTGCATCGCGGCATTTTCGTCGTCGCAGGCAATGGCTGCGGCGATCGAGCTGTCCGCCGCCCCCGCCACCGCGTGTTTGTCGATCTCGACCGGGCAGGGCGGGTCTCCCAGAACGCTGACATCCATCCGGCACACCTGACCGCCTTGGCCCACGATACACTCGGCCAGAAACTCCAGCTCCTCGGCCTTGGTGTCGTAGGTGCCAACAATCAGGATGGTGTGCATCGCCTATTTCCCCAGAAACTTGCGCGCCAGCGGCATCACCGTCCGCACCGCCAGGGCCGAGCGTGCAGGCCCCCATGGCTCGCCCAGCCGCGGGATCACCCAGCCCGGATAGGTCATCGCGCGCAGCAGGATGAAGAACTCCAGCACAAAGGGCGACACCTCGCGCCGCGTGGCGTAGCCGTCCAGCAGGGCGCGGCGCACCTGCGGGTAGTCCGGCGCCTCGAGGAACCGCATCAGGAACGTCGCCAGCTCGAAATCGCGGAACCCCCAGGCCCCGTCGTCAAAGTCGATCAGCGCCAGACGTCCCTCATCGACCAGCACGTTTTCCGTCAGGATGTCGCCGTGGATCAGGCCGAAATCCAGGTCCCGCTCGATCCCCGCCAGCCGGACGCGCGCCTTGGAGCGCGCCTGCAGCAGCGTCTCGCGCTCCTCTTCGGTCAGGTGCGGGTTTTCCCAGAACTTGCCCCACAGCGGGTCGTCGCCCAAGAGCCCCTCGAAATCCCAATGCGGGCGGGTGAACCCCTCGGGCTTGGCCCAGCGGTCCGACAGCGTGTGCATCTTGGCGATCAGCTTGCCCAGCTCGCGCACGAATCCCAGCCGGTCGGGTACGTGCAGCGTCCCGCCCACGCCCGCCGGTTCCCCCGGCAGCCAGCTCAGCAGGCTGACCGGCGTGTCGCCGATCATCTCGATCAGCCGCCCGTTATCGGATGGAATGGGGTGCGGCACGCGCATGCCTGCCTCGGCCAGCGCCTCCATCCACTCCATTTCCGAGACCAGCTCCCCCCGGCTGCGATATCCCGGTCGGTGCAGCCTCAGCGCCCGCGCGCCGTCCGGCGTCTCCGCCCGGTAGACCACGTTTTCACGCCGCGCGGCCAGATGGACTTGATCCGCCGGAATACCCCACAGCGCCGCGGCCCGGATCGCCAGTTCGTCGCTCATGGCTGCACCTCCGTCAGAACCGTGTCCAGCGCGCCGATCATCTGGTCCACATCCCCCCGCGCAAACACCATCGGAGGGCGCATCTTCAGCACGTTCCCATGCCGCCCCAGATAGTTCAGCAGCACGCCCTGATGTCGCATCGCCTCGGCCACGCGCTGGGTAAACTCGGGCGCGGGGGTCTTTTCTGCCCGGTCCAGCACCATTTCGGCCCCGAAAAACAGCCCCGCCCCGCGTACATCGCCGATGCAGTCGTGCCGCCCGGCCAGATCCTGCAAACACGCCTTTGCATAGGCGCCCACCTCGGCCGCGTTCTGTTGCAGCCCCTCGCCCTCGATCACGTCCAACGTCGCCAGACAGGCCGCCATCGACACCGGATTCCCCCCGAACGTGTTGAAATAGCCAAACCCGTTGCGGAACGCGGCCATCGCGTCACGCGTCGCCAGCACCGCGCCCACCGGATGCCCGTTCGCCATCGGTTTGCCGATGGTGACGATCTCGGGCACAAACCCGATCCGCTCATGCCCCCAGAAATGGCTGCCCAGACGGCCAAAGCCCGGCTGCACCTCGTCCGCGATCACTACGCCACCGGCGCGCCGCACGGCCTCCACCGCCGGGGTCAGCCAGCCGTGGGGCAGGTCCGGGAAGCCTTCGTTGGCAAAGAACGGGCACACCACCAGCGCGCTCAATCCATGCCCGCGCGCTTGCAATTCAGCAATCTGCGCCTCAACCTCAGCCGCGAACGCCCGCGCATGGGCCATCCCCGCCTCGCCCCCCAAGGGGCGATAGCTGTCCGGCGCAGGCACGAACGCAACATGATCCTGAAACCCGCCAATCGGAGGTTTCTTCTTGCCCAGCTGCGACACCGCCGCCGTGTTGCCGTGATAGGTGAAATCCGTCGCGATCACCCCGGTGTTGCCGGTCAACGCCTGCGCCATGCGCAGCGCCACGTCGTTCGCCTCGGACCCTGTGCAGGTGAACAGCACCTTGTCGATGGACGGGTCGATCTTGCCCATCAGCCGCTCGGCATAGTCCACGATCCCGTCATGCAGATAGCGCGTATGCGTGTTCAGCGTCCCGGCTTGGGCGCAGATCGCCTCGGTCACTTTGGGGTGGCAATGGCCGACATGCGGGACGTTGTTGTAGCAGTCCAGATAGCGCCGCCCGTCCGCGTCCCACAGGCTGACGCCTTGGCCGCGCACCAGATGCACCGGGTCCTTGTAGAAGGTCGGCAGGTTCGGCCCCAGCAGGCGGTTGCGTTTTTCCAGCAATGTCTCGGTCATCGGGGCGGTCCTTTGGGTGGTTCCGCCCCGACTATCGGCCGAGTTTCCGGCAATGTCATGCCCCTTCGTCAGAGGCATTTTGCCAACGTACAAAAACGCCCGAGAATCATACAATTTTCCGGGTTAAGCCTTGGTTGCCGGGGCGTTTCAGCCCTTCCATTTTGCCACTTTGGCGCGGGCGGCCTGGGCGAACATCACCACATCCAGCCCCACCGCCAGGAACTGAGCGCCCCAGTCGCGGTATTCGGCGGCCACCTCGTCCACGGGCGACAGGATGCCGGCGGCCTTGTCGGATTCTGCGATGGTTTCCAGGCACTTACGGATGACGGCGCGAACGTCCTCATGCGCGGCGTTGCCCGGATGGCCCAGATCGGCGGCCAGATCGGCGGGGCCGATAAAGACGCCATCCACGCCCTCGACGGTCAGGATTTCGTCAAGGTTTTCAACGCCTTTGCGGTTTTCGACCTGCACGATCAGGCAGATTTCCTGATTGGCCGTCTGGACGTAATCCTTGATCTCGCCAAAGCGCGAGGCCCGCGCGGCGGTCGCCCCCACACCGCGGATCCCCTCGGGCGGATAGCGCATCGCCCGCACCAGATGCCGCGCCTGCTCGGCCGTTTCCACCATCGGCACCAGCACCGTCTGCGCACCCGCGTCCAGTACCTGCTTGATAATCCAGTCTTCTCCGATCGGAACGCGTACGACAGGGTGCGAGTCCGACCCCTCCAGCGCCTGCAGTTGGAACATGATCGAGCGGATGTCGTTCGGCGCGTGCTCTCCGTCGATCACGATCCAGTCGAAACCGGCGGTGCCCAGGATCTCCATCGCGAAGGGATCGGCAAAGCAGCCCCAGCATCCGTACTGCATATCGCCATTGGAAAGGGCTGATTTAAAAAGGTTTTTCTTGGCGGGCATGTCAGGCGTCCTTCAGGGTTTTGGCGGTTTCGGTGATGACGGTCAGGGCGGTTTGCACGTCGTCGCGCGTGCAATCGAACTGTCCCGCCTGGAAGCGGATGACCAGTTTTCCGGCGGTCCGGGTCTGGGTCAGGTAGATGCGGCCATCGTCGTTGATCGCGGCCAGCAGCGCCAGCGTGGCCTCGTCCGCGTCGCGCCTCTCGGGCGCCCAGCGGAAGGTGAACAGCGACAGAACGGGGTCAGTCACGATCTCGAACTCGGGCAGGGTGCGGATCTGTTCGGCCAGTTCCTGCGCCCAGGTGACGTGGTTGCGGATCATCCCGCGCAGTCCATCCAGCCCGTAAGCCCTTATGAGAAACCACAATTTCAGCGCGCGGAAACGGCGACCCAGCGGCACGGACCATTCCGAGTAGTTGATGATCCCGTCCGCGCCGTGGGTCTTCAGATACTCGGGCTGGATGGCCAGCGTCCGCGTCAGAGCCTCGGGCGATTTCACGAAATGCGCGGAAAGATCGAATTGCGTGCCCAACCATTTGTGCGGGTTGAAGACGATCGAGTCCGCCTCCTCCACGCCCGCCCAAAGCGTCCGATATTCCGGGCAAATCATCGCGGCACCCGCCCACGCGGCGTCTATATGGCTGTAAAGGTTATATTTTTTGGCGATAGCGCAGGTGGCGGCAATGTCATCGCACGCACCCGTTCCGGTGCCGCCGACGCAGGCGACGATCCCGGCGGGCAGGTAGCCTGCCTTCAGATCCGCGCAAATCTGCGCCTCCAGCGCGGTCACGTCTATCGAGCGCAACGGCCCCTGTGTCGGGATGCGCACCAGGTTTGCCGCGCCAATCCCCGCGACCCAGATCGCCCGATCGACCGAGGTATGCACCTCGTTCGAGCAATAAATCCGTATGGGTCTTTGCCCGGCCAGCCCCTGCGCATTGCCGTCCCAGTTCAGCGCGCGCTCGCGCATCACCAAGACAGCAGCCAGCGTCGCAGAGGAGGCCGAATCCTGAATCACACCCGCAAACCCGTCCGGCAGACCCAATCCCTGGCGCAGCCAATCCATCATGCGGGTTTCCATCTCGGTCGCCGCCGGAGAGGTCTGCCACAACATGCATTGCGGTGCCATCGCGGTGATCAGGTTATCCGCCAGCACCGCCGCCGGGGACGCATTCGAGGGAAAATACGCAAAAAAACGTGGGTGTTGCCAATGGGTTATGCCCGGAACGACGATACGTTCGAAATCCGCGATCACGTCCTCGATGGGCTGGGCGGCGTCGGGTGGGGCGGCGGGCAGGGCGGCCAGAACCTCGCCCGGTTTGGTCTGTGCGCGCACGGGGCGATCCCGCAGGCCCGCGTGATATTGCGCGGCCCAGTCGGCAGCCCATTTTCCCCATTTCGGAAAATCGCTCCAGCGCATCAAACCCCTCCCGGTAATCGCTTAACATGTTAAGTAGCAGAAAGGGCAGCGCCCCGGCAAGGTTAGACCATCACCGGGGCGCTTAAAGGTCAAGCATCAGGCTTTGTGGGCGGCTTCCTTCGCTGCGGCCAGCGCGGCGGTCAGAACGTCGCGCTGGCCGATATGGTTGGCAAGGATCAGGATCAGCCGGGCGTTCAACGCGTCGCTTTCTGCCTTGGTCAGCCCTTCGTGGGTGGCCAGCAATTCGGCATAGAAATCATCGGCTTGCGGGATGTTCGGGGTCAGGGTGACGGGCATCTTATTGCTCCTTGCCGATGGCGCGGCGCAGGGCTGCGGCCACGGATTTTTCATCGAATTTGCCCCAGCGGGCGGCGACATGCTGGTCGGGACGGATCAGGTAAACGGCCGAGGGCGCGCTGCACAGGTAACGCTCGGCCAGGGCCGGATCAGCGCTTTCGGTGGTCAGCGGCAGGTTGGTGATTTCCACACCGTCCACGGTCAGTTTCTCGGGGGCGTCCACGTTGATCGTCAGCAGGGTGAACTTGTCGCCCAGCTTGTCCAGCAGGAACCCGTCGGCCAGCGGCACGTCCGGACAGGGCGAGCCGGGACGCGTGCGCGAGGGCCCATCCAGACGGTCGGCACCGTTCAACGGCGAGCCGTCATAGGTGCAGGGCACCGACAACCGCCCCGAGTTCACCAGCGGGCGGGCAAAGGCGTGATGCTCGGACAGGTCCAGCACGGCGTCGCGGAAAATCCGGCTGGTTTCCGATTTCGGCGTGATGAAATCGGTCGAGCGCGAGGAGTTCAGGATATTCTCGTCCGCGCCGTAAATCCGTTCCAGATCATAGGTTTCCAGCAGGCTTTCGGGGGCTTTGCCCTCCATCACCAGCTTCAGTTTCCAGATCAGGTTGTCGGTGTCCTGCAGGCCCGAGTTGGCCCCGCGCGCGCCGAACGGGCTGACCTGGTGTGCGGCGTCACCGGCGAAAATCACGCGGTTGTGGCGGAATTTCTCCATCCGGCGGCACTGGAAGGTGTAGATGCTGACCCATTCCAGATCGAATTTCACGTCCTCGCCCAGCATCGCCTTCAGGCGGGGGATGACGTTTTCGGGCTTCTTCTCTTCTTCCTTGTCGATGTCCCATCCCAGTTGCAGGTCGATCCGCCAGACGCCATCGGGCTGTTTATGCAGCAGTGCGGACTGGCCCTTGTTGAAGGGCGGGTCGAACCAGAACCAACGCTCGGTCGGGAAGTCGGCGTCCATGATCACGTCGGCGATCAGGAAGTTGTCTTCGAACACGCGGCCGACGAAATCCAGCCCCATCATGGCGCGGATCGGGCTGCCAGCGCCGTCGCAGGCGATCAGCCATTCGGCCTCCAACCCGTAGGTGCCTTCGGGCGTGTCGATCAGCAAGGAAACGTGATCGCCCTTGTCCTCGGTCTTCAAGACCTTGTTTTTGCCGCGGATTTCGATGGGAGCCCCGGCGGCTTGCAGCTCCTGCACGCGGTTCACCAGGTATTCTTCGAAATAGTATTGCTGCAGGTTGATGAAGGCCGGGCGCTTGTGGCCGTCTTCGGGCAGCAGGTTGAAGTCATAGACCTTGCGGTCGCCGAAGAAGACCTTGCCCAAGTTCCACACGACGCCCTTGTCCACCATCGGCTGGCCGCAGCCCAGACGGTCCAGGATTTCCAGCGGGCGCTTGGCGAAACAGATCGCGCGGGAGCCGAAGCTGACCTTGTCGTTGTCGTCCAGGATGATCGCCTCGATGCCCTGTTGGGCAAGGTCGATGGCGGCGGCCAGGCCAATGGGGCCGGCGCCTACGATCACCACCTTGCGGCGGGTCAGCGCGTCCTGATCGGGACTGCGGGAATAGGGGTAGAGGGGGATTTCAAAGATCTTGTTCATGGTTCTCCTCCCAGAGACATACCGGGGTCGTTCACGCCCTTTGGGGCGTGGTGTGCAGGGTAAGGATGGGCGGGTTGCCCCGCCCGGATCCGGGGTCAGCCTTGCAGGGCCTCCCACATCTCCAGATCGCGCTGCGCGGTCCAGATGCGGGGGGTGTCGATGCCGCGCGCTTCGTCATAGGCGCGGGCGACGTTGAAGGGCAGGCAGTGTTCGTAGATCGCGTAATCTGCGAATTTCGGGTCACATTCGGCGCGCACGGCGTCCCATGCCTCTTTCAGCGAACCATTGCGGGCGGCGACCTTGGCGGCCGGGCGGTAGGTGCTGGTGACGAAATCGCGGGTGTTCTCGATGGCGGCGTTCACCATCTCTTTGCCGACCAGCGCGTCGCCGCGACCGGGCGCAATGGCGTCCACGTCATAGGCCTTGATCCGGTCCAACGTGGTGCCCCAATCGTTGAAATGCCCGTCACCGCAATAGCAGGCCGAGTGGTATTCCACGATGTCGCCGGTGAACATGACGTTCTGGTCGGGGACGTAGATCACCGAGTCGCCTGCCGTATGCGCGCGGCCGATCTGACGGATGTCGACGCGGCGGTTGCCCAGATAGACGGTCATGCTGTCGCTGAACGTGGTGGTCGGAAAGGTCAGCCCGGGGATGCTTTCGTGGCCTTCGAACAGGCGGGGGAAGCGTTGGAATTCGCTGTCCCAGTCCTCTTGTCCGCGTTCCACGACCATCGCGCGGGCTTTGTCCGACATGATGACCTGCTGCGCGCCAAAGGCGCTGGCGCCCAGCACGCGGACGGCGTGGTAATGGGTCAGCACCACATGGGTGATCGGCTTGTCCGTCACCGAGCGCACGCACTCGATCACCTTGTTGGCCAGACGCGGGGTGGCCTGTGCTTCGACGATCATCACGCTATCGTCGCCGATGATGACGCCCGAGTTCGGGTCGCCCTCGGCGGTGAAGGCATAGAGGCCCTCACCCACTTCGGTGAAGCTGATGGTTTTCTCGGTCATGTCCCCTTGGGACGCGAATGCCTTTGCCATTTTTGTTGTCCTTTTCAGCGTTTGTAAGGGTCATCCAGCGCGGGCAGGATGGTGCCCGTGCAAGTGCCAAATCCGATGGTGTAGCCGTCGCCATGCGCCGCGCCGCTTAGCGTCAGCGTGTCGCCGTCCTCGAGGAAGCTGCGGGTTTCGCCGGTGTCCAGCGTCAGGGGTTCCTTGCCGCCCCAGCTGAGTTCCAGCAGCGAGCCGCGCTCGGACTTGGTTGCGCCCGAGATGGTGCCCGAGCCCAGCAGATCGCCCACATTCATCGGGCAGCCCGAAGTCGTGTGATGCGCCAGCTGTTGGGCCGAAGAATAGTACATCTCTTTGTAGTTCGTCTGCGCGATCTGGGTCGCCGCCTTGCCCGCGGGCGCCAGCGAGACCGACAGGTCGATGTCGTACAGCATCGGGCCGGTGTCGCGCAGATGCGGCAGCAGCTCGAATTCACGGGCGGGGGTGTTGCAGCGGAACGGCTCCAGCGCGGGTTTGGTCACGATCCACGGGCTGATCGAGGTGGCGGTCGCCTTGGCCTGGAATGGTCCCAGCGGTTGGTATTCCCAAGCCTGTATGTCGCGCGCGGACCAGTCGTTCAGCAGCACGTAGCCAAAGATCGCCTTGTCGGCCTCATCCAGCGTGATCGGTCCGTCCGAGGCGGTGCCGACGATGGCGCCCATCTCCAGCTCCAGATCGAAGCGGCGGCAGGGCAGGAACGCGGGCAGCGCGTGGTCAGGCGATTTCAACTGACCCCAGGGGCGGCGAATGTCGGTGCCGCTGACCACGACCGAGGACGCCCGGCCATTATACCCGATCGGGATGTGCAGCCAGTTCGGCGGCAGCGCGTTTTCCGGGTCGCGGAACATGCAGCCGACGTTATAGGCATGGTGCCGGCCAGCGTAGAAATCGGTGTATTCCGACACCAGGAACGGCATCAGCATCGTCGCATCAGCCTGCGGGACCAGAAACGCCTCGGCTTCGGCCTGATCGGCGCTGCCTTCGGCCAGAATCTCGGTCAGGCGGGCACGCAGGGCGGCCCACAGTTCGGGGCCTTCTTCCATGACTTCGTTCCAGAACGGCACGTCGAACAGCGGCTCGCCCGACAGGTCCAGCAGACCGGCCTCTTCTGCGGCCTGGCAGTCCAGGATCATGTCGCCGATGGCCACGCCGCAACGCGGGTCCATGTCGGCGGTTTCAAACACGCCGTAAGGCAGGTTGTTCAGAGGAAAGGGGCAATCGGCGGAATTGGCCGTTTTCACCCAGCTTTTCATCAATGGCATATGCGCGGTTCCTTTCAGTCCAGGGGAATGGTCATGCCGTCGGTCCCAATAAACAACGGACCGGACCATTCCCGGCAGGTTTCCTCCTGCCAGTGGTGTTCGGTAAAATTCGGGTCGTCACAGGGGACGAGGTGATTGAGCGCCAGCCGTTTTACCCCGGCGGCTTGCGCGATGCGCCCGACCTGATCGGCGGGGCTGTGAGAGCGTTCCAGATGCACCCGCAGCCGGTCATCGCCATTGCCGACACGGGCGCACAGAGCGTCGATCCCGGCGCTCAGCATGGCTTCGTGGACCAGCAGGTCGCTGCCTTTGGCGAAGTCCGCCATCTGCGGGATCGGCGCGGTGTCCCCCGACAGGGTGACAGAGCGCGAGCCTGTCAGCCGCAGCGCAAAGCTGTCGGTGATCGGCGGGTGCTCGTTGCGGATCACGTCCATGCGCAGCGGGCCAAGGGCGTGTTGCCCGACCTCCAGTACGGAAATCTGCGCCAGCGCGGCCAGATCAGGCCGCCCCTCGTCCCGGATGCGCAGGGCAATGTCGAAGGACATCGAGGACAGGAAACCCTGCCAATAGTCTTGCAACCCCTGCGGTCCGATCACGGGGACGGGGCGTTTCAGCCCCGCCGTCCATGCGGTGTGCAAAAGCGGCCCCAATTCCAGGTAGTGGTCCGAGTGCAGATGCGTGATGACGATGGCATCCAGATCGGTCAGCGCGACACCTGCGTCGCACAGCCCGCGCGTCACCCCCAGACCGGCGTCGACCAGAATGGTCTGGCCGTCCATCCGGACCAGGGTAGACGTGGGCATCCGCGTGCCGGGCCGGATCGCCGGTCCGCCTTTGGTGCCCATCAGGGTGACACTGTTCTGCATCCGCACTCCTCCCTCCCGGGCAGCTTACTTCTTGCCCGGAGTGCCGTCGAACTTCTTCTCGAGGCTGGTCCAGCAGTCGATGTAATCGTCCTGCAGCGGGGCCTCTTGTGCGGCGAACTGGGTCAGGTGCTGCGGGAAGCGGGTCTCGAACATGAAGGACATGGTGTTGTCCAGCTTCTCCGGCCCCAGATTGGAGTTCGACGCGCCCTCGAAGGCGTTCTTGTCCGGCCCGTGCGGCAGCATCATGTTGTGCAGGCTCATCCCGCCGGGGATGAAGCCCTGCGGTTTGGCGTCGTACTGGCCATAGATGTTGCCCATCATCTCGGACATGATGTTCTTGTGGTACCACGGAGGACGGAAGGTGTTCTCGGCCACCATCCAACGCTCGCGGAACAGCACGAAGTCGATATTCGCGGTCCCCGGCACGCCCGAGGGGGCGGTCAGCACGGTGAAAATGCTGGGATCGGGGTGATCGAACAGGATCGCGCCAACCGGGCAATAGGTGCGCAGGTCGTACTTGTAGGGCGCGTAGTTGCCGTGCCAGGCCACCACGTCCAGCGGCGACTGGCCGATCTTGGTTTCGTGGAACTGGCCGCACCATTTCACGGTCAGGGTCGAGGGGACTTCCTTATCCTCGAACGCGGCCACCGGGGCTTTGAAATCGCGCGGGTTGGCCATGCAGTTGGCGCCGATCGGGCCGCGGCCCGGCATCTCGAACTTCTGGCCGTAGTTTTCGCAGACGAAGCCGCGGCAGGGGCCTTCCAGCACCTCAACCCGGTAAACCAGACCGCGCGGGAGGATGGCGATCTCTTTGGGCTCGACGTCGATGATGCCCAGCTCGGTGAAGAAGCGCAGGCGACCCTCTTGCGGGACGACCAGCAGTTCCGAGTCGGCAGAGAAGAAGTATTCATCCACCATCGAGGCTGTCACCAGGTACACATGGCTGGCCATGCCCACCTGCGTGTTCACGTCGCCAGCCGTTGTCATGGTGCGCATGCCGGTCAGCCAGGTCAGCGGCGCATCGGTGTGCGGCACGGGATCCCAGCGGTACTGGCCCAGGCTGATCACGTCGGGATCGACGCAGGGCGCGGATTTCCAGTAGGGCAGGTCGATCTTGGTGTAGCGATGCGAGTGCTTCACGCTGGGACGAATGCGGTAGCACCAGGTACGCTCGGGCGGGTTGGCGGTGAAGGCCGTTCCCGACAGCTGTTCACCGTACAGGCCGTAATCGCATTTCTGTGGGCTGTTCATGCCTTGCGGCAAGGCACCGGGCAGCGCCTCGGTTTCGAAATCATTGCCAAAGCCGGGCATATAGCCGGGCGTCGTCCCTACCGTGTCGGGGGCCTGAGTGTAGGCGCCGGGGTGGGGCTGGGTGTGCTGATTCATCGCGCGTCCTCCATTAATGGTTGCGGAGTTAATGGTTGATTTTGTAACTAACAACAGAGAGAGGTGCCGGTATGACAAAAAATGATGAATTTCCCCTGCAGCAATTTCTGCCCTACCTGCTGAATCAAGCCGCCGAGGAAAGCAGTCTGGAATTTCAGCAGGTCTACAAGAATCGCTACGGGATGCTGCGCACCGAATGGCGTGTGCTTTTTCACCTTGGCATCTACGGGCGCATGACCGCGAAAGAGATCGGTGAGCGATCCAAGATGCACAAGACCAAGATCAGCCGCGCGGTGCAGCGTCTGGCCGAGCGGCGTTTCCTGACCCGGGATCAGGACGAGAAAGACCGCCGGTTGGAGCATCTGGAGCTGACAACAGCCGGGCAGGCAGCCTATCGCGATCTGCGTGGCGTGGCCGAACGGTATGACGTGAAACTGTCCGCCACGCTGACCCCCGAGGAAAACCGCGTGTTGCGGCAGGCTCTGGTCAAACTGGCGCGGATGTCTCCCGACGCTTAGAAGCTGGCGTCGATGCCGGGCAGGTCCAGCGCCTTCATCAGGTCGCGCAATTCCTGCCGCGCCGCGACGTTCGAGATGTTCAGCTGCTTGACGCCGATATCCCGCAGGTCCAGCAAGGTCAGCCCGCGCGGGAACAGCTCGCGGAAAATGACGCGTTCGTGGAAGCCGGGGACGACGCGGAACCCGATCCGCTTGGCCAGCGCGGCCAGCGCCTTTTCCATCTTTTCCTTGTTGACCATCTGCTGAGCGCCCAGACGGTTGCGCAGCACGACCCAGTCGATCGGCTTCAACCCGGCCTGAGCGCGCAATTGGCGGGCATTCCAGACCATTTCCGAATAGACCGACGGGCCCAGAATTTTCGTGCCGTCCGAATCCACATGGGCCAGAAGGTCGAAATCGACAAAGCTGTCGTTCAGCGGCGTGATCAGCGTGTCGGCCAGCGAATGCGCCACCTGGCTCAGGCGGGTATGCGAGCCGGGGCAGTCGATCAGGATGAAATCGTTGTCCGGTTCGACCGTTGCGATGGCCTTGGACAGGCGGTGGTCATAGGGGTTTTCGCCGGGCTTCAGCTCGTCCTGATCGATCTGGGGCAGGTCGAAATAGACCGGGCTGGGCAGGTCCAGACCGGATTCTTCGAGGAAATTCTGGCGGTTGGTCGTGTAGCGGGCAAAGGTCTTCTGCCGCAGGTCCAGATCCAGGACTGCGACTCGCTTGCCCATCCGGGCCAATGCGGTGGCGACATGCATCGAAACGGTCGATTTGCCTGCCCCGCCTTTTTCGTTCCCAACGACAATAATATGCGCCATTGTTACCCTATCCCGCTATACCTGCCGCGTTTTGGCCCGTCCTCCACAGGATATTGTGGCTGGCGCGGTTTTTCAAAACATTGTTGGCCTTTTGGCGCCTTCCTTCGCATCTGTTGCAGGAATTTGGAAGGCCCTGCACAGAAAAAGAAAAACCCCGCCAGAGGCGGGGTTTTCCAAACAGAACGCTGCGCAGGATCAGAAGCCCAGGCCGGCGTACTTGTTCTTGAACTTCGAGACGCGACCGCCGGCGTCCATCAGGCGCGACGAACCGCCGGTCCATGCGGGGTGCACGGAGGGGTCGATGTCCAGCGACATGGTATCGCCTTCTTTGCCCCAGGTCGAACGCATGGTGACCAGGGTGCCGTCGGTCATTTTCACTTCGATGAAGTGGTAGTCGGGGTGAATGCCTTCTTTCATCGATCTGATCCTTATGCTTCGGCGCCGTCTTTGGGCTTGTAGTTGGCAACTTCTGCGATACGGGCCGATTTGCCACGGCGAGTGCGCAGGTAGTACAGTTTGGCGCGACGAACGCGGCCACGACGCACCACGGTGATGCTGTCGATGTTGGTCGAGAACAGCGGGAACACACGCTCCACGCCTTCGCCAAACGAAATCTTGCGGACGGTGAACGAACCGGCAATGCCCGAGCCGTTCTTGCGGCTGATGCAAACGCCTTCGTAGTCCTGAACGCGGGTACGGGTGCCTTCGGTCACCTTGTAGCCGACGCGAACGGTGTCACCGGGTTTGAAGTCGGGGATGTTTTTCCCCAGGGCGGCGATTTGCTCCGCCTCCAGCTGTGCGATCAGATCCATCGCATATCTCCTAATCTGCTTGCGGTTTGTTCCGCAAAGTTGCTCGCGTCCTCAGAGCTCTTGTCCTTCGACCGGGTCCGCATGATGCGCCCGACAGAGATCAGGTCGTCTTTCCTTGGGTGCTTTGGTGCTTGCGTCATCTCCGGTGCGGCGCGGACAGAAGGAAGCCCGCAGTCATCGGATACAAATAACCAAAGCGTCCGAGTCGGGTTCCCGCTCGGACTTGGCGCGCTTGTAGGGAAGTTTGTCCAATGGCGCAAGGGGCGCGAGGCGTTATTCGCCCTTGTTTTTCTGGTAGGCGTCCCACATGTCCGGCCGGCGCTCGCGGGTGATCTGCTCGGCCATCTTCTGGCGCCATTCTTCGATCTTGCCGTGATGGCCCGACATTAGCACCTCGGGGATGGGGCGGTCCATCCATTCGGCGGGGCGGGTGTACTGCGGATGCTCCAGCAGCCCGTGGGAATGGCTTTCGTCCTCAATGCTGTCGGCATTGCCCAGAACCGAGGGCAACAGGCGCACCGTCGCGTCGATCATTGCCTGCGCGGCGATCTCGCCGCCGGTCAGAACGAAATCGCCCAGCGAGACCTCGGTAAATCCGTAATGGTCCAGCACGCGCTGATCCACGCCTTCGAAGCGACCGCACAAAAGGGTGACGCCATCCGCCTCGGACCATGACCGCGCCATCGCCTGATCGAACCGCCGACCGCGCGGCGACAGGTAGACCAGCGGGCAGTTGCCGCGCGCGTTCCGGGTGGCATCCTCGACCGCGGCGCCCACCACGTCGGGACGCAGCACCATGCCAGCGCCGCCGCCGGCCGGGGTGTCATCCACGTTGCGATGCTTGCCCACACCGAACGAGCGCAGGTCGGTCAGTTCCAAATTCCACTTGCCCTCGTTCAGGGCGCGGCCGGTCAGGCTTTCCTCCAGCACGCCGGGAAAGGCGTTGGGGAACAGCGTGATGACGCGAGCCGTCCAGATGCCGGGGCGCAGGGCGGGTTCGGCCATCAGGTCGCTGGGCTTGACGCTCAGGCGGATGGATTTGCGGCCGTAGGATTTTGCGGGTGTGTCGCTCATGCCGGGCGTCTTACCCGTTATCCTCCCCTGCCGCCAAGGCCTGTTTTTCGCACAATGCGTCCAGCGCTGCGGCCAAGCCGGCGTAGTCATGGGGAAACGCGGCCTCGGCCTGATGCAGGTCGTAGGGCCAGGGGAAGGCCTGGGTGTCTTCCTCCTCGGCCAGCAGGGTACGCAGCAAGTTGGCCACGCCAGAGCGGACGCGGGGATGTGGGCTTTGCAGGTATTGTTCAGCCAGAGCCGCCGTGCCGCCCAGATCGGACTGGATGAAACGAACATGCGGCGTGTCCAGTAGCGCCAGCAGTAGCAGGGGCCAGCGTTCTGTGTCGCGCATGGTATCCCCCGCGGCAAAGCTGTGGTCAAACAGCAGATCGAATGCGTCAGCGTCGTGTGCCATAAACAGATCCTGCGCTATGGCGGCGATCTGGTTTGCGGTCACGGGATCGGGCAGGCCGCGCAGGGCGTCGATGGCGTGCAACACCGTTTCGGGTGTTTGCGGGCGGTTCGTGGGCATAGCCTCCAGCGCGGCCAGCATGTCATCCATCAGCGCGTCCATCTGTGCGACTTCGGGCGTCCAGCGGTAGCGATAGATGCCGATACCGGCCGCCACAGCGCCCATCGCCAAGGGCAGCCAGACGGGCAGGGAAAGGGGCGTCAGAATAGCCAGCGCGCGGCCCAAGCCGAACAGCAGGCTGGTAACGCCGATATTGACGACGAAGGTTATAACGGCGGTCGTAGCGAGCGCGCCGAAGGACTCTGGCATCCGGCGGGTCTGCACGACCAAAGCGGCGAAAAGCAGGGCAAAGACGGGTACGATTTCCCAAGGCGCGTTTGCCCAACCCGCCAGCACGGGGGCGGCGAACAGGGGGACGACATAGAGAAGAAGACCGGAGGTGGAGTATTTGCTGAACATGTGCCGATCCTACGTGAGTCGCTCAGCCCCAGCGAATGACAAAACCGGTCATCTGTCCGGGTCGTAGCGCGGTTTGCGACGGGTGTCGGCGGGGCGTTCTGCCATCGCCAGGGACTCCTTGGCGCGATATAGAGCGCGGCCCCGCAGGGTGCCGCGGTTCATCTTCAGGAACTGCGCGCTCAGTTCTGCCGACTGGCCGGGATTATGGCGCGTCACAGGCCGGAGTTTTTCCTGCACCGTCCCGGGCACGCCCAGCAGATTCAGCAGCGCGCGACCGGGGCCGAGCGGGTCGTCGGCATAGTCCTCCAACGCGGCGACATGGACGGGGACGGGGGCAATGGCGCGGGCGATCTCTTGCGCCTCGGCGCGCAGGTCGGGGGCGGGGGTGAACTCGGCCCGGAACGCGGCGTAGTCCTGCGTCAGGCGAGAGGTGCGCAAGACATGCCGCCAGGCGCTGTTCAGAAACGCTTCGGAGTCGCGCACGGTGTAGAGGAACTCGATCTGCACATCCGGCCCGAACCGGCGGCGGGTTTCGTGGATCAGTTCCTTAGCCAACGGGATCGCCATCGGGGCGTAGCGGCGCGGCTTGCGCAAGCGCGCGCCGCGAAATCCCAGCATCATGCCCGAGAAGCTTTCGCGGCTGATCACGATCACCGGATCGTCGGGGATGCCTGCCAGAAACGCCCGTACCCCGCGCCGGAAACGCAACCGGCGCAGCAACGAGGGGAACTGACCGTAGAGACGGCCCAGAAACCGCGCGTCCCCCAGCGCCTCTTTGACGTAGATCGTGGCATAGGGGGCCAGTTTGCCCCGGTTGCGCTCCAGCAGCGCCTGAAGGCTGGTCGTCCCGGTCTTGTGAAAGCCCGCGTGGATCAGGACGCGAGTCATTCGCCCAGCAGGCCCTCGGGCGGGTCGGCGATGATGCGGCCGGCGGTCAGGTCCACGGTGGGCACTGCCGCGCGGGTAAAGGGCAGCAGAACGGTGTTCTTCAGCCCCGGCCCGTGGATTTCCAGCAGATCGCCCGCGCCGTGGTTCTGCACCGATTTCACCCGGCCCAAGGCGGTGCCGCCGGTGTCGAACACCTCCAGCCCGATCAGGTCGGCGTGATAGAATTCGTCATCAGGCAACGAGGGCAGACGATCACGCGGCACGAACAGTTCGACACCTTTCAGCGCGTCGGCCTCTTCCTTGGTCGTGACCGAGGACAGCCGCACCACAAGCCCGTTCTTGGTGGGGCGCAGCACGCCCACCTCGTAGATGTGCCGCCCGTCTTCGGTGACCAGCGGGTTGTAATCCTCGATCGCCTCGGGGTCGGCGGTAAAGCTTTTCAGCCGCACTTCGCCCTTTACGCCATAGGCGCCTGCAATCGACGCCACGCAGATCAGCTCTTTGTCCATATGGCCCTGTCCATCCTGTGTTTTTCCCACAGATACCGCGTCCTGATGCGGCGGGCAATTCGGCAAAAGAAAAGGGGCACCGCAAAGGGTGCCCCAAATCCGAAAGATGCGGCCCGAAGGCCGGGCATCTTATTCCTCGGCTGCTTCGGCGGCCTTGGCTGCTTTCTTGGCGGCCAGTTCCTGAGCGGCTTTGCCCGGGGTGCCTTTTTTCGGGTTGCTGCGCTCTTTCTTGGCGACAACACCGGCAGCTTCCAGGAAGCGTGCAACGCGGTCGGTCGGCTGTGCGCCCTGACCCAGCCAGTACTGGATGCGCTCCATGTCCAGCTTCACGCGCTCTTCGCTGTCTTTCGGCAGCAGCGGGTTGTAGGTGCCCAGCTTCTCGATGAAGCGGCCGTCGCGGGCCATGCGCGAGTCAGCAGCGACAACGCGGTAGAAGGGACGCTTTTTCGAGCCGCCACGGGCCAGACGGATTTTCATTGCCATTGTGAGATCTCCTTTAGATGGCGTTGACCGGCGATGGGCCGGTTATTTCGGTGTTCACGGGACCGGAGGCTTATTGCTGGTGCTTCCGGTGGTGTTGGATGACTTCCTGAATGATGAATTGCAGAAAGCTTTTGGCGAATTCGGGGTCCAGATCGGCGGCCAGGGCCAGCTCCTCCAGACGGGCGATTTGACGGGCCTCGCGGTCGGGGTCCGAGGGCGGCAGGTCGTGCTCGGCCTTCAGCTTGCCGACGGCCTGGGTGTGCTTGAACCGCTCGCCCAGCGTGTAGACGAGGATCGCATCCAGACGGTCGATGCTTTCGCGGTGTTCCTTCAGGATTTCCGCGGCGCGGGTCACGGCGTCAGTCAATGGGCATCCCTTTCGGTTTGAACAGCGGGTCGGCGTAGTTGGCGATCTCCATCTCGATCCCGTGGGCCAGCTGCGAGTTGCGCAGCTTTTCCGGGGTCGGATGGCGATAGACGAAATCGTTGCCGTCGACGGTGGCGGCGGCATCGTCGCGCTTGGCGCCCAGACGCTCGGCCAGACGGATCGAGTCGAGGTTCTTGGGGTCCACGTAGGACACGGCGGTTTCCCAGCCCAGAGTGTTGTACAGGTATTTGCGCGCGGCGTGGGTTGCCTCCAGCGCGTAACCGTGGCCTGCGGTTTCCGGCCAGATGATCCAGGCCAGCTCGGGCTCGGGCCATTTGGCGGGCTTCCAGCCGCCGGCCATACCCAAAGGCTTGTCCGTCACCTTGTCGTGGATCATCCACATGCCGTAGCCCCGGATCTGCCAATGGCCGATCTCGGCCGCGTACAGCATCCAGGTCTCATAGGCATTCAGCGGTCCGCCCATGAACCGCGCGCGATAGCTGGTGAAGGTCGACTTGAAGTTCGGGTAATCCTCGGGCTCGGGGCCACGCAGGATCAGGCGTTTGGTTTCCAGAACGGGGATTTCGATAGGCATTATGCGTAGGCCTCCACCGAGCCGTCGGTATCCAGATCTGCCGGGCCGGGGTGCCGATACAGCAGGTCCTGACCCATGTAGACGTTGTGGTATTCACGTTCGAACCACGCGCCCATCCGTTCGGCCAGCGCGACCGAGCGGTCATTGCCCGGCACGATGTTCGAGGTCAGCGTGGCAAAGCCCAGCTCTGCATAGGCCCATTCGCGGGCGCGCAGGGCGGCCTCATAGGCGATGCCCTTGCCCTCGAACCCGTCGAACACGACCCAACCCAGTTCGGGCTCCGGCCAGCCATGCGGGTTCCAGATGCCGGAAATCCCCGCCATCTTGCCCGAGGCTTTGTCCTCGATCGAGAAGTAGCCGTAGCCGTGCATGTGCCAGTGACCGACGTTCAGCACGAACCAGCGCCACGCATCGCTGCGGTTGTCATAGGCGCCAAAGCCCTCGGCCCGGGTGCGATCGCACAGGAAATCCATCATCGGCTCGGCGTCTTCATGACGCGGGCCGCGCAGGATCAGGCGATCGGTTTCCAGGATGGGGGCGTTGGTCAGCATTAGGTTACTTTTTCTTGCCAAAACCGCTCAGGCCGCCGGGCAGGCCCAGACCCCCGCCCAGACCGGGCAATCCGCCGGGCAGCTTGCCGCCCATCGCCTTGGCCGCCGCTTCCAGCGCCTTGGGGTCTACTTGCGACGGGTCCATGCCGGCCATGTCGGCGGGCATGCCGCCCTTGCCCATCAGGCCCTTCATCGCCTGCTTGAGCATGCCGCCCTTACCCATCTTGCCCATTTTCTTCATCATGTCGGCCATCTGGCGCTGCATCTTCAGCAGCTTGTTCAGCTCGCTGACATCCATGCCCGCGCCTGCCGCGATCCGCTTCTTGCGGCTGGCTTGCAGGATTTGCGGGTTGGCGCGCTCCATCTTGGTCATCGACTGGATCAGGGCGATCTGGCGCTTGAGGATGGTGTCGTCGAACCCGGCCTCTTTGACTTGCGCGGCCATTTTGCCCATGCCGGGCATCATGCCCATGATCGACTCCATGCCGCCCATCTTCAGCATCTGCTCCAGCTGCATCTTCAGGTCGTTCATGTTGAACTGACCCTTCTTGAAGCGGCGCATCATGCGTTCGGCCTGCTCGGCCTCGATGGTTTCCTGGGCCTTCTCGACCAGGGCCACGATGTCGCCCATGCCAAGGATACGGCCCGCGACGCGCTCGGGCTCGAAGGTTTCCAGCGCGTCCATCTTTTCGCCAAGGCCGACATATTTGATCGGCTTGCCGGTCACGGCCCGCATCGAGAGCGCAGCACCGCCGCGGCCGTCACCGTCCATCCGGGTCAGAACCACGCCGCTGATGCCGATCTTGGCGTCGAATTCCTCGGCCACCTCGACGGCGACCTGACCGGTCAGGCCATCGACCACCAGCAGGGTTTCGCGTGGGTTGACGACGTCGCGGACGTCCTCGACCTCTTTCATCAGGGTCTGGTCGATCTGCAAGCGGCCAGCGGTGTCCAGCATGTAGACGTCGTAGCCGCCCAAGGATGCCTGTGTTTTCGCGCGCTTGGCGATCTGAACGGCGGTTTCGCCCGCCACGATCGGCAGCACGTCGACGCCGATCTGCTGGCCCAGAACCTGCAGCTGCTGCATTGCCGCCGGGCGGTAGATGTCGAGCGAGGCCATCAGGACGCGCTTGCCGTCCTTATCCTTAAGGCGCTTGGCCAGCTTACCGGTGGTCGTGGTCTTACCCGAGCCCTGCAGACCCACCATCAGGATGGGGGCAGGCGGGTTGTCGACCTTCAGCGCGCCGGGCTCACCCTCGCCGCGCAGAACCTCGACCAGTGCGTCATGGACGATCTTGACGACCTGCTGACCGGGGGTAACCGACTTGGTCACGGACTGGCCGGTCGCCTGATCCTGTACTTTCTTCACGAAATCGCGGGCGACGGGCAGCGAAACGTCGGCTTCCAGCAGGGCGACGCGCACTTCGCGCAGGGCGGTTTTGACGTCCTCTTCGGACAGCGCACCCTGTTTGGTCAGCCGGTCAAAGACTCCGCCAAGGCGTTCGGACAGATTTTCAAACATTCCCGCGGCTCCTTAACCCCGTTTCAACATGGCCCTACACCTAAGCAGGACCGGCCCAAATGCCAATGTCCCCCGTGGGCGCAACGCGCTGACGGGGGGCGATCCCTGCAAAAAAGCATGGGACCGGAAGACTCAGGGGCTTCCGGATTGGTCGCGATGCGTTTAGTCTGCAATGCGAAGGGTGTCAAGTTTTCGGGCTGGACCGGGGAAATGTGCCCTTCAAACAGGCCGTGTGTGTGTTTTGCGCACCTAATTCGGCAGTTCGACGCCGAACCACCAATTAATTGGGTTGCAAGGCGACTCGCGTGCTGTATTTTTAGAGGTGAAGATTCTTCTCCTTCAACAGACAGGACTTACACTATGAAAAAGATGATTTTGGCTCTGGCCGTCACCGCCGCCGTCGCACCGGGTTTCGCTCTGGCAGGCACCCCCGTCGCAGGCACCACTGAACCCGCACCGGCAAAAGACGACGCATTCGCACCGTCGTCGCTGGCAGCTGGCTCGCTGGGTGGTTCGGGCGCAACCGCGGCTGCTATCATTGCAGTGACCGCGATCGCCGTTGCAGTTGCAGGCGGCACCGACTAATCAAGATCCCTTCTGGGATTGAGAGCGCGGCGGGAATTGTCCCGCCGCGTTTTTTTTGTTCAGGCGGCCAGGCGGGCGATGTCGTCATTGGCCGACTTCAGCGAGTCTTCGGCGTCGATCGCATAGTGGTCGGACGCAACGAACTGCACGTCCGTAATCCCAAAAAAACCAAGCATATGGCGCAGATAGCCGGACGCGAAGTCGATGTCCGACCCCATCCGGGTGCCATTCGAGGAATAGGCGACGATGGCGCGCGTGTCCTTCACCAGACCCTCGGGGCCAGCTTCGGAATAGCGGAAAGTTTCGCCCGCGCGGGCCATCTGGTCCAGCCAGGATTTCAGCTGCGAGGGCAGGGCGAAGTTGTAGATCGGCAGGCCGATCACAACCACATTCGAGGCTTTCAACTCGGCGATCAGGGCGTCCGACTGGGCGGCGATTTCAGCCTGTTCGGCGGTACGTTTGTCGGCGGGCGTGTTCACGGCGACCAGCCAGTTCGCGTCAGTTGCGGGCAGCGGATTCGCCCCCAGATCACGGGCGGTCACGGTGGCTTTGGGGTGGGCAGCGAGCAGCTTGGCGACGATGTCATCGGTCAGCTGACGCGAGATCGAGCCCTGAGTCTTGATGCTCGAATCAATGCGCAGAATGTGGGTCATGTTGAGGTTCCTTCGGTGGGGTTGTTTTCGTCTGCCTCAGAAATATGTCTTGCGTGAGCGAACACAATTTCTCAAATTGCACGGTAAATGTTTGCTGACGCACAAGTCTGGAGGCTTGAAATGGACAGCTGGGATGAAATTCGCACCGCGTATCAGGTCGCGCGGATGGGAACGGTCAGCGGTGCGGCCGAGGTGCTGGGTGTCCACCACGCAACCGTCATCCGCCATATCGACGCGCTGGAGGGGCGGCTGGGCGTCAAACTGTTCCAGCGCCACGCACGCGGCTACACGCCAACCGAAGCAGGGCACGATCTGTTGCGCGTCGCGCAAGGGGCCGACGATCAGTTCGCGCAGCTGGCCGGGCGGATCAAGGGGCGCGGTCAGGATGTCTCGGGCGAGTTGGTTATCACTTCACTTTCCGGTCTCGCGCCGCTGCTGACCCCGGTCCTGTCGGCGTTTCGGCAGGAGTATCCGGAGGTGGTGCTGCGCTACCTGACCGGCGACCGCCTGTTCCGGCTGGAATACGGCGAAGCGCATGTCGCCGTGCGTGCCGGCAGCGTGCCGCAGGATCCCGATAACGTCGTGCAACCGATGCTGCGGCAACGGTCGGGATTGTTCGCGGCCCCTTCCTATGTCGCGCGGATGGGCCTGCCATCCGGCCCCGAGGACTATCGCAATCACCAGTTCGTCGGCTCGGACCACGACACCCGCGCCCCGTTCAACAGGTGGATGTGGGAAAACGTCCCCTCGGAAAACATCATCTTCCGCAGCACCGACGGCCGCGCCGTCAATCTGGCCGTGCTAGAGGGGATCGGCATCGGCTTTCTGCCCCAGTGGGAAGCCTGCCGTTACCCCGATCTGGTCGAAGTCTGCCCCGCGCACCCAGATTGGGAGGCCCCCCTGTGGTTGGTCACCCATATGGCACTGCACCGCACGACAAAAGTGCAGGCATTCCTGAGCTTCCTCAAGGATCACGCAAAGGATTGGACCTGACATGAACCAGGCCATGCGCGGCCATGCGGCCATGCTGTTGTTCTCGGCTCTGGTCGCCGGGTCGTTTTCGCTGGGCGTTCTGGCGGCCCCGCATATCGCGCCGACCGCGCTGAATGTCGTCAGATTTGCCATCGCTTCGGTGCTGGTCGGGACGGCGGCGCTGCTGACCACCGGCATCCCCCGCACGGCCTGGCGCGCGCCCTGGCGATACTTCGCCTTGGGCGGCACCTTCGCGATCTACTTCGTCCTGATGTTCCAGGGCCTGAAAACGGCAGCCCCGGTCTCGGCGGCCGCGGTGTTTACCCTGACTCCGATCCTCAGCGCCGTTGCGGGTTATTTCATGCTGCGCCAGATCACCACCCGCTGGATGGCTGCCGCGTTGGCTATCGGTGGGGCGGGTGCCGTCTGGGTGATCTTCCGCGCCGACCTACAGGCCCTGATGAATTTTCACATGGGCCAAGGAGAGATCATCTATTTCTGGGGCTGCGTCGCCCACGCCATATATACGCCGATGGTGCGCAAACTGAACCGGGGCGAGCCCGCCGTGGTGTTCACCTTCGGGATGCTGGTGGCCTGCTTTCTGGTCGTGGGCGCCTGGGGCTGGCGCGACATCGTCGAAACCGATTGGGCTGCGCTACCCGCCATTGTCTGGGTGACGATCCTCTATGTCGCGGTCTTTGCCAGCGCGGTCACCTTTGTGCTGCTGCAATACGCCTCGCTCCGGCTGCCATCAGCCAAGGTCATGGCTTACACCTACCTCACCCCGACCTGGGTTCTGGTGTGGGAGTTCTTCATGGGCCACGGCACCCCGCCCGGCCTTGTACTGATCGGCGTCGGTCTCAGCATCGTCGCACTTGTCATGTTGCTCGAAGGGGACCGATAAACTCAGTCGGGATCGACCGAAGTGTCCGTCAATTCGGTCTCCAGGAAACGCTCGAACGCGTCTAGGTTCACCGCTTCGAACTGGCCAAAGCTTTGCATCCAGACGCTCGCCCCGCGCAGCGCGTCGGGCTCCAGCTTGCACCACTTCACCCGCCCGCGTTTCTCCTGGCTGATCAGCCCGGCCCCCGCCAAAATCGCCAGATGCTTCGAGATCGCCGCCAGCGACATCTGGAACGGCTCGGCCACGTCGGTGACGGCCATGTCGTCCTCCAGCAGCATCGACAAGATTTCGCGCCGCGTCGGGTCGGCCAGGGCCGCGAATACGGCATCAAGGGAAAGGGCCTGTGTCATGCAGCCTGCGTTACCCACGGGGAAAGCTCTGGTCAACACAATGCCCGCCCCGCTGCACAAAGATCAACCGATCAGTTGAATATACGGAATCCGAGTTGGTATCGCTAACGCCCGACTGCGCCCCCTTCAGCCTTGTTTCTTTCTGATTAAAAATACTCAATAAAACAACAGCTTGAGGCCAGTGAAACGGGCCGGAATGCGCGCTTGACTCAGGGCTCGCCGCGCCGTAGCAAGTCGGCAATCGTCCGAAGGGGGTTTTGCGCGTGACCGATCCCGACCAGAAACTCGAAATGGAGCGTCTGGAAGCCAGGATCGCGGCAGCGAAAGCGGCCCAGTCTCCGAAACCCCGCGCGGACGAGCACTACTCTCTGGCCAATCAGGCCTGGCGAATGGTGATTGAACTGGTTTCCGGTCTTGGGATCGGGTTTGGCATAGGATACGGGCTGGACAGCCTGTTCGGGACGATCCCGATCTTCCTTGTCATTTTCACATTGTTGGGTCTCGCGGCGGGCATTCAGACCATGATCCGCACGTCGAAAGAGATCCAGGAACAGACATTGGCCGATCAGGCCGAGAAGGACGAGAGGGCATAGACGTGGCAACCGAAGCACATGGCGCCGAAGAGGGCGGTCTGGTTTTCCACCCGATGGACCAATTCATCGTGAAGCCGCTGTTCGGCGGTGACACCATTGAATGGTACACCATCACCAACGTGACCCTGTGGATGGCCCTGGCGGTCGTCGCTGTCATCGCGATGATGGTGCTGGGCACCTCGCGCCGCGCCACCGTGCCGTCGCGCAGCCAGTCGATCGGCGAGCTGGCCTATGTCTTCGTCTACAAGATGGTCGAGGATGTCGCCGGTAAGGACGCGATCAAGTTCTTCCCCTACATCATGACCCTGTTCATGTTTATCGTTTTCGCGAACTTCCTGGGTCTGATTCCCATGAGCTTCACCACCACCTCGCACTTCGCTGTGACCGTGGTGCTGGCGCTGCTGGTGTTCCTGACCGTCACCATCACCGGTTTCGTGAAGAACGGCATGCACTTCCTGGGCCTGTTCTGGGTTAGCTCGGCGCCGCTGCCGCTGCGTCCGATCCTGGCCATCATCGAACTGATCTCGTACTTCGTGCGCCCCGTCAGCCACAGCATTCGTCTTGCTGGCAACGTGATGGCCGGCCACGCCGTGATCAAGGTTTTCGCGGGCTTCGCTGCCATTGCGGCTGTCAGCCCCGTCTCGGTGATCGCGATCACCGCCATGTACGGTCTCGAGGTCCTGGTGGCCTTCATTCAGGCCTACGTGTTCACCATTCTGACCTGCGTGTACCTGAAGGATGCGCTGCATCCGTCGCACTAAGGTCCGGCACTCTACAACCTACTAAATTCCAACTTCCAATCGTAAGGAGATACATCATGGAAGGCGATCTGGCACACATCGGCGCAGGCCTGGCAGCAATCGGTTCGGGCGCAGCCGCTATCGGTGTGGGTAACGTTGCAGGCAACTACCTGGCAGGCGCTCTGCGCAACCCGTCGGCAGCTGCTTCGCAGACCGCGACCCTGTTCATCGGCATCGCATTCGCAGAAGCCCTGGGGATCTTCTCGTTCCTGGTCGCTCTGCTGCTGATGTTCGCCGTCTAATCCTTACGGAACACATCCTTACGGCCGGGTGGGCGCGCGTTGCGTCCGCCCGGTGTAACCGGAAGTTCCCAAGGAGGACGATATGGCGACGCAAACGCACGAAGCCGCAGGTCAAGCCGCTGAGGCCGCCGCACCCGGCATGCCGCAGCTGGACTTTTCGAACTGGGGCAACCAGATTTTCTGGCTTCTGGTCACGCTTGTCGTGATCTACTTCGTCCTGTCGCGCATCGCGCTGCCCCGCATTGCTGCGGTTCTGGCCGAGCGTCAGGGGACCATCACCAACGACATCGCCGCAGCTGAAGAGCTGAAGGCGAAGGCTGTTGACGCGGAAAACGCTTACAACAAGGCTCTGGCTGACGCCCGTGCCGAAGCGCAGCGCATCATCGCCGAAACCAAGGCCGAAATTCAGGCCGATCTGGACGCCGCGACCGCCAAGGCCGACGCCGAGATCGCCGCGAAAGTGGCTGAGGGCGAAACTGTCATCGCCGGAATTCGTGCGACTGCCCTGGACGCCGTCAAGGTCGTCGCAAAGGACACCGCAGCCGAGATCGTTGCCGCACTGAGCGGCGAGGCCGATGCCGCAACCGTGGACGCAGCCGTGGCTGCCCGGATCAAGGGGTAAGAGACATGCGTAAACTTGCAACTCTGCTGGCCCTGACCGCGGCAACCCCTGCATTTGCTGCCTCGGGTCCGTTCTTCTCGCTGCACAACACGAACTTCATCGTGCTGTTGGCCTTCATCCTGTTCATCCTGGTCCTGATCAAGTTCAAGGTCCCGGGCATGCTGGGCAAGATGCTGGACAAGCGGGCTGATGACATCAAATCCGAACTGGACGAAGCACGCACCCTGCGTGACGAAGCCCAGGCGCTGCTGGCCTCGTACGAGCGCAAGCAGAAGGAAGTGAAGGATCAGGCCGATCGCATCGTCGCCCACGCCCGCGAAGAGGCCAAACTGGCCGCCGAGCAGGCAAAAGCCGACCTGCAAAAGACCATCGCACGCCGTCTGAAAGCCGCAGAAGATCAGATCTCCTCGGCCGAAGCAGCAGCCATCCGCGATGTGCGTGACCAAGCCATTGCCATCGCCATCGGCGCTGCCAATGACGTGATCGCCAAGCAGATGACCGCAGCCGAAGGCAACAAGCTGATCGACGCAGCCATCGCCGAAGTCGACGCGAAACTGCACTGATCTTTGGGACATTCCCGAACGAATAACCCGCGCTACTGCGCGGGTTTTTTCGTTTCAACGGGCTTTTTCGTGGTCGAAACGCTGTTGGGCGATCTTTTCGTTCTGCTCGGCCTTTTGCTGGTCGGACAGGGACGCTTTGACGTAGTCCAGATGCGCCTCGACGGCGGCGCGTGAGCCTTCGGGGTCGCGGGCCTGCAGGGCGTCGTTGATAGCGCGGTGCTGGTTCAGCAGCGTGTCGCGGGTGGTGCGTTGTTTGAACATGATCTGACGATTGTAGAACACGCCCTCGCGCAGCAGCTGGTACATCGAGCGCATCATGTGCAGCATGACCACGTTGTGGCTGGCCTCGATGATCGCAAGGTGGAAATCGGCGTCCAGGCGGGCCTCGTCTCCGGGGTCGCGTTTCAGGTGGGCCGAGGCCATTTTGTCGAAAATCGTCTGGATGACTTTCAGGTCCGTATCCGAGGCTAAACGCGCCGCACGCTCAGCAGCTAGTCCCTCCATGTCGCGGCGGAACGATATGTAGTCAAAAACCGCCTCGTCGTGGGAGGCGAAAAGTTTGACGAGGGCGTCGGAAAAGGCGGAGCCTAGGACGTCGGCGACGTAGATGCCGGCGCCAGCTTTGGTGGTCAGCAGGCCCTTGTCCTGCAGCTCGGCCACGGCTTCGCGCAGCGACGGACGGGACACGCCCAGCCGGTCAGACAGTTCCCGTTCCGAGGGCAGCCGCTCTCCGGGCCGCAAAATTCCGCGTAAAATCAATAGCTCAATCTGGCGCGTCACGGCGGCAGAGAGTTTCTCGGGCTGAACTTTCTGGAAGGGCATAGCGGGTCTCTTTTGGTAAAACCATATGACCACGCCGCAATTCTGGCAAGCTGATCTATGCCGGAATCGCATATGTCCGCGCGCATCCGGCGGGCAAACTTCCCTGTGGTTTGTGTGGTTTTCCCGCCAAACCACAGGGATTGCCGAAAGGGGCGATTTTCGCGGTCAAACCGGCCGGGTGAAGGTCAACGAGGTGGGGCGGTCGTAGCCTTCGTGCCGGGTGGCATCGGTCTGCACAAAGCCCATCGCGCGAAAGGTGGCGTGGTTCTCGACCAGCTCGATCCGGGTTTGCAGGGTGACGCTGGGCAGGCCCAGATCGCGGGCGCGGGTGACGGCGTGTTCGATCATCTGGCGGGCCAGACCCTGCCCGCGCCGGGTGGCGTCAACGGCCAGCTTGCCAAGATAGAGCGTGTCCGGCTTGGCGGTCAGGATCATGCAGGCGACGGGGGTGCCGGCATCCTCGATCACCCAGAGCTCTTTGGTGGCGGCCTCGGTCGCCAGCGTCGCGGGCGTCATGCGGCCCAGAGAGGACGGCGGATTAATCCGCCCTTCCATGTAGGCGAAGGCGGAAACCAGCAACGCGTGGACCGCGTCGAAATCATAAGGGGCATGAACCTGTTTCATGCTAAGAGATCAGCGTGAGCACAGGCCGTGGTCAAGGGCCTTGCGCGCGCCCGCGCGCTTTGGCATGTGACGACGATCACAAGAGGACCAGACAATGGACTATAGCAAGATGGGTGGCGCCAAATCCGGCTCGAACAAGCCGCGCCACAAGGAACACAACGAGCCGGGGACGGACAAAACCCCCTACGGCAAGAAACCCGTCAAGGCGGCGCTGCTGGAACGGATGAAGAAAGCGGCCGAGAAAAAGGACTAAAGCCTTTTTCCCATGAACAGGCTGGCGGGGTGGTCCTGGTAATCGCCAAACCGCCCGCGCACGGCATATCCGAGCGAAGTGTAAAGGCCCACGGCGGCCTTTAGCTTGTCGCCGGTTTCCAGCAGGACTTCGGGTAGGTGCATGTCCGCGGCGTGGGTTTCCAGCGCCGCCATCAGGGCGCGCGCCGCGCCCGTGCCCCGCGCCTGCGGGGTGACGAACAGGCGCTTCACCTCGCCGTATTCGCTGCAATTCACCAGCGCGACGCAGCCCAGGGCGGTGCCGTCCTGACGGGCGACGAGGAAGGTGATCTCGGGGCTGTCCAGTTCCTCGGCGGTGAAGGTAAAGCATTCGTCGGCCGTGTAGACCGAGCGCAGCGCCTGTTCAGAGCCGTCAATCAGCATGCGCCCGTCAGGTGTCAGCGGGCTTTCGGCGGCGATGGTCAGGGGCATTTGCACTCTCTCCGGTCGGGGTTGGGTGTTTGTGGCCCGTGGGTGCGGGCGGGTCAAGCGGCGGAAATCCGCAATATCTTGTGGATAAATGGTATCATAAGGCCATATCCGGGGTGTGGGCGTTGACTCGGGCCGTCTAGGGGCCGCAGGATCGGTGGACATCTGGAATCAGGGACCGACCCGCGCGTGTTTTTCACGAAACTCAGACTGTCCGGCTTCAAAAGCTTTGTGGACCCGACCGAACTCCTGATCAAGGAGGGGCTGACGGGCGTCGTGGGGCCGAACGGGTGCGGCAAGTCGAACCTGCTGGAGGCGTTGCGCTGGGTGATGGGCGAAAACCGCCCCACGGCGATGCGCGGCGGCGGGATGGAGGACGTGATCTTTGCCGGGGCGGCGACGCGGCCCGCGCGCAATCACGCCGAGGTGGCCCTGCTGATCGACAACCACGAGCGGCTGGCCCCGGCGGGTTTCAACGAAGAGGACCAGTTGGAGATCGTGCGCCGGATCACGCGGGACGTGGGCAGTGCGTACAAGGTGAACACCAAGGACGTGCGGGCGCGCGATGTGCAGATGCTGTTCGCGGATGCCTCGACCGGGGCGCAGTCGCCTGCGCTGGTGCGGCAGGGGCAAATTTCCGAGCTGATCAACGCCAAGCCGAAGAACCGCCGCCGGGTGCTGGAGGAAGCGGCCGGGATCTCGGGCCTGTATCAGCGGCGCCATGAGGCGGAGCTGAAGCTGAAGGCGGCCGAGCAGAACCTGGCGCGGGTGGATGATGTCGTTGAACAGCTGGCCAACCAGTTGGCGCAGCTGGAACGGCAGGCGCGGCAGGCGGCGCGGTATCGGGCCATCGGGCAGGAATTGCGGCAGGCCGAGGGGATGCTGCTGTACCGCCGCTGGCGCGAGGCGGATGAGGCGCGGCTGGTGGCCGAGGGCGATCTGCGGCAGCGGCTGACGGCGGCGGCGCAGGCCGAGGCGGCGGCGCGGCAGGCGGCCAAGGCGCGGGCGGTGCAGGAGGATGCGCTGCCTCCGCTGCGCGAGGAAGAGGCGATTGCGGCGGCGATCCTGCAGCGGCTTCAGGTCCAGCGGGACGCGCTGTCGGATCAGGAGGCGCGGGCCGTCCAGACCATCCAGACCCTGCGTAGCCGGATCGAACAGCTGGCCCGCGACATTGAGCGTGAGGCCGGGCTGAACCGCGACGCCGGAGAGATGATCGAACGGCTGGAGTGGGAAGCGCGCGAGCTGTCCAAGGCGGGCGCGGGCCACTCAGACAAGCTGGAGGCCGCTGCCGAGGCGGCGCGCGAGGCGGCGAGCGTCTTGCAGGACCGCGAGGCGGATCTGTCCGAGCGGACCGAGGATGTGGCGCGTCTGGCCGCGCGGCACCAGTCGGCGCAGCGGATGCTGGAGGACGCGCGCAAGATGCTGGCGCGGGCCGACGCCGAGGCGGACAAGGCGCGCGAGGCGGTCGAGGCGGCCCAGATCGCGCTGGAGAATGCCGAGATCGAGCACGAGGCCGCGCAGGAGGCCGAGGCCATCGCCGTGGATACGGCAGCGCGGGCCGAGGAAACCTTGATGGAGGCCGAGGCAGCGCGGGCGGAAACGCAATCGCGCGAGGCGGATGTGCGGGCGGAACGATCCGAGGCCGAGGGCGAGCTGAACGCCCTGCGAGCCGAGGTGACGGCGCTGGCCAAGCTGCTGCAACGCGACACGGCCGAGGGCGGCCAGATCATGGACCGCTTGCAGGTGGAACAGGGCTTTGAAAAGGCGCTGGGCGCGGCGCTGGCCGACGATCTGCGCGCGCCTGAGGTCGAGGAAGACGGCCCCTCGGGCTGGGCGGTGCTGCCGGATTATGATGCTCCGCAATCGCTGCCCGCCGGGGTGGTGGCGCTGTCGGCGCATGTCTCGGTGCCCGAGGTGCTGGCGCGGCGAATGGCGCAGATCGGGCTGATCGAGGCCGAGGACGCCCCGCGCCTGCAACCGCTGCTGCAACCGGGGCAACGGCTGGTCAGCCTGGAGGGCGACCTGTGGCGCTGGGACGGGTATCGGGCCTGGGCCGAGGATGCGCCGTCAGCAGCGGCGCTGCGGTTGCAACAGATGAACCGGCTGGAAGTGCTGAAGCAGCAGATGGAGCGGGCGACCTCGCGCGCGGATGCGGCACGGCAGGCGCATGAGGCGCTGACGGCGCGGCTGACGGACCTGACCCACGCGGATCAGGCGGCACGGACGGCGCGGCGGCAGGCGGACCAGCTGGTGGCCGAAGCGAACCGCAAGCTGAGCCGGGCCGAGGCGGATCGCAACTTGGCGGGGTCCAAGCTGGAATCGCTGGGGCTGGCGGTGGCGCGGCACGAAGAGGATTCGACGGGCGCGCGGGCGCAGGTGTCCGAGGCGACGCGCACGGTCGAAGGGCTGGACGATCTGGACGCGGCGCGGGCCTCGGTCGAGGACGTGAAAATGACGGTCGAGGCGGCGCGGATCACGATGATGTCGCGGCGCTCGGCGCATGATGAATTGCGGCGCGAGGGCGAAGCGCGGCTGCGGCGATCCCAGGAAGTGACCAAGGAGCTGAGCGGCTGGCGGCACCGGTTGGAGACAGCCTCGACCCGGACGGCGGAGCTGGAAGAGCGCAAGGCGGCGACCGAGGATGAGTTGATCGAAGCCAGCGCGGCCCCCGAGGAGATCGCGATCAAGCGCGAGGAATTGGGCGAGGCAATCGAGCAGGCTGAGGAGCGCCGCCGGATTGCCGCCGACAAGCTGGCCGAGGCCGAGACGGCCACGCGGGCGGCTGAACAGGCCGAGCGGGATGCGGAGCGGGCGGCGTCCGAGGCGCGGGAAGCGCGGGCGCGGTCCGAAGCGCGGGCGGATGCAGCGCGCGAGACGGTGGCCTATGCCGCCGAGCGGATCGAGGAAGAACAGGAAACGACGCCTGCCAAGCTGCTGGAGCGGCTGGAAGTGGATGCGGAGGCGATGCCGCCTTCGGACACGATCGAGGCGGATGTGAACCGGCTGAAACGCCAGCGCGATGCCTTGGGCGCGGTGAACCTGCGGGCCGAGGAGGACGCCGAAGAGGTGCGGGCCGAGCATGGCACTCTGATCGCCGAAAAGGCGGACCTAGAGGAGGCGATCAAGGCGTTGCGGCAGGGGATTTCCAGCCTGAACCGAGAGGGGCGCGAACGCCTGCTGACCGCGTTCGAGCAGGTGAACGGCAATTTCGGGCAGCTGTTCCGGCACCTCTTTGGCGGTGGCGAGGCGAACCTGGTGCTGGTGGAGTCGGACGACCCGCTGGAGGCCGGGCTGGAGATCATGTGCCAGCCGCCGGGCAAGAAGCTGTCGACGCTGAGCCTGCTGTCGGGGGGCGAACAGACGCTGACCGCGCTGGCGCTGATTTTCGCGGTGTTCCTGGCGAATCCGGCGCCGATCTGCGTGCTGGACGAGGTGGATGCGCCGCTGGACGATGCGAACGTCACGCGGTTCTGCGACATGCTGGACGAGATGTGCCGGCGCACCGACACGCGGTTCCTGATCATCACGCACCACGCGGTGACGATGGCGCGGATGGACCGGTTGTTCGGGGTGACGATGCAGGAACAGGGCGTGAGCCAGTTGGTCTCGGTCGATCTGAAGAAGGCCGAACAGCTGGTGGCGTGACGGGGGCGCCGCTGGTTGCCTGCGGCAACCTCGCCCCGCCCGCCGTCCCGTATATCAGAGCTTGATGAGGCGGTCGGTGAGGCTGACCACGCCGTCCTGCACGATCGAGCAGAGCAACCCACGCAGTCGCAGGTGGACGTTTTCGCGGTCGGTGATCCAGTCCTTGGCGGGGGCGCCGTAGCGGGCCTTCCACTTCACGCAGGCGTCGTTGAACACGTCCGAGACCTGAAGGATCGCGGTGCCGGCCTGAATGCGGCTGCCGACCGGGAAATTGGCGTAGGAACAGTCGATATCCGCGACGATGGGGTCGCCCGGGTGGGGCTGTTTTTCGCGGTCCAGCCAGACGGCATCCATCACGCGGACGGGCAGGATCGAAACTTGGATGCGCGGGTCGGGGGAGCCGTCCGCCAGCACCATCCACGGCGCTTTCAGCCAGCGGTCGCCGGGGATGCCGCCTGCGACGGTGAGGGGGAGGTCCTGAAGGAACTCGCGCTGGCGGTAGTCGGGGCGGCGGCACAGCATCGAGATCGGCGCGTTGTCCTGCGGTGCGGCGCGGACGTGATCCATCGCGGCGCGGAGCTGTTCAGAGGTGGCTTGCATCACAGTTTTCCCAAAAGTTCGGTGGTGGGCCAGGCGTCGGCGGGCAGGCCGAGGCGGAGCTGCTCGGCCTGGACGGCCTTGCGGGTGTTAGCGCCCAGAATACCGTCGATTTTGCCGACATCATAGCCGCGCGCAACCAGCTTTTGTTGCAGCTGTTTCATCTGCGCGCCCGAGAGGCCCGGATCGGGGTTGCCCGCGTCGAACACTGGCGCGCCTTGCAGGCGGTTGGCGAAATAGGCGGCGGTCAGGACGTAGGTAAAGGACTGATTCCACTCGAAATACACGTTGAAATTCGGGTAGGCGAGGAAGGCCGGACCCTTGTAGCCCTGCGGCAGGATCAGGCTGGCGGGCAGTTGCGCGTCCCACTTGCCCGAGCGGGGTTTGACCCCCATCGCTTGCCATTCCGAGACCGGGTGCGTGGTGTCGATGCCTGAATGCGACCAGTCCATGCGGGCGGGCAGGGTGACCTCTTGCAGCCAGGGTTGGCCGGGGGTCCAGCCCAGATGCGACAGCATCTTGGCGCCGGACATCAGCGCGTCGGGGGCCGAGGTTTTCAGGCTCACATGGCCGTCGCCGTCACCGTCCACGCCGTTATCCAGAATGTCCTGCGGCAGCATCTGGACCATGCCGATCTCGCCAGCCCAAGCGCCGGTGGTGCGGGCGGGGTCGAAATCGCCGTGTTTATAAAGCTCGAGCGCGGCAAAGACCTGCGGGCGGAACAGCTGCGGGCGGCGGCAGTCATGGGCCAGCGTCACCAGCGCGTTGAGCGTGTTGAAGTCGCCCTGGAAGGCACCGTAATCCGTCTCGAACGCCCAGAAGGCCAGCAGGACGCCGGGGGCGATGCCGTGCTGTTGCTGGATGCGGTCGAAGGTCGAAGCGTATTTGCTGGCGTTGGACTGGCCGCGCTTCATCCGGTCGTTCGAGATCAGGCGGCGGGCGAAGGTGGTGAAATCCAGCTGGAACACGCCTTGGGCGCGGTCGGCTTTTAGCACCTTGGCGTCCTGCTGGACCCCGGCGAAGAACGCCTTGGCGGTGGCGGCGTCGGTGCCTTTGGCCGTGGCCTCGTCGCGCAGGCCCTGCACGAAGGCGCTGAACGATCCGCCGCAAGGGGCCGCGATTGCGGTGCTGGCGGAGAGCAGAAGGGCGGTCAGGGCTAGGGGCAGGCGCATGAAATCCTCGGGTACTGAAAAACGTTGCGCGCAGCCTAGCAGGCGGGCGGAGGGCGGTGAAGCTCAGAAAACCCAGCAGGCCAGCAGCTGCGCCGCACCGATGGCAAAGGCCGCGCCCAGCGTCAGGCCCCAGGCGCGCCAGAGGGCGGCGACGGCGGCGTCGATCTGCAGCGGGCCGGGGGTGCGGCTGCCGCTGGGATGGACCCACGGATAGGCGCGCATCTGGCCGTGATAGGCGCGCGGGCCGGACAGGGCGACGTTCAGGGCGCGGGCCATCGCGGCCTCGGGCCAGCCGGCATTGGGCGAGCGGTGCTGGCGCGCCTCGGTTCGGATGGCGGGCCAGTCGGTCAGGACGTGGTGCGTGGCGGCGATCAACAGGGCGGTCAGGCGCGCGGGGATCAGGTTCAGCAGGTCGTCAAAGCGGGCGGCGGCCCAGCCGAATTGTTCATGCCGGGGGGTGCGGTGGCCGATCATGCTGTCGGCGGTGTTGGTGATTTTATAGAGCAGCAGGCCCGGCAACCCGCCGATCAGGAACCAGAAGGCAGGGGCGATGACGCCGTCGGACAGGTTCTCGGCCGCGGATTCGATGGCGGCGCGGGACACGGCGGGGGCGTCCATCTGGGCGGTGTCGCGGCCGACGATCATCGCCACGGCGCGGCGGCCGTCGCCCACGGACAGGCGCAGGGCGTCGGCCACGGCCTGAACGTGCTGGACCAGCGATTTCTGCGCCAGCAGGATCGCGGCGATCAGGATTTCGGCGACGGGGCCAAGGCAGGACAGCAGCGCGCCGAGGGCGAGGGCGGCCAGTGCGAGGGCGGTCATGGTGGCGACGCCGCGCAGAAGGCGGAAACTGCCGGTGTTGAGGTGCTGATCGGCCAGCGCGATCAGGCGGCCCATCAGGACGGCGGGGTGGGGGACGCGGGACCAGAGCCATTTCGGCTCGCCCATCGCGGCGTCCAGCAGCATGGCAAGGAAAAGGGTCATTGCAGGGCGGCCTCCAACCGGGGCCAGTGCTGCGGGGCGGGCAGGCCGAGGCGCAGGAACTGGCGGGAATAGGGGAAGATGCGGGTCCAGATGTGGTGACGGGCCAGACGGTCCTGCCATTGGGCGGCGTCGGGCACTTCGTAGAGGCGGAACAGGGGTGTGCCGCCGTGCAGGGTGGCCCCGGCGCGGGTCATCAGGGTGTCGAGGCGCTGGGCGTCGGTGGTCAGGCGGGCGCGGGTGTCATTGGCCCAGTCGGGATCGGACAGGGCCTGCGCGCCGATCGCCAGCGCGGGGCCGGAGACGGGCCAGGGACCGAGCATCTGCTCAAGCCGCTGGATATCGTCGGGCAGGCCGATGGCAAAGCCAAGGCGCAGACCGGCGAGGCCCCAGAACTTGCCGAAGCTTTTGAGGATGATGGTGCCGGGGCGGGTGGCGTGCTGGATCAGAGACCGCTCGGGGGCGATGTCGCAGAAGCTTTCGTCGATCACCGTCAGGGGGGCGGTCAGGGCATCGGGGCCGTGCCACGAGCCGGTCGGGTTGTTGGGGTGCACCAGAACGCGGGCGTCGGGCGTGTCGTTCGTGGCGGTCCAACCAGCGGCGGTGAAGGCGGCGGCGTGCTCGTTATACGTCGGTTGGGGGATGTCGACGGTGCCGGGCGCGCGCAGGTGCGGGATGTGCGAGATCAGGATCGACGCACCGGGCGCGGCGAGGATCGCGGCCTGATCGGGGACGGACCAGAAGCGGCGGGCAGCGTCGAGCAGGCGGGTTTGCGCGGCGCGGTCGGGCAGGGCCGTCCATGCGTCGGGGGGCAGGGCGCTGACCGGGTAGGGCACGGGGTTGATGCCGGTGGACAGGTCGATCCACGTCTCGCGGGTGCCGCCGTAATGGGCCGCTGCCGCGTCGATGCCGCCGCCGTGGTCTCGGGTCTGTGTCACGTTCGTCCCCTTGTTGCTGCGGTGTGAATGCCGCAGATCGGGGGGCAAGGGCAAGGGGCCGCTTGTCAGGCTTGGCGGGCTGCCGCGCTGAGGTGCGCCCGACCGTGCGGTTCGGCGTAGTCCAGGACCGGGTTGATCGGGATGATCCGGTTCGGATTGAGGGTGTCGTGGCTGTAATGGTAGTGGCGCACGATATGGTCCAGATGGGTCGTCTCGGCCACGCCGGGCCACTGGTAAAGCTCGCGCGTGTAGGCCCAGAGGTTGGGGTAGTCGATCAGGCGCTTCAGGTTGCATTTGAAGTGCAGGTGATAGACCGGATCGAAGCGGATCAGCGTGGTGAACAGGCGCCAGTCGGCCTCGGTGGCTTGGGCGCCCAGCAGGTAGCGGTTCTGCGACAGGTGGGCCTCGAGCCAATCCAGACTGTCGAACAGCGGGCGCACGGCGGCGTCATAGGCGGATTGCGTGGTGGCGAAACCGGCCTTGTAGACGCCGTTGTTGACGGTGTCGTAGATGCGGGTGTTCAGCGCCTCGATCCGGTCGCGCAGGGGGGCGGGCCAGAAATCCTGTCGGTCGCCGGTCAGCCCATCGAAGGCCGAGTTGAACATGCGGATGATCTCGGCGCTTTCATTCGAGACGATGGTTTGGGTCTGCGTGTCCCACAGCACGGGCACGGTGACGCGGCCGGACATGTCGGGGCGGGCCTTGAGGTAAACATCGCGCAGGAAGGGCAGGCCGTGCAGGGTGTCGCCGGTCGCGCCGGGGAAATCAGTGGCAAAGGTCCAGCCGTCTTTCAGCATGTCGGGGTGTACGACCGAGACGGGGATATGCGGGGTCAGCCCCTTCAGCGCGCGGAAGATCAGGGTGCGATGCGCCCAGGGGCAGGCGTAAGAGACATAGAGGTGATAGCGCCCGCTTTCGGCAGCGTACCCGCCGGTGCCGCTGGGGCCGGGGCGGCCGTCAGGGGTGACCCAGTTGCGGAAGGACGCGGTGGTGCGCCGGAACGCCCCCCCGGATTTCGAGGTGTCGTACCAGTCCGTGCGCCAGTTGCCGTTTTCCAGAAGTCCCATGTGCCTCTCCTCTCGGTTCAACAGATAGCCGAGGGGGGTGCAGATGAAAACGCGACCCTGCGCGCAGGGGGTTTGCGTTGCTGCACATGCGAGTGATTCTGTGTGATTTGAGGGGGTTGCGGGGTGTGGGGCGCCGGTTGTCCCTTGTGGATAAGGTTATGCAACACGCTGCGGCGCATCATAAAACAGTAACTTGACGTTAACCACGGATGCGGCATCCTGAGGGGAACCGAAAGGGAACACGCAGATGGAAACATTCCTGTCCAAAGAGGTGCAGGCGGGGCTGGATGCCGCGCGCACCGCAAGCCTGAAACGCTCCAGCCGGATGATGGTCGAGGCGAATGGCCGCTCGTTCCGGGTGCTGAAATTCTGGGGCACCGGGTTCGCGCTGGACGCCCAGGATGCGCCCAAGCTGCGCGGGCTGGTGGACCTGTATGATCGCGGGTTCCACCTGTATCAGTGCCTGATCGTCGCCTCGGGCGAAGAGGACGGGCTGATGAACTATGAGTTCAAGCGGTTGACCGCGGCCCATACCACCGCGCCCGTCGATTTCGTGGTCGAGGATCGCTCGGAGCGGAAGCTGCTGGAGAACCGCCCCGAGGGTTGATTACTGCAGATCGGCGAAGGCCGCCTGCATCCGCTCGGCTGCTTGCTGCACCAGCGCGCGGGGCGTGGCCAGATTGAAGCGCAGGAAATTGTCGCCACCCGAGCCAAAGGTCGGCCCGTGGTTGACGGCGATCTTGGCACCTTGCTCGACCCGGCTGGTGAATTCTTCGCGGGTCATGCCGGTGCCCGAGAAATCGACCCAAGCCAGGTAGGTCGCCTGCAGCGGCATGGATTTCAGGCCGGGAATGGCGTTGATCGCGGCGTCGAACAGCTGGCGGTTGCCGTCGATATAGGCGACGGCCTGATCCACCCAAGCGGCCCCGGCGGGGGAATACGCCGCCTCGGCCATGTGCAGCCCGAAGGAGTTGGGCGACATCCCCAGCGCCATCATCCGCGCGCCGAATTTGGCCCGCAGCGTCGGGTCGGGGATGATCACGTTGCCCGAATGGCTGCCCGCGATGTTGAAGGTCTTGGTGGTGGCCGTCATCATGATCAGCCGGTCCTCGATCCCGTCGATCAGGGCCATTGCTGTGTGTTTCGCGCCGGGGAAAACCAGGTCGTGGTGGATCTCGTCCGAGACCAGGATCAGGTCGTGCCGCTTGGCGAAGGCGGCGACGCCTTCCAGTTCCTCGCGGGTCCAGACGCGGCCGCCGGGGTTATGTGGCGAGCACAGGATCATCATCTTTTCCGAGCCGTCGAGCTGCGCGTCCCAGGCGTCGAAATCCATCTCGTAATGGCCGTCATTGTTGCGCAGGTCACACTCGACCACGCGACGGCCGTTGGCGCGGATCACCTTGGCGAAGGCGTGGTAGACGGGGGTCATCAGCACCACCCCATCGCCCGGCTGGGTGAAGCTGTCGACGCACATCGCGGTTCCGTTGACCAGCCCGTGAGTGGTGAAAATGGCCTCGGGGTCAACGGTCCAGTTGTGGCGGGTCTGCATCCACCAGCAGATCGCGGCGCGATAGCTGGCATCGTCGCCGTAATAGCCATAGATGCCGTGATCGTGCATCGCGCCGACGGCATCCTGTACGCAGTCAGGCGCGCGGAAATCCATATCGGCCACCCACATGGCGATGCCATCCTTGGCAGGGACGCCATAGATTTTCTCCATCATGTCCCACTTCGAAGAATGGCTGTCGAAACGGTTGATGATGTCGTCAAAGCTCATGTGGGTCTCCTGTTGTCGTGTGGCCGCAGCCTAGGACGAGATGTCCGGGCGGGACAAGGGGTGGTGTTGCGTGGGTGATTGTTCTCATATTTTGCGTCATTCAGGAAGATGGTTCCTGATGATTTGCAAAAAATGGGAATATGTCCCAATAATATGATAAAATTCGGGAATTTATTGCGTCGGCGGCTGCCCGCGCCTGCGTCTGCGCGAAATTTTGGCCCATTGCGCGAGGGAAAGCCATATCCTAAATGCCCAACCATGATACGCCCGATCCTGATCCATCCCGATCCCCGCCTGAAAAAGGTCTGCGCCCCGGTGCCCGACCTGTCCGACGATCTGCGCAAGCTGGCCGAGGACATGCTGGAGACGATGTACGACGCCCCCGGTATCGGGCTGGCGGCGCCCCAGATCGGGGTGATGGACCGGCTGATCGTGCTGGATTGCGTGAAAGAAGCCGGCGAGGCCCCGCGCCCGCTGGTGATGTTCAACCCCGAAATCGTGGCCAGCTCGGACGAGACCAGCGTCTACGAAGAGGGCTGCCTGTCGATCCCCGAGCAATACGCCGAGGTAACGCGGCCTGCCGAGGTCTCGGTCCGCTGGATCGACCTGAAGGGGAACGAGCAGCAAGAGGATTTCGCCGGGCTGTGGGCGACCTGCGTGCAGCACGAGATCGACCACCTGAACGGCAAGCTGTTCATCGACTATCTGAAGCCGCTGAAGCGCCAGATGATCACCCGCAAGATGGAAAAGCTCAAGCGCGAGCGCGCACGGGGCTGACAGGAAGCGCCATGACCGCCCGCAAATGTATCCCCTGGCCGAACAAGTGCCTGCGTACCCCGGCTGAACCGGTCGAGGTGATCACGGACGAGATCCGTGCGATCTGGACTGACATGATCGACACGATGGAGGCAATGCCCGGCGTCGGCCTGGCCGCCGTGCAAATCGGCGTTATGAAACGGCTGGCGGTTGTGGACGCGTCCGAGGCGCGTGGGCAGGTGGTGCGGATGGCCAATCCCGAGGTGCTGCATGCCAGCGTGCAGCTGCGACCCCATGACGAGGCGAGCCCGAACCTGCCCGGCGTACATGCCCGGATCGAGCGGCCCCGGGCGGTGACGGTGCGGTTTCTGAACGAAGCGGGTGAGGTCGAGGAGCGTGATTTCGTGGGGCTGTGGGCGACCAGCGTCCAGCACCAGATCGACCATCTGAACGGCAAGATGTATTTCGACCACCTGTCCAAGGTGAAGCGCGACATGCTGGTGCGCAAGGCTCGGAAGCTGGGCTGACCGGTTGGGGCTGCGGCAAATTTCTTGCAAAGAAATTTGACCGGAAAATTTGAAATTTTCCGGGCCTCCGGCGGGAGTATTTGGGATCAGAAAGAAGGCAGGGAGCGGCAGGATGCGGATCGTTTTCATGGGGACGCCCGAGTTCTCGGTGCCGGTGTTGGACGCGTTGGTTGCTGCCGGGCACGAGATTGCCGCCGTGTATTGCCAGCCACCGCGTCCGGCAGGGCGGGGGAAGAAGGATCGTCCGACTCCGGTTCATGCGCGGGCTGAGGAGTTGGGCTTGGAGGTTCGGCATCCGGTGTCCCTGAAAGGGGCTGAGGCGCAGGCGGAGTTTGCGGCTTTGGGCGCGGATGTGGCGGTGGTGGTGGCCTATGGCCTGATCCTGCCGCAGGCGGTTCTGGATGCGCCGGTGCATGGGTGTTTGAACATTCATGCCTCTTTGCTGCCGCGTTGGCGCGGTGCGGCGCCGATCCATCGGGCGATCATGGCGGGCGATGCCGAAACCGGGGTTTGCATCATGCAGATGGAGGCGGGGTTGGACACCGGGCCGGTTCTGTTGCGGCAGGCGACGGTGATCGGGGCCGAGGAGACCACGGCGCAGTTGCATGACCGCTTGTCCGAGATGGGGGCGGCGCTGATCGTTGAGGCCTTGGCCCGGTTGGGGTCTTTGGAGGCGGAGGTTCAGCCCGAGGACGGCGTGACCTATGCTCACAAGATCGACAAGGCTGAGGCGGCGGTGGATTGGGCTGCGTCCGCGGTCGAAGTGGATCGCAAGATCCGTGGGTTGTCGCCGTTTCCGGGGGCTTGGGTCGATGTGGACGGGGTGCGGCTGAAGCTGTTGGCCTCGCGCCTGGTTGACGGGTCGGGGGCGCCGGGCGAGGTGTTGGATGATGCGCTGACGGTGGCCTGCGGCTCGGGCGCGGTGCAGCTTTTGCGCTTGCAACGGGCCGGGAAGGGGGCGCAGGATGCGGCCGAGTTCCTGCGCGGGATGCCGTTGCCCAAGGGGGCGCGGCTGTAATCCGAAGCGCGGGACGGTTCGGAGGCTGAGATGGGCGTGATTTACCTGATCATCATTGGTGCGGCGGCCGGTTTTCTGGCGACGCGGTTGATGAAGCTGGAGACGGACATCATCACCACCATCGTGATCGGCATGGCGGGCGCGGTGATTGGCGGGCTGGTGCTGCGGTTCTTGCTGAACGTGATGGGCATGGCCTCGGGTCTGGTCGGGGCTGTGCTGGGGGCGATGGCGCTGATCTGGCTTTGGCAGACCTATATCCGCAAGTGATTTCTGAGCGTTAGCGGCGCGGTGGGCGGCTTTTGTAGACTGGCAGGCTCCAACCAAAGGTCAGTGATCCTGCGCGCAAGGCCCATGTGGTGAGGGCGCAGGCGCTGAGGCTGATCAGGGGCGCGTGGCCAAGGGCCTGCACGATCAGCGCGGCGGCGGAGCCTGCGAAGGCGGCGGTCACGTAAAGCTCGCCCTGTTTCAGAACCAGCGGCACCTCGTTGCAGACGACATCGCGCATCAGGCCGCCGAATGTGCCGGTGATCATGCCCATGATCAGGACAACGGCGGCGGGTTGGCCCTGTCCCATCGCGATGGCGACGCCTGCGGGGACGGCCACGGCCAGCGCCAGACTGTCGAGCCACAGCAGCGTTTTATAACGCGATTCCAGCAGGTGCGCGGTGAAGAATACCAGCGCGGCCGCGCCGACGGTGACGCCGATATAAGCCGGTTGCGCGATCCAGAAGATCGGGTTGCGGTCCAGCAGCAGGTCGCGCAGCGTGCCGCCGCCGACCGCCGTCAACGTGGCGATGAAGGTGAAGCCGACCAGATCCAGCTGGGCCCGCGATGCGGCCAGTGCGCCGGTCAGCGCGAACACGGCGACCGAGGCGAAATCCAGCAGTGCGGCGGGGGTCATTGTCCGGCTTTCGCGGGTTTGAACGGGGCCATGCCGGCGCGGGCCAGCTCGTCGGCGCGCTCGTTCTCGGGGTGGCCGGCGTGGCCCTTTACCCATTTCCAGGTGACGGTGTGGCGGGCCTGCGCCTGATCGAGGCGCTGCCACAGTTCCACGTTCTTCACCGGCTTCTTGTTCGAGGTCTTCCAGCCGTTGCGTTTCCAGCCGAAGATCCAGCCGGTGACGCCGTTCTTGACATAGGCGCTGTCGGTCACAACCGTGATAACGGACGGTTTTGCCAGCGTTTCCAAGGCGTTGATCGCGGCCAGCAGCTCCATCCGGTTGTTGGTGGTCTCGGGCTCGCCGCCCGAAAGCTCGCGTTCCTTGACGATGGCGTCGCCGTCCATGGCGCGCAGCAGGACGCCCCAACCGCCGGGGCCAGGATTGCCGGAGCACGCTCCGTCGGTATATGCGAACAGGTCAGGCATGGGTGGCCACGGATACCCAATCGGACTCGGTGCCGTCCAGCCCTTTGTCGCGGCCGGGGGTGATTTTCGTGACGGTGAAACCGGCGGCGTGCAGCAGGGCGGTCAGCTCGTCGGGGGTGTAGTAGGTGTAGAAGCGGCCAAGGCGGTCGCGGCCATCGCCGGTGCCGGTTTTCAGCGCCAGATGGAACTGCCCGCCGGGGCGCAGGGCGCGGTGGATGGCGGCCAGATGGCGGGGCAGGTCGGCGCGCCTGGCGTGGAGCAGGCTGAAATTGGCCCAGATGCCATCGTAGGTGTCGGTGGCGGACAGCTCGTCAAACGTGGCCAGGCTGGCCGAGACATCCCTGTGCTGGGCGGCGAGGGCGACCATTTCCGCGGAGGCGTCGGAGGCATCCACGCGCAGCCCGGCGCGGGCCATTTCGGCGGCGAACAGGCCGGGGCCGCAGCCCAGATCCAGCACGCGGGCGGCAGGGGGCAGGGCGGCGATGAAGGCTTGCAGGAAGGGGCTGTTGACGTGCTGGGCGGTGACGCTGGCGTATTCGGCGGCGCGCTCGTCATAGACGCGGATGGTGTCGCGGTCCTGGCTCATGCGCTGGCCGTGATCAGCAGGCAGGTGACAGTGAGCAGCGTCAGCGGGATGCGCAGGGACATCCACCAGTCGGGGGCCAGCTGGTAGCGGGCGAAAAACGCGTCGATCAGCAGCGTGGCGAGGAAGCCGATGGACAGGTTCAGCGCCGCGCCCTGATGGCCGCCGCCGGTCGAGAAAAAGGCCCAGAAGGCGGGCGGGACGGCGAGGAGATAGCCCAAGGATGCCGTGCCGCCGCGCGATTTGCTGGCAAAGCCCCAGAACACGCCCGCGCTGAAGGCCAGGATCACCGCGCCGTAGAAGACGCCGATATAGGGGCCGGTAAAGCGCGCGCCGAGGGTGCGCAGGCTGAACACGGCGAGCGGGTCCGACAGGACGGTCAGCGCGCTCCAGACAAAGGGGGTTACCCCCGCGAGGCCGATCAAAAGGGGCGTGCGGGGGATCTTGGTCATGCGCGCTCGGCCGCCAGACGGCCTGCGAGCAGCAGGAAAATCCCGGCGAACGTACGATTCATCCAGCGCATTGTACGCTCGGACGACAGCACCAGACGGCGGGCGGTGGCGGCGAACACGCCGTAGAGGACGAAGACGACGAAGGTCATCGCCATGAAGATGCCGCCAAGCGTCAGCATCTCGGCCGTGGCGGTGGCGGCGTTGCCGGACAGGAAGGGGGGCAGCAGCGCGAGGAAGAAGATCGACAGCTTCGGGTTCAGCGTGTTGATCAGGATGCCGCGGCGGGCGATGGCCCATGCCGATTGGCGCGTGGTCTGGCCCGAGATCGCCAGCGCCCCACCGGCGCGCAGGGCCTGCCAGGCCAGCCACAGCAGGTACGCGACGCCCGCGAATTTCACGGTCTGGAACAGCAGGGCCGAGGTGTGCATAGCGGCGGCCAGCCCCAGCATGGCGGCGGACATGGCGGGGACGATGCCGATGGTGCAGCCAAAGGCGGCGATGACGGCGGCGCGGCGGCCCTGACCCAGACCCATCGCCAGCGTGTAGATCACCCCGGTGCCGGGGGCGAGGACGACGACCAGCGCGGTCAGCAGGAATTGCACGGAAATCATGGGCACCTCAGGCGGGTTGGCGCAGGACGCGGGGAACTTTGAACTCGATATTCTCTTGCGCGGTCTCGACGATATCCACGGTCACGTCATAGCGGGTGCGGAAGGCGTCGATCACCTCGTTGATCAGGATTTCGGGGGCCGAGGCCCCGGCGGTGATGCCCAGCGTCTTGATCCCCTCCAGAGCGCGCCAGTCGATTTCCGAGGCACGCTGCACCAGTTGGGCGTAATCGCAGCCGTTGCGGGCGGCGACCTCGACCAGGCGGCGGGAGTTGGAGGAGTTGGGCGCGCCGACCACCAGCAGGGCGTCGCATTGGGGCGCGATGGCCTTGACCGCCTCTTGCCGGTTGGTGGTGGCGTAGCAGATGTCTTCCTTGTGCGGGCCGACGATGTTGGGGAACCGCGCGTGCAAAGCGGCCACGATGTCGATGGTGTCATCGACGGACAGGGTGGTCTGGGTGACGAAGGCCAGATTGTTCGGGTCGCGCACAGGGACGGTGGCGACATCGGCCACGGTTTCGACCAGCAGAACCTCGCCCTCGGGCAGCTGGCCCATGGTGCCGATGGTTTCGGGGTGGCCCGCGTGGCCGATCATGATGATCTGCAGACCGTTTTCGGAGTGACGCTCGGCCTCGATATGCACCTTCGACACAAGCGGGCAGGTGGCATCGACATAGATCATGTTGCGGGTTTCAGCTGCGGCGGGGACGGATTTTGGCACCCCGTGGGCCGAGAAGATGACCGGGCGGTCGTCGGGGCAATCCTCCAGCTCTTCCACAAACACCGCGCCCTGGTCGCGCAAGCTGTCCACGACGTATTTGTTATGCACGATCTCGTGGCGGACATAGACGGGCGCGCCCCATTTCTGGATCGCCATTTCGACGATCTTGATGGCGCGGTCGACACCGGCGCAAAAGCCGCGCGGGGCGGCCAGATAAAGGGTCAGCGGCGGTTTGGTCATGCGGGGCCTCCTGTCGGGGACAACAGGTAAGGCGTTGCGGCGGCGTGGTCCAGTGCGAAGCGCTCACGCAGGGGTGAGTTGTGCGCGGCGCGCGTGTATGGTGCCTTGGGTCGGACAGACGAAAGGGAAGACGGATGAAGCTGATCTATGGGGCCGTGTTTGCACTGGCGGCCAGCGGGGCCTGGGCCGAGGGGTTCCTGCCCTATGACAACCCGATGGCGGTAGAGCTGGGGCAGAAGATCTATGCCGATCAATGCGCGGCCTGCCACGGCGAAGGGCTGGAAGGGCAGGAGGACTGGAAAGCGCAGGACGAGGACGGCTATCTGCCCGCCCCGCCGCACGATCCCAGCGGGCACACGTGGCACCATGCCGACGAGGTGCTGTTCAAGATCACCAAATACGGCGCCGAGGCGCTGGTGGGAAACGGCTACAAGTCGCGGATGTCCGGATTCGGAGAGGTGCTGTCGGACGCCGAGATCGTCGCCGTGCTGGCCTATATCAAAAGCACATGGCCGCAGAAGGTGATCGAGATCCACAACGGGATCAACGCACAGCAGTAACGAAAAACCGGGGCGCTGGGCCCCGGTTTGTCACTTAGCTCGAGTAGGCGCTCTCGCGGTCGGCGGGAACCTCGCGCGGGGGGCGGCCGATCACTTCTTTCAGCTCGTCCAGCTCGATGAAGTTGTCGGCCTGACGGCGCAGTTCGTCGGCGATCATCGGGGGCTGGCTGCGGATGGTCGAGACCACCGAGACGCGGACGCCCTGACGTTGCAGCGATTCCACCAGCGGGCGGAAATCGCCATCGCCCGAGAACAGCACGATGTGATCGACGCGGGGGGCCAGTTCCATCGCATCGACGGTCAGTTCGATGTCCATGTTGCCCTTGACCTTCCGGCGGCCCTGGCTGTCGGTGTATTCCTTGGCCGGCTTCGTCACCATGGTGAAGCCGTTGTAGTGCAGCCAATCCACCAGCGGGCGGATGGGCGAGTATTCGTCATTTTCCAGAAGGGCCGTATAATAAAAGGCCCTCAACAGCTTTCCCCGGCGCATGAACTCCTGACGAAGCAGCTTATAGTCGATGTCAAAACCCAGGGCCTTGGCAGCGGCATATAAATTGGATCCGTCGATGAACAGCGCCAGCCGTTCGTCTTTGTAGAACATCTAAAAAATCCCTTCCGATTTAAAGCTGGTCTGTCCGTCCGTGAGTGAGTGTGCAAATGGAAGACCTGCAGCTTAAGAAGTAAGTCGCTACGAAAAGGTGCGCAAGTAGGTTGGTGCGCTCGAAAGGATAGGTCCGCAATGATATCCAATCAAGAGATCGTGTTGGCGTTGGGTTCGAATCAAGCCGTTGATAATGCTGGAAGTGCTGAAGTTCTGAGCATGGCGCTGGCCGAGCTGGAGGCGCGCGGTATCGCGGTGGTGCGGCGTAGCCAAATGTACGCGACCCCCTGCTTTCCGGCCGGTGCCGGGCCGGATTATGTTAACGCTGCGGCAGTTGTGCGCACCGATCTGGCGCCCGCGGATTTGTTGGCCGTTCTGCACGAGGTCGAGGCCGGGCTGGGCCGCCAGCGCATCGCGCGGTGGGCGGCGCGGACGGTCGATCTGGACCTGATCGCCTATGGCCAGCAGGTGCTACCGGACCGGGCGGGCTATCTGGCGTGGCACGAACTGCCGCCAGAGCGACAGGCGCAAGAGGCCCCGGCGCAGCTGATCCTGCCGCACCCGCGGATGCACGAACGCGCCTTTGTGCTGGTGCCGATGCGCGACGTGGCCCCGGACTGGCACCATCCGGTGCTGGGGCACAGCGTTCGGCAAATGTGCGAGGCCCTGCCGGAGGCGGCGGTAAAAGAGGTGCGGGCGCTTTGAAAATGGCCTTGTCAATCCCCATATTTCCCCATAGAAAGCGCCTTTCAGACCCCCTGTCCCAATGACTGGAGTGCCCCCATGGCCCGCGTTACCGTTGAAGATTGCGTAGACAAGGTACCGAACCGTTTCGAGCTGGTGATGCTCGCCGCCCATCGTGCGCGCGAAATCTCGGCCGGTGCGGGGCTGACCATCGACCGCGACAACGACAAGAACCCGGTTGTGGCTCTGCGTGAGATCGCCGAGGAAACCCAGTCGGCAGACGAGCTGCGCGAACGCCTGATCGAGAGCAACCAGACCCAGATCGAGGTCGACATGCCCGAAGAGGACGACATGGCGCTGCTGATGGGTGGCGGCGAAGCGGCCGACAAGCCCGCAGAGGACGACATGTCCGAAGAAATGCTGCTGCGCCAGCTGATGGAAGCCCAGGGGCAGAGCTGACTCCATCAACACACGGGAAGCGGATAAATCATGATCGCGGTTGAAGACCTGATCGCTCTGGTCCGCAATTATAACCCGAAGACGAACGAAGAGCTGATCCGGGCGGCCTATGCCTTTGGCCTGCAGATGCATGAGGGGCAGTTCCGCCACTCGGGCGAGCCCTATTTCAGCCACCCCGTCGCAGTCGCTGCCATCCTGACCGAGCAGCGGCTGGACGACGCCACCATCATCACCGCCCTTCTGCACGACACGATCGAGGACACCAAAGCCTCGTATTCCGAGCTGGAGAAGCGATTCGGCCGCGATGTGGCCGACCTGGTCGATGGCGTGACCAAGCTGACCAACCTGCAGCTGTCCAGCAGCGAGACCAAGCAGGCGGAAAACTTCCGCAAGCTGTTCATGGCCATGTCCAAGGACCTGCGGGTGATCCTGGTCAAACTGGCCGACCGTCTGCACAACATGCGCACCATCAAGGCGATGCGCGCCGAAAAGCAGGTGCAGAAGGCGCGCGAAACCATGGACATCTTTGCCCCGCTGGCCGGGCGCATGGGGATGCAGTGGATGCGCGAAGAGCTGGAAGACCTGGCCTTCAAGGTGCTGAACCCGGAAGGGCGCGCCAGCATCATGCGCCGCTTCGTGATGCTGCAGAAGGAAACCGGCGATGTGATCCACCGCATCACCGGCGACATGCGTCACGAGCTGGAAGAAGCCGGGATCGAAGCGCAGGTGTTTGGGCGGGCGAAAAAGCCGTACTCGATCTGGCGCAAGATGCAGGAAAAGGACATGGGATTTTCCCGCCTGTCCGACATCTACGGATTCCGCGTCATCACCGATAACGAGATGGACGCCTACCGCGCCCTTGGCGTGATCCACCAGCGCTGGCGCGCGGTGCCGGGGCGGTTCAAGGACTACATCAGTCAGCCGAAATCGAACGGCTATCGCTCGATCCACACCACGGTGTCGGGGCGCGATGGCAAACGGGTCGAGGTGCAGATCCGCACCCGCCAGATGCACGACGTGGCCGAAACCGGCGTCGCGGCGCATTGGTCCTATCGCGACGGTGTGCGCAGCAAGAACCCGTTCGCGGTGGACCCGGCCAAGTGGATCGCCACCCTGTCGGAACAGATGAGCATCGAGGAAGACCACGACGAGTTCATGGAAGCTGTGAAGCTGGAAATGTACTCGGACAAGGTGTTCTGCTTTACGCCCAAGGGTGAGGTGGTGAAGCTGCCCAAGGGCGCCACGCCGATTGATTTCGCCTATGCCATCCACACCCGGATCGGCAACGCCTGCGTCGGCGCCAAGGTCGACGGGATGCGCGTGCCGCTGTGGACGCGGGTCAAGAACGGCCAGTCGGTCGAGATCATCACCGCCGAGGGGCAGACCCCGCAGGCGACCTGGCTGGAGATCGCGACCACCGGCAAGGCCAAAAGCCAGATCCGCCGGGCCCTGCGCGCCGTGGACCGGGAACGCTTCATCAAGCTGGGGCGCGAGCTTGCGCGCTCGGCCTTTGAGCATGTGGGCAAGAAATCCACCGACAAGGCGCTGGACACCGCCGCGCGCCACCTGCGGATCGAGGGCCGGGACGAGGTTCTTGCCCGTCTGGGCAGCGCGGAGCTGACGACTTCGGAGGTGATCCACGCGGTTTATCCCGAGCTGATCTCTCGTGAGGGGGACGAGGTGGAGCCGAATCGCGCTGTTGTCGGCCTGTCCTCGGACCAGCGGTTTGATCTGGCCAAGTGCTGCCAGCCGCTGCCGGGTGAACGCATCGTCGGCATCACTTATCGCGGCAAGGGTGTGGTCGTGCACGCCATCGACTGCGAGGCGCTGACCTCCTACGAGGACCAGCCCGAACGCTGGGTCGACCTGCACTGGCACGCGGGCAAGCACCCGGCGGTGCATACCTCGACGCTGGATGTGACGATTGGCAACGATGCCGGCGTACTGGGACGCATTTGCACATTGATCGGAGAGCAGAAGGCCAATATCTCGGACTTGCACTTTGTTGACCGCAAACCGGATTTTTACCGACTGCTGATTGATCTGGAGTTGCGGGATGTGGAACACCTGCACTCGGTGATGCTGGCGCTGGAGGCCGAAAGCGATGTCGCGGCGGTGCAGCGCCACCGCGACCCGTCGCGGCTGGGGACACACACGGGATAACGGGAAGGGCCAGTTTTGGTATTCAAGCGCAGGGACAGAAGGCCGATCTGGAAGGTCGTTGCCGAGTTCTTCTGGCCCCGGGGCGGTTGGCGCCGCGCTGCGCTGTACGTCAAACACCGCCTGCACCGACTGCCCGACACCCCCGAAAAGATCGCGCGTGGGATTTTCGCCGGCGTCTTCACCACCTTCACCCCGTTTTACGGCCTGCATTTCGTGATCGCCGCGATTCTGGCCTTTGTCATGCGCGGCAACATCATCGCGGCGCTGCTGGGCACGTTCTTTGGCAACCCGCTGACCTATGTGCCGATCGGCGTGATCTGCATGAAGGTGGGGTATTTCCTGATGGGCCGTGGCCCGCAGGATCACGAGGTGCACCGCAGCCTGGTCGGTAAATTCATCGACGCGGGCGAGAACCTGAAGGACAACCTGTTCGCCGTTTTCACCGGAAAACACGTGGAATGGCACGAACTGGAAGTGTTCTATCACGAGGTGTTCCTGCCCTACCTGATCGGGGGCATCCTGCCGGGGCTGTTGGCCGCGGTGATCTGCTATTATGTCAGCGTTCCGCTGATCCGCGCCTACCAGCACCGCCGCAAGGGCGTGCTGAAGGCCAAACTGGCGGCGTTGAAAAAGAAAAAAGCCCACAGACAGGCTGACGAAATCAGGAAAGCGGATTAGGGTCGGGCCAAATCGGGGTCACGACGCAAACGAATGCGAAGGAGAAGGCGATGAAGCCTTTGGGAAATCTGCGCCTTGGCGTGAATATCGACCACGTGGCGACGGTGCGCAACGCACGCGGCGGGGCCTATCCTGACCCGCTGCGCGCCGCGAAACTGGCCGAAGAGGCGGGCGCTGACGGCATCACCGCGCACCTGCGCGAAGATCGCCGGCATATCTCGGACGCGGATATCGAAGGGCTGATGGAGGTGCTGTCGGTGCCGCTGAACTTCGAGATGGCGGCCACCTCGGAAATGCAGCAGATCGCGCTGCGCCATCGCCCCCATGCGGTGTGCATCGTGCCGGAAAAGCGCGAGGAACGCACCACCGAAGGCGGGCTGGAAGTCGCGCGCGAGGAAAACCGGCTGGCGCATTTCATCGCGCCGCTGCGCGAGGCGGGCTGCCGGGTGTCGATCTTCATCGCGGCGGACAAAAAGCAGATCGAAGCGGCAGCGCGGATCGGGGCCCAGGTGATCGAGCTGCACACCGGCGCCTATTGCGACGCCCATGCCGAGGGCCATTTCGACGTCCGCGACCGCGAGCTGGAAAGCCTGCGCGAGATGTCGGCCTTTGCCCACTCGCTGGGGCTGGAGGTGCACGCGGGCCACGGGCTGACCTATGACACCGTGAAACCCGTCGCGGCCTTTCCCGAGGTGATGGAGCTGAACATCGGCCATTTCATCATCGGCGAGGCGATTTTCCGTGGCCTGACGCCGGCCATCCACGAGATGCGCCGCCTGATGGACGAGGCGCGCGCGTGATGCAGCCGGCGACTCCGCCCGAGACGCTGTACCACGCCACCACCCGCGAGGGCGCGACGGCGGTGCTGGCCTTGGGCCTGGTGCCCGAGGCCGGGGCGCATGTGCGGTTGGCGGTCAATCCGGGTGTTGCACGGCAGACCGGGGGCACGGCGGTATTCACCGTCTACGCCCGCACCGCCCATGACGAGGGGCAGGCGTTCTGGCAGGCCGAAGATGGCAGCTGGCTGACCGAGGCGGTCGATCCCGGTTTCCTGTACTTGCCACCGATCCGGGGCGCGGAATGATCCTGGGCATCGGCACCGATCTGGCGAATATCGAGCGTATCGCCGCCACGCTGGACCGTTTCGGCGACCGTTTCCGCAACCGCGTTTTCACCGAGACCGAGCAACGCAAGGCCGAACGCCGCAAGGACGTGGCGGGCACCTATGCCAAGCGGTGGGCGGCGAAAGAGGCGTGCTCGAAAGCATTGGGGACGGGGCTGCGCATGGGCATCAGCTGGAAGGACATGGCCGTGTCCAACCTGCGCACCGGCCAACCGGTGATGGAGGTGACGGGCTGGGCCAAGGAACGGCTGGACCAGATGACCCCGCCGGGGCACGAGGCGATCATTCACGTAACCTTGACCGACGATCACCCTTGGGCGCAGGCCTTTGTGGTGATCGAGGCCCGGCCGCTGGCTTGACACCTTGCCGCCCACCCCGCATGTAGCGGGCAACAGATTCAGGAGCATCCGAATGGCCAAGAAAGACAAGAAAGACGGCGGTGTGGTCGAAACCATCAAGACCGTCGTCTATGCCCTGCTGATCGCGGGCGTCTTCCGTACCCTGTTCTTTCAACCGTTCTGGATCCCGTCCGGCTCGATGAAGGACACGCTGCTGATCGGGGATTTCCTGTTCGTCAACAAGATGGCCTACGGCTATTCCTACGCGTCCTGCCCGACGATCCGGCTGGGCGGCTTCGTAATCGACGCCAAGGATATCTGCGGCGTGATCGACGGTGACAACACCCGTATCCTGGCCGATGAGCCCGAGCGCGGCGATGTCATCGTGTTCCGCCACCCGGTCACCGGCATGGACTATGTCAAACGCCTGATCGGCCTGCCCGGCGACACCATCCAGGTGATCAACGGCGTGGTGCAGATCAACGGCGCGGCCGTGCAACTGGCCGATGCCGGCGTGTTCGAGGAACTGGCCGAGCCGCAAGGCCCGCAGGGCCTGCGCCCGCGCTGTGAAAACGGCCCGGTGGGCACCGGCGGCACCTGCCAGAAATCGCGCAAGTTGGAGACGCTGCCGAACGGTGTCAGCCACCACATCCTGAACATCGGCGACCAGCAGTCGGACCACACGCAGGTCTACACGGTTCCGGCCGGTCACTACTTCTTCATGGGGGATAACCGCGACAACTCGACCGACAGCCGCGTGCCGCAGACCGTGGGCGGCGTTGGTTTCGTTCCCTTCGAAAACCTGATCGGCCGCGCGGACCGGATCATGTTCTCGTCCGCTGGCCGTTCGCTGTTCGCGTTCTGGACCTGGCGCGGCGACCGTTTCTTCAAGGGCATCGAGTGAAGCTGTCGGCGGACCTTCAGGCCTTCGAGGCGCGGATCGGGCACACCTTCCAACGGCCCGAGCTGTTGCTGCGCGCGGTGACGCACAGCTCGGTTTCGTCGCCGACGCGCAAGGATAACCAGCGGCTGGAATTCCTGGGCGACCGGGTGCTGGGGCTGGTGATGGCGCAGGCGTTGCTGAGCAAGGACAAAGGCGCGTCCGAGGGGCAGCTGGCGCCGCGCTTCAACGCGCTGGTGCGCAAGGAAACCTGCGCCGACGTGGCCCGCCAGATCGGGCTGGGCGAGGTGCTGAAGCTGGGCCGCTCGGAAATGGTGTCGGGCGGTCGGCGCAAACAGGCGCTGCTGGGCGACGCTATGGAGGCGGTGATCGCCGCCGTCTATCTGGACGGTGGGCTGGAGGCCGCGCGTGACCTGATCCTGACGCATTGGGGCAAGCGGGTCGACAAGGTGGAAACCGACGCCCGCGACGCCAAGACCAGTCTTCAGGAATGGGCGCAGGCACGCGGACAGCAGCCTCCGACCTATTCCGAGGTTGCGCGGTCCGGCCCCGACCATGCGCCGGTCTTTACCATCGCGGTGACGCTGGAATCCGGCGAAAGCGCGCAAGCCACCGCAGGTGCGAAACGCCAGGCCGAACAATCCGCCGCCAAGGCGTTGCTGGCGCGTCTGGCCCCCGAAAAAGACTGATCCCTTGGATAAGGCGAACCTGCGCGGCGCGGCGTTCATGGTCTTGGCCATGGCCGCCTTTGCCATCGAGGACATGCTGTACAAGGCCGCCAGCCAAAGCTTTCCGGCGGGGCTGGCGCTGATCCTGTTCGGCGCGCAGGGGACGGTGCTGTTCGCCGCGCTGTCGGTGCTGCGGCGCGAACGCATCCTGCACCCCGCGATCCTGACCCGACCCCTGCTGATCCGAACCGGGTTCGAGCTGGGCGGGCGGCTGTTCTACGCATTGGCGCTGGCGCTGACGCCGCTGGCCAGCACGTCCTCGATCCTGCAGGCGACGCCGCTGGTGGTGGCGCTGGGGGCGGTGGTCGTCTTTGGCGAAACGGTGGGCTGGCGGCGCTGGTTGGCGATGTCGGTCGGCTTTGCCGGGGTGCTGCTGATCCTGCGCCCGACGCCGGACAGTTTCGAGCCCTACTCTCTGTTCGCCGTGCTGGGCATGATCGGTTTTGCCGGGCGCGATCTGGCCACCCGTGCCAGCCCGGCAAGCATGTCGATGGCGCAACTGGGGACGCTGGGCTTTGGGGTGGTGACGCTGGCAGGGATCGTGCTGGCCGTCTATGCGCAAGAGGCGCCGGTGCTGCCGCCGCTGCCCGTGGCGCTGAAGCTGGCCGGTGCTGCTGGGGTTGGCGTTCTGGCCTACGGCGCGCTGACGCAAGCGATGCGGACCGGCCAGATCGGATTCGTCGCCCCGTTCCGCTACACCAGGCTGGTTTTTGCGCTGATCCTGGCCGTTCTTGTCTTCGGCGAGCGACCGGACCAGTTGACGCTGATCGGCGGGGCTGTGATCGTGGGAAGCGGGCTGTACTCGTTGCTGCGCCAGCGCAAAGCGGGCTAGCAGTCGGCCCGGATTTCCGATATGGCCCATGGCCTACAAAGGAGAATATCGATGACCACGCGCGCGGGCTTTGTTGCCTTGATCGGAGAGCCGAACGCCGGCAAATCCACGCTGACCAACCGCATGGTGGGGGCGAAGGTCTCGATCGTGACGCATAAGGTGCAGACCACGCGCGCCCGCATCCGTGGGGTGGCGCTGCAGGGCGAGGCGCAGATCGTCTTTGTCGACACGCCCGGCCTGTTCACCCCACGCCGCCGTCTGGACCGCGCCATGGTCGCCGCCGCATGGGGCGGGGCCGCGGATGCCGATGTCGTCGTGCTGCTGGTCGAGGCGCACCGGGGCATCACCGAAGGGGTCGAGCACATCCTTGAGGGGCTGGCCGATCTGGGCAAGGGACGCCGCATCGCGCTGGCCATCAACAAGATCGACCGCGTCAAGGCCGAGGTGCTGCTGGCGCTGTCGCAGAAGCTGAACGAGCGATTCCCGTTCGAGAAGACCTTCATGATCTCGGCCGAGCGTGGGCACGGCGTCGAGGATATGAAGGAGTGGCTGGGCCGCGAAATGCCCGAAGGGCCGTGGCTGTACCCCGAAGACCAGATCGCCGACTTGCCGATGCGCATGATCGCGGCCGAGATCACCCGCGAAAAACTGACCCTGCGCCTGCATCAGGAACTGCCCTATCAGCTGACCGTCGAGACCGAGCACTGGGAAGAGCGCAAGGACGGCTCGGCCCGGATCGACCAGGTGGTTTACGTCAGCCGCGACGGGCACAAGGGCATCGTGCTGGGCAACAAGGGCGCCACGATCAAAGCCGTCAGCCAGGCCGCGCGGCAAGAGCTTGAGGAGTTCCTGGGTCGCCGTATCCACTTGTTCCTGCAGGTAAAAGTCCGCGAAAACTGGCAGGAAGAGGCCGAGCGCTATTCCGAAATGGGGCTGGAGTTCCGCGACGGGAATTCCTGATCCGGCGCTCTCCGCCCGACGCAAATTTCTTTCAAAGAAATTTGTCCGGAAAACGGATCGTTTTCCGCGCCCCTTGGCATTTGTACCGCCAAAGGGTTGGGTATTATTGTTGCGTCGCATCGCATTCCTGATTGCGAATATTAGCGTCACGCATTGCCTGCATTGAAATTGTTCATGTGATTTTCCCTTCGCCATAGGCAATCTTTTGTCCACATGGAGGAAACCCAGCCGCGCAATTCGTGAGGTGAACCCGCTACCACCCCCGTCAGACGGGGCGTGACGCCGGAGCACCCCTGTCAGCTTTGTGGCTGAACCCCTGATCCTTTGGGTCAGGGAAAGGAGGACGTGTGCCTAAAATCGAGTTTTCGCAGCAGCTGATCGTCGCGGTCGTTTTCGTTCTGCTGTTTGGCGGGCTTTCGTTGTTCCTGCCGGGGTTCTTTCACCTGGAGAACATGATCGCCCTGCTGCAGAGCGTGGCGATTCTGGGGATTTTGGGGCTGGGCATGGCGGTGATCGTCATTGGCCGGGGTGTCGATCTGTCGATGATTGCGGCGCTGGCCATCCCTTCGGCGCTGACCTTGCAGCTGGCGACCAGCGGCGTGTCGCCTGTTCTGGCGGTTGCGGCGGGCTTTGCCTTGGCGGCGGCGTTCGGGGCGGTGAATGGCTGGCTGATCGCCTATGCCGAGGTGCCGCCGCTGTTCGCGACCTTGGCCTCGGGGCTGTTTCTGGCGGGGATGGGGCAGGCGTGGTTCTTCTCGATCGAGTCGGTGCCGCTGCCGGATGCCCTCGAGGGGCTGCGGGTGCTGGGGCGCGGGCAGACGGCGGGGCTGCCGAATTCGGTGCTGTTGCTGCTGATCATGAGCGTTCTGGTCTGGATCTACCTGCGCAAGCTCAAACTGGGCGCGTTCACCTATGCGATGGGCGACAACCCCCGTGGCGCACGTATGGCTGGGCTGCCGGTGCGGCCGATGGTGGTGCTGCAATACATGATGTCGGCGATGATCGCGGCCTTTGCGGGGCTGATCATGGCCAGCTCGGTCGGCTCGATGTCGACGCGGATTTTCAACTCGACCTGGATTTACGACGTGATCCTGGTGGTCGTGCTGGGCGGGATCGGCCTGTCGGGCGGGCGCGGCGGCGTCACCAACGTGCTGATCGGCACGGCGCTGATCGGGACGCTGCTGAACGGGCTGACGATCATGGATGTCAGTTTCCCGGTGCAAAACCTGGTCAAGGGCTTCGTGCTGCTGGCAGCCATCGTGATCGATTCCATCGCCAACCCGCGCAACGAGGAAACCGCGCAACAGGGCGATATCTGACGCTTTTCTGGGTGCCGCAGAGCACCGCCAATGGGAGGAAGACCATGAAAAACCTGATGAAATCCCTGCTTTTGGGCGCAACCTTGCTGGCCGCGCCCCATGCCATGGCCAAGGAAATCACCGAGCCGTTCCGCGAAGGCTATATCGCCTCGCTGAAGGGCAAGACGGTGGCGTTCCTGCCGGGCGCGATGGCGATGGACCTGGCGATTGGCTGGCTGGGCGCGCTGAAGTCCGAGCTGGAGCCGCAGGGCGTCAACATCATCGTGCGCGACCCGAACTTCTCGGTTCAGGCGGGCGCGCAGGCGTTCACCCAGCTGCTGGCCGAAAAGCCCGACGTGATCGTCGTGCATAACCCGGACGTGACCACCTATGCCAAGCTGATCAAGCAGGCCGAGGCGCAGGGCATCTTGATCGTGCAGGTCAACATGTCGTCGCTGACCCCCTCGACCGCCTATGTCGGCGTGGACTGGGTGGAAATGGGCGCGATCCAGGCGCAGCACGTGGTGGATGCGTGCGGCGGCAAGGGCAAGATCGCCATCGTGCAGGGCGACCTGACCGCGGCGGCTTCGGCCTATACCATGTCGGGGATCAACGCGGTTCTGGCCAACAATGCGGGCATCGAGGTGGTGTCGAACCAGTCGGCCGGCTGGCAGTCGGACAAGGCCAAGTCGATCACCCAGACCGTACTGAAACAGCACCCCGACCTGTGCGGCGTCATCGGTTTCTGGGACAACATGGACACCGGCACCGCGGCTGCGGTCGATGAGGCGGGCCTGCGCGATCAGGTCTACGTGGCGACCTCGGGCGGCGGTGAAACCCGTGCTGCCTGCGATATGGTCAGCTCGGGCGCTTATGATCTGAACGTGGTCTACAACGTGCCGAACCAGGGCGCGAACCTGGCCTCGACCATCAAGTACTTGCTGTCGGCGGGGATCAAGCCGGGCCAGATCAGCGGCCAGATGTACACCACGCTGACGCCTGTCACCTCGGCTAATGCCGGTGACGAAGGCGTTTGCTGGACGATGAAGCAATAACCACTCCCAGGGGGCGGGGCGGCCTGCGTGCCGCCCTGGCCACAATCAAGAAGAGACCCTGATGACCCTGCCAAACGAGTCCCTCGTTCGTTTGCGGTATCGCCTATGGCCCGATCACGTCATTGGCGAGCTGCTGTCCAAACCCTGGATGGAGACCGCGATCCCCGTTCTGGTGATGATCCTGGTGTTCTGGGGGATGGCCTGGATGGTGCCCAGCCTGACGGACACCGGGCAACTGGCCGTGATTGCCCGCGATCTGGGCGAGACGGGTTTCGTGGTGCTGGGTCTGGCCATCGTCATCATGGCGGGCGGGGTGGATTTGTCCGTCGGCTCGATCTTTGCGCTGACCAACCTTGTGGCGCTGCTGCTGATGCACAAGCTGGAATGGTCGGCCCCGCCGGCGATTGCGGTGACGATCCTGTCGGGCATGGCGCTGGGGGCGGTCAACGGGGTGCTGATCGGCTATGTGCGGCTGCGGGCGTTTCTGACGACGCTGATCACGCTGATCATTTTCCGCGCGGTCTATTCGCTGGCGATTGCCGAGTATTCGATGGATATCGCCATGTCGCTGCCCGACAGCACGACTTGGGATTTTCTGGGCATGGGGCTGGTCTGGGGCGTGCCGGTCAACGTGTGGCTGTTCGCGGTCGTGGCCCTGTTCCTGCACATCCTGCTGACGCGCCTGCGCCCCGGCTGGCACCTGATCGCCATCGGCGGGTCGCGCCGGGCGGCCTATAACGCGGGCATCGCGGTGCCGTTCACGATCATGCTGACCTATGTTGCCTCGGGCGGGTTCACGGCGATTGCGGCGGTGTTTTTCTCGTCCAAGCTGGCCTCGACCGGGTCCGATATCGGGCTGGGGCTGGAGGTGACGGCCCTGACCGCCGCCGTGCTGGGCGGTATCTCGCTGGGCGGGGGGCGCGGGTCGGTGACCAAGGCGGTCGTCGGTCTGGCCATCGTGCTGGTGGTGACGAACGGGATGACGGCCTCGGGCGCGTCGGGCGGGGCGATCCGTATGGCGCTGGCGGGCATTCTGGTGCTGGCCGCCGTGTTCGACATCCGCTGGGTCAAGAACCGCCACCGGATCATCGCGTCGGTCTATGTCTCGCCGGATTACCTGTACCTGCCCAAGCCGCCCTCGTGCGAGCCGGCGCCGGGCAATGTCTGGAGCGTCAACGACAAGCTGCGCGCGGTCGAGGTGATCGGCCTGGGCGAGGTCGAAGGCCCCGAGGACGTCATTCTGGATCGCAACGACAACCTGTATTCCGGATCGCGCCACGGTGATATCGTGCGGTTCCTGGCGCCCGACTACACCAAGTGGGAGATTTTCGCCCATATCGGCGGCCAGCCCTTGGGCATGGCTTTTGACAAGGACGACAACCTGTGCGTCTGCGTCGGCGGGATGGGCCTGTACATGGTGCGCCCCGATGGCGAGGTGGTGAAGCTGACGGACGAGACCAACCGCTCGCTCACCTCGGTGAACGATGACAGCCGGTTGCGGCTGGCGGACGATCTGGACATCGCGCATGACGGGCGGATCTATTTTTCCGAGGCGACGCGGCGCTACGAGATGAGCGAATACGCCGTGGACGCGCTGGAAAGCCGCCATTCGGGCCGGATCATCTGCTACGATCCGCGCGATGGGTCCACCAAGACCGAGATCGACAACCTGTTGTTCCCCAACGGGATTTCGATGTGCGACGACAACCAGAGCTTTTTGTTCGCGCAGACCTCGGCGGCGTCGATCAGCCGGTATTGGTTCGACGGGCCCAAGAAGGGCACGATCGAGGTGCTGCTGGATAACCTGCCGGGCTATCCGGACAACATCAACAAGGCGTCCGACGGGAATTACTGGGTGGCGCTGGTGGGGATGCGCGGCCCGGCGCTGGACCTGGCGATGCGGATGCCCGGTTTCCGCAAGCGGATGACGCGCCGCCTGCCGTTCGACGAATGGATGTTCCCCAACATCAACAACGGCTGCGTGTTCAAGATCGACCTGACCGGCAAGGTGCTGGAAACGCTGTGGGATCCACAGGGGGTGAACCACCCGATGATCACCTCGATGCGGGAACACAAGGGCTGGCTGTACCTGGGCGGGCTGTCGAACAACCGGATCGGGCGCTACCGGCTGCCCGAGGGCGAAGGCGCACCGGACTATGTGCATTACGAACGCCGCTGGGGGAAAAAGGCATGATCGCGTTCTTCAAGGGACTGAGCGACCGTTTCCTGGGGCGCGGAGATGCGGCCGTCACCGTGCCGGTGTTCGACGGGGTGCTGCGGCCGAACCGTCTGCTGGATGATGGTGTGCTGTGGGCGCGGCTGGAGGCGCCGGGTGATCTGGCCTGTGACGACACGGGCCTGTGGGCCAGCGACGGCAACCGCGTGCTGCGGATTGATCCGGCGCAACAGGGCACGACCGAAGAACTGGTGCTGGACGGCACCATCACTGCGCTGGCCCGGTTCAAGGGCGGCTTCGCGGTGGCGCTGGACGGCAACCGGGTCGAGGTGCATGGCGGCGCACTGGACGGGCACAGCTGGAAGGCGGCGGACAAACGCGCCTTTGTTGCGATCAACAGCCTGACGGCGGATGGCGACACGCTGTTGGCCACGGATGCCAGCGCCCATAACGCCCCCGCGAATTGGCAGCGTGATCTGCTGGAGCGGCGCAGCTCGGGCCGGGTGTTGCGGCTGGGCGTTGACGGCGTTCAGATGCTGGCAAGCGGACTGAGCCATGCCTTTGGCGCGGTGCCCGTCGGCGATGCCGTCTGGGTGTCCGAAAGCTGGCGGCACCGCGTTGTCTCGGTCCTTGGGGCGGGGCATGTGCAGCCGGTGTTGAACCGGTTGCCCGGCTATCCCTCGCGTCTGGCCCCGGCGGACGGGGGCGGGATCTGGCTGTCGGTCTTTGCCTGCCGCACGCAGTTGGTCGAGTTCGTGCTGCGCGAAAAGGGCTACCGCGAGGCGATGATGGCCTCGATGCCGCCGAACCTGTGGGTCGCGCCGCAACTGGTGCCGCCGCAATCGTTTCTGGAACCGTTGCAGGGCGGGGCGATCAAGCAGATGGGCGTTCTGAAACCCTGGGCACCGCCGCGCAGCTATGGGCTGGTGCTGCGGCTGAACGAGGCGGGCAAGGTGCTGTACTCGCTGCACAGCCGGGTGGACGGCACGCATCACGGCATCACCGCGATCCACGACCACGGCGGCGCGCTGTGGGTGGTGTCGCACGGGGCGGGCGGCGTGTTGCGCCTGGACCCCTCGGAAATCGCCAGGAGGGCGGGGGAATGAGCCAGCAGCCAATCATCGAGATGCGTGACATCACCGTCCGCTACGGCAGTGCGGTGGCCATCGACGGGGTCAGCTTTGACCTGCGCGCCGGCGAAATCCATGCCCTGCTGGGCGAGAACGGTGCTGGCAAATCGACCCTGACGAAATCCATGGCGGGCGTGGTGCATCCGGCCGAGGGGCAGATCCTGCTGGACGGCCAGCCGATCGCGCCCGGCTCTCCGAAAGAGGCGCTGCATCTGGGCATCGCGATGGTGTTCCAGGAAACCAGCCTGGTGCCGACGATGACCGTGGGCCAGAACCTGTTTCTGGGGCAGGAAAAGATGTTCAACCGCCTGCGCGGGGTCAATATCGCGGCGCAGCAGTTCCTGCAGTCGCTGAACTTCGACGTGAATCCGACGGCAACGGTGGACATGCTGGGCGCGGCCAAGCGGCAGATGGTGGAAATTGCCCGGGCCGTGCTGCACAAGGTGCGCGTCATCGTCTTTGACGAACCCACCGCGACGCTGACGCCCGAGGAAAAGCAGCACTTTTTCGCGCTGGTGAAGGATCTGAAAAAGCGCGGCGTCTCGGTCGTGTTCATCTCGCACGCGCTGGAGGAGGCGCTGGCCATCGCCGACCGCATCACCGTGCTGCGCGACGCCAAACACGTGCTGACCAAACCCGCGCAAGAGCTGGACCGCGAGGCGATCGTCAAGGCGATGATCGGGCGCGACCTGTCGAACACGTTCTACGGCCACAAGCGCGGCGACGAGGACTCCGTTCGCCACGAAGGCAAGCGCGTGCTGTCGGTGCAGAACCTGCGGATGGCGGGGATCGTGCAGAACACCTCGTTCTCGATCTTCGCGGGGCAGGTGACGGGCGTGTTCGGGCTGGTGGGCGCGGGGCGGACCGAGACGTTCAAGATCGTCTCGGGGGCGCTGAAACGCAATTGGCTGCACGGCGGCGAGATCGAGCTGAACGGCCACAAGGTGCGCTATCGCACGCCGGCCCCGGCGATCCGCGACGGCATCGCCTATGTCACCGAGGACCGCAAGGTCGAGGGGTTCTTTGAAACCATGAGCCCGGCGCGGAACATCCATGTCGGCCAACTGGCGAAAGAGCCGTTCTGGAAGATGTGGGTCAGCCGCAAGGCCGAGCGCATTCTGGGCCAGAAATGGAGCGAGGCGCTGAACATCAAGGCGGTGTCGCGCGACGTGAAGGTGATCGAGCTGTCAGGCGGCAACCAGCAGAAGGTGGTGATCGCCAAATCGCTGGTGCAGGAACCCGAGCTGATCATCTTCGACGAACCGACACGCGGCGTGGACGTGGGCGCGATTGCGGAAATCCACCAGCTTATCAATCGCTTGGCGGACGAGGGGAACGCGGTTGTCGTGATCTCCTCTTACCTGCCCGAAGTGCTGGCCCTGTCCGACCGCATTCTGGTCGCGCGTCAGGGCAAGGTGGTCGAGGAGTTCACCGCACGCGAGGCGGACGAGAAAAAGATCATGTACGCGGCGATCCACTAGCGGCTAGAGGCCCGGAAACTCGATCACCACGGCGGCGTGGTCGCTGGCGTGGGGGCGGTGATGTCCGACCTGCGGCAGATGCGGACCGGGGTTGCGGTGGGTCTCGAGGCTCATGCCTTCGCGGACGATTTCGGGGCGCGCGTCGGGAAAGCGGCGGGCCAGCGCGGGGCTGGCCAGCATCGCGTCGGGGCGGCCATACAGATGCGTGTGCGGGTTGTGCCAGGACCAACGTTCGGGCTGCGGAAGGCGCGCGATCAGGTCGACCGCGATTTCCTCGAGCAGGGCGACGACGCGGGGGCGGTCGGGGCTGCGGACGGGCTCGTTCAGGTCGCCGATGATCAGCCACAGATCGTTCGGGTCTTGCGAGCGGGTGACGAGGTGGCGCAGCGCCGTCGCCTCGGACCGGCGAATGTCCCAGGTGCGCTGGGTTTCGGGGTAGGGGGCCTTCAGGTGGCAGACGAACAGCGTCAGCGGCCCGATGCCCAGCCGCAACACGTCGCGGCGAAAGACCGGCTGGTCCGGCTCGGGCAGGGGCAGGCCCAGCGAGGCGGGGGTTTCCTGTGCGTGGCTTTGCGGGGCATGCAGGGGGACGCGCGACATCACGGCGACGTCCAGCCCGCGCCCGTCATTGCCCGGCAGGCACAGCCGATGGGGGTAGGACACGCCAAGCGGGGCCAGATAGGCGTCGTGGAAATGGTCCAGCGTGGCCTGATCGAACACTTCTTGCAGGGCGATCACATCGGCATTGGTGTCGCGGATCACCTGTGCGCTTAGGCGTCGGTCGTCGGGGTCCAGTGAGCGGGCGGCGTCGCCCAGATCCTCGGGCACGTCGCTGTCGCGGGCCCCGTCCAGATGGGACCCGCGCAAGCGCATGTTCTGCAGGTTGAAGGTGGCGATCCGCATTGTCCGCCCCCCTTTGTTCGCCTCAGATGGCCGAGGAATGCCCGGCCTTGCTGAGATCGTAGGCGTCGAACGCCCGTGCGATCATCCGCGTCAGTGGCCGCGCCTCGGGCGGGATGTAAAGCCCCTCTGCCGTCCGTTCCAGCACCCCCTCAAAGGTGGTTTCGGCCCCTTTGTACATGTCGTTCAGCTGGGGCTGGGACAGCTTGAAGGTCTCGCGCAGCTCGGCATCAGTGGTGGCGAAATCGCACATCAGCATCTCGATGATCCGCGAGCGCAGCTTGTCCTCGGCCGTGAAGGTGTGGCCCCGGTGTGTCGAGAACCGACCGTCGCGGATGGCGGCGGTGTGGGCGCCGGTGCTGGCGTGGTTCTGGGCATAGCCCTGCGGGAACCGCGAAATCGCCGAGGCACCGATGCCGACCAGCACCTCGGAGGTGTCGTCGGTATAGCCCTGGAAATTGCGGCGCAGACGGCCGGTTTTCTGGGCGATGGACAGCCCGTCGGACTGGGTGGCGAAGTGGTCGATGCCGATCTCGGCGTAACCGTCCCAGACGAACAGGCGGCGGGCGGTTTCGAACAGGTCCAGACGTTCCTGCGGGGTGGGCAGCGCGTCTGAGGGGATCATCTGCTGGCGCTTGGCCATCCACGGCACGTGCGCGTAACCATAAAGCGCAACGCGATCCGGGTTCAGCGACAACAGTTTCTGCACGCTTTCTGTTATGCGTTCGCGCGACTGGTGCGGCAGGCCGTACAGGATGTCGGCGTTCAGGCTGTAGACGCCATGCGCGCGGATCGCCTCGATCGCGTCGCGGGTCACGTCATAGCCTTGCAGACGGCCGATGGTTTTCTGGATTTCCTCGTCGAAATCCTGAACTCCGATCGAGGCGCGGTTCATGCCGCCCGCCGCCAGCGCCGAAAGGCGGGCGTCGTCGATCTCGTTCGGGTCGATTTCAACCGAAAATTCGTAATTCTGGGCGAAGGGCGCAACGTCCGAAATCGCCTCGATCAGGTCCGTCATCATGCCCGCGGACAGCAAAGTCGGCGTTCCACCGCCCCAATGCAGGCGGTTCAGCGTCACGCCTTCGGGCAAATCGCGCTTCAGCAGGGCCAGTTCGGCCTTCAGCGTCTCGACATAGGCGCGGACGGGAGATTCGCTTTGCGTGCCTTGGGTGCGGCAGGCACAGAACCAGCACAACCGGCGACAAAAGGGCACATGCAAATAAAGAGATATGTCCGAGCCGGGGGTTATACCCTTGATCCAGCTAGAGAAATCATCGCCAGTGACATTATTTGAGAAGTGCGGCGCCGTTGGGTAACTCGTGTAGCGAGGTACCTTGGCGTCGAACAGACCCAGTTTTGCGAGTTGCGTTTTCGTTTCCATGCGCTTAGCCTTTAGGGGAAACAGGATGGGTCCTCCTTGACCCAGATCAAGCGCGCGACGGACCACTATGCTTCAGGACGAGACTCTGGCTCACAACCACCATTGTGGGGACTGCCCTATTCGCCACAGGGCTGTATGTGCACGCTGTGAAAGCACGGAACTGGAGCGGCTGGAAGAGATCAAGTACTACCGCAGCTTCGAGGCCGGGCAGACCGTGATCTGGTCGGGTGACAAGATGGATTTCGTCGGCTCGGTCGTGTCCGGCATCGCCACGCTGACCCAGACGATGGAGGACGGGCGCACCCAGATGGTGGGGCTTTTGCTGCCGTCCGATTTCGTGGGCCGGCCGGGTCGCGAAGGGTCCGCCTATGATGTCGTGGCGACGACTGACCTGGTAATGTGTTGTTTTCGCAAGAAACCTTTCGAGCAGATGATGGAGCGCACCCCGCATATCGCGCAACGCCTGCTGGAAATGACGCTGGACGAACTGGACGCCGCGCGCGAATGGATGCTGGTGCTGGGCCGCAAGACCGCCCGCGAAAAGATCGCGTCGCTGCTGTCGATCATCGCGCGGCGCGATGCGACGCTGAACCTGCAACCGGCCCGCGGCGCGCTGGTGTTCGACCTGCCGCTGACCCGCGAGGCGATGGCGGATTACCTGGGCCTGACGCTGGAAACGGTCAGCCGCCAGATCTCGGCGCTGAAACGCGACGGGGTGATCCAGCTGGAAGGCAAGCGTCACGTGACCGTGCCCGACTTCAGCCGTCTGATGGAAGAGGCCGGGGACGACGCCGACGGCGGGATGTTCGCCTAAGTCCAATTCGTCGGCGGGCATGAGTCCAGCCGGCATTTGGGACGGTGGTGTAACGATCCGTTCACCTGGAGAATTGTAAGAAAACGGCCGGAAATCGTACAATGATTCCCGGCCGTTTTTCATGCCCAACCCAAAGGAAGGCCCGCCGCGGGGGGGGGCGGGCCTTGATCCGGACCGGGAAGCCTACACAGAACGCTCCGGTCTGGACGCGATCAGTGCGCCATCAGCACGGGGATCTGGGCTTGCTCCAGCATGTAGCGGGTGGCACCGCCCAGGATCGCCTCGCGGAACCGCGAGTGACCATAAGCGCCCATGACGATCAGCTCGGCCTCGGTGTCGGTGGCGTGGCGCAGCAGCACGTCCGAGACGCGCGGCAGGGTTTTCGACAGAACGTCGATCTCGGCGCGGACACCCTGACGGGCCAGGTATTGCGACAGCAGGCCGCCCGGATCCGAGCGGTTCGGCCCATGCGCCGGCGGGTCGATCACGACGACGCGGACATTGTCGGCGGATTGCAGCAGCGGCATGGCGGCGCGGACGGCGGCCAGCGCCTCGTTGCTTTCGTTCCAGGCGACGGTGATGTTCTTGGGTGCGGCAGGCATCTGGGTGCCGTCGGGCAGAATCAACGCGGGCACCTTGCCTTCGAACAGGGCCGATTCCATCACCGGCTCCATCTCGGCGCCGTGGCCCTTGCCGTAGGGCTGCGGCATCACGACCAGATCCGAGAACCGCGCGTGGGCGGCCACGTGGCGGCCGATGTCGGCCAGCTGCGACACACCCATGTCGGCGCCCCAGCGAATCTCGGACTTACCAAGGCTGTCCTTGACGGTTTTCTCGATCTCCTGCGCCTCTTCCTGGGCGCGGGTGATGGTTTCCTGCAGCACCATCGCGTTGGCGCCAGCGTAGTAATAGCCCGTCTGGGTCCGGTCGACGCCCATGCACAGAACGTCGAAATGGGCATCCCAGGCAGAAGCGAGGGCAACGCCCTGCTGCAGCACGGGCGAAACGAACTTGGTGTCAGTCAACACCGTGAAAATGCTCTTGTAAGCCATGGATATCTCCCATCCGCATATGACCGCTCTGAGATCACACTAAACTGCGGTTTTTCGCAGCACTTTGACCCGTGTCAAAAAATCGAAAAGGGGGGTTTGATACAGATCAATGCAGCGCCGGCTATCCGAAAGCATTAAACGGCCAGTCTGGAACCGCTCGCGCGGCATTCGAATCGTGCGGGAACAAGACGAAGGGACGCAAAATGGTAAATTACATCAAGCTGATCGCGCTTGGTCTGGTCACGCTTCTGGCGTTGATCGCGGCCAACTATGCGCGTGACGTGGCATATTTGGTGAACGCGGTAACGGTGGCCCTGGCCGCCGCGGTCGCGTTCCTGTTCGTGCTGCGCGGCACTGGCGAAGCCAGCAAGACCGCGCCGCAAAATGAATATCTCGACGGCGTCGTGCGCGCTGGCGTGATCGCAACCGCCCTGTGGGGCGTTGTCGGCTTCCTGGCCGGGACCTTTATCGCATTCCAGCTCGCCTTCCCCGAGCTGAACTTCGATTGGGCCTTTGGCTACATGAACTTCGGCAAGCTGCGGCCGCTGCACACCTCGGCCGTGATTTTCGCATTCGGCGGCAACGCGCTGATCGCCACCTCGTTCTACGTCGTGCAGCGGACCTCGGCTGCGCGCCTGTGGGGCGGCAACCTGGCGTGGTTCGTGTTCTGGGGCTACCAGCTGTTCATCGTGCTGGCGGCGACCGGGTACATCCTGGGCGCAACCCAGTCGAAAGAATACGCCGAGCCGGAATGGTACGTTGACCTGTGGCTGACCATCGTTTGGGTCGCTTACCTTGCTGTCTTCGTCGGAACCATCGTCAAGCGTAAAGAGCCGCACATCTACGTGGCAAACTGGTTCTACCTGTCGTTCATCATCACCGTGGCCATGCTGCACCTGATGAACAACCTGTCGATCCCGGTCTCGGTCTTTGGGTCGAAGTCGGTTCAGGTGTTCGCAGGCGTGCAGGACGCGATGACCCAGTGGTGGTACGGCCACAACGCCGTGGGCTTCTTCCTGACCGCGGGCTTCCTGGGCATGATGTACTACTTCGTGCCGAAACAGGCCGAGCGCCCCGTCTACTCGTACAAGCTGTCGATCATCCACTTCTGGGCGCTGATCTTCATCTACATCTGGGCCGGTCCGCACCACCTGCACTACACCGCGCTGCCTGACTGGGCCTCGACCCTGGGCATGGTGTTCTCGGTCGTGCTGTGGATGCCGTCGTGGGGTGGTATGATCAACGGTCTGATGACCCTGTCGGGTGCATGGGACAAGCTGCGCACCGACCCGATCATCCGTATGATGGTGATCTCGATCGGCTTCTACGGCATGTCGACCTTCGAAGGTCCGATGATGTCGATCCGCGCCGTGAACTCGCTGTCGCACTACACTGACTGGACCATCGGTCACGTGCACTCGGGTGCGCTGGGCTGGAACGGCATGATCACCTTCGGCGCGCTGTACTTCCTGGTGCCCAAACTGTGGAACCGTGAGCGTATCTACTCGCTGTCGCTGGTTTCCTGGCACTTCTGGTTGGCCACCATCGGCATCATCCTGTACGCGGCATCCATGTGGGTGACCGGCATCATGGAAGGCCTGATGTGGCGCGAAGTCGATGCAAACGGTTTCCTTGTGAACTCGTTCGCTGACACCGTGGCAGCCAAGTTCCCGATGTATGTGGTGCGCGGCACCGGCGGTATCATGTTCCTGCTGGGTGCAATCATCATGTGCTACAACCTGTTCATGACCGTGAAGAAGTCGCCGGCTGTGGAAGCCAAGAACCACCTGGTTCCGGCTGAGTAAGGAGACCACGACAATGGCAATTCTTGATAAACACGCGATCCTCGAGAAGAACGTTACCCTTCTCACGATCTTTGCCTTCCTTGTGGTCACCATCGGCGGCATCGTGCAGATCGCACCGCTGTTCTGGCTGGAAAACACCATCGAGGACGTAGAGGGCATGCGCCCCTACACCCCGCTGGAGCTGGCCGGGCGCGATGTCTACCTGCGCGAAGGCTGCTATGTCTGCCACAGCCAGATGATCCGCCCGATGCGCGACGAAGTCGAGCGTTACGGCCACTACTCGCTGGCAGCGGAGTCGCAATACGACCACCCGTTCCAGTGGGGTTCGAAGCGTACCGGGCCTGACCTGGCACGCGTCGGCGGCCGCTACTCGGACGCATGGCACGTTGACCACCTGCGTGACCCGCAGTCGGTTGTGCCCGAATCCGTGATGCCGAAATACGGCCATCTGGAGAAGCGTCTGATCGACGGCAAGTACATCCAGGACGAACTGAAGACGAACCGTCTGGTTGGTGTCCCGTACACCGACGAGATGATCGAGAACGCTCAGGCCGACTTTGCGGCCCAGATCGATCCCGATGGCGACTTCGACGGTCTGGTGGAACGCTATGGTGACAAGGTGCAGGTGCGCAACTTCGACGGCCAGCCGGGTATCTCGGAAGCCGACGCTCTGGTCGCATATCTGCAGATGCTGGGCACGCTGGTTGATTTCTCGACCTTCACCCCGGACGCGAGCCGGTAAGGGGAGGGGACCATTATGGAAACCTACTCGATCCTCAGAGAGTTCGCGGACAGCTGGATGCTGATTGCTCTGTTTGCCTTCTTTATCGGGGTGGTGGTCTTCGCCTTCCGTCCCGGTTCCTCGAAGGTCTACAGCGACGTCGCAAACATCCCGTTCCGGCATGAAGACAAACCCGCCGTTCGCGGTGGCGACGCCAAGGAGGCGTGAGAAATGGCTAAAAAACCAAACCAAACCAAAGACGTGGGCACGACCGGCCACGAGTGGGATGGCATCGAAGAGCTGAACACCCCTCTGCCGCGTTGGTGGCTGTGGACCTTCTATGCCTGTATCGTGTGGGGCGTGATCTACACGATCGCCTATCCCGCATGGCCGCTGGTCAATGGCGCAACCGCCGGCTTCCTGGGCTGGTCCACCCGTGGTGACGTGGCAGCGGAAATCTCTGCCAACGAAGCCAAGCTGGGCCCGATCAACGCGAAGCTGGCCGCGGCCGAGCTGACCGAGATCTCGGCTGACGCAGAGCTGCAAGGCTATGCCGTGTCGGCAGGTGCCGCCGTGTTCAAAACCTGGTGCGCACAGTGCCACGGTTCGGGCGCTGCCGGTGCAGCCGGCTATCCGAACCTGCTGGACGATGACTGGCTGTGGGGTGGCGATATCGAAACCATCCACACCACCATCACCCACGGTATCCGCAGCGCGGATGACGAGGACACCCGGATTTCGGACATGCCCGCCTTCGGCAAGGACGAACTGCTGGAAAAAGAGCAGATCGAACAGGTCGTGAACTACGTCATGTCGCTGTCGGGCACCGCTCAGGACGCAGCCCTGGTTGAAGAAGGCGCTGTCGTCTTCGCCGACAACTGCGCCTCCTGCCACGGTGACGATGCGACCGGCGGTCGTGATCTGGGCGCGCCCAACCTGAGCGATGCGATCTGGCTGTTCGGCGGCTCGTACGACGCGATCAAGGAGACGGTCGTCAATTCCCGTAAAGGCGTGATGCCGAACTGGAACACCCGTCTGTCCGAAGCGCAGATCCGCGCTGTGTCGGCTTACGTCCACCAGCTGGGTGGCGGCGAGTAATTCGCCAAAAGAATACCCTGGGGCGTTTCCCGCGCCCCAGGGTGGCACCGGCCCTTCCGTCCTGTTCGCGCGTTTCCTGGAAGGCCGGTGCCAATTATTTTACAAGTTCACGAATAATCAACCCCTCAACGGTTATCCCATCGAGCTGTCCGTGCGCCGTCCAAGCGCGCGGTTTTTGTCATTCTGGCCGCTCCAGATCGCGATCCCGGCCCAGGTGATCATGTAAACCACCCCGACGGTAACGATTGCCTCGCCGGGCAGGGGGCCGACATCGGCGCGGCGGAACGCTTGTTCCAGATTTTCGACCGGGGTGGGGTGGACGGCCAGTTTTCCGGCAAAGGCCAGCGACTGAATCATCAATATCCACAGATAGTTACGCCGGATGCGTCGCCCGATCGCCGTCATCATCGAGACGTGGTAGCGCGGGCGCATGTAGTCGTCGGCCAAGGTTTTTTGCCAGTTGTCCTCCATGTGGAGGTTCCCGTCGTGCAGCATGGGCGCGTAGAAATGCGTCTCCATCCAGCGGGCGCGGGCGCGCCAGACGTTGAAATAGCGATAGCGGCGCGCCTCTTGCATCAGGAAAAAGATGATCAGCACCCCGACCAGTACCAATGGCAGCGGCGAGGCATCGGGCGAGGCAAAGGAAATCGACAGCGCCACGCCCAGCGTGACCACGGCCCAGTTGGTGGTGGTGTCCAACCGCGTGCGCCAGATGGTCGAGCGGTAGACCTCGCCGCGGTAGAGGTGCGCGATGGCGGTGATTTCGGATGAATTGAGTGTTGTACGCTCTTCGGTGGCGGTTTGTGCCGCGTTTTGGGCCACGATGTTCCCCCGTGCCTTATGTTTCTCCTGCTCCGCTGAAAACTATGGCACGGTCCGGGGCCAGCGGTCAAAACTTACGCAATCGCGGGATGTTGCGTCTGCTGCGGGCGCTGCGGTGCCGAATAGATGCGTTAAAAATACAGATTTGATGCAGGTCAAAGCCCACCCCCCCAATCCCTGAAAAAAGGGCGGCAACCCGTATCAATTTTCCGGAGTGATTCCGTGTCGCAAACCGAACCCGAAGCCCCCCAGAGCCTGTACGCCGCCCGCGAGCCGATTTTTCCGCGCCGCGTGAAGGGCAAGTTCCGCAATCTGAAGTGGCTGATCATGATCGTGACGCTGGGCATCTATTACCTGACGCCCTGGATCCGCTGGGACCGTGGCCCGGCGCTGCCCGATCAGGCCGTTCTGGTGGACCTGGGCAACCGGCGCTTTTTCTTCTTCATGATCGAAATCTGGCCGCACGAGTTCTATTTCGTCGCCGGCCTGCTGGTGATGGCGGGCCTGGGGCTGTTCCTGTTCACCTCGGCCCTGGGGCGCGTGTGGTGCGGTTATGCCTGCCCGCAAACGGTGTGGACGGACCTGTTCATCCTGGTTGAACGCTGGATCGAGGGCGACCGCAACGCGCGCCTGCGTCTGCACCGCCAAAAGAAGATGGATTTCCGCAAGGCCCGGCTGCGGCTGGAGAAATGGTCGGCCTGGTTGCTGATCTCGGTCGCGACGGGCGGGGCCTGGGTATTCTATTTCACCGACGCGCCGACGCTGCTGGTGGACCTGTTCACGCTGAACGCCCACCCGATCGCCTATTCGACGATCGTGGTGATGACGCTGACCACCTTTATCTTTGGCGGTTTCGCCCGCGAACAGATCTGCATCTACGCCTGCCCGTGGCCGCGGATTCAGGCCGCCATGCTGGACGAAGACTCTCTGGTGGTGGGCTATCGCAGCTGGCGCGGTGAACCGCGTGGCAAGGCCCGCAAGCAAGAGGAAAACGCCGAGCAGGGCGATTGCATCGACTGCATGGCCTGCGTGAACGTCTGCCCGGTGGGGATCGACATCCGCAACGGCCAGCAGCTGGAATGCATCACCTGCGCGCTGTGCATCGACGCCTGTGACGAGATCATGGACAAGATCGGCAAGCCGCGCGGCCTGATCGACTATATGGCGCTGACCGACGAAGCGGCCGAGCGTGCGGGCAACCCGCCCAAGTCGATCTGGAAGCACATCTTCCGCCCGCGCACGATCCTGTATACCAGCCTGTGGACGCTGGTCGGCGTCGGCCTGGTCGTGGCGCTGTTCATGCGAACGGAAATCGACCTGACGGTCGCCCCCGTGCGCAACCCGGTGTTCGTGACGCTGTCGGATGGCTCGATCCGCAACACCTATGACGTGCGCCTGCGCAACAAGCATGGCGAGGACCGCCCGTTCCGGATCTCGGTCAAGGGTGATCCGGCGCTGCGCGTCCAGCTGGAAGGCACGCCTTATGCCACCACCGACGTGCCCGCCGACACAATGAAGCTGCAACGCGTCTACGTGATCGCGCCCAAGGGATCGAACCCGGCGACGCATGAGCGTACCGATATCCGCATCTGGGTCGAGGACAACTCGACCGGGGATCGCGCCTACAAGGACACCGTGTTCCACGGAAAGGAAAACAACTGATGGCACAGCGCCAGATCACCGGGCGGCAGGTCTTTATCGGATTTGCCGCCGCCTTTGGACTGATCATCGCGGTAAACGTCTTCATGGCCGTCAAGGCCGTGAAGACTTTCCCCGGTCTGGAGGTCGCGAATTCCTACGTCGCCAGCCAGGAGTTCGACAAACGCAAGGCCGCGCAAGAGGCCCTGGGCTGGAGCATCAACGCCGAGCATAAGGACGGCCTGCTGCGTCTGGCCATCACCGACCCCGCCGGCCAGCCCGTCCGCCCCAAGGAGCTGCGCGCCATCGTCGGCCGCACCACCGAGGCCAGCGATGACGTGGAACCCGCTTTTGCCTATAATGGCACCGCCTTCGAAGCCCCGATGGAGCTGGGCGGCGGCCGCTGGATCATCCGACTGGAGGCGATTGCCGAGGACGGAACCGAGTTCATCCAGCGCCTGAACCTGCACGTCGTCAAGTAACCCACCCCCTCAACCCGGCATCAACTGGAAAGACCCCATCCATGACCGCCACCATGCGTCCCACCCCCTCGGCCTGTCCTGCCTGTTCCGCGGCCCCCGCCGCCGAGGCAATGGCCCAGATGGACGCCCCCAAGGAGGCGCGGATCGCGCTGTCCGTGCCTGCCGTGCACTGCGCGGCCTGTATCTCGACCGTCGAAAGTGAACTGGCCAAGGTGCCCGGCGTGCAATCCGCCCGGGTGAACCTGACGCTGAAGCGCGCCCAGATCGAGGCCGATCCCAGCGTGATGCCGGACGACCTGATCGGCGCGCTGGAGCGCGTCGGCTATGAAGCGTTCGAGCTGGACGCGGGCGCGCTGGCGGCGACGCAGACCGACAAGGCGGGCCGCGACCTGCTGATGCGGCTGGCGGTGGCGGGGTTCGCCTCGATGAACGTGATGCTGCTGTCGGTGTCGGTCTGGGCCGGCGCCGAGGACGCAACGCGCGACATGTTCCACTGGATCTCGGCGGCGATCACGCTGCCGACCATCGCGTTTTCCGGCGTGCCCTTCTTCAAAAGCGCCTGGGGCGCACTGAAGCACAAGCGCCTGAACATGGATGTGCCGATCGTGCTGGCGATCTCGCTGGCGCTGGTCACCTCGCTTTGGGAAACCAGCCTGTCGGGGCACCACGCCTATTTCGACGCCGCGCTGACGCTGACGTTCTTTCTGCTGGCGGGGCGTTATCTGGACTACCGGACCCGCGCGATTGCGCGATCCGCAGCCGAGGAACTGGCCGCGCTGGAAGTGCCGCGCGCCATCCTGATCCGCAACGGCGAGGAAAAACAGGTGCCAGTGGCCGAGGTTTCGGTCGGCGACATGATCCTTGTGCGCCCCGGCGGACGGATGCCGGTGGACGGTGAAATCGTCGAAGGCATGAGCGAGATCGACCGCTCGCTGCTGACCGGGGAAACCGTGCCGGTGGTGGCGCAGCCGGGGCAGGGTGTGTCCGCCGGGGAGGTCAACCTGACCGGCCCGCTGGTGATCCGGGCAACGGCGGTGGGCAAGGATACCTCGCTTCATCGCATGGCCGATCTGGTGGCCATCGCGGAATCCGGGCGCTCGCGCTATACCTCGCTGGCGGATAGCGCGGCGAAACTCTATGCGCCGGGGGTACATATCCTGTCGGCGCTCAGCTTTGTCGGCTGGTGGCTCTATACCTACGACACCCGCACCGCGCTGAACATCGCGGCGGCGGTGCTGATCATCACCTGCCCCTGCGCGCTGGGTCTGGCGGTTCCGGCGGTGACGACGGCGGCCTCGGGGCGGCTGTTCCGCAAGGGGATGCTGATCAAACACGCCACGGCGCTGGAACGTCTGGCACAGGTCGACACGGTGGTCTTTGACAAGACCGGCACGCTGACGGCGGGCACGCCCGAGCTGACCAACCTGGGCGATCACACCACCCGCGACATGGAGATCGCGCTGGCGCTGGCCGAGGGCTCCTCTCACCCGCTGTCGATGTCCCTGAGCAAGGCCGCGCGCGAGGCCGGCGTGAAACCGGCGCGCGTCGATGACATCCGCGAAGTGCCCGGCTATGGCACCGAGGGCAGCTGGAAAGGCACCCGCGTGCGCCTGGGCCGTGCGGCCTGGGTCGGCGCCGAATCCCGTGCCGAAACCGCGGCATGGCTGGCCGTGGGCGGTGATGCCCCGGTCGCCTTCACCTTCACCGACCGGCTGCGCGCTGGCGCCGAAGAGGCGGTGAAATCGCTGCTCGACGCGGGCAAGGACGTGATCCTGATCTCGGGCGACGCCACCCGCGCGGTCGAAGCATTGGCCAACCGCCTGGGCATCCGCCAATGGATGGCCGAGGCACTGCCCACCGACAAGGCCGCCCGCATCAAGGCGCTGTCGGATCAGGGCAAACATGTGCTGATGGTGGGGGACGGGCTGAACGACACCGCCGCGCTGGCCGCAGCGCATGTCTCGATCTCTCCGGCCTCGGCGCTGGACGCCGCGCGCGTGGCCTCGGACATCGTGCTGCTGGGTAGCGACCTGAGCCCGATCAACGAGGCACTGGACACCGCGAAATCTGCCACCCGCCGCATCCGCGAAAACTTCCAGATCGCCACGGCCTATAACGTGATCGCCGTGCCGATCGCGGTGATCGGTCTGGCAACCCCGCTGGTGGCGGCCTTGGCTATGTCCACGAGTTCCATTATCGTGTCCCTGAACGCATTGCGCCTGAGGTAAGCCCGAAATGGAAGTCCTGTCCTACTTGATCCCGATTTCGCTGGTCCTGGGCGGCGTTGGCCTGCTGGCCTTCATCTACACGGTGCGCAGCAACCAGTACGACGACCCGGACGGCAACAGCCAACGCATACTGTCGGGGGAATGGGACGATCATCCCAAACCCTGACCCTTGGCTTCTTTCTGACTGAAAATACTCCCGCCGGAGGCCCGGAAAATCAGCGATTTTCCGGTCAAAATTCTTTGAAAGAATTTTGCAGCCCTCAGCTCGGGCCGATCATGAAACAGCTGACCTGGCGCGCCTGAAGACGGCGGCAGGCGAGGTCGGCCTTCTCGCGCGTCAGCCCCACGAAATTCGCGTCGAACCCGCCCTTGCGGTTGACCACCTTGCGCAGGCTGCCGTCCAGGGTGGCCATCTCGGCCAGCGCGGTTTTCACCAGCACCTTTTCGGCGGCATAGCGGCTGGGATAGCGGCCGACGTTGATGCCCCAGTGGCGTCCGCCCGAGGTGGACAGACGGGTGACGACCTCGCGCGGCTGATCGGCCTGCGCGTCGGCTGCGACGGCTTCGGCCAGAACCTGCTCGACGGCCTGTTTCTGTGCGCCGGCCGAGGCCAGCACCAGATCGCCCGGGCGCATCCGGGGCGAGGGCAGTTCCTCTTGCGCCAGACGGGTGGGCAGGTTTTCCTTGGGTAGGGCGGCGGGCGCTGCGGGTTTGGTTTCTTCGGCCATGACCTGTTTCAGCGCGTCGTGGATGTCATCCTTGACCGCGACCAGAACGGGGGCCTGCGTGCTGCCCGGGCGGGCCTGCGGGCGCAGGCTTTTGGGGACGGCGGTCAGCAGGCGGATCGTTTTACCCGCGGCACCGCTGGCTGCGGCCACTTCGGTGTCGCCGCCGGTGCTGGGACGGGCCGAGCCCGAACCGACATAGGCCGGGCGCGAGGGTTTGCGCAGTGCGACCTGGCTGGGCGCACGGCGGAAGCCGAGGTCCAGCAGCTCGGCCACCTTGGCATTGCGCGCGGCGGTCGAGCGGCCGCCGAACACGGTGGCGATGATGCGTTCCTGTCCACGCTCTGCCGAGGCGACCAGATTGAACCCGGCGGCGCGAGTGTAGCCGGTCTTGATACCGTCTGCGCCGCGATATGCCGCAAGGAAGCGGCGGTTGGTGTTGTTCACCGTTCGCATCCCCGCATCGGTCGAGATGCGGCTGAACAGGTTGTAATAGTCGGAATAATCATAGAGCAGGTGCCGCCCCAGGATCGACATGTCGCGCGCCGTGGACAGGTGTCCGTCGCGGGTCAGGCCGTTGGCGTTCTTGAAGGTCGTCCGGGTCATGCCCATCGCCTTGGCGGTGCGGTTCATGCGGCGGGCAAAGGCGGCCTCGGACCCTTCGATCGCTTCACCGATGGCGGTGGCGGCGTCATTGGCCGATTTCACGGCGGCGGCACGGATCAGGTAGCGCAGCTTGATCCGCTGACCGGCCTGCAAGCCCAGTTTCGAGGGCGGTTCAGCCGCGGCATTGCGCGAGATGCGGACCATCGTGTCGAGGGAAATCTCGCCGCGCTCGATCGCCTCGAACGCGATGTAAAGCGTCATCATCTTGGTCAGAGAGGCCGGGTGCAGTCGGGTATCGGCGTTGGTGGAGTGCAGAACTTCGCCGGTGCGGGCATCCATCACGAACGCAGCATAAGGTGCCGCCAGCACGGACACTGGCAACACAACCATCAGCCACAGAAATGCGATTGTCAGCAGGCCCATATGGGCCGGCTTTTTGTGCCGATCTTTCACGACCTCTGCCTTCTCTGCCTCATGCCGCTGATTTTTCAGTCGGCTTATTTATTTGATTGAGAAAAGGCTAACACACGAAAGGCGCTGAATAAAGCATTGAATATTAACCAATTGGGTGGGGTCTACGTTCGAATGACAATATTTTGTGGGCGATTTGCAACCTTACACCAGAACGTGGAAGGGGTGCTGTGCGGGCTACGCGGGTTTGTGCCGGGCGCATTGCTGAAAGATCAGGCAAGCGATTTGTACATGTAGGTGGTGGCGTCCAGCGTGCGGTGATCGGGCGACAGGCAGTAGCCCGGAATCACCCCGGCGGTCTGGAATCCGAGCGCGGTGTAGAGCGGCTCGGCCACGTCACCGGTGCGGGTGTCTAGGGTCAGCAGCGTCTTGCCGTGGGCGCGGGCATGGGTTTCCAGCGTCTGCATCAGTGCGCGGGCGATGCCCTGGCGTCGGGCGTCGGGGTGGACTAGCACCTTTGAGACCTCGGCCCGGTGGGGCTGGTTGGCGGGTGTGGCCATCACCAGCTGCGCGGTGCCGACGGGGCGGTTGTCTTGCGTGGCGACGAAAAGCGCGCGTTCACCCGCCTTGATGGGCTGTTTCAAGTTGTCCCAGAAGGCGCGGGCCTCGGTCATGGGGTGGGGCAGGACGAAGCCGACGCTGGCCCCGGCATGGACGCAGGCATGCAGGATCTCGGCCAGTGCGTCGCGGTGGGCGGTCAGGTCGTCGGCGGTCCATCGGGTGATCTGCATGGCGGGCCTCAGGTCAGGAACAGAAGGTAGGTGGCGCCCCCGGCGCTGTGGAATTCCGTGGCGCCCCAAAGCTGGTAGCGCAGGCAATCGCCGGGGTGGAGGGCGTGGGCGTTGCCCTCGACCGTGACGGTCAGATCGCCAGAGCCGAGCAGCAAGTGGTGTTCGAGGCCGGGCCGCGGGGGGCGGTCGTAACTGCGGGTGGTGTCGGCGGGCAGGGTGCAAAGCAGCCATTCACCGCGCAAAGGCGGGGCGGCGGGGGAAATGACGGTGCGGGTAAAGCCTGTGTCGGGGTCGGTCCAGCTGGCACGCTGATCAAGGGGGATCACGGGGCGGAAATCGGATTCCACCATCGCCAGCAGTTGCGACATCGACAGGCCGAAGGCGGCGCAAAGCTGGCCAAGGGCGGCGGCGGTGGGGCTGACCTCGGCGTTCTCAATGCGTGAGAGGGTGGCGCGGCTGAGGCCGGAGCGGTCGGCCAGATCGGCCAGCGTCCAGCCCTGCGCGGCACGGAGCGCGGCCAGATGGGCCGCAAGGCGGGTGTCGTCCAGCATGGTGATTCCCGTATGTGAAACTTGGTTCCAGATTTGGGAATTGCTGTTAGCCCGTCAAGTGGGATCGTCTTCGATGCGCGCAATCAGATCGGGCAGCGCGCCCAGATCGGGCAGGGTGATGAAACGCGGGGCATCGGCGGGGGGATCGGCGCGCTCGATCGCCCACTCCAGCCCGTGGGGGACGTGGACGCCCCAGCCGCCGGCCTGCACCATCGGCACCACGTCGGACTTCATCGAATTGCCGATCATCATGCCGCGCGGGGCCCCGTCGCCGTGGCGGGCAAAGATGTCCTCGTACGTGGTGCGGGTCTTGTGCGAGACGATTTCGACGCCGTGGAACAGCTCGCCCAGCCCGGATTGGGCCAGTTTGCGTTCCTGGTCGATCAGGTCGCCCTTGGTGATCAGCAAGACGCGGTGGGTGGAGGCGGCGGCCGAAACGGCCTCGGCGGCGTGGGGCAGCAGTTCGATTGGGTGGCGCAACATGTCTTGCCCAGCGTCGATCAGCGCGCGGATCACCGAGGGGGGCACGCGGTCCTCGGTCACGTCCAGCGCGGTTTCGATCATCGACAGCACGAAACCTTTGATGCCAAAGCCATAGTGCCGGATGTTTCGGGTCTCGGCGGCCAGCAGACGCTCCATCAGGTGGTCGGGCTCGGTGTAGTCGCGCAACAGGTCGGCGAATCGGTCCTGGGTGAGGCGAAAGAACCGCTCGTTGTGCCAGAGCGTGTCGTCGGCATCGAAACCGATGGTGCTGAGTTTAGGCATTCTTGGCCCTTTCCGCCGGGTTCGCCCTCTTTCCTAATCGGGCACAGAGGTTATATAGACCGTTCAAGCGGCTTTGGGTCAAACCATGCAAGGCGAGGGAATGACGGAATTCGTGTGGCGAATGTCGAACGAGGATGACGAGGGCGGGTCTCCGTCGCTTGCCCTGAAGACGCGCCCGAAAACCAAGCGCCCGCCGATGTACAAGGTGCTGCTGTTGAATGACGATTACACGCCGATGGAATTCGTCGTGCATGTGCTGGAACGGTTTTTCCACATGTCGCACGCGCAGGCGTTTGAAATCATGCTGACCGTGCACAAGAAGGGGCTGGCGGTCGTCGGCGTGTTCAGCCACGAGATCGCCGAGACGAAGGTGACTCAGGTGATGGATTTCGCCCGCCGCCATCAGCACCCCCTGCAATGCACCATGGAGAAGGAGTGACCCTGAGGGTCGCCGCAGCCGATGAGTGATAGCCGAATCGCACAGGCCCTTGAGGCCGGGTTGAGCCTGCCTGCCGAAGGGCGCATTGCCGTGTTCGGGCCGCGCGCCGGGATGGATCTGTCGGCGCTGCCGCAGGACCGGGCGGTGATGATCACCGGGAACAAGCCGGATAGCGACGCGTTTGCCGCACGGGGATACGCGGTGGCGGTGCAGGCCGAGGGCGCGTTTGCCGCAGCACTGGTGGTGCTGCCGCGCGCCAAGGCGCAGGCCCGCGCGATGCTGGCCGAGGCCGCGCGCACCGGGCTGGTCATCGTGGACGGGCAAAAGACCGACGGGGTGGAGTCGATCCTGAAGGACCTGCGCAAGCGCGAGGATGTGCTGGGCGTCATCTCGAAATCGCATGGAAAGCTGTTCTGGTTCGTGCCGGTCGGTGATTACGCCGAGTGGGTCGGCCGACCCGCAACGGTGGACGGTTTCGTGACGCGGCCCGGCGTGTTCTCGGCGGACGGGGTGGATGCGGCCTCGCGCCTTTTGGCGGATGCGCTGCCAAAGCTGACCGGCAAGATCGCCGATCTGGGCGCGGGCTGGGGCTATCTGTCGGCGCGGATGCTGGCGGATCATCCGGGTATCAAGGCGCTGCACCTGGTCGAGGCCGATCACGACGCGCTGACCTGCGCACGGGAAAACGTCTCGGATGCGCGGGCGCAATTCCATTGGTCGGATGCCACGACCTGGCGGCCCGCAACGAAACTGGACGTGGTGGTGATGAACCCGCCCTTCCACACCGGCCGCGCGGCAGAGCCTGACCTGGGTCGCGCCTTTATCGCGACGGCTGCGGCCAGCCTGGCCCCCAGTGGGCAGCTGTACATGGTGGCCAACCGCCATCTGCCCTATGAGGCGGCGCTGGCCGCCTGTTTCGCCCAGATCGAGGAGATCGGCGGCGACAATCGGTTCAAAATCCTGCACGCGGCCCGGCCCTCTCGCCAGATGCGCTGAGCGCGGCTAGGCTTTCGCAACAGAATCACGGAGACCCGCATGAGTTTCGCAATCGCCGGCAAGACTGCCATCGTCACGGGTGGGGCCAACGGGATCGGCCTGGCCATCGGTCGCCATTTCGTCGACAAGGGCGCGAATGTCGTGTTCGTGGACCGCGACGAGGACGGGCTGGTCAAGGAATTCGGCGAGAATGACGAGGCCAACCCCTATCGCTATTTCGCGGGCGACCTGCGGGAAAAGCTGACGCAAGCCAACCTGCTGTCGGCCACGATCGACGCGTTCGACAAGGTGGATATCCTGGTCAACGCCTCGCGCCAGATGATCGCGGTGGACCCGCTGAACGCCGATGACGACGCGGTGGAAACGCTGCTGCAACAGAACCTGCTGAACGCCCTGCGGCTAAGCCAGATGGTGGCCAAACGCATGATCAAGCAGGCCAACGGCCAGACCGAGGGCAGCGCGGGCACCATCGTCAACCTGTCCTGCATCGCCGCACGGCGGACCAATCCCGACCTGCTGGCCTACTCGGTCAGCACGGCGGCGCTGGACCAGATGACGCGCTCTCTGGCCGTGGCGCTGGCACCGCATCGCATCCGGGTGAACGGGTTGGCCTTTGGTTCGGTCATGTCGAACCGGCTGAAGGATGTGCTGAAGGACCACGCCGAATACCGCTCGGATATCGAGGCGCACACGCCGATGCACCGCATCGCCAGCCCGACCGAACTGGCCCATACCGCGCAATACCTGGCCTCGGACGCGTCGTGCTTCATGACGGGGCAGGTGCTGACGCTGGACGGTGGCCGCACGCTGATCGACCCGGTGGCCGCCCCCGCCCACTAAGCCTGCGCATTGATGTCGCAGGTGCGCTCGCACCCCGGGCTGCTAGGGCTGGGCCGCAAGAGGAGGACCCCATGACCGACCAGATGACCGACGAAAAAGCCCGCGCCAGCGCGTGGTTCCGAGAGTTGCGCGACCAGATCGTCGCCGCCTTCGAGGCGCTAGAGGACAGCCAGACGACGGGCCCGACCGCCCACCTGCCCGCGGGCCGGTTCGAGGTGAGCGAGACCAAGCGCGCCTCGGCCGATGGCTCGGACGCGGGTGGCGGGCTGATGAGCGTGATGCGCGGCGGGCGCGTGTTCGAAAAGGTCGGCGTGAATATTTCCACCGTCTACGGAGAGCTGGGCGAACGCGCCCAGGCCGCGATGGCCGCGCGCAAGGGCATCCCGGGCATGAAAAGCGACCCGCGCTTCTGGGCGTCGGGGATTTCGCTGGTTGCCCACATGCAGAACCCGCACAGCCCGGCAGTGCACATGAACACGCGGATGTTCTGGACGCCCCACGCCTGGTGGTTCGGCGGCGGATCGGACCTGAACCCCTGCATCGAATACGACGAGGACACCGCGCATTTCCACGCCGTGCAGAAAACGCATTGCGACCGCCACGACGCGGGCTTCTACCCGCGCTTCAAGGCCTGGGCGGACGAGTATTTCTACGTCCCCCACCGCGGCCGCGCGCGCGGTGTGGGCGGGATCTTCCTGGACGATCACAACTCGGGCAACTGGGAGGCAGACTTCGCCTTCATCCAGGACGTCGGCCGCGCCTTCCTGCCCGCTTTCGTCCCGGTCACCGAAAAACGCCGCAACACGCCCTGGGATGAAGCCGACAAGGATACCCAACTGGTGCATCGCGGCCTCTATGCCGAATACAACCTGGTCTATGACCGCGGCACCAAGTTCGGTCTGGAAACCGGCCACGACGCCAATGCCGTGCTGATGAGTCTGCCGCCTCTGGCCAAGTGGATCTGACCCTCGGGCCGCGCGCCTGGATATGTTGTTGCAATTGAGTATTTGGATCAGAAAGAAGCCGATATTGTTTCTTTCTGATCCGAAATACTCCGGGGGTTTGGGGGCTGGCCCCCAATCCGTCCTCAGGCGCTCGCGCGCACCGTGTCGATCATCAGCTTCACGTTTTCAGGGTCTGCATCCGGGGTGATGCCGTGGCCCAGGTTGAAGATGTGCGGGCCGTTCGACAGTGCTTTGACGATGCGGCGGGTCTCATCCACCAAGGCCTGGCCGCCGGTCACCATGTGGTGCGAGGCGAGGTTGCCCTGCACGCAGCCGTCGATTTGCACGTTTTCCGCGACCCATTCGGCCGTCACCGAGTTGTCCACGGCCACGCAATCGGCGCCGGTGGCTTTGGCGAATCCAACGTAGCGCTCGCCTGCTTCGCGCGGGAAGGCGATGACGGGGATGCCAGGGTGGCGCTCTTTCAGGGCGGCGATGATCTTTTTTGCCGGTTCCAGTGCGAAATCGTCGAAGTCCTGACCCTTGAGCGATCCGGCCCAGCTGTCGAAGAGTTTGACCACTTCGGCGCCGGCCTCGATCTGTTTGGAGAGGTATTCGACGGTGGCGTCGGTCAGCAGGTCAATGATGCCCTGGAAGGTGGCGCGGTCGGCGGCCTTCAGCGCGTGGGCGGGGCCCTGGTCCTTGGTGCCGCGGCCGGCGATCATGTAGGTGGCCACGGTCCACGGAGCACCGGCAAAGCCGATCAGCGTGGTTTCCAGCGGCAGTTCGCGCGACAGGATTCGAACGGTTTCGTAGACCGGGTTCAACACCTCGTGGATGGCGTCCTTGTCTTTCAGCGCGGCCAGTTCGGCGGGCGTGGTCGTCGTGGACATCCGCGGGCCTTCGCCGGTTTCGAACCACAGGTCCACCCCCAGCGCCTGCGGCAGCAGCAGGATGTCGGCGAACAGAATCGCCGCGTCAAAGCCGTAGCGGCGGATCGGTTGCAGGGTCACCTCGGCGGCCAGTTCGCTGTTGTAGCACAGCGACAGGAAATCACCGGCCTGCGCGCGGGTGGCGCGGTATTCGGGCAGGTAGCGGCCCGCCTGACGCATCATCCAGATCGGAGGAGTGGGCAGGGTTTCGCCAGCCAGGGCACGCAGGATCTTTTTCTGTTCGGTCATCGCGGATTTCCTTTCATTCCCGTGGTTCGTCCCCCTATGGCGACAAGATGTCAAGCATCGGGTGCTTGTCAGGACAACACGCCGCGACTACAGCTTGGCGCATGACACTGACCCTTCCCACCCCCGCTTCGCCGCTGAAGATCGGCACCCGTGGTTCTCCGCTTGCTTTGGCGCAGGCGCATGAGACCCGCGACCGGCTGGCTTCGGCATTCGATCTGCCGCCTGAGGCGTTCGAGATCGTGGTCATCCACACCACCGGTGACAACCAGCGCCTGATCGACGCCGACCAGCCGTTGAAGACGCTGGGCGGCAAGGGCCTGTTCACGCGTGAGATCGAGGCTGCCATGCTGGCGGGTGAGATCCATATCGCCGTGCACTCGATGAAGGACATGCCGGTGCTGCAGCCCGAGGGGCTGGTGCTGGATTGCTTCCTGCCGCGCGAGGACGTGCGCGATGCGTTCGTGTCGCTGAAGGTCGACAGCTTGGGCGATCTGGCCGAGGGCGCGCTGATTGGCAGCTCGTCGCTGCGGCGGCGCTCGCAGTTGCTGAACCGATTCCCGCATCTGAAGGTGGTGGAGTTCCGCGGCAACGTGCAGACGCGGATGCGCAAGCTGCACGAGGGGATTGCGGATGCGACCTTCCTCGCGATGGCGGGGCTGAACCGGTTGGGGCTGGCGGACGTGGTGCGCTCGGCGATTTCGCCGGACGAGATGCTGCCGGCGGTGGCGCAGGGCGCCATCGGGATCGAGCGGCGGATGGACGACACCAACACGGCGGGCCTGCTGGAGGCCATCCATGACGGTGTGACCGGGCAGCGTCTGGCGGCGGAACGGTCGTTCCTGGCGGCGCTGGACGGGTCGTGCGAGACCCCGATCGCGGGTCTGGCCGAGCTGGACGGCGGCACGCTGCGCCTGCGCGGCGAGGTGCTGCGCCCGGACGGGTCCGAGGTGATCGCCGACGACCGGACCTGCGCCATCGAGGACGGTGCCAAGCTGGGCCACGACATGGCCAAGGATATGCTGGCAAAGGCCGGGCCGAACTTCTTCAGCTGGCGCTGAGGCACAGAGACATACGAAAAAGCGCCCGGGGCAGATGCCGCCGGGCGTTTTGCGTTTCAGAGGGTGACCTTGGCGCCCTCGGGGATGGTGCGGGGGCTGGTGTTCAGCTTCTCGATGGCAAAGCCGGCGGCGGCTTTGTACTTGGCCATGAACTCGGCCCGTTCGGCGGCGGGGATCACGTCGTCGATATTGTCGAACTCACCGCCGCAGCGTTCGTCCACCATGTTCAGCAGGCCGAAGGGGCCAGCGCCTCGGTTGCGCAGGATCAGCTCGGACACGGGGCCGCAAAGGGCCTGATCATAGGCGGCCAGCGCCTGCGGGGTCACGCCGTGATCCAGCATGGCCTTGCCCAATGTGCGCGCGTCGATCACCGCCTGGCTGGCCCCGTTGGAGCCGGTGGGATACATCGCGTGGGCCGCGTCGCCCATCAGCACGACGTTGCCATCGCGCCACGTGGGGATCGGGTCGCGGTCGATCATCGGGTTCTCATAGGCCACGTCCGCGCCGCGGATCAGCGCGGGGACGTCCAGCCAGTCATAGGTCCAGCCGTCGAAATGGTGGGCGAAATCGTCGATCTGGACCTGACGGAACCAGCCGGTGTTTTCGCGGGCCGAGGGGTCGTCATAGGTGACCTCGGCGATCCAGTTGATCAGGGCCATGCCGGTGTCGGGATCGGGGTGCGAGATCGGGTAGATCACCATGCGGTGCTTGTGCGTGCCCAGCCCAAGGAAGGACGAGCCGGTGCGCGTCGGTTTGGCCAGCGTGGTGCCGCGCCACATCACGGCGCCGCCCCAGTGAATCGGGGGCTGATCGGGATGCATCTGCGCGCGGATCGCGGAATGGATGCCGTCGGCGCCGATCAGGACCGTGCCGGTTTCGCTGCTGGTGCTGCCGTCGCTGTGCCGGATCAGCGCGGTGACGGTGCCGTCGGCGTTCTGTTCGTAGCCCGTGACCTGACAGCCCAGACGAACAGCATCCACACCCGCACGACCCACGAAGGTGCTGTAGAGCAGCATGTGGAACATGCCCCGGTGCACCGCGTATTGCGGCCAGTTGTAGCCGGCCAGCGTGCCGCGCGGCTCGGCGTAGATGTCGTTGCCGTTCAGGCCGACCAGCGCCCATTCCTGAGCGGGGACGCCGACCGTGTCGAGCAATCCAGCGTCAAAGCCCATGTCGAAAAGTTCGCGCACGGCGTTGGGTTGCAGGTTGATGCCGACGCCCAGCGGCTTCAGCTCGGCCACTGATTCGAACACAACACAAGGCACGCCGATTTCGTGCAGGGTCAGCGCCATCGACAGGCCGCCGATGCCGCCACCGGCAATCATTACTAGGGGTCGCGACATCTGTTCCTCCCATCAGTCGTGCGAGATGGTTATCAGAGGTAACGATTTTCGCCAAGCCCTCAGGGCAGCAGTTTGCCCGGGTTCAGGATGCCGTTCGGGTCCAGCGCCGCCTTGATCGCACGCATCGCGGCCAGCGCGACCGGGTTCTTGCGCCGCCGCATCGAGGGCAGCTTGGACACGCCGATCCCGTGTTCCGCCGAGAAACTGCCGCCGAGTTTGCGGACCTCCTCCTCGACGGCTTCGATGATGGCGTCGTGCACCTGTTCGTCCTGCGAGGCGGGCCAGACCGAGTAGTGGATGTTGCCGTCGCCCAGATGCGAAACGATGACCGGGCGCGCGCCGGGATCGACCTGCGGCAGGCGGGTTTCCATGATGGTCAGGAAGGTGTCGACCTTGTCCAGCGGCACGGCGATGTCACTGACGATGGCCGGCTTGCGGGACAGAGAGATTTCGGCGGCGGCTTCGCGGCGTTCCCACATCTCGCGGCGCTGGGCCTCGTTCTGGGCGACGACGGCATCCAGAACCGCGCCTTCCTCGAACATGTCGGCCAGCACCTGTTCCAGATAGGCCGCCACGGGGGCCTGGCCGTCGGGGCCGGGGATGGCGTCGCGGGGGGCGGTGACGCCGACCTCGACCAGGATGTTGATCTCGTGGGGTTCGTCAAAGGGCTCGCGCGCGCCGGGTTTGATTTCCTTATGCACCTCGATGTGCAGACGGGGCATGTATTCGAACGCCTCGACGCAGCCGCCCGTCACCTCTTGCAGGCGGTTGAGCAGGTCCAGCGCGGCGGGCAGCGACGGTGCTGCGACCATCGCGGTGGCATAGGCGCGGGGCTTGGGGTGCAGTTTCAGGACGGCGGCGGTGATGATGCCCAGCGTCCCCTCGGCGCCGATCAGCAGGTGGCGCAGGTTGTAGCCCGAGTTGTCTTTGTGCAGCTCGGACATGATGTCCATGACCTCGCCTGTGGGCAGGACGGCCTCGATCCCCAGCACCAGATCGCGGGTGTTGCCGTAGCGCAGAACGTTCGAGCCGCCCGCGTTGGTGGACAGAACCCCGCCGATCATGGCCGAGCCCTTGGCCCCGAAGGTCAGCGGAAAGATCAGGCCCTGCGCCTCGACGGCATTGTGGACGTCGGACAGGATCACGCCGGCCTCGACGATGGCCATGCGGGCCTGCGGGCGGATGTCGCGGATCGCTTTCAGCCGTTCGAGCGAGATCATCAGCGCGCCGTCAGCCTTGGTGCCGCCCGCCAGACCCGAGTTGCCCGAGACCGGAACAACCGGCGTGCCGGTGCGGTTGGCCCATTTCACCAGCGCGGACACCTCGGCGGTATTCGCCGGACGGGCCACGGCCAGCGGCTGGCTGACATATTTGCCGGTCCAGTCGCTGGCATAGCGGGCCATGTCGGCGCCGGTCAGGACGTTGGCCGCACCCACAATCTGTTTAAGCTCGTCGATCATCTGTTCGGTCTCCCCCCGTTTGCAATCTTTGTGACGGCGGGGGCGGCGTTTGTCCAGACAAAGGGTTGACCGAGTCAATTACATGACAGACTCTGCCGCTTAGCGAACAGTGTGGTGGGCAGAAATGCGCGAGTTGCAGTACGACGCCGTCAAGGGCGGCGCGATTTTGTTGGTTGTTTTCGGGCATGTATGGCTTGGGCTGGCGGATGCGGGGCTGATCGGCAGCGCGCGGCTTGCGCAGACGGTCGAGCACGCGATCTACCTGTTCCACATGCCGGTGTTTTTCTTTGTCTCGGGGCTGTTCTTTGCTCCAAAGCAGGGGCCGCTGGCCTTTTTGCGGGGCAAGGCGCTGACGCTGCTGTGGCCGCTGCTGCTGTGGAGCTGGGTCGAGGGCGCGCTGCTGGCGGTCTCTGGCCAAGGCGCGGATCGTGGCATCGTTGGGCTGATGGACGTGCTGAGCTATCCCGTCCCGGTCAAAAGCGTGTTCTGGTTCCTGTGGGTGCTGTTCGTGCTGCAAGTCGCCAGCTACGCGGTGATGCGGCTGGCTGGGCGGTGGCATCCCGCGGTGCTGCTGGTCGCGGGGCTGGCGGCGATCGCAGTGTTCGTGCTGGGCGTAGATGCCGGGGCTGCGGTGATCATCGTTGAAAACGCGCCCTATTTTCTGGCCGGCGTCCTGCTGGCGCTGCTGCGCAACGAGCTGGTCCGGCCCGACCCGCTGCCCTTTGTCGTCGGGCTGGCGATTTTCCTGCTGGCCGAGGTCGTGCACCTGCGCGATGGCGCGGGCGCGGGGTGGTTCCAGCTGTCGGCGCTGCTGGCGACGCTGGGCTTTGTCAGCACGATGGGGCGGACGGCAAACACAGTCGTCGGGCGCGCGCTGGCATGGCTGGGCAAACGCACCATGGCGATCTACCTGATGCACATCATCCTGACCGCGGGCACGCGCGTGATGCTGCTGAAGCTGGGTTACACGGGATTGGGCCTGCATGCCGTGGCAGGCACGATCATGGGCGTCGCCGTGCCGCTGGCCGTGGACGCGGTGGTGCAACGGCTGCGGCTGGGGCGGCTGGCCGGGTTCGGCCAGCGCGCCTGAGCATTACGCAAAGCTGACCGATACCCCGCCGAACGCGCCGAAATCCGCCTCGATGACTGATCCCGCCGGTGCCTCGACCGGGCGGATGAAGCTGCCCGACAGGATCACCTGACCGGCCTCGATCCGCTGGCCGTACTGGTCCATCCGCCGCGCCAGCCAGACGATGCCCTGCACCGGATCGTTCAGCACGCCAGCACCCAGGCCGGTCTCCTCGACCTCGCCGTTCTTGGCGACGATGGCGCCGACCCAGCGCAGATCTTGCGCGTCGATGGCGTGGCGCTCGTCACCCAGAACGATCCCGGCATTGGCAGCATTGTCGCTGATCGTGTCGGTGATGATTCGGGTCTTTCCGGTGGCCGGGTCGGCCCGCAAAATCCGCGTATCCAGAATTTCGAGCGAGGGAACCACGTAATCCGTCGCCGCGATCACGTCTTCGGCCGTAACATGCCGCCCAGCCAGCGGGGCCTTCATGACAAAGGCGATCTCGGCCTCGATCCGCGGCTGGATGAAGCGCCCCTTGGGCACCACGCCGCCGTTTTCAAACAGCATGTCGTCCATCAGAACGCCCGAGTCGGGGATGTCGATGTTCAGCGCCTGTTGCATCGCCTTCGAGGTCAGGCCGATCTTCCAGCCGATCACCTTGCGCCCCACGGCCTTGCGCCGCGCGATCAGGGCGGCCTGCACGGCATAGGCGTCGTCCATCGTCATGCCGGGGTACTGCAGCGACAAGAGGCCGATCTGCTTGCCGGTCTGTTCGGCCTGCCACAGCGCCTCGGCGGCTTCCATATGCTGATCGGGGGTCATGCTTCGTCCTCGATGGTGTTGCGCAGCGTGCCGATGCCAGCGACCTCGATTTCCACGATGTCACCGGGAACCAGGTATTTAGGCGGATCGAACCGCGCGCCTGCCCCGGTGGGGGTGCCGGTGATGATGATGTCGCCCGGCACCAAGGTGGTGAAGGTGCTGATATAGGCGATCTCTTCGCGGATCGGGAACATCATGCGCGACAGAACGTCATTCTGGCGAACCTCTCCGTTCACGCGGGTGATGATGCGCGCGTCATCCAACTGCGCGGCATCGGTGAACGGCACCAGCCACGGCCCGATCGAGCCGGAATTGTCCCAGTTCTTGCCCTGCGTGACGTTGAACTTGGCATGACGCACCCAGTCGCGAATGGTCCCCTCGTTGCACAGGGTCAGGGCGGCGATGTGGTCATAGGCATCCTCGGCCTTGATCCGTCGCCCGCCCTTGCCGATGACGATGGCGACCTCTCCCTCATAATCCAACGTGTGGTTTTCGGGCGGACGCACCAACGGCTGGCCATGCCCGGTGAAACTGCGCGCAAAACGCGGAAACAGGGACATGTACTTGGGCTGCGAGGAGCCATCCTTGTACTCGGCATTCCGGTCCGGGAAATTCACCCCGACGCACAGGATCTTCTCGGGCGCAGGCACCGGAATCTCATAGGTGAACGCGCCCTCGGGATGCGTCACGTCCCGCCCCTGCGCGGCCTGTTCCAATTCCGGCAACCCGCCCGCCGCGATCACCTCGCGCAGGCTGGGCCACTGCGGAAACTCCGCCGACAAGGCAATGACCCCCGCATCGACGATCGCGCCATAAATCATCTGCCCCCCGGCAGAAACGGTTGCAAATTTCATGACTACCTCTGTTTCTTTCTGATCCCAAATACTCCCGCCGGAGGCCCGGAAAATTTCAAATTTTCCGGTCAAAATTCTTTGCAAGAATTTTGCACCCCACCGCTCAGGGCGCGATGATCGGCTGGGCTGTCATCTTGCTGTCCCGTTGCGCGGCCTCGGCAAAGACGCTGCCGTGTTCGAACCAGCTGCGCGGTGCCGGGGCACCCCACAGGGTCTGGCGCTGCGGGTCTTTCAAATCCCACTTGATCGGCTCCAGGTCCGGGTCGACGGTCTGGTAATCCGAGCAATAGATCTCGATCCGGTGCCCGTCGGGGTCCAGGATGTACAGGAAAAACGCGTTGGAAATCCCATGCCGGCCCGGTCCGCGTTCGATGTTGGACAGGTAGCCGGTGGTGCTCATCAGGTCGAGCAGGTCGATGATGTTCAGCGGTGTCGGCACCCAGAACGCGGTGTGGTGCAGGCGCGGCCCGCGGCCGTTGGTGAAGGCGATGTCGTGCACGCCACCCTTGCGGTGCATCCAGGCCGCCCACAGGTTCCCGCTTTCGTTGTCCTCGGTGTATTCGGTGACGCGAAAACCCATCTCGTTGTAGAAGGCCACGCTGGCGTCCACGTCCGGGCTGAAGCAGTTGAAGTGGTCGATCCGCAGCGGTTTCACGCCTTTATACAGCTTGTACTGCTGGTGGATCGGCGCAAGGCGGTCCATCTGGAAATAGAACTCCATCGGCGCGTCGAACAGGTCGTGCGCGCGCAGGGTGCGGCCCTGATAGGGGCGCTCGACCCATTCAGCCTTGAGCCCCTTGGCAGTGAACCAGGCGTGGGCGCGGTCCAGGTCCTCTTCGGCGTAGACCTTGTAGGACAGGTAGTTCACCTGCGGCTCGGTCCCTTTTTTCAGCACCATGCAGTGGTGACCGCGTTCTTCCAAGGCGCGCAGGTACAGCGTGTCGGCGTCCTGATCGGTGACCTGCAGGCCCAGCGTGTCGACGTAAAAGGCGCGGCTGGCCTCCAGGTCGCGCACGACCAGTTCCACGTGGCTGAGGCGCACGATGTTGAACGCCGGATAGAGGTTCGGTGCGGGAATGGGCATTGGGCTCTCCTGCGTGGCTCAGACCGGGAAAAGGACGTTGACCTGCCCGGTGCCAGAGCTGGGGAAGTATTCGGTCACGACCTCGCACTGACCAGTATATTTGTCCCAGCCAAGCGCGCCATAGAGCATCGCGGTGTCGTGCATGGACCCCTCGCCGCAGCACAGTTGCGCGTAGTCGCCCAGCATCTTGAGGAAGGTGGCGTGATCACCGCGTTTCCACATTTCCAGCACCATCAGGTCGACCTGGCGGTTGAACTCGGAGCTGATGGTGAAGGTGCCGTTGTTCGGGGCGTATTCCTTGTTCGACCAGATCTTGTGGCTAAGGCTGCCCGAGGCGACCAGCAGCACCTTGCTGTCGCTTTCCTCGACGGCGGCGCGGATGGCCTCTCCGACGATGCGGCTTTCGTCATGGTCGTGCACGGTGCAGAAGGCCGCGACCGAGATCACCTTCATCGGGTGGACCCGGCTCATGAAGCTCATGGGGACGAGGGTGCCGTATTCCAGATCCAGGCTGTCCAGCTGGTGCGACAGGGTATAGGCGCCCATCTCGGTGGCCTTGGCCGCGATGGCGTCGCCCAGGGCGGGGTTGCCTTCGTGGCTATAAGGCAGATCCCGGATGAATTGCGGGAACTCGGACGAGGTCAGCAGCCCCTCGAACTTGGCGTTCGAGTTGACGTGGAACCCCGCGTTGACCAGCCAATGCGTGTCACAGATGATCACCGTGTCCACGCCCAATTCCTTGGCGCGGCGGGCGATTTCCAGATGGCCGTCGATGGCCGCTTGGCGTTTGCCCTTGATGGGGCCCTCTTGCTCGGACATCTGCAATGTCGGCACGTGGGTCATCTTGGCGGCAAGAACGATCTCTCCCATGGTATCCTCCCTCGGGTCCGGTTACGCGCCCAGGCGCGGGATGGCGTGCTGGCCGATGGCCAGACCGATGTGTTTCTGTTCCATGTAGAAGTCGAACGACCAGTCACCGCCGTCACGGCCGATGCCGCTGGCCTTGACCCCGCCAAAGGGCGTCGGCAGGTGACGCACGTTTTCCGAGTTCACCCAGATCATCCCGGCCTCAAGCTTGTTGGTAAAGCGCAGGGCGCGGGTGATGTCTTGGGTCCAGACATAGCCGGTCAGGCCGTATTGCACGCCATTGGCGATCTCCAGCGCGTCCTCTTCGGTGTCGAAGGGGATGGCGGTCAGCACGGGGCCGAAGATCTCTTCCTGGGCGATCCGCATGTCATTGCGCGCGCCGGTGAACAGGGTCGGACGGACGTAATAGCCGGGCTGATCCAGCGCCACGCCGCCGGCGGCAACGGTCGCGCCGTCCTGCTTGGCGATGTCGAAATAGCTGCAGACCTTGCTGAAGTGGGTCTTGTGGATCAGCGGGCCGACCTCGGTCTGCGGGTCCAGCGGGTGGCCGACGCGGATGTTGTTCACGCGGGCGGTCAGTTTCTCGATGAATTCACCGGCGATGGTGGATTGCACCAGCAGACGGCTGGACGAGGTGCAGCGCTCGCCGTTCAGCGAGTAGATCATGAAGATCGCGGCATCCAGCGCGCGGTCCAGATCGGCGTCATCAAAGACGATGACGGGGTTCTTGCCGCCCAGTTCGAAATGGACGCGCTTCAGGGTGTCGGCACCCTGTTTCATGATCATCGAGCCGGTTTTCGATTCCCCCACAAAGGCGATGGCCTTGATGTCGGGGTGCTCGGTCAGGGCCTTGCCTGCATCCTCGCCAAAGCCGTTGACCAGGTTCCACACGCCTGCGGGCAGACCGGCCTCTTCGGCGATCTCCATCAGGATGCGCGCGGTGATCGGGCTGAATTCGGCCGGTTTGTGGACCACGGTGCAGCCAGCGGCCAGCGCGGGCGCGATCTTCCAGGTGGACAGCATGAAGGGCGTGTTCCACGGGGTGATGACACCGATCGGGCCAATGGGCGTGCGGGTGGTGATGTTCATCAGCGTGGGCGAGGGCAGGTGCTGCCCGTCACGTGCCGCCGGGGCCTTGTCCGCGAAAAAGCGGAAGTTTTCCGCCCCGCGCAGCGCGGCCTTGGACATGAAGCGCAGCGCCTGGCCGGTGTCCCAGCATTCACACAGGGCGATTTCCTCGGCGCGGGCGACGATGCCGTCGGCGATCTTGTGCAGGATCTTCTTGCGCTCGGTCGCGGGCATGTCGCGCCAGGCCGGGAAAGCGGCCTTGGCCGCCTGCGCGGCTGCGTCGATATCGGTGCCGTCGGATTTGGCCACATCGCAGATATAGGTCTCGTCCACCGGCGAATGGTTGGCAAAGGTTTTGCCGCTGGCCGCAGGCACGTCCTGCCCGCCGATCCGGTTCAGCACTCCGGTTTCCTTGAAGCGGGCCAGGTAGCCGCCCAGTTTGTCGAGGTTGTTTTGCAGGTCGGACATGTTCAGCCTTTCAGGTGGTCGCGGGTCGAGCCGGTTTTCGGCGACAATTCGGGGTCGATGTCCCGCATCTCCATCGACAGGGCGAGGGAGCGCGAGGCCATCACGGGTTTCAGAAACTCTTCGGCAGCAGCGAAAATCGCCGCGGTGGCGCGCTTGCGCGTGTCCAGGTCACGGCCCGCGCGCAGACGGACCGACAGGTCGATATAGCCATGCTGCGCATCCCCATCGGCGATCGAGACGTGATCCGCCCGAAGCGCCCGCACCCGGATACCCGCCATCGGAAAGACGCCGGTGTCGATCGCGGTGCGGCGCAGCAGGTCACAAAAGGCGGGCCAGTCCAGCGCGTCCTCAAGGTTGGCCGAGTAGTCGATGATGAAATGTGGCATGGCTCCTCCTCGCCATTTGTACTTAACATGTTAAGCAAATGCGACGCCCTGCGTCAAGCCCCCATATTGTCAGGCGCGAAAAACACGGGCAAAAACAGGGCATGGAAGCCAGATTGACCAACCCGCCCGAGACGAATCGCTCTCTCCCGATCGCTCTGCTCAGAGCGCGCGAGAAGGTCATGGGGCCGATCCGAACCATGCTCTCGGACGTCGGCGTGACCGAACAGCAATGGCGCGTCCTGCGTGTGCTGAACGAACGCGGCACGCTTGACCCGACCGAAATCGCGGAACGGTCCTGCCTGCTGCTGCCCTCGCTGACCCGCATCCTGCAAACGCTGGAAGGCAAAGAGCTGATCACCCGCGCGCCGCACCCGACCGACCGGCGCAAGCAACTGGTGACGATCACCCAGGCCGGGCGTCAGCTGATCGTGGACAACATGGAAGAAAGCCGCCGCCTGAACGCGTGGCTGAAAGAAAGCTTCGGAAACGAAAAGCTGGAGCAGCTTCTGGACCTGCTCAACGAGTTGGACACACTGGAGCGGACCTGAGCCGCCGCGCCTGTGGTGCGCACGGGAGCCTCCGGCGGGAGTATTTCAGATCAGAAAGAAGCCATGCGCGCTTTGCCTGTCTAGCCAAGGCGGGGACAAGCGCGCGAATTGCTGCTTCTTTCTGATGAAAATACTCAAATCCGACCGGCGCACGGGACGCCGGCCGGGACGCTGCGGGCGATTACCAAGCTTTGTATTGCAGGTATTTGCCGGACATCTCGACCTTGACGCGGTCGCCCTTGGGGTTGGGTTCGCGGGTGACGGACATTTCGAAATCGATGGCGGACATGATGCCGTCGCCGAATTTTTCGTGGATCAGCGCCTTCAGCGTTGGGCCGTAGACGCCGACGATCTCGTAGAAGCGGTAGATGCAGGGATCCGTTGGCACGGTCTGGGCGAAGACCTTGTTGGGGCTTTCGGCCAGCACTTGGGCGGCCTCTTGCGGCAGGGCCAGCAGTTTCACCAGTTCCTCGGCCTTGGCGGGCGGGAAGGCGTTCATGCCGACGCAAGCGGAGTGGGTGAAGACGGGGCTCATGTCGATCTTCTCGGCGATGCCTTCCCAGGTCAGGCCCGCGGTTTTCTTGGCCTTGAGGATCATCATCGTCACGTCGTCTTTGGTCATCATGTCAGGTCCCTTTCCTGTTGGTGTGGCCGCTATTTGAAGGCCATCGTTGCAAGCCAGATGCAGAGGATCGCCAGCAGGCCCGAGACGGTTTTCCAGAACCTCTCGGGGTCGCGTTCGGCGAGTGGTTTCTTGTGGCGCGTTTGGTAGCTGAGGCTGGGCGTGCGCAGGTAGGCGGCGAATTCCGACAGATGGGCGTGGCGGCGCGCAGGGTCGGGGTGGACTGCCTTGTGCAGCGCCTCGTCCAGCCAGTCGGGCATGGGATGGGCGTCGTCGCGGGCGTTGCGGTAGCGCAGGCGCATCCGGTCGCGGGCAGTGCGGACGCGCGACACCTGTGTGCCGTAGGGCAGGGTGCCGGTCAGCATTTCGTAGGCGATGACGCCGAGCGAGAAGAGCTCGGCCTTCCAGCTGACGGGTTCGTTGGCGAAATATTCCGGGGCGGTGTATTGCAACGTGCCCAGAATGCCTTCTTCCAGCGCGGGGGCGGTTTCTTGCACGCCGGCGACGTAGGTGGCGCCGTAGTCGATCAGTTTTACCACGCCGTCGCGGGTGATCATGATGTTTTCCGGTCGGATGTCCTGGTGCAGCATCTCGCGGCGGTGCAGGGCGCGCAGGCCCTGAATCACCTGTTCGATGATGTCGCGGACCTGTTCGAAATCGGGTTTGGGGTTGTCCTGCATCCATTGGCGCAGGGATTGCCCCTCGATGTAGTCGGTCACGACGTAGAGGCCGGTGCGCGTGCCGCTTGGCGGGGCGCTCATCAGGTGGGGCGAGGACAGGCGGCGCGCGATCCATTCTTCCATGACAAAGCGGCGCAGGGCGTCCTTGTCCTCGCGCAGGTCGGAGGAGGGGATTTTCAGCGCGACCTTGGTGCCGTCCGGGGCCTTGGCCAGGTAGATGTACGAGCGGTGATTGCCGTGCAGTTGCCGCAGGATCGTGTGGCCGTCGATCTGCGCGCCGTCCGAGGGCAGGGACGGGATTGGCAGGCCGAACATGCCCGCGTCGAATTGCTGATCCGCCTGGGGCAGGGCGTCGATGCGCAGGATCTGGACGGTCAGGTTGTCGTTTGATCCGGCCTCTAGCGCGGCGTTCAGGATTTGGTGGGCGGTGGCGTCCAGATCATCGGATGCGGCAATCCATTGGGTCACCTGTTTGGGCTGCCAGAAGCCGTGCACCCCATCGGTGGTCAGCAGGAAGGTGTCGCCTAACTCGAGCGGGACCGCCTTATAGTCAATGTCCACCGCGTGTCCCACGCCAATGGCGCGGGACAACACGGTTTCGCCGCCTCCCAATGCGACCTGATGATCCTGGGTCAGGGGTTCCAGACTGGCGCCCGAGACGCGCCAGATGCGGCTGTCACCCACATGGAAAAGATGCGCCGTGCGCGCCTTTACGATGAGGGCGGCGAGGGTGCAGACATGGCCGCGATCCGCGTCCGAAATGCCCGCATAGCCCGATTGCGCGTGCAGCCAGCTGTTGGTGGCGGCGATGACGCGGCTGGCCGAGGTTTTCACCGTCCAGGCGTCGGGCGTGGCGTAGTAGTCGGTCATCAGCGATTTCACGGCCGTTTCGGCGGCGATATGGCTGTAATCCGAGGTGGAAATCCCGTCCGCAATCGCCAGAACCGCGCCCTTCAGCGCCAATTGCTGACCCGAGGGAACAGAGGCGCCGTGGAAATCCTGATTGACCGGCTTCACCCCGGCCAGGCTGGCCTGTCCGATGCTGATCTGCAGCGTGGTCACGGTGTCTTTGGGCATTGGCGTTCCGTCAAAGAGAAAGACCCCGCCTTGGCAAAGGCGGGGTCCGGGGCCGATTATTCGGCGGGGGTTGCGATGCCGGCGTTGCGCTTCGGCGAGGTCTTGTAGTGGGTCGAGTAGATCATGCCGCCCACGAAGGTCAGGCCGCCAACCAGGTTGCCCAGAACCACGGGGATTTCGTTGTAGGCGAAGTAGTCGATCCAGGTGAACTGACCGCCCAGCATGATGCCCGAGGGGAACAGGAACATGTTCACGATCGAGTGCTCGAAGCCCAGGTAGAAGAACACAAGGATCGGCATCCACATCGCCATGATCTTGCCCGAGACAGAGTTTGACATCATCGCGGCGACAACACCGGTGGACACCATCCAGTTGCACATCACGGCGCGGATGAACACGGTCAGCATCCCCGAAGCGCCAGCGGCGGCGTAGCCAAGGGTCCGGGCCTCGCCGATCTTGCCGATCTTCTGGCCGATCTCGTTGGGTTCGGTCGAAAAGCCCATCGTAAAGATGATGGCCATGAACACGGCGGTGGTCAGCGCGCCTGCGAAGTTGCCGAAGAAAACCAGCGTCCAGTTGCGGAACACGCCGTTCCAGGTGCAGCCGGGGCGTTTGGCGATCACGGCCAGCGGGGCCAGGGTGAACACGCCGGTCAGCAGGTCAAAGCCCATCAGGTACAGCATGCAGAACCCGACCGGGAACAGCAGCGAGGCAACCAGGAAGTTGCCAGTATTGACGGCGATGGTGACGGCGAAGGCCGCGGCCAGTGCCAGGATGGCGCCAGCCATGTAGGCGCGGATGAGGGTGTCCTTGGTGGACATCATGATCTTGGATTCACCGGCCTCGATCATCTTGGCGGCAAATTCTGCGGGCTGTACGTAAGCCATGAGTGTCTGTCCCTTGTTGTTGGATTTAGAGGCCAAGCAGAACGGTTTGCCCGTCCAGCTTCACCGGGAAGGTCAGCGTTTCGCCTTTGTCAGCGCCTTGTGCGGTGCCGGTTTCCAGCGAGATGACCCAGTTGTGGAGCGGGCAGGTGACACATCCGTCGTGCACGATGCCGTTGCTCAGGGGCCCGTTCTTGTGCGGGCATTTATCCTCCAGCGCGAACACGCGGTCGTCGCTGGTGCGGAAGATGGCGATGGTCATGTCGCCGTTCTTGACGCAGCGCGCACCCTGGCGCGGGATGTCGGACAGTTGCCCCACGGCAACCCAGTTCGTTGCGACCATGTTCATTCGGCGGCCTCCAGTTTGACGGTTGCGAGGGGGGCAAATTCATGCGCGTCCTTGCCCGAGACGAACTCGGCCCAGGGATCGACTTGCGCGAATTTCTGGGAGTAGACGAAACGCTCGTAATAGGCGGCGCGCTGTTCCAGGTCGTCGTAGATGACTTCCTTGATGTGGTCGTAACCCACGCGGTCGGCCCATTTGTAGATCCGCTCCAGGTAGAAGCCCTGTTCGCGGTACATCTGGGTCAGGGCGCAGATGGTCTCGATGGTTTCCTGTTCGGTGGCGACCTTGCCCAGCAGGGTGGTGCCCTGGATGTGCAGGCCCGCCGCGCCGCCGTAGACGATCTCGTAGCCGCTATCGACGCAGATCACGCCGATGTCCTTGCAGGTGGATTCCGCGCAGTTGCGGGGGCAGCCGGTGACGGCGAGTTTGAGTTTCGCGGGCGACCACGAGCCCCACAGCGCCTTTTCCAGCTTGATGCCCAGACCGGTCGAGTCCTGCGTGCCAAAGCGGCACCAGTCGGTTCCGACGCAGGTTTTCACTGTGCGCAGACCTTTGGAGTAGGCCGCGCCTGAGATCATGCCCGCCTTGTTCAGGTCGGCCCAGACCGGCAGCAGGTCTTCTTTCTTGACGCCCAGCAGGTCGATACGCTGGCCGCCGGTGACCTTGACGGTGGGGATGTCGTACTTGTCGGCCACATCGGCGATGGCGCGCAGCTCGTCCGGGGTGGTGATGCCGCCGAACATGCGCGGGACCACGGAGTAAGTGCCGTCCTTCTGGATGTTGGCGTGGACGCGTTCGTTGATGAAGCGCGACTGCTGGTCATCCACGTATTCACCCGGCCAATCGCAGACCAGGTAGTAGTTCAGCGCTGGGCGGCACTTGGCGCAACCTTCGGGGGTGGACCATTCCAGTTCCTGCATCACGGCGGGGATGGATTTCAGGCCCTTCGCCTTGATCAGGCGGCGCACGTCGCCGTGGCTGTGGGTGGTGCAGGGGCACATGCCGGCTGCGGCGGGGATGACAAAGCTGTCGCCCAGCGTCAGGCTCATCACGCCCTCGACCAGCCCGGTGCAGGTCCCGCATGAGGCGGATGCCTTGGTATGGGCGCGGACCTCGGCCAGGGTGGTCAGGCCCTTGTCCTTGATCGCGGCCATGATCTGGCCCTTCGAGATGCCGTTGCAGCCGCAGATTTCCGCGTCATCCGACAGGCCAGCGATGGCGGCCAGCGGATCGGCGGCACCGCCGCCCTGATAGGCCTGACCGAAGATCAGCGTGGCGCGCATCTCTTCGATGTCCTCGCCGGATTTCAGCATCTCGTTGTACCAGGCGCCATCTGCCACATCGCCGTACAGCACCGCGCCGATCACCTTGTTGTCTTTCAGGATCACGCGCTTGTAGGTGCCGCGCATGGCGTCGCGCAGGACGATATCCTCGCGGTCCGGGCCTTCGGCGAAATCACCGACCGAGTACAGATCGCAGCCGGTCACCTTCAGCTTGGTCGGGGTCTCGGCGTGTTTGAACTCGGCGTCGGATGCACCGGCCAGATGCGCAGCCGCGACGCGGGCCATCTGGTAGAGCGGCGCGACCAGACCGTAGACCATGCCGCCCACCTCGACGCATTCGCCGACCGAGTAGATCGCCGGGTCCGAGGTTTTCATCGTCGAGTCGGTGACGATGCCGCGGTTGACCGCGAGCCCGCATTCTGCGGCGACCTGGGTGTTGGGCTTGATGCCCACGGCCATCACCACCAGCGAGGCGTCGATGATCGTGCCATCGGCCAGTTCCACGCCCTCGACCTTGTCGGAGCCCAGGATCTGCTTGGTGTTGGCTTCGGTCAGCACTTCGATACCGCGGCCTTCCAGCTCGCGCTTCAGCAGGTAGCCGGCGGCGGGGTCCAGCTGGCGCTCCATCAGCGAGGGCATCAGGTGGATGACGGTCACGTCCATGCCGCGCATCTTCAGGCCAGCGGCCGCTTCCAGACCCAGCAGGCCGCCGCCGATGACAACGGCACGGCCGCCTTTCTTGACCGCTTCCAGCATGCCGTCCACGTCGTTCAGATCGCGGTAGGCCAGCACGCCCGGCAGCTTGTGACCCGGCACCGGAATGATGAACGGGTTCGAGCCGGTGGCGATGACCAGCTTGTCATACTGGGCGGTGATGCCACCCTCGCTGGTCACGGTGCGCATGTCGCGGTCGATCTTGGTGACCTTCTGGCCCTTGTGCAGGGTGATGCCGTGATCGGCGTACCAGGCGTCGCCGTGGATGATGATATCCTCGAACGTCTTTTCGCCCGACAGAACCGGCGACAGCATGATGCGGTCATAGTTCACGCGGGGTTCGGCGTTGAAGATGGTGACTTCGTACTGGTCGGTCAGGTCGAACAGATGCTCCAGCATCCGGCCGGGGGCCATACCATTACCAACAATGACGAGACGTTTCTTGGGCATTTTCGGCGCTCCATCGTCGCAAGAGTCGTGTGACTCGTGGTTGCAGTGAGTGAAGTGCAGCGCCGTTGCCGCGGTGATCCGGTGGTTGGGATCAAGAGCCTTGGACACATCTTTGCGTCCGGGGCAGGGATTGAAGACATCCTATGTTCAAGGGGGTGGCCGCTTTCAAGTCCGCGCGCGCTGCGGCGCGGCATTTTCCGGGGTTGGACCCGGAATTGCCCCTGCATTGCCAGTTTTTTCAGCACAGATTGCCTGCGTCTGGCTGGGGCGGCCCCCGTGCGCGGTGCTTTTGTTGTGCTCGCCGGGCAATCGCCGCGCCGTGACGGTCCAGCGGGGCACCGAAAGCCTTGATTGCGTGCAATTATCGGTCGAATCGGGCCGAAATTGGCGGCCAAACGGGCTAGGCAGCGATTCGCCGATCTGTTATCCTGACCGCAATAAAAAGATAAACGGCAGGCATACGGGCAATGGGAACGGGCTATTCAGGCACGTTCGTCATTTCTTGGTCGCAAACAGAACTGGACGGCTTGCGGGCCGCCTCTGTCAGTCAACTGGCCGTCGGGGCCATGTGGACCTGGCACGGAGAGGCGCTGCGCGTGGACGGCCGCAACGACCTGTTGCGCCTGGAGAATGCGGACGGAGAGGAGACCCTGCGCAAAAGCGCGGCGCGCATGGTGGCGCGTCTCGTCGGCATGGCGATGTCCGACAAGCGCGACCAGCCTGCCGATGCCCGCCCGCTGCGTGACCGCTATTTTATCGTCACGGACGGCAAACGCTCTTACACGGTTACCCTGATCGACCCGGATACCGGCGGCGCGCCCTTGGCGATGTTCGTCGGCGAGGCCCCGCCGCAACGGCGCGAGCTGTGGATCGTGCACACCGCCCTGCGCCCCGATGACGGGGCCGAGGTGTTCGACACCCGGCGTGGCGTGATCTGTTTCACCCCCGGCACCCGGATCGACACGCCCGACGGCCCCCGACTGGTCGAGGATCTGCGCGAAGGTGACAAGGTGCAGACCGAGGACAGCGGTGCTCAGGAAGTCCAGTGGGTCGGCCAGCGCCGCATGACCGGCGCACGTCTCTATACCATGCCCTACCTGCGCCCGATCCGCATCCGCGCCGGGGCCTTTGGCTTCGACCGCCCGGATCAGGAACTCTTGGTCTCGCCCGATCACCGGATGCTGCTGAAAGGGGCTGCCGCGCGCGCACTGTTCAACACGCCCGAGGTTCTGGTCGCCGCGCGCGATCTGGTGAACGGCCATACGGTGAACGTGGATCTGGGCCTGCGCGAAGTGACCTATATCCACCTGCTGCTGCCCGACCACCACGTCATCCGCGCCAACGGGCTGGAGACCGAAAGCTTCCACCCCGCCAGCGCCCACTTTGACGCGCTGGAGGATAGCGACCGGATGCGCCTGCAATCGGTTCGCCCCGACGTGGCCGGCGACCCTGCGACATATGGCGATTACGCCCGTCGCACCCTGTCGCGCTCTGAGGCGGCCATCCTCATGCACGAGCTGGCCTGAGCCCTGTTGACTCCCCCTATAATCCGTCTATAAGCGCGGCTTCATTGGTGTTGGTGGCCCCCGCAAGGGACAGCCTGTCATGTCGCAAGGCAAGAGGACAACGCCCTTCATAGTGGCCCGCAGGGCCTCGACCCAAAGAAGGAGATCAGCCGTGACCAAACGCACGTCTGCCAAGTACAAAATCGACCGCCGCATGGGCGAAAACATCTGGGGCCGCCCCAAGTCGCCCGTCAACCGCCGCGAATACGGCCCCGGCCAGCACGGCCAGCGCCGTAAGGGCAAACTGTCGGATTTCGGCACCCAGCTGCGCGCCAAGCAGAAGCTGAAAGGCTACTACGGCGACCTGACCGAGAAGCAGTTCCGCCGCATCTACGGCGAAGCCGAGCGCGTCAAGGGCGACACCGGTGAAAACCTGATCGGCCTGCTGGAGCGCCGCCTGGACGCCGTCGTCTACCGCGCCAAGTTCGTTGCAACCGTGTTCGCTGCGCGTCAGTTCGTGAACCACGGCCACGTGCTGGTCAACGGCAACCCGGTGAACATCCCCTCGTACCGCGTGAAAGAGGGTGACGTGATCGAAGTCCGCGCCAAGTCCAAGCAGATGACCGTTCTGCTGGAAGCCGTCGCTCTGCCCGAGCGCGATGTGCCGGATTACATCGAAGCCGACCATTCGAAAATGACCGCCAAATTCGTGCGCACCCCGGGCCTGTCGGACGTTCCGTACCCGGTGATGATGGAGCCGAACCTGGTCGTGGAATTCTACGCGAAGAACTAAGGGTTCTTCGCCGAAATCCGCAAGTTTCGGAAGACCCGTCGCACGATGCCTCGTGCGGCGGGTTTTTTCATGCACAAAGGACACCCCGCGGCGCTGCCCGCCAATCTGGACACTGACATGAGCACCAAACCCGCGATTGAACGGAAATTCGAACAGGGGCTGTTTGCCTCGCGCTGGCTGATGGCCCCGATGTATCTGGGGCTGGTGGTCAGCCTTGGCATGCTGACGATCGTTTTCTGCCGCGAGCTGATCTACTACGCCCCGCAGGTTCTTAGCATGACCGCCGACAAGGCGATCCTTGTGATCCTGACCCTGATCGACCTGTCTCTTGCGGCCAACCTGCTGCTGATCGTGCTGTTTTCGGGCTACGAAAACTTCGTCTCGAAACTGGACATCGATGATGGCGGCGACCGGCCCAGCTGGATGGGCACCGTCGATTTCGGTGGGCTGAAGATGAAGCTGATCGCCTCGATCGTGGCAATCTCTGCGATCCACCTGCTGAAGCAGTTCATGGAGATCGGCAAATCCTCCAAGCCGCTGGATCAGGACTCGTTGTTTTGGCTGGTGGTGATCCACATGGTTTTCGTGGCCTCGGGCGTGCTGATGGCGGCGATGGACTGGATCGTGTCCCGCTCAAAGAAGTACTGAGGGCACACTGCCCGCACATTGCGTTTCAATCACGGGTTTGACGCTTTCCATGCCCTTTCTGGGTTTGTAAGGAAAGATACCCAAGGAGACACCAAAATGACCAAGATCACGCCTCAGCCCGGTATCATGGAAATCGCCCTATATGTCGGCGGTGCCAGCCATGTCGAGGGTGTGACCGACGTGGTGAAGCTCAGCTCGAACGAGAACCCCTACGGGCCCAGCCCGGCGGCGGTCGAGGCGCTGCGTCGCTCGGCGTTCGAGCTGCATCGCTATCCGTCGACCGACCATGTCGGCCTGCGCGCGGCGATTGCGGAAATCCACGGGCTGGACGCGGATAACATCATCTGCGGCGTCGGCTCGGACGAGGTGCTGCAATTCATCGCGCAATCCTATGCGGGCCCGGGCGACGAGGTGATCTATACCGAGCACGGGTTCTCCATGTACCCGATCCTGGCCCATGCGGTCGGCGCGACCCCCGTCATGGTGGCCGAGAAAGAGCGCGTCGTCGACGTGGACGCGATCCTGGCGGCTTGCAACGACAAGACCCGGATCGTGTTCATCGCCAACCCGGCCAACCCGACCGCAACGATGATCGACCTGGACGAATGCGCCCGGCTGGCCGATGGCCTGCCCGACGGTGCGCTGCTGGTGCTGGACGGCGCCTATGCCGAGTTCGTCGAGGGCTATGACGGGGGTGCCTCGCTGGTCGCCAGCCGTGATAACGTGATCATGACCCGGACGTTCTCCAAGATCTACGGTCTGGGCGGGCTGCGGATCGGCTGGGGCTATGCCCCGCGTGCCATCATCGACGTGCTGAACCGGGTGCGCCAGCCGTTCAACCTGTCCAACACCCAGCTGGCCGCCGCCGAAGCCGCCGTGCGCGACGTCGCCTATACCGAGAAATGCCGCACCGACAACGCCCGCCTGCGGACCTGGCTGGCCGAGGCGCTGGCCGGTCATGGCGTGCCGTCGGACGAAAGCTTTACCAACTTCATCTTGGCGCGTTTCGACAGCGCAGAGGAGGCGGACGCCTGTGACACCTACCTGAAATCGCAGGGCCTGATCGTGCGCAAGGTGGGCGGCTACGGCCTGCCCAACTGCCTGCGCATCACCATCGGTGACGAACCCGCCTGCCGCCGCGTGGCCCATGCCATTGGCCAATTCAAAGGCGGTGCAAGATGAGCGTGATCTACAACCGCGTCGCGCTGATCGGGCTTGGCCTGATCGCCTCGTCGATGTTCTGGGCGATGAAACGGGGCGGTCTGGCGGCCGAGGTGACGGGCTATGCGCGCTCGCAAGCCACGCGCGACACCGCGCGGCGGATCGGCCTGTGCGACCGCGTTTGCGACACGGCGATCGAGGCGGTGCAGGACGCCGACCTGATCGTTCTGTGCGTGCCGGTCGGTGCGATGGGGCCGGTGATGGCCGAAATCGCGCCGCATCTGAAACCGGGGGCGACGGTCAGCGATGTCGGCTCGGTCAAGAAATCGGTGATCGAGGCGGTCGCCCCGCACATCCCCGCCGGCGTGCATTTCGTGCCCACTCACCCGATGGCCGGGACGGAACATTCCGGCCCCGAATCCGGCTTTGCCACCCTGTTCGACAACCGCTGGTGCCTGATCGTTCCCGATGGCGCAGACGAGGACGCGACCGCCCGGCTAGAGGATTTCTGGCACGCCCTGGGCGCCAAAACCGAACGCATGGACGTGCAGCACCACGATCTGGTCTGCGCCGTGGTCAGCCACATCCCGCACCTGATCGCCTATACGATGGTGGGCGTGGCCGACGACCTGAACCGCGTTTCGGATCAGGAGGTCATCAAGTTCTCGGCCGCCGGTTTCCGCGATTTTACCCGGATCGCGGCGTCTGACCCGACCATGTGGCGCGACGTGTTCCTGACCAACAAAGAGGCGACGCTAGAGATTCTGGGCCGCTTCACCGAGGAACTGTTCGCCCTTCAGCGCGCGATCCGCACCGGGGACGGCGACCAGCTGTTCGACTATTTCACCCGCACCCGCGCCATTCGTCGTGGCATTATCGACGCGGGTCAGGACACTGCCGCGCCCGACTTTGGCCGTGGCGGCGGCAAGGCCGCCGAATGAAGGGCTGGGCGCTTGGCCTGATCGGGGCGGTCTGCATGGCCGCCTCGGCCAGTGCCAACGCGCCCACCACCTCTCTGCGTCCCGTCGCGCGTGGCGAGGTGCATCCCGGCGTCATCATCCGTGTCTCGCCCCGGGTGATCGGGGTGGCGCCCAGCGTGAAAAACCCCGACAAATCCATTGTTTACCGTTCCCTGCGCCCCCGGATGCGTCCGTCAGGGCTAGAAGATCGCGCGGTGGAACGCATCCTTGACGATGTGCGCGGCTCCGTCTGCGGTGATCCGTCCATTCTGGGCACCCATGTCGGCGAGGTCGCGGACAAGGTTGATGGCTGCGGGATTTCGGATGCCGTTCGTGTCACCTCGGTCGCGGGGATCGGGCTGACCAGTGCCGCGCTAATCGACTGCCCGACGGCCAAGTCGTTGCGGCTGTGGGTGGAGCGCGGGCTGAAGCCGACCATCGGACGGCGCGGCGGCGGGGCGGACAAGCTGCGCATCTTTGCCAGCTATTCCTGCCGGACCCGCAACAGCAAAAAGGGCGCGCGCATTTCCGAGCACGGCAAGGGCCGCGCGGTGGATATCGGCGCGGTCATCCTGCGCGACGGGTCAGAGGTGACGGTGAAATCCGACTGGGGCCGTGGCCGCAAGGGTCGCATGTTGCGCGACCTGCACGAGGCCGCCTGCGGCCCCTTCGGCACGGTTCTGGGCCCGAAATCGGACCGCTACCATCGGAACCATTTCCATTTCGACACCGCCCGCTATCGCAGTGGCACCTACTGCAAATAACCTAGCGCAACACCACTCGGGGGGCCTGACCGATCGGCACCGGCCCCAGGAAAATCAGGCCCGCGCGGAAATCCAGCGGCACGTCCAGCGTGTTGGGGTTGCCCGACAGGCGCGACAGCAGGCCCAGCCCGTCCTCTAGCTGCTGGCCCAGCGTCTCGTTCAACTGGCCCGATTTCACTGCCATCTGCACGATCTGCCGCCAGTTGCGCGCCTTCAGGGTGATGCGCCCGTCCAATTCGCCCTCGGCGTCGATGTCGACGGCCCCGGCCAGCATCAGCTCCAGATCACCCCAGCGTGCCTCGGCCAGTTTCAGGTCCAGCCGGGTCGGTTGCGGGCGGCGTTGCTCGATCGCGCGGCGGTCCCAGTTGTCGTCGAACGAGACCTCGAGCTGCGCGCGCAACGCGTCGAAACTGCGGGGCAGGTCGGCTGCGCCGATCAGGCCGCGCAACTCCATCGGCGGCGCGAAACCATCCGCCTCGACGGCAAAAGCATAAGTGTCCTGCGCGCCCTCGACCGTGTGAATGGCCGCGCGCAGGGCGGTCATCGTGGTGGTCTGGCCTTCATCGGCGGCAAAGGTCAGCGTGTCGGCCACCAGGTTGGCGCGGTTCAGCGGCAGCGCGTTGCCCTGATCCAGCACGACGCTGGCCTGCAGCTTGGCGCTGGTCACGTCGAATTTCTGATCCGGGGTCGAGATGCGCTGCTGGTTCGGCCAAATCGCGATGATGTGGTTGGGCTTGTAGCTGAGCGTCATCATCTGAAAGAACGGCGCGTCCCAGGCCCATCCGGTGCCCGGGTCGGCCAGCGTCAGATTGGTGAACGTGGTGTCCACCCGGTTGGGAAAGCCCGCGACGGACAGGTCGTCATACTCGGCCACCCAGCCTTGGGCGCGGCGGTCCTCGAACCAGGCGGTCATGCCCGCCTTCACCCCCTGAGAGGCCAGCACCCAGTACCCGGCCCATGCAATGGCCGCGACGATGATCGCAATCAGCAGGCGTTTCATTGGGGGCCCTTTCCTCTCTGCTCCGGGTGGTGTTTACAGGGGGGCACAGGAAAGGGCCAGTCACATGACGTTGTGGGTATTCGGATACGGATCGCTGCTGTGGAACCCGGGGTTCGACCCCGATCAACGCCTGTTGGCGCATCTGCCGGGGTTTCGGCGCAGTTTCTGCATGCGGTCCATTCACCATCGCGGCACCGTGGCCGATCCGGGGCTGGTGCTGGCGCTGGATGCCGCCGTTGATGCCGCCTGCCACGGCGTGGCCTTCTCGGTCCGGTCCGGGCAAGAGGACGATGTGCTGGCCTACCTGCGCGAGCGCGAGCTGATCTCCTCGGCCTACCTTGAGACCGAGCAGACCGTGCATTTGCGCGACGGCCGGCAGGTGCCTGCGGTGACCTACATCATCGACCCCGAGCACGACCAATATTGCGGGGGCCTGCCGCTAGAGGAACAGGCCCATATCATCGCCCATGCCATCGGCGGGCGCGGTCCGAACACCGAATACCTGTACAACACCGCAGCCCATCTGCACGAGTTGGGGATTCAAGATCACGAACTGGACTGGCTGACGGCACGAGTGCGTGAGATTCTTGCATAAATCCTTGGCTTGACGCTCGCGCCACCGTAACCTGCGGACAAACAACAACAGTGTCAGGATCTGACCGCCATGGAGCTGCCAGACCGCGAGGCCGAGCCGCAATTTTCGCAACCCGTCCGCCAGATCATGCTGATGGTCATGGCGTTGGGCCTGACATCCGTCGTGGTGTTTCTGGCCCTGCCGCGCATTCTGCCGGTGTTTGACGCGAACCCGTATCTGAACGGGTTCATCATGTTTGTCTTCGTGCTGGGGGTGCTGGCCTGTTTCTGGCAGGTGGCGCAACTGGTGACCTCGGTCCGCTGGATCGAGGCGTTCGCGGGCGAAGCCGTCGACATGACCGGCCGGGGCGCGCCCCGTCTGCTGGCGCCGCTGGCCGCATTGCTGCGCTCGCGTGGGGCGCGGATGCAGCTGAACTCGTCCTCGACCCGTTCCATTCTGGACTCGGTCGCCACCCGCATCGACGAAGCGCGCGAGATTACGCGCTACATCGTCAACCTTCTGATTTTCCTTGGCCTTTTGGGCACGTTCTACGGGCTGGCCACCACCGTTCCCGCGCTGGTCGACACCATCCGCAGCCTTGCCCCGCAAGAAGGCGAAGCCGGGGTCGCGGTGTTCGACCGCCTGATGAAGGGGCTTGATCAGCAGCTGTCGGGCATGGGCGTGGCGTTCGGCTCGTCCTTGTTGGGGCTGGCCGGATCGCTGGTCGTCGGCCTGTTGGAGCTGTTCGCCGGCCACGGCCAGAACCGTTTTTACCGCGAGCTCGAAGAGTGGCTCTCCACCATCACCCGCGTCGGCTTTGCAAGCGGCGACAGTGACGGGCACGGCGACGGCTCGACCGTGGCGGTGGTGCTGGACCACATGACCAACCAGATCGAGGCGATGCAGCAGATGTTCATGGCCTCGGATGCCAGCCGCGCCGTGGTGGACGAAAAGCTCGCCTCGCTTGCCGTTTCGGTCGAACGCCTGACCGACCGCATGGCCGGCACCGCCCGCGCCAACGACGCCATCGTGCGCATGGCCGAGGGGCAGGAGCACCTGATCAAGGTCATGGTCGAACGCGAACCCGACGGCATCGACGCCGAAAGCCGGATGCGCCTGCGCTCGATCGACGTGCAGTTGCTGCGCATTCTTGAGGAAATCAGCGCGGGTCGTCAGGAAACCATGGCCGAACTGCGCACGGACATCGCCGCGCTGACCCAGGTTCTGCGCCAGCGCCGCCGCCCGCAAGGCAACGGGGACAGCTAAAATGGCCCTGTCGCGTCGCACCGGACAACGTTTCCAGGGCTCAATCTGGCCCGGCTTCGTCGACGCGATGACCGGCCTGTTGCTGGTGCTGATGTTCGTTCTGACGATTTTCATGGTCGTGCAATTCGTGCTGCGCGAGACGATCTCGGGGCAGGAAAACAAGCTGGATGCGCTGTCGGGCGAGATCGCCGCGCTGGCCGATGCGCTGGGGCTGGAACGCCGTAAAACCGCCGACCTGACCACCGAACTGGGCCAGTTGAACGCCACCCTGTCCGCCGAGCAGGACAAAGCCCGCCAGCAGGCCGCGCTGATCGCTTCGCTTAGTGCCGAACGCGACGTGCAGGCCGGCAAGATCGCCGATTTCGAGGCGCAGGTCGCATCCCTGCTGGCGCAACGGGACAAGGCGCTCGGGACGGTCGCGTCGCTTGAGGGTGAAAAGCAGGCCCTGATCGACGAGCGCGAGGCCCTGCAACTGGCGCTGGCGCAAGCGCGATCCGAGATTGATGCGGGGGTCGAGGCCGCCCGTCTGGCCGCCGCCAAGCGCGAGGCGTTGGAGACCCTGATCGCCCAGCTGAAAACCGAACAAGCCGCCACCGAACAGGCCCGCGCCGATCTGGAATCCCGCCTGTCCGAGGCCGAGAAAACCCGCATTCTTGAGGCCGCCGCCGCCGAGGCCCTGCGCGAAAAGCTCAAGAACGCAGACGCCGAGCTGACCGCGATGACCCTGGCGCTTGAGGCGCAGCGCAAGAAGGCCGAGGACACCCTGACCCTGCTGGCCGCCGCGCAGGCCGCAGGCGATGATCTGACCGCAAGATTGGCCGCCGCTCTGACCGCCTCGGAACAGGGGCAGGGGCGCGAGGCCGATCTGGCCGCCCGTCTGGCCGCCGCGTTGGCCGAGGCCGAAGCGGGCAAGGACCGGTTGGCCGACCTGACCGTGAAACTGTCCGAAGCCGAGGCGAAACTGGCTGCCGCCAAGGGGGACGCCGCCGCGAAATCCGATCTGGAAACGCGTCTGGCGCAGGCGTTGGCCGCGAAACTGGCGTTGGAGGGGCAAGTGGCTGATGCGCAAAAGGCGCTGGCCAACGCCTTGGCCGCGAAATTGGCCGCCGAAAACGCCGCCAACACCCAGATGACCGAGGCCGAGCGTCAGGCCGCCCTGCTGTCTGTCGCGCAGCGTGCGCTGGCCGATCAAAAGGCCGTCTCGACCGCGGCGCAACGCCAACAGGCCCTTTTGAATCAACAGGTTGCGGCGTTGCGTAGCCAGCTGGGCAGCCTTCAGGCGCTGCTGGACGATTACAAGGACCGCGATGCCGCCGCGCGGGTGCAGCTGGAAACGCTGGGCTCGGATCTGAACGCCGCATTGGCCCGTGCCGCCAGCGAAGAACGCAAACGCCGCGAGCTGGAAGAGGCCGAACGCATCCGTCTGGAGAAGGAAAAGCAAGCCCTTCTGGCCGAGAAGAAAGACCTCGAGAAGTACAAGAGCGACTTCTTCGGCCGCCTGCGCGATGTGCTGTCGGGCAAGCAGGGCGTCCGCATCGTCGGCGACCGCTTCGTGTTTTCCTCCGAGGTGCTGTTCGAGCCGGGCAGCGCCGACCTGTCCACTGCCGGGCGCGAGGAGATCGCCAAGATCGCCCAGATCCTGCGCGGGATCGCCAGCGAAATTCCCGGCGAAATCAACTGGGTGCTGCGGGTGGATGGCCATACCGATAACGTGCCGCTGTCGGGCACCGGCGAATACGCGGATAACTGGGAACTGAGCCAGGCACGTGCGCTGTCGGTGGTGCGTGACCTGATGGGGCTGGGGATGCCGCCGGATCGGCTCAGCGCGAACGGGTTCGGGCAGTATCAGCCCGTCAACCCCGCCGACACCGCCGAAGCGCGCGCCCAGAACCGCCGGATCGAGCTGAAACTGACCGAGAAATAATCACCGCAGCGTGACGTGCGCGGTGATGTCATCCACGATTTTCCCGTTTCGGATCAAGGCGATATAGCCCTGATAGCGGCCCTGCGTGAAACCCTGCGTCGGCCGCTTTTTCCCGGCCGCCCGGAAAAACTGCGCCTGTGCCTTGTCCAGCGGCGTCACGGTTTGCAGGAATGGGCCATCGGGGCCGATGATCTCGATCCGCAGGCTGTCGCCGGGGCGGCTTCCGAACGCATAGCCCCAGACCACCAAAGCGGGGGCTTGCGCGCTCATCTGCTCATCGCCGGCCGAGCCGTCTTTGACCGCGTCAAACCCAGGCACTTGCGGTGCGAAGCCCGCGCTGATCATCCCGCCGGGCGAAACGGGCAGGGGCGTCTGCCACAGCGTCCGCGTCTCGGGCGTGCCGCAGGTAATCTTGCCGTCCGGGTCGAACGGATCGACGACCTGGCCATTGCGGCGCACAGACAGGTGCACGTGCGGGAATTGCGTCTGGCCGGAAAACCCGACCTGCCCCAGCATCGCGCCCGCTTCGACCTTTTGGCCTTTGCGCACTGTGACCGAGCCGCGCTTCATGTGGCAATACTGCGTCTGCCAGCCGTCGCCGTGGTCCAGCACGACACCGTTGCCGCATTCCTTGTCCTGGGTGCCGGGGCCGATGCCGGTATCCGGCTCACCGTCGCGCAGGCCCATGACGACTCCGGGCGCCGAGGCCAACACGTTCACGCCCGCCCGCATCGCGGCAAAGCTGGGCAGGCCGAAATCGGTGCCCTTGTGGCCGTCATAGCTTTGCGGGCCGCAGGTGAAATCCAGCGCGCCGGGGCCGGGGTCGTGGTCGACATATTGCTGGACGAAGCACGTCTCACCCAGCCTGCAATCAATGGGTTGGCGCAATGAAAACTCCCCCGCCATGGCAGGCATGGCGAGGGAGCAAAGCGCGGTCAGGGCCGCGAACCGCATCAGTCCGCGGTCAGCAGCGGCGGCTTGTTGCCCGACAGGCGTTTCTGCGCGGGGCCGTCGATTTGCAGGTCGATCTTGCCGTCTTTCACGCCGACATGCACCACGCCGCCCTTGGCCAGTTGGCCGAACAGCAGTTCCTCGGCCAGCGGTTTCTTGATGTGTTCCTGGATGACGCGCGCCAGCGGGCGTGCCCCCATCTTGTCGTCGTAACCCTTGTCGGCCAGCCATTCGGCGGCGGGGCGCGACAGTTCGATATGGACGTTGCGGTCCATCAGCTGCGCCTCCAGTTGCAGCACGAACTTCTCGACGACCTGCAGGATCACCTCTTTCGGCAGCGGCTGGAAGCTGATCACGGCGTCCAGACGGTTGCGGAATTCGGGGGTGAAGGTTCGCTCGATCGCGGCGGTGTCCTCACCCTCGCGGCGGTCGCGGCCAAACCCGATCGCGGCCTTGGCCTGTTCGGCAGCCCCCGCGTTCGAGGTCATGATCAGGATCACGTTGCGGAAATCCACCGTCCGACCGTTATGGTCGGTCAGTTTGCCGTGGTCCATAACCTGCAACAGGATGTTGTAGACGTCGGGGTGGGCCTTCTCCATCTCGTCCAGCAGCAGCACGCAATGGGGGTGTTGGTCGACACCGTCCGTCAGCATCCCGCCCTGATCGAACCCGACATAGCCCGGAGGCGCGCCGATCAGGCGTGAAACCGCGTGTTTCTCCATGTATTCCGACATGTCGAAGCGCAGCAGCTCGACGCCCAGCGTGTCGGCCAATTGCTTGGCAACCTCGGTCTTGCCGACGCCGGTCGGGCCCGCGAACAGGTAGTTGCCGATGGGCTTTTCGGGCTCGCGCAGGCCGGCACGGGCCAGTTTGATCGCGCTCGACAGCGCCTCGATCGCGGCATCCTGACCAAAGACCACGCGCTTGAGGCTGGCCTCCAGATCCTTGAGCATCTCGGTGTCGTCTTTCGAGACATTCTTCGGGGGGATGCGGGCGATTTTCGCCACGACTTCCTCGATCTCTTTCGGGCCAATGGTCTTGCGGCGCTTGGATTCCGCGACCAGATGCTGGGCCGCGCCCGCCTCGTCGATCACGTCGATCGCCTTGTCGGGCAGCTTGCGGTCATTGATGTAGCGCGCCGACAGTTCCACCGCCGATTTGATCGCGTCGGCGGTGTAACGCACGCCGTGGTGTTCCTCGAAATAGGGTTTCAGGCCCTTGAGGATCTTGATCGTATCCTCGACCGAGGGTTCGCTCACGTCGATCTTCTGGAACCGGCGGCTCAGCGCGCGGTCCTTTTCGAAATGCTGGCGGAACTCCTTGTAGGTGGTCGAGCCCATGCAGCGCAGCTTGCCGCCCTGCAATGCGGGTTTCAGCAGGTTCGATGCGTCCATCGCCCCGCCCGAGGTCGCGCCCGCGCCGATCACCGTGTGAATCTCGTCGATGAACAGCACCGCGTCGGGGTGGTTTTCCAACTCGGTCACCACGGCCTTCAGGCGTTCCTCGAAATCGCCGCGATAGCGGGTGCCGGCCAGCAGCGCGCCCATATCCAGCGAGAAGATGGTGGTCTCTGACAGCACTTCGGGCGTTTCGCCCTGCACGATCTTGCGCGCCAGCCCCTCGGCGATGGCGGTCTTGCCGACGCCCGGGTCGCCCACCAGCAGCGGGTTGTTCTTGCGGCGGCGGCACAGCACCTGGATGCAGCGCTCGACCTCTTGGTCGCGGCCGATCAGCGGGTCCACGTCGCCCTTGCGCGATTTGGCGTTCAGATCGACGCAATACTTGGCCAGCGCGGATTCCTTGGCCTCGACGGTTTCGGGGCCTGCCGCGCCGGTGTTGGAGTGGCCTTCGTCCTCGTCCTGCGCGCCGCTGATGGGGCGCTGCTCGCCGAAGGCGGGGTTCTTGGCGACGCCGTGGGCGATGAAATTCACCGCGTCATAGCGCGTCATGTCCTGTTCCTGCAGGAAATAGGCGGCGTTCGACTCGCGCTCGGCAAAGATGGCGACCAGCACGTTCGCGCCCGTCACCTCGGTCCGGCCCGAGGATTGCACATGGATCGCCGCGCGCTGGATCACGCGCTGGAAGGCGGCGGTGGGCACCGCCTCGGATCCGTCGATATCGGTGACAAGGTTCGACAGGTCTTCGTCGATGAATTCCACCAGCGTGGTGCGCAGCTCGTCGGTGTCGACCGAGCACGCCTTCATCACGCGCAGCGCGTCGGGTTCGTCGATCAGCGCCAGCAGCAGGTGCTCCAGCGTTGCGAATTCATGCCTGCGGGCGTTGGCCAGTGCCAATGCCGCATGGATTGCCTGTTCAAGCGTGTTCGAGAATGAAGGCACTTCGGGTGCTCCTTCTGATCTGGGCCGGGCAAACGGTACGTTCGACCAACCTTGGCCTCATAAGTTTAAAGTTTGGTCTATCCGCACCGGGCTTCAAGTGTTTTTTGTTGTTTTTCTTTCACAATGGGTCGAGTTGCCCTTCGTCTGGGCGGGGCATCAGAAATTATCCTTGCGTTTGCGGACCTCGGCGAACACCCGCGCGGGATCGGTGCCGACCATTTCAGCCGCTGCCTGTACGCCGGGCGTGTGGCCGCGCAGGAAGGGGTTCGTCGCCAATTCCTCGGACAGCAGCGAGGGCACGGTCGGCTGGCCTGCGTCGCGCGCCTCGGCCACGGCCTGCACGCGGGCCTTCAGCGCGGCATTGTCGGGGTCCACCGTCAGCGCGAACCGCCCGTTCGAGGCGGTATATTCATGCCCCGAGCACACCACCGTATCCCCCGGCAGCACCGCCAGCTTGGACAGGCTGCCGAACATCTGGTCCGGGGTGCCTTCGAACAGGCGGCCGCAGCCCAGGGCCATCAGGCTGTCGGCGGTGAACAGCAACTTGCTGTCGGCAAAGTGGAACGCGATATGCCCCACCGTGTGCCCGGACACGTCGATCACCTGACCCTTTTCGCCACCGATCTGAATGCTGTCGCCCTCGGCCACCGCGATATCCAGCGGGGGTAGGCGGTGGGCATCGGCCTGTGCGCCGACCACCTGTGCGGGGTAGCTGGACAGCAGGTCGGGGACGCCATCGATATGGTCCCAATGGTGATGCGTCAGCAGGATATGCGACAGTTTCCAGCCGCGCCGGTCCAGCTCGGCCCGGATCGGTCCGGCCTCGGGAACGTCGATCACCGCGGTTTCGCCTGTTTCAGCGTCATGTATCAGGAAAGCGTAGTTGTCCTTCAGGCAGGGCACTGTGACAAGCTCAAGAGGCATGGCGTTTCCTTCGCTGTTGGGTATTGTTGACCCCAGACTAGGCGAACCTCGGGGCTGGCCGCAATGCATCTTGATGTGCAGGATCTGCGCAATTTCTATTACCGCAGCACCCTTGGGCGGGCGGCACAGAAGGCCGTGCGCGATCAATTGCTGGCCCTCTGGCCCGAGGCGCAGGGGCAAACCGTGGTGGGGTTCGGCTTTGCCGCGCCGCTGCTGCGCCCCTATCTGGCCGATGCACGACGCGTCACCGCCCTGATGCCCGGCCCGCAGGGGGTGATGTCCTGGCCGGCGGGGATGCCCAACGTGTCCGTCCTGTGCGAGGAAACCCTGTGGCCGATCGAAACCGGCCATGTTGACCGGCTGGTCGTCATGCATGGGCTGGAAACATCCGAACAGCCCTCGGCGCTGCTGGATGAATGTTGGCGCGTGCTGGGGCCGGGTGGCAAGGCGATGTTCATCGTGCCCAACCGCGCCGGCCTGTGGTCCCGCAGCGACCTGACGCCGTTCGGCTATGGCCGCCCCTACACGCTGGGCCAGTTGGAAACGCAACTGAAGCGCCGCAACTTCATGCCCGAGCGCACCGCGACCACGCTTTACCAGCCACCCTCGCACCGCCGCTTCTGGCGCAAGACCGGAGAGATGTGGGAGCGCCTGGGCGCCTCGTTTTCCGTCGTTGTGGCGGGGGGCGTCATCATGGTCGAGGCCACCAAACGCGTCCACGCCCCCAGCGGCCCCGGCCTGAAAGAGGCGGTCCGCAGGCCGCTGTCGATCCTCAACCCGACCGCCGCGAAAGAGGCAAAGCCGGTCTGAACCGGGACCGAATTGTAACGAATCCTGCGATCCCCGCGCTGCGTCCGTACACCCTCGAATCTGGCCCCGGAACAGCCCTGAATCCGCAGATTCCGTCGCGTCACATCATTGTTACTGGAGTGATAGCGGTAACGCATTGACCCGGCTGTTCAATCGCGTTGCCCAAATTCTGCAATTTGCCGAAAAAAATGCATCCGAAAAACAGGTGCAAACGGTCGCACTTAACTTAACATGTTGAATTTTAACGGTATTCAATTGTATACCGCGTTGTCATAGCAGGTTGCTAGGTTGGGTTTGCTCTGCTACACCCACGCCGATTTCGATACTTTGACGCAAATCAAGGGTCTAAACGCCCCTAACCGGAATCATCGGGGTTTCGGACAGGGCCAGAATAGTCGGAAGGGTGGACGTGTCCGAACCAGCTTCGATTTCCTCCGGCATCGCCGCGCGCTATGCCACCGCCATCTTCGAGATCGCCAAAGAGGGCAACGCCCTTGCCGATCTGGAAACCAATGTCACGGATCTGGGTGCCGCGCTGGCTGACAGCGCAGACCTGTCGTCCATGATTTCGTCGCCGATGATTTCGCGCGAACAGCAAGGCGCCGCCATTGCTGCTATCGCCGACAAGATGGGTATGATGCCCGTCCTGAAAAACGGCCTGAGCGTGATGGCTCAGAAACGCCGCCTGTTTGTTCTGCCGGCTCTGCTGGCTGCGCTGCAGGCCCTGATCGCCGAAGAAAAAGGCGAAGTGACTGCAGAAGTCACCAGCGCCAAGGCGCTGACCAAGACCCAATCGGACAAGCTGGCCAAGACCCTGTCCGAGCGCGTGGGCAAGACTGTGAAGATCAATGCGGCTGTCGATGAATCCCTCATCGGTGGCCTCGTCGTCAAAGTGGGCTCGAAGATGATCGACACGTCGATCCGTGCCAAGCTGAACTCCCTCCAGAATGCAATGAAAGAGGTCGGATAAATGGGTATCCAAGCTGCAGAGATTTCTGCGATCCTGAAGGACCAGATCAAGAACTTCGGTCAGGAAGCCGAAGTCGCCGAAGTCGGTCGCGTGCTCTCCGTCGGTGACGGTATTGCCCGCGTGTACGGCCTCGACAACATCCAAGCGGGTGAGATGGTCGAGTTCCCCGGCGGGATCATGGGCATGGCCCTGAACCTGGAAAGCGATAACGTCGGTATCGTGATCTTCGGTTCGGACCGTGACATTAAAGAAGGTGACACCGTCAAGCGCACCAACGCCATCGTGGACGTTCCCGCAGGCGAAGCCCTGCTGGGCCGCGTCGTCGACGGTCTGGGCAACCCGCTGGACGGCAAAGGTCCGATCGTTGCATCCGAGCGTCGCGTTGCCGACGTGAAGGCCCCCGGCATCATTCCCCGTAAATCGGTGCACGAGCCGATGGCAACCGGCCTGAAGTCGGTTGACGCAATGATCCCGATCGGCCGCGGCCAGCGCGAACTGATCATTGGCGACCGTCAGACCGGCAAAACCGCCGTTGCTCTGGACGCCATCCTGAACCAGAAAGTCTACAACGACGCAGCCGGCTCGGACGAGTCGAAGAAGCTGTACTGCGTGTACGTCGCAGTCGGCCAGAAGCGTTCGACCGTGGCACAGCTGGTGAAGAAGCTGGAAGAAAACGGCGCGATGGAATACTCGATCGTCGTCGCAGCAACCGCTTCGGACCCCGCGCCCATGCAGTTCCTGGCGCCCTACGCCGCAACCGCAATGGCAGAATACTTCCGCGACAACGGCCGTCACGCCCTGATCATCTACGATGACCTGTCGAAGCAGGCCGTTGCATATCGTCAGATGTCGCTGCTGCTGCGTCGTCCGCCGGGACGTGAAGCATACCCGGGCGACGTGTTCTACCTGCACTCGCGCCTGCTGGAGCGTTCGGCAAAGCTGAACGAAGATCACGGCGCAGGCTCGCTGACCGCACTGCCCGTCATCGAAACCCAGGGCGGCGACGTGTCCGCGTTCATCCCGACCAACGTGATCTCGATCACCGACGGCCAGATCTTCCTGGAAACCGAACTGTTCTACCAGGGTATCCGTCCTGCTGTGAACACCGGTCTGTCGGTGTCGCGTGTGGGTTCGTCGGCTCAGACCAACGCCATGAAGTCGGTCGCTGGCCCGGTGAAACTGTCGCTGGCTCAGTACCGCGAAATGGCGGCCTTCGCCCAGTTCGGTTCGGACCTGGATGCTGCAACCCAGCGTCTGCTGAACCGTGGTGCGCGTCTGACCGAGCTGATGAAGCAGCCCCAGTACTCGCCGCTGACCAACGCCGAAATCGTCTGCGTGATCTACGCCGGCACCAACGGCTACCTGGACAAAGTGGCCGTCAAGGACGTGGGTCGCTTCGAAGCTGGCCTGCTGTCGCACCTGCGCGGCAAGCACGCTGACCTGCTGGAGTGGCTGACCAAGGACGACCCCAAGATCAAGGGCGACGCCGAGGCCAAGGTTCGTGCCGCGCTGGACGAATACGCAGCTGACTTCGCTTAAGGGGGGACGAGGCGATGCCGAGTCTTAAGGACCTTAAAAACCGGATCGAGAGTGTGAAAAACACTCGTAAGATCACCAAGGCCATGCAGATGGTTGCCGCGGCGAAACTTCGCCGCGCGCAGGAAGCTGCCGAAGCCGGTCGTCCCTACGCAGAACGGTTCAACGCCGTTCTGTCCGGGCTGGCCGCGTCGGTTGGTGGTTCGGACAGTGCTCCGAAACTGCTGAGCGGCACCGGCAACGACCAGGTTCATCTGCTGGTCGTGATGACTGCTGAACGCGGCCTGTGCGGCGGCTTCAACAGCTCGATCGTGAAAACCGCCCGTGCCAAGGCGCAACAGCTGCTGGCACAGGGCAAGACGGTCAAGATCCTGACCGTCGGCAAGAAAGGCCGTGAACAGCTGAAGCGGGACCTGGGGCATCTGTCCGTTGGTCACGTGGATCTGTCCGAGGTGAAAACCATCGGCTACGTGAACGCGCAGAACATCGCGCGTGATCTGCTCAACCGTTTCGACGCGGGCGAGTTCGATGTGGCCACGATCTTTTTCAACCGCTTCGAGTCGGTGATCTCGCAGATCCCGACCGTGCAGCAGATCATTCCTGCCAAGTTCGAGCAGGGCGAAGCCGATGCGGCCGCCACCCTGTACGACTACGAGCCGGATGAAGAGGCCATCCTGGCTGACCTGCTGCCGCGTGGTGTCGCCACCCAGATCTTCTCGGCTCTGCTGGAAAATGCGGCGTCGGAACAGGGGGCGCGCATGTCCGCCATGGACAACGCGACGCGCAACGCGGGTGACATGATCGACCAACTGACCATCGAGTTCAACCGCTCGCGTCAGGCCGTGATCACCAACGAGCTTATTGAAATCATCTCGGGCGCCGAAGCGCTCTAAGAACCGGAGATACGACACATGGCAAACGCAAAAGGCAAAATCACTCAGGTGATCGGCGCCGTTGTGGACGTGCAGTTCGAAGATCACCTGCCGGAGATCCTCAACGCACTGAACACCGAAAACAATGGTAAGAAACTGGTTCTGGAAGTTGCCCAGCACCTGGGTGAAAACACCGTTCGTACCATCGCAATGGACGCAACCGAAGGTCTGGTTCGCGGTCAGGCAGTCACCGACACCGGCGGTCCGATCTCGGTTCCCGTCGGCAACGCGACCCTGGGCCGCATTCTGAACGTCGTGGGCGAGCCCGTGGACGAAAAGGGCCCGGTCAACGCGACCGAGACCCGCGCCATCCACCAGCCCGCACCCGAGTTCAACGAACAGTCGACTGAATCGGAAATCCTGGTCACCGGCATCAAGGTCATCGACCTGCTGGCTCCCTACTCGAAGGGCGGCAAGATCGGCCTGTTCGGCGGCGCCGGCGTGGGCAAGACCGTTCTGATCATGGAACTGATCAACAACATCGCAAAAGTGCACTCGGGTTTCTCGGTGTTCGCAGGTGTTGGTGAACGGACCCGTGAAGGGAACGACCTGTACCACGAGATGATCGAATCCAACGTTATCAAGCCCGATAACCTGGAAGAATCGCAGGTGGCACTGGTTTACGGCCAGATGAACGAACCTCCGGGGGCACGTGCTCGTGTTGCTCTGACCGGTCTGACCCTGGCAGAACAGTTCCGTGACCAGTCCGGTACCGACGTTCTGTTCTTCGTGGACAACATCTTCCGCTTTACCCAGGCAGGTTCCGAAGTGTCGGCACTGCTGGGTCGTATCCCCTCGGCAGTGGGCTACCAGCCGACGCTGGCCACCGACATGGGTGCGATGCAGGAACGCATCACCTCGACGAAGAACGGCTCGATCACCTCGATCCAGGCCGTGTACGTTCCCGCGGACGACCTTACCGACCCCGCGCCGGCAACCACCTTCGCCCACCTCGACGCAACCACCGTTCTGTCGCGTGCGATCTCGGAACTCGGCATCTACCCCGCCGTGGACCCGCTCGACTCGTCCTCGCGTCTGATGGACCCGGCCGTCGTTGGCGAAGAGCACTACAACGTGGCCTTCCAGGTTCAGGGTATCCTCCAGCGCTACAAGTCGCTGCAGGACATCATCGCGATCCTGGGCATGGACGAACTGTCGGAAGAAGACAAACTGACCGTTCAGCGCGCTCGTAAGATCCAGCGTTTCCTGTCGCAGCCCTTCGACGTGGCAAAAGTGTTCACCGGTTCGGACGGCGTTCAGGTTCCCCTGGAAGACACGATCTCGTCGTTCAAGGCCGTTGTCGCTGGCGAATACGACCACCTGCCCGAGGCAGCCTTCTACATGGTTGGCGGCATCGAGGAAGTGATCGCAAAAGCAGAGAAGCTGGCAGCTGAGGCCGCCTAAGGAGGGCCCAAATGGCTGAGACTGTGCAATTCGATCTGGTCAGCCCCGAGCGGAGCCTTGCTTCGCTTCAGGCTGAACAGGTTCAGATCCCGGGTGCGGCCGGTGACATGACGGCGATGGCCGGCCATGCCCCGACCATCACCACCCTGCGCCCCGGCGTTCTGCGGGTGACGGGTCCGGCGGGCGAGACCGAATACGTGGTGACCGGCGGTTTCGCCGAAATCACTGCTGACGGGATCTCGGTCCTGGCCGAACGCGCCATCCCGCGTGCCGAAGTGACCCAAGAGCATCTGAACGAGATGCTCAAGGCGGCTTCGGATGCGCTGAACAAGGCCAAAGAAGTGTTCAAGAACGAACCCGGTCCGGTCGATGATGCAGCCAAGCTGCTGGCCGACATGGTCGCAATGGGCACCCATATCGGTCTGGACCCGAACGTCTCGAACCTCTGAGACGGCGCAAACCGCTAAGACACTTGGAAAAGGCCCCGCAGTGCGGGGCCTTTTTCCTTGCCCTGAACCCCGTGCCGCGTAAAAAATCGTTGCTGCACAGAACGGAAGCGCGACATGAAAACTCTGAACGCTGGCCGCGTGGGGATTGCCCAGGGCAACGAGGATCTGTTCGAGGATTTCTCCTCGGGCGGGCCAATGTGGACCGAGCAGGGCAATCGCGAGCGCCGCACCAAGGTGCGTTTCGACACCCCCTTTGCCGAGGCGCCGGTGGTGCAGGTCGCGTTGTCACTGTGGGATGTGGATTATTCGACGAACGTGCGCGGCGACATCTTTGCGGACAAGATCACGCCGAAGGGGTTCGAGATCGTGTTTCGCACCTGGGGAAACACGCGGATCGCGCGGGCCCGCGCCAGTTGGCTGGCAATCGGGCAGGCCCGCGACGAGGATATGTGGGACGTCTAAGCCCGATCAGGGCTTGAACTGGCCTTCGTAGATCGGCTCCAGCGTCTCGGTCTCGAACAGCGACGACACCGAGGTGCCGTTCCAGATGTTCAGGATCGCCTGGGCGAACATCGGTGCGGTCGGCAGGATGCGGATGTTGGGGGTGTTCAGCACGGCCTCGGTCGGCTGGATCGAGTCGGTGATCACCAGCGACTTCATCACCGAGTTGGTGATCCGTTCCACCGCCGGGCCCGACAGAACCCCGTGCGAAATATACGAGTGCACCTCGGTCGCGCCGTGTTCCATCAGGATCTCGGCGGCCTTGCACAGCGTGCCGGCGGTGTCGCACATGTCATCGACGATGATGCACTTCTTGCCGCGCACGTCACCGATCACGGTCATTTCGGCCACTTCACCCGGCTTTTCGCGGCGTTTGTCCACGATCGACAGCGGGGCGTTGATACGTTTGGCCAGCTCGCGCGCGCGGGCCACGCCGCCGACGTCGGGCGACACGACCATCACGTCCTGCAGGCTGCCCTCGAACTGGGCCTTGATGTCCAGCGCGAAGATCGGGCTGGCATACAGGTTGTCCACCGGAATGTCGAAGAAGCCCTGGATCTGTGCGGCGTGCAGGTCCAGCGTCAGGATGCGCTCGATCCCGGCCTCGACCATCATGTTGGCGACCAGCTTGGCGCTGATGGGCGTGCGGGCCTTGGTGCGGCGGTCCTGGCGGGCATAGCCGAAATAGGGGATCACGGCGGTGATCCGGGCGGCCGACGACCGGCGCAGCGCGTCGGTGATGATCAGCAGCTCCATCAGGTTGTCGTTCGCCGGGTTCGAGGTCGGCTGAATGATGAACATGTCTTCGCCGCGGACGTTTTCATACATCTCGACAAAGATTTCCTGGTCGTTGAACCGCTCGACGCGGGCGTTGACCAGCCCGATGTTCATTCCACGATGGATGGACATGCGGCGCGCGATGGATTTCGCCAGTGGCAGGTTGGCGTTCCCGGCAATCAGCTTCGGTTCGTTCAGATTGGGCATTGTGAGTGCTTCCCCAGAGTGGTCGGCCTGAGCGGTCGGAATGACAGATTCGTGACGTTGACACCCCTTAGCATCTGACTACGGTCAGGCAAAGCTATGCACATGGGGGAGGGGCACAAATGCCACATATTGATTACTATTTCTCGATGCTGTCGCCGTATACCTATCTGGCGGGCACCCGGTTAGAGGAGATCGCGCAGCGCAACGGCGCAAGTATCACCTACAAACCGTTTGATTTGATGGCCGCATTCCCGCGAACTGGCGGCGTGCCTGTTGGGCAGCGTCACCCCTCGCGGATCGACTATCGCGCGCAGGTTCTGCCGCGCACCGCACGCAAGCTGGGGATGCCCTTGAACATGAAGCCCGCCTTCTGGCCCGTGAATGCCGCGCCCGCGTCCTACGCGATCATCGCGGCGCAATCGGCTGGCGGCGGCGATCTGGGCGGGCTGGTGCACGGCCTGCTGCGCGCTTCGTGGGTTGAAGAGCAGGACATCTCGGACGATGCCGTCATCGGCGCCGCGCTGAAGACCCACGGCTTCGACCCCTCGCTGACCCTGACCGGCATGCTGGCCGGGGCCGAAGCCTACGCCGCCAACCTGGAAAGCGCCGTGTCGACGGGGGTCTTTGGATCTCCGTTCTACGTGGTTGATTCCGGGCAGAAATTCTGGGGTCAGGACAGTCTGGACGACCTCGATCAACACTTGCAGGGAAATCTCTGATCCATGCCTAAAGACACTCGCGGGGGCTACCCGACTTTCTGGCGCGAATTCGGGCATGGCCCGCGCGAGGCGTTGATGATCCATTGCTCGCTGTCGCATTCGGGGGCGTGGACGGCGCTGGCCGGGCAATTGTCCGACCTGCTGCACATGACCGCCTTCGACATCCCCGGCCACGGCCGGTCCGACGATTGGGACAACCGCGCCGACATTCAGGCCGTCACCACTGCGATGGCGGCTGATTTCCCCGCCGGCCCCGTTGACGTGATCGGCCACAGTTTCGGCGGCACCGTCGCCCTGCGCCTAGCGATCGAGCATCCCCAACTCGTCCGCTCCCTCACCCTGATCGAGCCGGTGTTCTTCGCCGTTGCCTTCGCCGATGTGCCGGGATTGCTAGAGCGTCACCGCGCCCGCGAGGCCGCCCAGATGGAGGCGATGGCGCGCGGCGACATGACCGCCGCCACCAAGGCGTTCAACGAGCTGTGGGGCGACGAGGATATGCCGTGGGACAGCCTGCCCGAACAGATGCGCCAGAACATGACCAAGCGGTTCGGCGCCATCATCTCGGCCCGTCCCGCGGTCGAGGAGGATTCGGGCCGCATGCTGTCGTCCGGCGCGCTGGAAACCATTCCCTACCCGACGCTGCTGCTGGAAGGCGCGAAATCGCCCGAGATTCTGGGTCTGGTCAACGAAGGGCTGGAACGCCGCCTGCCACATGCGCGCCGCGTGATCGTCCCTGACAGCGGCCACATGCTGCCGATCACCCACCCCCAAGAGGTGGGCACCCTGATCCGTGATTTCCTGGGGGGCGTTCCGGCCTAGCCCTGCGCCAGCGCCAGGAACTGATCGACGCGCGCCGCGCCGATCGACCAGTCGCAGACGAACCGCCCGGTCAACAGCTCGTCGGGGTCATCCCCCTCCAGCTCGCCGCGCGTGATGTAATAGACCGCGCCGGCCGCCTGCATCCGTTGGTGCCACGCGCGCGGCGCGTCGATGAACAGCATGTTGGCTTGCCGGGGGAACAGCAGCTTGACCCCCGCAACACCGGCCAGCCCGGCCTCCAGCCGCTCGGCCGCCGCATTGGCCGCCCGCGCGGTGTCCAGCCACAGCCCGTCCCGCAGATAGCCCTGCATCTGCGCCGACAGATACCGGTGTTTCGAGAACAAATGCGCCCCGCGTTTGCGGCGCAGCTCGAATTCCCACGCCTTGGCCGGGTCGAAGATCACCACCGCCTCGACGCCCATGCAACCGTTCTTGGTGCCGCCAAACGACACCGCGTCGATGCCAGATTTCCACGTCATCTCGGCGGGCGAGCAGTCAAGTGCCACCAGCGCATTCGCAAACCGCGCCCCGTCCATAAAGGCGGGCAGCCCGAATTCCTTGGCCACAGCCGTCAGCGCCTGCAGCTCGTCCAGCGAATAGACCTGCCCGCGTTCCGTCACCTGCGTGATGCTGACCGGACCGCGCTGCGGCCCGTGAACGCCCCGCGTGCCCTCGGCCAGAATCGTCGCGCGCAGCGCGTCCGCCGTCATCCGGTCCTCGGACCCGACCAGCGTCAGCTTGGCCCCGCCCGAGTAGAACTCCGGCGCGTTGCACTCATCCTCGTGGATATGCGCGTGGGGGGCGCAGAACACCGTCTGCCACGGCTGGCACAGCGTCGCCAAGGCCAGCGAGTTTGCAGCCGTCCCCGTCGCCACCAGATAGACCGCCGCCTCGGGGGCCTCGAACAGATCGCGGAGCGTCGCGCGCACCTCGGTCATCTGCGCATCGGCGCCGTATCCCAGCGCGTAGCCCTCGTTCGCGGCCTGCACAGCGGCCATCACCTGCGGGTGAACAGGCCCGGAATTGTCGGATGCAAAAAACATCAGGTCGGCTCCTCGATGATGTATTCTTCCCAGTCGTCCTCGTCGATTTCGAACTCGGGCACCGTCATGCCCTGCACCGAGACCCCCGCCCGGTGCACGCTGTCTGCATCGCCCGAGATCAGCGGGTGCCAGTCGAACAGCCGTTTGCCCGTCCACAGCAGCTTATAGGCGCAGGTTTCGGGCATCCAGTACAGGTTGTCGTCGATATTGCCGGGTTTCAGCACGATGCATTCGGGCACGAACTGGTGGCGGATCGGGTATTGGCTGCACCGGCAGCTGTCGTCGTCCAGCAGGCGGCACGCCACGCGGGTCAGCACCACGACGCCGGTTTCCTCGTCCTCCAGCTTGTTCAGGCAGCATTTGCCGCAGCCGTCGCACAGGGCCTCCCACTCGTCGCGGGTCATCTTCTCAGGCGGGATCGTTTCCCAGAACCGGGGGCGCAGGGCGGTCATAGCGCCGCCAGGATCTGCCGCGCCTTGTCGCAATCGGCATCCATCTGGGTGATCAGTGCGTCCAGACTGTCGAACTTGGCCTCGGGGCGCAGGTAATCCACCAGCCCGACCGAGATCGGCGCGCCGTAGATATCGCCTTTGAAATCAAAGATATAGGTCTCAAGGTTGGGCGACTGTCCGTTGAACATCGGCCGCATCCCAAGGCTGGCCGCGCCGTGATAGCTGCCCTTGTGCGGGCCTTCCAGCACGTCCACCAGCACCGCGTAGACGCCGAATTTCGGCTGGTGCAGCCCGTCGATATTCATGTTCGCCGTCGGGAAACCCAGATCGCGCCCGCGTTGATCGCCGCCGATCACGGTGCCGTCCATCCGGTGCCAATGCCCCAGCATCGCCGCCGCATCGCGGGGGCGGCCATCGCTCAGCGCCTGCCGGATCGCGGTCGAGGACACCTCGCCCGTGTCCCCCTCGACCAGCTCGGCCACGGTGACGCCAAAGCCCATCTCGACCCCGAACCGCTTCAGATCCGCGACCGAGCCTTTGCGCCCCTTGCCGAAACAGAAATCCGCACCCACGACGACATGTTTCAGCCCCAGCCCGTCCTTGATCACCTTCTGCGCAAAGGCTTCGGGCGTCAGGCCGGACAGGGCGGCGTTAAAGTTCAGCTCGTACAGTTTCTGCACGCCCAGCTTTTCCAGCCGGTGCGCTTTTGCCTCGCGGCTCATCAGGCGAAAGGCGGGGGCGTCGGGGGCGAAATACTGGCGCGGGTGCGGCTCGAACGTCATCACGCCCAGCGGCGCGCCGATTGCCTCTCCGGCCTTGCGGGCGATGTCGATCACCGCGCGGTGGCCCAGATGAACCCCGTCGAAATTGCCGATCGCGACCGAGGCACCCCGGTCCGCGTCATTCACAAAGCTGTAGTCTCGGATGATGCGCATGAGGCAGGCGTAGCGCCCATTTCCGCGCCGCGCAAGCCGCGAAGCGCCGGGACGGTGCGGCCCCGGCGCAGTTTCTGTACGCTTAGCGCGAGGGGGCCAGAACAGTGGCCTCGCCCGACAGCACCTCTTTGCCGCCGACCAGGCAGCGGGTGGCCATCGTCACGCGGCGCTTTTCGGGGATCACGGCGGTCACTTCGACCTCGGCCGTCACCACGTCACCGGGGCGCACGGGGGCCAGGAATTTCAGCGTCTGGCCCATGTAGATCGTGCCGTGGCCCGGCAGCTGTTCTCCGATCACCGCCGAGATCAGCCCCGCCGACAGCATCCCATGCGCGATGCGGCCCTTGAACATGGTGCCCTTGGCGAAATCGTCGTCCAGGTGCACCGGGTTATGGTCGGTCGAGACCTCGGCGAACATCTCGATGTCCTTGTCGGTGACTTCCTTGGTGACCGAGCGTTTCATGCCCAGTTCGATTTCGTCGATATAGATGGTGCCGCGTTGAATCTCGCTCATGTCTGCGTCCTCCGGAATCTCGGCAAGTAATATTCGTGACGCCAGGGCGCCGATTTGTGGAACTTTATTACTTTGCGAATGCAGAATCGCAAGCCCTATTTGGCCTTAGCGCAGTTGTCCGATGGTATAAGTCGGCGCGACCATTTCGCCCTCCAGATAGGTCTCCAGCGCAGCGGGGTCGGGGCTGTGGGTGGTCTTGGTGTTCTCGCGCGCCAGCCCGCCGCTGATGAACAGGCTGTCCAGATCCTCGCCCATCGCGCCGCGCACATCCGTCTGTGCGCCGTCGCCGATGGCCAGGATGTTGGCGTCGGGGATGTCATGGCCCAAGGCAAACAGCCGGCGTCGCGCCAGATCATAGATCGGCGGGTGCGGCTTGCCGAAGAACAGGCTTTCCCCGCCCATTTCCGTGTACAGCCGCGCCACCGCGCCGGCGCACCATTCGCGCACCTCGCCCCGGTCCACCACGATGTCGGGGTTGGCGCAGAGCAGTTTCATCCCCTTGGTCTTGGCGTACAGCAGCTCGGGCCGCAGCGTGGCCGGGTCCGCCATCGGATCGAACGGGCCGCAGCAGACGATGCCCTCGGCCTCTTCCAGCGCGACCAGCTGGATGTCGAGAGGGTCTTCGATCAGCTTGAGCGGCTGGAAAAACTCCTCGTCCCGCTCCCACTCGCCCATGAAGAACACCTTTTCACCGACGACCCCCCGGAACATGGCCGAGCGTGCCGAGTCGCCGCTGGTGGCGATGGTGTCCCAGGCATCCTCGGGCACGCCGAACTTCTTCAGCTGCACCTCGACCCCCTTGCGGGGCTTGGGGCTGTTGGTGACCAGCACGACGACGCCGCCCTTCTTGCGATAGGCCTGCAGCGCTGCAACCGCGTCGGGCAGGGCGCGCACGCCGTCATGCACACAGCCCCACAGGTCCACGAACAGCGCGTCGTAGCGGCCGGAAATCTGGGACAGGGCGGTGATGATCTGGGACATGAGACGAGCCTTCGGCTGGGGTATATCTGTGGGACAACCCTATGCCATCCGGGCGGGTTCCCCTCCACCCGAAAACGCCGGGTGCCGGAAACTTTCAAAGTTTCCGGACAAAATTCTTTGAAAGAATTTTGCGCCCCACCCCGGCCGGAACGAAAAAGGGCGCCCAAAGGGGCGCCCTTTCCGTCAAATCGAAGGCAGATCAGACCTTCAGGTTCGGGATGATCTGCTTTTTGCGCGACATGATGCCGGGCAGCACGACCAGGTCGCCGGTCACGGTTGCGCCGAACGATTTCTCGGCCACGGTTTTCACCAGATCGTTGGGGACCAGCAGGGTGGCTTCTTCGTTCAGGATGTCCACAACGAACAGCAGCACCTGGTCGGCGCCGTCTTCCTTGGCCACGTCCACCATCGAGGCCATCAGGCTGTCCTTGCGGTCCAGGATCAGCTTGGGCGCGGTGGTTTCCAGAACCGAGACGCGGAATTCCTTGCCGTCCACGTTGTACTCTTTCGAGTCCATGCGCAGCAGTTCGGCATCCGAGAACGCCGACACGTCCGACTTGGCTTCGAACATTTCGGCGGCATAGGCGGCGACGTCGATGCCCAGCTCGGCGGCCAGTTTCTCGACGACTTCGCGGTCATGCGGCGTGGTGGTCGGCGAGCGGAACTCCAGCGTGTCCGAGATGATGCAGCTCAGCGCCGCGCCCTTGATGGCGTCGGGCATCTTGGCGGCGTCGTCGCCCATCAGGTCGACCATGATGGTGGCGGTGCAGGCCAGCGGACGGATGGTGATGTCGATCGGGCCTTTGGTTTCCAGGCCGCCGACCAGCTTGTGGTGGTCGATGATTGCCAGGATGTCGGCCTTGTTGATGTCGGCGGGCAGCTCGGCGGGGTTGTTGGTGTCCACGATGACGACCGGCGCACCGGCGTCGACGCCGCTGATGATCTCGGGCTTGTCCAGGTTCCAGCGCTTCAGAACAAAGGCGGCTTCGGTGTTGGGTTCGCCCAGCAGCACGGGTTTGGCGGCGGTGCCTTTGACTTCGTTCAGGTACCAGGCCCAGACGATGGGCGATCCGGTCGAGTCGGTGTCAGGGGATTTGTGGCCGAAAACCTGGATGGTCATTGCGGATTCCTATTCGAATGGGGTTGTTTTGCGCGCCTTATACGCATCAGATGGGGCTTTGTCACCTGCTCATGCCGCGCTGCGGCAATCGGAACCGGACCATGCCGAAATTTGCCGAAACCGATCTTTACCCGCCCGTGAAGGCCTTTTTCGAGGCCTTGGGGTATCAGGTGAAATCCGAGATCGGCGCCGCCGACGTGATGGCCTTGCGCGACGGCGATGACCCGGTGATCGTCGAGCTGAAGACCGGCTTTTCGTTGACCCTGCTGCACCAGGCCACCGCGCGGCAATCGGTGACGGATCAGGTCTATGTCGCCGTGCCGCGCTGGTCGGGCAAACCCGGTTGGCGGGCGTTCAAGGCCAATCTGGCGCTGTGCAAACGGCTGGGTCTGGGGGTGATCTCGGTGCATCCCGACAGCCAGGAACTCCAGGTCCACCACGATCCCGCGCCGTTCCAGCCCCGCAAGATCAAGAAGCGTCAGGCCGGGCTGATGGCCGAATTCACCCGCCGCCACGGCGATCCCAATCAGGGCGGCACCGTGCGGCAGGGCCTCGTCACCTCGTACCGGCAAGAGGCGCTGCGCTGCGCCGCCTATCTGGCCGAGCACGGCCCCAGCAAAGGCGCGGTTGTCGCCAAATCCGCGCAGGTGCCGCACGCCACACGGCTGATGCGCGACAACCATTACGGCTGGTTCGACAAGATCGGCACCGGCGTCTACGCCCTGTCCGACGCGGGGCAAACCGCCCTGAATACCCCTGCCTGATCGCTGCATTGCAGCGACGAATTTCCCCCAAAATGCGTGTTCCTCCGGTTGACTCGGGCATTTCTGCTCCTTAGCTATGCGCCGTTAGCACTCGACAAGGGTGAGTGCTAACGGCCCTGCTTAATGAGAAGGGGGCCAAGGAAAACTTTGAGCAAGGAGCCTCAGAGATGGCATTTACTCCGCTTCATGACCGCGTGCTGGTTCGCCGCGTGGAAAGCGAAGAGAAGACCAAGGGCGGTCTGATCATCCCCGATAGCGCAAAAGAGAAACCGGCCGAGGGCCTGGTTGTCGCAGTCGGCGCGGGCGCGAAAGACGACGACGGTGACCGCATTGCAATGGACGTCAAAGCTGGCGATCGCATCCTGTTCGGCAAATGGTCGGGCACCGAGATCACCATCGACGGCGAAGAGCTGCTGATCATGAAAGAATCCGACATCATGGGCATCCTGGCCTGATTGTCGCCCATAAATTCTGAGATACAGGAGAAGCTCTCATGGCTGCAAAAGACGTAAAATTCGGCACTGACGCACGCAACAAGATGCTGAAGGGTGTCAACATCCTGGCGGACGCCGTCAAGGTGACCCTGGGCCCGAAAGGCCGGAACGTGGTTCTGGACAAATCCTTCGGCGCGCCCCGCATCACCAAGGACGGTGTGTCGGTTGCCAAGGAAATCGAACTGGAAGACAAGTTCGAAAACATGGGCGCGCAAATGGTGAAAGAAGTCGCCTCGCGTACCAATGACGAGGCCGGCGACGGCACCACCACCGCGACCGTGCTGGCTCAGGCCATCATCAAAGAAGGCATGAAAGCCGTCGCAGCTGGCATGAACCCGATGGACCTGAAGCGCGGCATCGACCTGGCAACCGCCCGTGTCGTCGAAGCGATCAAAGCCTCGGCCCGTCCGGTTGCGGACAGCGACGAAGTCGCGCAAGTCGGCACCATCTCGGCCAACGGCGAAGCTGAAATCGGCCGTCAGATCGCTGACGCGATGCAGAAAGTCGGCAACGAAGGCGTCATCACCGTCGAAGAAAACAAAGGCATGGAAACCGAGACCGTCGTGGTCGAAGGCATGCAGTTCGACCGTGGCTACCTGTCGCCCTACTTCGTCACCAACCCCGACAAGATGATCGCCGAGCTGGAAGACTGCATGATCCTGCTGCACGAGAAGAAACTCTCGTCGCTGCAGCCGATGGTTCCGCTGCTGGAATCGGTGATCCAGTCGCAAAAGCCCCTGCTGATCATCGCTGAGGACGTCGAAGGCGAAGCCCTGGCGACCCTGGTTGTGAACAAGCTGCGCGGCGGCCTGAAGATCGCAGCCGTCAAGGCACCGGGCTTCGGCGATCGCCGCAAGGCCATGCTGCAGGACATCGCGATCCTGACCGGCGGTCAGGTCATCTCCGAAGACCTGGGCATGAAGCTGGAGTCGGTGACCGTCGACATGCTGGGTTCGGCCAAGAAAATCGCAATCACCAAGGACGAAACCACCATCGTCGACGGTGCTGGCGAGAAGGCCGAGATCGAAGCGCGCGTCGCTCAGATCCGCACCCAGATCGAGGAAACCACCTCGGACTACGACCGTGAGAAGCTGCAAGAGCGCGTGGCCAAGCTGGCCGGCGGTGTTGCCGTGATCAAGGTCGGCGGCATGACCGAAGTCGAAGTGAAAGAGCGTAAGGACCGCGTCGATGACGCCCTGAACGCAACCCGCGCTGCCGTCCAAGAAGGCATCGTTGTGGGTGGCGGCGTGTCGCTGGTGCAGGCAGGCAAGTCCCTGGACGGCCTGGAAGGCATCAACAGCGACCAGAACGCCGGTATCGCCATCGTGCGCAAGGCCATCGAGGCCCCGCTGCGTCAGATCGCTGAAAACGCAGGCGTCGACGGCGCCGTCGTGGCCGGCAAGGTTCGTGAATCGACCGACCTGACCTTCGGCTTCAACGCTCAGACCGAAGAATATGGCGACATGTTCAAGTTCGGCGTGATCGACCCGGCCAAAGTGACCCGTACCGCTCTGGAAGACGCGGCATCGGTTGCTGGCCTGCTGATCACCACCGAAGCAATGGTGGCCGACAAGCCGCAAAAAGACGCCCCCGCGGGCGGCGGCATGCCCGACATGGGCGGCATGGGCGGCATGATGTAATCACAAACCCATCGGGTTTGTGGGAGCAATCGCCCCCGCATATTTTTGGAAAGGCCCACCTTTTGGTGGGCCTTTTCTTTTGCGCGCGTTGTGCCACCTTCTGCGCATGAAACTCGTTCTGCTGACCGCCCTCACCATGATCGCCTTTGCCGCCAATTCGGTGCTGAACCGGATGGGCCTGTCTCAGGCTGGGATGGACCCGATGACCTTCGGCGCCATCCGTCTGGTCGCTGGCGGGCTGACACTGGCCGCGCTGTCTCTGCTGTTCCGAGGCGGCGTCGCCCTTGGCGGGCCCGGGCGCGTTGCCGGGGTGCTGTCGCTGCTCCTCTACATCTTCGGGTTTTCGCTGGCCTATATGCGGCTGGACGCCGGGCTGGGTGCGCTGATCCTGTTCGGCACCGTGCAGATCACGATGTTCGCCGGGGCCGTTCTGGCGCGCGAATCCTTGCCGCCCCTGCGCTGGCTGGGCGCGCTGGTCGCCTTTGGCGGTCTGGCGTGGCTGCTGTGGCCGACGGGGCAGGGGGCGGCGGTGCCGGTTGCGAATGCGGCGATGATGGTGCTGGCCGGGATCGGTTGGGGAGTCTACTCGCTGGTGGGCCGCCGCGCAGGCGATGCCTTGCAGGCGACCGCCGCGAACTTCCTTCTGGCCGCGCCGCTTGGTTTCATCCTGTGGCTGCTGGCCCCTGTCCCGATCCAGTCGCCGCCCCTGATGGGCAGCCTCCTTGCCGTCCTCTCCGGTGCTGTGACCTCGGGTCTGGGCTACGCGCTGTGGTACAGCCTGCTGCCCGCGCTCGGGGCAGGGCGCGCCGCGGTGGCGCAATTGTCCGTCCCGGTGATCGCCATCGCCGGTGGCCTGCTGTTCCTGGCCGAGGTGCCGGACCTGCGCTTCCTCATCGCCGCCGGGGTGGTTCTGGGCGGCGTCGCGCTGTCCCTGCGGGCAAAATAAAAGGCCCGCGCGAGGCGGGCCTTTCGGGGATTTTCCAACGTACGATTTCCGTCAAGAATCATACAATTTCGCTGGTTAATCAGAGTTTACCGGTCAGGTCCGGGACGGCGTCGAACAGGTCTGCGACCAGGCCGTAGTCGGCGACCTGGAAGATCGGGGCCTCTTCGTCCTTGTTGATGGCGACGATGACTTTCGAGTCC
>NZ_SSMD01000010.1 GCF_004799325.1 Thalassobius vesicularis
CCTTCAGCCGGATCGCCTCTTCGACCGCAATCTCGTCGAACGGGTTCATCGACATCTTCACATTCGCGAGATCAACTCCGCTACCGTCCGCCTTAACGCGAACCTTCACGTTGTAGTCAATCACACGCTTCACGGTGACCAGCACTTTCATGAGCGTCTCCTAGTGTTCAAAAGTCAGGGGGCGGGTTGGCCTGATCCGGCCAACCCTATGGAAATCAGAAGGATTTCTTGAGGAACTCGCGCAGTTCGCCAACCACGCCGCGGCGGAAGGCCAGCACGCAAGCCACGAAGATCAGGCCCAGCACCACCGGAACCCAGGCCGCCAGCGGGCCGGATGCCAGGTAGTTTTGCAGCGCGATGATGATGCCCGCGCCAACCGACGGACCCACGATCGTGCCCAGGCCGCCCAGCAGGGTCATCAGCACCACCTCGCCCGACATGTGCCAATGCGCATCGGTGAGCGAGGCCAGCTGGAACACCACGGTCTTGGTGGACCCGGCCAGACCGGCCAGGGTCGAGGACAGCACGAAGGCCAGCAGCTTGTACTTGTCGACGTCATAGCCCAGCGAGGTCGCACGCGCCTCGTTGTCGCGGATGGCCGACAGAACCTGACCGAAGGGCGAGTTCACGGTGCGCGAGATCAGGAAATAGGCCAGGCCGAAGATCACCAGAACGAAGTAGTACATGTTCATGTCGTTCTGCAGATCCACGATCCCCAGGGCGGTGCCGCGCGGCACGCCTTGCAGGCCGTTTTCACCGCCGGTGAAGGGCGCCGAGATGAACAGGAAGTACACCATCTGCGCCATCGCCAGCGTGATCATGGCAAAGTAGATGCCCTGACGACGGATCGCGATCATGCCGATCAGCAGGCCCAGGATGCCCGCAGCGGCGGTGCCGGTCAGGATGCCCAGCTCGGTCGGCAGGCCCCAGACCTTGAGCGCGTGGCCGGTGACATAGGCCGCCCCGCCAAAGAACGCGGCATGGCCAAAGGACAGCAGCCCGCCATAGCCCAGGATCAGGTTGAACGCGCTTGCGAACAGGGCGAAGCACAGCAGCTTCATCAGGAACACGGGGTAGATCACCAGCGGTGCTGTCAGCAGCAGGGCGATGGCGATCAGGTAGCCGATTTTGCTATTCATGACGCGCTCCTATCAGGCGGTTTTGCCGAACAGGCCGGCGGGTCGCAGGACCAGCACGATGGCCATCACGACGAAGATGACGGTAGAGGACGCCTCGGGCCAGAAGACCTTGGTCAGGCCCTCGATGACGCCCATGGCCAGACCGGTGACGACGGCACCCATGATCGAGCCCATGCCGCCGATCACCACCACCGCGAACACCACGATGATCAGGTTCGAGCCCATCAGCGGGTTCACCTGGGTGATGGGCGCGGCCAGCACACCGGCGAAGGCAGCCAGCGCCACGCCGTAGCCATAGGCCAGCGTCGTCAGCAGCGGCACGTTCACGCCAAAGGCTTGCAGCAGGCGGGGGTTCTCGGTACCGGCCCGCAGGTAGGCGCCGATCTTGGTTTTCTCGAACAGGAACCAGGTGGCCCCGCAGGCGATCAGCGCCGCAACCACGACCCAGCCGCGATACCAGGGCAGGAACATGAAGCCCAGGTTGACGCCGCCGGACAGTTCAGCCGGGGCGGAATACGGCATCCCGGAGGAGCCGAAGAGTTTCACGAAGGTGCCTTCGATGACCAGCGCCAGACCAAAGGTCAGCAGCAGGCCGTACAGGTGGTCGACCCCGGCCAGACGGCGCAGCAGCAGACGTTCAAGGACAATGCCGAAGATGCCGACAATGATGGGGGCGAAAATCAGGGCGCCCCAGTAACCGATGCCCAGCCATTTGGTCAGGCCCAGCGTCGCAAAGGCCCCCAGCATGTACAGCGCGCCATGCGCAAAGTTCACGATGTTCAGCAGGCCGAAAATCACCGCCAGCCCAAGGGAGAGGACCGCGTAGAAGGCACCGTTGATCAAGCCGAGCAACAGCTGCCCGAAAAGCACTTGGGGCGGAAAGCCCAGCAGATCTGTCAGCATGTTCAGAATTTCCTGAATAGAGGGATTGTGCAGGACAAGGGGGGACCCGCCAGGCGCGCATCACTTCGCCTGGCGGACCCGTCTCGCCTTACTTCGTCGGGCAGGTGCTTTCGGAAAGGGGACCGAAAGCCTCTTCGCCGGGAATGGTGCGGAGGATCTTCAGGATGTCCCATTCACCGGTCGATTCCGACGGGGCCTTGACCTCGGCGAGATACATGTCGTGCACCATGCGGCCGTCGGTACGCAGCACGCCGTTCTTGGCGAACATGTCCTGGACGGGCATTTCACGCATCTTGGCCAGAACGGTGTCGGTGTCGTCCGAACCGGTGGCTTCGATGGCTTTCAGGTAGTGCAGAACAGACGAGTAGGTGCCAGCCTGAACGCCCGTGGGCATCTTGCCGGTCTTCTCGTAGAACTTCTGCGACCATGCGCGGGTCTCGTCGTCCATGTCCCAGTAGAAGGACACGGTCATCTGCAGGCCCTGGGCCACTTCCTGGCCGATCGACTTGACGTTGGGCAGGAACACCAGCAGGCCGGCGATCTTCTGACCAGCGGCAACGACGCCGAATTCATGCGCGGCCTTGATGGCGTTCACGGTGTCGGCGCCAGCGTTGGCCAGACCGATGATCTTCGCGCCCGATGCCTGCGCCTGCAGGATGAAGGACGAGAAATCCGAGGCCGGGAACGGGTGCTTGGCAGCGCCCACGACCTTGCCGCCTGCGGCTTCGACGACTTTCGAGACGTCGTTCTGCAGGGCTTCGCCAAAGGCGTAATCAGCGGTCAGGAAGTACCAGCTGTCGCCGCCTTCCTTCACGATGGCCGAACCGGTGCCGACAGCCAGCGCGCGGGTGTTGTAGGTCCAGTGCAGGCCGGTGGGGATGCAGGCGTCGTTGGTCAGCGGCGAGGATGCCGCGCCCGAAACCAGCGCAAGCTTGTTCTGCTGCTTGGCCACTTCGAAGACGGCCATTGCGACCGAGGTGGTCACCAGTTCCGCGAAGGCGTCGACGCCCTCGGTGTCGCCCCATTCGCGCGCTTTGTTGGCGGCGATGTCGGCCTTGTTCTGGTGGTCTGCGACGACGATCTCGATCGGCGCACCGGCGACTTTGCCGCCGAATTCGTCAACGGCCATCTGGGCTGCAACGGCGGCACCTTCGCCGGCGATGTCCGAGTAGGTGGCCGACAGGTCGGTCAGAACGCCGATCTTGACGACGCCGCCGCTGATTTCAGCCGAGGCGGCCGAGGCCAGCATGGCCAGGGCGGATGCGCTGGCGGCGAGGGATTTGAGCAGTTTCATGAAGTCTCCTCCGAGGGGTTAGTCAAATTAGACGCTGAGATATTCGTCAAAGACGTGCTGCTTGGATTCCAGCTCGTCCTTGTGAATGGTTGCCACGATGTGACCGTGGTCCATGATGAAATGGCGGTCCGCCAGCGGCGCCGCGAAGCGGAAGTTTTGTTCAACCAGAACAATGGTATAGCCACGTTCCTTGAGCTTGATCAGCACCTCGCCCAGCTTGTCGTTGATCACGGGGGCCAGGCCCTCGGTGATCTCGTCCAGCAGCAGGACGTTGGCGCCGGTGCGCAGGATGCGGGCCATCGCCAGCATCTGCTGTTCACCACCCGACAGGCGGGTGCCCATGGATTTGCGGCGCTCGGCCAGGTTGGGGAACATGTCGTAGATTTCTTCGACCGACATGCCGCCCGGGGCGACGTTCGGCGGCAGCATCAGGTTTTCCTCGACGTTCAGCGACGAGAAGATGCCGCGTTCCTCGGGGCAGTAGCCAACACCCAGATGGGCGATCTTGTGCGGCTGGGCCTTGATGATTTCCTCGCCCTTCAGCACGATCGAGCCGGTGCGGTGCCCGATCAGCCCCATCACCGCGCGCAAGGTCGTGGTGCGCCCCGAGCCGTTGCGGCCCAGCAGCGTGACCAGTTCACCTTGGTAGACGGTCATGTCGATGCCGTGCAGCGCGTGGCTTTCGCCGTAAAAGGCGTGCAGGTCCTGGATACGCAGTTCCTCGATATGTTCGGACAGGTGGCGCCCGCCGATCTCGTGGTTCTGGTGGTCTTCGGCGTCGATGATCATGCGGCTTTCCCCATGTAGGCTTCTTTCACGCGCGGATCGGCGGACACGGTGGCGTAGTCGCCCTCGGTCAGGATCGCGCCGCGTTGCAGGACGGTGATGGTGTCGCAAAGGGTGGAAACGACGCCCAGGTTATGTTCGACCATCAGGATGGTGCGCCCGGCGGAGACTTTGCGGATCAGCTGGGTGATCAGCTCGACATCTTCGCGGCCCATGCCCTGGGTGGGTTCGTCCAGCAGCATCAGTTCGGGTTCCATCGCCAGGGTGGTGGCGATTTCCAGCGCGCGCTTGCGGCCATAGGACATGTCGGCGACCACCACATCGGCGAAGCGTTCCAGCCCGACCGAGGTCAGCAACTCCTCGGCGCGGGCGTTCAGCGCGTTCAGCGTCTTGACCGAGCGCCAGAAGTGGAACGAGGTGCCCAGCTCGCGCTGCAGCGCCACGCGGACGTTTTCGCGGGCGGTCATGTGCGGGAACACGGCCGAAATCTGGAACGAGCGGATCACGCCCATGCGGGCGATCTCGGCGGATTTCGCGCTGGTGATGTCGCGCCCGTTAAAGGTGATCTTGCCGCGGGTCGGTTGCAGGAACTTGGTCAGCAGGTTGAACACGGTGGTCTTACCGGCGCCGTTCGGGCCGATCAGCGCGTGGATCTGGTGACGCTTGACGTTCAGGTTGACATCATCAACGGCGGTGAAACCCTTGAATTCCTTGGTCAAACCCTGGGTTTGCAGAATGTACTGGCCTTTATCGCTCATCTCTTGAGGCATCCATTTGGGTGCAGAGGGGCCGTGGCCGTGCGGACACGGACCCTCTGACGTTTCGGGAAGGGCTCAGGCGGTCAGGGCCCGGGCGCGGTCGCGCAGCACGAATTTCTGCACCTTGCCGGTCGAGGTCTTGGGCAGCTCGCCAAAGACGATGGTCTTGGGCGCCTTGAAGTGCGCCATGTTCTGGCGGCAGAAGGCGATCAGATCCTTGGCCGAGATCTCTTGGCCCGGCTTCAGCTCGACGAAGGCGCAGGGGGTTTCGCCCCATTTCTCGTCCGGTTTGGCGACCACGGCGGCCTCCATCACGGCGGGGTGCTTGTAGAGGACGTCCTCGACCTCGACCGACGAGATATTCTCGCCACCCGAGATGATGATGTCCTTCGAGCGGTCCTTCAGTTCGACATACCCATCGGGGTGCATCACGCCCAGGTCACCCGAGGCGAACCAGCCGCCGTTGAACGATTTCTCGGTCGAGGTCGGGTTCTTCAGGTAGCCCTTCATGACGTTGTTGCCGCGCATGAAGATCTCGCCCATCGTCACGCCGTCATGCGGCACTTCTTCGAGCGTGTCGGGGTTGGCGACCATCAGGCCGGACAGGGCCACGTTCTTGACGCCCTGGCGGGCCTTCAGCTTGGCCTTTTGCGCGCCGTCCAGATCGTTCCACTCGCCTTTCCAGGCGCAGACGACCGAGGGGCCGTAGGTTTCGGTCAGGCCGTAAACGTGGGTCACTTCGATGCCCATCGATTCCATGTTGGCAATGACGGCCGCGGGCGGAGAGGCACCGGCGGTCATGACCTTCACTTCGTGGCTGAAATCCTTCAGCTCGTCGGGGGCGTGGGCCAGCATGTTCAGAACGATGGGCGCGCCGCAGAAATGGGTGACTTTCTCGTCGCGGATCAGCTGGTAGATGGGTTCGGCACGCACGGCGCGCAGGCAGACGCAGACGCCGGCATTGGCGGCAATCGCCCAGGGGAAGCACCAGCCGTTGCAGTGGAACATCGGCAGGGTCCACAGGTAACGCGAGTGATGCGCCATGCCCCAGGTCACGATGTTCGACAGCGCGTTCAGATGCGCGCCGCGGTGGTGATAGACGACGCCCTTGGGGTCGCCCGTGGTGCCCGAGGTGTAGTTCAGGCTGATCGCGTCCCATTCATTGGCGGGCAGGATCGGGGTGAAATCGGCGTCGCCTTCGGCCAGCAGCTCGTCATAGGTGATGTGACCGACGCGGTGCGCGCCTTCGAACGTGTCGTCGATGATGTCGATCACCAGCATGTCGCGGCGGCCCGAGATCTTGACGGCGCGGTCCACCACATCGGCAAATTTCGGGTCGACCATCACGGCCTTGGCCTCGGCGTGGGACAGGATGAAGGCGATCGCCTCGGCGTCCAGACGGGTGTTGATCGTGTTCAGCACGGCGCCGCACATGGGCACGCTGAAATGGGCCTCGAACATCTCGGGGATGTTGGCGGCGATCACGGAAACGGTGTCGTCCTTGCCGATGCCGCGCTTGGACAGGGCCGAGGCGACACGCACCATGCGGTCATAGGTTTCACCCCAGTTGCGGCGGATGTCACCGTAAACCACGGCCAGCTGATCGGGGTAGATCGCGGCGGTGCGCTCGGCGAAGGAAAGCGGCGTAAGGGCGACGTAGTTCGCGGCGGTCTGATCCAGCGCGGATTCGTAAATACTGATATGAGACATGTATCCCTCTCCCTTCAGTGCGCACCGGACCTCTCCTTGATCCGGCTTGGTGGGGCGGGATGTACACATGGGTTTCTTGCGGAATTGCGCGCCAATTGTATTCAATTGTGACGCGGCGGCATTTGGGCTTGGGTTTTTCCACAGGTTGCATGATCCTGACGCCGAACCCCGAACGAGCCCGGAGCGCGAACCCGTGTCTGAGGACCTCAAACCGACCCAGTACGCCCAGCACATCCTGGAAGGGCTGGCCCACCTGGACCAGGGCATCACCATCTTTGACCAGAACCTGAAGCTGGTCGTCTGGAACCGCAAGTTCCTGGAGGTTTACGGCTATCCGCCCAGCCTGGCCTATCAGGGGGCAGATTTCGCCTCGTTCATCGAATTCAACGCGCGCGCGGGCGATTACGGGCCGGGTGACGCGCAGGCGCAGGTGGCTGAGCGGGTCGACACCGCCCGCCGGTTCGAAAAGCACCGCTTTGAACGCGTGCGCGCCGATGGCCGCGTGATCGAGGTGGTCGGCACCCCCCTGCCCAACGGCGGATTTGTGGCCACTTATACCGACATCACCGAAAAGGTGCGCCAGCAGGAAGTGCTGGAAACGCTGGTGCGCACCCGCACGCAGGAACTGCGCCTGAGCGAGGAACGCCTGTCGCTGATCGCCGACGAGGTGCCCGCAGGCATCGCCCATGTCGATAAGGACATGAACATCCTGTACGCCAACAAACGCTTTGCACGGGCCTATAAGAAGACCCCGGCGGATGTGATCGGGCTGAACACGTCGGACGTGCTTTATGCCAAGACGCTGGAGGAAAGCGCGCGCTTTTTCGAGCAAGCCCGGCGCGGCGCGCTGGTGGATTTCGAAATGCGGCTGGAGCTGCCGGGCGGGCGATTCAAGGACGTCCGCACCCTGCTGCGCCCCGGCAAACCCGCCAGCGGAGAGGTCGCCGATTTCTACCTGGTATCGATTGACGTCACCCGCCGCAAGTCCACCATGTCGGCGCTGATGCGCTCGCAAAAAATGGACGCGCTGGGCCGAATGGCCAGCGGTATTTCGCACGATTTCAACAACTTGCTGACGATCATCCTGGGCAATATCGTGCCGCTGTCCGAACAGCTGACCGATGCCGACCTGGTCGAGGAATTCCTGATCCCGGCGATCTCGGCGGCGCGGCGCGGGTCGTCCCTGACCAAGCGGCTGCTGACGCTGGCGCGGCGCGAACAGGTCGATCCCGTGCCCACCCAGATCGGCGAGGCGATCTCGGAAATCGGCGCTCTGGTGCAAAGCTCGATCCCCTCCTCGCTCAAGGTGGAACTGCGCCAGCAGGACGATCTGCCGATGGCGATGGTGGACCGCTCGCAACTGGAAATGGCGATCCTGAACCTGGCGCTGAACGCGCGCGACGCGACGCAGGGCACCGGCAAGATCACCATCGACACCTCGGCCCCGGACCTGTCACAGGAAGAGGCGGAACTGTTCCGTATCACCGCCGGCCGCTATGTCCGCATCCGGTTTTCCGACGACGGCTGCGGCATGGCCCCGTCGCTGGTGGAGAAGATTTTCGAGCCGTTCTTTACCTCGAAGGCCGCGGGCTCTGGCTCGGGTCTGGGCCTGTCGATGGTCTACGGTTTCGTACAGCAATCGAACGGCGCGATCTGCGTGGACAGCGCGCCGGGCAAGGGCACGACATTCACCATCCTGCTGCCCGAGGTCTGCCCGATGGATCTGGCCGCCGTCGACGCGCGCCCTGCCCCGAAAACCGCTGCCCCGCCCCAGCAATATCAGGACGGATCGACCGGCCAGATCGTGCTGCTGGTCGAGGACGACGCCGATGTCCGCCGCACCATCCGGCGCAAGATTGCGGGGCTTGGCTTTCCCATCGTCGAGGCAGGCGATGCCGACGAGGCGATGATGCTGCTGGAGCAGTTGCGCGACGTGGGCTACGTGGTCTCGGACGTGGACATGCCCGGCCCGCGAAACGGGTTCGATCTGGCGCGCACGGTGCGCCGGCTGACCCCCGAAATCCGCATGGTCCTGATGAGCGGCCAGAACGTCCAGACCCCGGCGGACTTGTCCTCGGTCCCGTTTTTGCGCAAGCCCTTTTCCGAAGCAGAGCTGAGCCAGCACCTGCGGGTCGGCGAACCCCAAACCTGACCAGCCCCTTTAGGATGAATTCAAGTGACGAAGACCCTGATCTACCTGCTCGAGGATGACCCGGACATTTCGCGTCTGATCATCCGGACGCTCAGCCAGCAAGGCATGGAGGTCGTCAGCTTCCGCCGCCTGGCCGAGTTCGAGCGCGAGGTGCGCCGCACCGTGCCCGACCTGTGCCTGATCGACCTGAGCCTGCCGGATGGCGACGGGCTGTCGGTGGTGCGGGATTCGGCGCTGCCGCCCTCGGTGCCGCGGGTGATCGTGACCGGGCGCGGCAACATCACCGACCGCATCGTCGGGCTGGAGGTGGGCGCCGACGACTACATCGTCAAACCGTTCGAGCCGCGCGAACTGGTCGCCCGCATCCGCGCCCTGCTGCGGCGCACCCGGCTGAACCAGCAGGTCGAGGCCACGCCGGGCCAGCCGATCATGCGTTTCGGCCCGTGGCGGGCGGATTTCGACGGCTGTACCCTGACCCATGACGACGGCGAGGTGGCGCAGCTGAGTTCCGCCGAGGCAAGCCTGCTGCTGGCCTTTGTCAACGCGCCGGGCCGGGTGCTGAGCCGCTCGCAGCTGCTGGACGCAACGACCGGGCGCGCGGATGAGCCGTTCGACCGCTCGATGGATGCGCGCATCAGCCGGCTGCGCAAAAAGCTGCGCGACAGCACCAAGCAGCCCACGGTGATCCGCACGGTTTACGGCGCGGGCTACGTGTTCGCGCTGTCCGTCACGCTGGAAAAATGATCACCGCCGATAGGTGAACCCGTCCTGCGGCGCGGCCATCGCGTCCTCCAGCATCTGCGCGACGCGGGCGTGATCGGGGGATTTGCGGCACACGGGGTCCATCTTGGCGGCATCCCCGGCGATCATCAGCGCCTGACAGCGACAGCCGCCAAAATCGATCTCCTTGCGCTCGCAGCTGCGACAGGTGTCGGGCATCCAGTCGTCGCCGCGATAGGCGTTGAAGGACGGGCTATCGTACCAGATCTCGGCCAGCGGTTTGTCGGTGATCTTCTCGAAGGTCAGGTGCGGGATCATCTGGGCCGAGTGACACGGCAGCACCGTCCCATCGGGCGCGATATTCAGCCCAGCCGAGCCCCATCCCCCCATGCAAGCCTTTGGATAATCGGCGTAATAGTCCGGCGGCACGAAGTCGAAGGCCATCACGCCCTTCAGCCGCTCGGCGGCCTCGGCGACCTTGCGTTTGGTCGTCTCGGTCTGTTCGCGGGTGGGTAACAGCATACCCCGGTTCTGCGTCGCCCAGCCGTGGAATTGCACGCAGGCGACTTCCATCCGGCGGGCGCCCAGTTCGACGGCCATCTCGATCGTGCGGTCCAGATCGTCAAGGTTATGGCGGTGCATGACGGCGTTCAGGGTCAACGGAATGCCGCGTTGTTTCAGCTCTTCGGCGACCATCAGCTTGCGGGCAAAGCCGCCCTTGTAGCCGCCGATCCAGTCGGCCAGTTCGGCGGTGGTGCCCTGCATGGACAGCTGCACATGGTCCAGCCCGGCGGCCTCTAGCGCGTCCAGACGGCGCGGGGTAAGGCCGATGCCGCTGGTGATCAGGTTGGTATACAGCCCCGCGTCATGGGCGGCTTGCGTCAGCTCGACCAGATCGGGACGCGAGGCGGGCTCGCCCCCGCTCAGATGCACCTGCAACACCCCCATTTCCGCCGCCTGCCGAAAGGCGATGGCCCATGTTTCCGTGTCCAACTCGGCGTCTTTTTTCAGCAAATCCAGCGGGTTGGAGCAATAGGGACAGGCCAGCGGACAGCGATGCGTCAGCTCGGCCAGCATGGCGACGGGGGGCGGGGGGCTCATGGGTGGACCCTCAGGAAGATGCGGGCGCGCAGACCCTGAAGGAAGCGTTGCACGTCGCCCGCGATCTGGTCGCGCGGGGCGTTGTAGGTCTGCGCCAAGTCAGTGACGATCTCGTCCAAGCTGTTGACCCCGTTGACGCGGGTCAGGATCGCCTCGCCCACCATGTCCAGCGCCACGGCCTTTTCGGGGGCCAGCAGGACGGTCTGGTCGCGCAGCTTGTCCCGCATCAGGCGCACGCCGCGCGGCAGGTAGGGGCGCTCATGGGGGGCGATGTGCAGGCTCATGCCATCCCCTCGCCCGGTTGCCACGCGCCCGGCGGGATGCGGCCCGGTTCCACGTAAGCGCCCCACAGCGCGTCCAGTTGCGCCCACAGCACGTTGGTTTTAAAGATCAGCGCTTCGCAGGCCATGTCCTCTTTTTCCGGGGTGTCGGCGTGGTCCAGCACCCATTTCAAGCCAAAGGCCACGTCCTTGGGGGCCTCGGTCAGGCGTTTGCGGAAATAGGACAGCGACTCGGTGTTGGCGAAGTCGTAATGCTCCAGCAGCCCCTCGATCCGGCGTTCGTGGATCTTCGGTGCAAAGAGTTCCGTCAGCGAGGACGCGACCGCCTGCAACAAGGGCCGTTCGCGCACGTATGTCACATAGGCGTCGACGGCGAATTGCGTGGCGGGCAGCACGCCGCGCCCCGAGGCGACGTAATCGGGGTCCAGACCCACCGCCTCGGCCAGTTTCAGCCAGCGCCGGATGCCGCCGCCTTCCGACACGCCGCCATCGTGATCCTCGATCCGCGAGCGCCATTCGCGCCGCATCGCCGGGTCATAGACGCGCGACATGAAGGCCGCGTCCTTCATCGGGATCGCCGCCTGATAGGCCCAGCGGTTGATGACCCAGGCGCGCACCTCGTCCGGGGTGCATTCCCCCCCATGCAGGCGGTGATGGAACGGGTGTTTGTCGTGGTAACGCTCGGCGCCGATGGCGCGCAGGCGGGCCTCCAGGGTTTCGCGGCTCATATCTCGGTCTCCTGTCCGTCTGCCGCGACCTGCCAGCCGTTCCCGGTGACAAACGCCCGCTGGGCGCTGTCCGGTTGCCAGATCGGATTGGTATTGTTGATATGGATGAAGGTCTTGGCGGCCTTCAGCCCGGCCAGTCGCGCGATCGAGCCATCCGGCCCGCTGATCGGGATATGTCCCATCCGCCGCCCGGTTTTGACGCCGGTGCCGGTGCGGATCATCTCGTCATCATCCCAGAGCGTGCCGTCAAAAAACAACGCATCGGCATCGGCAATCTGCCCCAGCAGCTTGTCGGTGACAGTGGCGCAGCCGGGGATGTAATAGGCGGTTTTGCGGCCGTCCTGCAGGCGAACGCCAACGGTCTGTTCGCCCTCCAGATCGGTCTGGACCTGCGCGCCCTCCATGAACAGGGGCACCTTGCCGGGCACGGCAAACAGGGTCGCGCTGAGGCCCGGCAACAGGTCGAACGGTGTCTCCAGCGCAATCGTCACACGCGGGACGACCTGACGGTTCACCGCGTCGAAAATGCGGTTGCCGGCCAGCACCTGCTGGATCTCATGCGTGGCGAAAATCGTGAACGGCGTCTGTTCGCGCAAGCTCAGCAGCCCCGCGATATGATCGATGTCGCCATTCGTCAGAAGGACCGAGCCCACGGGCGTATCCCGCAGGGCAGTGGGATGCATCCGTGGGCTGGCCATCATCTGTTGGCGAATGTCGGGCGAGGCGTTCAACACAGCCCATGAACGCCCGTCCAATGACACCGCCAAAGAGGATTGCCCAGACGCCGGGATACGCCCGGCGCGGGCATCGTTGCAATTGGCACAGCCGCAATTCCACTGCGGCAGGCCCCCACCGGCCGCGGCACCCAGGACAAGAAACTTCATGGCTCTGGCTCCGCTTTCAGTGGGTCGGGATCAGAACAGGTCGGGCTCGTGGCCGCGGCCACCTTCGTCCTGCGAGGGCGCGTACATGTTGATTTCCATGCCGCAGTTCACGTCTTTGATCTTGGGTGCAGTCCAGGCCATTTGGTTTCCTCCACATACTGGATTTCTGTGAGGTCAGCCTACGCCGGGGGGGCATGGGCCGAAATGCTCCTTTGGTCGTAAGACGGGGCGGGTTAAGACCAATGTCGCATAGTCGGGACCCCGGATTTGGCACAGCTTTCGGCCCATGCGGACCCTTTTGCTGACCCTTTTCCTGTTGTGTTCCGGCCTGCCCGCGCAGGCCCGTCTGGCGCGCGAGGCGCTGGCCGAACTGGTGCTGCCGCCCTATTCTCTGGGCGAGCCGCTGAACGATAAGGGTGTATATTCGCTGCTGAATTCCGGCGGGGCCGAGGCGGGCTACGTGTTCGAGACCGAACCGCTGGCCCCCCTGCCCGGCTTTTCCGGCGCACCGATCAACATGCTGGTCGTGCTGGATACCGAGGGCAAATTCCTCGACGTCCGCCTGATCGACCATAACGAGCCGATCTTTGTCTCGGGCCTTGGCGAAGCGCCCCTGAACCAGTTCCTGGAGCAGTATCGCGGCCTCTCTATCGCCTCGTCGATCGTGGTGGGCACGCCCTATGGCGGCGCGGCGCATGGGTCGTCACTGGTCTATCTGGACGGGGTGACGAAGGCGACCGCCAGCGTGCGCATCGCGCATGAATCCATCATGGGCGCCGCGCTGGCCGTCGCGCGCGAGAAAATGCAGGGGCTGAACCTGTCGCCCCCCGCCTATCCCGATCCGTCGGTGGACGAGGCGCTGACATGGGCCGATCTGGTCGCCCAGGGCATCGCAACGCATCATGTCGTCAGCAACGCGCAGGTCGACGCGGCCTTTGCCGGCACCCTGTGGGAGGATGACGACGCCGAGGCCCGCGAAGACCCAAACGCCCCCTATCTGGACCTCTGGATCGTGGATATCGGCCCCAAATCCGTCGCCCACGCCGTGCTGGACGCGCGCGGAATGCGCGAGTTGGAGGGGTTCCTGACCATCTCGACCAATGACGAGCCGATCCTAGTGATCGAGACCGCCCGCCACGGCCTTGTCGGCCCCGATTTCGTGCGCAACACCGCCCCCGACTGGCTGAGCGCGCAGCAAAACGGCCTGCCCATCGCGCTGCGCGATTCAGATCTGCTGATCTCTCTGCGCCCCGAGGTGCCCGAGGGGGCGACCCTGATCCTGCGCACCGACCGGCGGCTGGGGTTCGACCCGGCCACAGCGTGGGAGTTGCACGTCGCCGCCACCCGCGAACACGGGATGTTCCAGCCCGAAACCGGCTCGGCCACCCTGACCGTCCCCGTCACCCCGACCGAGCGCTTTTTTACCCGCCCCGAAGCGCAGCGCGCTGCCCCACCATGGGCGGAAGCGTTGCGCCACCGCGCCCCCGACCTGATCGTGCTGGGCGTGTTCCTGACCGCCCTGCTGGCTGCGCTGCTGCTACGCCAATCCGCCTTGGCCGCGCGTCATGTGCTGACACCCGTCCGGCTCAGCATACTGGCCTTCGTCATCGGTTTCGTCGGCTGGTGGGGTCAGGGGCAACTGTCCATTGTCACGGTGCTGGCGACCCTGCGCACCGCAACCGAGGGCGGCTCCTTCGCCTTCCTGCTCTACGATCCGTTTTCCCTGCTGATCTGGGCCGCCGGCGGGATCGGGTTTTTCCTGTGGGGCCGTGGCCTGTTCTGCGGCTGGCTGTGCCCCTTCGGCGCGATGCAAGAGTTCGCCCACCATCTGGGCCGCCTGCTGCGCCTGCCCGTGCTAGAGCCCTCCGCCCGCTGGGATACCCGCCTGAAACGCGTGAAATACGTACTGCTGGCCGGGATGATCGCCACAGCCCTGCTGGCCCCCGACCGCATCGACCAAGTGGCCGAGCTGGAGCCCTTCAAGACCGCCGTCACCACGTTCTTTATCCGCGAGTGGTACTACGTCGCCTACGCGGCGGGCTGGCTGGTGCTGGGCATGATGACCTTCAAAGGGTTCTGCCGCTATGTCTGCCCGCTAGGCGCGGTCATGGCGATCGGCGGGCTGCTGCGCGGCCGCGACTGGATCGCCCGGCGGCGCGAATGCGGCTCTCCCTGCCAACTGTGCCGCGTCAAATGCAATTACCGCGCCATCACCCCTAAGGGAGACATCCAGTATTCCGAGTGTTTCCAATGCCTTGATTGCGTCTCCATCCATGACGACACGCGCCGCTGCGTGCCACTGATCCTGGCCGCGCGCCGCGAAACCCGGAGGGCCGCCGAATGAACCGCCGCCGTTTCCTGGCCATTTCGGCCGCCGCCCTGGCCCTGCCCGCCCGCGCCGATCCCATCCACTGGACGGGCCGCGCATTGGGGGCCGAGGCCGCGCTGACCCTGCACGCCACCAACGCGCAAGCGCAGGCCGCGATCACAGCTGTCCAAACCGAATTGTCCCATATCGAGGCGCTCTTCAGCCTCTACGATCCCACCTCGCTCCTGTCGCAGCTGAATGCAGCGGGTCGCCTATCCGACCCCCACCCCGACCTGCTGGACCTGCTGCGCCACGCCAACGACGCCCATCGCTGGACCGCAGGCGTGTTTGACCCAACCGTTCAACCGCTGTGGCAGGCCCTCGCCACGGGTGGGGATACCCAAGCCGCACAACGGCTGATCGGCTGGGACCGCGTCAGGATCTGCGAGCACGAAATCACCCTCGCCCCCGGCCAAGCCCTGACCCTGAACGGCATCGCACAGGGCTACGCCACCGACCGCATCGCTGCGCGTCTGCGCGCGCTGGGCCTACATCGGGTGCTGGTCAATATCGGTGAATTCGCCGCCCTCGGAGGCCCCTGGCGCCTGGGCATCGCGGACCCCTCGCAAGGTCTGATCGCCACACGCACACTACACGACCGCGCCATCGCCACTTCCTCGGCCCTTGCCACGCAGGTCGGAGGACGCAGCCACCTGCTGGGACCGAACGCGCCACTCTGGTCCACCGTCAGCGTAGAAGCCAACAGCGCCACGTTGGCCGATGCGCTCTCGACAGGGTTCTCACTGATGAACGAAGCCTACATCCGCACGACACTGGCGCTGCTGCCTGAGCAGGTCTCGGTGCTTTTGGTCGATGAACACGGCGAACGGCGGATGATCTGACCTCAAGCGCCCGGCAAACGGTCAGGTCTGGCCGTGAGTATTTGCATCAGAAAGAAGCAGGGTGCCGTCCTTTTTCTTACCGCGCGCGGGCGGAGAAGGACGCCGCATTTCGGCTTCTTTCTGACCAAAATACTCAAATCCGACAGCAACAAAGAAGTGGGGCGCCCGGATGACCGAGCGCCCCTAGTCACGGGTATTTCAGTGCCTTAACCGCAGGCTGCGACGGCGCGTTTGGTCAGGACCTTTACCAGATGTGCGCGATAGGCGCCCGAGCCGTGCACGTCGCCGATCATGTCGTCGCCCGAGAGCGACAGGCCTTCGATCGCGGCGGGCGAGAAGTTGGCGGAGAGCGCCGCTTCGGCCTCGGCCCAGCGGAACACGCCGTCATTGCCGGCACCGGTGACGGCCACGCGCACGCCATCGGCGTATTTGGCCACGAACACGCCAGCCATCGCAAAGCGCGAGGCGGGTTGTTCGAACTTCTGGTAGTTGGCCGCCTGCGGGACGGGGAAGCGGATCGCGGTGATGATCTCGCCCTCCTCCAGAGCGGTGGCGAACATGCCTTGGAAGTAGTCGTCAGCCGCGATTTCACGCGCGTTGGTCACGACCGTGGCCCCCGAGGCCAGCACCGCCGACGGGTAGCAGGCCGCCGGGTCGTTGTTGGCGACCGAGCCGCCGATGGTGCCACGGTTGCGCACTGCCGGATCGCCGATACCGCCAGCCAGGGCTGCCAGCGCCGGGTAGGCCCCGGCCTGCGCTGCTACCGCCGCATGGGACGTGGCGCCGCCAATGGTGACGGTGCCGCCTGCTGCGTTCACACCGATCATCTCGGCGATGCCCGACAGGCTGACCAGCGTTTCCGGCGAGGCCAGGCGCTGTTTCATGGTGGGCAGCAGGGTTTGGCCGCCCCCCAGCGCCTGCGCGCCTTCGTCCTTCAGGGCGGCCACAGCTTCGGCCACGGTGGAGGGTTTCACGAACTCGAAGTTGTACATCTCTCTCTCCTTCTCAGCCTTGCTGCATCGCTGCCCAGACCCGCGAGGGGCTGACGGGCATGTCGATATGATCCACGTTGTAGCCGCCGCGCTGAAGCGCGTCGATCACTGCGTTGACCACTGCGGGTGGCGAGCCGATCGCCCCGGCCTCGCCGCAGCCTTTCACGCCCAGCGGGTTGTGGGTGCAGGGCGTCTGGCACGAATGGTCCACGTCGAACGACGGCATGTCCGAGGCGCGCGGCATCGCGTAGTCCATGAACGAGCCGGTCAGCAGCTGGCCGTTTTCGTCGAACACGGTGTTTTCCAGCAGCGCCTGACCGATGCCCTGTGCCACGCCGCCATGGACCTGTCCGGCCACGATCATCGGGTTGATGACGTTGCCGAAATCGTCCGCAGCGGTGAAGCCCAGGATGTCCACCTTGCCGGTGTCGGGATCGACCTCGACCTCGCAGACATAGGCGCCCGACGGGTAGGTGAAGTTGGCCGGGTCGTAGAAGGCGGTTTCCTCCAGCCCCGGTTCCAGGTTCTCCAGCGGGTAGTTGTGGGGCACGTAGGCCGCCAGGGTGACACCCGCCCATTCGACCGACTTGTCAGTGCCCGCGACGCTGAACTTGCCGTCTTTCAGCTCGATATCGGCCTCGGAGGCTTCCAGCAGGTGGGCCGCGATCTTCTTGGCCTTGTTGATGATCTTCTCGGTTGCCCGGACCATCGCCGACCCGCCAACCGCGATCGAGCGCGAGCCATAGGTGCCCATGCCCATCGGGGTTTTCGACGTGTCGCCATGGACGATGTCGATCTGGCTGACGTCGATGCCGATCATCTCGGCCACGACCTGGGCAAAGGTGGTTTCATGCCCCTGCCCGTGGCTGTGCGAGCCGGTGAACACCGAGATCGAGCCGGTCGCGTTCACCCGCACGGTCGCGGATTCATAGAGACCCGCACGTGCACCCAGCTGACCAACCAGGTTGGACGGCGCGATGCCGCAGGCCTCGATGAAATGCGCCAGACCATAGCCGCGCAGCTTGCCGCGGGCCTTGGATTCCGCCGCACGCTTGTCGAAGTTGGCGTAGTCGGTCATCTCCAGCGCCTTGTCCAGCGTCGCGTGGTAGTTGCCGGTGTCGTACATCACCGCCACGGGGGTCTGGTAGGGGAACTGCTCGGGCTTGATGAAGTTGCGGCGACGCAGCTCGGCCGGGTCCATGCCGATTTCACGGGCGGCCTTGTCGATCACGCGCTCCAGCTGGAAGGTCGCCTCGGGGCGGCCCGCGCCGCGATAGGCGTCAACCGGAACGGTGTTGGTGAACACGGCCTTCACGTTCACATAGACCAGCGGCGTGGTGTAGTTGCCCGCCATCAGCGTGCCGTGCAGCCAGGTCGGGATCGAGGGCGCAAAGGTCGACAGGTACGCGCCCATGTTGGCGTAGGTGTCGGTGCGCACGGCGGTGAACATGTAGTTCTCGTCCATCGCCAGTTCGATCTTGGTGACGTGGTCGCGGCCATGCGCGTCCGAGATGAACGCCTCGGAGCGGGTCGAGGTCCATTTCACCGGCCGGTTGATGACCTTGGACGCGTAGGTCACAAAGGCTTCTTCGGCGTAGTGGTAGATCTTCGAGCCGAACCCGCCGCCCACATCGGGGGCCACGACGCGCAGCTTGTGCTCGGGGATGCCCAGCACGAACGCGCCCATCAGCAGGCGGATGACGTGCGGGTTCTGCGAGGTGGTGTAGAGCGTGTATTCGTCATTGGCGCGGGCATAGTGGCCCACGGCGACGCGCGGCTCCATCGGGTTGGGGACCAGACGGTTGTTGACCAGTTCCAGCGTGGTGACGTGATGCGCCGACTTGATGGCGGCGTCCACCGCGTCGCGGTTTTCCTCAACGAAGCCCCAGTCGTAGCACAGGTTGCTGGTCAGGTCGTCATGCACCTTGGTGGCGCCGTCCTTCAGCGCGTCCTTCATGTTCAGGACGGGTTCCAGTTCCTCGATGTCGATCTCGATCGCTTCGCCGGCGTCGCGCGCCTGCTCCAGCGTTTCGGCGATGACGACGCAGATCGGGTCGCCCACATGGCGGACCTTGCCTTCGGCCAGGATCGGGTGCTTGGGCTCCTGCATGGGCTGACCGAAGCGGTCGGTGACCTGCCAGCCGCAGGGGATACCGCCAGCCGAGGCGAAATCGGCGGCGGTGAAGATCTTGATCACGCCGTCCATCGCCTCGGCGGCCGAGGTGTCGATGTTGTTGATCTTGCCGTGCGCCACGTCCGAGCGGACGAAATGCGCGTAAGTCTGACCGTGGATGTTGATGTCGTCGGTGTAATTCCCGGCGCCGGTCAGGAAACGAATGTCCTCGCGCCGCTTGGTGCTGGCGCCAATGCCGTCTTTGGGCATGTTCTTTCCTCCCTGGAAATGTTTGTTATTCAGCCGCGATGGCGCCCACGTCCTGACCGGACGCCGCCATGATCGCCTTGACGATGTTGTGGTACCCGGTGCAGCGGCAGATGTTGCCCTCCAGGTAATGCCGGATCTCGGCTTCGGTCGGCTTGGGGTTTTCCTTCAGCAGCGCGGTCGCCGACATCACCATGCCCGGCGTGCAGAACCCGCACTGAAGCCCGTGGTGATCCTGGAACGCCTGCTGGATGGTGTTCAGCGTGCCGTCCGGGGCGGCCTGCCCCTCGATGGTGGAAACCTGCGCACCGTCCGCTTCGGCGGCCAGCATGGTGCAGGATTTCACGGCCTGGCCGTTCACATGCACGACGCAGGCGCCGCACTGGCTGGTGTCACAGCCGACATGGGTGCCGGTCAATCCCAGCGTGTCGCGCAGGAAATTGACCAGAAGCGTGCGCCCCTCGGCCTCGCCCGAACGGGTCTTCCCGTTCACGGTCATGGTAATCTTCATTATTATGTCCTCCCATAGACTAATCTGATTTCAGCGCGAGAAGAGGCGTTTCAGCAAGCCTTTCTTCGGCGCATCGTCGGTTTTATTTGCGTCCGGCTCCTCAACCGGGGCTTCTTCGGACGCCGACACATCCGCCTCGGCCTCGACAGCGGCCTGGAACCGGGCGAAGAAATCGTCGGCCATTTTCTTGGCGAAGCTGTCGATGATCCGGCTGCCCAGCTGGGCCAGTTTGCCGCCCACCTTGGCGTCTACCTCATAGGTCAGAGTAGTGCCCGCGCCCGAGTCGGCAAGCTGAACCTTGGCCTCGCCCTTGGCGAAACCGGCAGCACCGCCCTTGCCCTCGCCCGACAAGGTCAGGCTTTGGCCTTCGACGATGTCGGACAGGCTGACCGTGCCCTTGAACGTGGCCTTCACCGGGCCGACCTTTTGCACGACCGTCGCCTCGAACCCATCCTCGGCCGAGCCCGCCATCTCTTGGCAGCCGGGAACGCAGTCCTTCAGCACGTCCGCCGACAGCAGGGCCGCCCAGACGGCAGCGCGCGGTGCGGCGATTTCCCGAGTGTCCTTCAGTTCCATTGCTGTACTCCTGTTGGGCCTGCCAAAATTAGGCAGGAAATTGCAGAACGGCGCTATAAGACCAAAGGCGTAGTCAGCGCAGTTCCGGGGGGGTGAAGCTCAGGCCGTAGCTGGCGAAAATCGCTTCCAGACGGCCGTCCTGAATGGCGGCTGCAATGGCGTCGTCCACGGCATAAGACAGCGCCTTATAGGAGAAATGCGTGGCCACGCCGACCGTCCATTTGCCCTTGGCAAAGCCGGGCAGCGGCGGGGTGTGCAGGGCCATCGCGTCGGTCAGGCCGAATTCCAGCTGGGCGCGGGTGCCCATTGCTGCCTTCGTCTCGCCCCGGCCCATCGCGGCCATCGCCTGCTGCATGTTGGCATAGCGGTTCACGTTGCCCGCCAGCGCGCCGCCCGGAAACGAGGACAGGTAGAAATCCGAGATCGAGTCATTCTCGACCGCCACCTTGTCGAAGCGGAAATAGGCCGGGACGGGCTTTTCATCCGGCTCGGGATAGGCGTCCTTGCGATAGGCGATCGCGATTTCCTCGACATGGTAGGTGCCGGTAAAGGTGACCTGCTCGATCCGGCAGGCAAAATCGCTGTCATAGGGCACGTGCAGCATCACGTTGGCGACCGCCCCGCTGACCACCGGCCCCTTCCAGATCCAGTTGCGCAGGTCGGCGTCCAGCGTCTCGCCCGCGCCAACCAGGGTAAAACGCGCCTCGACGCCCAGATCGGCCGCGATCAGCCGGGCAATGTCGATATCGACCCCGCGCGGCTTGCCGGCCTCCTCCCAGGACCAGGGGGCGAAATCCTCGTAGGCGGCAAAGGTGATGTAGCCGCGCTCTTGGATGGCATCCAGATCCGCGCCGACGATATCGCGGCTGGCGTTCTGGGGTTTGGGTTGGGGCACATAGCCTTCGCATCGGGCCAGAGCGGGCTCAGCCAGGAGGGAGAAGCTCAGAACAAGTCCGAGGGAAAGCGATGCTTTGACCATGTGCCCCAATCCTTTCCGCTCAGTGCGCCGCGGAAAGTCCGATCGTCAGCGCCTCGGCGGCGCCCTGATAATTCGGCGTGTCGCCGGAAATCAGATGTGCCGCGCGATACGCCACGCTGTCAGCCAGAGGCGCGCCCGAGGCGGTCTCGATCTTGTCTGCGATGCCCTGCAACTCGGTGACCAGCGCGTCGCGGTCGCCCTCGCCCCCGGTGGCCATCGCGGCCAGCTGATCGCGGATTTCACCCAGACGGGCCGAGTAATCGTCCAGCTCGCCGTCATCGGGGCGGGTCTCGATATAGGTGCGGATGGCCCAGGCGGCTTTCTGGCCCAGCAACTCGCCAAAGGCCGGCATCTTGGTGATCCCGTTCTGGGTATAGCCGGTCTGGAACCGCTCGACGAACCACATGTCGCCGTCCTCGTTGGCCTCCAGATAGCGCAGGTCGGGGGCCAGACCGCCCGACACCGCACCCAGCCCGTGGCAACGCGCGCAGTTCTGGTTATAGCCCGAGCTGCCGATATCCACAGCCGCCTGCCAGACTTCGGGGCCCTGGCCGCGATAGGGGTTTTCCTCCAGCCAGTCCTCGCCCACTTCGGGCAGGGCATCGGTGTCGACAGGCTGCGGCGCGACATCACCATGGGCCAGCGCCATCGACGCGGCGGTCAGCAATCCAAGGGCGGTCAAAGCGGTGCGTTTCATTCTCGGGTCCTCCCGTTGAGTGGCTTTTACCGGGTCTTAAACCGCCTTGATCCGACAGGGATATTCGACCTTCGTTCAACTTCGGCCGGATTCCCGACTTTGGTCTAATGGCAGCGGGGTGCACCCTGCCCGTACCTTCGTCGCACTACGGGAGGACACTCATGCGACGACTGGTTCTGACAGCTGGCGTTCTGGCGCTTTCGGCATTTTCGGCCGCCGCCGATGTCGCCGTGCGCGTGACCTACCTGCGCCACGAACAGATCCGCCCCCCCGTGCTGTCGAACCTGGACGAGGTGCCGGCCGACCTTGGCGTCGCAGGGGCCGAGCTGGCGATCAACGACAGCCGCACCACCGGAAAATTCCTGGGCCATACCTACGATCTTACGCTGGTGTCCGTCCCGCCCGAGGGCGATTTGATCGCCGCCGCCCGCACCGCGCTGGGCGAGACGCGCCTTGTGGTGCTGGACATGCCGGGGGCCGAGATGCTGGCCGTCGCCGACCTGCCCGAGGCCGCCGGCGCGCTGCTGTTCAACGCCACACAGGCCGATCCGGCCCTGCGCGAACAGGACTGCCGCGCCAACCTGCTGCACACCCTGCCCGACCAGGACATGCGCGCCGATGCGCTGATGCAATTCGTGGCCGCCCGCCGCTGGACCGACCTTGCGCTGATCGAAGGCACCCATCCGGGCGATCAGGCCTGGGCGCAGGCGCTGCGCGACAGTGCCCGCAAGTTCGGCCTGAAGATCGGTGCCGAGAAAACCTGGGCCTTTGACGCCGACATGCGCCGCAATGCCTCGCAAGAGGTGCCGCTGTTCACGCAATCCTTGGGCAAATACGACCTGCTGCTGGTCGCGGACGAGCTGGGCGATTTCGCCCGCTACATCCCGTTCAACACGTGGCTCGCCCGGCCTGTTGCGGGCTCGGTCTCGCTGGTGCCGGTCGCCTGGAACCGCGTGATGGAGCAATGGGGCGCCGTGCAGATGCAGGACCGGTTCCGCGCCCTCGCCGCCCGCGACATGCTCCCCGAGGATTACGCCTCCTGGGCCGCCATCCGCGCCCTGTCCGAGGCCGCCACCCGCACCTCCAGCGCCGATCCCGCCACTCTGCGCGCCTATATCCTGTCCGACGCGTTCGAACTGGCCGCCTTCAAGGGCCGCCCGCTGTCCTTCCGCCCGTGGAACGGCCAGTTGCGCCAGCCCATCGCGCTGGTCAGCGGCGAGGCCGTCGTCGCGCAAGCGCCCCTCGAAGGCTTCCTGCACCAGCGCAACGAGCTGGACACGCTGGGCCGCGACCTACCCGAAACCCGATGCGAGGCTTTCCAATGAAACTGCTGCTGCCCCTGTTGCTGCTGCCCTGTGCGGCAATGGCCGAGGAAATCTGGGTCACCAACGAAAAGGACAACACGATCAGCGTGATCGACGTCGCCACGCTGTCCGTGACCCGCACGATCGAGACCGGAGAGCGCCCGCGCGGCATCACCTTCAGCCACGATTACAGCCGCGTCTATATCTGCGCCTCGGACAGCGACACCGTGCAGGTGATGGACCCGGAAACCGGGCAGATCCTGCACAACCTGCCCTCGGGCGAAGACCCCGAGCAATTCGTGCTGCACCCCGATGACCGGCACCTCTACATAGCCAACGAAAACGACGCGATCACCACCGTCGTGGATACCGAAACCCGCACCGTGATCGCCCAGATCGACGTCGGGATAGAACCCGAGGGCATGGCCGTTTCCCCCGATGGCCAGATGGTCATCACCACCTCGGAAACCACCAACATGGCGCATTGGATCGATACCGAGACGCGCCAGATCATCGCCAACACGCTGGTCGACGCCCGCCCGCGCCACGCCGAATTCGCCGCCCACGGGGCCGAGCTGTGGGTCAGCGCCGAAATCGGCGGCACGGTCAGCGTTTTTGACACTGGCTCCAAGGCCGAAAAGGCCAAGATCGGCTTTGCCATCAAGGGCGTGCACCCCGACCGCATCCAGCCCGTGGGGTTCGAGTTCACCGATGACGAACAGACCGCCTTTGTCGCGCTCGGCCCGTCGAACCACGTCGCCGTGGTCAACGCCCAGACCTATGAGGTCGAGGAGTACATCCTTGTCGGCCGCCGCGTCTGGCACATGGCCTTCAACAGCGACAAAAGCCTGCTGTTCACCACCAACGGCGTTTCCGGCGATGTCACCGTCATCGACGTGGCCAGCCGCAAACCCCTGAAAACCATCAAGGTCGGCCGCTTCCCCTGGGGCGCGGCCCTGCGCCCCTGAAAGGAGGCACCATGAAACCCCTGCTGATCGCCCTTCTGCTGGCCTCCCCCGCATTGGCCGACGATGACACGCCGAAATTCGGCATGGCGGGCCTCTTGTCGTCAAAGAATAAGCAAGACCTGCCCCCCATCACCCTGTCCGCCGGCGAACCCCTCGCCGCCGCCCCGTGGGAGCTGACATCCGGCACCTATTACGAGTTTGAAATCCAGTCCGACGGCAGCCAGGAACTGGCCCTGATCGGCCCCGAATTCTTCCGCGCGATCTGGATCGACGAGATCGTCGTGCAGGGGCTGGAGATCCGCCCGCTGGGGCTGGATTCACTGGAATTTGACGAGGCGGGCGAGATGGAGATCGGGTTCATCGCTATCAAACCCGGCAGCTACACCCTGCGCGTTCCCGGCGCGGGCGATCTGCAAACCCTGCAGATCACCATCCGATGACCGGCCTTTCCGTCCACGACCTGCGGTTCAACTACGGCCCGAAACAGGCGCTGGACGGGGTCTCCTTCGACATCGCTCCGGGCGCGTTCTGCGCCCTGCTTGGCCCCAATGGCGCGGGCAAATCCACGCTGATGGCGCTGCTGACGCGCCTGTTCACCACGCGCCACGGCACGATCCGCGTCGCCGGTCACGATCTGGCCCGCGATCCCCGCCTTGCGCTGGCCCGGATCGGAGTCGTCTTCCAGCAAACCACGCTGGATCTGGACCTGTCGGTCTATCGCAACCTGTCGTATTTCGCCGCCCTTCACGGCATTTCCGGCCGCGAGGCGCATACCCGCATCATGGAGGCGCTGGACCGCCTCGGCATGGCCGAACGCGCTCATGAAACCGCCCGCGATCTGAACGGCGGCCACCGGCGCCGGGCCGAGATTGCCCGCTGCCTGATCCACCGCCCCTCGGTCCTGTTGCTGGACGAACCCACCGTCGGGCTGGACGCCGCCGCCCGCCGCACCATCACCGACCACGTCCACGATCTGGCCCGCGATACCGGCCTGACCGTCCTCTGGGCCACGCATCTGAGTGACGAGGTCCGCGACACCGACCGCCTGATCGTTCTGCATCAGGGCCGCGTTCTGGCCGACGGCCTTGCCGGCCCCCTGCGCGGCCCGCACCCCTTGGCCGACTACTTCCTGTCGCTGACAGGGGCCCCCGCATGAGCTGGCTCATCGCCCTACACGCCATCGTCCTGCGCGAGGCGCTGCGCTTTACCCGGCAACGCGGCCGCTTCATCGCCGCCCTCGTCCGCCCCTTGGTCTGGCTGATCGTCTTCGCCGCCGGGTTCCGCGCCGCCCTGGGCCTGTCGATCACCCCGCCGTACGAGACCTACATCACCTACGACATCTACATCGTCCCCGGCCTGTGCGGCATGATCGTGCTGTTCAACGGGATGCAAAGCTCCCTCTCGCTGGTCTATGACCGCGAAATGGGCTCGATGCGCCTGCTGCTGACCAGTCCCCTGCCGCGCTGGTGGCTGCTGGTGTGCCGCCTGATCGCCTCGACCGTGATTTCGGCGCTGCAAGTTTACACCTTCCTCGGCATCGCCGCCGTTTACGGCATCACCTTCCCGCCGCTGGGCTATGTCGCCGTCCTGCCCGCCCTGCTGATCGCCGGGCTGATGCTGGGCGCGCTGGGGCTGGCACTGTCTTCGACCATCTCGCAGCTGGAAAACTTCGCCGGTGTCATGAACTTCGTCATCTTCCCGATGTTCTTCCTGTCCTCGGCCCTCTACCCACTGTGGAAAATGGCCGAAAGCTCGGAGCTGCTGCACGACATCTGCGCCGTGAACCCCTTCACCCACGCGGTCGAGATGATCCGCTTCGCCCTCTACGCCCAGGCCAACCTGCCCGCCCTCGGCTGGACCCTGCTGGCCGGGGTGATCCTGCTCGCGCTGGCACTCTGGGGCTACGATCCGGCGCGGGGCTTGCTGCGCCGCAAGGGCTAGCACCAAGGTCGTACGACCACTGCGCGCTTAGCCCACGCCCCCACCTGCGCTACACTCGCAGCAGGAGGCCCCTTTATGAAACACGTCATGATCGCCGCCCTGTTGCTGGCCACCCCCGCCCTTGCCACCGATGACGACCCGGGCGGAGAGCTGAACCCGCTCGAATCCGGCTTTGGCCGCGTCATGCGCAATGTCGAGGAGGGCAAGCTCGACATGACCACCTGCGCCACCGGCTATTACATCACCAAATCCGGCCGGCACGAGCTGGCCCGCAAACTGTTCGAGGCCTGCGCCAATGCCGGCTATTCCGCCGCGATGACGTGGATGAGCCAGCTCGACAACAACGGGCTGGGGGGCGAGTACAACCCCGATGCCTCGGCCGACTGGGACCGCCGCGCCGCTGAAACCGGCGATCCGGTGGGCAAGTTCAACTACGGGCTGGACCTGATGCGCGGTCACGGCGTTGCCCAGAACGAGGCACTTGGCCGCCAGCTGGTCGACCAGGCCGCCGCCGAGGGGCTGGACATCGCCCAACGCCTGCAAGGTGCCGACTATGATCTGGACGAGGTCACTCCGGACGCCGACAACTGGAAATATGCACCGATGTTCTGAGGGAGGCGAACAAGAATTTTTCAAAAATTCTTGTCCAAATTCTTTCAAAGAATTTGGCGCTGCCAATCCGAACGATCCGCCCCGTCTACGACTTTGGTCGTACGACTAAAGTCGCATCTAAGTTACTGCTTTTATTGATCTTTATCAAGAAATACACATCTTGAAAAGGGGTAATGTCGCGTCATCCCAAACCCCGGAGGACCTGATGAAACACACCCTTATCGCCCTGAGCCTGGCTCTGGCCCCGCTGCCCGCCCTTGCCAATGACGCCACCTTCGAGGCCGTCAAGGTCGAGGCCGGAGAGAAGCTCTTTGCCGCTGAATGCCGCCGTTGCCACGCCACCGACGCCAGCCACGACAGCTATGGCCCGCCGCTGGAAAACGTGATCGACCGCGCCGCTGGCAGCTACCCGGATTACCCGTACTCGACCGCGCTCAGCGCCTCGGGGATCGTCTGGACCGAGGCCGCCCTGCGCGCATGGATGGAGGATAACCGCGGCTTCATGCCCGGCACCAAGATGCGCCATGTCGGCATCACCGACACCACCGTGCAGAACTTCATCCTGGCGTACCTGCGCTCGGTCACCACGCGGGATGGAAAGGCCGTTCAGGACTGATCCGGCCCGCCGGCCGGGGGGCGACTTTGGGCGTAGACGCAGCGCCTGTCACCCCCCGTGCCAACTTTGCGTATCACATTAACTATGCATCGCTACCAACTGTTTTAATTTATACTTTCACGAAAAACATCGACACCCCAACCACCCATTCATCTGATCGCCTCCGACCGATTTCAAGGGTCGTACGACCTTTGTGCAATTTCGTCCAAACCGCCGCCTCCAAATAATGCCACCAGCCGCAGCACCGTCCGTGCGGAAGGCACTCTGGCTAGGATAACACCCCAAGGGAGGAAACCGATGAACCGGTTCATTATGGCGGTCGCCGCAAGCTTTCTGGCAGCAACCACTGCCGTCGCTGGCGTCACCGAAGACGATCTGAACAACGACCAGACCATCACCAGTCAGGTGGTGACGAACGGGATGGGCCGTGCCCTGCAGCGCTACAGCCCGCTGGACATCATCAACAAGCAAAACGTGAAGAACCTGGTCCCGACCTGGGCCTTCAGCCTGGGCGGCGAAAAGCAGCGCGGCCAGGAAACCCAGCCGCTGGTCTATGATGGCGTGATGTATGTCACCGGCTCGTATTCGCGCCTCTACGCGATCGACGTGAACTCGGGCAAAGAGCTGTGGCAGTACGACGCCCGCCTGCCCGAAGGCATCCTGCCCTGCTGTGACGTGATCAACCGTGGTGCGGCGATCTATGGCGACAACATCTATTTCGGCACGCTGGACGCGCGCATCGTCGCGCTGAACCTGAAGACCGGCGATGTGGTCTGGAAGGAAAAGATCGCCGACTACAAGGCGGGCTATTCCTACACCGCTGCCCCGCTGATCGTGAACGGGCTGGTGGTCACCGGCAACTCGGGCGGCGAGTTTGGCATCGTCGGCGAAGTGCAGGCACGCAACGCCGAAACCGGCGAACTGGTCTGGACCCGTCCCGTGATCGAAGGCCACATGGGCACGCTGAACGGCAAGGAATCCACCATGACCGGCACGCTGAACGCGACCTGGCCGGGCGACATGTGGAAAACCGGCGGTGGTGCGACCTGGCTGGGCGGCTCGTATGACGCCGATACCGACACGCTGGTCTTTGGCGCCGGCAACCCTGCGCCGTGGAACAGCCACCTGCGCAACGCCGGCACCCCGACCGAAGGCAACGCCGGCGACAACCTCTATGCCGCCAGCCGTCTGGGCATCGACCCGCATACCGGCGAGATCAAGTGGCACTTCCAGACCACCCCGCGCGAAGGCTGGGACTATGACGGCGTGAACGAGGTCGTGGCCTATGTCGACCGCGCCGGCAACAAGCGTTTCGCCACCGCCGACCGCAACGGCTTTTTCTACGTTCTGAACCGCGAAGACGGCAAATTCGTCTCGGCCAAGCCCTTCGTCAAGGATATCTCCTGGGCTTCGGGCATCGACGACACCGGCCGCCCGATCTTTGTCGAGGAAAACCGCCCCGGTAACCCGGCAGGTTCGGCCGATGGCAAGAAAGGCGAGGTGATCTTTGCTTCGCCCTCCTTCCTGGGTGGCAAGAACTGGATGCCGATGGCGTTCAGCCAGAAGACCGGCAACTTCTACGTGCCCTCGAACGAATGGGGCATGGACATCTGGAACGAGCCGATCACCTACAAGAAGGGCGCCGCCTATCTGGGCGCGGGCTTCACCATCAAGCCGAACTACGAGGACCACATCGGCAGCCTGAAGGCAATCGACCCCGACACCGGCGAGTGGAAGTGGGAATTCAAGAACGAAGCCCCCCTCTGGGGCGGCGTGATGACCACCGCGGGCGGTCTGGTGTTCTTTGGTACCCCCGAGGGTGAATTCATCGCCCTGGACGACGAAACCGGCGAGAAACTGTGGTCGTTCCAGACCGGCTCGGGCATCGTGGGCCAGCCCATCACCTGGGAAAAGGACGGCGAGCAGTACGTCTCGGTCGTGTCCGGCTGGGGTGGCGCGGTTCCGCTGTGGGGCGGCGAAGTGGCCAAAAAGGTCAACTACCTGAACCAGGGCGGCACCGTCTGGACCTTCAAGGTTCCGCGCCAGCTGGCCCAGAACTAACGGCCTGACCCACCTGTAAAAACCCAGCGCGCGCCCTGTCCGGGGCGCGCGTTTCCCTGTATACGACCTTTAGGCAAGTAGATGTGCGCCGGTGTGTTTGTTAGCCTTTTTCCAACGAAACGACACCCGTATCGCAAGGCATCGGATCATGAACAGCAGAGTGTATTCAGAGGGAATGAAGCTGGGCTCGGCCCTGATCGTGGACGATCACCCGCTGTTCTGTGACGCCCTGTCGATGACGCTGCGCTCCTCGGCGGGGATCACCGACATCCACACCGCCGCCACGCTGGAGCAGGCGCTGACCTTCGTCCAGCAGGGCGGCAAGCCCGACGTCGTGGTGCTGGACCTGAACCTGCCCGACGTGAACGGGCTGGACGGCCTGGTGCGGATGCGCAACGTGACGCAAGCGCCGATCGTCGTGGTCTCGTCGATGGCTGACAACCGCGTCATCACCGGCGTCATCCATGCAGGCGCCAACGGCTTCGTGCCCAAGCATTCCCAGCGAGAGGTCTTCCAGGCCGCCTTTGACGTGCTGCGCAACGGCGGCATCTTCATCCCGGCGGGCTACATGCTGCTGGACCGCGAAAGCGCGCCCAGCCAGGCCGACACGCTGGAACGCCTCGCCTCGCTGACCAACCAGCAGGCGCGCATCCTGCAACTGATCTGCGAAGGCAAGCTGAACAAACAGATCGCCTATGACCTGTCGATTGCCGAAACCACCGTTAAGGCGCATGTGACCGCGATCATGCGCAAGCTGGGCGTGCAAAGCCGCACACAGGCCGTTCTGATCGCGAAAGAGGCGAGCTTCACCAACGTATTGCAAGACCGCGCCTGAGGCGCATACCTTCATCGTCAGGGAACTGTGGGAGGAGACCTGATGGATATGACCCGCCACCTTACGGGGGCGTTTCCTGGCGCGTCCGATATCGTGCGCACGGCGTTCGCCGATGTGCACTCGGATCATGCCCTGGCCGACCTTGCCACTGCCCTGAACCCGGCCGATCTGGATCTCGTGATCCTGTTCGTCTCGCCGCAGGCCGATATCCACACGCTGGCCGTTCGCGCCTTCTCGGCCTTTGCGCCGGCCCGCGTTGTCGGCTGCACCACGGCCGGAGAGCTGTGCTCCGAAGGCTACGCCGAGGGGCGCATCGTCGCCATCGGCCTGCCGCGTGGGCATTTCTGCACCCGCACCCTGCTGATCGAGGATCTGGACGCCTACGACCCGCAGGACCTGATTGGCGATCTGATCCGCAACCGCAACGACACGGCCCGCGAAACCCCCGACTGGCACTCGGAATGCGCCATGCTGCTGGTCGACGGGCTGACCATGCACGAAGACGCCCTGACCGCCGACCTGTCGATGGGCGTCGGCCCTGTGCCGCTGTTCGGCGGCTCGGCCGGGGATGGCGACCGCTTTCAGGAAACCTGGGTCATTCAGGACGGCATCGCCCACCGCAACGCCGCTGTCGTCGTGCAGATGCGCACCGATTGCCGGATCGAGGTGTTCAACACCGACCACCTGCGCCCGACCGAGGCGCGCATGGTCGTCACCGGCGCCGACCCCGCCCGCCGCATCGTGCATGAAATCAACGCCGAGCCCGCCGCGCTGGAATACGCGCGCCTGCTGGGCAAGGATCCCGGCCAGCTGACCACCTTCACCTTCGCCGCCCACCCGGTCGTCGTGCGCATCGGCGGCCAGCACCACGTCCGCTCGATCCAGCGGATGGAGCCGAACGGCGATCTGGTGTTCTTCTCGGCCATCGACGAAGGCGTGGTGCTGACGCTGGCCGAATCCACCGACATGGTCGCGCATCTGGAAAACCAGCTGGGCCGCTTGAACCGCCACGGCAAGCCCGACGCCGTGATCGCCTTCGACTGCATCTTCCGCCGGATGGAGGCCGAGCAGCAGCAACTGGCCGGCCAGCTGTCCAACCTCCTGTCGCAGCACAACGTCGTGGGCCTGTCCACCTATGGCGAGCAGATCAACGCCCGCCACGTCAACCAAACCCTGACGGGCGTCGCCATCTATCCGCCGGAAGGGGTCTGAGATGCTCAGCGGCCTGATCAACACCTCGGACAGCCTGGAACGCCAGAACGAAAAGCTGCGCAAGGTGGTCACCACTCTGATGCGCCGGGTGGAACAGGACACCGACAGTTCCGGCGCCGCCTACGCCCAGTTCCAGCGCGCCGTGATGCTAGAGGACGAGGTCCGCGCCCGCACCCGCGATCTGGAACGCGCGCTGGACCTGCTCAACGACTCCAACGCCAAGCTGGCCATCGCCAACCAGGAAACCGAGGCCGCCCGCGCCGACCTCGCCAACGCCATCGAGACCGTGCAAGAGGGGTTCGCCCTGTTCAACGCCGACGAGGTGATGGTCATGTGCAATAGCCGCTTCGGCATGCATATGGGCGACATCCGCGAACAGCTCAAACCCGGAATGCGTTTTCGCGAATACGTGCGCATCGTGTCCCGCTCGCGGTTTCTCTCGCTGCCCCCGTCGGAAACCCCCGAGCAATGGGAATCCCGCCGGATGGAGCGGCACAAGGACAGCTCGGTCATCTTCAACGTCCGCCTGACCGGCAAGCGCTGGATTCAGGTCAGCGAACACCGCACGCCCTCGGGCGGTACCGTGATCCTGCAAACCGACGTCACCGACATCGTGCGTCTGGAACGGCAGGAACGCGAGCGCCTGATCGACGACCAGGCCCGCCTGATCCGCGCCACGCTGGAGCACCTTAAACAGGGCGTGTGCATCTTCGACAGCTTCGGCCGTCTGGTCGGCTGGAACCACCGCGTGCCCGAACTGCTGTCGGTGCAGGTGAAACGCTTCCACCTTGGCAGCACCTTCGCGGCCATGAGCACCCATATCCGCACCGCCTACACCCTGTCCGACGGCATCACGCTGGACCAGATCATCGCATGGGCCGACGGCCGCATCGACCGCGCCCCCCTGTCGTTCGAGATGCAGCGCGGGATGGACATGGTGCTGGCCGTGTTCATGCAGGAAATGCCCGACAAGGGCTTTGTGATCTCCTTCACCGACATCACCGCCGAACGCATGGCCATCCGCGCCATGACCGAGACCAAGGAATCGCTGGAACACCGCGTCTTTGAACGCACGCTGGAGCTGGAGGACGCCCTGTCCGAGGCCGAGCGCGCCAACGCCTCCAAGTCCCGCTTCGTCGCCGCCGCCTCGCATGACCTGCTGCAGCCGTTGTCGGCCGCGAAACTCTACCTCGCCTCGCTGGAAAACGAGTGCCAAGCCGAGCTGGAGCCGCGCCGGATGCTGCAAAAGGCGTCCTCGGCGCTGCAATCGGTGGAAAACATCCTCGGCGCGCTGCTGGACATCTCGAAACTCGATTCCGGGCTGGCCAACACCCATATCTCGACCGTCGATCTGGGCACCCTGCTGCGTCAGCTCGAGGTCGAAACCCGCCCACAGGCCGCCGCCAAGGGGCTGGATTTCCGCGTCGTGCACACCCATGCGCGCGTGTCCACGGATGCCACCTATCTGCAACGCATCCTGCAAAACCTGATCTCGAACGCGGTGCGCTATACCGCGCAGGGCAAGGTTCTGGTCGGCCTGCGCCACCTGCCCGGCAAGGTCCGGGTCGAGGTCTGGGACACCGGCCCCGGCATCCCCGAGGACGAACAGGACACCATCTTTGGCGAGTTCCAGCGCCTCAACGCCACCGCCAGCGCCGCCGACGGCATGGGGCTGGGTCTGGCCATCGTCGACCGCGCCTGCGCCCTGCTGCAACACCCGCTGCACCTGCGTTCCGAAGTGGGGCGCGGCACCGTGTTTTCCGTGGAACTGCCCCGCGCCAAGACGCAACCGATCCCGGTGCACAGCCCGGTGTTCCGCTCGTCCCAGGCGCTGAACGATTTCACCAACCTGGCCGTGCTGCTGGTCGAAAACGACGACGAGCTGCGCAACGCCCTGACCATCACGATGGAACAATGGGGCGTCGACGTGCTGACCTGCAAATCCTGCCAAGAGGCGCTGGACCTGCTGGCCGAGATCGAGATGACCCCCGACATCATCGTCGCCGATTACCAACTGGATGACGGGCTGGACGGGTTGGACGCCATCCGCCGCCTGCGCGGCGTCTGCGGCAACATCCCGGCCTGCATCATCTCGGCCAACCGCTCGACCGAGCTGGTGCAGGATTGCGCCCGCGCCAGCCTGCCGTTGATCTACAAACCGATCGAGCCCGCGCATCTGCGCGACTTCCTGCGCCGCCCGCGCTCGATCCCGATTGACGCGCCGCGCCGGGCCTAGATCTTTTTGCGGCGGCCGAAAATCCGCACGATCAGCGCAAAGAACAGCGGCACGAACAGGATGCCCAGGAAGGTGCCCGTCAGCGTCCCGCCCAGCACGCCCGTGCCCACGGCCTGACGCCCGCCCGACCCCGCGCCGGTGGACACCACCAGCGGCACCACGCCCAGCGTGAACGCCATCGAGGTCATGATGATCGGCCGGAACCGCTGCAACGCCGCCGCCTTGATCGCCTCGAACAGGCTTTCGCCCTGCTCGTATCGTTCGCGGGCGAATTCCACGATCAGGATCGCGTTCTTGCCGGTCAGGCCGATCACCGTCAGCAGGCCGACCTGGAAGAACACGCCGTTCTCGAACCCCAGGAAATACGCGGCCCCCAGCGTGCCCAGCACCCCGATCGGCATCGCCAGGATCACCGAGAACGGGATCGCCCAGCTTTCGTACAGCGCCGCCAAGCACAGGAAGATCGCCGCCAGCGACATCGCGTACAGCATCGGCGCCTGCCCGCCCGAGGCGCGCTCCTCCAGCGACAGCCCCGTCCAGGCCACCGCGTAGCCGGGTGGCAGCTGCGCCACCAGCCGCTCCATCTCGGCCATCGCCTCGCCCGAGGACACGCCCGCCGCCGGGCTGCCCTGGATCTGCATCGCCGGCACGCCGTTGTAGCGGATCAGCCCCTGCGGGCCGAACTGCCAGCGCGTCGTGGCAAAGTTGGAAAACGGCACCAGCCCGCCCGAGGCATTGCGCACCCGCCATTTCGACAGGTCCGACGGGGTCGCGCGCGCATCCGCCTCGCCCTGCACGTAGACGCGCTTGATCCGGCCGTTGTCGTTGAAATCATTGACATAAGAGCCCGCCCAGACGATGGACAGCAGGTTGCCCACGTCCGACGGCGACACCCCCATCGCGCCCGCTGCACGCCAGTCGATGTCGATGGCGAATTGCGCGGCATCCTCCAGCCCCGACGGCCGGGCCGAGGCGATCAGCGGGCTTTGCGCCGCCATCCCCAGCAGCTGGTTGCGCGCGGCCAGCAATTGCTCGTGGCTCTGGCCCGCCTGCGCCTGCAGGTAAAAGTCAAAGCCCGACAGGTTGCCCAGGCTGGGCACCGGCGGCGGCACGATCGGAAAGACCAGCGCGTCGCGGATCGCACTCAGCGCGCCATAGGCCCGCCCGGCAATCGCCTGCACCCCCTGATCGGGGCGCGTGCGCTCGGACCAGTCCTTCATCCGCACGAAGGCCAGACCGACGTTCTGCCCCTGCCCCATGAACGAGAACCCGACCACGCCGAACATCGCCTTCACGTTGTCCTTTTCCGTCTCAAGGAAGTGGTTTTCCACCTTCTTCACGGTCTCCAGCGTGCGTTCCGCCGTGGCCCCGGTCGGCCCCTGGATCAGCGCGATCAGCGTGCCCTGATCCTCGTTCGGCAGGAACCCGGTGGGCGTGTTCTGGAACAGCCAGACCACCCCGCCGCCCAAGGCCGCGTAGATCACCAGCACCCGCAGCGGACGGCGGATGATATAGCCCACCGTCGCGCCATAGCCCTTGGTCAGCCCGCCGAAGCCGCGGTTGAACCACGCCCCCGGCCCGCGGCGCGAGGGCACGTGCTTCGGCTTCAGCATCGTCGCGCACAGTGCCGGCGTCAGCGTCAGCGCCACCAGCACCGACAGCGCCATCGCCGAGACGATGGTGATCGAGAACTGCCGGTAAATCACCCCGGTCGAGCCGCCAAAGAACGCCATCGGCACGAACACCGCCGACAGCACCAGCGCGATACCGATCAGCGCGCCGGTGATCTGGCCCATCGACTTGCGCGTCGCTTCGCGCGGGGACAGGCCCTCTTCTTCCATGATGCGTTCGACGTTTTCGACGACCACGATGGCGTCATCCACCAGCAGGCCAATCGCCAGCACCATCGCCAGCATGGTCAGCGTGTTGATGCTGAACCCGGCCAGCGACAGGATGCCGAACGTACCCAGAATGACCACAGGCACCGCCAGCGTCGGGATCAGCGTCGCGCGGATGTTCTGCATGAACAGCAGCATCACCAGGAACACCAGCCCGATCGCCTCGAACAGGGTTTTCTGGACTTCCTCGATCGAGATTTTCACGAAGGGCGTCGTGTCATACGGGATCGTGTAGCTGACCCCCTCGGGGAAGAAGGCCGAGAACGCCTCGATCCGTTCCTTCACCCGCTCTGCCGTGTCCAGCGCGTTGGCGTCGCCCGCCAGTTGCAGCGCCATGCCTGCCGCCGGTTTGCCGTTGAACCGGGCGATAGTCGTGTAGTTTTCCGCCCCGATTTCCACCCGCGCCACGTCCTGCAACAGCACCAGCCCGCCATCGGTGGCCGAGCGTACGACGATCTTGCGGAAATCCTCGGGCGTGGACAGCAGCGATTGCGCGGTGATCGTGGCGTTCAGCTGTTGCCCCGCCACCGCTGGCAGCGCCCCGAACGAGCCAGCCGAGATCTGCGCGTTCTGCGCCGACACCGCCGACACCACGTCCGAGGGCGTCAGCTGGAACGCCGCCAGCTTGGACGGGTCCAGCCAGATCCGCATCGCGTATTTCGCGCCGAACACCTGCACGCCGCCGATGCCCTCGATCCGGCTGAATTCATCCACCAGCGTGCTGGTCATGTAATCCGACAGGTCGGTCTGCTCCAGCCGCCCGTCTTCGGATGTCAGCGCGATCACCATAAAGAACGACGCGCTGGATTTCTGGACCTGCACGCCCAGCCGCTGCACGGCCTCGGGCAGCTGGTTGGTGGCTTGCGTCACCTTGTTCTGCACCTGCACCTGCGCGACATCCGCGTCCGTGCCCGTCTCGAACGTCAGCGTCAGGCTGGACCGCCCGTCCGAGGTCGAGCTGGACGACATGTACCGCATCCCGTCGATGCCGGTCATCTGCTGCTCGATCACCTGCGTCACGGTGTTCGCCACCGTATCCGCCGACGCGCCCGGGTACGTCGCCGACACCCGCACCGAGGGCGGCGCGATCTCGGGGTATTGCGCGACCGGCAGACTGAAGATCGACAACAAACCGATCCCCATGATCAGGATCGAGATCACCCAGGCGAAAACCGGCCTGTCGATAAAGAAACGTGCCATGAACTGCCCCCGCCGCTCAGTTGCCAGCAGCCGCGGGCGCGGCGCGTTCTTCGGCCACGACCTGCGCGCCGACCTGGATTTTCTGAAGGCCCTCGACGATCACCTTGTCGCCCGCCTGCACGCCACCGGACACCACCCAGAACGCCCCCTGATCGCGCACGATCTCCAGCTCGCGCTGCTCAACCTTGCTGTCCGCGCCCACGATCATCGCCACGGGCCGGCCGCGCCGGTCCCGGCTGACGCCCTCTTGCGGCACCAACAGCGCGCCCGGAACATGGCCCTCGGGCAATTCGACCTGCACATACATGCCCGGCAGCAGGAAATGCTCGGGGTTGGCAAAGGTCAGCCGCAGCAGGATCGTGCCGGTCTGCTCGTCGACATGCGGTTCCGCCGCCGACAGGGTGCCGGACTGTTCGAACACCGTGCCGTCAGCCAGCACCAGCTTGACCACCTGCGCGTTGCGATCAACCACGCCCCCCGCGCGGCGCCATTTCAGGATCTCGGTCGCCGATTGCGTCACGTCCACATAGATCGGGTCCAGCTTGCGGATCACCGTCAGCGCCGTCGCCTGCCCCGAGGTCACAAGCGCGCCCTCGGACACCTCGCTCAGCCCGGTGACACCCGCGATGGGGGCGGTGATCGTCGTGCGCTCCAGATCAATGCGGGCCGACAGCAGGTTGGCCTCGGCCACCTTCACCGCCGCCGCCGCCACATCCTTGGCCGCCAGCGCATCATCCAGCGCCTGTTGCGCCGCAACGCCCCGCTGGCGCAATTCCTCTTGCCGTTTCGCCTCGCGTTCGGCCTGCGCCAATGACGCCTGCGCCTGCGCGACCGAGGCTTCGGCCGCCGCCATCTTCACCTCGTAGCTGGCCGGGTCGATCCGGTACATCGGCTCTCCGGCGGCCACGGCCTTACCCTCGTCAAAGATCTGCTGCGTGATGATCCCGCTCACCTGCGGCCGCACCTCGGCCACGCGCGAGGCGGCAACCCGCCCCGGCAGTCGCACCGTCAGCGTCACGTCCTGCGGCGCCAGCGTCACCACCGTCACGGTTTGCGGCGGGCGCGCCTGCTGGGCCTCAACAGACACCGGCAAGATCAAAGCCGCAGCAACAACAAGGGGAAGGAACGGATGAAAAAAGGCTCGCATGGGCGACTCCGGCAAATGATCGCCGCCGTAGCGACGGATGTCTTGATCTGGATTAAAGAAACCAGTTAGTTTTGTAAAGTAAGCAAGTAAGTCAAACCCGCCCCACGCTTCGGAAAGCCTAACGCATGAGCACAGACACTCCGCCGAAAAAACCTGCCCGCCGCGGTCGCCCCGTCCAGATCGCGCCCGAGGATCGCACCCGGCTTGTGCTCGAGGCGACGATGGCGCTGCTGGAACAGGTGCCCCTGCACAACGTGACAATGGCGCAGGTAGCGCGCGCGTCGGGCATGTCCAAACGGACGCTCTATGAAATGTTTGCCGACCGCGATGCGCTGCTGTCGGCCACGATCGCGCGGATCATCAGCCAGATCTATCCGCCCCTCCCCCCCGAGGCGCGCGACCTGCCGCTGGCCGACCGTCTGGCCCTGCTGCTGGGCGGCAGCCCGCAGCGCCAGTTCACCGCCCACTCGCGAGAGCTGCTGCGCGCCATCATCGCCGGGGCGCGCGAATTTCCCGCGCTGGCCCGGCGCACGAATACCGAAGGGTTCCACAACCTGACCCGCCTTGTGGCCGAACAGCTCGACGCCGCCCGAACTGCCGGGGACATCGCCCTGCCGCCCGACCAGATCACCGCCGCCGCCGAGCTGCTGGTCGCCATGAGCGGCGAGAACGTGATGCTCTACCTGTTAGACCCGGATTTGCCGCTGCCGACGCCCGCCGCGTTCACCGCGCGTCAGGCGATGGCGATCCGGCTGTTTCTGGACGGTGTGCGCCCCCGCTAAGGCGCGATTGGCGTTGTACAAAAAACGCCGGGAATCATACGAAAACCCGGGTTAACGGGATGTGACACCGCCGTCTTCGGTGTAGCCTCCGAAGCGCGTGATGCGGTCCTCGTAGCTGGAAACCTTGTCGGCGGCCCCCGCGCTGCGGGCCGTCATCGCGGCCAAGATCAGCTCGACCGCCAGAAAGGCGCTGTTCAGCGAGGGCAGCAGCTGCGGCCCCGCCATCGGCAGCTGGATCACCTTCCACGCGTTTCGAGCGATGGGCGAATTGTAGCTGTCAGTCACCGCCAACACCCGCGCGCCACAGTCCTGCGCGACTTGGCAGGCGCGCACCACCTCGGCCGAGTAATGCTCGTAAGTGATTGCAATCACGATATCTTCTGGGCCGGTGGCGCACATCTGATCCAGGATCGCACCGGGGACCGAGGGCACCTCTTGGAAGTTTTCGAACGCCATGCCGCCGACATAGGACAGGTAATGCGCGATCGAATAACAGCTGCGCACGCCCACCACGTAGATCCGGCGCGCGGTCAGCAGCGGCTCGATACAGGCGTCCAGCCCGGCGATGCTTTCGGGGGCGGTGACCATGTTCATGTTTTCACGGCTGGCACTGATCACCTCGGCGTAGATGTCCGCCTCGGACCGATCCCGCAACGCCCGCGCCCGCGACCCGTAACTCGCCCCCGTCCGCTGAACGATCTGCTGCACCTCGGCCCGGAACGCATCGAAGCCGCCATAGCCCAATTCACGCACCAGCCGCGTCACCAGGTTCGAGTCCACATCGGCCAATTGAGCCAGCCCTCGAATCGAATTGAAGGCGACTTGATGCAGGTTGTCCTGAATCCACTGCGCGAATTGCGCCAGCTTTGGCGGCGCGCTTTGCGTCAGGCCGCGCAGATTGGCGCGAATTTTTTCTTCTCTTTTCATGGGGCTACATAAGTCTGGCGTGTGCTTTGGGTAATGTAGCAGTGATTTCTGAAATCGCCACAAAAATCATTTGATTTATCTTTTGCGTCAAAATAAATCATTTGCATCACGAGGGACGACCTCAGATTTCAGGGAGAGACATCATGAAATTCACCAAGACCTGGCTGGCCGCCGGGATCATCGCCGTCACCGCACCGATGGCGCAGGCGGACACGTTCATCTCGATCGGCACCGGCGGCGTGACCGGCGTGTACTACCCCACCGGCGGCGCGATTTGCCGGATGATGGCCAAGTCCCGCAAGGAAACCGGCATCCGTTGCGCGGTCGAATCCACCGGTGGTTCGGTCTACAACATCAACGCCGTCCGTTCGGGCGAGCTGGAATTCGGCGTCGCCCAGTCCGACTGGCAGTTCCACGCCGTCAACGGCACCTCGAAATTCGAAGAACAGGGTGCCTTCCCGGAACTGCGCGCCGTCTTCTCGATCCACCCCGAGCCCTTCACCGTGGTCGCCCGCGCTGATGCCGGCGTGAAGAACTTCGAAGACCTGAAAGGCAAGCGCGTCAACGTCGGCAACCCCGGCTCCGGCCAGCGCGGCACGATGGAAGTGCTGATGGAGGCCCTGGGCTGGACCATGGGTGACTTCGCTGTCGCGTCGGAGCTGCAAGCCGCCGAGCAAAGCCAGGCGCTGTGCGACAACAACATCGACGCAATGGTCTACACCGTGGGTCACCCGTCGGGCTCGATCCAGGAAGCCACCACCGCCTGTGACGCCGTTCTGGTCAACGTGACCGGTGCCGCCGTGGACAAGCTGGTCGCCGACAACCCGTTCTACCGCACCGCCACCATCCCCGGCGGCATGTATCGCGGCAATGACGCGGACACCCAGACCTTTGGTGTGGGCGCAACGCTGGTGACTTCGGCCAACGTGCCGGATGACGTGGTCTATAACCTTGTCAAAGCAGTGTTTTCGGACATCGACCAGTTCCGCGGCCTGCACCCGGCCTTCGCCAACCTGGACCCCGCGCAGATGGTCAAGGACGGCCTGTCCGCCCCGCTGCATCCGGGCGCCGAGAAGTACTACCGCGAAGCCGGCCTGATCAAGTGATCGGACACCGGCGGGACCTGTCCTTGCCGGTATCCAGGGCCGCCTGACGCATCGGGCGGCCCTTTGTTTTCCAGTTCCATCGCCGGGAGGGGCAGATGAGCGCGAACAAAAACGCCGAAGGGCGCGAATTCACCGACGAAGAGCTTCAGGACCTGGTCGCCAGCACCGATACCGGGGGCCGCGCACCGACCAACCGGACCGTGGCGCTGCTGATTTCCGTTCTGGCCTTTGCCTGGTCTCTGTTCCAATTGTGGATCGCGCAGCCGCAGCTGTGGTTTGCCGAATACCTGCCGGTGATGAACTCGTCCCAGACGCGACCGGTTCACCTGAGCTTTGCGCTGATCCTGGCGTTCCTTGCGTACCCTGCGCTGAAATCCTCGCCCCGCGACCGCATTCCGGTGCTGGACTGGGTGATGGGCCTCGCCGCCGCTGGCTGCGCCTTCTACATCTTCGCCTTCTCGCGCGAGCTGTCCGACACCGCCCGTTCCGGCCTGCCGACACAGACGCAGATCATCGTCGGCGTCATCGGCATCGTCCTTCTGCTCGAGGCGTCGCGCCGCGCGCTGGGTCCGGCGCTGACCGTGGTCGGCTCGATCTTCCTTTTGTACGCCTACATGGGCACCGGCTGGCTGATCCCCGAGATCATCTCGCATTCCGGCCTGTCGCTGACCTCGATCGTCAACGCGCAATGGCTGGATACCTCGGGCGTATTCGGCATCCCGCTGGGTGTCTCCACCGCCTTCGTGTTCCTGTTCGTGCTGTTCGGCGCGCTGCTGGACAAGGCCGGGGCCGGCAACTATTTCATCCAATTGGCTTTTGCCGGTCTGGGTGCGCTGCGTGGCGGGCCTGCCAAGGCGGCCGTGGTCGGCTCGGCCATGACCGGCCTGATCTCGGGCTCGTCCATCGCCAACGTGGTCACCACCGGCACCTTCACCATCCCGCTGATGAAGCGCGTGGGCTTTTCCAGCGAAAAGGCGGGCGCGGTCGAGGTTGCATCGTCCGTCAACGGCCAGATCATGCCGCCGGTGATGGGGGCTGCGGCCTTCCTCATGGTGGAATTCGTCGGCATTTCTTATGTCGAGGTCATCAAGCACGCCTTCATCCCCGCCGTGATCAGCTATATCGCGCTGGTCTATATCGTGCACCTTGAGGCGCTGAAGAACGACATGCCCGCCCTGGGCAAGGCCGCCAATCTGGGCCGGATGTTCCTGAAAATCGCCATCGGTTTCGTCGTCACCGGCACCGCCTTTACCGCGCTGGTCTACGGCGTGCAGGGGCTGCAGGCGGCTGCGCCGTCGATCTCGGGTCCGGTGATCCTGATCGCGATCCTAGCTGCTTACGTGGCCTGCGTGAAACTCGCCGCCTCCAAGGATGACCTGGAGCTGGACGACCCCAACGCTCGCACCTTCCACCTGCCCACCGTGGGCCAGGTGTTCCCGACCGGCCTGCATTACCTGCTGCCGATCCTGGTGCTGGTCTGGTTCCTGATGATCGAGATGCAATCCCCCGCCAAATCGGCCTTCTACGCCGTCGCGGTGATGCTGGTGATCATCCTGACCCAACGCCCGCTGAAGGCGCTGTTCCGCTCGCAGGACATGGTCGCGGCCTTCCGCGCTGGTGTCGGCGATCTGACCCAAGGCATGATCGACGGCGCGCGCAACATGATCGGTATCGGTGTGGCCACGGCCGCCGCCGGGATCATCGTTGCCACCGTGACCAAGACCCCGATCGGCACCGAACTGGCGGGCCTGGTCGAGCTTCTGGCCGGCGGCAACCTGTTCATCATGCTGGTGCTGGTGGCGGTGTTCTCGCTGATCCTGGGCATGGGTCTGCCGACCACGGCGAACTACATCGTGGTGTCGTCGCTGATGGCCTCTGTCGTGGTCACGCTGGGCGCGCAAGAGGGGCTGATCGTGCCCCTGATCGCCGCACACCTGTTCGTGTTCTACTTCGGCATCATGGCCGATGTGACCCCGCCCGTCGGCCTGGCCTCTTTCGCCGCCGCCGCCGTGTCGGGGGGCGATCCGATCCGCACCGGCTTTACCGCCTTCTTCTACTCGATGCGCACGGCGGCCCTGCCCTTCCTGTTCATCTACAACCCGACGCTGATCCTGTATGGCGTCGATCTGGGCACCTTCCCGGGCATCCTGCACGCGGTCTTTGTGTTCTGCGTGGCGACCGTGGCGATGCTGCTGTTCGCCGCCGCGACGCAGGGCTATTTCCTGGCCCGCTCGCATAAATGGGAAAGTGCGGCACTGCTGCTGGTGGCCTTCACGCTGTTCGTGCCGGGTTTCTGGCTGGACCGCATCCAACCCCGGTTCATCGAGCAACCCGCAATCCAGCTGGCCCAGGCGTTCGACGAGGCCGCACCGGGTGACTCGGTCCGCTTCGTGGTCTCGGGGCCGTCCTTCGCCGATGGCACTCCGCGCCAGCTGACCGTCCTGCACCACATCGCCGAGACCGATCCCGCACAGGGTCGGGCCGAGGCGGCGGGCCTGATCCTGCTGCCCGAGGGCGACCAGATGTTCCTGGACGAACCGATGTTCAACACGCCGTTCCAGGAGAAGTTGTCGTCCTTCGACTTCTACGCCGATGACCGGGTCGAGGTGATCAGCCTGCTGTCCCCCAACCACCGGATGCCAAAGCAGATCTTCTACATCCCCGCCCTGTTGCTGCTGGGCCTCGTGGTGATGCTGCAGCGTCGCCGCCAGACCAAACCCGCCTTCTGAGGAGACGCGCCATGTCCAAGACCATCCTCCTGACTGTCGATCTGAACCGCAGCGCCGAAAACGCCGCCGCCCTGCAGGCCGCGCTGGACCTGCTGGGCCCCAACGGCACGCTGCATGTCGTGTCCGTCCTGCCCGATTTCGGGATGTCGCAGGTCAGCGGCTTCTTCAAGCAGGGCTTTGAAAAGGACGCGCTGGACGATTTCGGCCAGCGTCTGGCCGACTGGGTCCGCGAGGCCGTCCCCGAGGCGACCGATGTGCACCCGCACGTCCTGCACGGCACCATCTATGACGAAATCCTGCGCGCCGCCGACAAGCTGGCGGTGGACGTGATCGTCATCGGCTCTCATCGCCCCGAGTTGAAGGACTACCTTCTCGGCCCGAACGCGGCGCGCGTCGTGCGCCATGCAAAGCAATCCGTCTACGTCGTCAGGACCTGAACCCATGACCAACCACATCTTTGGCCGCTCTACCAAGGGCAGCCTGCCCGTCGCCACCGCCGGTGATGGCTGTTACCTCATCGACGCCACCGGCAAGCGGTATCTGGACGGATCGGGCGGCGCGGCCGTGTCCTGCCTGGGCCATTCCAACGCCGCCGTGCGTGCCGCCCTGCATGACCAGCTGGATCGCGTGGCCTTTGCCCATACCGGCTTCTTCACCTCGGACCCGGCCGAGCAATTGGCCGACACTCTGGTCGCCCATGCCCCCGAAGGGATCGAGCGGGTCTACCTCGTCTCCGGCGGCTCTGAGGCGGTCGAGGCGTCACTGAAACTGGCCCGCCAGTATTTCCTGGAAATCGGCCAACCCCAGCGCCACCGCGTCATCGCCCGCCGTCAAAGCTATCACGGCAACACGCTGGGCGCGCTGGCCACCGGCGGCAACGAATGGCGCCGTGCGCAATTCGCGCCGATGCTGGTGGAAACCACCCATATCTCGCCCTGCTACGAATACCGTGACCGGGCCGAGGATGAGAGCGTCGAAGCCTATGGCCTGCGCGTCGCGGACGAGCTGGAGGCGGAAATCCAGCGCCTTGGCCCGGACTCGGTGATGGCTTTCGTGGCCGAACCCGTCGTCGGCGCCACCGCCGGTGCCGTGCCTGCCGTGCCGGGCTATCTGAAGCGCATCCGCGAGATTTGCGACCGCCACGGCGTGTTGCTGATCCTGGACGAGGTGATGTGCGGCATGGGCCGGACCGGCCACCTGTTCGCCTGCCAAGAGGACGGCGTCGCCCCCGACATGATCACCATCGCCAAGGGGCTGGGCGCCGGCTACCAGCCGATCGGCGCGCTGCTGGTGCAGGGGCGGATTTATGACGCGATCGCCAAGGGCTCGGGCTTTTTCCAGCACGGCCACACCTATATGGGCCACGCGATGGCCGCCGCCGCCGCCAACGCGGTGCTGGGCGAAATCCTGAACCGCGATCTGCTGACCCGCGTGCGCGAACAAGGCGCAAAGCTGGACGCCAAACTGCGCTCCTCGTTGGGGCAGCACCCGCATGTCGGCGACATCCGTGGCCGCGGCCTGTTCCGCGGGGTCGAACTGGTGGCGGATCGCACCACCAAGGAACCCTTCGATCCGGCCCGCAAGCTGAACGCCCGGATCAAGGCCGAAGCCTTTGCCAACGGGCTGATCTGCTACCCGATGGGCGGCACCATCGACGGGCAGCGCGGCGATCACGTGCTGTTGGCCCCCCCGTTCATCATCGAGGACAGCCAGATCGACGATCTGGTCTCGATCCTGACCCACGCCATCGACACGGCGCTCGCAGCATGAGACCCCTGCCCCAGATCATGGTCGCGCCCAACGGCGCGCGCCTGACCCGCAAGGACCACCCCGCCGTCCCCGTGACCATCCCCGAGATCGTCGCCTGCACCCGCGATTGCGCCGCCGAAGGGGCGGACGGGCTGCACGCCCATGTCCGCGACGCGGCCCAGCATCACGTGCTGGACGCCGGTCTGTACGCCGAGCTGATCGCCGAGATCGAAACCGTCCTGCCCGGTTTCTACATGCAGATCACGACCGAGGCGGTGGGCCATTACTCCCCCGAACAGCAGCGCGAGCTGGTCTATGCGCTGCGCCCCGCCGCAGCCTCGATCGCACTGCGCGAGATCACGCAGGATCAGGGCAACGCCGTCACCGCGCAGTTCTTTCACGACTGTCAGGACATGGGCGTCGGCGTCCAGCACATCCTGTACGACACCTCGGATGTCGAGCATCTGGCCCGTCTGGTCGACAGCGGCGTGATCCCCTCGGACAACCTGATGGCGCTGATCGTGCTGGGCCGCTACGCACCCGGCCAGAAATCCACCCCGGCGGATCTGGGCGCCCCTGCCTCGGCCCTGCTGCGGCACCTGCCCGAAACCGACTGGGCGGTCTGCGCATTTGGCGCGGAAGAGACCGCCTGCCTGATGGCGGCACGGAATTTGGGGGGCAAATCCCGAATAGGGTTTGAAAACAATCGTCTTAACGGCGATTTTACATGTGCGCCCGACAATGCCTCGCGGGTGGCCGAGCTGGTTCGCGCCATCAACGGGGCCACATCCCGAACGGAGCCTGTCGAATGATCATGCCCATCCTGCGTTTCACCCCCTTGGCACTCTGTGCGCTGGCCGCACTGGGGTCGCTGATCGGCTTGATATGGACGGACTGGCTGCTGCCGACCTTCGTGATCAGCGCGGGTCTGACCGCGTTGGGCATCCGCGACCTGATCCAGACCAAGCACGCGGTGCTGCGCAACTACCCGATTCTGGGCCACTTGCGCTATTTCTTCGAGATGATCCGCCCCGAGATCCGCCAATACCTGCTGGAAGCGGACGAGGACGAGGTGCCCTTCTCTCGCGAGGCGCGCGACATCGTTTACCAGCGCGCCAAGAACGTCGAGGACAAGCGCCCCTTCGGCACGAAAAAGCGCGTCAACGACAGTGGTTACCAGTGGATCACCCACTCGATCCGGCCGCGCAAGATCACCGACAACGACTTTCGCGTGCTGATCGGCGGGCCCGATTGCCGCAAGCCCTACAACGCCTCGATCTACAACATCTCGGCCATGAGCTTTGGCGCGCTGTCCGCCAACGCCATTCTCGCGCTGAACAAGGGCGCAAAGATGGGTGGCTTTGCCCATGACACCGGCGAGGGCGGGATCAGCCGCTACCACAAGGAAGGTGGCGGTGATCTGATCTATGAAATCGGCTCGGGCTATTTCGGCTGCCGCAACGACGAAGGGCAGTTCGACCCGGCGCGCTTTGCCGAAACGGCGTCACTGGATCAGGTCAAGATGATCGAGCTGAAGCTGAGCCAGGGCGCCAAACCCGGTCAGGGCGGCGTGCTGCCCGCCGCCAAGATTACCCCCGAGATCGCCGAGGCGCGGCATATCCCGATGGGGCAGGACTGCATCTCGCCGCCCTCGCACAGCGCGTTTGAAACGCCGATCGAGATGATGGAATTCATCGGCCAGCTGCGCGAATTGTCCGGCGGCAAACCCGTCGGCTTCAAGCTGTGCATCGGCCACCGCCGCGAATTCATGTGCATCGTCCGCGCCATGCTGGAAACCGGCATCACCCCGGATTTCATCGTGATCGACGGCAAAGAAGGCGGCACCGGCGCCGCGCCGCTGGAATTCGCCAACCACATGGGCATGCCGCTGGTCGAGGGGCTGACCTTTGCCCACAACACCCTGCGCGGCGTCGGCCTGCGCGACCGCATCCGCATCGGCGCCTCGGGCAAGCTGGTGACCTCGTTCGACATCGCCCGCACGCTGGCGCTGGGGGCGGACTGGGCCAACTCGGCGCGCGGCTTCATGTTCTCGATCGGGTGCATTCAGGCGCAGGCCTGCCACACCAACCACTGCCCCACCGGCGTGGCCACCCAGGACAAGCAGCGCCAGCGCGCGCTGGTGGTGCCGGACAAGGCGCAGCGCGTGCTGAACTTCCACCGCAACACGCTGAAGGCACTGGGCGACATGACCGGGGCCGCCGGCCTGACCCACCCGCTGCAATTCCTGCCCCACCACCTGCTGATGCGCGAAAACGACCGCGACATGGTCACCGGGGACGAGGTCTATCCCTACATGCCCGAAGGCTTCCTGCTGCGCGAAGATGACGACCGTTTCGGGTATCTGACCCGCTGGCGTCGCTCCTCCTCGGCCAGTTTCTTTCCGTTCGACAACGGCGTCTGAAATCACGGCCCGCCCCTACCGGAGCGGGCCGTTTCTTTGCGGATTGCGATTTAATCAATCGTATGATTAACTCGCCACATGACACACCCCGACTCCCCCCCAGAAGGCGCGCAAAAGGCGTTGATCGACGCCGGGCTAAAGCTGTTTGGCACGCATGGCTACGACGGCACCTCGACCCGCGCGATCGCGGCCGAGGCGGGGGTGAACATCGCCCTGATTGCCTATCATTTTGGTGGCAAGGACGGGTTGCGCCAGGCCTGCGCCCGCGAGGTCGCCCGCCGCATCCGCAACGCGACCGAGACCGCCAACATCCCGCCCGACCTGACCGCCGCACAGGCGCAGGCACGGCTGGAAACCGTCCTGCGCGGCATCGTCGCCTTCCTGTGCGGCGCGCCGGGGTCGGAACACGCCGTCCGCTTCATGCTCAGCGAAGTGACGAAGGGCGGCCCCGTCATGGACGAGGTCTATGAGGCGTTTCTGGAGCCGAAACACCGGCAGCTTTCCGCCCTCTTTGCCATCGCCAGCGGCCAGCCCCCCGAAAGCGACGCGGTCAAGCTGACCGTGTTCTCGCTGCTGGGCCAGATCGCCTATTTCCGGCTGGCAGCCCCCCTTGTCAGTCGCCGTATGGGCTGGCCCGGACTGGGCCCAGAGCAGGCACAAGCCATTGAAAACATGGCCCTGACCAACCTGCGCCGCCTTCTTTCGCACCAAGGACCAACGTCATGATCTGCTCGCTTCCGATCCTGTCCACGCTGCTGGCCAGCTGCGCAGCGCCCCTGCCCTTTGCCACCGGCTATGTCGAAGGCGAATACGTCCTGGTCGCCCCGATCGAGGCCAGCGAGCTGCAATCCCTGCCCGTCACCCGTGGCGACCGGGTGGAAAAAGGCGCCCTGCTGGCCCGCATGGATCACCGCGCCGCGCAGATCGCGCTGGATCAGGCCGAGGCCGCGCTGGCGCAGGCCCGCGCCAACCGCGCCGACCTTCTGGAGGGCAAACGCCCCGAGGAAATCACCGTGATCGAGGCCACGCTCGCCTCGGCCCGCGCCAAGGCCGACGAGGCGCAGCACACCGCCGACCGCTACACCCGTCTGGCCGAAACCGGCGCTGCCACGCAGGCGCAGCGTGACGATGCCGTGACCGCCAGCAAGGTCGCCGCGGCGCAAGTGCGCGAGATCGAGGCCAACCTCGCCGTCGCCCGCTTGCCCGCCCGCCCGCAAGCCATCGCCGCCGCCGAGGCCGCCGTGCAGGTCGCCCAATCCGCCCGCGACCGCACCGCGTGGCTGCTGGAAAAACGCGACCTCTACGCCCCCGACACCGGCACCGTCACCGACATTCTGCGCAAGGTCGGAGAGATTGGCGGCCCAAGTGCTCCGATCCTGGAAATGCTGCCGGATGGTGCTGTGAAACTGCGTCTCTACGTCCCCGAAACGCAGATCGCGCGGCTGCGCGTCGGCGATCTGCTGAGCGTCCAATGCGATGCCTGCGGCGACGGCCAATCGGCCAAGGTCACATACGTTGCGGACGCGCCCGAATTCACCCCGCCGGTGATCTACTCGGTCGAGAACCGCCAGAAACTGGTCTACCTGATCGAGGCCCGCCCCCAATCCGGCGCCACGGCCCTGAAACCCGGCCAGATCGTCAATGTCGAGCTGGCGGAATGAGTGCCGCCCCCGCCATCGACGTGCGCGGACTGGTCAAGTCCTTCGGCGGGCGCCGCGTCGTCGATGACGTGTCTCTGACCGTCGCCAAGGGCGAGATTTCGGGCTTTCTGGGCCCCAACGGCTCGGGCAAGACCACGACGATCCGCCTGATGTGCGGCCTGCTGACCCCCGACGCCGGCGAGGGCCAGGTGCTGGGCATGGACATCCGCCAGCAGGGCCACCTGATCAAGCGCGAGGTCGGCTACATGACCCAGCGCTTTTCCTTCTACGAAGACCTGACGATCGAGGAAAACCTGGCCTTCGTCGCGGGCCTTTATGGCCTGTCTCCGGCGCGCCAGCATGTCCGCGACACGCTGGCCGATCTGGGCCTGACCGCGCGGCGGCAGCAACTGGCGGGTTCGCTGTCGGGGGGCTGGAAGCAGCGTCTGGCGCTGGCCGCCTGCATCATGCACAAACCCCGCCTGCTGCTGCTGGACGAGCCCACCGCCGGGGTCGATCCCAAGGCCCGGCGCGAGTTCTGGGACGAAATCCACGCCCGCGCCCATGACGGGCTGACCGTGCTGGTCTCGACCCACTACATGGACGAGGCCGAGCGTTGCCACCGCATCAACTATATCGCCTACGGCAAGCTGGTCGCCGCCGGCACCGTCGCCCAAGTGGTCAAGGGCGCGGGCCTGACCACGCTGGTGCTGGAGGGCCCGCAAACCCCCGCCGCCGCCCGCGCCCTGCGCGGAATGCCCGGCGTCGATCAGATCGCGCCTTTCGGCAATACGCTGCATGTGGTGGGGCGCGATGGTGCGGCGCTGGACCGCTCGGCGCGGCAGGTCGCGCAACAGACCGGCTGCGCGCTGCGCCCGTCAGAAACCAGCCTTGAGGATGTATTCATCCATTTCATGGGCGAAGCGCGGGACAATATGGCATGACACGCTGGTTTTCACTTACCCGATTGCTGACCCTGCTGCGCAAGGAGATGATCCAGATGCGCCGCGACCGGATCACCTTTGCGATGATGCTGGGGGTGCCGCTGATGCAGCTGATGCTGTTCGGTTTCGCCATCAACACCGACCCCAAGGGGCTGCCCTCGGCGCTGGTCGCGCCCACGCAGGACCGGTTCAGCCGCGCCATCGTCTCGGCGCTGGAGCTGACGGGCTACTATCGTTTCACCTCGGCCGGGGTGTCCGCCGCCGAGGCCGAGGCGCTGCTGGCGCGCGGCGACGTGTCCTTCGTGGTGACCGTGCCCTCGGATTTCGGGCGCCGGGTGCTGCGCGGCGACGCGCCCACCCTGCTGATCGAGGCGGACGCCACCGACCCCTCGGTCGCCTCGGGCGCGATTTCCACGCTGTCGACCGTCGCCGCCCAGGCGCTGCAACGCGAATTGGGCACCCAGGCCGAGGCCGCCGCCCAGGCCGCGCAATCCCTGCAAGTCGTCGTGCACCGCCGCTACAACCCCGAGGGCATCACCCAATACAACATCGTCCCCGGCCTGCTGGGCGTGATCCTGCAGCTGACAATGGTGATGATGACCGCGATGGCCCTGACCCGCGAGATCGAGCGCGGAACCATGGAAAACCTGCTCTCCATGCCCGCCACCCCGCTCGAGATCATGCTGGGCAAACTGCTGCCCTACGTCGCCGTCAGCGCCGTGCAGGTGCTGGTCGTGCTGGGCGCCGCGCAGGTGGTGTTCGGCGTGCCCTTCGTCGGCAGCCTGCACCTGTTGCTGGGCGGCATCCTGCTGTTCGTGCTGGCGCTTCTGGTGCTGGGCTACCTGATCTCGACGGTCGCGCGCACGCAGATGCAGGCGATGCAGCTGACGTTCTTCTTCTTCCTGCCGTCGCTGTTGATCTCGGGTTTCATGTTCCCCTATCGCGGCATGCCCGGCTGGGCGCAGATATTGGGCGAGGTCTTCCCCCTCACCCATTTCCTGCGCTTCATCCGCGCCGTGATGCTGAAAGGCGCCGGGATCGAGGCCGTCTCGGGCAGTCTGCTCGCATTGGTGCTGACGGTGCTGGTGCTGTCGCTGATCGCGCTTCTGCGCTTCCGCCGGACGCTGGATTAACCGGCCAGCACGGCGTTCAACTCCTGCGCCGCCTCGCGCAACAGGGCCGAGGCGCGCGGGACGTCCAGATCCTCCATCGCGACCACGCCAAGCGAGCATTCCATCGCCCGCCCGCCCTGCCGGAACGGCCGCAACGGGCAGGCCACGCCCACGGCTCCCTTCTGCAAGGCCCCACGCGTGACGCTGACCCCCTCGGCCCGCGCCGCGCGCACGTCTTCGCTGTCGTCAGGGCGCGCACGCCGTCCGGCCAGAATGGCGATGCCCGCCGCCCCCCGCTCCAACGGATGACGGCTGCCGACGCGATAGCCCACGCGCAGCAGACTGGTCTCAGGCTCGGCCACGACCAGCGCCACGCAGTCCTCGCCCTCGGCCATCGACAGGAACGCGGTGGCCCCGGTCTGCGCTGCCAGCTCGGCCAGACGCGCCTGCACCGTCGCGCGGAATTGCGGCACGAACGCCCCCTCCAGCCGCAGCACCCCGGCCCCCAGCATCAGCCGCCCGCCAGACTGGCGCGAGACCAGCCCGTGCCCCTCCAGTGTGGTCACAATGCGGTAAGCGATGGCGCGGTCCACCTCCAGCGCGGCGGCCAAGTCGGCGACACTCATGCCGTCCTCAGCCCCTCCGATCAGGAACAATGCGCGCAGCCCCCGGTCCAGCGTTTGCAATGCAGCCATCATGCCCCCTTTGCCCGCCACGCTTGACGCATGGGCAGGAATTAACGTATTTTTATCTTTAATGCATCATAGTGTGCGATAAAAGTAAATAATGAGGATTCCATGCCCTCCGACTGCCCGATCCACAGCGACATGCGTTCCCCCACCGGCTGCCCGATCTCGGCCCGCGCCGCTGGGTTCAACCCGTTCAGCGGCGCCTATCAGCAAGATCCCGGCGACGCGCTGGACTGGGCGCGGCGGGACGAGCCGGTGTTCTATGCGCCGGAACTGGGCTATTGGGTCGTCACCCGGTACGAGGACGTGAAGGCGATTTTCCGCGACAACATCCTGTTCTCGCCCGCCATCGCGCTGGAAAAAATCACCCCCGCCGGCCCCGAGGCGATGGCCATCCTGCAACGCTACGGTTTCGCCATGCAGCGCACGATGGTGAACGAGGACGAGCCCGACCACATGGCCCGCCGCCGCCTGCTGCTGGACGATTTCCTGCCCGAAAACCTGGCCAAGCACGAACCCGCCCTGCGTGCGCTGACCCGGCAATACATGGATCGTTTCATTGATCGGGGCCACGCCGATCTGGTCGCCGACATCTTCTACGAAATCCCGCTGACCGTGGCGCTGCATTTCCTGGGCGTCCCCGAAGACGGCGCCGCCGAATTGCGCGAATTCGCCGTGGCGCACACCCTGAACACCTGGGGCCGTCCGACGCCCGAGGAACAGCTGAAAATCTCGGAGAACGTGGGCCGCTTCTGGCAGACCGCGAACCGCATTCTGGACGGCATGATCGCCAATCCGGATGGCGAGGGCTGGATGTACGAAACCGTCCGCCAGCACAACAAACACCCCGAGATCGTCACCGAAAGCTACATGCGCTCGATGATGATGGCGATTTTGGCAGCCGCGCACGAGACGACCTCGAACGCCACCGCCAACGCCTTCTGGACCCTTTTGAACAACCGCGACGCATGGGAGGAGCTGTGCGAAAACCCCGCTCTGATCCCCTCGGCGGTCGAGGAATGCCTGCGCGTCGCCGGCTCGATCGTGGCGTGGCGGCGCATCGCGACGCGGGCGACCACGGTGGGCGGCGTCGACATCCCCGAGGGCGGCAAGCTTCTGATCGTGCAGGCCAGCGCCAACAAGGACGCGCAGCATTGGGAAAACGCCGACAGCTTTGATATCTATCGCGAAAATGCGGTCGAGCACCTGACCTTCGGCTATGGCGCACATCAATGCATGGGCAAGAATATCGGCCGGATGGAGATGCGGATCTTCCTCGAGGAATTCACCCGCCGCCTGCCCCACATGCGCCTTGTCTCCGGCCAGACCTTTCGGAACCTGCCCAACGTGTCCTTCCGCGGCCCCGAAAAGCTACTGGTCGAGTGGGACCCGGCACAGAACCCCGAACGCGCCGATCCGGCGATCCTCTCGCAGGGCCTAAGCTTTGAAATCGGGGCGCCTGTGCGCGACAACATCCTGCGCCGCGTCACCGTCAGCGCGATCACGGCCGACAGCGAGGGGGTCAAGCGTTTCACCCTGTCCGACCCACGCGGGCGCGCCCTGCCGCCGTTCAGCCCCGGCGCGCATATCGATCTGGTCTCGGGCGGGTTCCGCCGCAAATACTCGCTCTGCGGTCGTCCCGGTGCGGATTACGAAATCGCCATCCTGCGCGAGGCTGAAGGGCGCGGCGGCTCGGCCCATTTCCATGACGCGCTCAAAGTGGGCGACAGCGTGCAGATCGCCGGACCGCGCAATCACTTCCGGCTGGACGAAAGCGCCGGCCACTACGTCCTGATCGCGGGCGGCATCGGCATCACCCCGATCCTGGCGATGGCTGACCAGCTGAAATCGCTGGGCAAACCCTACGTGCTGCATGTCTGCGCCCGCACCCGCGCCCATGTGCCGATGCTGACCCGCCTGACCGACCACATGGACGCGCTGCGCCTTCACCTCTCCGATCAGGGCAGTCGTCTGGATCTGGCCAGCCTGACCATCGAACCCGGCACGCTGGTCTATGCTTGCGGCCCCGAGCGGTTGCTGGCCGCGCTGGACGCCCGCGCCTCCACCTGGCCCGAGGGCGCGCTGCATTACGAGTATTTCTCGGCCGCCGCCGGGATGCTGGACCCCGAAAAGGAACACGCCTTCACCGCCGAGCTGCGCGACAGCGGCCTGAGCGTCGAAGTGCGCGCCGACCAGACCCTATACGATGCCCTGCGCGCGGCGGGCGTCGACATCTCCGAAGACTGCGGCGAGGGCCTGTGCGGCACCTGCGAGGCGCGCGTACTGGAGGGCGAGATCGACCACCGCGACCGCGTGTTGACCCAGTCCGAACGGGCGGGCGGCGATCGCATCATGACCTGCTGCTCGCGCGCCAAAGGCAGCCGCATCGCGCTATCGCTTTGACCTATGCGCCGGTCCGGATCACGGATCGGCGCAAGACTCCCCGCTAAATACAGGCTAAAATCACGCCCAACCGGCCCGCGCAAATGACGCCGCGTCCGGGGTCAGAAAATTTCCCCCGCGCCAAATTAATTATCTTGATTACTATTATCATGCTATCTAAACTCGCCACAAATGGGAGGAGATACCATGATTGATCCAGACGCGCTCTTGGCGCGCCAATTCGCGCCGATCGAGCACAGCTATGACACCCGCGACGTGATCCTGTACGCGTTGGGGCTGGGCCTGGGCACCGATCCGCTGAACCCCGCACATCTGCGCGCCACCTACGAACGCGCCGAGGGCTTTGGCGCCCTGCCCGCGATGGTCAACGTGCTGGCCTATCCCGGCTTCTGGGCGATGGAGCCTGACACAGGCATCACCTGGCAGAAACTGCTGCACGGCGAACAGTCGCTGACCTTGCACGCCCCCCTGCCCGCCAAGGGAACGTTGATCGGCCAGACCCGCATCACCGGGCTGGTGGACAAGGGCGAAGGCAAGGGCGCGCTGATCTATTCAGAGCGCACGCTGACCGACAAGGCCACCGGCACCCTGATTGCCACCGTCGCCGGCACCACCTTTGCCCGCGCCGACGGCGGCTTTGGCGGCGCGTCGGGGCCGACGAAGCCCGTGCACACCCTGCCTGACCGCGCCCCCGACTGCCATTTCGACCACCAGACCCCCGAGGGTGCGGCGCTGATCTACCGTCTGTCCGGCGATTACAACCCGCTGCACGCCGACCCCGCCATCGCCACGCAGGCTGGCTTTACCCGTCCGATCCTGCACGGCCTGTGCTCGCTGGGTGTGGCGTCGTGGTCGATCACACAGGCGCTGGCCGATGGCCGCTCCGAGGCGCTGACCCATCTGCAGCTGCGCTTCACCTCGCCCGTCTACCCCGGCGAAACCATCCGCACCGAGATGTGGCAGGACGGGGCCGACGTGTCCTTCCGCGCCCGCGTGCTGGAACGCGATGTCGTCGTATTGAACAACGGACTGGCCCGCCTGGGCTGATTTCTGCAAGGATTTCCATAAGATGAGCCAAAAACTTCAACCAACCGTCTACCCCGAGACGCGGTTCTACTGGGATGGCGCCAAGGCCGGCAAACTGATGCTGCAACGCTGCACGCCCTGCGACCGCGCCTATTTCCCGCCGCGCCCGTTCTGCCCGGAATGCGGCTCGCGCGATGTGACCGTTGTGCAGGCGTCGGGTCGCGCCACGCTGCATTCCTACGTGATCAACCACATGCCCGCGCCGGGCTACGAGCCGCCCTTCACCGTCGCCGCCGTCACGCTAGAGGAAGGCCCCCGCATGATGACCAACATCGTCGATTGCCCCGCCGATCCGGCCGCGCTGACCCTGGACATGCCGCTGGAAGTGACGTTTGAAACCCGCGGAGACATGGCCGTCCCGGTCTTCCGCCCCGCGAAAGGGGGTGCCGCATGAGCCGCGCAGAAATCGCCATCGTCGGAGCCGCCGAAACCACCCAGATGGGCAAGGTCCCGCATCTCAGCCAGACCGGCCTGCACGCCGATGCGGCCCTGAACGCGCTGGCCGATTGCGGCCTGACGGTCAAGGACATCGACGGCATCGCCACCGGCGGCCACGACGCCGCCGAGATCGCGCAGTACCTTGGCATCACGCCGACCTGGCTGGACGGCACCTCGGTCGGGGGCTGTTCGTTCATCGCCCATGTCCGCCACGCGGCGGCGGCGATCAAGGCGGGCCTGTGCACCACCGTCCTGATCACCCACGGCGAAAGCGGCCGGTCCAACCTGCGCAACCATCGCCCGATCTTCCCGTCGCAGCACCAGCAGGATTTCGAGTCGATCTACGGCGCGCTGTTCCCGCCCTCGCGGTTCACCCTGCCGGTGATGCGCAAGATGAAGGATGACGGGCTGACGCTGGAACAGATCGCCTCGGTCGCGGTGGTTCAGCGCGAATGGGCGGCCTTTCACCCCCGCGCCACGGCCCGCGATCCGCTGACCGTCGATGACGTGCTCTCGGCCAAGATGATCGCTTGGCCCTTCACCAAGCTGATGTGCTGCCTGGTGTCGGACGGCGGCGGTGCCCTGATCCTGACCAGCGCCGAGCGCGCCAAGGATTTCCCGACCAAGCCCGTCTACCTGCGCGGCATGGGCGGCGAAAGCGCCGAAGGCCCGATGGTCTCCCAGATGGAGGATTTCACCACCTCGCGCGCCTTCCGCGTCTCGGGCAAGAAAGCCTTTGACGCCGCGGGCATCACCCATTCGGACGTAGATCACCTGATGATCTACGACGCCTTCGCGCATCTGCCGATCTACGGCCTCGAAGACCTCGGCTTCGTCAAGAAGGGCGAAGGCGGTGCCTTCATCGCCGAAGGCCACACCCGTCCCGGCGGCAAGCTGCCGCTGAACACCAATGGTGGCGGTCTCAGCTACATGCACTCGGGCATGTACGGCATGTACGCCCTGCAAGAGGGCGTGCGCCAGATGCGCGGCGTGTCCCCGGCGCAGGTCAAGGACGCGAAACTGTCGGTCGTGCATGGCGTCGGCGGCATGTTCTCGGCCTCGGCCACGGCCGTTCTGACGTCGGAGGACCGCTGGTGAGCTTCGCAGGAAAAACCGTCTGCGTCTCGGGCGGGACCAGTGGCATCAACCTTGGCATCGCCCGGCATTTCGCCTCGCAGGGGGCGCGGGTCTTCGTGTTCTCGCGCTCGGCCGACAAGGTCGACGCCGCCGTGGCCGCGCTGCAATCGCTGGGGGCCGAGGCCGCCGGCACCGCCGCCGACGTGCGCGACGCCACCGCGATCGAGGCCGCCATCGCCGCCTGTGTCGACCGCTTCGGCCCCATCGACATCCTCGTGTCCGGCGCTGCGGGCAATTTCGTGGCCCGCGCCGCCGACATCTCCTCGAACGGGTTCCGCGCCGTGCTCGAGATCGACCTCTTGGGCACCCACCACGTCATGCGCGCCGCCTGGCCGCATCTGCGCAAACCGGGCGCGTCGGTCATCAACATCTCGGCCGGTCAGGCCAGCGTGGCGATGATCGGTCAGGCCCATGTCTGTGCCGCCAAGGCCGGGGTCGACATGTTGACCCGCACTTTGGCGTTGGAATGGGGGCCGTCGGGCGTGCGTGTGAACTCGGTCCTGCCCGGCCCCATCGGTGACACCGAGGGCGTCAAGCGCCTGATGCCGGACGAGGCGTCGCTGCAAAAGAAGCTCGCCTCGGTGCCGCTGCGTCGTATGGGCACCACGCAAGATGTGGCTGCGCTCTGCGCCTTTCTGTGTTCCGATGCGGCCAGCTACATCACCGGCACGGTGATCCCGGTGGACGGGGGGGCGATCCTGAACCCCATGCCCACCCGGATGGAGGAGTTCATGAATGCCTGACACTGGTGCCCTGACGGGCCTTCGGGTCCTGGATCTGAGCGATGCGCGCGGCGTTCTGGCCGGGCGTATCCTGGCCCTGATGGGTGCCGATGTTCTGGCCGTGGAACCCCCGCAGGGCAGCGATGCCCGCCGCCAGCCCCCCTTTGACGAGGCCGGAGGCTCGCTCTACTGGGCCGCGCTGGGAACCGGCCGCCGCTCGCTTCTGCTGGACGCAGAGGGCGAGCGCGACCGCCTGAACCGCCTGATCGCCGCCGCCGATGTGGTGATCCAAAGCGGCAGCCCCGCCCGCGACGGGTTTCTGGACACCGACGCGCTGCTGGCGCTGAACCCGCGCGTCATCCACGCGCTGATCACCCCCTACGGGCTGACCGGCCCCAAGGCGCATTACGCCGACAGCGACCTGACGCTCTGGGCCTCGGGCGGGCCGCTGAAACCGACCGAAAGCCAGACCGGCATTCCCACCCGCATGACCCTGCCGCAGGCCTATCACCACGCCGCCGCCGATGCCGTCTGCGGGATCATGGTCGCGCTCGAGGCACGCCGCCAGTCCGGCCGGGGCCAGCAAGTCGCCACCTCGGCGCAGGCGTCGGCCACGCAATCCACCCTGTCGCTTAGCATGGCGAAGGTGATCGGCCACCCCGACTACGTTTTCCGGGCCGAGGTCAAATCCAAGAAGAAACAGCTGGACCTGTCCGGCAGCGGCTCGCGTACGCAGCGGTCGAAATGGGCCTGCAAGGACGGGCTGATCGAGATGCACCTCGCCCTTGGCCCCGCCGCCGGGCGCTTTACCAACAACCTGTTCGCGCTGATGCATGCGCGCGGCGCCTGTTCCGATGAATTCGCCGCCTGGGATTGGGTGACCCTGCCCCCGCGCATCGAAAACGACGAGATCCCCGAAGAGAAGATGGAGGAGGCCCGCACCCAGGTCGCCGACTTCATCGCCCGCTTCACCAAGCGCGACGCGATCGAACTGGCGCTGGAACACCGCCTGATGCTGGCCCCGATCATGTCGGTGGCCGATCTGGCCGATAACCCCCACGCCTCTGCGCGCGCCTTTTTCCAGCAGGTCGGGGGGCTGTCGCTGCCCGGTCCGCTGGCGCAGGGGTTCGACACCGGATTTGTCACCCCTTGCCCTGCGCCCACTCCCGGCGAGGGCGGCGCCGAAGCCGAGGCCGAATGGCTTGCTTCGCGCGCCACCCCTTCCCCGTTCCTGCCCGAGGGCACGGAACCAACCCCGCTTCCCGCACGTCCCCTGTCGGGCCTGCGTGTACTGGATCTGTCCTGGGTCGTCGCGGGTCCGATGATCGGCCGCTGTCTGGCTGATTTCGGCGCTCAGATCATCCGTGTCGAAAGCTCCAAACGCCCCGAGGTCGCCCGCCTGACCGGCCCCTTCCCGGGCGGGGTGCGCGATCTGGACCGCTCGGGCCTTTATGAGAACTGCAACGCCGGCAAACGCGGCATTACGCTGGACCTGGCCACCCCCGAAGGGCGCGAGATCGTCGCCCAACTGGCCGCCCGCGCCGATGTGCTGGTCGAAAGCTTTGCGCCCGGACAGATGGATCGCTGGGGGCTGGGATACGACGCCCTGTCGCGCGGCAATCCCGGTCTGGTCATGCTCTCTACCTCTTTGATGGGGCAGCGCGGGCCGTGGCACGGCTTGGCAGGCTTTGGCAATATCGGTGCAGCAATGTCCGGCATCCAGATGCTGGCCGGGCGCGAGGGCGCCGATCCCGTCGGCCCCTACGGCCCCTACACCGATTTCGTCGCCCCGCGCCTGGCCCTGCCGGTGCTGCTGGCCGCGCTTGAGGATCGCCGCAAGACCGGCGTTGGCCGCCATCTGGACGTCTCGCAGGCCGAGGCCGGGATGCAATTCATCGCCACCGCCTTTGCCGAGCATGCCGCAACCGGCCGCATCCCCGCGGCCCGCGGCAATCGCGATCCTCTGGCGGTGCCGAACAATTGCTATCCCTGCCGTGCCGCGCCCGGTGAAACCGCCTGGGTCGCGCTCAGCATCCCCGACGACACCGCCTGGGCCGCATTGCGCGATGTGACCGGCCTGCCCGCCCTGTCGGACCCCGCCCTGCGCACCCGCGCCGGCCGTCACGCCGACGAGGCGCGCATCGACGAGGCCCTCGCCACCTGGACCCGCGAAATGACCGCGAAAGAGGCCGAGGATCTGCTGCAAGACGCCGGGATCGCCGCCCATGTCGTGGCCGCGCCCGACGATCTGGCGCGCGATCCGCAACTGGCCGCCCTTGGGCATTTCGCCTCGACCCCGCGCGCCGATGGCACCCCCGCCTGGCACGAGGCCTGCCGCTTCGTTCTGTCCGGCACGCCCGCGCTGACGGCCTTTGCCGCCCCGCATTTCGGCCGCGACTCCGACGCGATCCTGACCGAGCTGGGCCTGCCACCCGACCGCATCGCGCAGCTTCACGCAAACGGCATCCTGACATGAAAAAAGCCCCGGTTTCCCGGGGCTTTTCCTTTAGCGGAAGTTGAACTTCGGTGGCTGTTTCTGCGTGAACCGCTCCAGCGCCTCCTGATGATAGCCGCTGGACAGGCAGATCGCCTGCGCCTGCGCCTCAAAGGTCAGCAGGGTTTCGGCGTCCTCCTCCATCGCGCGGCTGGCAATCTGCTTGGTCAGCGCAAACGCCGTGCGCGAGGCGTCGCACATCATGCCCGCCACCTGCCACGCGCGCTCCAGCAGCTGCGCATGGGGCACCACCTCCAGCGCGATCCCGATGCGCTGTGCTTCTTCGGCGTCCACGGTGCGGCCGGTATAGAACAGCTCTTTGGCGCGCTGCAGCCCGACCATCCGGGGCAGCGAGTAGAACAGCCCCCCGTCCGGCACAGCACCCACCTTGCAGAACGACGCGTTGAAGCTGGCCCGGTCCGAGGCCAGCACGATATCGCCCACCAGCGCCAGCCCCAGACCCGCGCCATAGGCCGGGCCATCAACGGCGCAGATCACCGGCACCGACAGCTCTCGCAGCATCCGCAGCCAGCCGTGCAGGTGGCGCATCCTGGGGGCGAAATCCTCGGCCCCGTGCACCAGACCGGCCTTGTGATTGGCCAGCATCCGCTTCAGATCGCCCCCCGCGCAGAACACCCCGTCCGAGCCGGTCAGGATCACCGCCCGCAGCTCGGTATCCGTCGCCAGCCCGCGCACGCAGGCATCCAGCGCCTGCTTCATCGCGTCCGACAGCGCGTTGCGGCTGTCGGGCTCGGTCATCTCGATCAGCGCGATCCCGTTCTTGCGCGTCACACGCAATGCTTTGGTTTCATTGGTCATTTCCGAGCCTCCAGCAGGGTGCGCTTGATCGCGTTCTTGTCGATCTTGTTGGTGGGCGACAGCGGCAGCGCCTCGGGCCACACCGTGATCCCGCGCGGTGCCTTGTAGTGGCGATCAGATCGCGGCAATGCGCGATCAGCGCCTCGGCCGTCACCGACTGCCCCGGATGCAGCGCCACCACGGCATGCACCTCTTCGCCCCAATGCGGATGCGGCAGGCCCAGCACGGCGCATTGCGCCACCGCCGGGTGTTTGGACAAGGCGTTCTCGGTCTCGATCGGGTAAACGTTCTCGCCGCCCGAGATGATCATCTCCTTGGTGCGTCCGACCAGGAACAGATAGCCGTCCTCGTCCAGATAGCCCGCGTCGCCGGTGTGGTAGAACCCGCCGCGCATGGCGTGGGCGGTGTCCTCGGGGCGGTTCCAGTAGCCGTTCATCACCTGCGGCCCGCGCACGATGATCTCGCCCGACTGGCCCATCGGCACCGGCTGGTCGTTCTCGTCCACGATGCGCAGATCGCAATAAATCGCCGGCTTTCCGACCGAGGCCAGTTTCACCAGCATCGGGCTGCCCGGCATGTGATCCGCCGGTGGCAGCACCGCCAGCACAGGGGACGTTTCCGTCATTCCGTAGCCCTGACAGAACGTGATGCCGGGGATCACGCGCAGCGCCCGTTCCATCAGCGTCACCGGCATCGGGGCCGCGCCATAGGTCAGGCACCGGATCGAGGAGAAATCGAAACGGCCAAACTCCGGGTGGTCCAAAATCATCCGCAGCATGGTCGGCACCAGAGTCATCGTGGTGATGCCCTGCGACTGGATCATCTCCATCGTCTCGTCGACCTCGAACTTCGACTGCACCACCATCGTCGCGCCATAGCACAGCGCGGTGTAGACGCGGCTGCCCGTGCCCAGATGGAACATCGGCCCCGACAGCAGCAGCACGTCGTCCTGCCGGAACCCATACAGATGACCCGAGCCGGTGGCGTTCACCAGCAGGTTGGAATGCGACAGCATCACCCCCTTCGGCACCCCGGTCGTCCCCGAGGTGTAGAACAGGATCATCGTGTCATCCGACTGACTGGCCCGGTCACGGAACGCGTCGTTCGGCACCGGCGGCATCGCCTCGATCACCGCGTCATAGGACATGGTCCCGGCTGGCAGATCGTCGCCCGGCGCGTCCCAATCGGCCAGAATCAAGTGCTTCAGCGAGGGGCACAGCTCCATCAGCGCCGCCGCCCGTTCGGTGAAATGGCGGTCCACGATCAGCACCTCGGGGGTGCAATCGGCGATCACCTCGACCATTTCCGCTTCGGACAGGCGGAAGTTGATGGGGGCGGCAATCGCCCCGATCATGCACGGTGTAAAATAGGTCTCGACCAGCCAGTGAGAGTTCTGCCCCAGGTACGCCACCCGGTCGCCCACGCCCACGCCCAGCCCGATCAGCGCCTGCGCCATGCGGTGAACGCGGTCGTTGAACTGCGCCCAGCTGTAATCGCGCCCCTCGAAATGCAGCGCCTTTCGGTCGGGCGTGGCGGCCGCGTATTTGCGGATCAGATCCGGAAACTGGATCATTTCGCCCCCCCGGTGACCGCGCGGCCGATGATCTCGCGCATGATTTCCCCGGTGCCGCCTGCGATCCGTCCCACGCGCGCATCCGCCCAGGCCCGTGCGACGGGATATTCCCACATGTAGCCGTAGCCGCCGAACATCTGCAGGCAGTCATCCAGGCATTTGCACAGCGTTTCCGAGGTCACCATCTTCGCCAGCGCCGCATCCACCGCGTCCAGCTTCTTCTCCAGGTGCATTTCCAGGCACTTGTCGGTGAAGACGCGCATGACCACGGCCTGCGCCTTGATCTCGGCCAGCTTGAAGCGCGTGTTCTGGAAATCCGCGATCGAGCGGCCAAACGCCTTGCGCTGGCTGGTGTGATCGACGGTCCATTCCAGCGCCGCCTCCAGCGCGGCACTCGCACGCACCGCCTGAATCAGACGTTCCTGCGGCAGCTGTTCCATCAGCTGGTAGAACCCGCGCCCTTCGGCACCCAGCAGGTTGCCCACCGGCACCCGCACGTTGTCAAAGAACAGCTCGGCCGTGTCCTGCGCCTTCCAGCCGACCTTTTCCAGCAGCTTGCCCTTGGTGAACCCGGCGCGATCCGCCTCGACCAGGATCAGGCTGGTGCCTTTCGCGCCCTGCGACGGGTCGGTCTTGCAGGCCAGCACCAGGATGTCGCAATTGCCGCCATTGGTGATGAACACCTTCTGGCCGTTGATGACGAACTCGTCACCGTCGCGCACGGCGGTCGTCTTGATTCCCTGCACGTCCGAGCCCGCCGCCGGTTCCGTCATGGCAATCGCGCCGATCACCTCGCCCGCGGCCATCTTGGGCAGCCATTTCGCCTTCAGCTCGTCCGAGCCGTAATGCAGGATATAAGGTGCCACGATATCCGAATGCAGCGAGAACCCCGGCCCCATCGCCCCGGCGCGCGCCAGCTCCTCCATCACGATCATCGAGAACACGAAATCCGCGCCCGCACCGCCGTATTCCTCGGGCATGGCCGCACACAGCAGCCCGTTCTCCCCCGCCTTACGCCAGGCTTCGCGGCTGACACGGCCGTCTTTTTCCCACTCGGCATGGTAGGGGCTGATTTCCTTCTCCACGAATCGGCGAACCATCTCGCGGAACATGTCATGTTCTTCGTTGAACAAAGTGCGTTCGAACATCTGGGTTTTCTCCTCCCTCGCAATGGCGGCGGGCACCAGATCGCCCATCGCCGTTCTGTTCGCATCATAATTATCTTGCAAACTGTCAGCAAGCTAATTAAATAGGTTTCAACAATTCGGAGGGAGGACCAGCATGCTGGACGGTAAAGTAGTAGTAGTCACCGGCGCAGGCCGTGGCATTGGGCGCGACATCGCGCTGATGATGGCAGCCAAGGGTGGCCGCGTCATCGTGAACGACCTGGGCGGCGCCGCTGACGGCGCGGGCGCGGATGCGACCCCGGCACAGGAAGTGGTGAATGAAATCCGTGCCGCGGGCGGAGAAGCGGTCGCCAACTTCGGCAACGTCGCCAAGCCCGAGGACGCGCGCGGCATGTACGAACAGGCGATGGACGAATTCGGCGCCATCGACGTCGTGGTGAACAACGCCGGTATCCTGCGCGACGTGATCTTCCACAAGATGACCGAATCCGACTGGGATTCCGTGATCGCCGTGCACCTGAAGGGCAGCTTCAACATGGCGCAGGCCGTTGCGCAGCAGTTCAAGATGCAGGCCTCGGGCTGTTTTCTGAACTTCACCTCGACCTCGGGTCTGATCGGCAACTTCGGGCAGGCCAACTACTCGGCCGCCAAGATGGGCATCGTCGGCCTGTCGAAATCGCTGGCGCTGGACATGGCGCGCTTCAACGTGCGCTCGAACTGCATTGCACCCTTCGCATGGTCGCGCCTGATCGGCACCATCCCCGCCAAGACCGACGCCGAAAAGGCCCGGGTCGAGCGGATCAAGGAAATGACCCCCGCCAAGATCGCGCCGCTGTGCGTGGCGCTGGCCGCCCCCGATTGCGACGTCACCGGTCAGATCTTCTGCATCCGCAACAACGAGATCTTCCTGATGAGCCAGCCGCGCCCGATCCGCTCGGTGCACCGCTCCGAAGGCTGGACCCCGGAAACCGTGCGCGAACACGCTTTGCCCGCGATGAAGGCCAGCTTCTACGATCTGGATCGCTCGGCTGACGTGTTCAGCTGGGATCCGATCTGATCCGATGCGCCAATCCGCCCCGGTGCGCGAACTTGTTTCGCGGCCGGGTGCGGGCTAAACACCAACGATCCGGCGCACGGACCGGAACAGGACATTCGGCATGGGCAAAGAGACTTCTCTCAGCGACGATCACAACCCGATCTATCAGGATATCGCACGGTTCCGCGCGATCATCTTTGACGCCCTGCTGAAACCCCACGACATGACCATGTCGCAAGGCTGGGTTCTGGTACATCTGGTCCGCGAAAACGGGCTGCGGCAGGCCGATCTGGCCGCCCGCCTGGAAATCGCCACTGTCACCACCTCCAAACTCATCGACCGACTGGAGGCGCGCGGCTATGTCGAGCGCCGCTCGGACCCCGAGGATCGCCGCTCGAACCGCATCTACGCGACGGGTCAGGCCAAAGAGCTGGTCAAGGTGATGACGCGCACCATCTTCGAGGTGGACAAGATCGCGAACGAGGGCATCTCGGACGCGGAACTGGCGACCACCCTGACGGTGCTGCACCGGATGCGCGACAACCTGAAAACGGCCATCGCGCGCCGCTAAGGCGCGCGCGGGCACCGCTTTCACCGAAAGGACTGAACAGTGCAGGACAGCGCTTTCGCGCCCCCATTGGCGGGGGTGCGCGTGATAGAATTTGCCGGAATCGGGCCGGGCCCCTTCGCTGGCATGATGCTTGCCGACATGGGCGCCGAGGTGATCCGGATCGACCGGGCCGGTGCCACCGATCCGCAGATCGCACAGGAATTCATGGCGCGGGGCCGTCGCTCGATCGCGCTGGACCTGAAAAACCCTCAGGCCGTCGCCGTCGCCCTGCGGCTGATCGAAACCGCCGACGCCCTGATCGAAGGTTTCCGCCCCGGCGTGATGGAGCGTCTGGGCCTTGGCCCCGATGTGGCGCTCGCCGCCAATCCGCGCCTTGTTTACGGCCGCATGACCGGCTGGGGCCAGACCGGCCCGATTTCCCACACGGCCGGGCATGACCTGAACTATATCGCGCTGTCCGGCGCGCTCTGGGCCTCGGGTCCGGGCGACGGCAAACCCGCCTTTCCGCTGAACCTGCTGGGTGATTTCGGCGGCGGCGGCATGATGCTGGCCTTTGGTATCGCCTCGGGTCTGCTCAAGGCCGCCCGCACCGGCCGCGGCGACGTGGTTGACGCCGCCATCAGCGACGGCACCACCACGCTGATGAGCATGATCTACAGCCGCATCGCCATGGGCCGCTGGTCGGACCGGCGTCAGGACAATTACCTGGACGGCGGCGCACCGTGGTACGACGTTTACGAATGCGCCGACGGGCACTGGATCACCATCGGCGCGCTGGAGCCGAAGTTCTGGCAGGTGCTGCTGGACCGTCTGGGCCTCGATGCCACCCAACTGGGCGACCGCGCCGACCGCAGCACATGGCCCGCCACGCGGCAGCTGCTGACCGCGCTGTTCCTCAGCCAGCCCCGCGCCCACTGGACCGAGTTGCTGGAGGGGACGGACGCCTGCTTTGCCCCCGTCCTGTCCCCGGCCGAGGCGCCCTCGCATCCGCATAATCAGGCCCGCGCCGTGTTCGCGCCCGACGGCCCGACCCAGCCGATGCCCGCCCCGCGATTCCGTGACGCTGCGCAACCCCTGCCCGCTCCGGCCTCGCAGCCGGGGACGGACAGCCGCGCCGTGTTGGAGCAGGCAGGCTATGCGCCTGACAAGATTGCAGAACTTTTCGCCGCAGGTGCCGTTAGCGACGCTCGCTAGGGATTTAGTTTCCATGCTGGCAAATTGCACCCTTATATGTTGCTAGCTAATGATTACCATGCTATCTTTTTAACGGAGGAGGACCGGGCACCAAAGCCCGGCATGTAATGGGAGGAACCACATGTCCAAATTCGCTCTGACGGCCATTCTGGCCGGTACCCTGGCTCTGTCGGCCGCTGCCGCACAGGCAGAGATCAAGCTGATCGCCAACGAACCCGGCCCGAACCGCGGCGTCCGCGCCAAGGCCGTGGAATACATCGCCGAACAGATCGGCGAACGCACCGGCGGTGCCGTCATCGTCGAACAGAACTGGGGCGGCGCCCTGTTCAAGGCCAACACCGCGCTGACCTCGATCACCAATGGCGTGGCCGATCTGGGCCTGATCATCGGCTCGTACCACCAGTCGGAATTCCCCGAACTGGCGATGGGCGACCTGCCGTTTGAAAACGCCGATCCGTGGGTGATGATGATGGCCATGGCCGACATGTTCACCAACAACGCCCAGATCCAGACCCGTCTTGAGGAACTGAACCTGGTCTACGTCGCACCCTTCGCCACCTCGCAGGGGATGCTGGCCTGCAAGGGCCCGTCGATCCAGAAGGTCGAGGATTTCAAGGGCGTGAAAACCCGCTATGCCGGTGCCTTTGGCGAGATCTTCTCGAACCTGGGCGGCAACATGGTCGACATGTCGATCTACGCGGCGTTCCAGGGCATGGAAACCGGCCTGCTGGAATGCACGCTGAACTACCCCTACTTCGCCGTCGCCACCAAGATGGATGACATGCTGACCTCGATCACCAAGCTGAACTTCTCGGGCGCATCCAGCCTGGGCACGTTCATGAACAAGGACAGCTTCGACGCGCTGTCGGCCGAACAACAGGCCGCCGTCAAAGGCCTGCGTGACGACGTGGTCAACTTCTACTCCGAGCGTCTGTTCGTCGCTGACGACAAGGCCTGGGTGACCATGATCGAGGACAAGAAAATCCCCGTCTACGAGCTGTCGGCCGAGGACTACGCCAAGATGGACGAAGCCGCCAAGCCGATGCTGGCCAAGTGGAAAGCCAACGCCACCGACAAGGGCTTTGACGCCGACGCGCTGCTGGCCGAGATGCAGGCCACCGTCGACAAGTACAACCAGATCAAGGCCAGCCAGGGCTATCCCTGGACCCGCAAGTGATCCACGCGGCAGGGCGCGCGCAGCGCCCTGCCCCTTTCCCCACACCGCATCCCTGCGCCGCCGGCCTGACGCTGTTGCCGCCAGGGCTGCCGACCCGTACCGGTGACCCCCATGCTCAATCGTATCGAGCAGGCTCTGAACACCGTGGCCGCATTGGCCATCGTTGCCCTGTGCCTGCTGATCGTCGCGAACGTCCTGTCGCGGCAATTCCTGCAATCCGGCGTTCCTGACGTCATCGTGCTGGTGCGCGAACTGATGGTGCCCGCAATCCTGTTCCCGCTGGCCTCGGCCACCTCGCAACGCGCTCATGTGGCGATTGAATTCATCGCCCAGCATTTCCCCGATGGCCTGAACCGTTGGATCGCCGTTCTGGCCGCCCTGACCGGGCTGATCGTCTCGACGACGCTGCTCTGGGCGGGCTGGAACGAGTTTGCCAAGACCTTCCAGTCGGGCTCCCATTATGCGGGGGATTTCCAGCTGCCCAAATGGCCCAGCCGCGCGATGTTCGTGCTGGCGATCGCCATGTTCGAACTGCGCCTGATTCAGACCCTTATCGTGGATCTGAAGGCCGCACTCACCGGCCGCCCGGCCCCGAAAACCCTTTAAGAAACAGGAGTTACCCATGGACCTGACGACCGTCGGCTACGTCGCCTGTTTCGCCGTGCTGCTGCTGCTTGCGATCCGCGTGCCCATTGCCTTTGCCATCGGTGGCGTGGCCGTGACCGCCATTTTCATCGTGTTCGCCTTCCGCACCGGCACCTTCCTGCCCGAGCGCGCCATCCGCACCACCCTGTCGCTGGCCTTTTCCTCGGGCTTCGACCTGGTGCATTCCTATGACCTGTCGATGATCCCGCTGTTCATCGCGCTTGGCCACATCGCCTACAAGGCCGGCATCACTACCGAGATCTACGAGGCCGCCCGCGTCTGGCTGGTCCGTCTGCCCGGTGGCGTCGCCATTGCCTCGGTGGCGGGCTGCGGCGGGTTCGCGGCCATCTCCGGCAGCTCCATCGCCTGCGCCTCGACCATGGGCCGCATCTGCACGCCCGAGATGCTGCGCCTGAACTACGACCCGCGCCTCGCCACGGCCTCGGTTGCGGCCGGTGGTACGCTGGGTTCGCTGATCCCGCCCTCGGTGCTGTTCATAATCTACGGCATCTTCACCGAAAGCTCGATCAGCCAGCTGTTCCTGGCCGGGTTCTTTCCGGGCATCCTGTCGCTGCTGGGCTATGCGCTGGTGATCCTGCTGTGGGTCCGCGCCCGCCCCGAGGTCGCCCCCATCCCGGACGTGACCTTCTCGGCGCGCGACAAGATGATGGCCGCGCTGCGCTCCTGGCCTGCCGTGACGCTGTTCTTCGTGGTGCTGGTCGGCATCTACGGCGGCTTCTTCACCGCGACCGAGGCCGCCGCCATCTCGCTGCTGTTCGCCACGCTGCTGGGCATCTTCCGCGGTCACATCCGCTGGGCCGAGGTCATCCCCCTGCTGCGTGAAACCATGGCCACCACCGGCGCGATCTTCTTCATCGCCGCCTGCGCCAAGATCTTCGTGGCGCTGATCGCGCTGACCGGTCTGTCGGGCGATCTGGTGACGCTGCTGGACGCCTCGAACATCGGGCCCTGGACCTTTGTGGCGATGGTCTGCGTGATCTACCTGGTGCTGGGCATGTTCCTGGACCCGGTCGGCATCATGGTGCTGACCCTGCCGCTGATGATCCCGATGGCCGAAACCTATGGCCTGAACCTGATCTGGTTCGGCGTGGTGATCGTGAAACTGCTGGAAATCGGCTTGATTACGCCCCCGGTTGGCCTGAACGTGTTCGTGCTGGCAGCGGCAATCGAGGACCGCGTCGAGATCGGCCAGATCTTCTCGGGTCTGTGGCGCTTCTTGGGCATCGACCTGGTTGTGCTGCTGATCCTGATCGCGGTGCCGGCCATCTCGTTGTTCCTGCCCATGTCGATGAACTGATCCCGGAGAGATTTCATGCACATCTTCACCCCACCCCCCGTGCAGGATGAAACCCTGATCCAGTTCGGGCAGGTCATCCAGGCCAACGCCGCGCAGATGGGCGACAAGCCCGCCCTGATCTGCAACGGAGAGGTGCTCAGCTGGTCACAGCTGGGCAACCGCGTGGCCCGCACCACCGGCGCGCTGCGCGAACGCGGCATCGGGCGCGGCGATTTCGTCGCCGCCCTGGGCGAAAACTCGGTTTCGCATCTGGTGCTGATCCTGGCCACCCTGGCCGCCGGTGCCTGCATCGTGCCGCTGCCGTTCTCGGCGACCGAGGACGCCCTGCGCCACATGTTGCAAGACAGCGGCGCGCGCGTGCTGTTCAGCACCTCCGCCTACGCCGACACCGCCGCCCGCCTTGGCGCCCCCGAGGTGCTGGACATGAGCGTTGTCGACGACTGGTCGCGTAACGTCACCCCCGCCGATCCGGTCGAAATCCATGCCAATGATCTGTTCAACCTGATCTATTCCTCCGGCACCACCGGCACGCCCAAGGGCATCGTGCACGACCACCGCTTCCGCTCGCGTCAGCTGGCCCGGATCACACGGTTCGGCCTGACCCCGGACTCGCGCATGGTGATGTCCACGCCGCTCTACTCCAACACCACGATGTTCGGCGTGCTGCCGACGCTGATCCTTGGCGCGACCCTGATCCTGATGCCGAAATTCGACATCACGACCTTCCTGTCGCTCAGCCAGACCTGGAAAGCGACCCACGCGGTGCTGGTGCCGGTGCAATACATGCGCCTTTTGCGTGCCCCCGAGTTTGCCAGCGCCGATCTCACGTCCTACCGCTGCAAATTCTCGGCCTCGGCCCCCCTGCCCGGCAGCCTGATCGCCCAGATCATGGAGCGCTGGCCCGGCAACCTGATCGAGGTCTACGGCATGACCGAGGGCGGCGTCTCGACCGCGCTCAACTGCGCCGAATTCCCCGACAAATGGGACACGGTGGGCCGCCCCCCCCGAAGGCTCGGACGTGCGCGTGATCGACGATCAGGGCAACGAACTGCCCCGCGGCGAAATGGGTGAAATCGTCGGCCGCGCGCCCTCGATGATGCCCTACTACCACAACAAGCCCGACAAGACGGTCGAGCTGCTGTGGCGCGCCCCCGACGGGACCGAGTTCATCCGCACCGGCGACATGGGCCGCATCGACGCGGACGGCTTCATCCAACTGCTGGACCGCAAGAAGGACATGATCATCTCGGGCGGCTTCAACATCTACGCCGCCGATCTAGAGGCCGTCCTGCGCCAGCACCCCGAGGTCGCCGACACCGCCGTGATCGCGATCCCGTCGGCCGATTGGGGCGAAACCCCGCTGGGCTTTGTCGTGCTCACCCCCGGCTCTAGCGCCACCGCGCAGGACATCCGCGACTGGGCCAACGCGCAGCTGGGCAAGACCCAGCGCCTCTCTGCGATCGAGCTGCGCGACGACCTGCCCCGCAGCGAAATCGGCAAAGTCCTGAAAAAGGACCTCCGCGCGCCTTACTGGCCCGCCTGAACCAGCCCCTTCACGTGCCCGGCCACCCAGTCGGGCACGCTGATCTTGCGCATCGTCGCCTTTTCCACGAACACGCAGACGAACCGCCCCGCGAAACACGCGCGCCCCTGCTGCACCCCCTCCACCTCGAACGTGACCGAGCTGTCGCCCATCCGCGCGAACCGCACCCGCGTTTCCAGCGGCGCGCGCGGCGTGATCGGGCCGGTGAAGTCCAGCTCCAGATGCACGAACGGCGTGCCGATCCCCAGATCGACATTCATCTGAAACCAGCCCGTGCCGTTCAGCCGCCCGCGCCAGAATGCGTCGATCGCCTCCAGCGCGAAATCGACGATCTTGCCGGTGTAGACGATGCCCGCCGGGTCGCAGTCGCCAAAGGCCACCTCGCGGGTGTGGGTCAGGTGAAACGGGGTGCTCATGGGGTCTGTCCGGGGTCTGAAATCAACGTACGAAAATCGGCCGAAACCTTACGATTCTGCGGGTGAACGGATCGTGTGCGGGCCGGTCCTTTGCGTAATACGGGCGCGAAGACGGGGGAGTGCCGCCTTCGCGCCGCGTTCCGCCGAGGGAAGGCGGAACACCGAGGGGACGGGAGGATCGCCCTCTGGATTCTTGTTTTTCCTCAAACGGTTACAGCGACGGGATGATCCCGCCAGAGACCGAGATGATATCGCCAGTGATGAATCGCGCCCGGTCGCTGGCCAGAAAGGCAACGGCGTCCGCGATCTCCTCGGGCTCGGCCATCCGCTGGATAAAAGCCTTTGAGGTCAGTCGCTTGGCATGATCCTCGGGCATATTTTCGGTGATCGAGGTGCGCGTTAACCCTGGCGCGACCGCATTGACGGTCACGTAAGGGGCGAATTCCTCGGCCAGAGATTTCGTCAAAGACGCCACCCCCGCCTTCGCCGCAGCATAGTCCGCCTGCCCCGCTTCGCCGCCGAAGACGATGCTTACAACGTTGATAATACGTCCTTTTTTCCGCGCAATCATCCCCGGTGCGACGCGCTGGGTCAGGTGAAATGTGCCGATCAGGTTCAGATCCATGGTCGCCCGGAACTGCGCCTCGGTCATCTCCAGAAACGGGGTGTAGAGCCGTTTGGACCGGATGCCGCCCACCAGATTTAGCAGGATATCCACGCCGCCCAACGACATCTGGGCCAGATTGCAGAAGGCATCCGCCTCGTCCGCGCGGGTGACGTCGGCGCGCAGGCTGGCCACCCTGACGCCCCGCGCCTCGGCCCAGTCCACCGCCTCCGCCAACCGATTGGCCGAGATATCCGTCAGCGCCAACCCCGTCACACCCGCGTCCACAAGGGCTGCGGCGACGGCCCGCCCCATCGGCCCGCCCGCCCCGCTGATCATCGCGACCTGACCGGACAGATCCGTCATTTTGCGCCTTCTTTCAACATGTTACGCAAAGCGAACTTCTGGATTTTCCCCGAGGCGGTCGCCGGCAAGGCACTGCGCACCTCCAGCCGTTCGGGCCAATATTGCTTGGCCAGATGCTGTTCGCCCAGGAACGCCTGCATGTCCGCAAAGCTAAACTCCGCCCCCGGTTTCGGCACCACGAAGGCGCAGGCTCGCTCGCCCAACCGCTCGTCCGGATAGCCCACGATCGCCACCGTAGCGACGCTGGGATGCTTGAACAGCAGCGATTCCACCTCGATCACCGGGATATTTTCCGCCCCGCGAATGATGATGTCCTTAGAACGCCCGCAAATCCGGATGTACCCCGCCGCGTCCGCCCGCGCGATGTCGCCCGTGTCGAACCAGCCCTCGGCATCAATGTTGTTCCACTGCGGCCGCTTCAGGTAGCCCCCGAAATTCGAGCACCCGCGCACGAACAGCTCGCCCTCATGCCCTGCCGGAACCGGCTTGCCATCTGTGCCGCGGATTTGCAGCTCCATCCCCTCCAACGGGTAGCCGTCGGTGTGCACGGCGCGCTCGTCTGGGTCGTCGAGGTTGATCAGCGTGACCGCCCCGTTTTCCGTCATGCCCCAGGCCGAGACGATCTTGGTTCCCAGCACCGCATGGGCGCGCTCCACGACCGGACCGGGGATCGCCGTACCCGCGCACAGGAAGGTGCGCAGCGAGGAACTGTCGGTCCCGTTCACCTCGACCGCGTTCGCCAAATCCATCAAGAACGGCGTAGAAGCCATTGTAAACGAGCAGTTTTCCTGCTCGACCACACGCGCAGCCAAGTCCTTGTCCCACATGTCCAACAGCACCGCACTGGCCTGCAATTGCACCGGCATCAGCAGCCCGTACATGAACCCCGTCTGGTGCGCCATCGGCGAGGCCATCAGGATCACGTCCTCAGCACCCAACCGCAACCGCGCCGCATAGGGCACCAGATTGGCGTACATCGTGTTGGCCGTGTGCATCACGCCCTTGGGTTCACCCGTGGTGCCCGAGGTATAGATCAGCTGGCACACCTCGTTCGGCCCACCCCGGTTTTCGCTGCAAATCCGCGCGCGGTCGGGGTCGGTGTCAAAGGCCGGGTCCATCAGCAGCGCGTCAAAGCTGTTCGGCCCCTCGCCGTCCAGAACGACGATGTGTTGCAGATCCGGCAGGTTGGGTTTCATGCCCTCGGCCATCGCCTCATGATCGAAGCCACGGAACAGTTTGGGGATGACGAAAACCTTCGCCTCGCCGTGTTTGAGCATGAAATTCAGCTCGTGTTCACGGAAGATATGCATCACCGGATTGAACACGGCGCCCAATCGGGCGCAGCCCAGATAGGTCGCCACGAACTGCCAGCTGTTGGGCAACTGGCAACAGACCACATCGTCCTTGCCCACGCCCAACCGGTGCAAACCGATCGCCGCGCGGTCGGCCAGCTTGTCCAGCTCGGCATAGGTCAGGTCCGTCCGCGCGCCCGTCCCGACGCTGATCGAGGTCAGCGCCCGTTTATCGGAGCACGTCGCCAGACAGGCGTCGAAATAGTCGTTGACGGTCTTGTTCTTCCACAATCCACGCGCGGTCATCTCCTCCTGACGGGGCGCGATCAATACGGCATCGAATTTCATTTGGGTCCTCCTCCCGGTGATTTCGGCTTAGTTGCCGACGGCTTTGCGGCCGGCGCGGTCGCGCGCGATGATGGTTTTCATGATGTTCGCGGTGCCGTCGCCGATCTGCAGGCCCAGCACGTCGCGCAGGCGCTGCTCGAACGGCAATTCGTTGGAATAGGCGTAGTGACCATGCATCAGCAGGCAGCAATGCACGGTTTCATAGGCCAGAAGCGGCGGCCACCACTTGGTCATCGCGGCCTCGGCGGTGTGGGGCAGGCCCTGATCCTTCAGCCACAGCGCGTGCATGGACAGCAGCCGCGCCGCCTGCACCTGCGTGTCGAAATTCGCCAGCTGGTGCGACACCCCCTGGAACGAGGCCAGCGGCTGGCCGAACGCCTTGTGTTCAGCGACATGGGCCCAGGTTTCATCCAGGCTTTGTTGCGCCAGGCCAATGCACTGCAACCCGATCAGAGAGCGCGAGAAATCGAAGCCCTGCATGACCTGCACGAAGCCCTTGTTTTCCGTCCCCAACAGGTGGTCGGCAGGTACGCGCACATTGTCGAAAAAGATCGAGCCACGCCCGATCGCCCGCTGCCCCAGGCAGCTGAACCGCGTGGTGGAAATGCCCGGCAGGTCCATCGGCACCAGAATGGCCGAGACGCCATGCGCCTTATCCTCGGGCTTGCCGGTGCGGGCGAAAACGATGGTCGCCGCGGCCTGATCGGCGGCCGAGATCGAGGTCTTTTCGCCGTTCAGCACGTAGTAATCGCCGTCCCGCTCCATCTTCAGGCCCAGATTGCCCGCATCCGAGCCGCCCCGCGGTTCGGTCAGCGCGATGGCCAGCATGATTTCCCCGGCAGTGACGCGGGGCAGCCATTTGGCGGCGATTTCGGGCTTGGCGAAATTCTTCAGCACCTGCCCGTTCAGCGAGGCCAGAAGCGGGATGTAGCCAAAGCTGAAATCGGCGCGAGCGATTTCCTCGATGATGACACCGGAATAGATCGCGCCCACGCCCATGCCGCCGAATTCCTCGGGCAGTTCGGGGGCGATCAGGCCCAGCTCGCCCATCTCGCGGATCAGTTCGGGTTCAAACCGGCCCGATTTTTCGCGCGCCTGGTAGCCCGGCGCCAGTTTCTCCAGCGCGAATTTGCGCGCCATGTCACGGACGGCGGCGATCTCGTCTGTCTCGTAAATGCTCATCATGTGCATTCTCCTCCTGAATGCGGGCAAACCCGGTCCGGTCCGCCAGGGCGGTCGATTATGTGGTGGATTGGCCGGGCGGGTGCGCCGCCCGGCGGGCGCGTCAGCCCTTGAACTTGCGGAAGTCCGGCTTGCGCTTTTCCTTGAAGGCGATACCGCCTTCCTTGCTTTCGTCGGTGTCATAATACAGCGACAGGCCCAGCATCCCGAGGCCGGCGATACCGCGCTGATGCTCGGTGTCCATGTTGAAGCTGCGCTTGGCCAGCGCGATAGCGGTGGGCGATTTCTCCATGATCTCGGCGCACCAGCGATCAACCTCGGCGTCCAGCTCGTCATGCGGGACGACCTTGTTGACCAAGCCCATCTCCAGCGCCTCCTGAGCGTTGTAGCGGCGGCACATGTACCAGATTTCACGGGCTTTTTTCTCGCCCACGACGCGGGCCAGGAAGGCGGTTCCATAGCCCGGATCGACCGAGCCGACCTTGGGCCCGACCTGCCCGAACTGCGCGCGGTCGCCTGCGATGGTCATGTCGCAGATCGTCGCCAGCACGTTGCCGCCACCGATGGCAAAGCCCTGCACCTTGGCGATCACCGGCTTGGGCACGTCGCGGATGATCGAGTGCAGATCCTCCATCGGAAGGCCGATAGTGCCGCGCCCGTCATACTGGCCCTCGTGGGCCGACTGGTCGCCACCGGTGCAAAACGCCTTGTCGCCCGCGCCCGACAGCACGATGACACCAACCGATTTGTCCCATCCGGCCTTGTTGAAGGCGTGGATCAATTCCTCGCAGGTTTGGCCGCGAAAGGCGTTGTACTTGTCGGGGCGGTTGATGGTGATGTGCGCCGCGCCGTCTTTGACGGTGTAAAGAATGTCCTGGTATTCCATTTTCGGCCTCCTCAGCCGTGCATTGTCAGACCGCCCGAGACAGAGATGACCTGCCCGGTGATGAAGCCCGCGTCGTCGCTGGCGAAGAACAGGATGGCACCCGGCAGGTCCTCGGGCCGACCAAGGCGGCCCATCGGAACGGCGCGGGTAAAGGCGACGCGCAGCTTTTCGGGGTCGCCAGCGGATTCCATGAACGCCTCCAGCATCCCGGTTTCTGTCACGCCGGGGCAGACCACGTTGACGCTGATGCCGTGGCGGGCGTGTTCACGCGCGATGGTTTTGGAAAAGGCGATGACGCCCGCCTTGCAGGCCGCGTAAACCGATTCACCGGACGAGCCGACCCGCGCCGCGTCCGACGCAACCGAGATGATCCGGCCCGAGCGCCGCTCGGCCATCTTCGCCAGCACGGGATGGGTGATGTTCAGCACCGAGCGCAGGTTGATGTCGATGATCTTGGTCCAGAAGGTCGGGTCGGATTTCAGGAAGGGCGTGAACACGTCCCAGCCTGCGACATTGGCCAGCACGTCGATTGCGCCGAACTCGGCCTCGATCTTTGCGACGGCTTCCTGCACCGCGTCGAAGTCGGTCAGATCGCAGGCCAGTGCCAGCGCATCGCCGCCTTGCGCGGTGATCTTCTCGGCCACGACCTGTGCGGCCGCGGCGTTCAGATCAGTGACAACGACACGCGCGCCTTCTTCGGCAAAGCGCAGGCAAGTTGCCGCACCAATTCCACCCGCGCCGCCCGTTACGACAACTGTTTTACCTTTCAGGCCCTTCACCGGAACCCTCCTCTTCATCAAATCTTTCTGGGGAACGACGCCTGCATGGCGTTTTTGCGGCACGTTATGCGTAATCGCTTGCCGCACCAACGTCTCGTCCTCCCTGCAGCAATATCAGCCGAGTCGGGTTTTTATGTCAATATCTTTCCATTTATCTCAAATTCCACATCCCGCGCCCCCATTGACCATGACCCGAAAATTGCGCAACGTATGGCAATGGAAGACGTTGAAAGCACACGCGATTTGGACATTGACGATCTGGGGAACCGCCTGTTCTTCCGGCTGTATCAATCCGCGAACATGATGCACAAAACCGGCACCCGCGCGCTGGAAGAGACCCGCGTGACCACCCAGCAATGGGCGATCATCGGCGCCTTGGCACGTGACGGTGTCGAAGAGGGAATCGCCGTGGGCGACCTGACGCGCTTCCTGTTGGTCAGCCGTCAGAACCTGACGGGCGTTCTGTCACGGCTCGAGGCGCTGGGACTGGTGGAGCGTGCCGTCTCGCCCACTGACAGCCGCAGCCGCCTGATCCGCCTGACCGAGCAAGGCCGGACCCTGTGGCGCAACGACATGCGCCAGAAAATCGCCAACTTCTACGCGGCGGCGCTGGACGGGTTTTCGACCACCGACAAGATCCACGTCATCCACTATTTCGACAAGCTGCTTCAGAACATGAAGCGGATCGACCCCGACTCAGGGTCCTGAATCACGCGGACGCAGGTCGTTTCGGACGACCGCGCCAGCCGCGATCACCAGTAAACATATTGCCATTTAAAACGCACCGCGGCTTTTTGCAGACGCGGTGCGTTCGGCTGCCCCCTACGAATTGTCCATAAATTTCCACCCGTTCATCCATTTTTTACAAGGCGGAAGATTGCTTTACTGCAGCGGAACAGGACGGACCCGCAAATAGCACTTATGCAATTATGTTGTCATAATTATAAAAACATGTTTACATATGTGCAGGAGGAAACCAGATGCGTGCATTGCTTTTGACAGCGCGCGGCTCACAGGGGGCTGCGCTCAGCGACGTGCCTCGGCCGGTGCCGGCACAGGGGCAGGTTCTGGTCCGGATGCTGGCCGCGTCCGTGAACCGGGTTGACCTGTACATGCGGGATAACGGGGCGGGGATTACCCATTCCTTGCCGCAGATCATGGGAATTGACGGGGTCGGCGAGGTGGCCGAAGCCCCCGAGGGATCGCGGTTCACGCCGGGTGACCGGGTGATCCTGTACCCGTACGAATTTTGCGGGAAATGTCGCTATTGCCTGGAGGGGGATCAGCCGCTGTGCACCTCGGCCAAGATCTTTGGCGAGCATCGCGACGGCACCATCGCCGACTATATCGCCGTGCCGGAAACCGCGTTGCTGCCGATCTCGGACAGCGTGGATGTCGAGGCGGCAGCAACCATCGGCGTGGCCTATCTGACCGCTTGGCGCATGGTGTTTGGCAAGGTGCCCCTGGCCCCCGGCGCGACCGTTCTGGTGCAGGGCGCGGGCGGCGGGGTCAGCTATGCGGCGGCGCAATTGGCACGTGTGGCGGGCGCTCGGGTGATCCTGACGACCACCGGCGCGGCCAAGCTGGTGCATTTCCGCGATCAGGGGTTCGAGGTGATCGACTATGCCGACGGCCCCTCCTCCAAGTCCGTTCTGGCCCTGACCGGGGGCGAAGGCGTGGATCTGGTCGTCGATAACGTCGGTGCGGCGACTTGGGATCAATCCCTGCGCAGCCTGCGGCGTGGCGGGGCTATCGTGACCTGCGGGGCAACGACGGGCAGCGCGCCCTCGGCTGATTTGCAGCGCATGTTCATTCGGCAGCTTTCCGTCCATGGCTCGACCATGGGCAGCGTGGGCGAGTTCCGCCAGCTGATCGCAACCTTCGAATCCGGGGCGATCCGCCCGCCCATCGACAGCGTCTACCCTCTGGAACGCGCCGCCGAGGCGCTCGACCGCCTCTCTGCCCCCGACCGGCTGGGCAAAGTCGTCATTCAGATCGCGTGACATGGACGGAAACTCAATGACTTACGCCACCATTCTCACCTCGATCGAGGGGCCCGTCGGCCTGATCCGGCTGAACCGCCCCGAGGCGCTGAACGCGCTGAACACCCAGATCACTACCGAGTTGGGCCAGGCGCTGAGCGCCTTTGAAGAGGACGACGCCATCGGCGCCATCGTGATCACCGGCTCGGACGCGGCCTTTGCCGCCGGGGCCGATATCAAGGAGCTGAAGGACAAGACCTTTGCCGATGTCTATGCCGAACAACTGATCACCAAGACCTGGGAACGCGCCGCGTCCTGCCGCAAGCCGGTGATCGCCGCCGTGTCGGGCCATGCGGTGGGCGGCGGCTGCGAATTGGCGCTGATGTGCGATATCGTCATCGCGTCCGAAACCGCGCGCTTTGCCCTGCCGGAAACGCTGATCGGCGTCATCCCCGGCGCGGGCGGCACGCAGCGGCTGACACGCATCGTCGGCAAGGCCATCGCGATGGACATGATCCTGTCAGGTCGCGCGCTGGGGGCTGAGGAGGCCCTGGCGCATGGTCTGGTCAGCCGCGTCGCCCCGCTGGACAGCTACCTGCCCGACGCGCTGGCGCTGGCGGCGAAAATCGCGGCCTCGTCCCGGCCCATCGTCATGCTGGCGAAAGAGGCGGTGAACCACGCCTACGAAACCCACCTGGCCGAGGGCATCTACCTCGAGCGCCGGCTGCTCTATTCCACTTTCGCCACCGAGGACCGGCGGGAGGGGATGACCGCGTTTTCAGAGAAACGCAAACCCGTCTTCACCAACCGCTGACCCCGCGCGGGCAGCGGTCATCCAACAGCCGGGCCAACCCGGCATTCTCTCAGGGAGGAGAATATGTTCATGAAGAAAACCATCACCGGGCTGACCGCCTCGGCCGTTCTGGCCGGTGTGATCTCGACCGCAACCGTTCTGACCGCGCCCGCCGTCCAGGCGGCCGAGGTCGACGGCCCCAAGGTCAAGTGGCTGGTCTCGCTGTGGGGCGCGCGTCGCGGCTTCACCGAGGGCACCGAGGGGCTGAAGGAATACCTGGCCGCCAAGACTGACGGCAATTTCGAGCTGGACCTGCAATATGGCGGCGTGCTGTCGGACCCCAAGGAAAACATCGACGGCCTGCAACTGGGCGCGTTCGAAATGGCGACCGTGTGCTCGTTCTACCACCCCGACAAGACCCCGGCGACCACCGGCCTGAACCTGGCTTTCCTGCCGCTGCCCAGCTTTGAGGTGCAGTACAAGGTCTATGCCGAATACATGAAGCACCCCGCCGTGCAGGCTGAATGGGCCAAGTGGAACGCCACGCCGCTGATGTCGGCGCTGATGCCGAACTATGAAATCATGGGCAAGGGCGATGCACCGGCGGCTCTGGCCGATTGGTCGGGCAAGCGCCTGAACGCTTCGGGCGGCCATGCGGAATTGGTGGGCGCGATCGGCGCCATCGCCTCGACCGTACCGGCGCCGGATCTGTATTCCTCGCTGGAGCGCGGCGCGGTGGACGGGATCGTCTATCCCTACACCTACGCCTTCACCGCCTACCGTTTCCACGAGCTGTCGAACTGGGTCACCGATCACTGGAACCTGGGCACCGTGCAGTGCAACATCGCGGCCAATACCGACGCGTACAATTCCCTGCCCGATCAGTACAAAGCCCTGCTGAGCGAAGCCATCCCCGCTGCCTATGCCTACCAGATCGAGAAATACGCCGAGATCGACAAGGCCAGCGAGGAAGAATTCGCCAAGCGCAATCTGACCCGCATCCCGCTGACCGACGAGATCAGCGCAGCGCTGAAGGCCGCTGTTGCCCCCAGCTGGCAGAAATGGGTGGACGAGGCCAACGCCAAGGGCCTGCCCGGTCAGGAACTGCTGGACCTGATCCTGTCGTCCGCTGACGCGGCTGCCAAGTAAACCCTCTCGATCACCGCTGGCGGGGTGCGCCCCGCCAGCCTCACCCTCGGGGGAGTATTCAATGCAAAACCTGATTGCGGCCCTGGACAGGGGCCTGTCTCCGATCGAGCGCGGCTTTGCCCTGCTCGCTGGCCTGTGCGCGATGCTGGTCATGGCGATGGTCTGCGCCGAAGTGCTGGGCCGCAGCCTGTTCAATCATCCGTTCCGCGGCACCATCGATATCGTTGAACAGTTGATGGCCATCATCGTCGCGATGGGCATCGCCTATTGCCAAAGCCATTTCGGCAACGTCCGCATGACCCTGCTGTCGAACCGCCTGAACGGCCGCGCGCAATGGCTGTCCGAGACCTTCGCCCTGCTGATCGCCTGGCTGGTTGCGCTGGCATTGACCAAGGGCAGCTACCTGAACCTGATGCGCGCCTTGCGCAACGGAGGCGACACGCCGGAAATCCGCATCCCTTTGTGGATCGGCATCGCCGTCGTCACCTGCGCGCTGGGTCTGCTGCTGATCCGCATCTCGATCCAGCTGGCCGAGGCCCTGCGCCTGGTCGCACAGCCGAAATCCGGCTCCAGCGTCTTTGCGCATATGACCGACGACGCCATCGAAACCAACCCCTATGAATGAGAGCTGAGCCATGGATCCGATCACACTGGGAATTCTGGGCGTCGCCTGCCTGATCGTGCTGGTGGTGCTGGGCGTGCCGGTGGCCTTTGCCTCGGCCTTTACCGGCATCGCCGGGATGATGATCATCCGCGGGGAAACCGTCGGCATCGGCCTGTCGGGTATCATCCCCTACGCCAACTCGGCCAGCTATGCGCTGAGCGTGCTGCCGCTGTTCGTCGCCATCGGCTTTCTGGCCATGCATGCGGGCATCACCACCGCCGCCTATGACGCCGCCCGCAAATGGGTGGGCCGCGCGCCGGGTGGGCTGGCCACTGCCACCATCTTTGCCAGCGCGGGCTTTGCCGCCGTGTCTGGTGCCTCGACCGCATCAACCGCCGTGTTCACCCGTCTGGCCCTGCCCGAGATGGAGGCGCGCGGCTATGACAAGACCCTTGCCGCGGGCGTCGTCGCCGTGGGCGGCACGCTGGCCGCGCTGATCCCGCCCTCTGCCATTCTGGTCATCTACGGCATCATCGTCGAGCAATCCGTCGCGCAATTGCTGCTGGCGGGCCTGCTGCCGGGGCTGCTGTCGATGGGGGTCTATGTGGCCGTCATCTGGATCGTGGTGAAACTGAACCCCAACCTGGCGCCGGTCGAACCCTCGACCAGCTTTGCCGAGAAACTGGCGGCCTTGCCCAAGGTCTCGGGCGTGTTCGCGGTGGTCGGCGTGATCCTGGGCGGCATCTATTTCGGCTGGATGACCCCGACCGAATCCGCCGGTGTCGCAACCGCAATCATCCTGGTGATGGCCCTGTTCAAACGGCTCAGCCTGCGCGACATGGGCAACGGGTTGCTGGACACGATCCGCACCACGGCGATGATCTTCATGGTGATCTGGGGCGTCATGATCTTTGTGCGCTTCCTGGCTTTCACCGGCCTGCCTGCCCATGTCACCGATCTGGTGATCGGCCTAGACGTGCCGCGCTTTGTGATCCTGCTGGGCATCATCGTGATGTACCTGCTTATGGGCATGATCCTGGACGGTCTGGGCATGATGATGCTGACGCTGCCGGTGGTGTTTCCCGCCATCGTCGGCCTTGGCTACGATCCGATCTGGTTCGGCATCCTGCTGGTCAAGCTGATCGAGATCGGCGTGGTGACCCCGCCTGTTGGCCTCAATTGCTACGTCGTCAACGGCATCCGTCCCGACATCCCGCTGGAAAGCGTGTTCAAGGGCGTCACCCCCTTCCTGATCGGAGAGATCTTCATCATCGCGGTGATCATCCTCTTCCCCGATTTCATCCTGCTGCTGCCGCGCATGATGAACTGACTCAAACGGCCCCCACGCGAGGCCGTTTTTTCCCGGAGGATCCATGACAGAAACCGCTTTCATCACCGGAGCCGCCGACGGGATCGGCTGGCAACTGGCGCAACTCTTTGCCGCGCGGGGATACTCCGTCGCGCTGGCCGATCTGGATGGTGAGAAGGCCGCGCAGCGCGCCGCCAGCCTGGGGCCAACCCATCTGGGCCTGGCCTGCAACGTCACTGATGAGGAGGCCGTCACGGCCGCCATCGCCGAGACCGTCGCGCGCTTTGGCCGTCTGGACGTCGCCGTCAACAATGCCGGGATCGGCGACACCAGCGCCCCGACGTTGGAACAAACTGCCGCCCATTTTCGCCGCGTCACCGATGTGCACCTGACCGGCACCTTCCTTGTCTCGCAAGCAGCGGCGCGGGTGATGGGGCCGGGCGGCGCCATCGTCAACTTCGCCTCGATTGCCGGGCTGGTCGGCCTGCCGCGGCGCAACGCCTATGGCGCGGCCAAGGCCGGGATCATCGCGATGACCAAGTCGATGGGGGCCGAATGGGCGCCGCAGGGCATCCGGGTGAACGCCGTGGCCCCCGGCTACGTGCGCACCGCCCTGGTCGAGAAACTGATCGCCGAAGGGCTGCTGGACGCCGATGCCATCACCCGGCGCACCCCGATCGGGCGGATGTTGACTCCGCTGGAGGTGGCCGAGGCGGTGTATTTCCTCGCCTCCCCCGCGGCGTCGGGCATCACCGGAACCACCCTGTCCGTTGATGGCGGCTGGACCGCGATGGGCGCCGCTATCTGAGCGGCGAGCAACTGACCGCGCGCAGCAATTCATGCCGCTGCGCGCCCGCAGCCGAGACCATCGGATCGCCCGCCCCATGCCGGTAGAGCGTCACCACCTGCCCCGGATCTTCGCCCGAAACCACGCGCCAACGGCCCAGCATCTCGGCCTCACTTCGCGCGGTGCCCAGCGTCAGCGCCAGATACCCGTCGGCGAACAGCGGCACGCCGACGCCATGCGCCGGATGGGTCTGCCGACGCGCCGAAACCACCGCGCTGAGCGTCTCAGACCCCTCCTCCAGCGCCATCAGCCGGTTGGCCTGCGCCACGATCAGCGGAAATCCTTTCGGCACGAAGCCCTTGTTCCAGTCGGCATCACCCGCCAGACCGGCGCGACAGGCCAGCCGCTCGGACAGGCTTTCATAGACCCACAGGTGATACAGCCGGTTCAACGCCCCGCTGTCAGTCAGCCAATAGCCCGCCATCGGCAAATGCCGCGTCACGTATTGCACGCCGTCGCGGCAGAACCTGTCCAGATAGGCCGGCCCCTGCCCGGGCATCAGGTCATAGGCGCGTAGCTCGTAGATCATGGGAACCCTCCGTTTCGGGCCACCTTGCCCCGCGCCTGTCCGGGCGCCAATGGACGATCCGACCGAAGGCTTGCACTCAGGGTGTCGCCACCTGCCGCAGCGCGCTGTTTTCGTCGCGATACGCCCCCGGCGGCCGCCCGACGCGCTGCGAGAAGAAGCGGCTGAAATAAGCCGGATCTTCGAAACCCAGCTCGTAGCCGATCTCGGCCACGGTCATTTCCATGTAGATCAGGTAGCGCTTGGCCTCGATGATCAGGCGCTCATGCAACAACTCGGACGAGGTTTTCCCCGCCCGCGCCTTGCACGCCTGATTGAGCCGCTGCGTGCTGACCCCCAGCGCGCGGGCGTAGAACTCCAGCCCTTTTTCCTCGCGGAAATGGTTCTCCAGCGCTTCGCGATAGCGGCACAGCAGATCGTAATCGCGATCCCCGACCGAGGGCATGTTCGGCGCGCGGGCATTGCGCAGTCGCATCAGTGCAACCAGAACCCGCAGGAAGTGAGCCTGGATCGCCACCCGCCGCCCCGGCGCGGACCAGACATATTCACGGTTCAGCCAGCCAAACGCGTCGATCACCCCCTCGACCGAAACACCGCTGCCCTCCAACGGGTAAACCTGCGGCGCGGCCAGCACCTCCAACAGCCGTGCATCACCTTGCGAAACCGACGTGGCAAAGGTCGAGGCCGCGGTGATGACTGTGCCATCCGTGCCCGGGCTGAACTGGATTTCGTGCACCATCGCCGAAGGGATCACCATGATCGACAGCGTGGGAATCTCGAATTCCTGCATCTCGACGATCAGCTTGCCGCCACCGCGTTCCACCAACAGGATTTGCACATGATCGGGGTGAGCATGGGCACGAATTGTCCAATCATGCGCGCCGCTACGCTCGCGGATCGGCTCGACATGCAGGAAATTCAACTCGACATCGCTGAGTTGGTCTCCGTACAGATAATAACGCGGAATAGCGATTTTGCGTGTTGCGGTCATGGCGGCCCCCTCCCCTTGGGGCGGTGCGCAGGGGCATAGCCTGACGCCACCGAATTGTGCAACAAAAATCCACGGTCGTCCATTCGCCTGAACGCCTGCCCCTGCGATACCGATCCCACAATCGCGGGACATGGGAGGAGCGAATGACGGCGAAAATGGAATGCGACGTGCTGGTGATCGGCTCGGGCGCGGGCGGGCTGTCCACGGCAGTGACGGCCGCCAAGCACGGGCTGAAAGTAATCGTGGTCGAAAAGGCGCCCGTCTTCGGGGGCACCACGGCCTTTTCCGGCGGCGTGCTGTGGATCCCGTGCAATGCGCATGGCGGTGCCAAGGACACGCGCGAGGCGGCCATCACCTACATGAAGGCCGAGACCGGCAACTTCTATCAGGCCGATGCGGTCGAGGCGTTTCTGGACGCTGGCCCCAAGATGCTGAAGTTCTTCGAGGCCGAAACGGCCGTGAAATTCATCCCCACGCTGTACCCCGATTACCACCCCGATCAGCCAGGCGGGGTCGAAATCGGACGCTCGGTTCTGGCCGCGCCGTTTGATACCTCGGTGCTGGGCAAGGACCTGAAACGCCTGCGACCGCCACTGGCGACGATCACGTTCATGGGGATGATGTTCAACTCGTCCAATGCCGACATCAAACACTTCTTCAACGCCACCAAGTCCCTTAAATCATTCACTTATGTGACCCGTCGGCTGCTGGCGCATTTCCTGGAGGTCGCCCGCTACGGACGCGGCACCAAGGTTACCTCGGGCAACGCATTGGCCGCGCGGCTGGCCAAAAGCTGCTTTGATCTGGGCATCCCGATCCACACCGACACCCCCGCCGAAGAGCTGCTGAGCGACGCCGGTCGCATCACGGGCGCACGGGTTCGGATGGACGACCAGCCCGTCACGATCACCGCCCGCAAGGGTGTCGTGCTGGCCGCCGGTGGCTTTGCTCAGGATCTGGAGCGTATCCGCCGCGCCTACCCGCATCTGGCCCGAGGGGGCGAGCATTTTTCTCCGGTGCCCGACGCCAATACCGGCGACGGCATCACGCTGGGCCAGTCGGTGGGCGGCAAGTTCGACACGCATTTCGCGGCCACATCGGCCTGGATGCCGGTCAGCAAGGTGCCCACGGGCGGCGGCAAATACACGCCGTTCCCGCACCTGCTGGACCGCTACAAACCCGGTATCATCGCCGTTCTGGCCAACGGTCGCCGCTTCACCAACGAAAGCGAAAGCTATCACGACGTCGGCGCGGCCCTGATCGCCGCCTGCGATGGGCAGACCGAGACCGCCTGCTGGCTGATCGCCGATCGCCCCACCATCCGCAAATACGGGTTGGGTTTCGCCAAGCCCGCGCCGGTGCCGCTGGGGACCTATCTGCGCAATGGCTACCTGAAATCCGGCAAGACTCTCGCCGATCTGGCCCGCGCCTGCGGCATCGACGCGGCCAGGCTGGAGGCCACCATCGCCGCCTACAACAAGGACGCGGTGAACGGACAGGACCCGGCGTTCCACAAGGGCTCAACCGCTTTCAACCGTTATCTGGCCGATCCCGAGCACAAACCCAACCCCTGCGTCGGCCCGGTGGCCGAGGGGCCGTTCTATGCCGTAAAGGTCGTCATGGGCGATCTGGGCACGTTCGACGGGCTGGAAACCACGGTCGAGGGGCAGGTTCTGGACGCGCAAAACCAACCCATCGCGGGGCTTTATGCCGTGGGAAATGACCGTGCCTCGATCATGGGGGGGAACTACCCCGGCGCGGGCATCACCTTGGGCCCGGCCATGACATTCGGCTACATCACCGGCCGCCATCTGGCAGGTGTGAAATGAGCGGCGCGGGCATGGACTGGCTGGGCCTGAACGGCAAGATCGTCGTCATCACGGGCGGCTCTGGCGGGATCGGGCGTGCCTGCATGCGCGGCTTTCACGCTGCCGGGGCGCGGGTCGTTGCGCTGGATTACGACCCGGCAGATGCCGAGGCCGCAGCACGCGAAACCGACCGCTCGACCGAGCGCGCGATGGGCATCGGATGCGACGTGTCCAACCCGGCCAGCGTGGCCAAGGCAGGGCAAGTGGTCGCCGACTGGGGCGGTGCGGACGTTCTGATCAACAACGCCGGAATCCTGCGGCCCGGGCATCTGGACATGCTGGCCTTGGGCGACTGGCAACGGATGCTGGAGGTGAACCTGAACGGTTGCCTGCTGGCCGCGCAAAGCTTTGGCCAGCAGATGATGGCCAAGGGCGGCGGTGCCATCGTGCATGTCGCCTCGATCGCTGCGACGCAGCCGCAACCGTTTTCGGGCGCCTACAGCTCGGGCAAGGCGGCGGTGTCGATGCTGTCGCGGCAACTGGCGTTTGAATGGGGGCCAAAGGGCATCCGTTCGAACTGCGTCAGCCCGGGGTTGGTGGTCACGCCCATGTCTCAAGCGTTCTACGCCGACGAAATGGTCAAACAAGCACGCGAGGCTTGCGTGCCGCTGGGCCGCATCGGCCGCCCCGAGGATATCGCAAACGCCGCGATCTACCTGGCCAGCGCGGGGGCAAGCTATGTCAACGGGCAAGAGATCGTCGTCGACGGCGGCCTGTCGCAAACACTGATGTCACACGTCCCGCGCCCGGGGTTCGGCTGACCGATTGCACCGCCGCGTCCCCCGCAGTCAGGCTTGACTCTTGCGGGCGCGGCGGCTCCTCTTTGCCCGAAAGGCAGGGACGCGATGCAAGACAAATTTGACTCCGAGCTGGAGGACCGCCTGGTCCGCTATGCAGCAATCGACAGCCAGAGCGACGAGGATGCCCCCTCCTCGCCCAGCACCGACATTCAGTTCGACATCCTGCGCCTGCTACAGGCCGAGCTGACCGAGATCGGCGCGGCGGATGTTCAGCTGACCGACTACGGCGTCGTGCTGGCAACGATCCCGGCCACCGCCGCAGGGCCGGCCATCGGCCTGCTGGCCCATGTCGACACCGCCCCGCAGTTCAACGCAACCGGGGTGAAGCCGCGTGTGATCCGTGGCTATAACGGCGGCGACATCACCTATCCCGATGATCCGGCGCTGGTTCTGTCGCCGACCGAATATCCCTATCTGGCACAGAAACAGGGGCATGACATCATCACCGCCTCTGGAACCACGCTGCTGGGCGCCGATGACAAGGCGGGCGTCGCGATCATCATGACGGCGGCGCGGCACTTGCTGGCGCATCCCGAAATCCCCCACGGCCCGATCCGCATCGCCTTTACCCCGGACGAGGAAATCGGCCGCGGCGTGGGTCCGGCCCTTCCGGCGGATCTGAAGGCCGATTTCGCCTATACCTTCGACGGCGGCGCGGTCGGGGAGTTGGAGTACGAGACCTTCTCGGCGGATGGCGCCGAAGTCCGGATCACCGGTGTCTCCATCCATCCGGGGCTGGCAAAGGACAAGATGGTGAACGCGATCCATCTGGCCTCGAAAATCATCCAGACCCTGCCGCAGGCGACCATGACGCCTGAGGTCACGGACGGCACCGAGGGCTTCATCCACGCCACCGAAATGACCGGCGGCTCCTCCGAGATGAAGATCAAGCTGATACTGCGCGATTTCGAGCGTGACGGGCTGGCGGCCAAGGGCGAGCTGCTGCGACAGGTCTGCGCCGCCGTTCAGGCGACCGAGCCGCGCGCGGCCATCACCTGCGAGATCCGCCCGCAATACCGCAACATGCGCTATTGGCTGGAAAAGGACATGACCCCGGTCGATCTGGCCCGCGACGCCTGTCGCAAGATCGGGATCGAGCCGGTCTCGGTCCCGATCCGCGGCGGCACCGATGGGTCGCGCCTGACGGAACTGGGCGTGCCAACACCCAACCTGTTCACCGGGATGCAGAACATCCACGGCCCGCTGGAATGGGTGTCGGTTCAGGACATGGCCGTCGCCACGCAGCTATGCCTGACCTTGGTGCAAGAGGCCGTCCAGCCGCAGGAAAAGTGAGCGCCTGAACAACTGCTTCGCCGGAAAATCAACCTGCGCTGGCGGACCGCCGCGACCAATGGCGCGGGTGTCACACCGCCACCTGCGCCCCCATCTCGACCACGCGACCGCGCGGCAGGTGATAGAAATCGCTGGGGTCCGCAGCCAGGCGCGACATCAGGATAAAGATGCGGTCCTGCCAGCCCGGCATACCGATGTCGGGGTTTGACACCAGCTTGCGCCGCCCTAGGAAGAACGAGGTCTTCATGCCCTCGAAATCCAGCCCCTGACGCCGGCACGCCACCAGCGCACGGTTGACGTTGGGCGTCTCCATGAACCCAAAGCGCAGCCACACCCGTTCGAACCGGTCGCTCAGATGTTCGATGCGGGCGCGGTCGCTGTCGGGCACGTGGGGCTCCTCGGCGGTTTCCACGGTCACGATGACGATGTGTTCGTGCAGCACGCCGTTGTGCTTGAGGTTATGCAGCAGCGCGGGCGGAGTCGCGTTGGCGTCGCTGGTCAGAAACACCGCGACACCCGGTGTCCGCAGGGCCGAGCCCTTCTCGATCCGCGGAATGAACTGGTCCAGCGGCACGGCCTCTCTGTGGCTGCGATCGAACAGTTGCTTGGTGCCGACACTCCATGTCCACATCATCACGACCAAGATTGCGCCCAGCAACAGCGGCACATACCCGCCATCGGGCACTTTCAACAGGTTGGCGGCAAAGAACGCCGTCTCGATCACCACGAAGGGCAGGATGACGGCAGCGGCCAGCGGGGCATACCAGCCCCAGACCCGGTGCAACATGCGATAGGCCAGCAGCGTGGTCACGATCATCGTGCCGCTGACCGCGATGCCATAGGCCGCGGCCAGCGCGCTGGAGGTCTGGAACTCGTTCACCAGGATCAGAACACCGGCCAGCAGCAGGAAGTTGATCACCGGCAGGTAGATCTGGCCGGTCTCGGTCTCTGACGTATGCCGGATTTCAAACCGCGGCAGCAGGCCCAGCTGGATCGCCTGCCGGGTCATCGAGAACGCGCCGGTGATGACGGCCTGGCTGGCGATCACAGTGGCCAAGGTCGCCAGAAACACCATGCCGGGCAGTGCCCAGGACGGCACCAGCAGGAAAAACGGGTCGGAAATCGCTGCGGGATTGGTCAGAACCAGCGCCCCCTGCCCCAGATAGTTCAGCCCCAGCGCGGGGAACACCACCACAAACCAGGCGATCTGGATGGGCCTACGACCAAAGTGGCCAAGGTCGGCATAAAGCGCCTCGGCCCCGGTGACGGCCAGGAAAACCGCGCCCATCACGATAAAGGCGACCAGCCCGTGATGGATCAGAAAGCTCAGCGCATAGGTGGGGCTGAACGCTGACAGCACCTCGGGTGCGGCGGCGATCTGGACGGCCCCTGCGACGCCCATCGCAACGAACCACAGCGCAGTAATCGGCCCGAACCAGCGCGCCAAACTGCCGGTCCCGCGCCGCTGAACCACGAACAAGGCCACGAGGATGGCAATCGAAATCGGTAGCACGACCGGCTTGAACACCGGGGTGATCAATTTCAGCCCCTCAACGGCCGAAAGCACCGAAATGGCGGGCGTGATGATCGCATCCCCAAAGAACAGCGCCGCCCCCGCAATCCCCAGCAAAAACACCATGCCAGAGCGTTTCGGAAACGACTGCACCAGCGCGAAAAGCGCCAGAATCCCGCCCTCGCCCCGGTTGTCGGCGCGCAGCAGGAACAGCACGTATTTCAGCGCCACGATCAGGATCAGCGCCCACAGCAGCAGCGAGACGACCCCCAGCACCTCGGCCTGCGTCAGCCCGTCCTTGGCGGCGGGCCTGAGCGCCTCGCGGAAGGCATAGAGCGGGCTGGTGCCCAGATCCCCGTAGACCACACCGACGGCACCGACGGTCAGCCCGGCCGTGCGCAGATAGCCTGGTTTATCCGACGCAGAAGGGGTTGAGCCGTCAGGGCGCAGCTCATCGAACAGCGAAGTTGTCATTTCAACACAAGTTCCAGTACCGCGTACCCGCCCAGAAAAACCAGACCGGTGACTATGGCGATTGAGATAAGAGTAAGTGCCAGCCCGCCGGCAAACCAGAACCCGTCGCGTTCGCTCAGACCAAGGGCCAGCATGATGATAGACAACGCAGGCAGACCATTCGCGAAGGGGATCGGCAGGAACAGAAAGATGGCCAGGATCAGCGTCGCGACACCGACCAGCCGTTCGGCCCACACGAACGAGGCAGGCCACCAGCGCGGCCTGGCCAGTCGTTCGACACGTTCGACCCACGGCACCGCGACACTGACGATGCGCTCGAACGACGCGCGCTCGATGGCCCGGTCGGCTATGAGGCGCGGCAACCACACATCGGGCCGCCCCAGGATCAGCTGCACCGCCAGAAGCATCAACGGCACCGCCGTGAATACCGACGACCCCGGGATAAACAAAAGGACGTTCGGAGCCGCGAAAATCACCATCAACGGCGCGAAACTGCGGTCGCGCAGGGCTGTGACGATCTCCCCCACCGATATCCGCGTCCCATCCCCGGTCGACAGGTCGCGCAGTACAGCGGATAATCTTCGTCCCGGACTTTGGTTCAGTAGCGGCACAGATTTGGCCATGACAGTCATTTCGGCTGAACCGGTCCATCCGCGGCAGGCGCCACCGCACCGGTTTTGCGCGTCTGCCACAGCGACAGCGCGATGCCCCCGATCAGCAACGTCACCGTCACCCCCAGAGAGATCACCGCCGGCACCTTTTCGATGCCCAACAGTTCCGCCCCGATCACCTTGGCGCCGATGAACACCAGCACCAGCGAGACCGCGGTCTTCAGGTGCACAAAGCGATGCATCATCGCGGACAAAGCGAAATACAGCGCGCGCAGGCCCAGAATGGCGAAAATATTCGAGGTGAAGACGATGTAGGGGTCGGTCGTAATCGCGAAAATCGCGGGGATCGAGTCGACCGCAAAGATCACGTCGGCCAGCTCGACCATGACCAGCGCCAGGAACAACGGCGTGACGAACAGCGCCGTGCCCTTGCCCCGGCAGACCGGTTGGCGCACCACGAACCGCTCTCCGCGCAGGCCGTCGGTAACACGGAAACGCTGCCGCATGAAGCGCAGGACCGGGTTATGCGCCACGTCATACTCGGCTTCCCCGTCGCGCAGCATTTTCAGACCGGTGAAGATCAGGAAGGCCGCAAAAATCAGCAATACCCATTCGAAATGTTCGACGACCGCCGCCCCGACGCCGATCATGATGCCACGCAGCAGGATGACGCCGATAATGCCATAGACCAGAACCCGGTGCTGATAGGCGCGTGGCACTCCGAAATAACCAAAGATCATCGCGATGACAAAGATGTTGTCCATCGCAAGGCTTTTTTCGACGACAAAGCCCGTCAGGTACAACAGCGCCGCGCGCTCGCCCATGTACTGCCAGATCCAGGCCGAAAACAGCAGTCCGATGCTGATGTAAAAGGCCGACAAGGCCAGACTTTCCCGCACACCGATTTCATGGGATTTGCGGTGCAGAACGCCCAGGTCGAAGACCAGCAAAGCAAGAACAATCACCAGAAAAAGCATCCAACTCCAAAGGGGTTGGCCGAGAAAGTCGAGCGTCACAAGATCCAAGATCCGGCTCCAGAAATGACCCGCCCGCAGAGGCGGTCAGAGACGGCGGCCATTTGGCCGACGCAAGATCGTAACCCGAGCCAGTCTCAGATGGGAATTTCCGCAAAGCCGGCAAGCCCGTCCGTGAAAATATATTTTTCGCGCCCCCCATTGAACCGGCGCTTGCGCATGCAGATTTCATTAGGGCCCGCCGCAGACAACCCACGGCCGCCTTGCGCGCCCGCGTCTTGCACACTTCGACGGACGGTCGTCGTGCCCCCGGCCATGCGGGGCATCAGAGGCTCAATCGTGAAGACACCCGTCTGGCGGTTCGTCCCATTGTCCATCGTGATCCCGGTCAGGATCGTGATCACCTTTTTGTGCTGGCTAACTGGCTGGCCTCATCCGTTTCCGGCACCTGGCGGTCGCGCGCGTCCGTCAGCACCACGTCAGCTCCGGCGCAAGTCCGCGCCGACGGGCCGGTCCGACACGCGCCATCGCACCCCCTTTCAGAAAGGTTTCTGACATGCACAATACCGTCGCAATCGCCGCCAGCCTGGCCTCTCTGGGCCTGATCTGCGCGATCTACTACAGCAACATCCTTGCCCGCCCCAACAGCCCGATGCGCAGCGAGATGCTGGCCATGATCTTTCTGTCGGTGCTCACGGGTCTGTTCCCGCTGGCCGTCACAGCGACGATCTCCGCGCTCTGGCAGGCATTGACGGGCGGCATCTCGGTGGGTGCGGTGATATCGGCTGGCGCAGATCTGGTAGCCGTTGCTGCGATCCTAGCCAGCGTTTGGGTGTTCCGCGCCTTGGTCAAGGCAACCTACCGAACCAAGTCAACGCCCGACACCACGAACCCGCTGTCGCCGAAACCGGTCAACCTGAACGGGGCGCCCGCAAGGAAGATGGCCGCCTGATCGCTAGGCCCCAAGCCCGGATCTGGACTATTTGCCTGCCCCCTGATCGCCCAATTACCCAATTGTCAGGGGGCAATCATTCAGGCCGTTTCAGCCCGGATCGGCCACGAACCCTGCTGCGGTGATAGCAGTCACCGCACAGGTTTCGTCGTTGTCCGACGTGTCGCCTGTGATCCCTACCGCACCGACAATGACTCCGTCAGCCTTTGACTTGCGACATGCCAGCTCATAGCTGTCCGTAAACAAGCACAGCTGCACAATTGTCCGCTCTTCGACCGACGCATAGCGACTCGGCACGCGACGCCGGATGTAATAATGACCGGATCGCATGATAGGTTTGACGGGTTTCATAGCCGGCTGGCGCTCCTGTTGCAGCGCCTCCTCAGATATCATTTTGTGGCACAAAATGTGAACCAAAATGTGAACCTGAAAATCAATTTCGGCGCACACAAACAGGCGGACAAGTCAATAACCCTAAGCAATCAATAGGTTAAGAAAAAAACATCGGAAAAAATGGCGGAGGGGATGGGTCTGGCAACGAACCCTCTCCACCAAGCTGACACTGCCTGCCCTGCGCTTAAGTGTATGAAGGTGCAAGATAATATCGTTCTTCCGTCAATTCGTCCTCCTGATCATTCATGGCCATTACTACCGTGACCGTAGAGGTTGGCGTTGGTGTGGGCGTTCCTTTCATTCTCGAATTCGAGGCTGGAATGAGCGATGCCGAAGCGTTCGCTCAGTCGTGCTTTGATCTTGCCCTTGATGGCCTCAATTCTCGTCCATCCATCTTCGGCGACGACCACGTGGCAGTCGAGCGCCGCCTCGTGTTCCTGCATCTGCCATAGGTGCACGCGGTGGACATCCGTAACGCCGTCCACGTCCCGCATCGCGGCGATCACGGCCGAGTTGTCGATATCCGGCGGGCTGCCCAGCATCAGTGTCCGGATCGGGCCGCCGATCTCGGTCAGTGCGAGATACAGTATGTACAGCGCGATTCCGATGGTGGTTGCGGGATCGACCCAGCGCAGGTCGTAGAGAATGATCAGCGTGCCGCCGACGATCACGGCGACCGAGGCTAGCGCATCCGAGAGGTTGTGCAGGAAGAGCGCGCAGATGTTCACGCTGCCCTTCTGCATGGACCAGGTGAGCGCCGCAGTCAGAGCGTCGACCACGAGCGCCACGCCGCCGAGGATCACGACGGTCCAACCCTGAATCTCGGGCGGATCGATAATGCGCATACCGCCCTCGTAGATCAGATAAACGCCGACGAGGATGAGTGTCGTGTAGTTGATCAGTGCCGCGACAATCTCGATCCGGCCGTATCCGAAGGTCATCCGCTCGTCCGCAGGCCTCCGCGCGATCTTGCGCGCTGCGAAAGCGATCACCAGCGACGCCATATCCGAGAAGTTGTGCAGCTCATCCGCGATCAGCGCGAGACTGCCCGAAACGATCCCGCCTGCGATCTGCGCGACGGTCAGAAGGGCGTTCGCTGGCTCTGATGATGTGACCGCCCCCCGACGGCATCGATGTGCCAAGGTGGGTCTGCGAGGATCCACATAGGAGGACGGTCATGTTTGAGATTACCACGGTCGGGCTCGACCTTGCGAAGAATGTGTTTCAGGCGCATGGCGCTGATGTTTCGGGGCGGGTAGTTCTGCGCAAGAAGCTGAGACGGGATCAGGTTCTGGCCTTCTTCAGTCAGCTGCGACCCTGCGTCGTTGCCATGGAAGCATGTGGGGGCGCCCACTTCTGGGGCCGCGAGATCGGGAAGCTCGGGCATGAGGTGCGGTTGATCCCGCCCGCCTATGTCAAGCCGTTCGTCAAGCGGCAGAAGAACGACGCAGCCGATGCCGAGGCGATCTGCGAGGCTGCCCAGCGTCCCACGATGCGGTTCGTGCCTGTGAAGAGTGAAGAGACACAGGGGGCTGCGATGGTCTTCCGGATCCGCGAGCTGCTGATCCGGCAGCGCACGCAGATGATCAACGCGCTGCGCAGCCATATGGGCGAGTTCGGGCAGACCGTGCCGCAAGGCGCAGCCAACACCGCGCGGCTGATCTCCATCGTGGAGGACCTGGAAAGCGGATTGCCCGCCGATGCCACCGCGACCTTGAAGGTTCTGGTCGGTGCCCTCACCCATGTGGAGACGGAGATCAGCAAGCTTGATGCCGAGATCGCCCGGCGTGCCAAAGAGAACGAAATTGCGCGCCGGTTGATGACGGTGCCCGGCATCGGTCCCTTGATCGCCACGGCCATCGCCGTCTTGGCTCCGCCGCCGGAGACATTCCGCAAGGCGCGCGACTTCGCCGCGTGGCTCGGCCTGACGCCGAGACAGCATTCCACCGGCGGCAAGCAGAGGCTCGGGGCTACGACGAAGATGGGTGAGCGATCCCTCAGACGGCTGCTGATCATTGGAGCCAACAGCGTCATCATCGAACGGCATGTCCATGCCGCGGCCCAGCCCGGCACTTGGCTGGGAGAGATGCTCAAGCGCAAGCCACCGATTCTGGTTCGAGTGGCCCTCGCGAACAAGATGGCGCGGATCGTCTGGGCCTTGATGGCCAAGGGCGGCGTCTACCGGTCTCCGGCCGCGGCGGCATAAGCCGGTCGTCGGTCGCGAGGACGTCGGAGCGAAAGAGGGCAAGGACAAGTTTGGCGCAACGGTCGTGAGACGGGATCGGGAAACCCAGGGTGCAACAGAGTGCCTTCGAGCACGCGGCTTTGATCTGGACCCGACCTGCAAACACCATACGGGCCCGCGGCATATACATGGCCGCAACAGAGGCCGGACACATGTCAGCACCCAATGACGCGCCAGAACCAGCTCCGAAAAACCCCTCTTGCGCATGGGGCGGTTACACATGTTGCACAAATGGTCTGAGGGGATTCATCTTGTGAATCCAGCGTGGTAGCTGGGCTGCATGAGCAGACCGATACCCCCGACCTACAAGACCCGGAACTGGCCAGCCTACAACGAGGCGCTCAAGCGCCGGGGCTCGCTGACGATCTGGTTCGATCCCGCCATGATGTGGGGAGCCGCGCCCACCGGCAAGCGCGGGCGCCAGCCAGACGACAGCGACGCCGCCATCCAGACCTGCCTGACGATGAAGGTGCTGTTCGGCATGGCCCTGCGCCATATAACCGGGTTCGTCGAGAGCCTGCTGCGCCTGATCGGCCTGGACTGGGCTGTGCCCGACTTCAGCACGCTGTCGCGGCGCCAGAAGACGGCTTTATTGCAACAGAGCCCAATCAGGCCCCAATCTCGTCGTGCTCGGTCAGACATTCAGAATGGTCCCGCAATACCTCCAGCACCCGGCAATCCGCTGTCCGCCCGCCGCTGCATTCGTGAACCATGCGTTTCAGTTCCGTGCGCAGCGCCTTCAGGCGGGCCATGCGCTGCTCCACCTGTTTGAGCTGGCGACGCGCGATGGCATCAGCTTCATCACAGGGCCGATTGGGATGATCGCTGAGGTCGAGCAGCTCGCGGATCGCATCGAGCGAGAAGCCGAGTTGCCGCGAGTGGCGGATGAAGGACAGTCGATCAAGCTGTGCATTGTCGTAGCGCCTCTGTCCGCCTCCGGTCCTGCCAGGATCGGGCATGAGTCCGATCTGTTCGTAGTACCGGATGGTCTGCACTTTTGTGCCAGTCTTCTTTGACAGAGTACCGATCGTGAGCATTTTCGCCTCCATGAAAAAGATACAGTTTATGTAGGTTTTGCCATCGGAATAAACAAGTGTCGGATTCACAGACGCGTGAGCTCAAGCCATACCATGATTTCGTGCTTGAACCTCTAGCAGCTAGAGGATGTATCCGCACAGGCAATAAGAATCAAAATCAGGCGAACAGGATTGTCCCTTACATCGGCACAGAAGTTTCTTTGGGTTTTGGCAGGCGTGGCAGCGCTTGCCTTCGTATGGCTTTTGCTATGGTCCGATTATCGTGCCGATAGCGCCCGAACCGACGCCGAACCGCCTTTTTTCGCTGAGTTCGAACTGACGGACCACCAGGGTATGGTTCGAACCGAGGAGGACTTTGCGGGGCGCTGGATGCTGGTTTTTTTCGGCTTTACCAACTGCCCCGACGTCTGCCCGACGACCCTATCCGAGGTCGCGGCGGTGATGGACGGTCTGGGCGACGATGTCGCCAAGGTCCAGCCGATTTTCATAACAATCGACCCCGAACGAGACACGCCCGCAGCACTCGCCGAATACGTCCCGCTGTTCGATGCGGGCATCATCGGGCTGACCGGCACGCCGGAACAGATCGCCGCCACATCCGAGACCTTTCCGATCTTCTTCGAACGCGTCGAAGAGGCTGCGGCGCCGGACGGTTACACGATGGGCCACACGTCGCATCTGTTCCTCTTCGATCCCGACGCGGGCTTCGCCGACTCGTGGCCCTACGGCACCTCCGCCGAAGAGATCCTCGCCGATCTGGAAGAGAGGATCTGACCGAAATGAACCGCATATCCGGAGAAACAGCCCTCGGGCTGGCGTGGATCATCGCACTCGTCGCCTCGCTTGCCGTGCTTTTCATCGGCGAGGTGCTGGGGCAGACGCCCTGTTTGCTGTGCTGGTTCCAGCGCGCCTTCATGTTTCCCTTGGCCATTGTCCTCGGGCTCGGCCTTTGGTGGCGGGACGGCCGCGTGGGGCGCTACGGCATCGCATTGGCGCTTGGCGGCGGCGCAGTCGCCCTGTGGCACATGGGGCTGTACGTCGGTCTTGTTCCCGAACGCATCCAGCCTTGCACAGCCACCGGCCCCTCTTGCACCGATGACAACCAACTGGTCTTCGGCGTCCCTATCCCGCTGATGGCGCTCGTCGCCTTCGCGCTGATCGGGGCGCTGTCGGCCCTTTCATTGAAGGACACACGAACATGAACCGACGCGGCCTGATCCTGTCCGTTCTCGCCCTCGGCGTCGCCGGTTTCGGCGGAGCCACCTGGTTTGCAACCCGCCCCGGCCCGGTGGTCGAAGCGGAGCCTGTTGCTCCGGAACTCGCGGAGGCGATGATCCGCCCCTACTCGCCCATCCTCGGACCTGCGCAGGCGCCCGTCACGATCGTCGAATTCTTCGATCCGGCCTGCGAGGCCTGTCGCGCCTTTCATCCCATCGTGAAGGACATCATGGCCGAGCATGGGGATGCTGTCCGCGTCGTGATCCGCTACACGCCCTTCCACGGCGTGGCATCCGAGGAAGCGATCCGCGTGCTCGAGGCGGCGCGCATGCAGGACATTTACGTGCCGGTGCTCGAGGCTGTTTTGCGGGAACAGCCGAGATGGGCGTCGCACGGTGCCCCGGCGCCCGGCCTGATCCTTCAGATCGCCGCCACGGCCGGACTCGATGCCGAGGCCGCGCGCACGCAAATGCTGGCACCCGATGTCGTGGCGATCCTGAACCAGGATCGTGCTGACGTCGAGACCGTGGGAATTCGCCAGACGCCCACATTCTTCGTGAACGGCAAGCCGCTCGATCCATTCGGAGAGGCAGAATTGCGTCGTCTGGTGGCCGCCGAAGTCGCTGCCGCGCAAAGCTGAATAGAAAGGGCAGGATCAGAACGATGAAAAAGTATATTTTGACTGGCACACTGGCCGCACTTTTGACCCTTGGAGGGCTCTCGGTGCCCGCGCTGGCCGGACCCGAGGATGTTGTCGTCGAGAATGCGTGGTCCCGCGCCTCCATCGGGATCAACCGTCCCGGGGCCGCTTACATGACGATCCGCAACACTGGCGACGAGCCAGTGACGCTGATCGGCCTTACAACACCGCTCGCGATGATGCCCGAAATTCACGAGACGAAGACAAATGCCGAAGGTGTGAGTTCCATGAGCCCGGCGGGGGAGATCGCGATCGCCCCGGGCGAGAGCGTCGCGCTCGAACCGGGGGGCCTGCACGCAATGCTGATGCGGCTACAAGAACCGATGACGGAAGGGGACACCTTTCCGCTGACCCTGCTTTTCGACGATGGAGGCGAAGTGACGGTCGAGGTGCCGATCCTCGGAATCGCCGCGCGGGGGCCAGAGGACTGATGCGGCGACGGGCGATCCTGGGGTACGGCGCGGCTGGTGTCGGGGCGGTCGCCCTGATGCTCTTCGTCGGTTGGTGGCAGGTCGATGGACCCGGTGGACCCGAACCTGTCGGGCAGCGGCCTGTGGCCCTGACCGAGATGGATTTCCGTCTGACGGATCATGAGGGCAATGGGGTCGGGCCAGAAACCCTGATCGGTCGCCCGACGATGGCGTTCTTCGGCTTCACCTACTGTCCCGATGTCTGCCCGACCACGCTCTCGGACATATCGGGATGGCTCGACGATCTGGGAGACGAGGCCGACGAGATGAACGTGGTTTTCATCACGGTCGATCCCGAGCGCGACACTGTCGAAACGATGGCCGAATATGTCGGCTACTTCCATCCTGCGATCCGTGGCTGGACGGGGCCGGAGGAGCAGATAGCGCGCGTCGCGGACGGCTTCCGCGCCACCTACGAAAGGGTGCCGACGGAGAGCGGCGATTACACGATGAACCACAGCGCGAGCGTCTTCCTGTTCGCAGCCTCCGGGCGGTTCGTCACCATGATCGACTATCACGAAGCCAGAGAATTCGCGGTGCCGAAGATCCGTCGCGCGCTGGCAGAAGAAATGGAGGGGGCGACATGAGGCTCAGAACTCTGGCGGCTTGTGTTGCAATTGCGGGGACGGTTTCGGGTGCGGCTATCGCCATCTCCGATCTTTTGTCGAAAGAACCCGTGCCGCCGGAACTTGCCCAGGCAGGTAGCTGGATGCCCCAAAGTCTTGAAGCCCCCCTGAACGTTGACATTCCCGTGACGCTGCCCGCGACGGCATGGGCAGAAGATGCATCCGACCTCGGCCCGCTGCCCCTTCTGCAGGTCGCTGTTGCCGACGTGCCGGTACGGGCGATCGAGCCACCGCTGTCGACGTGGTCGCGCGACATTGCACCCGGCGAGACGCTCGATTTCTTGCTGTCCGAAGCCGGTCTTGCGGCACCTGACAGAGCGGAAGTTGCCCTCGCGCTCGGTGCCGAATACGATCTGCGACGGCTGCGGCCGGGGCACTCGGTCACTGTTGCTTCGACCATGGACGGCAGCCCCCGCACCGTCGCACTTGCCGTCGAGGACGGGGTTCGGATTGAGGTGGTTTTCGGCGAGCAGTTGTCCACACAGGTCGTGGCTCCGGATCCGGAGATCGTAACCCTCGCCGGCGAAGCCGTGATCGACAGCTCCATCTTCGCGGCACTCGACGAAGCCGGCATACCCGCCCGTTTTTCCGTGGACCTTGCGCAGATGCTGGGTGGGACCGTGGATTTCCGCCGCGAGATGGCTGGTGGCGAAACACTAAGGCTTCTCTGGCGTGAGGCGCGGGTCGGCGAGGACAGGATAGGACAGCCCGAACTCGCCTTCGCCGCACTGGAGATCGGCGGTTCGCTCTACGAGATCGTATGGCCTGACGACGGCAGCGGTCAGGCGACGATCTACGTCGATGGCGAGGTGCTGCGCGTCTTCGCACAGCCGGTCGAGGGTGCGCGCCTCAGCTCGGTGTTCGGGCGCCGCACGCATCCGGTCTTTGGCAACGTTCGGATGCACACCGGCGTCGATTTCGCAGCGGCACGTGGGACACCGGTTCAAGCGACGGCACCGGGGCGGGTCAATTTCATCGGCTGGCGCGGCGGATATGGTCGCGTGGTCGAAATCTCGCACGGCTCCGACACCATGACGCGCTACGCGCATCTGAGCGCCGTGCCGGAAGACCTGGCACAAGGCCAACGCGTTGCGGCGGGAGACGTGATCGGCCGCGTCGGCGCGACTGGCACGGCGACAGGTCCGAACCTGCACTATGAGGTGCTCGTGGATGGGCGCCCGACTGACCCCCTCTCTGACGACCGGCTCGCCGAAGCGGCCGAGAGCGATGCGGATGATACCGCCGCGCTCTCGAGTCTGGCCGAGGCGCGGACGCTTCTGAATGAAAACCTCGGCAGCGAGATTGCCGAAACGACAACCGAAAGGCTCTGACCCATGAAACGCATGACCCAAGCTCTTGCCATCACGCTCGCCCTTTTCCCGGCGGCCCAGGCCCTCGCAGAGACGACGGCGATCGACGTCCGCAAGACGAACGGATGCGGCTGCTGCCTCTCGTGGATGAACCACCTCGAAGAGAACGGTTTTGTGCCGACCGGCCAGGACATGTTCGGTGGGTCGCTGGTTCGCTTCAAGCTCGACAATGGCGTGCCGCAGCGCATGGTCTCCTGCCACACCGCGCTAATCGAGGGCTACGTGATCGAAGGCCATGTCCCGGCCGCTGACATCCGCCGCCTTCTCGATGAGCGCCCGGACGCAGTCGGTCTCGCCGTGCCTGGGATGCCCTATGGCTCGCCCGGCATGGGGCCAGAAGACGACCGCGAGGCCTATGATGTCTTCCTCATCCGCAAGGACGGGTCGACGGAAGTCTTTTCGAGCTACGCCGAAGGATAATCTGGCCCGCCCATGGAAAATCTGTCTCCGATAATGCTCGGCTTTCTCGGAAGTCTCGCCGCCGGTTCGCTCACGGCAGTCGGAGCAGCTCCCGTGCTGTTCGGGCGCATCCCGTCCCGGGCCACGCGCGACCTGTCGCTCGGCTTCGCTGCCGGTGTCATGCTGTCAGCCTCGTTCTTTTCGCTGATCATCCCCGCATTGGATGCGGCCGAGCCGATGTTCGAAAACGGCGCGATGCCTGCGGCCATCGTATGCGTCTCGATCCTTCTGGGCATGGGGGCTGTCGCACTGATGAACGAAAAGCTGCCGCACGAGCATTTCAAGACGGGACGCGAAGGGCCCGAAGCGGCGTCATTGCGGCGGGTCTGGCTGTTCATCATCGCGATCACGATCCACAACTTTCCCGAGGGTCTCGCGGTCGGGGTCGGGTTCGGTTCCGGTGGCATGGAAGGTGGCCTCCCACTCGCCATCGGCATCGGCTTGCAGAACGCGCCCGAAGGATTGGCCGTCGCGGTGTCGCTGCTGGGCGAGGGATATCCGAAGCTGCGCGCCTGGGGCATTGCGGCGCTGACTGGCATGGTCGAGCCGATTGGCGGTCTGCTCGGGGCCGGCATCATCACACTGTCGGAACCGCTGCTTCCATGGGGTCTGGCCTTTGCCGCGGGCGCAATGCTCTACGTCATTAGCCACGAAATCATCCCCGAAACCCATCGCAGCGGCCATCAGAACAGGGCGACGCTCGGTCTCGCAGTCGGGCTCGTTCTGATGCTGTTTCTCGATGTCTGGTTGGGTTGAGGCAATGTCACTAAACAAGGTATCTCCGGTGATCGGCGTCTTCGCGGCGCTTGCTGCGTTCGCGATTGATCAGATCACCAAAGCCATTGTTGTTGCGAATGCCGCCACTTTAAGCGCCGGGATTTCCGTGTTTCCGGGATTCAACCTCGTCTTTTATCGTAATGACGGCGTGACTTTCGGGATGTTGGGCGGCGCGCCGTGGTGGAGCCTCATCGCTCTCGCTCTTGCCATCTGTGTTTGGCTAGGGGTTATGCTGTTTCGCGCCGAAAATGCTGTCGAAACACTTGCCTATGGCGCGATCATTGGCGGAGCCCTGGGCAATGTCATCGATCGTGTGCGGTATCGGGCTGTAACAGACTTTCTCGATTTCTACATTGGCACAACACATTGGCCTGCCTTCAACTTGGCCGATGTATTTGTCGTCAGTGGCGTGGGGCTCTTGCTCGCCGCGCCATGGATCAGCGCGCGGCGTTCGATCAAGTCGTGAAGCCGGAAATTCTGAACCGCATCGCTCTGCGCCACCGTTTTCTTTCGCGGATGACGCTTGGTTTCGTCGCCGGGGCGCTGACCGTTCTGACTTTCCCGCCTTTCTCGCTTCTCTTGCTTGTTCCCATTGCCTATTCCGCGTTGTTTGTCGGTCTTCGCGATCTCTCCTTCGGGCGCGCTTTCCTCGTCGGCTGGGCGTTTGGTCTTGGCCAGTTCGGTTTCGGGATTTCGTGGATCGCGGAAAGTTTCGACGTCGAGGCCGAGCGGTTCGGGGCGATGGCGATCCCGGCCGTCGCAGGATTGTCCGCAGGTCTCGCGATTTTCCCAGCCATTGCCGCCGCGCTTTTTGCCGAAATCGCGCGGCGCGGAGCCATGGGCAGTCTCTTAGCCTGCCTCCTGTTCGCGACCTCCTGGACCGCTGCCGAGTGGTTGCGTGGTCACGTTCTGACAGGATTTCCGTGGAACCTCGCCAGCTACGCTCTGGTCGATTACGCCGCTTTTCGCCAGCCCGCCGCCTGGGTCGGAAGCTATGGGTTAAGCTTTCTCACCGTGTTCGTCGCGGTACTCCCTGGCGCGGCTGCTATGGCGTCCGGGCGGCAACGATTGACCATCTCGCTCATGGCGCTGGCCGGAATCGCGACGATGTGGGCTGTCGGCACGCTGCGCCTCCAGTCGGATGCACAACAGCCACCCGGTGTCGACCTGCGCATCGTCCAGGGCAACATTCCACAAGAGGAGAAATGGGCGCCCGAGAACCGCGAGGCGACATTCGCGCGCTATCTTGAGCTTTCAACCCGGCCCGGCGATTTCGACGTTCTTCTTTGGCCGGAAACCGCCTTTCCGGGTTTCCTCGATGAGGATACGGAGGCACGGGATCGCATTGCCGCTGCGCTACCAGACGGCAGGGTGCTGCTCACCGGTGTGCCGGACCGTGTACCGAGCGAAGATGGCACCCGATATTTCAACACGGTCCAGGCTTTTGGCGCGACCGGCAGAATCCTGACCGGATACGCGAAACACCATCTCGTACCCTTCGGCGAATATGTGCCATTCCGCGGCTGGTCGCCCATCGAGCGGCTCACGGCGGGGCTCGGCGACTTTACGCCCGGACCAGGCCCTCGAACGCTTGCGCTTCCGGGTTTGCCGCTGGTCGCCCTGGCGATCTGCTATGAGATCATCTTCCCAGGCCATGTGGTCGACGACCTGTTCCGACCTGACTGGATTTTCAACGCGACGAACGACGCCTGGTTCGGCACCAGCATCGGACCGGAGCAGCATCTGGCTTCCGCACGGATGCGCGCCGTAGAGGAAGGCCTTCCTGTCATCCGAGCCGCGAATACGGGCATCTCCGCGGTCATCGACGCGAACGGAGAGATCGTTGCGCGGCTTGATACCGGCGAAACGGGCATCATCGACGCTAGGATGCCCTCCGCGCGACCGCCGACCCTCTACGCGAGCTTCGGGGACTGGATGCTGTTGGCGCTCATCTTGGCTTCGTGGAGCTGGGCAATGGCGGCGAATGCGACGGCTCGCTACCGCCGCATGAGAAAGACCGTCATGCAAAGATGTGGATAGGTGTTCCGTCCTTCACCATTGCATAGATGTCCTCGATCTGCCGATCTGTGACCGCGATGCACCCAGCTGTCCAGTCGCGGACGGCCGTTGGGTCGATGCCCGGGCGTGGACCACCATGAATGAAGATGTCGCCGCCGGGGGAAAGGCCCTGCGCTTCGGCAAAGGCGATGTCGGCCTCATTCGGATAAGAGATGCCAACCGAAAGATGATAAGTGCTTTCAGGGTTGCGCTTATCGACTACGTAGTCGCCCTCCGGGGTCCGACCGTCTCCCTCGAATTGCTTGTGACCTTCGGGCGCGAAACCCAGCCCGACCGGATAGGTTTGCAATACCCGGTCGACTCCGTCGAGAACAAGCAAGCGCTGCCCCTTGTAAAGCCGAACACGGGTCACCTCGGGTCCGCCATAGCTGCGGAACTTGCTGGCACAGCCGGACAAAAACGCTGCGAACCCGCCCAACAGGACGGCGCGGCGGGGAAATCGGATGGTTTTCACTCCTCATGCCTCTTTGGTGAGGTCTGATATGGATATTACGGTACCTTGCAAATGCTGCGTGATCAATTTGCATGGGCAAGCGCGGCCTTTGTCATCTGTGGACCAACCTGTTCACCGCCGGACGGAGGCGCCTTGGCCTCTTGGCTGTTCAGCAGGCGCAGGGCGTTGGCCACCACCAGCAATGACACTCCTACGTCGGCTGCAATAGCGCCCCACATCGATGCCACTCCAAACGCGGTAGCGACAACGAAAACGCCCTTGGTCACCAAGGAAATACCGATGTTCTGATGGATAATCGACATTGTCCGGCGCGAATGACGGATCAGCCAAGGCACCTTGCCGAGGTCGTCGGTCATCAGGGCAATATCCGCAGTCTCGATTGCCGCGTCCGAACCAACAGCACCCATCGCGATGGCGTAATGCGCCCGCGCCATGGCGGGGGCGTCGTTCACCCCGTCGCCGATCATGGCCACCATGTCATGCGTTTCGACCAGTTCTTCGATGGCTGTCACCTTGTCTTCGGGCAGAAGCTCGGCACGGACCTCGTCGATGCCGACCTCGGCTGCAACAGCGCGCGCTGTCCGCTCGTTGTCGCCCGTCAGCATGACGATGGTCTTCACGCCCTGCGCGTGGAGCTGTGCCACGATGCCCTTGGCATCGGGGCGGATACGGTCGCGCAATTCCAGGATGCCGGTGACGCCGGTGTCGTCGCCCACGGCAACAAGGGTGCTGCCAGCCCCTTCGATGCGGTCGCGCAAATCCTTCGGAATGGCGTCGCCGAAACCCTTCTCCTCGGCAAACCGGTCCGACCCTAGCCAGATCGACCGGCCGTCAGTGCGTCCTTCAAGTCCCCTACCAGGAACGGTTCGGGTATCTTCTGCGGCGCACACCTTGATGCCGTCGGCTTCTGCCCGTGCGAGAATGGCGCGCGCCAGGGGATGCGAGGAACGTGCCTCGAGCCCCGCGGCGCGGGTCATCAGATCCTGCGCCGATGCTCTACCCAGCGGATGCACCGCCGCCACCTCGGGCTCGCCCATGGTGATCGTGCCGGTCTTGTCCATGGCCAGTGCAGTGGTCTTGCCCGGTGCCTCAACATATGCACCGCCCTTGATCAGCACTCCGGCCCGCGCTGAGGCGGTGAGTGCGGCGACGATGGAGACCGGTGTCGAGATGACCAGAGCACACGGGCAGGCGATCACCAGCAGCACGAGTGCATTGTAGAACCAATAATCCCAGGCTCCACCGAAAATGAGCGGCGGCAGCAGGGCAATTGCAATGGCGAGAGCCATGACGATAGGCGTGTAGATGCGGGCGAACTTCGCCACCCATTGCTCCACCGGCGCGCGGCGGGCATGGGCGTCGCCGACCATGCGGATGATCTTGGCCAAGACGGTGTCCGAGGCGGCCTTCGTGGCGCGCACCGTCAATGTGCCTTCGCCGTTGATCGTGCCAGCATAGACTTCGTCGCCTCGTTCCTTTGGGACCAGCGCACTCTCTCCGGTGATTGGCGCCTGATCGACCGCGCCCGCGCCGTCCGTCACCTCACCATCGAGCGGGATACGGTCGCCACCGCGTACTATGAAGCTTGAGCCTACGGCGACTTGAGCCGCCGGAACGTCGGCCTCGCTTCCGTCTTCGCGGATCATGCGCGCCGTCGGTGGTGCAAGATCCAAGAGCGCCGAGACCGCATTCCTCGCACGCCCGACGCTCCAGCTTTCGAGGTAGAGCGAGAGCGAGAAGAAGAACGCGACCGTCGCCGCCTCGAAGAATTCGCCAAGCCCGATGGCACCGGCCACGGCGACAACCATGAGCAGGTTCATGTCCGGCGACAGCCGCCGAGCGGACGACCATGCCTTGGGTGCCACGAGCCAGACACCGAACAGGATCGCAACCGCGAACAGCCCTGCCTCGACCAGCGGCATCGGCGCTTCGCCGTGCCCCGCGAAAAGGCCGAACGCCCCGCCCATGCCCGTCTCGATGATGTGCCAAAGGAATCCCGCGGCCCAGAAGCCACCGCTGAGCGCCGTAAACAGCCGCTGTCGTGCAAGATGGGCCGCCTGGTCGACCGACGCGTTTTCGGCATCCCAGGGCTTGGCGGTCATGCCGGTGCTTGCCACCAGTTCTGCAACTTCGCCGTCCGATACCTTCATTGCGCTGTCGAGGATGGTCATCCGTCCATTGATCACGTCGAACGCGAGATGCTCCGCCCCGCCGATCTTCGGGCCGACCACCTTGTTCAGGATCGCGACCTCTTCGGCGCAATCGAGGCCTGAAACCTGAAAGCTGCGCCCGGCATACGGCGCGGGCGTTACTGGAGCGACGTTGCCACAGCTTCGACTGCCTCCGCAGCAGCCGTCGCCGGATGCCTGCGGAGCGTCGGTATCATCATGGCGGTGGATATAAGACGGCATGAACGGACCTCGGGATTCGGACAGTTCAGATCGACATAGCACCTACAGCAACTAGAGCTTCAAGTGAAAAATCGGTTGGTCTTCATGTTCTGTTTTTTGGTAGGACTGACAGCGGATTGCCCCGTTTTGGCGAGGCAGAAAGCAAATGCGAAAGGAAACTCAATGCAATCGATCATGCAAAAACGTAACATGATGGTCCTGCCCACGTTAATGCTCGCTGCCGGGTGTGCCATTTCACCGAGCGACAGCAGCGATACCGCAAACGCGATCGGGAACGTGCCCGAAAGCGTGGTGGCGATGGCGGCACCCGATCAAGACGTTTCGACCGCCCGCCTCAGGCCGGGAGACGGCTGTTATTGGTACGAGCACAACGGCCCGGTGGAGGTGACCTTGCTCCCCCTGCGAACAGCGAACGGCAATCCGATCTGCGCCGCGCGCCCAACCTGAGATCGCTCGACCGACCGCAAGAAGCGTCACGGCTTACTGATTGAGCGCGCGCTCATTTATGCAATCAATAAGCTGTCGCATTGGCAGGCCATGAAGGAACAGATCCCAGTCGCAGGAGGCAAGGCCCATCTCGACTGCCTTGCACTCAATACCAATTCCGGCAAGCTTTTCGTGTTTGAGTGCAAACGTGGTCACGGATCATTCGATGGTGACAAAATCAGCGCAATTGACCAGCGACTGGGCAGAATAAAAGCCTCGATCGGCGCGCATGCAAGGTCTAAAGGATGGGCCCCCGTTTCTATCGAGATATTCATTCTCAGTTTCTATGGGACGACGTGGAATTCAGCCTATCCAATTTACGACAAGAACACCATATCTAGTTTATTCGAGCCTTGCATTGGCAGATTTACACTGGAGTTCATGGATCATTTGGAGACCATGGTGGCGAGTGCGTACGGCACTGAACTGCGTGACGCAGTCGATGTTGACCGGGGGCAAACCATCTTTGACATGCTGGATGAGCAGATGGATGCCCGTGGACCGGATGTGTTGTTCACCAAAGATGGTGCCGATTTCGTGGCGGCGCAATATCAAGAATAAAGCGTGCCTCGCGTGTATCATGGGTCGCGGCAATCCCGAGCCTGCCCTCGCATCACGGCATAGTCGCCTGGCACGTTCGAGATCGCCGTTCCATTTGGCAGCATGCCAGGTTATGCACCGCCCGCGCCTGGAACTCCCGGCTGTACCCGACAACCGGTGAACATGCTGCAGCGCCGCCGTCCTCAGAACGGACCGTCGCGCAACCGGGCAACAAGCTCGTCGCGCTTACGGGGACGGCAATCTGCCACCTTCCAGCCCAACCACCACCATTCCCGTCAAATGCCAGATCGCCGCCATCATGATCCCCATGTTGAAGGCAAACTCGTTGGCGCAGCTCTGCTTGAAGAATTCCCCCTCGAGAAACATACAGGATCCCTTGCAGAGCTGAACGACCGGGCATGACATGCATTCCTCTCGGAAAGCAAAGTGTGTCGCGGTGTCGAGCGCGATGGCGTCAAAGTTGGCAACATGCCCGATCTTGTGCTCGCCCTTCGCGCCAGTGTTCTGACAGGTCATCACGTTCCCGCGCAGGTCGACGGCAATGGCATGGGGGCTGTCCATTCCGCATTTTTGGCCGAGGGCCTCGATGGGCCTGCGGCGCTGGATAGCAGCATAGAACTCGTTGATGCGCTCCCCAAGGCCGAAGGCATTCGGGTCCTCGACCAGCGCCTCGAAGATCGACCGGGTCAGGCTGTTCAGCTCCGCGGGCTCAAACCGTCCCGTTCCGATGGCGGTCGCGGCGTCATAGACATTCACGACGCCTTCGAGCCCAACGAAGATGTCCGGCCCCACCTTCTCGGCGAACCAGGCCTTGAGCGCTCGCAGGTCGTGATGCTGGCGGGTCAGCACCGCATTGAAACCTGTCTTTTCGGGGCGCTCGGCCAGCAGGGTTTGGATCCTGTGGCTCTTGTCAGGATCGTCGAACGGATCCGGCCCGCGTAGATGCTGACCAGGCCCGTCATGTGAGATCGTGATTTCAATGTCGTATTTCGCGATGAAGTCGATCTTTTCACGGGAGAGGAGCGAGCCGTTAGTGACGATCGAGAAGCGCGCCGCCGGAAAGCGTTCCGCCAGCGCCGGGATCAACCGCTTGATCTTGGCCCAGTAGAGGAACGGCTCCCCGCCCCATAGCTCGATCTTTTCTGGGGCGTCGGTGATCCAACTGTCGAGCTGGGTCAGGAAGTGCTCGACATCGGCCAGCTTCGAGACCGTGGCATCGGCGATCTGGAAGGCCTGGCTGCAATAGCTGCAGGCATAGTTGCACGAGAGCCCAAGCTGGATTTTCAAAACGCGAGGTACGCGAGATTTTCCGATGGGCTTGTCTTTGGCCACGCGCGGCACTGGCGCGAATATCCCCGGCTCGACCGGCAGCGGCAAGACCACGACGATGAAAATGATGACGGGGCTTCTGCCGCCAAGCGGGGGCGTGGTGCGGCTCTTCGGGGCGGAGGTAAATCCGCGTGATCTCGCGACCCGCCGGCGGGTCGGCTACATGTCGCAGAGCTTTTCGCTCTATACCGAACTGACGGTCGAGCAGAACCTTTCGCTGCACGCGCGGCTCTTCGCCATGCCTGAACCCGAGATCGCGCCGCGGGTCGAGGAGATGCTCGCGCGTTTCGATCTGGCCGAGGTGCGTGACAGCCTGCCCGAGCGTCTGCCGCTGGGGATGCGCCAGCGTCTGTCGCTCGCCGTCGCGCTGATCCACCGGCCCGAGATGCTGATCCTCGACGAGCCGACATCGGGCGTCGATCCGGTGGCGCGCGATGCCTTCTGGCGCATCCTGATCGCGCTGTCGCGCGACGAGGGCGTGACGATCTTCATCTCGACCCATTTCATGAACGAGGCGGAGCGCTGCGACCGGGTCTCGCTGATGCACGAGGGCAAGGTGCTGGCGACCGGCGCCCCGGCGGAGCTTGCGCGCGAGGTCGGGGGCGCGACGCTGGAAGAGGCCTTCATCCATCATCTGGAGGCGGCGGACGCCGGCGCTGCGGGCCATGCGGCGCCCATGTCCACGGAGGCAGTGCCGCAGGGCCACGGGCGGGCGCCGCGCGGTTGGCGACGCTGGTTCGACCCCCGCCGGATGGCCAGCCAGGCCCGGCGCGAGGCGCTGGAACTGTGGCGCGACCCGGTCCGGATGACCCTCGCGATCCTGGGCAGCGCGATCCTGATGTTCGTGATGGGCTATGGCATCAACCTCGATGTCGAGGATCTGACCTTTGCCGTTTACGACCACGACCAGACCGCGATCAGCCGCGACTACGCGCTGACCCTGTCCGGCTCGCGCTATTTCATCGAGCGCCCGCCGATCGAAGGCGATGCCGACATGGACCGGCGGATGCGCGCGGCCGAGATCAGCCTGGCGCTGGAGATCCCGCCGGGTTTCGGGCGCGATGTCGCGCGCGGGCGCCCGGTCGCCATCGGGGCCTGGATCGACGGCGCCATGCCCACCCGCGCCGAGACGGTGCAGGGCTATGTGCAGGGCATGCACCTGCACTGGCTGGGCCAGCGCGCCCGCGAGGCGGGCCTCGGCGATGCGCTGGCCGGGCCGGTCACGGTCGAGACCCGCTTTCGCTACAATCCCGACATGCGCAGCCTCGACGCCATGGTTCCGGCCGTCATTCCGCTTCTGTTGCTTCTCATTCCCGCGATGCTGAGCTCGCTCAGCGTCGTGCGCGAGAAGGAGCTCGGCTCGATCACCAATTTCTATGTCACGCCGACGACCCGGCTGGAATTCCTGCTGGGCAAGCAGATCCCCTATGTCGTGCTGTCGATGGGCAGTTTCCTGATGCTGACGGGTCTGGCGGTGACGGTCTTCGGCGTGCCGCTCACCGGCAGCTTTGCCACCCTGGCGCTGGCGGCGCTGCTCTACGTGACGGCGGCGACGGCCATCGGGCTGGTGTTTTCCGCCTTCACCCGCAGCCAGATCGCCGCGATGTTCGGCACGGCGGTGCTGACGATCCTGCCGGCGGTCAGCTTCACCGGGCTGATCGACCCGGTCTCGTCCCTGCAAGGCGCAGGCCGCGCCATCGGCGAGATCTACCCGACCACCCATTTCCTGACCATCGCCCGCGGCACCTTTTCCAAGGCGCTCGGCTTCGCGGATCTGCGCGGCGCCTTCCTGCCGCTGGCGCTGTCTGTGCCGGTCCTGATCGCCGCGGCGGTTCTTTTCCTTCGCAAGCAGGAGACCTGAGCGATGCGTGCCGCCAATATCCTGCATCTCGGGATCAAGGAGTTGCGCAGCCTCCTGCGCGATCCGGTGATGCTGGTGCTGATCGTCTTTGCCTTCACCTTCTCGGTCTATTCCTCCGCGACGACCATGCCCGAGACGCTGAACCGCGCCCCCATCGCCATTGTGGACGAAGACCGCTCACCCCTGTCCGCCCGCATCGTGGATGCGTTCCAGCCGCCGTTCTTCCTGCCGCCCGACCTGATCGACTTCGGGCAGATGGATGCGCGCATGGATGCCGGCCGCGACACTTTCGCACTGGTGATCCCGGCCGGCTTTCAGCGCGACATCCTGAGCGGCCAGCCGGCGGTGGTCCAGCTCAATGTCGATGCCACGCGCATCACCCAGGCCTTCAGCGGCGGCGGTTATGTCCAGGCCATTGTCACGGCGGAGGTGCAGGAATTCGCCAACCGTCACCGCGGCGACGCTAATCTGCCCGTCGATCTGGTGCTGCGGGCGCGCTTCAACCCGGAACTCGACAACGCGAGATTCGGCTCGGTGATGGAGATCATCAGCAATGTCACGATGCTGTCGATCATCCTGGCGGGTGCCGCGCTCATCCGCGAGCGCGAGCGCGGCACGATCGAGCACCTGCTGAGCATGCCCGTCACCCCGCTGGAAATCATGATCGCCAAGGTCTGGTCCATGGGGACCGTGGTCCTCCTCGCCTCGGCCGCCTCGCTGAGTGTCGTGGTGCAGGGATTGCTCGGCGTTCCGGTCGAGGGGTCGGTCCTTTTGTTCCTGAGCGGGGCGGCGCTGCACATGTTCGCCACCACGTCGCTCGGCATCATGCTGGCCACATTCGCCCGGTCCATGCCGCAGTTCGGCTTGCTGCTCGTCCTCGTGCTCCTGCCGCTTCAGATGCTCTCGGGCGGCGTGACCCCGCGTGAGAGCATGCCCCTCGCCGTGCAGACCCTCATGCTGGCGGCACCCGACACGCATTTCGTGATGCTGGCCCAGGCGATCCTCTATCGCGGCGCGGGCATCGGCATCGTCTGGCCCCAGTTCCTCGCACTTGCGGCGATCGGCGCGATCCTCTTTGCCATCGCGCTCGCGCGGTTCCGGCGGACGATCGGCGCCATGGTCTGATCTCTCCAACCTGGTTTGCCGTCGACGTCGACGTCGACCGGGATCAGCTTGACTTCTGCGACGCAGCATCTATATGACCAATCGGTCGGTTTCCGACCAAATGGTCGGAACGCCAGCCCCGGAGATGAAATGCGCGCGCGCAATGCCCATGACGAGATCCTAGACGCCGCCCGTGCCGTGGTCGCGCGTGACGGCCCGGGCTGTCTGACGATCGAGGCCGTCGCGCGCGAGGTTGGCATGTCGAAAGGCGGCGTTCTCTACAACTTTCCCTCCAAGCTGGCGCTGCTTGAAGGTCTCATGCACCAGATGATTGCTGCTTTCGAACAGAGTTTCTTCGAGTTCCGCGATGCCGCGTCCGGGCAGCCAAACCCGACGCTGCGCGCCCTCGTCGGCGCCTTCGGCCATTTCGAGCGTTTTGATCCCGACATCTCCATGGCGATCATGATTGCCGCGGCGGAAGCCCCCGCGCTGATGACGCCGGTGAACCGCCTGATCGAGGGTTATACCGGGCGTGTTCTGGAAGAGACTGCCGACCCGGCAAGCGCGTTGGTCATTCTGGCGGCGCTGGACGGGCTGCGGTTCCAGCATCTGATGCGCCTGCCACCCGCCGATCCGGCCCTGCGCAAGGCGACCCTCACCCGTATTCAAACCATGATCGAAGATCTGGAGCCTGCCACATGAAACGCCTCTCTATCGCTCTCGCAGTCATCATCGCACTCATCGGGCTGGGCGGCACCGCGTGGTTCACCAACATGAACGCCCTGGCCCAGCAGGAAGACGCAGGTGCGCCCCCGACCGAGGCCGCCGTCGCGGTGCCCATGCAGGTGGTGCAGGCCGGCGATGGGCTTGCCGCGCGCAGCTTCATCGGCCGGGTCGAGGCGCAGCGGACCGTGGACATCGCCTTCCAGATCGGCGGACAGATCGTCGAGATCGGCCCCACCGAGGGGGAGCGCGTCGCAGCAGGCACACTTATCGCCACGCTGGACGACGTGAATTTCCGCCTCGCCCTGGAGAGGGCCGAAGCGGTGGTCGATCTGGCCCGCAGCGAGGAGGCCCGGGTGTCCGAGCTGGTCGAACGAGCGGCGGCGCCGCGCGCGCAGCTCGACCGGGCGCGCGCCGAGTTGCGGCAGGCCGAGGTCGCCGTCGCCGAGGCGCAGCGCGCACTCGAACAGACCCGCATCTCTGCCCCCTTCGAGGCCATCGTCGCCCGGCGCCTGATCGAGACTTATTCCAACGTGACCCCGGCAGTGCCGGTGTTGCGCCTGCAGGACGTCAGCACGCTGATGGTCGCGATTTCGCTGCCCGAGGATCTGGCGGTGTTAGCCAGCACTGCACCGGAAGACTACGAGGCGGTGGCGCGGTTCCCCGCCCTTCCCGACGCGGCGATGCCGCTGGATCTGGCGCGCTTCGTGACCGAGGCCGACCCGGTGGCGCAGACCTATGCCGTAAAATTCGCCCTGCGCGAGCCCGACCCGCGCATCCTGCCGGGCATGACCGCGACCGTCGAGCTTCGCCCGCGTCAGAGGGTCGATGCGGTCATGGTGCCGGTGTCGGCCGTCGACACCTTCAGCGGTGCGGCGCCGCGCGTCTGGGTCGTCGACGAGGAAAGCCGCGCCCATCCCCGCGAGGTGAGCCTGGGCCTGCCGCAGGGCGACCGCATCCCGGTCCTGTCCGGCGTGACGCCTGGTGCGCGGATCGTGGCTGCAGGCTGGTGGCAGATGCGCGACGGGGTGCTGGTGCGCCCGGCCATGTTCTGATCGGGGTCGCGCCATGAACCTTGCCGTCTGGTCCATTCGCCGCCCTGTTGCGATTTCCCTGCTCATCATTGGCTGTCTGATCGGCGGTCTCTGGGGGCTTGCCAATGTCGGGCGTCTGGAAGACCCGGGCTTCACGCTCAAGACCGCGCTGGTCTTCACACCCTATCCGGGCGCTTCGGCAGAGGACGTCGAGCGCGAAGTGACCGAGGTGCTGGAAAGCGCGATCCAGCAGATGCCGCAGCTGCGCCGGGTGGAATCGAAATCCATGCCGGGCCTCAGCCAGATCACCGTGGAAATCAAGGATACCTATGGCCCCGACGAGATGCCGCAGGTCTGGGACGAGCTGCGCCGAAGGCTGGGCGACGCCGGGGGCGACCTACCGGACGGGGCGAGGGCGCCGCAGGTCAATGACGATTTCGGCGATGTCTTCGGGCTGTATTATGCCGTCACCGCCAGCGGCTACAGCCCGTCCGACCAGCGCGAGATCGCCCGTCGCCTGCGACGCGAGTTGTTGACGGTGCCAGGTGTGGCCAAGGTGGAAACGCTGGGCCTGCCCGAAGAGGTGGTGATGGTCGAAGTGCCTTCGGCCCGGCTGTCCCGGCTGGGCCTGCCACCCGATCAGGTTCTGGGCCTTCTGAGTGGCGAAAACACGGTTCTGCAAGGGGGCGAGATCCGTGCCGACGATGCTCGGCTGCGCACCTTGCTTTTGCCCGGGTTCGACAGCGTCGCCGGGATCGAGGCGCTGCGCGTGGGGCGTGTGGGCGGCGTCGAGCAGATCTCGGTGCTCGATGTCGCGCATGTGGACCGCCGCGAAGCCGAGGCGCCGCAGCAGATCATCCGCCACGACGGCGTGCGGGCCTTTACGCTGGGCGTATCCGCGATCCAGACCGAGAATGTCGTCGCCGTAGGCGAACGGGTCGAGGCGCGTCTGCGCGACGTCGCCGAGGCGCTGCCCGCAGGCATCGAGATCCTGCCGATCTACGAGCAGCACCGGGTGGTGGACGAGGCGGTATCCTCCTTCATCACCGGGCTGGCGCTGTCGGTCGCCATCGTGATCGGCGCGCTGATGCTGACGATGGGCTGGCGCGCGGGTCTGACGGTCGGGGCCACGCTGGGGCTGACCGTGCTGGGGACGGTGTTCTTCATGGCCACGTTCGGGATCGAGATGGAGCGGATCAGCCTTGGCGCGCTGATCATCGCCATGGGGATGCTGGTGGACAATGCCATCGTCATCGCCGAGGGCATGGTGATCGGCATGCAGCGCGGCAAATCCGCCGAGGAGGCCGCGGGCGAGGCATCGGATGCGACCTCGGTGCCGCTTCTGGGGGCCACCGTGATCGGCATCATGGCCTTCTCGGGGATCGGGTTGTCGCCGGATGCCACGGGCGAATTCCTGTTCTCGCTTTTTGCCGTGATCGCGATATCGCTTTTGCTGTCGTGGGTTCTGGCGCTGACGGTCACGCCGCTGATGGGGGCATGGCTGCTGCGCGGATCGGATGGGGACGCGGCGGGAAAAGACCCCTATCGCGGCGTCGTCTACCGGGCCTATGGCTGGCTTTTGCGCGGATCGTTGCGCGCGCGATGGCTTGTGGTGCTGATGATGGTCGGGATCACGGCAGGGTCCCTTGTCGCCTTCGGCAACGTGAAACAGGCGTTCTTTCCGGCCTCCACCACGCCGCTTTTCTATGTGCATTACAACCTGCCGCGCGGGGCTGATATCCGCGCGACCGAACGCGACATGATCGCGCTGGAAGAAGCGGTCCTTGCCGATCCGGACGTGGTGGGCGTGACCACGCTGGTCGGGCGCGGCGCCTTGCGCTTCATGCTGACATATGGCCCCGAACAGGCCGATTCGTCCTATGGCCAACTGATCGTGCGCGCGGCCGACGCCGCAATGATCCCGCAGATCATCGAGCGGCTGTCGGACCTGCCAGGACGCGTTCCGCAAGGTCAGGTCCGCTTCGAGCAACTGGCCTTCGGCCCGCCGTCGGGTGCGGATGTTGCGGTGCGCTTCTCGGGACCGGACACGCAGGTGCTGCGTGATCTGGCCGCCGAGGCGCAGGAACGTTTTCGCAGGTCCGGCGCGTTGATGGACCTTCGCACCGACTGGCGCGAACGTGAACTGGTGATCGAGCCGGTGGTGGACGAAACGCGCGCCCGCGTCGCCGGTGTAACCCGTTCGGCCATTGCAGACACGATCCTTTATGCGACATCCGGGGTGCGTGCCGGAACCTTCCGCGAGGGCGATACCCAGCTTCCGATCATCTTGCGGGTGCCGGAGCACGAGCGCCGCAGCAGCGAGCAGTTGCACGACCAGCTGGTCTGGAGCGCGGCGGGCAACCAGTATGTGCCGCTCACCCAGGTCGTCGAGCGCATCGACGTCGTGGCGCAGGAGGCCGCCATTCATCGCCGCAACCGCGAGCGCACCATCACCGTGCTTGGCGGTTCCGTGCCGGACCTCAACGCCGATCAGGCGTTCCGGGCCGTGCGCGCGGATATCGAGGCGATGGAGTTGCCGTCAGGCTACCGGATGGAATGGGGCGGTGAATACGAGGCGTCCTCGGACGCGCAAGCCTCGCTCGGCACGCAGTTGCCGCTGGGATTCCTCGTCATGGTGGTGATCTCGGTGCTGCTGTTCAACAAGGTGCGCCAGCCGCTGATCCTGTGGCTTGTGGTGCCAATGTCGATCACCGGCATGGCGCTGGGGTTGCTGGTCTCGGGCCTGCCGTTCACCTTCACAGCCCTTCTGGGCCTCCTGAGCCTGTCGGGAATGCTGATCAAGAACGCCATCATCCTGGTCGAGGAAATGGACGCCCGCATCGCCGAGGGCGGCGACCGGGCCGAGGCGATCATCGCCGGTTCGGTCAGCCGCTTCCGGCCGGTGGTGCTGGCCGCGGGAACGACGATCATGGGCATGATCCCGCTCCTGCCGGACGCCTTCTTCGCCTCGATGGCCGTCACCATCATGGGCGGGCTTGCCTTCGCGTCAGTGCTGACGCTGGTGGCGGTGCCGGTGATCTACGCGCTGATGTTCGGCATCAGGCCGGGATCGGGCGAAACGGCCCCTCAGCAAACGGCATCTGCGACCTGAAGCGCGGGCAGTCCCGATCCCATGCCATGCGCGGCGCGAAAACTGGCCGATAGGCGCCCGGTGCCGCCCGTGATCGGCGCGGCGCTGTGGTCACGCCTCGAAGACCCGGCGCTGCGCTAGTTTAGGAAGCCGCCACATCATCAAGGCGAGATAAGCTGAGCTGATGGCGGCAAGGTAACACCAGACCGACTTGAAGGCATAGCCCGCGAAGAGCATGGTAAGCAGCATCGAGGCGGCGACCAGGATTCCGAACGGTCGCACGCCGGGTGCCGAGGATGTCAGGAGCGGTAGGCAGACGACGCAGGCATAGATGGCTATCAGGACCGCGCTCGGAACCAGGCTGCCATAGATCAGGCGCGTCTCGTAGAGGAGCGAGCCGTGAACGACATCGACTCCGAGCCGGTCGGGGCTGGCCAGAAGCGGCAGGAACAGCGACAGGCCAAAGACCGCGCCGAACAGCAGGATTCCCAGAAAAGCCCGCCGCAGGTCTTTCCGGTGTTCGAGCGGGATCACCGCAAGCGGCGCCAGCACCAGCCAGACGACATAGGCGAAGAACAGGAAGACCATTGCGGCGCCGAGCGAAAAATGCCCGTCCGGATCATCCAGGCTCAACCAGACCAGACCCTCGGATATCTGTTGCACCCCGAACATGACGGGAAACGAGGCCAACACCAGATAACGCCGGTCCGTCGTGCAGGCATGCCGCAGCGCAAGCCCGCCAAGCGGTATAAGGACGGCGGCAGCGCCGAAGCTCACGGTTGCCGATATGCACATGGTTCACTCCCCTTGGCATGCTCCTGCGGCTTGTCGGGCACTGGTTTCCAAAGAGTTTGTGCCACCTGTTTGTTCGAGGCCCTTGCGCCGCTCGATCTTTTCAAAATTGGCGAACAACGTAAATACGCAGGAATTCGCGGGAAATCCCTTGCCGCAGAACTTGCCGATCCAACTCCTTATGGGGGAGATCGTGCTTCGCGCGCCGGACCGCCGGCGCGCGAGCAGGAACATGAGCCCGGCGAGAAGGAAGGCTCCGTAGCGCAGCGCCCCCCCACACCCACGGGCTGGCCGTGATCCTGCCTAGGAGGACGGCAGTCACCGCCGCCCCCGGCGCCAGTCGTCGAGGCGGGCATAGATGGTGACTGCGATGCCACAGAGTGCCACCGCGATGAACACCCAGCGCAGAGTGTCGAGATACGGCACCAGCGGCAGGATGGCGGATTGCGTCTCGGCCAGGACGCCCTGTGCCACCTCGACGCCCGCCGCGCCCAGCGTCGCCACGCCCGCCGTGCCACCACCCTTCATCGTGCGGCTGTCGGCCAGCACCTCGCGGGCGGGCGGCGCCTCGGCTGCGAATGCGGTCGCTCGGACCGGGAAACGCTCGCCCCACTGGCGTGCGGGGCCGAGGTCCACATGGATGAACCCCGAGCGCGGATAGAAGCCGAAGCCGAGGAACCCGACCTCGCGCGCCGCGGCCTCGAAGGCCACTGGGTCGTGGTTCGCCATGGCGATGTCAAACGCCGCACCCTCCTTATGCTTCAAGCGGATTGAGCCGCCAACGTCACGTTTGTGCTCAGGGCTGCGATAAGGGGAGAATCCGCTGGACCAACCAGTCAATGATCAGCAGCGCCGCAACCGGCAATCCCTTCCACCCCAACCACCCTCATCCCCGTCAAATGCCAGACCGCCGCCATCATGACCCCCATGTTGAAGGCAAACTCGTTGGCGCAACTCTGCTTGAAGAACTCCCCCTCGAGGAACATGCAGGACCCTTTGCAGAGCTGAACGACGGGGCATGACATGCATTCGTCCCGGAAGGCAAAATGCGTCGCGGTATCGAGCGCGATGGCGTCAAAGTCGGCAACATGGCCAATCTTGTGCGCCCCCTTCGCACCGGTGTTTTGACAAGTCATGACGTTCCCGCGCAGGTCGACGGCAATGGCGTCGGGGCTGTCCATCCCGCATTTTTGGCCAAGCGCTTCGATGGGCCGCCGACGCTGAATCGAAGAATAGAATTCGTTGATGCGCTCGCCGAGGCCAAAGGCGTTGGGGTCCTCTGCCAGCGCCTCGAAGATCGACCGCGTCAGGCTGTTCAGTTCGGCAGGCTCGAACCGCCCCGTCCCGATGGCGGTCGCTGCGTCATAGACATTTACGACGCCCTCGAGCCCGACGAAGATGTCCGGCCCGACTTTTTCGGCGAACCATGCCTTGAGGGCCCGAAGGTCATGATGCTGGCGCGTCAGAACCGCGTTAAACCCGGTCTTTTCGGGGCGCTCGGCCAGCAGGGTTTGGATCCAGTGGCTCTGGTCAGGATCGTCGAACGGATCCGGCCCGCGCAGATGCTGACCAGGCCCGTCGTGTGAGATCGTGATTTCAATGTCGTATTGCGCGATGAAATCCAGCTTTTCGCGGGAGAGGAGCGAGCCGTTCGTGACGATCGAGAAGCGCGCCGCCGGAAAGCGCTCTGCCAGCGCCGGGATCAACCGCTTGATCTTGGCCCAGTAAAGGAAGGGTTCACCGCCCCAGAGCTCGATCTTTTCCGGGGCGTCGGTGATCCAACTGTCGAGCTGGGTCAGGAAGTGCTCGACATCGGCCAGCTTGGAGACCGTGGCATCGGCGATCTGGAAGGCCTGACTGCAGTAGCTGCAGGAATAGTTGCAGGAGAGCCCAAGCTGGATTTTCAAAACGCGGGGTGCGCGAGATTTTCCGAGGGGCTTGTCCTTGGCCACGCGCGGCACTGGCGCGAAGATGCCAGGTTCGACCGGCAGCGGCAGCCCCTCACATTCGGAGGTGTGCGGGTTGTAGCGCACGTGATGGCGGCTGCCGTCACGCGCTTCCAGTGTCAAATCGAACCACATCAGTCGAACAGCCTTTCCTCGATTGCCACGGGGAGATTGACGCGAAAGTTCGCGACGACCTGCACATGCGGCGCGCTCCCCTCATAGGGGTGCTGGTTATGGGGGATATGAGAGGGGAAGAAGACCGAGAGACCCGGCCGCGGGTTGACCGCAAAGCCATGCCGCGCTTCGAAGGGCAGTCGTCCCTCGTCGAAGTAGCGCGATGGGTCCTCGATCACGAAGCGAGGGGTCCCCACGCTGTTCACCGCCTGTCCTGTCCCACTGCCAGTCAGGAAGTGGACGCAGGTCAGGTCGCCTTCGCGGCTGTCCTTGTGGGTCGAGATGAAGCCGCCGGGCTCGATGACGAGGGCGCGGTTTTCGCAATGATCGGAGTCAAGATATTGAGCCCAGGGGCCGAGGACGGCACGCGCGCAGGCGAAGAGATGGACTTTCAGGGTCGGACCTGCAGCGCTTTTCTCAAGTATGCCGCGCACACGTCGCTTTGCTGCATTGGCCATCGACCCGCTGCCGGTTGCTTCGACGGCGGCGATGGCCTCGTCGGCCAGTTGCCTGTTTACCACCCAGTCGACTGGCGTCTCGAAGAACGTGACCCGCGTCGGCCAAAGGTCGATACTCGTGCTGCGGATCTCCATCGTCAGCACCGGCAGTTGCAGTTGCAGTTGAAGAATTGGCGGTTCCCTGTGATGGTGACCGCGCCGGTGCTACCGCCGCCCGAGAGTGAGCCGACATAGCAGTTTGACGTGCAGGCACCGCCCCCGCAGGTTTGCCAAAGAAGCTGGCCAAGGCTTTGCCCTGATGTGGGCGTTGTATTGCTGACAGATACGGAGCTGATGTCGCCCGTGCCGATCGCGGGTTTGTTGGCAATGCGCGACCAGTCTACATTTCCGCTGTCGTCGATCACAATAGTGGTTCCGACCTTATAGGCCATGGGTGCCTCCTTGCGCCTGATGGGCCAGGATTTCTTTGAGCCCGGCCTTGCAGTGGGAATTCGGGAGTTCGAGTGAACAGAGGACCGGAATGCACATCCGCTCCTCGCCCTCGAAGTAGGTGCTGTCGTGGGGCACATGGCCCTCGAAGACGAGCATGGAGCCCGTGCGCGGCTCGACCGCATACCAGCCGCCGACATAGGTGTCAGGATTGTTGCAGGGCCAGAGCCGTTTGCCGACATTGGCCGGATCGTAGAACCGCACCGCCCCACGATGGAGCGAGGTCTTGGGACAATCGGCGTCGAGCACGACCCGCGGGTAATAAGTGCATACGATGTCGGTTTGGATATGGGTGTGGGCGTTGATCCCGACGTTTTCTCGGGCGGCCCGCCGCTGCCAGAAGGTGTCCGACATCATCCGGATATCGCCGCTGTGGTCATAGCCATAGGCGAGCTGCAGATATTCCCTCACCCCGGCGGCAACCATCTGCGCCAGAACCGCAATCGCCGGGTCGCGCTGGGCCATCAGAAAGTTGTGACGCAGATGGCCGAGATGGTTGGTATCATCTCCGACATTGCGGAGGTCGCCGGCATCCTGAATGCGGTTTGCGATCGCGTCCGCGGCCGCCAACGCGTGCAAACGGTTATTGAAGCCGTCGGGCATTTCCCAGTGCTTATGCATGACGAAGGCCGGGTAGATCAGCTGGAACTCGGTCGTGGTGGCAATTTCCATCACACGACCTCCAGGATGATCTTGCCGATCGCGGTATAATGCTCGGTGTTGATCTTGACCGCGATCTGGTCGCCCGGGCTGAGCCCCAGCGCCTCGACGGGAAAGCTGCCCGCTCCATTTATGTCCGTCACCAGCCGCCGTTTCGGCAGATAGCCGGCGTCGCTCTCGAGCTTCAGTGCCAGTTCATGGGCACAAGGCGAGCCATCCCTGTTCCAGCGCAGCGCGATCGGCACATGAGACCGCCCTCCCGCGGGCAGGATCACCGTCTCGGTCGCCACCGCGTGGAAATAGAACTGCTTGAACCACTGACCGTCATTCGGGATCGTTGCGTCATCAATCCGGCCCGCGACGGTGGTGCCGTTCAGCAGGATCGGTTCCTGATTGCAGAGGATCTCGATCCGGGCCGAAGATAGTGGCCCCTTGATTGGCATGAAGATAACCAGGGCGTTTGCAGCCTGTGTGCGCGCACGATGGCGAAACGACAGGTCGACCTTCTCGCGCGCAGATTGGGCGAAGCGGTTGCGCCAAGGCTGTGGAAACCCCGCATTGTCGGTCATGATGTCGATCAGTGCGTGATCGGTGATTTCATCATGACCGCGCATCCCGTCTGGGAAAACGTAGGAGCGCCCCTTGTAGATCCCGCCATGCGGGCAGCCCGGCAGGTCCGGAACGAAGATCCCGTTGCCGCGCAGATCGACGAAACCCGCGCCATCGGCATAATCATATGGTGTCGCGAGGTCTGCCGCGAGGGTGGCCCAACTCATGACCCCGACGCCGTCTCGGACCCCCTCGCCGGCATCGCAGGGAGCAAATACCGCGATCCCCGCATAACTCTCTTGCACATCGACGGCGTAATGCAGCCGCGAGCCCGTATTGTATATCACATGCAGTCCGGTCTCGATCACGGCGCGGTCCTTTTCAGCTGGTCGACCTGCTTAGCTAGGTCTTTGATGGCCTCGACGAGGAGGCCCACGAGATTGCCGTAGGCCAGACGCAGCACGCCCTCGGCCTCGACCACGGCCTCCGGCGCGACGGCCTGCACCTCTTGTGCGATGAGGCCCATCTGCCGCGCGTCACTGCCCGCCATGGTGAATGTGACGCCGTTGATCGCTCGCACCTTGGCCAGCGCATCCACGATGGTCTCGATGTCAGATTTGAGTCGCACATCTGAAGACGAGACGAAGTTCGGTGCTGTCACCGTGCCAGAGAAAGTCGCTCCGCTGAGAAGGGCGAAAGCGCTGGCATGGCTGCCATCGAGCAGATCGGCGTCAATTCCCGACCCAGACCCATCCACCGTCACCAGTTTGGCACGCACCTGTGCTGCGGTGTCTGGGGAGCCGTCTGCTCCTGCGGGGCCTTGTGGACCCGTAGGCCCGGTGGCACCCGTGGGACCCGCAGGTCCCTGGGGTCCTGTCGGGCCGGTGGCGCCAGTATCACCCTTGGCTCCCGTCGCACCTGTTGCCCCGGTGGCACCTTTCAGGTTGACGTAAGCCCCCCAAGCGGACCCGTTGTAAAATCGCAGGCTGGTGCCGGACCATTGATGCGCTGGTGTCGGTCCTGTGGCGCCCGTTGGACCCTGAGGACCTGTTGGCCCGGTCACGCCCTGAGGACCAGCCGGTCCTGCGGGTCCTTGCGGTCCAGTTTGTCCGAGCTCGATCACGGTTTCGGCGCCAGAGACACGCTTCAGGAACAGCTTGCCGTCGGGGACATTTACCGCCAACTCACCAGCAGCGAGTTGCGCCGCTGTCGGCACCCGGCCTGCAACGGTGGTGCGCTTTACCAATACGGTGTTTGCCATGATCAGAAGGTCCCACCATCGAGAGTGATGCCGTTGATTGCGCCACCCGTGATCGCGACGGCATTTGCGTTTTGCGTAGCCATGGACCCCAGCCCAAGGTTTGAGCGCGCTGTCGTCTTGTTCGGCAGGTCAGAGAGGTTCGAGGCCGCGGCGAGTTTGCTCGCCAGCGCATTGGTGACCGTGGTCGCGAAGTTCGGGTCATCTCCCAGAGCTGCGGCTAGCTCGTTCAGCGTGTCCATGGCACCGGGCGCGGCATCAATGAGCGCCCCGATTGCCGCAGCGACAAAAGCGGTTGTGGCGATCTGGGTGGTGTTAGTGCCGGCAGTTGCAGTGGGGGCCGTCGGTGTCCCGCTGAGCGCAGGTGAGGCCAGCGGCGCTTTTGCATCCAGCGCTGCCTGAAGGCTCGTGACCTGCGCGATCGAATGGCTGTGGCTGGAGGGCGTAAAGCTCGTAGGCTTGCCGGTGATCCCGGCCCAGGGAGCGGCATCAGCAACTTCCGCGGCATCCACCTTGCCATCATTGTCGGTGTCATAGGTGGATTTTGCCATGTCGCCGGCGCCAAAGCCGGCAATGGCCTGATTGACGAAGGCCGTCGTTGCAATCTGCGTCGAGTCCGTGCCCGCGACCGCCGTCGGCGCCGTGGGCGATCCTGTGAAGGTGGGTGACGCCAAGGGCGCTTTGGCTGATAGCAGACTGTCGACCTGCGACTTGCGGACAAGGTCGGTCCCGCCGCTGGCATCTTGGCTAGACTTCGGAGCGGTCGAGAATGTTTTCGCCCCACTTACAGTCTGCGTGCCCACCAGCGCCAGAAAGCCGCCCGACCCTGCAACGGGGACGATGGAGGTTGCATTGCCGCTGCCGTCGTCGCCCTTGCCGACATAGACCGTGTTGTCGACTTCGTTATGCGCCAGTTCGCCGGACTTAAGCGCTGCAGGAGCACCTGCCACGCCCGAAACACGGCGTTTGAGCTGGATCGTATTGGCCATCAGAAAAATCCTCCATTGATGGGGGCGTCGGTGGGCAGGATCGTGATGCCCGGATCACCTTGATCGCCCTTGTCGCCTTGGGGGCCGGTCGCACCCTGCGGTCCAGGCTGTCCGCCGAGGCGTATGCGGAAAGGCCCGTTTACGACGCGCACCTTGATCGGCGCAGTGATGGCAATCGGGCCTGTTTGCCAGATCGCTTCACTCATGGGCTCAGCCCTCGCGTCACCGGCAGCATCACGGGGATTTCAAGAAAGAAACCCAAGTGCAGGTCTGGCTCGAGATCGGTGCGTACCAAGTCCAGCACCACGCGGCCGGGCGTGAGCGATGCTGTTTGGGAGGGTGTCAAAGACAGTTCCAACACAGTTGCTGTGACGTGCTGTATCCCGCCGTCAGCGCTTGTGAGTTCTGCCAGCAGCGTCGGATCACTGGGTTTAAGGCGGAGATGGCCGGCATAGCTTGCGCCTTCGACAAAGACCGGTGCCTCTGCCTCAATCTGCAGCCGCCAAGCATAACCAACGAGGATCGCCGGACCTTCGCTCAAAGTGGCCACGGTCATGGCTGCCACCCGCAGAGCCGCGCGCCGACTTCATTATGGGCAACGATCTGGGCCAGAGTGTCATCGCTCAGCACATCCTGACGGGACGGACGAATGGGCTCAGCCCAATCGCAATCGTCGCGCAGCCCTCGCGGATCAATCGCGCATCCAGCGGTCAGCCCGACGCTCAAGATCGGTATGATCAGTGTTTTGAAGGTCATGACGGATGTCCTTGGACGTTTGCAGCGCGCGGACACGGGCATCGGCGCGGCGGATGGCGAGGTCGGCCTCTGCGGCGTGCTTGCCCTGCCGGAGCAGGATCCAGACTGCGACGCCAACGGCTGCAACAATCGCGCCCCAATAGGCGAAGCGTCGACCAAGGCCCGCGAACAGCATAGTCAGGATGGCACTCATGCGGGTGCCCCCGGTGAGAGGGCCAAGCAACGGGTATCGAGCAGCAGCACGGATTGTCCTCGCGCATCAGCGATGGCCCGGATGTGATCATGTGTGCGGACCGCGGCATCCTCGCAGTCGGTGAAGTGTGCGTAGCGGCTTTGGCTGATGCCACTGGTGCAGACAGGCTGGTCATCCCCTGCAAGGCAAGAGACGACAATCATGACCCAGATCATGGCGTTTTCCCCGTGCGATAGTCGTCAATCCGGGCCGCCTTCGCACGGAGTGCATAGATGACGACGCCGACGAACACGGCCGCGCCGATCCAAGGCAGGGAGACGGAGAGCCAGTTTTCCAGCCCGATCAAGGTGAACACGCGGCTGGCCATGTCTCGGGCCTCTTCGGCCTCCATGAGCGCAGGGGCGATCTGACTGCCAATCGATCCCACAGCGCCAATCACGCCGAGACCAATCTGCGCATTGGCCGCCGTCACGATCCGGCTATCCGTGGGGACGCCAGAAGCCCGCTCGGGGGCGATGTCCCGCGGCGTGGCATGTTCCAGCGCCTCGGTCAGCGCGACATCCATGATGGGGCTCAGCGGTAAGCTATTGTCATTGCGGAAGGCCAAGATCGCAGCGCGGGTGCGTTGCCCCACTTTTCCGTCGACTTGGCCGACTTCGTGATAGCCCAGATTTTTTAACCGCTGCTGAACCGCCTCCACCGACAGCGTCACTGCAGGCGCAACATTCCCGGCGCGCCGCACACCGAGGAGTTTCGAGACCGGGTAGCGCTTCACATTGACGGCGTCGTCTTGGTTGCCGCCGAGACCCCAGACCCATTGTCCCTCGATACGGTCGATAAAGAAGACATGGCCCTGCCAGCTGGACGAACCGCGGGGGATCACGCCAATATCGCCTTGTTGGGCGTCTGCCACGTCGATGGGCACGCCCCAGTCGAGGTAAGAGCGCGCCGTCAGCTTGCGGGTGGATTTGATCCCGGCCTGCTCAAGGCAATGCCCGACGAATGCGGCGCACCAGGCCACAGAGTCATGCTCAACCCAATCGTGGCCTACGGAGGCATACATCTCCATGATGACGGGATTGTCGGCGGGGCCCGGGCCTTCTGTGGTCCCGATGTGGCTTTGGGCGATGTCGAATGGCGTCATGGTTCTCTCCCATGCAAAGGAAAACGCCGCCCCGGATCGGGACGGCGTGCAGGATTTCTGTGAATGGTAGCGAGTTACTTCTTGCGGCAGAGCCAAGAGGCCAGCAGCGCCTCCGCCCCACGTGGGCCCAGATAAGCAAGGGTTGCCACGAACCCGGTGGAGACCGGTTGCGAGAGACCCATGTAACGCGCGGCCGCCTCCCCGATGAGCGCCATGCCGACGGCGACGGGGATTTCCCAGAGAAGCTCCTTGCCGAAGAAGCGGCGGTTGCCGAGCTTCACCTCGCCCGAATGCCACATGAGCCGCCCGGTAAAGGCTCCAATCAGCGTGGTGACCGCCCCACCGAAGACCGAGTTGATCATATCGATGAACCCACCATCATTCATGGGCGCGCCTCCTCAAGCGCCGCCACCCGGGCGGCCAGTTCCTTGACGGCCTCGATCAGAAGGCCAGTGATATTGCCGTAAGCGACCGAGAGTTGGCCTGCTTCGCCCACCCGCACGACTTCGGGCAGGACCGGCTCCAATTCTTGGGCGATGACGCCGATCTGGCGGCTGCCATCCATGGTGAAGCGCACACCGCGCAGAGCACTGACCAAGGCCAGAGCGTCCGCAATTGTCTCGACCTCCGACTTCAACCGGGCATCTGACGAGGAAACAAAGTTCGGGGCGGTCACGACGCCCGTGAAGGTTGCCCCGGACAGCGCGGCTTTTGCAGCAATCGCCGCGTCGTAGTCAGCTGCGGATTTCGTGGCCATTGTCCCGAGGCCAAGGTTCGTGCGCGCCACGGCCGTGTTGGCAAGTCCCGCCAGATTGCCCGCTGTATCCAGCAGCGCGTCCCAACCTGTGTTGGTGGCGTTTCGTCGGCGCAGCACCGGCGGCGATACCGAGGTATCGACCCAGAGCATACCGGCAACCGTGGCTGTTGGTGCCGAGGACCCGGCACTCGTCGATTGCAATGCGGCGATCACCTCATTGATGCGCGCTCGAACGGCCGCCCCCGCGTCGTTCGCAATCACGAAGTTGGATGTCTGCGCCATCAAACGACCTCATCGGCATAGAGCCGCAATTGGCTGACGATGGGCGTGTAGGACGCATCCTTCGTCGTGAGAAACGCCCGCGCCTCTACCGCGCGAGCCTCGATTTCGTGGTTGTCGAGACGTCCCCAGGGGCTCCAAACGGGGGCACCCGCCGGATCGTCATCGGTCTCGCGGATCTCGAAGAGCACATCGATTTCTGCGCCGGCCGAGCCGTCGAAGTCAGCCCACGTGTCCATCAAGGCGGTGCGCGCGTCGATCCGATCGTTGAGTGCCAATGCCGCCACGCCGATTTCCGAGCGCAGGCGGACACGTTTAACCGCACCGAGATCGAGCCCAGCGGCAAAGCCGTACTGCCCCTCCATCGTGCTTACCTGTGTCACGCCGTTCGCGGTTGCCGTTGCCAGCGTCAGGGTCGAACCCGTGACCTGCAGCCCAGATTTCGGGCCGAAGAAGCCGGGATCGGCCTGCAGGAAGTCCAAGGCCGAGAAGGCCAGAACCTGCGCGCCCTTGGTCGAAACCCGGGTCTCAGGCCCGGCGCGGCCGCCGCTGTCTTCAGCCCGCACCAGATAGGTGCCGGGTTTGAGCGGCACCACGGCGATGGCTTCGCCGCCCGAAACCCGGTCCATCGAATAGCTGTCGGCCCAGGTTGCCGTCGCTTCCTTGGAATGGCGGATAACGATATTGCCACCCACGCGGACGTCGGGATCGGCCGACCGCGACCACTTCAGGATCGCAAGCCCGCCCGCCGTTTGCAGTGTCACATTCTCGAGTTGGGCCGGAGGGGCGGTGAGCCCGAGGATTTCGGCTTGGGTTTCCTGCCAGGGCGAGGAGACACCCAGAACTGAGATGGCTTTGACCCGGAATGCCCAAGCCCCCGGCGCAATGTCGCGGATTTCAAGCGCAGTGCCGTCGGTGCGGCCATAGTCGATCCAGTCGGCCGCGCCAGCAAGTTTGCCTTGCAGCTGATAGGCCGCAACAAATCCTGAAGGTGCGGCTTCCCAGCTAATCTTGGCCAGAACCTTCAGCCCGCCGCCATCCCGCGTGACATAGAGGTCTTCAGTTACCTGCGGTGCGCCGGGTGCCGGGATGTCGTAGGCATTGGGCAAAGCCGTCCGTGGGGCAGCTGCATAGATTTGCTCCTCACTTGCCGTCCAGTCATAGACAAAGGGCGAGGTCTCGCGCAGGACCAGTTCCGGCAAAAGCAGCGCGCCATCACCCGAGGCCGTCAGATCAAGGCTCACCCCGTGCACCTCGAAGGGCTTCGCGGCAAAGCCCCAGCGCGCGTAGGACAGCGTCACCACATCCCCAACGGTGGCGGCCCAGGCTGAGAGCTTGCCCGACAGCCGCACCGTCATCTGCCGACGCGCACGCTCCAGCTCGATTTTCGCGAGCCGCTGCGCCATTGACGCGGAGATCGTGAACGGCAGCGAGATATCACGCCATTTCCGTTCGCCCCCGTCCTCGGCGAGGTAAACATCCGAGGCATAAGCCGGGAAGTCATCCGGCTGCCAATCGTTCTCGGGACTGACAAACTGCCCGCGCACGCCGTTGAAGTTCGACGACATCGTCACGCGCGTAGCGAGCGTCAGCCCGCCTTCGCGGACATGGTCCGAGGTCAGCGCAACATCAGGTGCGCGCCAGGCCCCCGCATGGATGCGCCAAGACCCACTCGAGAAGGCGCAGCGGCCTGCGAAGCTGGAGAGCATTCCCTCGATGATGGTCTTCGGGACCTCCGAGAGGGTGATCACCCCGTTGCATGCATAGCGCGGCTCGGACCCACCGCCAGCAAGAGGGACGGTTTCGTCGCAGATGTTCGCCGCCTCGACCAAGGACATCTCGTCGATCCCGTCTGGCTGGCCGATGCGCGCGCCGATGCTCCAGGTCGAATTGGCCATATAATCCGCAAGGCAGAGCGCGGGGTTTTCCGAATAGCCTGCGGTTTGCGTCCGTGGGTCCCAGATGTCGTCCTTGCCCTCGATGTCCACCGTGATGTTCGGGATCCCGCCTGGGAAGGCATCCTGGTCATAGGTGAGGCGCAGCCGAATGGCCGCACAGCCCCGAAGTCGGTGGTTCTCGGTCCACTTGTCCGGCAGCGCGGATTTCAGGCCCGCGAAAGCGGTCTGGCTGGCGGTGCCGAGTTTCTTCTCGACGAGGACCTTTCCGGCCCAGCGGCCCTTCGCGGTCCCGGCAGCATTCACCGCCACTTCTCCTTCGAAATAGATGGCCCCGATCGATTTGACCCGATGCGTGGCCAGCACGATGACCAGATCGAGGAACTTGTTGTCCGACCCCGAGGAATGCAAGAAGACGATGACCCCGCCCTTGCGGGTACGACCATAGACAAGATCGCGCGGCACGACGGGCTCGCGGATCGTCACCGTCCGTGGCTGCATCGTGGTCTGCGGCTTTGGCATCAGGGCCTGCGCTGCATAGGACAGCAGAAGCGTGCCGCCGATCCGCAGAAGTGCCGCACCAATTCCGCCTGCAGCCAATACGCCGCTGATCGCCCCCGCGATCGCGGTGACGGCTGTCACAATGAAGGGCATGGAGTGGATCCGTGTTCAGATGGGCCAGGCAAGCTGGCAAGAGGTCAGTGGAACGGTCATGAGGCCTTCCGGGGCCATCCCAACCGCCGTGGCCCCAGTGCAGATGCCGAAGCCAAGACCGGTGTCCGCCAGAACGATGTCGCCGCGCCCAGCAAGAAGCACGGACGGGCGTGGTTCGCCCAGAAGCGCACGACCCATGTCCTCAAGCGAGGCCCAGCCCAGTCGGCGCATCACACGCTCGCCGCCGAGCGCCGTGGTGTAGCGACCCCGCCAAAGAGCAGCGACATCCTCACCACCGGTCAGGATCATGCGCGTCTCGAAAGCAAAGGTCGGGCAGTCATGAACGCCCCAGACGAAAGGCTTAGCCCTTGCCGTATCGATGGCTGCGGCTAGTAGGCGTTCCCAGTGATCGACGCGGGCCATGTCTATCCCCGCCCCCAGGTGATTTCGCGATCCTGGATTGCGGTCACGTATTCAAACCCGAGATCGCCCGGGAACAAGACTTGCTGGCTTTCATGGGTGTAGCGCCAGGTCCGGGCTACGGTGAGATCAATGAGCCGGCTCTCATAGCTGATGGTGATCGTGCAGGTATCCGCATCATCCTTGATTTCTGGCACATCGAGCCGGCCCGAGAAGGCCTGAACCGGATCAGCAATGATGCTGCCATTCTCAGCCAGCAGTCCCAGCCAGATGCGACCCGGCAAGCCTTGGCGGGCCTCCTCGATGGCCATCTGCACAAGGTCCAGCGGCACGCCGGAAAGCGAGATGGCCGTGCCGCCTGCCACCACCTCCCCAGTTTCATCAATCGCCCCGAGGCCAAGAAGCGACCCAGCCCCCGCCCAGGCCTGTCCGTTCCAACTGACTTCTCCCAGCCCAGACCAAATCCTCACCCAGCCCGTCGCAAACTGGCCCTCGAAGAAGATGGCCGGCCTGAGGTTTTGATCAGCCAGCGCAGTGGCGAAGGCGGTTGTGAGATCACGACTCATTAGTGGGCCTTGCTGGTTAAAGGGCTTCGCGGGCGGAGAGCGTGAATCGATGCTGATCCGCCCGACCGATGACCGAGGGGACTGGAACCGTGAGCCGCAACAGGACCGACGGGGCATCGAGGCCTAGAAGCGTGCCGACCGGCACGGAGGCCCGAAGCGGCGGCACGAAGGCGAGCGTCGCCTCACTGCCTACGGGCGCTACATCCGCCGTCAGCTGATAGAGCCGCGTGGTGGCATCTCCGCCCAACTGGAAGAAATCCCCTGCGCGAAGCCCAAGCCCCCAACCTGCCGTGCGCAAGGTGGAGGCTCCCGCAGCTTGCGCCTCGGTCACGTAAGGATTGCCCGCCGCCGCCGGCACCTCGATCGAAGGATCGGAAAAGAGGAACCGACCCCGCAATCCACCAAGGGCGGTGAAGAAGGCCGAAAGCCGCCGAGCATTAGACCCTTGGGTCACCGCCATCTCGATCTGGTATTCCCACCAGGAGGCACCCCAGTCCTGGATCTGGGATGTGCCAGTAAAGGGCGAGCGGGCTTCCGCCACAGACGTCACCAGGCGCCGCTCGAGTGAAGACACGAGCGTTATGGGCAAGAGAGGAATGGCCATCTACTCAAATCACCTGACCCCGGCGCCGGCCATCGGCCACGCTTTCTTTGGCGATGCGGGCGATCTCCGGGATCGCCGCGCGAAGGCGGGCGTCTATCTGCTCAGCCACGCCCATCTGCGCCCCGCGCGCGTCGATGTTCACGGTCACGCCCGAGCCAGAACTGCCGCCCCGGCCATAGTCCGCCGCCTCGCGCCGGTTGAGCACCCGTTCCCCGCGCTGCAGTATCGTCGGAACTTCGTCAGGGCGTAGACCGGCCCAACCGCCAGAATGCATCCGGGGAGCACCAGCGAAGGTCATCGCTGGCACCTGGCGCGTGTGGCCCGACAGCCCAACGATACCGCCCGCATGCGAAACAGCCGCCGCGACGGACCCGCCGCCAAAGATGCCGGAGAGCGCCGAGGCGATGGGCCCCAGCACCGCACGCTTATATGACAGAACCGCGAGGTCTGCCAGGATCGAGCGCACGAGGCCCTTGAAGTCAAACTTGCCCGTTTCAACAAAACTCCGGAACGCGCTTTCCGCACCGCTGAAGGCACCGGTCAGGGTTTCGCCGAGGCCTTTGCCCCAGTTCAGAGCATCCGTGGCATAGGCCTGAAGAGATTCAGAGACTGCGCGCCAACCGGTGGCGATCCGTTCTCCGGCACTTCCTGCCGCGCCACCGGCACGCCACATTGCATCAGACAACCGATCCGCGGAAGCCGTGGCCTCATCCAGCGCCGCCGCGCCTTCTTCACCTGTGCCCGCAACGGCTTCACGAAGCGCGCCCCAGGAGGTGAGTGGGGCTGTCGCGCCGTTCGCAAGGTCTGTGGCGGCACGCCGGTAAATATTGGCTGTTTCCAGTGCATCCGCTGCAATTCCATCAAGGCCAAGATCTGGAACAGTAAGTGGGTTATCCTCGAAGGCTCGGCGAAAGGCCTCTGCTGCAGCCGTTCCTGCATCTACGGAGGCTCCGGCAAAGGGGTTCGGGATGTCGCTAAGGCTGATTTCGCCGATCTGACCGAAGGTGGTCTCGATGCCGACCGCCGCCAACGCATCCCGAATGCGCCCGGTGAAGGCGTCAATTCGGCGAATTGCGCCGTTCAGCATGGCCTCGATCCCGTCGAGCATGCGGTTGGCCGCCGAGAAAACCAGATTCCCGATCACATCCGGCAAGCGCGACCAGATTTCGCGGACCGCCAAGAGCGCACCCTCAAAGGTATTCGCCGTGGTGTTGCCGAAGGCGACCACACTCTCGATGGCTCCAGCCATGCCGGTCGCCGCATCGGCTTTGAGATCGTAAAACATGGCTGTGGCACGCGACCCGGCCGCGTTGGCCCCCATCTTGATCCGGTCCCAGACCTCGACAGCGACATCTTTCAAAAGCCGCATGGCTTCACCAAAACCGCCTGCGCCGGAGGCGAGCCGCGTGAACCAATAGACCAGTTCCCCTGCGCCGACGATGAGGGCGCCGATGCCTGTGCGGATGAGTGCACCTTTCAGAACCACCAGCGTGGTGGCGAGCCCACGAACAGAGAGTGCGCCTACCGCCATGGCGGCCACCCAGCGGCCTGCGAGGAAGGTGGCGAAGGTACACCCGCAAGTCGAGCGAGGAAGGGCTGGACATGGAATTCAACAGCCTCGACGCCCAGCGTGAGGCTTGCGAGGCATACATCGCCAGCCAAAAATCCGAGGGCTGGGTCGCTACGCGCGAACGCTATGACGATGGAGGATTCTCGGGGGGCAATCTGGACCGGCCCGGCTTAAAGCAGCTGCTGGCCGACATCGACGATGGGTTGATCGACGTTGTGGTGGTCTACAAGATCGACCGCCTGTCGCGCTCTCTGATGGATTTCTCCAAGCTGGTCGAGGTGTTCGACCGGAACGGCGTGACCTTCGTCTCGGTGACGCAGTCCTTCAACACGACCACATCTATGGGGCGGCTGACACTGAACATCCTGCTGTCCTTCGCTCAGTTCGAGCGCGAGGTCATCGGCGAACGCATTCGCGATAAAGTGGCCGCATCCCGCAAGCGCGGCATCTGGATGGGGGGCTATGTACCCCTTGGATACGATGTGCAGGATCGCAAGTTGGTAGTGAACGAGGCCGAGGCAGCCTCCGTGCGACGGATTTTCCAGCGGTTCATCGAGTTGGGTTCCGCCACTGTGCTGGCGCGGGAACTGCGCAGTGAGGCGTTTCGCAACAAGCAGGGCACGCTGATCGATAAGGGCTACCTTTACCGGCTGCTGAACAACCGGGTGTATCGCGGCGAGGCCCTGCACAAGGGTAAGGCCTATCCGGGCGAGCATGACGCCATCGTTGACGCAGATCTTTGGGATCGCGTGCATGCCATCCTGCAGGAAAGCCCCCGTAAGCGGGCCAACAACAGTCGTGCGCAGACGCCCGCGCTGCTGAAGGGGCTGATTTTTGGGGAAAATGGCGCCGCCATGACGCCGACCAGTACGAAGAAGGGGGCGAAGCTCTACCGATACTATGTGTCCATGGACGTGATCCGGAACCGCGAGACCGGCGAGGAAACAGCGCCGATGCGTCTGGCCGCCGGCATGGTCGAGGACGCCGTCGTGACCGAAGTTCGGCGCATCCTGCAAACGCCGGAGGTGGTCACGCAGGTGTTGGCGGCCCTGAAACGCGATGGCGGTGGGGTATCGGAAGCGGATGCCATCGCAGCCCTACAGGAGTTCAATGCGCTCTGGTCGCAACTCTTCCCGGCTGAACAGGCCCGCATCATCCAGTTGCTGGTGCGGCGGGTCACGGTCACCGCCGCCGGGCTCGAGGTCGACATTCGCCGCGAGGGCATCGCCGGAGTCATCCGCGAGATGGTGGTGCCACGCAGGCTGGAGGCAGCGGAATGACCAAACCCAACGACACGATCCGCGTGCTGATCCCCCTGACAGTTCGCAAGAAGAATGGGCGGCCAAAGATCCTGCCGCCTGCCGACTACCGGCCGAGCGAGGATCAGGCCCAAGATCCTCATATCCTGCGCGCCATCGGCCGGGCATGGGGCTGGCGGCGGCGCATGGAGACAGGTGAGTTCACCACCATCCAGGAACTGGCCGAGGCCGTGGGGTTGGCCGAACGGCACGTCAGCCGCCAACTGCGCTTGGCCTATCTCGCTCCGGAGGTGCTGAAACGGCTGACTTGCGGACGCGAAGCCTCGGCGGTCAGCCTTTACGATTTGTCCTTTCTGGCGGGGGAGGCTTGGAGGGAGCAGGCTGAGCGGGTTTTTAGGGCATGAATTTTGGGGCCGTGAAGCACTGGTTTCCTGACCTTATGTAGATTTATGATGTAAAGTGATCGGACAGTGCTTTCTTCGCGCAATCAATTTTTGGAT
>NZ_SSMD01000011.1 GCF_004799325.1 Thalassobius vesicularis
AAGCGCTTTTTTCATATTTCCCAATCTTTTTTCAAAAAACCGTCACAACACAATAAAATCAATAACTTACACCAAACCAACACCCCAAAATCACCGCAATGCCGCATTTGCATTGCCGCATCGCGGCGATTCCGGTCGATTCAGTAGATCAGCACCTGGAACGGGCTGCCCGTCAGCTCTTGTCCGCCATAGCCGAAATTGCAGCCGTTGAACCCGGGGCGGGTTTTGCCCAGCTGCCAGTCGCCGTTGTATTCAGTCCGGCAGGCATAGAGCGGGGTGCCGTCCGCCTCGTTGCCGATGGCCATCGCGGTGTCGGGAATCGAGTTGAACAGAGCCGGCAGCCAGCGCTGTTTGCCGATGATCATGCGGTAGGTCGGGTTCTTCCATTCCTGACCGCCATAGCCGAAGAAGCAGGCCTTCAGATCCCAGGACACTTTACCGGGGTGGCTGCCACCGTTGTGATCGACCGTGCAGACATGCAGGAAGCCCACGTTCAGATCAAATCCCGCACGGGGCGAGCGCGGATCGATAGAGCCGTTCGACAGCGTGACCCAATCCCACCAGTCCTGCGGCAGGTCGTCGGTCCGGGCCGGTTGACCCCAGGCGCATTGCCACAGCAGGTCCAGCATGGACGCAGACCCGCCCAGCGTATAGGGCAGCATGTCCTCGGCAAATCTCAGGTCCAGAGAGAAGCCATTGCGGATCGCCTCTTCGACATCCATGCCGACGTGTGCGGCGATCCCTTGGGGGCTGCGCTGGAAAAACAGGTCATAGGTTCTGTCGTCGATCTGGGCGGGAATCGTGGTGGCGTCCATCAGCCCGTCGGTGACGATGCTCAGGCTGCCATTGATCACCTGGAACCGCAGCATGCGGCCACCGCGATCCGGCTTGGTCACGTCAATCAAGTCGGCATGGCACATGCCGGGGCCATCGCGCGTGATGACCCAGGGCAAGGTACGGGCAAAGACGTTATCCCCTGCCGAAGCGATCTGGGGGGTGACCATCAGGCCAGCCGCAACCGAAGCGGCCGAAAGCGCACGCCAAAGCGCGCCGGAAAGTTTGTTGAACATAGGGTATCCTCGAAGTGAAAAAGGCGGCCGCATTGGCCGCGCACAGCCGGACTGCAAAGCGGGCCGCCCCTGAGGACGGCCCGAAACGTTATCGCGCGGCGCAGATGGTGGCGCGGGCATTCACCCAGCAGCCGCCTGTGGATTGGCGGAAATCCTCGCCCAGAAAGGCCTGCGCATGGGTCGATCCGCGCATCCCGTTCCAGTGACCACCCGCAAAGCCATTCCCGAACGGAGAGATCTCGGCAAAGTATTCACCCAGATAGGTGTCGCGGTTGGTGTTGATCCAGAACGTGCCGGTGCCGTCATTGGCCATCCAGATCGGGCAGTTGTTCGGCATGTTCACATAGGTCTGCCCGTCCACGATCAGCTTGCACGAGCCCAGAAGCACGTAGGGCTCTTTGGCCGGTTTGGGCTGGTTGGCCAGACCCGCGCATTCCAGCATCGAGTCGATGGCCCGCGACGACCCCGACAGCGTGTATTCCGGGCCTTCAGGATCAAAGTTCAGGTTCAACCGGTTGCCCCGTTGCACCGCGGCCAGGAAATTCCGATCGACCGGGGTGCTGGTGGTGTCGCCGATGATCGACAGGGTCATCGGATAGAACTGGCCGTCGATCAGAGCGGCTGCGGGGAAAGTGTCGGACAGCTGGTCCGACAGCAGCCAGAAACCGTTGTAGTCAGCGTCAAAGCGCAGCATCCGGCCGCCGCCTTGGCCCTTGGAGTAATCGGTCAGCTGGGCGCTGCAGGCGCCGGTCGGCCAATAGATGACCTCCCAATTGCCGAATTGCGCGTAGGTCCGGCTGCCTTCCGGGCGCGGCTCGGGCGCGGGATTGCCACCGGCATTGCCATAGCCGTTGCTGTTGCCATTCCCCTGCCCCGAGCATTGCGCGGCCAGATTGCGGATATGGTCGGCAGCCCCCCAAACGGTGTCGCGGCTGTTGCGCAGGCACCAGTCGTAATGCATCGCGTAGATGCCGTGAACGCCACGGCTGAAATCCTGACATTCCGGATTGCGAGCGATCGCCTCATTGGCGACGTCGGCGGTCGAGCTGGCGTATTGCTTGCAGAACCGGTCATCGGTTCGCTGGCTGTCCTGTGCATAGGCTGCGCTTACGCCGCAGACCGTCAGGACAAGGCCCACAAGGGCGGATTTGAAATGATGTGCTCTATTAAACATAGATGAACCTTCATGGTACTAAGGCCGCCGCTTTCCGAAGCCTGCGCAAAGGTCAGTTGCGCAATCCGGGTTACTGCGACCGTTACTGGGAACAAGTTACTCTGGTGTCGCAAACGACCCCCATAGCCTATTAAAAGTAAAGAGAAAAACTTTGACCGAGGTTAAGAAACTCGATCTGACGTAGGGTGAGCTTCACCTGCCGGAACACCGAGTGGTGAAAGATTGGGCAATTGATCTGCCCTCGCCTGCCCTTTGGTGCGAATCCGGGAACGGGCCGCTCAGCGCAGCCCGTTTCGGGCGATGAAAACCGCCAGATCCTGCACGATTTGCCCCCGTGCGGCGGCCATCGCCTGCGCATCCCCAGGTGCTGCAATCGGCACCGACAGCGAGAAGAACCGCGCACGCGGCCGCCCGCCCTCTTCGGTTGGCGAGACGAAGATCTGCCCCGACAGGCGGAACATGTTCTGGCGGTCCGCCAGCATCTGCTCGATCCGGACATCGACGCGGGCGTCTGGGGTGCTTTCGAACGGCCAGGGCTGCGAGGCCACGGTCAGCCCGGTGATCTGGCTCAGGTGGCGGGTCAGCTCCAGCGTGACCGCGCGCACCGGGTTATCGGCCCACAGTTGGGTTTTCTGGGTGGTGATCCCGCCCTCGGGGGTTTCGACCGCCATCTCGGCCAGGGTCGCGTATTCCGGCAGCGACACCTCGCGCAGCTCGACCGAGCCATAGGCCCCCACGCGCACCTTTTGCGCCGGTTGCAGGTCCGGCACCGGATAGCGCAGCGGATCGCCCTGCAAGGCAGAACAGGCGGATAGGCCCAGCACGGCCAGAAACAGCGGAAAGCGGGTCAGGTTCAGCATGGTTCAGCGCCCTATAATGATCGAGTTGGGCCGGCGCTCCAACGCGCGGGCCAGGCTGGCGACCGCATCCGCGGCCTCCTGTATCTTGCGCATGGCGCCGCGCACGTCGCGGTTCACGCCCGAGTTCTCGCCAAAGCCCGCCAGCGTCGCGTTGGCCTGATTGACCAGATCGTTCAGGCGGGCGGCGATTTCCGGCAGATCCTTGGTGGCCTGCGCCACCGCATCCGCCGCACTGGCGGTCGAGGCCAGCGTCTTGTTGGCATTGTCGATCAGCCCGCCGTCGCGCAATTGCGCAAGGGTCTGCTGCAAGTCGGCCAGCGCGGCATTCAGCGACTTCGGCAGGCTCTTGGCCCCGTCCGACGCCAGCAAGGTGCTGGTCGAGGCGGCCACCGCCTCCAGTTCTTTCAGCAAGCTGTCCAGCGGGAGAGAGTTGATCTTGGCGGTCAGGCCGGACAACTGGTCCACCAGCTGAGGCACACCGGCGACGGAATTGCCCGCCTGCTCCGACGCAGCCCCCACCGCATCAATCGCGGCCAACAGCCGGTTGATCGCGTCAGCCTCGTTCAGCTTGGCCAATGTGGCGCGCAGATCCTCGGTCGTGGCTTGCAGGCTGACCAGCAGCGCATCGACGCTGGCAGGCAGTTTCTGAACCTGCTCTGACCCGACCACGTTGCGCGCATCCGACAGCAGCCCGTTGACCTGGCCGGGGATGGATTTGACATCCTTGTCGTTCAGCAGGCTGGACGCGTTGTCGAGGAAGTTGATGGTGGAGGCCATCACCTCTTCGATCGGCAGATCGTTGACGCGTTTCAGCACACCCTGCGCCGTGGCGGCCACGTCCTGCACATTATTCGCGGTGGTCGGCAGCACCGGCACACCATCGACCGGAGCCTCCAGCGTAGCGGGCGGCGCGTTCTCGACCTGCAACAGCTCGACCTTCAGGCCGCCGGTCAGGATGCTTTCGGTGGCCAGACGTGCGCGCAGCCCTTCGGCAACGCGGTCCGCCAGAAAGGCCATCGCCTCTTCGGGCAGGATCGCGGCGTCCAGACCCAGGCGTTCGGGCTTGATCTCCAGCGCCACCAGCAGGCGCACGCGGGCATCGCCAAAGCGCGCCTCGTCCACCAATCCGCGCAGGCTGGTGACCTCACCGACGCGCACGCCGCCATATTCGACGGGGGCATGGGTGGTCAGCCCGCTGATGTTTTCACGGAACACCACGGCCAGTTGCAGCCCCGGCGCCGAGGCATCACTGAACAGGCTGGCGCGGGCGGTTTCCTCGTCCTCATAGACATCAAAGGTAAAGCCCTCGGTCACCGGCATCCCGCCCGAGACGATGGTCTCGAAGGTCAGCCCGCCGGAAATCAGCGTGGCGAGCGAGGTAAAGTCCAGCTCGGCCCCGTTCGCGCCCAGCGAAAAGCTGAAGCCGGACGTATCCCAGAACCGCGTCGCGCTGTTGATCAGCGTGTCATAAGGCGCGCGCACGATGGCGTCGGAGGTCACCTGCGCACCGTCGGGCGACAGGTGCGGCTTGCCGGTGCGGCCGACCTCGATCCCTTTATACAGTAGCGGGGTGTTCTCACTCAGGATCGTCTCACCGCTGGCGCGCAGGGTGATGATCGTGCCCGTCTCGCCCGCGCGTTGCAGCGGCGCGTCCTTGCGGCCCAGATGGTCGCGCTGCAAGCCATCTGCGGTGGTGTTCCAGATGCCCTCGATGAACACGCCGGACAGCACGGTATCCAGCCCCGACACGCCCTGAACCGAGACTTCGGGCCGCACCACCCAGAACTGGGCGTCCGCGTCGATATAGGGGGCGATGTCCTTGTCGACCCGCACCGTCACCTCGACCTGTTCCAGGCTGGGGGAAAAGCCCACCGTCTCGACGATGCCGACGGTGACATCGCGATAGCGCAGCACGGTTTCCCGCGCCTTGACGCCCGAGGCACTGTCAAAGGTGATCACGATCACCGGGCCGCGATCCGTCCACGATTGCCAGCCCACGCCCAGCGCGATCAGCAACGCGGCGACCGGCACCAGCCAGACGACGCTGACGCGTTCCCAGATGCTGCGCCGGATCGGGCGGATCGGAATTTCGGGGGGATTGGTCATTCGGGATCACCGTTCGTGGCGCGGTCTTCGTCCCAGATCAGTCGCGGATCAATGGATTGGGCAGAAAACATCGTGAAAATGACAGACAGGGCAAAGGTCAGACTGGCAGGCCCCGGCTTGATCGAGGCAACCACACTCAACTGGACCAAAGAGGCCAGGATTGCCACGACAAAAACGTCGATCATCGACCAGCGGCCCACGTATTCGACGATTTCGAACAGACCGTGGCGCTGATGCTTCGGTAACAGGCCGGGGCGGTCCACGCTGATCGCCAGCAGGGCGATGGACAGGAACTTGCCGATGGGAATCAGGACGCTGGCCACCAGGATCACCACCGCGATGCCGACCGAGCCATGATGGATCAGCTCGATCGCGCCGCCGACGATGGTCGCGTCACTGGTGAACAGCAGCGTGCGCGTTTCCAGCATCGGATACAGGTTGGCGGGCAGATAGCACATGATCCCCGCCAGCCACCACGCCCAGACACGTTGCAGGCTTTTGCGGTCGCGCGACACCAGCCGGGCGCCACAGCGCGCGCATTCCGTCGCCTCCCCCGGCCAGACCGAGGAGCAGCGGCGACAGGCGACCAGCCCGGCCTCGCGCACGGTGATCACGCGCTCTGACTGTCCAGGGATTTCCATATCGACCAACTGCAAATGAAGGTTTCCTGTACCACGACGACGATCACCAGCCCGATGAACATCCAGAAGGCGGGGCCCATCTCGACCCGCGCCAGATCGCCGACCTTGACCAGCGCGACCGCACAGCCGATGGCAAAGATCTCGGCCATCGACCAGGGTTTCAGCACCTCGGACCAGCGGAACGCCCGGCGTGCGCCCGCCAGCGCGGGGCGGTCGAACACGATCGGCACCAGCACGTAGAGCAACAGACCCATCCGCAGCGCCGGGATCAGCAGGATGAACGCGGCCGTCAGTACCGACAGCACAGACAGGCGCACATCCGCAAAGGCGAACACCGCATCCATGATCGAGGCCGAATGCGCCAGCCCCTGCACCTCGACCCGCAGGAAGGGAAAGTAGATCGCACCGACCATCAGGATCAGCATCGTCACCGCCATCATGATGATGCGCATGCCTGCGAACCGACGCGGGCGGATCATGACGTGGTGGCAGCGCGCGCAGACTCCCAGCTCTCCGGGGTTGGGATCGACCACGTGATACAGCGCGTCGCACTCGGTGCACGCGATCAGATCTTTCGTATCATGGTAGGTCGGGGCGGCCACGCATCACTCCTTGCGGGCGCGCTCAGGGCTGCCCAAGAAGGCTGGACCATACCGGGCAGGCGCGGATTCGGAAAGGGATCACATTGCCGCCACCCCGCGCCCAGCGGGCGGCCGCCTTCCCTCGCCGCCGCGAACCTGCTTTAGTGGCAGCAACCCAATCGGCGGAGGCCCCCTTGGCATTCACCCTCAGACAGCTTCAGTTCTTTGTCGCCGCGGCCGAGCACGGCAGCGTTCTGGCCGCCTCCAAGGCGCTGTCGATTTCGCAATCCTCGGTGACCGAGGCGATCAAGGCGCTGGAGCTGGACCTGGGCGTGACCCTGTTTGAACGCCGCGCCCGCGGGATGGAGATCACCGTCGCCGGCCACCAGTTCCTGCGCCACGCCCGCAAGATCCGCGATGATGTCTCGGACGCCCGCCGCGCCTTCATGGTCCCGTCCGAGGCCCGCAAGGGCGAGATCAAGCTGGGCGTGACCTCGCTGGTGGCGGGCTACGGGCTGTCCGACGCGCTGGGTCGGTTCAAACGCACCTTTCCGGGCGTCCAGCTCGAGGCGATCGAGGACACTGGCGAATATCTGGAACACCTGCTGATCGGCGGCGAGATCGACGTCGCCTTTCTGATCGTCTCAAACCTGCACAATCGCGCGGCGTTTCAGGTCGAAAGCATCGCCGCCTCGGCCATGCGCCTGTGGCTGCCCTTGGGCCATCCACTGGCCACCCAAGAGGCCGTCAGCCTAGAGGATGTCGCCAAGGAACCGCTGATCATGCTGTCCGTCGAAGAGATCGAGGCAAGCACCCAGACCCTGCTGGCCTCGCTGGGCACGCGGCCCAAGGTGGCATTCCGCACCCGCTCGGTCGAGGCGGTGCGCGCGCTGGTGGCCACCGGAATGGGCGTCGCGATCCTGCCCGACCTGATCTATCGCCCCTGGTCTTTGGAAGGCGACCGGATTGAAATCCGCGACGTATCGGGCGATCTGCCCACCGTTCAGGTCGGCATGGCCTGGCGCCGCGGTGCGCCGCTATCAGATAATGCACGCGATTTCATCCGCTTGGCGCGTAGTTCGTTTCAGGGCACGACCTGAGGTATCGGAAAAACCGAAAATACTAATTTATATTTTGAGATTGCGAATTGTCCGGTGCAGACTGATTGTTTGTGCAACCCCGGCTGGCCGGCGTGGCGGCCTATGCCGGAGGCAAACAAGAACCAACTGGGAGTATAAAAATGTCTGCACGTCTTTTGATGACTGCCGCAGTTACAGCACTGGTCGCGGCGCAGCCCGTTCTGGCGCAGCAAACCTCGCTTGGAAAGGGCGAAGGTCAGGTCGATATCGTTGCCTGGCCAGGCTATATCGAACGCGGTGAAACCGACAAATCCTTTGATTGGGTGACCAAGTTCGAAGAGGCCACCAGCTGCAAGGTCAACGTCAAGACCGCGAACACCTCGGACGAGATGGTGGCGCTGATGAACGAAGGCGGCTTTGACCTTGTCACCGCCTCGGGCGACGCCTCCTTGCGTCTGATCGCGGGCAAGCGGGTGCAGGCGATCAACACCGACCTGATCCCGTCTTGGGGCTCGGTCGATGACCGCCTGAAAAACGCGCCCTGGCACACCGTCGACGGCACCCATTACGGCACGCCCTACATGTGGGGCCCGAACGTGCTGATGTACAACACCGACGTGTTCGGCGACACGCCGCCCACCTCGTGGAACGTCGTGTTCGAGGAAATGACCCTGCCCGACGGCAAGTCGAACAAGGGCCGCGTTCAGGCCTATGACGGCCCGATCCACATCGCCGACGCCGCGCAATACCTGATGGCCCACAAGCCCGAACTGGGTATCAAGTCCCCCTACGAGCTGAACCCCGACCAATACGCCGCCGCTCTGGACCTGCTGCGCCAGCAACGCGGTCTGGTCGGCCGCTACTGGCACGACGCCTTCATCCAGATGGACGACTTCAAGAACGAGGGCGTGGTCGCTTCCGGCTCGTGGCCGTTCCAGGTCAACATCCTGAAAAGCGAAGGCCAGCCCATCGCTTCGGTCATCCCGCAAGAGGGCGCGACCGGCTGGGCGGACACCACGATGATGCACGCCGACGCCGCGCACCCCAACTGCGCCTACATGTGGATGGAGCACACCCTGTCCTCGAACCTGCAATCGGACCTGTCGGTCTGGTTCGGCGCGGTGCCCTCGGTTCCGGCGGCTTGCTCGGACGGGCGCGGGATGCAGACGCAGGAAGGCTGTGACGCCAACGGTCTGGCGGATTTCGAGAAGATCAACTTCTGGACCACGCCGGTCAGCAAATGCGAAAGCCAGGGCGAATGCGTCCCCTACTATCGCTGGGTGTCCGACTACATCGGCGTGATTGGCGGCCGCTAAGCCCCGCCACCACCTGAATGACCAAACCAAACCGGCGGCGCTGACGCGCTGCCGGCCCACCGAGGAATTCTCATGTCATTTGCTGTCGAATTCGACAGGGTTGCCCGCCATTTCGGACAGGTCCGCGCCGTAGACGATGTCTCGTTGCAGATCGCCGAGGGCAGTTTCTTTGCCATGCTGGGGCCGTCCGGGTCCGGCAAGACGACCTGCCTGCGCCTGATCTCGGGGTTCGAACGCCCCACCGCCGGGCAGGTGCGCATTTTCGGGGATCGCGCCGACACGCTGCCCCCCAACCGCCGCCCCGTGAACACGGTGTTCCAGGACTACGCGCTGTTCCCGCATCTCAGCGTGCGCGACAACGTCGCCTACGGGCTGATGGTGCGTGGTCAGAACAAGGCCAGCCGCCGCGACGCCGCCGAAAACATGCTGACCCTGGTCAAGCTGGACGGCTACGGCGACCGCAAGCCCGCACAACTGTCCGGCGGCCAGCGTCAGCGCGTCGCCCTGGCCCGCGCGCTGGTCAACAAACCCAAGGTGCTGCTGCTGGACGAACCGCTTGGCGCGCTGGACCTGAAGCTGCGCGAAGCCATGCAGGACGAGCTGAAAGCCCTGCAGAAATCGCTGGGCATCACCTTTGTCTTCGTCACCCATGATCAGGGCGAGGCGCTCTCGATGGCTGATACCGTGGCCGTGTTCAACGACGGCAAGATCGTCCAGCTGGGCACCCCCGAAGATATCTACCAACGCCCCCGTACCCGGTTCGTCGCCGATTTCGTCGGCTCGGCCAACGTGCTGCCGCCCGAATTCTGCTCCTCGCTTGACCTTGCCCGCAGCTGGGCCAGCCTGCGGGCCGAAGCGATCTCGCTCACCGCACCCGGCCGTGGTCAGGTCGACGGCACCCTCACCGGCACCCGCTATCTGGGCGCGGTGAACCGTCTGTCGGTGCGCGTCGGCAAAACCGAGCTGTCAGCGGACATCCCCGCGCATGCGCCCGTCCCCGCCCCCGGCGCAACAGTCGGTCTGACATGGGACGCACGCGCCCTGCACCGGATGGAGGAAGGATGATGGCCACCCATCGCCTGACCAATCCCCTGTCCGACATGTTCTGGCGACGCCCTCGCGTGTTGCTGGCGCTGCTGCTGGCCCCGCCGCTGCTGTGGCTGGGGGTCGTCTATATCGGCTCGCTCGCCGCGCTGCTGCTGCAAAGCTTCTTTTCCATCGACGAGTTTTCGGGCCTCATCAACTACGAGTTCACCCTGAAAACCTATGGCGAACTGCTGCGCCCGGCCAATTACGACATCGTTTTGCGCACCACGCTGATGGCCGCCGCAGTGACCGTCGCCTCGGCCGTGATCGCCTTTCCGATTGCCTTCTACGCTGCGCGCTATGCAAAGGGCCGGATGAAGGCGTTCTTCTACCTGGCCGTGATGCTGCCGCTGTGGTCCAGCTATCTGGTCAAGGTCTACGCCTGGAAACTGATCCTGGCCAAAGAGGGCATCCTGACCTGGGCCGTGGACGGTATCGGGGCCAGTGCTGCGCTGAACGCGCTGCTGTCGCTGCCGGTGATCGGGGGCAACTCGCTGTCGGTCAGCTATATCGGCACCTTTCTGGTGTTCCTCTATGTCTGGCTGCCCTACATGATCCTGCCGCTTCAGGCGTCGCTGGAACGTGTCCCCGCCAACTTGCTCGAAGCCTCGGACGATCTGGGTGCTTCACGCGGGCAGACCCTGCGACATGTGATCCTGCCGCTGGCAATGCCGGGGATGATTGCCGGCTCGATCTTCACCTTCTCGCTGACGCTTGGGGATTACATCATCCCGCAGATTGTCGGCTCGTCGCGCAACTTCATCGGTCAGGCCGTCTATGCCCATCAGGGCACCGCGGGGAACATCCCGCTGGCCGCAGCCTTTGCGGTGGTGCCCATCGTCATCATGGGGGTCTACCTGTGGATGGCCAAACGGAAGGGGGCGTTCGATGCACTCTGACCGCGCCTCTTTGCTGCTGAAATCGGCGGCCTTTGCCGGGCTCTTGTTCCTGCATCTGCCGATCCTGCTGATCTTTGTCTACGCCTTCACCACCGAGGACCGCACCTACCAGTGGCCGCCGCCCGGCCTGACGCTGAAGTGGTTCGCCGTGACCTGGAACCGCCCCGACGTGTGGGAGGCAATGGCCCTTTCCGTCCGCGTGGCCTCGATCTCGACCGCGATCGCGCTGGTGCTGGGCACCCTGTGCGCCGCCGCCGTCAGCCGGGCCAAGTTCTTCGGGCGCGAGGCCGTGTCCCTGCTGGTGATCCTGCCGATCGCCCTGCCGGGGATCATCACGGGCATCTCTCTGCGCTCGGCCTTCAACATCGGGGGGATTCCCTTCTCGACGCTGACCATCATTCTGGGGCACGCGACCTTCTGCATCGTGGTTGTCTACAACAACGCGGTGGCGCGGTTCCGGCGCATCTCGGGCTCGATGCTCGAAGCGTCCTCCGATCTGGGGGCGAACGGGTTCCAGACCTTCTGGCATGTGGTGCTGCCCAATATCGGCACCGCGCTGCTGGCGGGCGGGATGCTGGCCTTTGCCCTCAGCTTCGACGAGGTGATCGTCACCACCTTCACCGCCGGACAGCAGGCCACCCTGCCGATCTGGATGCTGGAGGAGCTGGTGCGCCCCCGCCAAAGACCCGTCACCAACGTGGTCGCGATGATCGTCGTCCTGGTGACCTTCCTGCCGATCCTCGGCGCCTATTACCTGACCCGCGGCGGCACCGAGACCGCCGGGGGCAGCAAATGACCTGAACAAGCGGAGACCAGACATGGATACCCAACTGCTGATCAACGGTGCCTTCAGCACTGGCACCGGAACCCCGGAAAAGATCGTGAACCCGCGCACCGGCGAAATCATCCTGGACCTGCCCGAAGCCTCGCTCGAACAGGTCGATGCCGCCGTGGCCGCCGCGAACGAGGCGTTCTCGGGCTGGGCGCGCACCACCCCGGTGGAACGCGCCGCCGCCCTGCTGCGCATCGCCGACCGGATCGAGGCCGAGGGCGACGCCTTTGGCGCGCTTGAGGCGCTGAACTGCGGCAAGCCGATCAACGCCGCCACCGGCGACGAGATCCCCGCCATCGTGGACACGTTCCGCTACTTCGCCGGTGCGGTGCGCAACATGCACGGCCCGGTCGCGGGCGAATACCTCGAAGGGTTCACCTCGATGATCCGGCGCGATCCGGTGGGGGTGATCGCCTCGGTCGCGCCGTGGAACTACCCGCTGATGATGATGGCCTGGAAACTGGCCCCCGCCATCGCGGGCGGCAACACCGTGGTGTTCAAACCCTCGGAACAGACCCCGCTGACGGCGTTGAAATTCGCCCATATCCTGGCCGACGAGCTGCCCAAGGGCGTGGTCAACATCGTCACCGGGCGCGGTGAAACCGTCGGCAACGCGCTGGTCACGCACAAGGGCGTGGACATGATCTCGCTGACGGGCGACGTGGCCACCGGCAAGAAGATGCTTCAGGCGGCATCGCGCACCGTCAAGCGCACCCATCTGGAACTGGGCGGCAAGGCCCCCGTCATCGTGTTCGACGACGCCGACATCTCTGAGGTGGTCGAGGGGCTGCGCGCCTTTGGCTATTACAATGCCGGTCAGGATTGCACCGCCGCCTGCCGCATCTACGCCTCCAAGAAGAACTACGACAATCTGGTCGCCGACCTGACCGCCGCCGTCTCCTCGATCGTCTACGACAATGCCGACGACACCCTGAACGAGATCGGCCCGCTGATCTCGGCCCGTCAGCGCGACCGCGTGGCAAGCTTCGTCGAACGCGCCCGCGAGCTGAACCATGTCGAGATCACCACCGGCGGCAGCGTGATGGGCGAGCGTGGCTTCTACTACGCACCCACCATCGTGGCCGGCGCCCAACAGCACGACGAGATCGTCCAGCGCGAGGTGTTTGGCCCCGTCGTGTCCGTCACCCCGTTCAGCGACGTGGACGAGGCCGTCGCATGGGCCAATGACAGCGATTACGGGCTGGCCTCATCGGTCTGGACCAAGGATATCGGCCGCGCCATGTCCACCGCCTCGCGCCTGCGCTACGGCTGCACGTGGATCAACACCCACTTCATGCTGACCACCGAAATGCCCCACGGCGGGCTGAAAGCCTCGGGCTACGGCAAGGACATGTCGATGTACGCGCTAGAGGATTACACCGTCGCCCGCCACGTCATGCTGAAGCACTAAACCCAACAGCGCCTGCCCCCACCGGGGCGGGCGCCCCCGTCCAACGGCTCAGAGCGTCTCCAGATTCCCAAGGAACCGGCGCAGGAAGTCGTTGAACATTTCCACCTCGGCTTCCGAAAATCCCTCCAGCAGCTTCCGCTGCCGCTCCAACGCGGTGTGCAGGATGCGTTCGTGCAGCGCGCGCCCCTTGTCGGTCAGCGTCCAGTCGCGTCGGCGTGGATCGGGCAGCGGGGTCTCTGCCACCGCCAGCCCCGCCTGCTCCAGCCGTGTCAGGCTGCGGCTGACGGCGGCCTTGTCGATGCCGATGGTCTTGCTGGCCAGCGCCACGCTGCATCCGGGCACCCGCGTCAGCATCACCAGCATCCGCCAGTCCATCGCGCCGATCCCGTACTCTTGCTGATAGACCCGCGCCGCGCTGCGCGTGAACCGGTTCGCCGCAAAGGTCAGCAGCACCGTCGGCGAGCGCGAAAAACTCAGCGTCGCCCGCGCCTCGGGCGTGTCATCGTCGGGAAAGGCCAGGAACATCTCGTCCGGCAGCGGGGATGGGGCGTCTGTCACGGGGTCTGTCCGGGCTGCGTTATGTGTTGACATGACAACAGGGAATCGGCTGTCCTGTCAACACATCCACAGGCAGGTATGACATGTCCAACGCCCCGGTATTTCAGATCGACCCCCGCGCCTTCTGGCACGACCCCTACCCCAGCCTGAAACAGATGCGCGCGACCGCGCCCATCGCCTATGTCCCGCAGCTGGACGCCGTGCTGATCACCCGCCGCGACGACATCTTCGAGAATGAAAAGAAGATCGAGGTGTTTTCCTCGGACCAGCCCAACGGGCTGATGACCGTGCTGATGGGCCAGAACATGATGCGCAAGGACGGCGCCCCCCACATGGCCGAGCGTAAGGCGATCTTCCCCACCGTCTCGCCACGCACGGTCAAGGACGTCTGGAAAGCCGCGTTTCAGGCCGACACCACCCGCATTCTGGACGAGCTTGCCCCGCAGGGCCGCGCCGACATGGTGGCCGACATCGCCAAGCGGATCTCGGGCGAGGCGCTGAAACAGGTCACCGGCCTGACCAACATCACGTGGCAGGAAATGGATCGCGTCAGTCAGGGCATGATCGACGGCTGCGCCAATTACGCCGGCGATCCCGCGATCGAGGCGCGCTGCCACGACTGCACCGCCTCCATCGACCGGGCGATTGACGGGATGATCCCGGTGCTCTCTGCGCAGCCCAACCACTCGCTTTTGTCCGTACAGATGCAGGCGGGCCTCAGCGACGCACAGATCCGCGCCAATATCAAACTGGCGATCTCGGGCGGGCAGAACGAGCCGCGCGACGTCATCGCCGGGCTGGTCTGGGCGCTGCTGACCCATCCCGCGCAGCTGCAACTGATCCGCGACGGTCAGGCGACATGGCTGCAAGCGTTCGAGGAATACGTCCGCTGGAACGCCCCTATCGGCATGTCCCCGCGCCGCGTCGCGCAACGGCACGAGTTGCACGGCATCACGTTGGAGCCGGACGACCGCGTTTTCTTCATGTTCGGATCGGGAAACCGGGACGAGCAGGTCTTTGCCCGTCCCGATGAGTTCGACATCACTCAGGATGTCGGCCCCTCGATCGCCTTTGGCGCGGGGCCGCATTTCTGTGCCGGGGCCTGGGCGGCCCGCAGCCTGATCGCCGATGTGGCGCTGCCGATGATCTTTGACCGCCTGCCCGGCCTGCGCCTGGATGGCGAGGCACCGTTCGGCGGCTGGGCGTTCCGGGGCCCGCTCTCCATGCCGGTGGCGTGGTCGGCGGACTGACCGGACCCGATCAGCCCTTGCGACGCGGAGGCGTATCCCCGCCCTTGCCCTTCACCTTGAAGGACGGCTTGTCACCGAATTTCCCCGGAGCGCGATCAGCCTGCTTGCCCTTGCCATAGGGCTTGCTGTCCGACTTGCCGTAGGGCTTGCCTTCCGACTTGCCGTATCCCTTACCCTCGGACTTTCCGTAAGGCTTACCCTCGGATTTCCCGTAAGGCTTACCCTCGGACTTGCCATACCCTTTGCCGTCCGACTTGCCATACGGCTTGCCGTCCGACTTGCCATAGCCCTTACCCTCGGACTTGCCGTAGGGCTTGCCTTCCGACTTCGCGTACGGCTTGCCCTCGGATTTCCCGTAGGGTTTGCCCTCAGACTTGCCATAGGGCTTGCCCTTGCCAGCAGGCTTGTCGCCTGACTTGCCATAGGGCTTGGCCCCCTTGTGCGCGACGCCATCGGCCTCACGCGGGCGGCTGAATCTCCGGTCGTCCGAGGACCGCTCGGCATCGCGACGCGCGCGATCTGCCCCGGTGTGGCGCGGTTTGCGCGCGGGGCGCTCCTCGCCGTCAGCGGCATCCACGGGCTTCGGCTTGGGGCGTTCCATCCGGTCGACACGGCCCGTACGCATTGCAGCGGGCTTGGGACGATCGCCAAAGTCCTTGCGGGCCGGACGCTCGGTACGCTCGGCGCGGGCCGGACGTTCCACAGCCTCGACCGGAGCTTCGACGCGCTCGGCCACGGCGGGCATCTCGGGCGCTTCGGCCGCGGGTTTCGAGGGGCGATCCCACTTCGCGGGCTTGTCGTCGCTTCGCTCGGCACGGTCAGCGCGCGGGCCCTTGCGATGCGCAGCACCGCCAGCAGCACGCGGCTTGCGCGCGGGCGGCGGCAGGTCGGGCTCACCCTCGATCGGGCGCGCCTTGATGCCGTCCTCCAGCACCCCGTCGGCCCCAATGGCCGCCAGGAAGCCGGGGCGCGCGGCCTCGGTCAGCTCGATGAACGTCTCGGTATCCGTCACGCGGATCTTGCCGATCTGGGTCTTTTCCAGATCGCCCGCCCGGCACAGCATCGGCAGCAGCCAGCGCGCCTCGGCGTTGCGGTCGCGGCCCACCGACAGCGCGATCCAGGCCGAGGGCCCGAAATCCGCGCGCGGTGCGCGATCCGACGGTTTGGGCGCGTTCGGCGCGTTCAGCTCTTCGGGGGCGGACAGACGGCCCTGATACAGACGCAGGCAGGCCACGGCGATCTGCTCGGGCGAATACTGCCCCAGCAGGCCGGTCGCAAAGGTCGCCTCATCCGGGGTCGCCTCGTCGGTCCATGCGCTGTCGGACATCAGGCGTTCCTGATCCTTGGCGCGGATATCCTCGGGCGAGGGCGCATAGCCCCATTTCGCTTCGATCTTGGCCCATTTCAGCAGGCGCTCGGCCTTCTTGGTGGCCTTGTCCGGCACGATCAGCGCCGAGATCCCCTTGCGCCCTGCCCGGCCAGTCCGGCCCGAGCGGTGCAGCAGCGCCTCGGTGTTGGTCGGCAGGTCGGCATGGACGACCAGTTCCAGGTTCGGCAGGTCGATGCCGCGTGCGGCCACATCGGTGGCCACGCACACCCGCGCACGTCCGTCGCGCAGGGCTTGCAGCGCGTGGCTACGCTCGTCCTGGCTCAACTCACCCGACAGCGACACCACCAGGAACCCGCGGTTCGAGAAGCGCGCCGTCAGGCGGGCCACTGCCGCGCGGGTATTGGCGAACACGATTGCGGTTTGCGCATCATGGAATCGCAGCAGGTTGATGATCGCATGTTCCACGTCATGCATGGCGACCTGAACCGCTTGATATTCAATGTCCGAATGCTGCTGGCCCTTGGTCAGCGTCGTCACCCGCACCGCGTCGCGCTGATAGCTTTTGGCCAGCTCCGCGATCGACGGCGACACCGTGGCCGAGAACATCAGCGTCCGGCGATCTTCCGGGGCGGCGCCCAGCATGAATTCCAGATCCTCGCGGAAGCCCAGGTCCAGCATCTCGTCGGCTTCGTCCAGCACGATGGCGCGGATATCGCCCAGATCCAGCGCGCCGCGCTCGATATGGTCGCGCAGACGACCCGGAGTACCCACGACGATATGCGCGCCGCGTTCCAGCGCGCGGCGTTCGTTGCGCGCGTCCATCCCGCCGATGCACGACACGACCCAGGCGCCGGTGCCCTTGTACAGCCACGCCAGTTCACGCTGGACCTGCATCGCCAATTCGCGCGTCGGCGCCACGACCAGCGCCAGCGGCGCGGCGGGTGCCCCCATCATCTGTGCATCGCCCAGCAGCGTCGGCGCAATCGCCAGACCAAAGCCCACGGTCTTGCCCGAACCCGTCTGGGCCGAGACCAGCAGGTCAGCATTCGTCAGTTCAGGCGCGGTAACGGCCTCTTGCACATCGGTAAGCGAGGTATATCCGCGCTCGGCCAGCGCATCGGAAAGGGCGGTAATCATTGGGGGAGTGTCCTGGGTACGCACGCCGCAAGGGCGGCTGAAAGGCCGCTCAGTACCGCAAAGCAAGGGATTTGTCCACCGATATTCTGCGTTGCGGCCCAAACGAAACCGGCCCGCGCAGGGCGGGCCGGTCAGTGTCACTTTGCGGGGGTCGTCATCCGTAAACCAGACTTGGCAACCACGTGATGATGCCCGGGAAGAACATGCACAGCAGCAGCCCAACGATCTGCAGCGCCAGGAACGGCAGTGCCGACTTGAAGATGTCGGACATCGGGATTTCCGCAGGCGCCACGCCGCGCAGATAGAACAGCGCATAGCCAAACGGCGGGCTGAGGAAGCTCATCTGCATGTTCACCAGGTACAGCACGCCGAACCACAGAACCAGATCATCGGCCGACTCCAGACCAAAGGCCTGCGCGCCCATCGCCTTGATGATCGGCACGAAGATCGGCACGCACAGCAGCAGGATGCCAACCCAGTCCAGGAACATGCCCAGGATGATCAGCACGATCTGCATGATGATCAGGATGCCCCAGGGGCCAAAGCCCGTGGATTGCAGCGCGTTCTGCACGAATTGCTGACCGCCCTCCAGCACGTAAAGGCCGACAAAGATCGTCGCACCGAACATGATCCACAGCACCATCGCCGAGGCCTTCAGCGTCCCGATCGAGGCTTCGCGGATCGTCTGCCAGTCCAGCTTGCGGTGGATAGCCGCCACGATGAAGGCGCCGAAGGTGCCGATGCCTGCCGCCTCGACCGGGGTGGCCACGCCGGTGAAGATCACCCCCAGCACTACCGCGATCAGCGCGATCGGGGCCGCCATGTTGCCCATCAGGCGCATCTTCTCGGCGGTCGAGATCCGCTCCTCCATCGGGATGGGCGGGCCAAGGTCCGGGTTGATGTAGCTGCGCACGACGACATAGACCACGTACATGCCCGACAGCAGCAGGCCGGGAATGACCGCGCCGATGAACAGCTCGCCCACCGATTGTTCGGCCACCACGGCGTAGATGATCGCCAGGATCGACGGCGGGATCAGGATGCCCAGCGTACCGCCGGCCATGATCGAGCCCATCGCGATCTTCGGATCGTAGCCGCGCTTCAGCATCGCCGGCAGCGCGATGATCCCCATCGTCACCACTGCCGCGCCGATCACGCCAACCATCGCCGCCAGCACCGTCGAGGCGATGATCGTCGCCGCCGCCAGGCCGCCCTTCACGCCGCCCAGGACCTTGTAGATCACATCGAACATGTCGTTGATGATCCCCGCCCTCTCAAGCATTGAGGCCATGAAGATGAACAGCGGGATTGCCGACAGCTGATAGTTTGTCATCTGCGGGAAAATCCGGCTGGGCACGATGTTCAGCGCGCGCTCATCACCCAAGATGAACAGGAACACGCAGGCCAGACCGCCGGTGACAAACGCCAACGGCAGACCCGCCATCAGCAGCACCAGCAACGAGCCGAACATGATGAGTGTCAGCCACTCGATTCCGATATCAAGTCCCATCGGTTACGCCCCCTTCACCACGGCGCGCAGATCCTGCGCCAGTTTGGACACGCCCTGCAGCACCAGCAGCAGGCCACCGATCACCATGACCCATTTCATCGGCCAAAGCGGAATCTCCCATTCGTTGAAGCTGATCTCGCCCCAACGGATCGCCGGATCGGTCCATTGCGCCAGGTTCAGGCTGGTCAGCATCTCTCCGAAACCGATCTGCCCACGCGCCCAATCCGAGATGACCGAGTTGCCCGTGGGCACCGCGATCGCGTCGAAGGCAAAGATGTAGGATGTCACCAGCAGCGTGCCGGCGAAGATAAAGAAAAACACCGAGGTCAGCAGATCCGCCCAGGCCTTTTTCGGACGCGACAGCGGGGCATAGAAGATGTCCACGCGCACATGGCTTTCGCACAGCATCGCGTAGGCGCCCGCGATCAGGTATTGCATCCCGAACATCAGGTACATGGATTCATGCGCCCAGCTGGTCGGGCTGTTGAACACGTAGCGGCTGATCACCTCGAAGTAATAGACGAAGACCGCGATCACCGCCCAGTAGCTGACGAACTCGCCGCAGATCAGCGACAGCCGGTCGATCCAGCCAGTCCAGCCCGAGGAGACATGGCGGGAATCGTCCTTAAGCTCTTCTTCTTCCAGCGCTTTCAGGGCCTTCTCGGTCTCCGTCAACTCTTGCTTCGGCGGGATCGAGGCGTTGGCCTTTTTCAGCATCCCCGGCAGCAAAACCGCGTCCAGGATCATCGCCGCCAGCAGCAGGTAGAACGCATAGGCCGACACGTTATGCCACTTGTCATAGCGCGCCTTGGCCTCGGTTTCGGCGGGCAGTGCCGCGTCACGTTCAGCCTGCGCGCGGGTGACAGTCTCGGTGCCCTTGGTCAGGCGTTCCTCGGCGCGGGCGACCTTCTTCTCGGCGCTGCGGCGGGCAAAACTGCCCTCCTCGGTCGCGGCCAGATCGGCGCGCAGGCCGGGCAGGCTGTCCTCGGCGGCCTTCATCCGCTCGGTCTCGCGCTGGATGGTCGTTTCCGCCATCCGCACGATATTCGCGGCATCCGACAGGTCCGCGCGGGCGCCGGCGCTTTGGTTGTTGCCAACCAGGATCGCCAGGAACACCGGGATGAACAGCAATCCCCACAGGTTTTTCAGATAGAACCGATGCAGCCCCATCATGCCGCCCGTCACCAGGATCATGTATCCCAGCGGGGCTGAATATTTCGGGTTCTCGGTCTTGGGTCGCTTGGCCAGCGACATCGCAATGAGCGGGAACAGGATCAGCCCTGCCCAGTACGCCCAATGCGGCAAGGTGAATTCGAGACTTGGCATGCCACCCCTCTCGGTCTCAGTGTGCTAAAGTCGGAAAGGGCCTGCACCCCGCCGGGGGGCACAGGCCATGCGCGGTTGTCCCGCGTCTCAGAGATCCAGTTCCAGGCCCTGAATCTGCTCTTTGGTCACGTAGCCCAGCGAACCGGACATCATGTAATCCAGCTGGATCTTGAACACGCGCGCGGCGTTCTTGTCGCGGTTGGCGTATTTGAACCAGATCGGCACGGCGACCTCGGTCATCAGTTCCACGTCGTCCTGGCTCAGGCGGGTCACTTCGGTGCCGTCGGCCTCGAACTTGGCCCAGGCTTCCTGGTCGGCCTTCTGGATCATCGCGTGGTGATGGATCGAGTACGACTGCGTCTCCATTTCCACGAACTGCTTCATCTGCGGGCTCAGCTTGTCCCACGACGGCTGCCCCACGGTGATGTCCATGATGTCGACCGGCTGGTACACCGACATGAAGCCCGGAGGGCCCATCGAGATGTACTTGGTCACCTGGCTGAAGCCGAGCGAGTAGTTGACCGCCGGGCCCACGTAGTCGGCCACGTCGATCGTGCCCTTCTCCAGTGCCGGGAAGATTTCCGAGCCGGGCAGAACCGTGGTTTCAGCACCCAGTTCAGTGAACAGTTCGGCCACCATGCCGCCGGGCATGCGCATCTTGCGCCCACGGAAGTCGTCGACCGAGCGGATCGGCACCTTCGAGTGGATGATGTTCGGGCCGTGGTGCACGGGGCCGACGAAATGCATCCCCTGCGCGGCGTACAGCTCGCGCGCGATGTCCAGGCCGCCCAGGCCATAGTAGAACACGTCGAATTCATGCGGGTTGCGCATCGCCAGCGGATAGCTGGTCAGGAACGTCGCCGCCGGGATGATGCCCTGCGCGTAGATGGTGAACGGGTTCACCGCGTCCAGCACGCCGTTCTTCACCGCGTCGAACAGCTGGAAATCGCCCACGACGTCATTGGCGCCGAACGGCTGGAATGCCAGCTCGCCCCCGGTTTTCTCGACGATGGTGGCGCACCAGTCCTTGAAGATCTGCAGGCCCGCGCCGCCCGGCCACGAGGTCTGGATCTTCCAGGTCGTGGTTTGGCCCGCAGCCGTCGCGATGGACGGAGCCGCCAGACCGGCCGCGCCCATGAACGCCATGTTCCGCAGCGCCGAGCGCCGCGAGAGTGCTTTCTTGTGCATGTTTTTCCTCCCATTTCATCCGGACGGCGGTGGGATGGCCGGCGGCCCTCCCCAAGGCCAGTCCGAAGATGCGCCCCTCAGCGCACCCTTAAATTGGTAACTTTAATTTTCCAATTTGCATAGAGATTTTTCACCTGCATGAAGATTCAAAAATAATCTCTTATTTGCCAATATGATACGGCAAATATCGAAAGATAATTCCCCCGTAATTGGTCGTTTTTTCTGCAAGTGCAAAATCGATCTGCATCGGCCGGAAACGAAAAACCCCGCAAGGCGGGGCCTTGCGGGGCGTCAGATCCGTGTGCGGCGCGATCAGACCAGGCGCGGGATCGCCGGTTCGCGCATGTCGCGTTCCAGCAGCTCTCCGGGCTTGCGGGTGGCCAGAATTTCGCGTGCGCGGGCGTATTCGGGGTCGTTCCAGAACATCAGGCAGCCATTGCAGCCGCGCCCACAGCACCCCTCTGCCCCCTTGCGAGAGGTCCGGGCGCGTTTGTCCATCACCTCCGACCCGATGGCCTCTTGCAGCATGCGGGTCTGGCGGCGATAGGCGGTCTCGCGCGCCTCGCCCAGTTCGATCTTCTGCGCGGTGCGGTCCAGCTTCAGGCGGCGCCATTCGTCCTCGGCCAGCAGGGTTTCCTTGCGCACGATGGTGTAGGGCGGGAACCGCCGACGCACCGAGTCCGGGTCTTCGCGGTCGAAGGCCGAGTACGGGATGAACACCCGGTCCTGACGGCTGCCATAAGCGGCCTCGCGCACCTCGTCGCCCACCTGGAATTCGTACAGACGCAGCAGCACCGGCTCGGCCCAGGGATCGGGCGGCAGGAATTCCAGCACTTCGCCCGCGTCCAGCTGGTTCTTGACCGCCAGGATCAGCCCGTCCTCGCGGGTTTCCTCGATGATGCCCGCGAATTCCCACGGCGCCATCGCCTTGGTGTGCTCGTACCCGTGGGCATAGTTCTGCAACCGCCCCTCGTGGAAGGCGATCGTGTAGCCCCGGTTCGTCGCGGCATCCAGCTCCTGCATATAGGTCGCCGCGTCCCAGCCCTCGGGGTCCGCGTAATAGGCGTCAATCGCGCGCCGGTAGGCCCGCGCCACGGTGGCCACGTAATAGGGGCTCTTGTTGCGCCCCTCCACCTTCAGGCTGTCGATGCCCGCGCGCAGCAGGTCGTCCAGCTTGGGCATCAGGCACATGTCCTTCGAGTTCAGGATGTACGAGCCGCGCATGTCCTCTTCGATCGGCATGAACTCACCGGGGCGCACGCCCTCCTCCAGCACGAACTCGAACAGCTCCATGTTTTCTTCGGTCAGGGGCAGCTCCTTGATGGTGCCGTCCTTCAGCTTCATGTGCACCTTGTACTGCCAGCGGCACGAGTTGGCGCAGTTGCCCTGGTTCGCCCCCCGCTCGGCCAGGAAGTTCGACAGCAGGCAGCGCCCCGAATAGGTCATGCACATCGCGCCATGCACGAAGGTTTCCAGCCGCACGTCCGGGCATTTCTCGCGGATCTCGACCATCTCGGCATAGGTCACTTCGCGCGCCAGCACGACCAGCTCGGCGCCCTGATCGGCCCAGAAATCCACCGTCAGCCACGAGGCCACGTTGGCCTGGGTCGAGATATGCAGCGGCAGCTCCGGCGCGTGTTTGCGCAGGAAGTGGAAAACCCCCGGATCGGCCACGATCACCCCGTCCGGCCCGATCGCGCGCAGCGTGTCCAGGTAGGCGTCCAGCTTGGGGACATCCTTGTTATGGGTGAACAGGTTCAGCGTCAGGTAGACCCGAACGCCGTGCTCATGCGCAAACTTCACCCCCTCCTGGATATCCTCCAGCGAGAATTTGGACTTGGTGCGCAGCGACATGTCCGGCGTGCCCAGATAGACCGCGTCCGCCCCGTACAGCACCGCCACCTTCAGCCGCTCCAACGAACCGGCAGGCATCAGCAATTCGGATTTGCGCGCAGGCGCGGTGGTCTGGGTCATCGTCGGGATCCGTCGGGTATGATGGGGTTAATCGCATCCCATTACAGCAAACCGCCCCCCCGATGCCAGTGCTTTCGGGCCCTTTTGGGAATCGTCTGACGGAAAGGGCCGACATGATCCGCATCAAGGAACACATCACTTTCCCGGCATAGAATCCCCTTGTTTCAAAAGGAAAGGGGGATCCTGATGAAGACGTTTTTCAAGATCATTCTGGGCTTGCTCGCCCTTGCCGGCGTGGCCGGGGTGGCGGTTGTTCTGCTGACCTCGGGGGCGCGGGATACGGCCCGCAATTTCGTGCTTCAGGCCACCTCTGGCCAGATCACGCAGGCCCATGCCCTGCTGCATCAGGAACTGCGCCGTCAGGTGCCCCTTGCCCAGCTGGACCAGATGTTCGCCGGGGCCGAGCCCTATGCCGATGTCTCGTTCTCCTCGGTCGAGGCCAGCGGCGGCAACACCACCCTGCAAGGCACCGCCCGCACCGCCGGGGGCTGCTCCAGTCAGGTCGCGTTCCAGATGCTGGACGACAGCATCATCAGTTTCGACATCACACCGCTTTGCCGGAAATAACCGGCCTCAGTTTTCATTTCCGACAGACAGAAGGACTTTACCCATGCGTCTTTTGACGAACGATTTCAAAGCGTTGGTATTGGGTATCAGTTTGGCGCTGGGTTTTGCGCCGCAGGTTTCGGCGGGCTCTTACACGGACCCGACCTATGGGTTCGAACTGACCACCCCCGACAGCTGGCACACCGAATCCGCGACCGAGGGCAGCGACAGCGTCCTCAAGATCCAAAGCCCCGACGGCAACGCCTATGGCGAGGTCCGCGCCATCCACCTCAACCGCGGCACCACGGTCGAACAACTGCTCGAGGCGTTCCGCGCCAATGTCGTGCCCAACGGCACGCTGGCGGGCAGCGCCGATGACACCCATGCCGGGCTGACCGGCAAGGTCGCGGCCTGGCGCCTGGCGATGGACGGCCAGCAACTGGCGATCGGCGGGTTCTTCACCGCCAACGGCCCGGTTGGCTACATCCTTCTGACCGTCACCGCCGAGGCGCAATTCGCCACCTACTCGCCCGAGTATGACAAGATCTTCGCCACCTTCCGTCCCGGCGCGCTGGTGACGGCCTATGCCGACGACGCGCCCAGCACGCCGCCCGCCAGCGACCCCGCAGGGGACGAGCTGTTCGCCGGTCTGGTCGCCGAACCCCACCCCGAACTGGGATTCGTCTTTACCCGCTACGACGCCTGGCACCCCGACATGCCGCAGCCATGGGTGCTGCGCGTGGGCCTGATGGAATACCCCGCCCACATGCGCCCCTCGATCGTGATCGAGGCACTGGCCGGCGACGCCTATGACAACCTGCAAGCCGGGGCGCAGGATCTGCGCGGGCAACTGTCGGACATGCAGAACGTGCAATTCGACCAGGACGGCCCGCAAGAAGTCGCCAACATGGCCGAGAACGGCACCCCCATGCCCGGCTGGTCCTTTGGCGCGACCTACACCCAGAACGGTGTGCCCTTCCGGCAGCTGACCTTCTTGTTCAAGCGTGCGCAGCCCAGCGTCTACTACGCGATCTACGTGACCGGACCGCAGGACATCCTGATGCAGCACCAACCCGAGATGATGCGGATGCTTCAGGCCATCCAGATCGTCCCCTTCTCGAACTGAAAGGGCCACGACCATGACATTCCTTCGCAACAGCCTGCTGGCTCTGGGTCTGGCCTGCCTGCCCCTTGGCGCGCTGGCGCAATCCTGTGAACCGCTGGGCACGCTGGAAACCGATGGCACCGGCGCGCCCTCGAAATACCGTCAGGGCGGCACTTACCTGCCCGTCGAGATCGGCAAGATCACCCCGGACAGCGCGATCCGCGTGGTTTCGCTGGTGGGGCCGTACCAGTACGTCACCCTGCACACCCGCGTCACCGGCGGCATCTGGGACACCGCCTATCAGGGCGACCGGGCCGAGTTTCCCGGCACCGACCCCGTGTTTGAAAAATGCCGCGGCATGGCCAATTGCACCCATATCGTGTTCTCGCTGAACGGCGCGCATGAGCGCTACGAGACCGTCCTCAGCAAGGCCCGGCTCGAGTTGTGCAGCGCCCCCGCCTCTGGCCCGATCACGCTGGACACCACCTATACCGCGCCGAAATCGGGCTGGCAGATCGACCTGCCGCACGACTGGGGCCGCGACGTGACCGACGACCCCGCCGGCGGCACCGGGCTGTTCACCTCGCCCGATGATGTGGTCGCCGTGGGCGTCACCACGCTGGACCACGGCCCGCAATATACCGACGAGCAACTCATCGGCATGTTGCAGGAAAACATGTTCGCCAACTCGCGCAAGACGCATGAACAAAGCGTCCTGCTGGGCGGGCTGACCGGCCTGCTGCACCGCTATGACATGACGGTGAACGGCGCGCCCTATGCCGCGATGGCCGCCTACCTGCCGATGGGCAAGACCCGGATGTACATCGTCTGGGCCATGCTGCCCGTCGATCAGGCACAGGCGCGCGGCAATGACGCGACCGCGATCATGAACACCTTCCGCATCATCGTGCCCAAGCAGATGGAGGACATCCCCCTTGGCCTTGGCCTGCTGACCATCGGCACCCAGCCCGGTCAGGCGCAGGACGTCATCCCCGCCTCGGCCCCGCAGCTGGTACTGAAAGCAGGCGTTCTGGGCACCGTCCGCAGCGACAGCATCCTGCTGACCCTGACGCATCTGGACAGCGGCCAGACCGTGTTCTCGAACGACTACCCGATCGGCAACTTCCCGGTGGACCGCGCGATCATGATCGACGCCACCATCCAGCGCCCCGCGTCCGGCTGGCAGCCCGGCGACTACCGCCTGGCCCTGACCCATGCCGGCAATGACCTTGGCAGCCGCATGTTCACCCTGGAGGCAAACCAATGATCCGTCTCGCACTCATCCTTGCCGCCGCATTTGCCCTGTTCGCCCCGGCGGCGCAGGCGCAGTTCAACACGTCCCCGATCGAGCGCCTGTGCGTCGGTGGCCGCAACCAGATGGGCAACCATATCTGCGCCTGCGATCAGACCCTGATCAGCGGCCGCGCCGCCCTGATCCTTGGCAACTCGACCCCGATGACCAACGACATGCCGCTTAGCGACTGTCAGGCATGGGCGGCCCGAATGAACGCAGGAACGCCACCGCCCCCCACTGCCCGCCCCGAGGTGCAGTGCTACGGCGGGCGCAACCAGATGAACTTCCACCTCTGCGCCTGTGACACGCCCCTGATGGACGGCCTCACCGCGCTGATCTCGGGCAAGTCCACGCCCCTGACCGGCCCCAGCACCAACGACGAATGCCAGGCATGGGCCAACCGGATGAACGGCGTCACGCCGCCGCCGGGTGGGGTCAAGCCGCCCAAGGTGGGCCTGCCCAAGATCGGCATTCCCAAGACCCCAACCAAGGTGGTCATTCCCGACCTGCCGGGCGTCTGTGGTTCGGCCTATACACAATGCCGCGCCGGCGTGGGCAGCGCCTGTCAGGCCGCCTACAACATCTGCGAGGAAAAACGCCGCGACGACGTCCGCCGTGATGCCGTGGACCGTGGCCTTCTCTCCCCGGACGAGGCCCGCTCCTGGGCCGATGCCTCGCGCAGCACGGGCGGCACGGGCGGCACCACCCCGGCGGGCAAACAGGCGATCAAGGTGTTTTCGGCCGTGCCCGACACCGCAAGCGAGACGTTCCTCGGCCATCTCAGCGCGCGCTTCACGATCGACGCTGACTCCTTCATCGGCAAGGTGCTGGACGTGACCCCCCCGAAATCGCTGACCATCACCCCGCAACCGGGGGCCAAGGTCTATTTCGCGGGCGATGCCGACGGCACCAAGCCGATCCATGTCGACAACATCATGGTCGTCTGCATCAACGACGCGCCCTGCCTGTCCACCGGCATGCGTGACGGCAAGGGCCTGCGCGAGAAAAACGGCCGCGAGATCGGCCAGTTGCCCGCAAACAGCACCTTCGACCCGGCCCCCTCGCAGTTGGACATCACCGGTCGTCTCAGCATGGGCCAACCCAACCGCGTGATGGTCTACGCGCTGGATTACGGCGGGCTTGGCGGCGTCTCGGACGTCTACCTGATCTCCGAAGGTGGCAGTCAGAACAGCGAGATGGGCGCAGCTTCGGGCGGCTCGGGCGGCTCTGCTTCCGGCTCCGGGACACCCGGCCTGATCAGCAGCAACTCGAATACAGGCCGCTGCGATCTGACCACCCAAGCACGTTTTTCTTTGAACAAACCGACGCTGGTGACCCACCTTAATACCTGGGTGAACTGGACAAAGACCGGCGGCAACTCCATGTCCGCCACCCTGCGTGGCCCGGTCCAGCTGTCGCTGAATTACCAGCGCGACGAATGCCACCCCAACATGCCCGACTGGTGCCGGGGTGTGGCGCAGGTGAACCAGGTGCTGCCCGCCGGCGATTACATGGTCGTGTCCTCGGCGCAGGCCATGTGCATGAATGCGGGCAGCAACAACAACGGCTATGTGGACGTCTACGGCAGCACCGTCGATCATGCCCCCAGCCCCTCGGCGGAACAGCGCATCCGCTCCATGCCGTTCAACTTCCGCTTCGACTGCCCGACCAACATCATGAACGGTCAGGTCGCCTGCGGTCAGGCCTACTGGGCGAAATACGACATGGCCACCAACACGTGGGAGGTCTGCGGACGTCTGGCCACCAAGTCCGAGAACATGTGCCAGAGCTACTCCAACGCACCGGCGCAAGGGGCCACCTTCTCGGTCTGGGGCGAGGTGATGACAGTGACCGGCGACGGCACGCTGATGTATCGCTCGTCCCGCGTGGGTCAGGTCGATCTGACCGACAATGTCGTGGCACCCCGCCGCGTCAGGCCCCCGCTCTCGAATCTGGGCTACAAACCGCCCGCATTGGGCCTGCCGGACAACCGGCAGGGCACTGGCGGCGGCTCGATCGGCCGCTGGGGCTATAACTGAGGTAAAAGGAACAGACATGACCCTGAAATCCCTGTTCAAATCCGCCCTGCTGGGGGCCAGCCTTCTGGCACCCCTGCCCGCGCTGGCCAACGACTCGGCCGCCGTGATGGAGGCCGGGGGCCTGCGCCTTGTGCGCGACGCCCCGGTCGAGATCCTGTCCGAGGTGCTGGAAATCCGCCCCGACGCGATCACCGTCGACTACGTGTTCCGCGCCGCCGACGACATGGGCACCACAACGCTGGTCGCCTTTCCGCTGCCGGAATACGATCTGGCCTGGTACGGCCCCGAATTGCTGGGCCAGGCCGGGGACACGGTGGCCAAGCGGCTGGGCTTCCGGCTGTGGATCGACGGTGTGGAACAATCCCCCAACCTGGAACTGCGCGCCCTGCGCAACGGCATCGACGTCACCCAGTACCTCGAAGGCTACGGCGTCCCCATCGGCTCGCTCGATTATGACATGGTGATGCAAAGCCTGCGCGCCCTGCCGCAAGAGATGAAGGACTGGATGGCCGCCGCCGATCTGGTGCGCTGGAACGGCAATTACGACCCCGAACCACGCTGGACCATCCGCGCCACCTATTTCTGGAGCCAGACCTTCCCGCCCTTCCGCGACGTGCGCGTGCGCCACACCTATACCCCGGTGGCGGGCGGGTTCATCCTGTCGGACCCGAAACTGCGCGAATTCAACCCGGCGGATTACTGCATGTCCGACGGCGAAAAGAACGCCGTCAGCAAGAAGCTCAGCACCACGCAATACGGGGCGATCGTGACCACGCAGGTGCGCTACGTGCTGACCACCGGGGCCAACTGGCGCGGGCCGATCCAGGACTTCACCCTGATCATCGACAAGGCCAGCACCGACGCGCTGGTCAGCCTGTGCTTTGACGGGCTGAAAAAGACCGCGCCCACGCGATTTGAATCGCACAAGCGCAACTTTACCCCGACGCGCGAACTGGACGTGCTGTTCTTCAACGCGCCCACGCCCTGACGGGTCAGATCCGGAACAGCGGCTGCAACAGCCGCGGCACGAAAGAGCTGAACCGAAGCGAGGCATCGGTCGCCGCAAGGCAGATGCACGGCTCGCCCGGTTCAGCCACCGGCGTATGCTCCAGCGCGTCGTCCGCGACCTCCAGATCACCGGGGCCAAAGCGGCCGGTTTCGTCGCGGAACGCGCCCTGCAGCACCAGCGTCAGCTCCAGCCCGTTATGGCCGTGATCCGGCACCGCCTGCCCGGCCGGGATATACAGCAACCGGACCGAACCTTCGGGCCCGTCGTGCAAAATCGTCTGCCGCGTGCCCAGCCCCATGCGTTTCCAGCGCGGCGGGGCGCCCTTCAGCGCCTCCATCACCGGGCCCGGATAGGGGCCGACCCGGCCCTGCGGACGCGCCTGCACACGCGGAGCATCCAGCAGCGCCAGCACGTCGCCCTTCAGCCCTTCGGACAGATCGCTGCCCGACAGCTCCTCCAGCACGGCGCCGCCGGCATGGTCGTGCGCCACGGCCTGCGCGCGGCATTCGTCACACAGCGAGATATGGCTGGCCACCACCAGCGCGAACGGATGCGGCAACGCCCCCGAGGCATAGGCCACCAGCAAAGGCTGCGGAATATGGTGCGTGATCCCGGTCGTCACGGGCGCGTTCCTTTCAACTCGTGCCTCAGCCGGTCCAGGCCAAGGCGTATTCTGGATTTGATCGTTCCCAGCGGCAGGCCGGTGCCTTCCTTGATCTGGGCATGGCTCAGCTCGCCCAGATAGGCCATCTCGACCAGTTGGCGCTGCTCGTCCGACAGCGCGGACAGCGCCTTGCGCAGCCGGGTTGTTTCCTGTTCCAGCGCGACGGCCTGCGCGGCGTCGGGTTCCGGTTCCTCCGGGGTCAGCAGGGCCTCGGGGACGGGGCGGAACTCCTTGCGCCGCAGGTCGGCCATCTGGTTGCGCGCGATCTGGTAGATCCAGGCCGAGACCTGCGCCCGGTCCGGATCGAACTGCGCCGCCCGGTCCCACAGCTTCAGCATCACGTCCTGCACGACCTCTTCGGCCTGCGCAGCCCCCAATCCGGCCCGCATCCCCATCGCCTTCAGTCGCGGGGCGTAATGGTCGAACAGCCGGGCAAACGCAGCCTTGTCGCGCGCATCGCGCACGCGCAGCATCCAGCCGGTCTGCTCGGACAGGGCGGACCGGTCGTCGCTCATTCGGGGGGTCGCGGCCGCAACGGGCACGCCTCCTTCGATGGGCTCATATGTCTGCTCACAGGTAAACATACCCCTTCTACGGACCTGCCCGCCGCTTGGATCATTTTTTTGATCCAAACCCGCGCCCCGCCAGTAATCCAGAAAAATCGCGGAGAAACAATGTCCTTCGACCTGCCCCATTCCAACGGCCAGCGCATCGCCATCATCGGCGGAGGCATCTCGGGTCTGGCCGCCGCCTGGCTGCTGCAAGGCCGCCACCACGTCACCCTCTATGAATCCGAGCCCCGCCTGGGCGGCCATGCCCGCACGGTCCTTGCGGGCCGAAACGGCGATCAGCCCGTCGATACCGGCTTCATCGTGTTCAACTACGTGAACTACCCGCACCTGACCCGGATGTTCGCGGATCTGGACGTGCCGGTGCACCGCTCGGACATGTCCTTTGGCGCCACCATCGACGGCGGCCGGGTCGAGTACGGCCTGCGCGATCTTTCCGCCCTGATCGGCCAGAAACGCAACCTGCTGCGCCCCGGTTTCGCCCGCATGGTCCGCGACATCCTGCATTTCAACGCGCAGGCCGAGGCCGCCGCCACCTCGGACGACCTGACCATCGGCGACCTGATCGAACAGCTGAACCTCGGCCGCTGGTTCCGCGACTACTACCTGCTGCCGGTCTGCGGCGCGATCTGGTCGACCCCTGCCAGCGGCATCCGTGATTTCCCCGCCCGCGCGTTGGTGCAGTTCTTCCGCAACCACGCCCTGCTGTCCGCCACCGGCCAGCACCAATGGTGGACCGTCTCGGGCGGCAGCATCGAGTACGTCCGGCGGCTCGAGGCGAACCTGCGCGCCCGCGGTGTCCAGATCCGCACCAAAGCCCCCGTCCGCGCCGTCACCCGCCTGCCCGGTCAGGCCACCGTGCACCTGCACGACGCCCCCGCCGAAACCTATGACCAGGTTATCTTGGCCTGCCACTCGGACACCGCGCTGAAACTGCTGGCCCATCCGACGACTGAGGAACGCCGCGCCCTCTCGGACATCCGCTATCAGGACAATCAGATGGTGCTGCACCGCGATATCACGCAGATGCCGCGCCGCCGGTCCTGCTGGTCATCGTGGGTGTACCAGGCCCAAACGGGCGAGCAGCGCTCGCAGATCGGCGTGACCTACTGGATGAACCGCCTGCAGGGCATCCCCGAAACCGACCCGCTGTTCGTCACCCTCAACCCCGCCCACCCGGTGCAAGAGGCCGCGATCTACGACGCCCACACCTTCCGCCACCCGGTCTTCGACCGCGCCGCACTGGCCGCCCAAACCCGCATCGCCGCGATGCAGGGCGCCAATAACACATGGTTCGCCGGTGCCTGGCTGCGCCACGGCTTTCACGAGGACGGATTTGCCAGCGCCGTCCGCGTGGCCGAGGCGATCGGCCAGCAAACCCCTGCCCGTCTGGCCGCAGAATGACCGCGCCCCAGCATATCCCCGGGATCACCACCCACGCCCGCCGGGGCGAGATCCGCAACGCCTTTCGCTACGGCGTGGATTACGTCCTGCTGGAGCCCGAGGACCGCTCGGGCCCCGCGCTGTTCTCGCGCAACCGCTGGAACCTGCTTTGCGTGCGTGACCGCGACCACGGCGGCCCGCGCGGCGCGGGTCTGGGGGCCGACTGGGCGCGCAACCAGCTGGCCCGCGCCGGTCTGCCCGGCCCCTACCGGCTGTACCTGCTGACCCAGCCCGCGATCCTGGGCTACGTGTTCAACCCCATCAGCTTCTGGCTGGCCTTTGCAGGCGATGACCTGCTGGCCGTGATCGCCGAGGTCAACAACACCTTCGGCGACCGCCACAACTACCTGTGCCACCTGCCCGGCTTCGCCCCGCTCACCGGCCAGACCCCGGTCGACGCGCAAAAGATCTTTCACGTCTCGCCGTTTCAGGACATCGCGGGCGGCTACCGCTTTACCTTCGACATATCGCCCGACCGCATCGCCATCCGCATCGCGCATCAGAACGGCGCGCAGGGTCTGGTCGCCACGCTGACCGGCCCACGCCGCCCGCTGACCAACGCCGCTATCCTGTCCGCCACCCTGCGCCGCCCCGCCGGGGCCATGCGCACCGTCGCGCTGATCTACTGGCAGGCGCTACGCCTGAAACTCAAGGGCGCGCGCTACCGCACCCGCCCCCTGCCCCCGCAATCGGAGATCACCCCATGCACCTCCTCACCCGACGCGTGAAGCACGACTTTCTGGACAGCTGCGCCCGCATCACGCGCGGCACCCTGACCCTGCGCACCCCCGAGGGCGACACCCACCGCTTTGGCGCCGGCACCCCCGAGGCCGAGATGCAGATCCGCGACTGGGCCGTCGTCACCGCCCTGGCCGCGCGCGGTGATATCGGTCTGGGCGAAAGCTACGTCGACGGGCTGTGGGACTCTCCGGATGTCGAGGCGCTGGTGCAAGTCGCCCTGCTGAACCTGTCCGCGCTGACGGCCTATGCCTATCCGGGCTTCTGGGCGGGGCTGAAATACCGGCTGGCCGACCGCGTGCTGCGCGCCAATTCGCGCCGGGGGGCCTCGCGCAATATCCGCGCCCATTACGATGTCGGGAACGAGTTTTACCAGCTCTGGCTGGACCCCGGCATGACCTATTCGGCCGCCCTGTTCGACCGCCCCGGCCTTGACCTGCACAGCGCGCAGGCCCGCAAGAACGACCGTGTGCTGGACGCCATGACCGGCGAATCCATTCTGGAAATCGGCTGCGGCTGGGGTGGCTTCGCCGAGGCCGCCGCCCGCCGGGGTCACGCCGTCACCGGCATCACCCTGTCGCCCAGCCAGAAGGGCTATGCCGACGCCCGCCTCGACGGCCGCGCCCGGATCGAGCTGCGCGACTACCGCGCCCAGACCGGCCGCTTCGACAACATCGTCTCGATCGAGATGATCGAGGCCGTGGGCGAACGCTACTGGCCCACCTATTTCCGCACCCTCAAGGACCGACTGGCCGAAGGCGGCACTGCCATGATCCAGGCCATCACCGTGTCCGACGACTACTTCCCAACCTACCGGACCAGCTCGGACTACATCCGCCAGCACACCTTTCCCGGCGGGATGCTGCTGTCGGACGGGGTGATCGCCGATCAGGCCCGCCGCGCCGGGCTGCACGTCGCCGACAGCTTTGCCTTCGGGCCGGATTACGGCCAGACCTGCCGCCTCTGGGCCCAGCGCCTGACCGAGGCCGCGCCAAAGCTGCAAACGCTGGGCTACGGCCCGCGCTTCCTGCGCAGCTGGCGCTATTACCTGGACATCTGCGCCGCCTCTTTCGCCACCGGCCAGACCGACGTCGTTCAGGTCCGCCTGACCCACGCCTGACACCCGAGACACCCATGACCGCCCTCCTCCTCACCCTTGTCCTGTTGCTTGTGCTGGCGCTCTGGCGCCCCGGCCTTGGCTTTCGCAACCAGCGCCCCGCCGATTACACCGGCACCGGCCCCGCGATGGACATCCGCTACGCCCTCAGCGGCCCGATCCAGTGCGAGGGCATGATCCACGGCCCCACCGGCCGCCTGTCCGCCCGGTTTACCGCCCGGATGCACGGGGACTGGCAGGGCGACCTCGGCATCCTGTCCGAGGATTTCACCTACGCCACCGGCCGCACCCAGCACCGCGAATGGACCCTGCGCATGGGTGAAAACGGCGCTTTCACCGCCACTGCCCCCGACATCATCGGCACCGCACACGGCCAGCAATCCGGCTGCACCGCCCGCCTGACCTACCGCATCCGGCTGGAGCCCGACGCCGGCGGCCACGTCCTTGACGTCACCGACTGGCTGTATCTGCTGGACGACGGCACCATCCTCAACCGCTCCGAGCTGCGCAAGTTCGGCCTGAAAGTGGCCGAACTGACCGCCGTCATGCGACCGATCCCGCACGGGCCGGGCCAATGACCCAGCCCTTCGCCGGGCAAACATGGTGGATCGTCGGCGCGTCCGAGGGGCTGGGCCGCGCCCTCGCCCAAGCCCTGAATGCTCAAGGCGCACGCCTGATCCTGTCGGCCCGCAACGCCCAGCGCCTGACCGATCTCGCCAACACGCTCGACAACGCCCAAGCCCTGCCGATGGACGCGACCGACCCCGCCTCGGTCGCCGCCGCCTTTGAGCAGGCGGGCGACTGGCACGGCCTGATCTACTGCGCCGGCACCTACGCCCCGATGACCGCGCAAGACTGGGACGCCCCCGCCGTCACCCGGATGTGCCAGACCAATTTCATGGGGGCCGTCCATGTGCTGAACCACGCCGTCCCGCACTGCACCGCCCGCGATGCCGGGCATCTGGTGCTGATCGGCTCGCTTGCCGGGCATCGCGGCCTGCCGGGGGCCATCGGCTACGGCGCCTCGAAATCCGCGCTGATGCATCTGGCGCAAACGCTCTACGCCGACCTGCGCGGCACCGGCACCCGCGTCAGCCTGATCAACCCCGGCTTCATCCGCACCCGCCTGACCGCGCTGAACGATTTCGACATGCCGCAGATGATGGAGCCTGAAACCGCCGCCCGCCACGCCCTGCGCGCGATCCGCTCGGGCCGGTTCCAGACCGATTTCCCCGCGCCTTTTTCATGGGTATTCACATGGGGCCGTTTCCTGCCCTACCGGCTGTTCCTGCGCCTGTTCGGCTAGCCCTTCATCCGCGCAAAACTCAGCGAGATATGCGCCCGCCGGATATGCCCCACCGCGTCCAGATCGCCCAGTTCCAGCGCGTTCAGGATCTCGGCCGCCTCGCGCGCGTAGATCCGGCATTCCTGCATCAAGTCGATGTGCGAGGCCGTCACCTGCTGCAACCAGATCCGCGCCGTCCGGAAATACAGCCGCTCCGACATCTGCCTGAGCGGCGCATTATCGGTCAGCTCCAGCAGCGCCAGGAACATGTCCCGATCCATCCGCATGAATTCGCGGGCCGAGGGCGCGCTCTCCAACCCCTCCGCCCGCTGCAAAATCGCCCGCACCCGCGCCAGCAAAGCGTCACTCACCGGCACCGGGTCCAGCCGGGTTTGCAGCAGCACCAGCTCCTTGCGCAGCCGGTAGACCTGCGCCAGTTCCGCGTAATCCACGTCGGTGACCATCGTCCCCACCCCGTGGACCGAGCGCAGCAGCCCCTCGTCCTCCAGCCGCGCCAGCACCCGCCGCAACGGGGTGCGCGAGATGCCGAATTCCTGCGCCAGCTCGGTTTCCGACAGCCGAGACCCCGGCAAATAATCCAGCAGGCAAATCCGGTCGCGGATTTCCTGATGCAACAGGTCCACCCGGTCCCGCGCCGTCATCGTATCAAGTGCCGCGTCGTCCATACTCGGCCCCCAGCCGGTCCAGCATTTGCAGGCACTGGGCCAGCTGGTCCAACGCCACGTATTCGTCAGGCTTGTGCGCCTGCTCGATCGAGCCCGGCCCGCAGATCACCGCGTCCATGCCGATCTGCTGGAACAGCCCCGCCTCGGTCCCGAACGGCACCAGCCCCGCGCCATTCGCGCCGGTCAGCTTGCACATCAGATCCCGCGCCGCGTTTTGCGCCATCGGGGTCAGGCCTGCAACCTCTCCGATTGTCTGGGTGGTGATGTCCGCATTCGGCGCCACCCGCCGCATCTGCGGCAGCAGCACGTCGCCCACAAAGGCCTCCAGCTCGGCCTTCACGAAATCCAGATCGTCCCAGACCACGGGCCGCATTTCCCAGTCCAGCACCGCCTTGCCGACGATCACGTTGTGCGAGTGCCCGCCATGCAGCCCGCCCACGTTCAGCGTGGTGAACGGCGGCTCAAACCGAGACCCCGGCGGGCAGCGATCCATCAGCGCCTGCCGCAGCTCCAGCAGCCGGTTCACATACCGCGCCGCGTATTCCACCGCGTTCACCCCGCGCGCCGGGTCCGATCCGTGCCCCTCGGCCCCCGTGAAGGTTACCGTGTATTCGCAGCAACCCTTATGCCCCTCGACCACCTGCATCATCGTCGGTTCCCCGATCACGGCCAGCGCCGGGCGCACGTCGCGCGCCTTCAGCACCTCGACCAGATCGCGCGCACCGACGCAGCCGATCTCCTCGTCATGGGTAAAGGCGAAATGGATCGGCCGCTCCACCGCAGCCGCCTTCAGCACGTCCAGCTTGGCCAGACAGGCCGCCACGAACCCCTTCATGTCGCAGGCCCCGCGCCCGTAAAGCCGCCCGTCGCGCTCCTCCATCCGCCAGGGGTCCGTCGTCCACGGCTGGTCCTCGACCGGCACCACATCCGTATGCCCCGACAGCACCAGCCCGCCCGAGCGTTCCGGCCCCAGCGTGGCGAACAGGTTCGCCTTCTGCCCACTCGGGTCAGTCAGGATTTCCACCCGCGCCCCTGCCTCGCCCAGCTTTTCCGCGATATAGGCGATGCAGGCCAGATTGCTGTCGCTGGTCACTGTCGGAAACCCGATCAGATCGCCCAGAATATCCCGACACCGCGCCAGATCGTCCATGCGCTACCCCTTCACGAACAGCTTGCGCGGCACGTTGCACAGCGCCTCGGCCGCGCCATCCTCGCGGATCAGGATCGTCTCGGTCGTCTCCAGCCCCCAGCTGTCCATCCACAGCGCCGGCATGAAGTGGAACACCATCCCCGGCTGCAACACCGTCTGGTCCTCAGTGCGGATCGAGGCCGTCCGCTCGCCCCAATCCGGCGGATAGCTCAGGCCGACGGGATAGCCCGCCCGCCCCTCGCGCTTGATCCCGTGACGGCGCAGCGCATCCATGAAGGCGTTGGCGATATCGCAGGTCCGGTTGCCCGCCCGCGCGGCGTTCAGCCCCGCCTCGATCCCCTCCATCTGCGCGACCTCCGCCGCCCGCATCTCGTCCGGCGGGGTGCCCAGATACACCGTCCGGCACAAAGGCGCGTGATAGCGGCGATAGCAGCCCGACAGCTCAAAGAAGGTCGCCTCGCCCGCGCGCATCTTCTCGCCGTTCCACGTCAGGTGCGCGGCGGTGGCATCCAGCCCCGAGGGCGTCAGCGGCACGATCGCCGGGTAATCGCCCCAATCCTCGCCCACGCCCGTCAGCGCGGCATGGTAGATCTCGGCCACCAGTTCGTTCTTGCGCAGCCCCGGCTCGGCCTTTTCCACCGCCGTGGTGATGACCTTTTCGGAGATCCGCGCCGCCTTGCGGATGAATCCCAGCTCCTCCTCGGATTTCACGATCCGCTGCCAGTTCACCAGTGCCGTCGCATCCACCAGTTCGGCATTCGGCAGCTCTTGGGCCAGCACCGCATGGGCCTTGGCCGAGTAATAGTAGTTCTCCATCTCGACCCCGATCCGCGCGGTTTCCAAGCCCAGACGGCGGATATGTCCGGCCAGATCCTGCATCGGGTGGCGCTCGGTCGATTGCACGTAATTGTCGGCATAGCCGTGGATATGGGTCGTCTCCATCCAGCACGTCCGCCCCGCGCCGACGCTGTCCATGTAGCGCCCCCACCAGATCGGATCGCCCTGCATCGGCAGCAACACGCCCTGATGCACGTAAAAGGACCAGCCGTCATAGCCCGTCAGCCACGCCTGGTTGGACGGGTCGGTGACGAACATCAGCTCGATCCCCCGGCGCGCCATCTCGGCGCGGGTCAGGGCCAGGCGGCGGGCATATTCGGCGGCGGTAAAGGGGGCAGCTCCGGCGGGCATGTGACCTCAACTTGTGTACATATGATGAATGCATCCCGGCCCGTTTCCCCGCTATCAGGCATAATTCCGCATTTGCCGGGTTGCGACTCGAGGCCAGTTGTGCACAACTCTGCGCAAACCGGGCCCGCCCCGTCAATCGAAATCCACGCATCACCGCACGAAAGGACAGCACATGCTGACGAATGACCAGCTGGCACAATGGGACCGCGACAGCTTCTTCCACCCGTCCACGCACCTGGCCCAGCACGCCCGCGGCGAGACCCCCAGCCGCATCATCCGTACCGCCCGCGACTGCACCATCACCGACCGCGACGGCAATGACCTGCTGGACGCGTTCGCCGGGCTTTACTGCGTCAACGTCGGCTATGGCCGCCCCGAGATCGCCGAAGCCATCGCCGATCAGGCGCGCGAACTGGCCTATTACCACGCCTATGTCGGCCACGGGACCGAGGCCAGCATCACCCTCGCCCACATGGTTCTGGACCGCGCCCCCAAGGGCATGAGCAAGGTCTATTTCGGCCTCTCCGGCTCGGATGCCAACGAAACCAACATCAAGCTGGTCTGGTACTACAACAACATCCTCGGCCGCCCCGAGAAGAAGAAGATCATCTCGCGCTGGCGCGGCTATCACGGCTCGGGCCTGATGACCGGCTCGCTCACCGGGCTTGGCCTGTTCCATGCGAAATTCGACCTGCCCCTGTCGCAGGTCATCCATACCGAGGCGCCCTATTACTTCCGCCGCCCCCGCCCCGACATGACCGAGGCGCAGTTCACCGCCCATTGCGTGGCCGAGCTTGAGGCCCTGATCGAAAGCGAAGGCGCAGACACCATCGCCGCCTTCATCGGCGAACCCGTCCTTGGCACCGGCGGCATCGTCCCCCCGCCCGAGGGCTACTGGCCCGCGATCCAGGCCGTGCTGGACCGTCACGACATCCTGCTGATCGCGGACGAGGTCGTGACCGGCTTCGGTCGTCTCGGCTCCATGTTCGGCTCCGATCATTACGGCATCCGCCCCGACCTGATCACCATCGCCAAGGGCCTGACCTCGGCCTACGCGCCGCTCTCCGGTTCCATCGTCGGGGATCGCATGTGGAAGGTGCTGGAACAGGGCACTGACGAAAACGGCCCCATCGGGCATGGCTGGACCTACTCCGCCCACCCGGTTGGCGCCGCTGCCGGGGTCGCCAACCTGCGCCTGCTGGATCAGCTGAGCCTGATCGACAACGCCGCCACCGTTGGCCGCTATCTGAACGACACGATGCGCGCCGCGCTGGCGGATCACCCGAACGTGGGCGAGGTCCGCGGCGAGGGCATGCTCTGCGCGGTCGAGTTCGTCGCCGACCGGGACGACCGCACCTTCTTTGACCCCGCGCAAAAGGTCGGGCCGCGTCTGGCCGCCGCACTGCTGTCGCGTGGCGTGATCGGGCGGGCGATGCCGCAGGGCGACATTCTGGGCTTCGCCCCGCCCTTCTGCCTGACCCGGCCCGAGGCCGACCGCATCGTCGCCGCCACCGTCGAGGCCGTGGCCGAGGTGCTCTGACCCCGCAAAAACGGGCGTACGATTTTCGCCCGTTTTCTTACGATTCGGCTGGTTAAGCCCGTGTGAAACCCTCGTTCCGGCGGGGGTTTCTCAGGATTTGATCGAAAAAATCGAGCATGTTTCGACCCCATGCGCCAGCAATTTGCCAGAGGCATCGGACAGCCGCGCTTCGCTGGTCGCGGTGGTCCGGCCAAAATGGATCACGCGCCCTTCGCAGGTGACGCCTCCGGTTTTCACGGTCAGCGGACGGACCAGATTCACCTTATATTCCAACGTGGTAAAGCCCATGCCGACGGGCAACAACGTATGGATGCAGCTGGCCATCGCCGCGTCCAGAATGGTGCCGATCCAGCCGCCATGCACGGTCGAGATGGGGTTATAGTCGCTTTCATCCGGCCGCCCGACATGGCGCGTCAGCCCGTCCTCGGCGGCCGTCATTTTTAGATTCATTTTTCTGTAAATAGGCGGAGGATCAATCTCTCCGGCCATCATTTTTCGGAAAATCTCTCTTCCGGGCAATGACATAGCCAGCTCCATCGGAATGCAGCCAAAGGTCTGGTCGGGCGAGTAAAGCGAGGACATGCGCGGTTTCCGTCTGGCAAAAACAAAGATACTCGGGCCAGCCTATCCATCCGGGGCCCATCGCAAAGCGGAACGTGGCGCGCGTTCATCTGGTGACGCCGCAGGGCCCGCATACCCTTGTTTTCAGGGATATTTTTTCGCCAATAGCGCGAAAGTCCAGGCCGAAATCCTGCGTGAAAATTGGGCAAAACGGGGTTGAGGGGCCGGGTTTAACTCCGGTTACGCGGACAAAAACCTTGCCAGAAAGGCCCCACCCCCGCATCATTTGATCAAATAACGCGCCAAAAAAGGAGCCCCCCCCGTGCCCACCCCCCCCGCCGTCGAGGCGATTTCGGCCCGTAAAACCTACGGCGATGGCCAGGCTGCCGTCGTGGCGTTGAAGGACGTTTCCGTCCAGATTGGCAAAGGCGAATTCTTCACCTTGCTGGGGCCATCGGGGTGCGGGAAAACCACCCTTTTGCGTCTGATCGCGGGCTTCGAGACGCCCACCGCCGGGCAGATTTTGCTGGACGGAAATGACATCACAGCCGACCCTCCGAACCTGCGGCCGATCAATACCGTGTTCCAGAATTACGCGCTGTTTCCGCATCTCACGGTCGCCCAGAACGTCGGATTCGGGCTGGAAATGCAGGGACGCCCCAGGCGCGAAGTCGAGGAAACCGCCGCCGAGATGCTGGCTCTGGTCAAGCTGGAGGCGATGGCCAACCGGCGCTGTTCGCAGCTGTCGGGCGGGCAGCAACAACGCGTCGCGCTGGCCCGCGCGCTGGCCCCTCGCCCCAAGGTTTTGCTGCTGGACGAGCCGCTGTCCGCGCTGGATCTGAAGCTGCGCAAAGAGATGCAGAGCGAACTGAAGCGCCTGCAAACCGAGACCGGGATCACCTTCATCTTCGTCACCCATGACCAGGAAGAGGCGTTGACCATGTCCGACCGGATCGGCGTGATGAGCGCGGGGAAAATCCTTCAGATCGGGTCGCCCCGGGATATCTACACCAAGCCCGCCAACCGTTTTGTGGCTGACTTCATTGGGGAAACCAACTTCCTTTCGGCCGACCTGTCCGGCCAGACCCTGACCCTGCCCGGCGGATTTCGCATCGATCTGACCCCGGCGCAGACCAAGGGGCGGCAGGGTCAGGTGACCGTCGCCCTGCGCCCCGAGCAGATCCGGCCCGCCGATCAGGGCCTGTCCGCGACCGTCACGCAACTGGTATATTTTGGCACCGACATGCACAGCCACGCGCGGCTGTCCGACGGCACCGAGGTCGTGGCACGGATGCAAACCTCGCCCTCTGGCGAGGCGGCGCTGCACGAAGGCCAGGCGATCACCCTGGGCTTTGCGCCCGAGGCGATCCAGGTGCTGGAGGACTGAAGCATGGCCTCTCAAGCGGAAGAAATCGCCGAAGCGGCGCGGGTCCGGCGCAACTGGTTGCTGTCCGCCCCCGCCCTGACGGTTCTGGCGCTGGGGGCGCTGGGGCCGCTGATGGTGGTGCTGATCTATTCCTTTCTGGAACCGGGCGATTATTCCGGCGTGAGGTGGAATTTCTCGCTGGATGGTTGGTTCCAGATTTTCTTTCAGCGCGACATCTTCGATGACACGGTCGGGCTGGCCGATGCGCATTTGCGGATCTTCTGGCGGTCGGTGAAACTCAGCCTGCTGACCACGCTGACGACCTTTGTCTTCGGCTTTCCGACGGCCTGGTTCATCGCCACGCAGCCGCGCGGGCGACGGGCGCTTTGGCTGTTTTTGATCACAATTCCGTTCTGGACAAACCTGCTGATCCGCACCTTCGCGATCATGGAGGTGATCCGCAATCAGGGATTGCTGAACTCGGCCCTGATGGCGCTGGGTCTGATCGAGCAACCCCTGCAAATCATGTACACCGACACGGCCGTTTTGATCGGCATGACCTATGTCTATCTGCCGCTGATGGTGCTGCCGCTATACGCCTCGATCGACCGGTTCGATTTCACCCTGATCGAGGCCGCCTATGACCTCTACGCCTCGCGCTGGCGGGTGTTGCGGCGGATCGTGCTGCCGATCGTGAAGCCGGGGATCATCGCCGGCTCGATCCTGGTCTTCGTGCCCTCGCTGGGTGCCTATGTCACCCCGCGCGTGCTGGGGGGCGGCAAGAACATGATGATCGGCAATTTCATCGACCTGCAATTCGGACAGGGCCGCAACTGGCCGCTGGGCTCGGCCCTGTCGATGCTGTTGCTGCTGATCGTGGGCGCGGCATTGCTGGCCTATGTCCGCGTCTCGAACCGGGAGGGGCCCCATGGCTAAACGCAAGGATTTCTCGGTCACGCGCCTGCCGGGCTTTGCGACGATCGCGCTGACGGCCTTTGTCGCGCTGTACCTGCCGATCGTGACGCTGGTGGTCTATTCGTTCAATGGCTCGGAAACCGTGGCGATCTGGGGCGGGTTTTCGCTGCGCTGGTACGGCATCGCCTGGGACAACACCCAGGTGCAGGAGGCGACGCTGCGCTCGCTGATCATTGCGGCCTCGGCGGCGGGGATTGCCACGACGGTGGCGACGATGGCCGCGCTGGCGACCACGCGGACCGGGCGGTTCAAGGGCGAGACGCTGATCTACGTGATGATCAACCAGCCGCTGATGGTGCCCGAGATCGTGACCGCCGTTGCCCTGCTGATCGTGTTTGCCGCCGTCAAGGTGGCCACCGGCTATACCGGGTTGGGCTATCTGATCCTGGCCCACGCGGCGTTCTGCATCCCTTTCGCCTATCTGCCGATCCGTGCCCGGCTGGAAGGGATGGACCTGTCGCTGGAGATCGCCGCCTCTGACCTTTACGCCACGCCCTGGCAGACATTCCGCCGGGTGACTCTGCCCCTGATGATGCCCGGCGTGATCGCGGGGGCGATGCTGGCCTTCGTCATCTCGCTGGATGACGTCATCATCACCGAATTCGTCAAATCCGCCGGTCAGGACACTCTGCCCACCTACATGCTGGGCCAGCTGCGCCGCGCCGTGACCCCCGAGGTCAACGCGATCTCGACCGCGCTACTGGGCCTGACCGTGCTGATGCTGACTGCGTTTTTCATACTGACCAGAACGCGGGACTAACCCGCGCATTTCACGACCAAACAAGAGAGAGGACCAAGAATATGAAGAAACTGATCCAGACCACCGCGATCCTGGCGCTGATGGGCAGCGCCGCCGCCGCCGATGGCGCGCTGAACATTTATAACTGGGGCAACTATACCAACCCCGATCTGATCAAGAAGTTCGAGGACACCTACAACGTCAAGGTCACCATCACCGACTATGACAGCAACACCACTGCCCTGACCAAGATCGAGGCCGGCGGCCACGGTTTCGACATCGTGGTGCCGACCCACAGCTACATCCCTATCTACGTCGAAAAGGGCCTGCTGATGAAGGCGGGCATCCCCGAGATGGAGAACTACAAGAACATCGCCCCCGAGTGGAAAGACGTGGTCTGGGATCCGGCCCGCGAATACTCGGTTCCGTGGCAGTGGGGCACCACCGGTGTCGCCGTGAACACCACGGTCTACAAGGGCGACGTGAACACCGCCGCGATCTTCATGGACCCGCCCGAGGAACTGATCGGCAAGGTCAACGTGGTCCCTGAAATGCAGGACGTGATGTCGATGGCGCTGATGTATGTCGGCGGCGAACCCTGCACCACCGACAAGGCCAAGCTGAAAGAGGCGCGCGATGCCCTGCTGGCGGCCAAGCCGAAATGGATGTCGATGGACTATGGCATGACCGAGAAGATGTCGAACAACGACGTGATGGCCTCGGTCAACTGGAACGGCTCGACCTTCCGTATCCGCAAGAACAACCCCGACGTGGTCTATGGCTACCCCAAAGAGGGCTATGTCGTGTGGATGGACAATGCCGCGATCCTGAAGGACGCCGCCAACGTGGATAACGCCAAGCTGTTCATCAACTTCATCATGGACCCGGAAAACGCCGCGATGATCTCGTCCTTTGCGCGCTATGCCAACGGGATTTCGGGGTCCGAGGCGTATATGCCCGAGGACATGAAGACCGCGCCGGAAATCGTCGTTCCGGACGAGCTGAAATCGGCGGGCCGGTTCAACCTGTCCTGCTCGGACGAGGCGCAGTCCTACTACACCGCGATCTGGACCGAACTGCAGAAGTAAGCGCCACTGGCGAAACAGAACGGGGCCCTGCGGGGCCCCGTTTTTTTGTGCGTGCGGGGGCGCTTACGCCCCGTTGAACCCTTCCAGCACGTTGACAGTGTTGATCCCCACTGCCTCGATCGCATAGCCGCCCTCCATGCAGAATACGGTGGGCAGGCCCAGCTTGGCGATGCGCCGCCCTGCATCCATGAAATCGGGGCTGTCGAGCTTGAAGAAGCTGATCGGATCGTCCTTGTAGGCATCCACCCCCAGCGACACGACCAGCGCCTCGGCGCCATAGGCGCGGATGCGGGCCAGCGCGTCCTCCAGCGCCTCGGCCCAGGGGGCGTAGGGCGTTCCGGGGGCCATCGGGTAGTTCACATTGGCCCCTTCGCCGTCGCCCGCGCCGGTTTCATCCGCGTAGCCCAGATAGTAGGGAAAGGCATCCTCGGGCGCGCCGTGCAGCGAGGCAAAGAACACGTCCCCCCGGCCATAGAAAATGTCCTGCGTGCCGTTGCCGTGGTGGAAATCGATGTCCAGCACCGCCACACGCCCCGCCCCCTGATCGCGGAACATCTGCGCCACGATCGCGGCGTTGTTGATGAAGCAATAGCCGCCGTACATGTCCGCCGTCGCATGGTGTCCCGGCGGACGGCACAGCGCGAAAGCCGCCCGCGCGCCCGCCGCCACCGCCCGTTGTGCCGCCTGGGCCGAGGCCATCGAGGACAGCGCCGCCTCCCACGTGCCAGCGGTGATCGCGGTTTCCGAGGCCAGGCTGTAATAGCCCACCTTACCGTCGATATTGCGCGGCGGTCGGCTGATTTGCATCCGCCGGGCCGGGAAGTTGCCGGCGATGATCTCGCCCGCCATGCCTTCGGCGACCCATTCGTCCCAGCAGGTCTCCAGGAACTCCAGATAGCCCGGATCGCACAGCCCGCGCAGCACGGTCATATCCGGGGTCTGCGGGGCGATGGGGGTGTCGAACCCGCGCTCGTTCAGGCGGCGCAGGATGTATTCGACGCGGCTGGGCCGTTCATACGGGGTGACGAACTGGCCGCCGCTCAGCTCGGCCTGGGGGAAATGTTTGCGGTGCTCCTCCGAGAAAAACGTCTGCATGTGGCCTCCTGCTGGCGCGGCATTTGATCAAATTATCCAAGTGTTCGCAGCCCGCGCCCCGTCGGTCAAGACCCGTCGCATTCGACCGTCAAACGACCCCAAGGCAACGCCGGGATTTCGGGCAAGCGGTGCGCGAGCGTGATGCTTTTCCCGAGGTGCACGCGATTTTTCACACCTTCTCGCGTCAACTCAGCGCCGAGTTCGACCAGCGTCTAGCCGCGATCCTGAGCCAGCAGATCCCGCCCGCCAACGCCGAATTGTTGCGCTCTTTTATCCACGGATTGCAGCGTCAGGCCTTGCTGGGTCTGGCCGCGCCGGTAGACCACGCTCAGCTAACGCACTGGGTGCAGCGTGCCAGCCAACTGTCCCTGACCGGAGGCCAAAATGACCTTTCGCTCCTCTGTGGTCGAGCTGTACGGGGCGGCCTTTCCGGCATGGATATTCCCCGCTTTGGTCGGGCTGGCCCTTACGCTGGTCCTGCGCGAGGCGTTCATCCTGACCGGCCTGTCACGCAACCTGCCCCTGCCCGCCGTGTTCTACAGCTCGATCGCCGTTCTGGCCGGGATCGGTATCTACGTTCTCTGGATCGGAGGCTTACGATGAAATCGCGCAAACTGGCCAGCGTACTGGTACGTGCCGTGGCTGCGGCAGCTGTCGGAACCGCCTAGTGGGCCTATTCGCAATCCCGCAACGGACGCCGCCGAAATCGCGGCGCCGGTCGTCAACATCTCGGCCATCATCCCCGGTCAGGTGACCGAAGTTCTGTGCAGAACAGCCAAGCCGTCGCAGAGGGCGACCCGTTGTTCCGGATCGACCCCGAGCCCTATCAGCTGCAAATGCAGCAGGCGCGCGCTGGCCGAGCGCAATCTGCGCAACACCGAAATCCACGCGGCCCGTGATGGGGCGGTCACTGGGCTCACCCTGACGGCTGGCGAATATGTCGTCACCGGGGCCGCCCTGCTCACCCTGGTCGACACGCATCATAGGCACGCCGATCGCAGGCCGTGTGACCGGCATCGGCTGGGGCACCCGCTCCTCAGAAGAGCTGCAATTCATGGGCATGCCGCTGGTCGCCAACAAACTGGACTGGGTCCGCACCGCCCGCCGCTATCCCGTCGAGATCGAGCTGGAAGACGCCCCCGAGGGGTGATCCGTCTGGGAGCCACCGCGTCCGTCCGCATCATCGGGGCGCATGAATGACCCTCGGCGTGCCCGAGGCCCCGCTGTCGTGCTACATGCTGTTCTTCGCGTTCCGCGACAACGCGGGCGGCATGGTGTTCACCGGGATCAAGCTGATCGTCGCCGCGACTGTGGCCATCGGGCTGGCGATCCCGCTGCTCAACGCCCTGATCGACGCGCCGATGGGGCGGGTTCTGGCCATCGCCGCGTTCACCCTTGGCGGGATGTTCCTGAGCCAGGTCAGCAAGCTGGGGCCGCTGGCCGGAACGATGGGCTTCGTGTTTGCCTTCGCCCTCACATTGGTCGACGTGATCCCCATCCCCGAGCTTCTGACCCGCGGCATGGCGTGGATGTGGGTCGTCATCGCTCTGCCGATGTTCGTGATGGCGGTCGTGGCTGCGCTGATCGCGCCGTGCCCCGTCGATCTGTCGCAGGCACAAATCCAGCGGCTTCGGTCCGCCGCGAACCACCCCCATTCACCCAAAGCGCGCGCCCTGCTGGACGAGGGGCTGGAGAACTCCGCCGTCTACATCCGCTTTGCCAGCCTGATGGGCCAAACGCGCGGTGCCGCGTCCCTGACCTTGGCCGCCCTGCAGCGCCGCCCGGATCTGTAGGCAGCCTTTCCCGCGCCCGGCCCTCTCAGGCCGGAGTGGCCGCCGCTGTAGCCATGTATCGCCCCAAGATCGTCGCCAGCGCGTCGCTTGGCCGAGCGATCCTGTCGGGCACCGTGGATGACAAGGCCCGCAAGCCCGGCCGCTCCAGCAACCGCTAAGCCCCGCCCGCACAAAAAGGCCCCCCGATCACCTCGGGGGGCCTTTTTCGTTTCAACGCCCACAACGGGGCCAGCCCGAAGGCCAACCCCGCCCGCGGGAGCGTTCCTTACTGCGCCGCAGTATATTTCGCGATCAGGGCCTGCGCCTCGGCCAGCAGGGCCGCGCCGTCGACACCCTTGGCGGTCACGTCCGCGACCCAACGCTCATAGACGGGCTGCGCAAAGGCTTTCCACTTTTCGCTGTCTTCGGCCGAGATGGTGATGATCGTGTTGCCAGCATCCTGCGCCTTCTGGCGGGCGGGGCCATCGGCACCGGCTTGCTGCGCCCCGGCAAAGGCCGAGAATTCCAGACCGGAGTTGGCATCGAACACCGCCTTCACGTCGTCGGGCAGGCTGTCATACTTGTCCTTGTTCATCGCCAGCGTGAAGGTGATCGTGTAGAACGCATAGCCGTCCGCGAATTCGGTGTGGTTGTGCACCAGTTCGGGCACTTTCAGCGCCGTGGTCACTTCCCACGGGATCACCGCGCCGTCGATCACGCCCTTGGACAGCGCCTCGGGGATTGCCGTCACCGGCATGCCCACCGGCACCGCGCCCAGGTTTTCCAGCAGGAAGCCCGCCATCCGGCTGGGGATGCGGAACTTCATACCCTTCATGTCTTCCATCGTGTTGACGGGCTTGTTGGTGTGCATCATGCCGGGGCCGTGCACCCATGCGCCGATGATGTGGACATCCTTGTAATCGGTGTCCTTCATCTCTTTCTCGAACAGCTCCCAATAGGCGCGGCTGGTCGCTTCGGCGTTGGTCATGATGAACGGCAGCTCGAACACTTCCGAGCGCGGGAAGCGACCGGGGGTAAAGCCGTTCACCGTCCAGGCCAGATCAACGATGCCGTCCTGCACCTGATCCATCAGCTCTGGCGGCTTGCCGCCCAGCTGCATCGAGGGATAATGCTCGATCTTCACCTTGCCGTTGGTGCCTTCTTCGATGCGTTTGATCCATTCGTCCAGCACCAGCTTGGGCACGTTGGCCTGTTGCGGCAGGAACTGGTGCAGTTTCAACGTGATCTCTTGTGCCAGGGCCTGGCTGCCCAGCAGCGCGCCCGTGGCGGCGATGCCCGCCATCAGCGTACGGCGAAGTTTGTTCATGGTTTCCTCCCTGAGTGAACTGGCTTCTGTGGTTATCCTAGGTACTCTTTTTGTAACTTCTAAACGTTTTCACGGCTTTGCAGCGCCAAAAGAGCCTGACGGTCGATCTTGCCCGTTCCGGTCTTCGGCAGCTCGGTCACGAAATCGAAGATGCGCGGCGCCTTGAACGGGGTCAACCGGGCCTTGACGAAGTCGCGCAAACCGTCGGTGTCCTGCCCCCGCCCCTGCTTGAGGCTGATCACCGCGCGCAGGGCCATCCGTTTGTCGGCCAACTCGACCGCCATCACCGCGCATTCGTGGATATCGGGGTGCTCGTTCAGGCAGCGTTCCACCTCCAGCGGCCAGACCCATTGGCCCGAAACCTTGATCAGCTCGTCCGCGCGGCCCTGGAAATAGTAATAGCCGTCGCGCTCGACAAAGCGGTCGCCGGTATAGATCCAGTCGTCGCGCATCGTGTCCGCCGTCTTGTCCGGCCGGTTCCAGTAGCACGGGGCCGAGGAATGGCCGCGCACATACATCACGCCTTCCTCGCCCGGGGTGGCCAGTTGGCCCTCGGGCGTGACCAGCTTCACCTCGTAGCCCGGCACGCGCGCCCCGGCGGCACCCAGACGATGATCGTCCAGCCGGTTGGACAGGTAGATGTGCAGCAACTCGGTCGAGCCCAACCCCTCGGTCGGGCCATGCCCCACCTGCGCCTTCCACGCGTCGTAGACATCCGCCGACAGGATTTCCGCCGCCGACATCGACTGGCGCAGGCTGGACAGGTCGCGATGCGCGATTGCCTCGGCCCGGGCCAGCGCCGTGTAAAGCGTCGGCAAGCCGAACAGCACCGTCGGGCGGTAGGTCTCGATCGCCTCCAGCACCGCCTCGGGTTTGGGCTGGCCGGGCATCAGCAGCACCGTCGCCCCGACCGAATACGGGAAGGTGACCGAGTTTCCGAACCCGTAGGCAAAGTAGATCTTCGGCACGGAAAAGCTGATGTCATCCGCGCGCAGCTTCAGCACGTTGTCCCCGAAACTGGCCTGCGTATAGGCCATGTCGTGATGCAGGTGCACGATCCCCTTGGGCCGCCCCGTAGAGCCGGAGGAATACATCCAGAACGCCATGTCATCCGGCCCGGTATCGGCGCAATCCAGCTCCGACGGCTGATCGGCAAGCAACGCCTCTGCCGCCAAGCATCCCGCCGCCGCACCATTCACCGTCACGATGGTCTGCACCAACGTTCCGGCCAGAGTGTCCGCGTCGAACGTGCCGGCCAGCTCGGCCTCGGTCACTACGACCCGCGCGCCGGAATCCTTCAGGAAGTAGTTCAGCACGTCCGGCTTGGTCTGGATGTTCAGCAGCACCGGCACAAAGCCCGCGCGCACCGCCCCAAAGAACGCCGCGGGCGTGCTGGGCGTGTCGTCCAGGAAGAACGCGATCCGCTCGCCCCGTTGCAGACCCGCCGCCGCAAAGGCATTGCCCCAGCGGGCGGCCTCGGCGATCAGCTGGGCATAGCTCAGCGACCCCAGCGGGCCAATCACGGCCAGCTTGTCGGGGTTGCGCGCCCCGTTTTGCCACAGGATGTCCGAGCAGTTGCGATGCGCGTCCTTGTCAAAACCGATTTCCTCCGCCCCCGGTGCGTCGGCAGGCACCGGGTCAGCGATAGGGTCCGGGTTCACCGCCTTCCAGGCGTCATACTGGGCCATGAACTCGGGCGTCAGCTTGCGCATCCGCTCCATGTCCACCCGGCCCGAGCGCGTCAGGTAGTTGAACGCGAAATCCAGCGGCGCCAGCTTCATCTTCTCGCCGAAACTCTCGTACCACGTGGCCGAGGTATTGGCCGCGTCCACGATCTTCTTGGCAATCGGCGGGCGTTCGCGCTGATAGGCGGCAAGTGCCTCGTCGATGTCATCATGCGCCACCAGCGACTGGATCAGCGCAATCGCGTCCTCCATCGCCAGACGCGTGCCCGACCCGATCGAGAAATGCGCCGTGTGCACCGCGTCCCCCAGGATCGCATAGCGCCCGTGCACCCAGCTTTTGCACCACAGGCGCGGGAACTGCCGCCAATGCGACTTGTTCATCACCAGATCGGTGCCCTTCAGCACGTCCTTGAACAGGTCCGAGCACACCCGCGCGCTTTCCGCCTCGCTCATCTGGTCAAAGCCATAGGCGCGGTGCACGGCGTCGCTGCATTCCACGATGAACGTGCTGCGATCCGGGGCATAGCGGTAATGGTGCGCGTTCAGCGGGCCCTTGTCCGTCTCGATAAAGGTCTGGGTCAGCGTGTCGAACGGCACCGTCGCGCCGAACCAGGCGAAGTGGTTGTCGAAATGCTCGATCACCGGCTGGAACCCGTCCTCCAGCTCGCGCCGCACCAGCGAATTCAGCCCGTCCGCCCCGATCACCAGATCGGCCTCCAGCTCGTCCAACGAGGCGATCTGCGTGTCGAACCGGATCGGCACGCCCAGCGATTGCGCCCGTTCGCGCAGGATCTCGATCAGCTCCAGCCGCCCGATGGCCGTGAACCCGACGCCGTCCAGCGTGACCTGCCCGCCCGGCAGGTTCAGCGTCATGTTCCGCCACCGCTCCATGTGCGGGACGATCATGTCATGGGTCTCGGGGTCGTCCGCGCGCAGGAATTCCAGCGCCTGATCCGAGAACACCACCCCAAAACCAAAGGTCGCGCCCTGCGGGTTCTGCTCGGTCACGCGCACCTTCACATGCGGCAACAACCGGCGGATCAGGATCGCGGTGTACAGCCCGGCCGGGCCACCGCCCAGGATTTCGATGGTTTGCAGCTTGGACATGATACCTCCCCTATCTGTCTGGATGACATCTAGGATATTTTTCCATATTGTGCAAATGATTCCGCAATATGGAAATCATACCCTTGCAAAAACAAGTGCCAAGCCCGGCCAAACCCCGTATGCACGACACAGAACAACACCCGGAGGAGACATGAGCGAAGACGCAGCAGGCGGGATCAAGTCCCTCGATTCGGCACTGTCGGTCCTTGCCGCACTGGCCGCGCGCGGCGGTCCCGTCACCCTGTCCGAGCTGGCCCGCGCCTGCGACATGCCTCCCAGCAAGGTGCATCGCTACCTCGCCTCGTTCATCGCCGCCGACCTGGTCAAGCAAGAGGGGCGCTCGGGGCGTTACGATCTGGGCACTGGCGCGATGCAGCTGGGGCTCGCCGCGATTGCCCGGCATGATTTCGTGAACCACGCCGCCGACGGGCTGGCCGGGCTGGCCGCCGAAACCGGCATGACGGTGCTGCTGTCGGTCTGGGGCACCGGCGGGGCTACGGTCGTGCGCTGGGAACGGGGTGCGACGCCCACGGTCACCTCGATGGGGCTGGGCACCACGCTGCCGCTGCTGAACTCGGCCACCGGGCGCGCATTCCTGTGCTGGGCGCCCCCCGCCGCCATCGCCGCCACCCGCCGGATGGAGCTGTCGCGCGCCGCGCTGAACCCCGGCCTGTTGCACGACGTCCCCGCGACCGAGGCCGGTCTGACCGACCTGTGCGACCGCATCCGCGCCGCCGGTTTCGCCTTTGTCGAGGGGCGCTACATCCCCGGCCTGGTCGCCGCCGCCGCCCCGATCCAGGACTGGCAGCACGAAGCACAGGCCGTCATCACCATCGTCGGCACCGATCCGGCCAGCGTGCTGCCCGACGCCCCGACCATCCGCGCCTTGCAGGACTACTGCCGCGAAAAATCGGTCCAGTCCCTGCAAACGTGAAAACGGCGCCCCCTTTCGGGGACGCCGCCAAATCCGTGTCAGGCAGGGTCACGCCAGATCGAAACGATCCGCGTTCATCACCTTGGTCCAGGCCGCCACGAAATCGCAGACGAACTTGCCCGCGTTGTCATCCTGGGCATAGACCTCGGCATAGGCCCGCAGGATCGAGTTCGAGCCGAACACCAGATCCGCCCGCGTCGCCGTCCACTTCACCGCACCGCTCTTGCGGTCCTGGATTTCATAGACGCCCTTGCCCGCCGGAACCCACTTATAGGCCATGTCGGTCAGGTTGACGAAGAAGTCGGTGCTCAGCGTGCCGACGCGGTCGGTGAACACGCCATGCTTGGTGCCGCCGTGGTTGGTGCCCAGCACGCGCATCCCGCCCAGCAGCACGGTCATTTCCGGCCCGGTCAGCCCCATCAGTTGGGCGCGATCCAGCAGCATTTCCTCGGCGGTCACGACGTAATCCGCCTTCTGCCAGTTGCGGAACCCGTCCGCCAGCGGCTCCAGCACGCTGAACGAGTCCGCGTCCGTCATCGCCTCGGTGGCATCGCCACGGCCCGGGGTGAACGGCACCTCAAGGTCAAACCCCGCGGACTTCGCCGCCTGCTCGACGCCCAGGTTACCGGCCAGCACGATCACGTCAGCCACGCTGGCACCATGCTTGGCGGCAATCGGCTCCAGTGCGGCCAGCACCTTGGCCAGACGCGCGGGTTCGTTGCCGTCCCAGTCCTTTTGCGGGGCCAGACGGATGCGCGCGCCATTGGCACCGCCGCGCATGTCCGACTGCCGGTAGGTCCGGGCCGAGTCCCACGCCGTCGCCACCATCTCGGCGCCGCTCAGGCCCGATTTGGCGATGTCGGCCTTCACGGCAGCCACGTCATAGCCGGTCGCACCAGCCGGGATCGGGTCTTGCCAGATCAGATCCTCTGCCGGGGCATCCGGCCCGATATAGCGCACGCGCGGCCCCATATCGCGGTGGGTCAGCTTGAACCACGCGCGGGCAAAGCAATCGTCGAAATAGGCCGGGTCGGCCATGAATTTCTGGCAGATCGCGTTATAGGCCGGGTCCACCTTCATCGCCATGTCCGCGTCTGTCATCATCGGCATCACGCGCTTGGTCGGGTCCGACGGATCGACCGGCATATGTTCTTCCTTGATGTCGATCGGACGCCACTGGTTGGCACCGGCGGGCGATTTGGTCAGCTCCCAGTCATAGCCGAACAGCAGGTCGAAATAGCCCATGTCCCACTTGGTCGGGTTGGTGGTCCATGCCCCCTCGATCCCCGAGGTCACGGCATTCGACGCCTTCCCACCCATGTTCGGGTTCAGCCAGCCAAAGCCCTGATTCTCGATCTCCCCCGCTTCGGGTTCGGCCCCCAGTGCGCCTGCATCACCGTTACCATGCGCCTTGCCGACAGTGTGGCCGCCGCAGGTCAGGGCCGCGGTTTCCTCGTCGTTCATCGCCATACGGGCAAAGGTCTCGCGCACTTGCGCCCCGGTCTTCAGCGGATCGGGCTGGCCGTTCACGCCTTCGGGGTTCACGTAGATCAGGCCCATCTGCACGGCTGCCAGCGGGTTTTCCATGGTCGAGGGCTTGGCTACGTCCTCGTACCGGGTGTCCGAGGGTGCCAGCCACTCCTTCTCGGCACCCCAATAGGTGTCGATCTCGGGGTGCCAGATATCCGTACGGCCGAACGAGAAGCCAAAGGTTTTCAGGCCCATATCCTCGTAGGCCATCGTGCCCGCCAGGATGATCAGATCGGCCCAGCTGACCTTGTTGCCGTACTTCTTCTTCAGCGGCCACAGCAGGCGGCGCGCCTTGTCCAGGTTGCCGTTATCGGGCCAGCTGTTCAGCGGCGCGAACCGGATGTTCCCCGCACCACCGCCGCCACGGCCATCGGCCAGACGGTAGGACCCGGCCGAGTGCCACGCCAGACGGATCATCAGACCGCCGTAATGGCCCCAGTCCGCCGGCCACCAGTCCTGGCTGTCCTTCAGCAGGGCCTTCATGTCGGCCTTCAGCCCTTCGTAGTCCAGCCCCTTGACCGCCTCGCGATAGTCGAAGTCGCCCATCGGGTTGGTCTTGCTGTCATGCTGGTGCAGGATGTCCAGGTTCAGCGCCTTGGGCCACCAGTCCATGACCGTGCGGCCCGTTTCGGTGTTGCCGCCATGCATGACCGGGCATTTGCCTGCGCCCATATCGTTACCGTCCATGATTTCCTCCGTTAAAATATCCCGGTGACCCGAGTGTGTAATGTCGCGCAAGGAAGCGGCGGTATCGCACCGCCGCCTCCACGCCTGTTCGCTGAGTCGAAGGTAGTCTCGGATTATAATAATTCCAAATTGCAATTTTTTTATTTTTCGATAACCAAAAATTATCGCGCAAGCCGCTTGCATTGCTTTCAGCCCTGCCGCACCCTTTCGCCCATTCCAGGGGGTCGAAACCATGCGCCATTTCGATGAAATCCACGCCATCGCCGCCACCCGCAAAGGCGGGCCCGAGGCGCTGGAGATGCTGCTCTCCACTCCTCTGCCGACCGATCAGGTCGCCGCGCAACCGGCGGATCGCTGGCTGTCCTGCATGGCCGAATGCATCTTTCAGGCCGGATTCAACTGGAAAGTGATCGAGGCGAAATGGCCCGGATTCGAGGCCGCCTTTGACGGGTTCGATCCCATCCGCGTCGGCTTTTACCATGACGAGGATATGGACCGCCTCTTGTCCGACACCGGCATCGTGCGCAACGGCCAAAAGATCGCCGCCGTAATTGAAAACGCCCGCTTCCTCAATGAGTTGACGGCCGAGCACGGCTCTGCCGGGGCGTTCTTTGCCAACTGGCCGGACGCCGATTTCGTCGGTCTGCTAGAGCTGCTGTCCAAGCGCGGCTCGCGTCTGGGCGGCGCCACCGGGCAGCGCATGTTGCGTTGGATGGGGCGCAATGCCTTCGTGCTGTCCACCGACGTGACCGCCCGCCTTGTGGCCGAAGGGGTGGTCGACAAGGCCCCCAGTTCCAAGCGTGACATGGCCGCCGTTCAGGCCGCCTTCAACACCTGGTCGGCGCAATCGGGGCGCGGGCTGACCCAGATCAGCCAGATCCTGGCCTTCTCGGTCTGAACCTCAGCCCGCCGCGCAGTCGAACACCACCACTTCGCGTTCCAGGAACAGCCGTTTGCGCGGCTCGAACACCTGCAACCGACGGCATTGCTGCGCCATCTGCTGAAAGAAGCCCTGCCGCATCTGCGGCTCCGAGCGATAGGCGTATTCGTCGAAATCCTGCACCGCGAACACGCTGAACCCCTGTTCCAGCCAGTACTCCAGCTGCCATTCCTCGGGTTGCAGCGGCCAGGCGTGGGCCTTGACCTCGTAGTCGATCTTGCCGTCCTCGACGCCTTCCAGCCCGTACATCACGCCGGGCATGTTGACGTAGAACAGCGCCCCCGGGGCCGACTTCTGGATGATCCGTTCCTCGGCCATTTCGGGCAGCGTGATCTGGTATTTCTGCGCCAGCCGCTCCATCCGCGCCAGCTCGAATCCCTGCGCCTCTTTCCTCTGCGGCACCACCAGCGCCATCGAGGTCAGCACCTTGCGATCCCCAAACGTCCCCGCCAGATAGTCCCCGACCGAGCGTTGGATCGGCACCGCCGCCGCCTGCCACAGCACGATTGCGCTGCCTACGACCTGCAATCCCAGCGCCGCCGCCAGCAGCCCCGCCCCGACCAGCCGCGCGCCTTGCCGCGCATTCATCGCAAGCCCGGCCAGCACCAACCCGTCCAGCAGCAGGAACCCGGCGAAATTGGCGATCCACAGATGCTCGGGCTGGCGCGGGCCGGCCATCACCGCCACCATTACCGTCCCGATCATCAACGAGACCCAGATCACCCCCAGCGCGACCCGCCGTTGCAGCACCCCTCCGGGCCAGGCCAGCAGCAGCGGCGTCAGCAGCGCCACGGCGGTGAGCACCGGGTTCATGCCGAATATCAGCTCCATTCCGCGCCACAGCAGCACCAGCAGCCCCGCCTCGGCACCTTGGCCATCCGATTGCAGCGACATCACCGCCTGGATTTTCTGGTAGTCCAGAAAGTTCTGCAAATCCAACAGGATACCGATGTTCAGCACTGGCCACAGCAGCAGGATCACCGCCATCGCCCGGCCAAAACTGACCAGCGCGGTTTTCACACCTTCGGCCACCGCCAGCAGCACGATCACGCCCAGCGCCAGCGGGGCCAGCACAAAGACCGCCGAATGCTTGAAGCTCAGCGCCAGAACGACGGCCAGCCCAAGGCTCCAATCCCAGCCGCGCCCGCCCTGCAAGCGGCGCAGCATCACCCAGAACACCGCCACCAGCGCCGTCGCCAGCCCGGTGTCGCCCTTTGCGATATGCGCCATGAACACGCCCAGTGGGAACACCACCGCAATCGCGCCCACGGCCAGCGCCAGGGGCCGCGTCACACCCACTGCCCGCGCGACGCCGTAGAACAGCGGCGCCAGCAGCGCCCCGGTCAGCGCCGTCACCATCCGGGCGGTGACGTAGAACACGGTCGGATCGGTGAAATACTGCGCCCGGTACTCGGCCGTGCCCGCCCACCATCCGGCGAATTTGCCCACCACGAACAACAGCCCCAGCGCCACCGCGTTCAGGTAGTTGATGAAGGGTGGATAGAAATGCTGCCCCGGCACCAATTGCCCGGCCAGCACCTTGGCGGCCTCGTTGATGCGCTCGTCGCCGTGGAAATAGCCGTAATCCGCCGCGAAAAACCGCACCGCGAACGCGGCAACGAACAGAAGAAAGCACATTGCCGCCGAAGTTTTGTCTAATCTGTAGGTCAAAGTCACACTCGGTCTGGAAAAGGGCCACTGGGTGATTTGCAGGTTACAGGCAGAAGGGGCTGGTGCAAAGATAAGCAGACGGAAACGGTCCGGTCACGGATCGCCCTGCAAATCCTTGCCTTTGAAAGACGCATGACACAGACCGCACAAACCAGCCTTCCGTCCGCCGATGTGCCGCTGTTCGTCGATCTGGACGGCACGCTGATCCGCACCGACGTGGCCGAGGAAATGCTGGTGCGCGGCATGCGCTCGGCCAAGGCGATGCGTCAGGCGCTGGCGGCCTACCGCGCGGACGGGCTGGGCGGGCTGAAACGGGCGCTCTCGCGCGAGGTCGGCTTTCGCGCCGATCTGTTGCCCTATGACCCGCATGTGATGGACTATATCCGCACTGCCCGCGCCGCCGGGCGTCAGGTGATCCTGGCCACCGCCGCCGACCGCGACGTCGCCGAAGAGGTCGCGGCCTATACCGGCCTGTTCGACGCGATCCTGGCCTCGGACCCCGGCAGCAACCTGAAGGGCGAGGCCAAACTGGCCGCGATCCGCGCGATGGCGGGCAATGGCCCGTTCGAATACCTGGGCGACTCCACTGCCGATCTGCCGATCTGGCAGGCCGCCCCGTGGCGCGGGTTCGCCCGCATCCCGCAGGCCGCACAAGCGCTGGCCACGCCCGACCACACCACCCTGCGCCCCGGCACGCGCCCGGCAATGCTGCCCGCGCTGCGCCGCGCCATGCGCCCGCATCAATGGGCCAAGAACGTGCTGGTGCTGGCACCGCTGCTGTTCACCCATCTTTACGGCGATCCCGTCAGCATCCTGCGCGCGCTGCTGGCCTTTGCCGTGTTCTCGATCTGCGCCTCCTCGGTCTACCTGCTCAACGACGTGCTGGACATCGAGGCCGACCGCGCCCACCCTACCAAGAAGACCCGCCCCTTCGCCGCCGGAGACCTGCTGCCCCGGCACGGCGTCATCGGCTCGGTCGGTTTGCTGGCGATCGCGCTAGGGCTGGCCTTTGGCGTGCTGGGGCCCGCTTTTGGCGTGACCATGCTGGCCTATTTCGGGCTGACCACGGCCTATTCCTTTGTTCTGAAAACCTATTCCACCGTCGATGTGGTCGCGCTGGCGCTTCTGTATACCTTGCGCATCATCGCCGGGGCCGTGGCGCTGCACACCTTCCCCAGCCCGTGGCTGCTGACCTTCTCGATGTTCTTCTTCCTCAGCCTGGCCTACCTCAAACGCTATATCGAGCTGTCAAAGGCGACCGGCACCCAGCGTCTGGCCGCGCGCAATTACTGGGCCTCGGACCTGACCGTGGTGCAGACCTTTGGCATCGCCAACGGCGCGCTGTCGCTGCTGACGCTGGCCGAATACGTCACCAGCGCCGAGGTCATCGCCCGCTACGAGACTCCCGGCATCCTGTGGCTGATGATCCCCGTGATGATGTTCTGGACCTACCGCGCCTGGATGTGGGCGAACCGGGGGATGATCGGGGATGACCCCGTCGTCTTTGCCAGCAAGGACAGGATCAGCCGCATCACCGGGCTGGTCGTGCTGTGCATCTTCATCGCCGCCCGTTACCTCTCGATCCCCTGGATGACGCCATGAACGCTGCTGCCTTTGCCCTTGTCTTCGTCTCGGTCTCGCTGTCGGCGCTGGCCCAGACCGCGTTCAAATACGGCGTCGCGCGGGTGCATCTGCCCGATGGCGCCAGCACCCTGCTCAAGGCCTGGGCCTTCCTCAGTTCGCCCTTCGTGCTGGGCGGGCTGGCGCTGTATGGCATCGGTACGGTGCTGTGGCTGTTCGCCCTGCGTCAGTTGGACCTGTCTCTGGCCTATCCCTTCGTGGCGCTCAGTTTCGTCATGGTCGCCGCCGCCGGCATCCTGGTGCTGGGCGAACCCGTCAGCGCCGGCCGTCTGGCCGGGCTGGGGCTGATCGTTCTGGGCATCCTGGTGATGGCCCGCGCGGGCTAGCCCCCCTGCCCCGCAACCGAGCGCAACCTGGTCTCATGATCCGCGGGCGGCGTATTCCCGCCCGTGTGCTGCATCAGCCAACTGACTGCCTCGGACAGCACCTCGGTGATGGTGATCCGGTCTTCGTTCGTGACGCCGCTCAGGTCCGAATACATGCTGGCCATCCGGATCAAGGCCTGATCCTGCAATGTGCCAACGACATAAGCCACGGGGATATCGGTGATATTCTTGGGCAGCACGCTCTTGCGCATCAGGAAACGGCGCAGGTCCGGTTCGGTCAGGCGCGTCAGGTCCACCTCGCGGAAATCCATTAGCACCGGCTTGCCGGACGAGGGCAACATAGGCTCCCTCAGCGGGGCGCTTACCAGATCGTATAACTCGTCCAGAGAAAACGGCTCGCTCGCCAGGATATAGTTGAAACCAAGGTCTTCCAGATACGCATGTCGTAACATTGCGGCACCTCGCACCAGCACGCAAAATAACTTAGGCAATTGTGGGAAAACCGTAGCGTCAATCCTACGTTGCGTCCATCTGCAAGAAATACCTGTTTTTCCCTTATTTTAACCTCAGTGAAAATCACGGCTGGGGAACAGCTTCTTCGCCTGTTCGCGCGGATGGCGAGCGCGTGGGGCATGGCGCGGCGCGCGCGGCGCGTCGTCGGCGGCCGGTTGGGTGATGCCCACCGCGTCCTCCAGCGGGTGGCCCAGCTCTGACAGGCGCGGCGACAGGTCCTCGATGGTTTCGGCGATGACATGGACCACGATCCCCTCGCGCTGGATCCATCCGTTCACCCGCAGCAGCCGCCCGCCCATCACCACGCGGCGGAACCGTTCATAGACCTTGGGCCAGACGATGACGTTGCTGACGCCGGTCTCGTCCTCCAGCGTCAGGAAAATCACCCCCGAGGCCGTGCCCGGCCGCTGCCGCGTGATCACCAGCCCGCAGACCGACAGCCGCCCCAGCGCCGCAGTCGGCAACTCGGCATGCGGCGTCAGGCCGGGGATCACCGGGCGCAACAGCTCCATCGGGTGGGCGCGCAGGGTCAGCCGGGTGGCGACGTAATCCTCGACCACCTCCTCGCCCAGATGCATGGCGGGCAGATCGACCGCCGGTTCGCGCAGCCCCTCGCCGTCCAGCGGGTCGGAAAACAGCGGCAGCGGCTTGGGCGCCCGGATCGCCCGCACCTGCCACAGCGCATCGCGGCGCGTCAGGCCCATGCCGCTGAAGGCGTCCGCCTCGGCCAGCCGTTCCAGCACCGCCGGGCCGACGCCCGCGCGCAGCCACAGGTTTTCCGGGTCGGGATAGCCGTTGCCCCGCGCCGCCACGATCCAGCCGGCGTCCTCCTCGCGGAAGCCGCGAATCTGCCGGAACCCCAGCCGCAGCGCCAGCGCCCCGTCGGGTCGTCGCTCCAGCCGGTTGTCCCAGTCGGACTGGTTCACGCAGATCGGGCGCACCTCGATCCCGTGCTCGCGCACGTCGCGCACGATCTGGGCGGGGGCGTAGAACCCCATCGGCTGCGCGTTCAGCAAGGCACAGGCAAAGATCGCCGGGTGATGGCATTTCAGCCAGGACGACACGTAGGTCAGCATCGCAAAGGCCGCCGCGTGGCTTTCGGGGAACCCGTATTCGCCGAACCCCTCGATCTGGCCAAAGCACCGTTCCGCGAAATCCGGCGTGTAGCCGCGCGCCAGCATCCCCTTGACGAAACGGTCCCGGAACGTGCCGATCGTGCCCATCTTGCGGAACGTCGCCAACGAGCGGCGCAGCCGGTCCGCCTCTTCCGGGGTGAAGCCCGCGCCCACCACCGCGATCTGCATCGCCTGTTCCTGGAACAGCGGCACGCCCAGCGTCTTGCCCAGCACCGCCTCCAGCGCCTCCGAGGGGAACTCGACCGCCGCCTTGCCCTGCCGGCGGTTGATATAGGGATGCACCATGCCGCCCTGGATCGGGCCGGGCCGCACGATCGCCACCTCGATCACCAGGTCGTAAAAGGTGCGCGGCCGCATCCGGGGCAGGAAATTCATCTGCGCCCGGCTTTCCACCTGGAACACCCCCACCGCGTCGGCCACGCACAACATGTCATAGGTGGCGCGGTCCTCTTGCGGGATGGTGGCCAGCGTCGGGCGGTGGCCCTCGTGCTGCTCCATCAGCTCGAACGCCTTGCGGATGCAGGTCAGCATGCCCAGGCTCAGGATGTCGACCTTCAGGATGCCCAGCGTGTCGATGTCGTCCTTGTCCCACTCGATCACCGTGCGCCCCTCCATCGCGGCGTTCTCGATCGGGCACAGCTCGTCCAGCCGGCCGCGGGTGATGACAAAGCCGCCCACATGCTGCGACAGGTGACGCGGAAAGCCGATGACCTCGCCGATCAGGCGGATGGTCTGCGACAGGCGCCGGTCGGTCAGGTCCAGCCCCAGCTCGCGCAGGCGTTCGGGGTCCGGCCCGCGCCCCGAGATGCCCCAGACCTGCCCCGACAGGCTGGCGGTCACGTCCTGGCTCAGGCCCATGACCTTGCCCACCTCGCGGATCGCGGCGCGGCTCCGGAAATGGATCACCGTCGCGCACAGCCCCGCCCGGTGGCGGCCATAGCGTTCATAGATCCACTGGATCACCTCCTCGCGGCGTTCGTGTTCGAAATCCACGTCGATATCCGGCGGCTCGCCCCGGTATTTCGAGACGAAGCGTTCGAACACCATGCTGATCTGGTCGGGGCGCACATCGGTGATCCCCAGCGCCCAGCACAGGATCGAGTTCGCCGCCGACCCCCGCCCCTGACACAATATCCCGATCGAGCGCGCATAGCTGACGATGTCGAACACCGTCAGGAAATAGGCGGCAAAGCCCAGCTCGCCGACCAGCCGCAACTCCTTGTCGGCCAGCGCGCGATAGCGTTCGGGGATGCCGTCCGGACAGCGCCGCAGCAGCCCCTCGGCGGTCAGCCGGGCCAGCCGTTGCTGGGGCGGCTCGTTGCCCGACACCTCGTCGGGGTATTCATAGCTCAGCTCCGACAGGCAAAAGGCGCAGCGGGCCGCGATCTCCAGCGTGCGGCGCAGCGCGGCGGGGTGACGGCGGTAAAGCCGCGCCATGTCCTCGGCCCCTTTCAGCCGGCGTTCCGCGTTGGGCAGGGCACGGGTGCCGATGCGGTCGATGGTGCAGCCCTCGCGCAGGCAGGTCAGCACATCGGCCAGCTGGCGGCGGCTGGCGTGGTGCATCAGCACGTCCCCCACCGCCACCATCGGCGCGCCAGCGCGCAGCGCCAGCCCGGCGCAGGCATCAAACCACCCCTGATCCGAGCCATCATAGCGCGGCGCCGCCCCCACGAAGACATGCTCGGGGAACCGCCGCCGCAGCCGTTTCAGCACCGAGGCCGCCGCCGCGATCCCGTCCACCGGCGGCAGGCCGATCAGGATCAGGCCCTGTCCGTACTCCTCCAGATCGGCCAGCGTCAGCTCGCACCCGGCCTTTTCGGCGCGCCGTTTGCCCAGCGTCAGCAGGCGCGACAGCCGCTGATAGGCGGCGCGGTCGGTGGGCAGGGCCAGCCAGTTCACCGGATCGTCCCGCAGCACCAGCCGCGCCCCCACGATCAGCTTGGGCAATTGGCGCTCGGGTGCCTCGCGCTGCAATTCGCGCAGCGCCGCATAGGCCCGCACCACCCCGGCAAGCGAGTTCCGGTCCGTCACCGCCATCGCCGTCAGCCCCAGTTCAGCCGCGCGGGTGATCAGTTCCTCGGGGTGCGAGGCCCCGGTCAGGAAGGTGAAATTCGTGGTCACCCCCAACTCGGCATAGCCCGCCATCCGGCCGGGCGGCTCGGGCCCCTCGACCGGCAATGTGAACCGCCGCCCGCTCATGCGAATTCCCCCTGCGCCCACCAGCCCGGGCTTTGCGGGGTGTGGAACAGCCACAGCCGCCGCCCCTCTTGCGTGTCCACCCGCCAGTAATCGCGCACCCCGCTGCGCCAGGCGTCATCCTGCATCCACCATTCCGGCGCGATGCGTTCGGGGCCAATGGCGCGCAGGGTACTCAGCCCCATGCGCCGCCAGCGGAACCGCTTCGGAGGCGTCCCCCCCTGCGCCTGCACCGGCTCGGGCGGGAACAGGATCAACGGGCGCGGACGCGGGGCCGACCAGCCGCTGTCCGGCTCGGACCAGGCGGCGGCGGCCAGCACAAAGGCGCGCTCGGGGATGTGGCTGTCGGCGGGCAGGACGCGCTGGATGTTCTCCAGCCCGATGCGCGTGCCGATCCGGGTCAGCAGATCCTCCAGCCGGTCGCCGCCACGCGGGCGCGCGCTGCTCGACAGCTGCTGCACCGGCAGGGGTTCGACCTGCACCGCCTCCAGCCGCAGCTGGTCGATGCCATAGCCCGCGTCGATCCCGTCCACCCCGCGCTGGAACAGCGGCAGGATGCGGGCCGGGTCGCGCATCGGGCCGGCCAGCCGCAACTCTACCTGCTGGCTGGCCTGATCGACCCGGCGCAGGGTCAGGCACAGCACCCGCGCGCCCGCCTCTTGCGCGTGCAGCTTGTCGCACAGCGCCGCCAGCAGGCGCTCTGTCCCGGCCATCACGTCCTGCTGCCGCCCGATCGGTTCGGGCAGGGTCAGGCGCACGCCGTAATGCGGCGGGTCGGCCTGCGGCGTCACCGCCTCGGCCCGCGCGCCCAGGGCCTGGTCCAGCCGCGCCAGCACATCCGGGCCGAACCGTCGTGCCAGCGGGGCCCGCGCCGTCCCCGCCAGATCCGCGACCGAGCGCAGCCCCAGCCGTTGCAGCCCCGTGACCGCCTCCGGCTCCAGCCGCAGCGCGGCCACCGGCAGCATCCCGATCGCCCCCAGCCCCGCCCCCGGCGGCGCAACCGAGACCCCCTCGCCGTAATGCGCCAGCGCCCAGGCCGCGCCGCGCGTGTCCGCCAGGCCCAGCCGCACCGACAGGCCCGCGCGCTCCAACCGGGCGGCCATGTCGGCCAGCATCCCCGCCTCGCCACCCCACAGATGCGCCGAGCCCGTCACGTCCAGCACCAGCCCGTCCACGCCATCCGTCCCCACCCAGGGGCAATAGCGCGTGGACCAGCGCCGCAGCGCCTGCATGAACCGCGCGTCCTGACGCGGGTTCGCCGGCAGGGTGCGCAGCTGCGGACAGAACGCGCGCGCATCGGCCAGCGGCATCCCCCGCCCCAGCCCCAGCGCCTGCGCGGCCGGGTTCAGGCAGTACAGCCGCTCGGTGTTGTCCTGTTTCAGCGTCAGGGCAAAGGCCCCGTCAGTCGGGCGCGCCCTCAGCGCCCGGTCGCTTGCCAACCGGGGAAACCACATGCACACGACGCGACGCGTGATCCCATCGAACATCCCAAGACCCAATTGTTCCTGTTTTGTTCTTTATAATTTCCCACCGCATCCGAGTCGAGTCCGTCTCCTCTGCGACAGGGCTACAGGACCAGCGGGTTTCGGCCGCATTGCTGCCCATGCCCTCGCCGATCAGGCACAGCCCCGTGGCGCGCCCGGCCTTGGCGGCCAGTTGCAGGCGGCGCCCTTCGCGCAGGTCCAGCGGGCGGCTGATCGCCACGATCACCAGCGGCACCGCCCCGTCGCGCAGCGATTCTTCGGCGACGGCCAGCATGTCGGTCTGGTCTTTGGCCTGCGCCAGCAACAGCCGCGCCGGGTCGAAGAACGCCAACAACCCCAGTGGGTTCGGCATCTCGGGCCGCCAGGATTCGCGAATCCACAGCACCGGCCCCTGCCCCTGGGCCGCGCAAATCGCGGCAAAGGCGGGGGCGGCGGGGCCCGTGGCCTCGTGCACGCGCCCACTGCGCAGGGGGAAAGAGGGAATCTGCCGTTGCGTCATGAAAAAATCATACAGCCCCCCCGGGCCAAGATAAATCCCGTCGCCGGAAATGCTGCGTCGCGGCAAGGTCATGAAACCGCACAACAATTGGGCAATCTGCTTAACGTATTCTAAATAGTGTATGTTTTTCAAACCTTTGCGGTCGAAAAAAACCACCGAAATTTGACAGAGATCAACATGAACCACCGCGCGCCCGGGTAACACATCCGTGATCCAGAGGGTGTCGAACCATGACCCAGACCGCCAGCAGACGTGCTTTCCTTCGGGGGCAGTTCAGCCAGCGACGCGTAATGCGGCCGCTGGGTGCACTTGCGCCCGAGGCTTTTGCGCGCGCCTGCACCGGCTGCATGGACTGCGCCGAGGCCTGCCCCGAGGGCATCATCATCACCGATTCGGACAACCTGCCGGTGGTTGACCTGCGCCTGGGCGCCTGCACCTTCTGCGGCGACTGCCTCAATGCCTGCGAAACCGGCGCGCTGGATGCCGACACCCCCTGGGACTGGAAGGCCACCGTTACCGACGACTGCCTGTCGCTGAACGGCGTCTCGTGCCGCACCTGCGAAGACCAGTGCGACGAGCAAGCCCTGCGTTTCCGACTGATGACCGGCGGGCGCGCCCAGCCGATCGTCGACCCCGAACTGTGCCGCGGATGCGGTGCCTGTGCCGCCGCCTGCCCGGCCGGTGCCGTCACCTTTACCCATCAAGACCCCCGGCCCGACCTTCAACATGACGGAGTGAACCCATGCTGAACATTTGCGGATGCCTAGTGCATGCGATGCCCGGCCTTGTACCCGGCGTCGTCTCCGAGCTTGGCGCCATGGAAGGCGTCGAAGTTCATGCAGAAAAAGACGGGCGCATCGTCGTCACCGTCGAAGACACCGAAACCACACGCGCCTCGGACCAGATCATGGACATGCACAAGATCGCCGGCGTGCTGACCGTCACCCTGACTTATCACCACTTCGAACCGCAGGACGCCGCCGACGTCGCGGTTCCCGCCCTCTGAGGAGACCCTGCCAATGACCCTGCCCACCTCTCGTCGTTCTTTCCTGAAGGCCTCTGCCGCTGCGGCTACCGCATCGGCTGCGGGCATCACCCTGCCTGACGCGGCAACCGCTCAGGTCGGCACCCCCGACATCCGCTGGGATAAAGCGGCCTGCCGTTTCTGCGGCACCGGCTGCTCGGTTCTGGTCGGGGTCAAGGACGGCCGCGTCGTCGCCACCCAAGGCGACCCCAAGGCGCCCGTGAACCGCGGCCTGAACTGCATCAAGGGCTACTTCCTGTCCAAGATCATGTACGGCAAGGACCGCCTGACCCAGCCGATGCTGCGTAAATCCAACGGCGTCTATGACAAGAACGGCGAATTCACCCCGGTCAGCTGGGACGAAGCCTTCGACATCATGGCCGAGAAATGGAAAAAGGCGCTGGCCGAAAAAGGCCCCGATGGCATCGGCATGTTCGGCTCGGGCCAGTGGACCGTCTGGGAAGGCTACGCCGCCGCCAAGCTCTACAAGGCCGGCTTCCGCTCCAACAACATCGACCCGAACGCACGTCACTGCATGGCGTCTGCCGTGGCCGGCTTCATCCGCACCTTCGGCATCGACGAGCCGATGGGCTGCTATGACGACCTGGAACACGCCGACACCTTCGTGCTCTGGGGCTCCAACATGGCCGAGATGCACCCGATCCTGTGGTCGCGTCTGACCAACACCCGCCTGACCAAGCCGGGCGCCGAAGTGCACGTCCTGTCCACCTTCGAGCACCGCTCGTTCGAGCTGGCCGACAACGGCATGATCTTCACGCCGCAGACCGACCTGGCGATCCTGAACTACATCGCGAACTACATCATCGAAAACAACGCGGTGAACTGGGACTTCGTGAACAAGAACGTCAACTTCACCAAGACCCCGACCGACATCGGCTATGGCCTGCGCCCCGAACACGCGCTGGAACAGGCCGCCGCGAACCCCGCCGCGGGCAAGCTGGAACCGATCTCGTTCGACGAGTACAAGGCCTATGTCGCTGAATACACGCTGGAAAAAGTCTCGGAACTCTCCGGCGTGCCTGAGGCAAGCCTGCTGCGTCTGGCCCAGCAATATGCTGACCCGAACCGCAAGGTGATGTCGCTGTGGACCATGGGCTTCAACCAGCACACCCGTGGCTCGTGGGTCAACTCGCTGATGTACAACGTGCACCTGCTGGTCGGTAAAATCTCCGAGCCGGGCAACTCGCCCTTCTCGCTGACCGGTCAGCCCTCGGCTTGCGGCACCGCCCGCGAGGTCGGCACCTTCGCCCACCGTCTGCCCGCAGACATGGTCGTCGGCAACGACAAGCACCGCGAGATTTCCGAGCATAAGTGGAAACTGCCCGCCGGTCTGCTGAACGGCAAGGTCGGTGCCCACGCCGTGCTGCAGAACCGCCTGCTGAAAGACGGCAAGATCAACGCCTACTGGGTGCAGTGCACCAACAACATGCAGGCCGCGCCCAACATGAACGAAGAAGGTCTGCCGGGCTATCGCAACCCCGACAACTTCATCGTCGTGTCCGATCCCTACCCGACCGTCACCGCCCTGTCCGCCGATCTGATCCTGCCCACCGCCATGTGGGTGGAAAAAGAAGGCGCCTACGGCAACGCTGAACGCCGCACCCAGTTCTGGCGCCAGCAGGTCGACGCCCCCGGCGAGGCCAAGTCGGACGTCTGGCAGGTCATGGAATTCTCGAAACGCTTCACCACCGACGAAGTGTGGCCGGCCGAGATCCTGGACGCCAACCCCGAGTACAAGGGCAAGAACCTGTTCGACGTGCTTTTTGCCAACGGTCAGGTCGACAAGTACCCGCTGTCGGAAATCGCCGAAGGCTTCAACAACGACGAATCCAAGCATTTCGGCTTCTACGTCCAGAAGGGCCTGTTCGAAGAATACGCCACCTTCGGTCGCGGCAAGGCGCACGATCTGGCCGATTTCGACGTCTACCACCAGGCCCGCGGCCTGCGCTGGCCGGTCGTTGACGGCAAGGAAACGCTGTACCGCTTCCGCGAAGGCTATGACCCCTACGTGAAAGCTGGCGAAGGCGTCAAATTCTACGGCAAGCCCGACGGCAAGGCGAACATCATCTTCGCACCGTACGAGCCGCCCGCAGAAAGCCCGGATGACGAATATAACCTGTGGCTGGTGACTGGCCGCGTGCTGGAACACTGGCACTCGGGCTCGATGACCCGCCGCGTGCCGGAACTGCACCGTGCCTTCCCGTCGGCCGTGGTGTTCATGCACCCCGAGGACGCCAAGGATCGCGGTCTGCGCCGCGGGCAAGAGATCACCATCTCGACCCGCCGCGGCGAGGTCACCTCGCGCGTCGAAACCCGTGGCCGGAACAAAATGCCCCGCGGCGTCGTGTTCTTCCCGTGGTTCGACGAAGGCCAGCTGGTGAACAAGCTGACGCTGGACGCCACCTGCCCGATCTCGAAGGAAACCGACTTCAAGAAATGCGCCTGCAAGGTTGCACGCGCCTGATCTGAGTTGAACTGAAAGAAAGACCCATGTCCGCCGCCAAGCGCCCCGCCAAAGCCATCGACCGCCGCCGCTTCCTTCAGGATGCGTCGCGCGGCGTGGCGGGCTGTGCGCTGGCGGGCATGGGGCTGGGTTGGCTGGCCACCTCTACGGCCCGCGCCCTGCCCGCACAGGCCCTGCGCCCCCCCGGAGCGTTGGCCGAGGACGATTTCCTTGCCGCCTGCATCCGTTGCGGGCTGTGTGTGCGCGACTGCCCCTATGACACGCTGTCTCTGGCCGAGCTGGGCGTCGACGCCCCCGCCACCGGCACCCCCTATTTCACCGCCCGCGATGTGCCCTGTGAAATGTGCGACGACATTCCCTGCGTTGTCGCCTGTCCCACCGGCGCGCTGGATCACGGGCTGGACCGGATCGACGACGCCCGCATGGGCGTGGCCGTCCTGATCGACGAAGAACGCTGCCTGAACGCGCTCGGCCTGCGCTGCGACGTGTGCTACCGCGTCTGCCCCGTCATCGACGAGGCGATCACGCTCGAGCAATCCCACAACGCCCGCTCCGGCCACCACGCGATCTTCATGCCGACCGTGCATGCCGACAAATGCACCGGCTGCGGCAAATGCGAAAAATCCTGCGTGCTGCCCGGCGCCTCTGCGATCAAGGTGCTGCCGCACCGCATCGCCTTGGCCGAAGCGGCCGAGCATTACAAACTGGGCTGGAAGGAAAACAACCCGCTGGTCGATGAGCTGATCGACCTGCCCGACCGCCTGCCCGGCCCCGGCACCGACAACCTTGTCGCGCCCGGCGGCTACGAGCCTGCTTTCAAACTGCCCGGAGGGCCGGGCCAATGAAGCTGAAAACCAAATCCCCCATCGGCGCCGAAGCGATCGAAGCCAAAGGCTGGATCGGCGCGCACCGTTTCCTGATCCTGCGCCGCATCAGCCAGGCGTTCTTCCTGTCGCTGTTCCTGATCGGCCCGTGGTTCGGCCTGTGGTGGGTCAAGGGCAACCTGTCCGGCTCGTTGACGCTTGGCATCCTGCCGCTGACCGACCCGTTCATCGCGCTGCAATCCCTCGTCGCTGGCCACTGGCCCGAGATGACGGCCCTGATCGGCGCCCTCATCGTCGGTGTCACCTACGCGCTGATCGGCGGGCGGGTCTATTGCTCGTGGGTGTGCCCGATCAACCCGGTGACGGATGCCGCGCACTGGCTGCACGACAAGCTGAACATGCCCAAGGGCTGGCAGCCCAAGGCCAACACCCGCTACTACATGCTGGCGATGGTTCTGGCCGTGTCCGCCGCCACCGGCACCATCGCGTGGGAGTTCGTGAACCCCATCTCGATGCTGCATCGCGGGCTGATCTTCGGCGTCGGCTTTGCCTGGGCCTTCGTGCTGGGCGTCTTCGTGATGGACTTCGTGCTGGCCCGGCGCGGCTGGTGCGGCCACCTGTGCCCCGTCGGCGCCTTCTACGGCCTGCTTGGGCGCGGCTCGGTCCTGCGCATCACCGCCGACAAACGCGCCGCCTGCGACGACTGCATGGATTGCTTTGCCGTCTGCCCCGAAATGCACGTCATCACCCCTGCCTTGCGCGGCGGCGATGACGACACCCCGCTGATCCTCAGCCCCGATTGTACCAACTGCGGCCGCTGCATCGACGTGTGCTCGGTCGACGTCTTCCACTTCACCCACCGTTTCGACAAGACCCCTTCCCCGGGACGTGTGCGAACGCCTTCCAACTCTGCGTCCGGGGCCGATAAGGCCGCCTGAGCAAGCAACGGAGACCAACCATGAAAAAGACCAGCATCATCAGCGCACTCACCGTGTCGGCCCTGCTGCTTGCAGGGGCCGCACTGGCCCAGCAGGCCGGAAAGGTCGCCACGCTTCGCGGTTCGGACGCGGCCGACGCCGACCAGGCCGGCGAAGTCTACCACCAGGACGAAAAGCGGTTCCCCCGCAACTATCGTCAGCAGCCGCCGCTGATCCCGCACACCATCGACAAGTACCAGATCGACCTGAAGGCCAACGAATGCCTTGGCTGCCACGACTGGACCAACGCCGGTGATCGCGGCGCGCCCACCCTGTCGATGACCCACTATCTGGATCGCGAAGGCAACCAGCTGGATACCGTCGCCGGCACCCGCTGGTTCTGCAACCAGTGCCACGTGCCGCAGGCCGATGCGCCCGCGCTGGTGGACAACACCTTCGCGCCGTCGAACTGACCCCCGGGAAGGAGAACCAACATGTCGGATCAATCCCCACAGCCCCGGCCGGGTTTCCTGCGCCGCGTATGGCGCTTCATCGCCTCTCCGTCGGGCGTCTTTTCGCTGGGCTTCCTTGTGGTCGTCGGTTTCATCGCCGGTGTCGTCTTCTGGGGCGGCTTCCACTGGGCGCTGGAAATGACCAACCGCGAGGAATTCTGCATCTCGTGCCACGAGATGAAGGATAACGTCTACGCCGAGTATCAGGGCTCCGTTCACCAGAACAACTCGTCCGGTGTGCGCGCGACCTGCCCGGATTGCCACGTCCCCAAGGATTGGGGCCCCAAGATCATCCGCAAGATTCAGGCGACCAAGGAGCTTTACGGCCACTTCGTCTCCAAATCGATCTGGACCCGCGAAAAGTTCGAGGACATGCGGCTGGAGCTCGCCTCGCATGAATGGGCGCGCATGAAGAAGACCGACTCGAAAGAGTGCCGCAACTGCCACAGCTTCGAGTTCATGGACTTCACCCTGCAAGAAAACCGCGCCGCCGCGAACCACCAGACCGCGCTGGACGACGGCAAGACCTGCATCGACTGCCACCAGGGCATCGCGCACGACCTGCCCGCCGGCTACCTGGAGAAATACCGCGAAGTCGTGGCCGAGCTTCAGGCCGATGGCACGCTGCCGCAAAAGACGCAGCCGACAGCCGTGGCCAAGCGTGAAATCGACAGCTATCTTGATAAATAAGTTCCCCGCCCCCGGCCCAAACCGGGGGCGGCCTTTTCGAAAGGCATCCAGATGAACCTGGCCTATGTGATCTCGGACCAGACCGGCGCGGTGAACCGCGCGCTCTCGTCTCTGGCGGATGCCCTGATGGCCCGCGGCCTGCGCGTGATCGGCACCACTCAGACCGACACGCCCCGCCCCAAGACCCACCATTGCGACATGGACGTCCGCGTTCTGCCCGAGGGCACGATCATCCGCATCTCGCAGGATCTGGGCCCCAATTCGCGCGGCTGCCGTCTGGACCCGAACGCGCTGGAATCCGCCGTGGCCCAGACCCAGGCCCGCCTTGACGGCGCCGACATCCTGATCATCAACAAGTTCGGCAAGCACGAGGCCGAAGGCCGTGGCTTCCGCGAGGTGATCGGCGAGGCCGCCGCCCGTGGCATCCCCGTCATCGTCGGCACCAACGGGCTGAACGTCGACGCCTTCCAGGACTTCTGCGACGGCACCGCCACCGCCCTGCCCGCCGAGGCGCAGGCCCTGCTGGACTGGGCCGACACCGCGCTGGTTCCGGCCTGAAATCACCGTACGAAAATCGTCCAAAACCTTACGATTCGCGCCCTTAACCGGGCGTGACACCCCCGTCCCGCGCGGTCACGTTCCGCATTTCAGCTTGCCCTGCGGGGTGCTAATCCCTATCTGCCGGGGGGCATCAAAACAACGCGGAAGGGCACCATGGGTCTGTTCAACAAGATACATCGCTGGGAACAGGGCCTGCACGCCTCTTACGACAACCTGCCCGACACGCCCGAGGGCAACAAGAAGTCGACCTTCTACATGAACTGGCTGGATCACGCGATCCTGCGCACCTTCTGGACCAACCTGGCCGAGGTCGTCCCCGGCGTCTGGCGCGGCAACCATCCCACGCCCAAGCGTTGGGAATCGTTGAAGGAAATGGGCATCAAGACCGTCCTGAACCTGCGCGCCGACAGCACCAAACCCTTCTACCAGACCGAGGTCCGCATCTGCGAACGGCTGGGGTTTGATCTGGTCACCGTCTCGCTGTCCGCCCGCGCCGCGCCGGAAAAAGAGCGCCTGTTCCGCCTGATCGAGGTGTTCCGCACCATCGACAAACCCTTCTTCATGCACTGCAAATCCGGCGCCGACCGCACCGGCCTGGCCTCGGCCATCTACCTGCTGGTGATCGAGGGCCGTTCGCTGGACGAGGCCCGCCAGATGCTGTCTCCGAAATTTTTGCACTTCAAATCAACAAAAACCGGGGTTCTGGACGCGGTTCTGGACGAGTATGAAAAGACCGGCGGAGATTTCGAGGATTGGCTGCGCAACGTCTATGACCGCGACGCGCTTCAGGCCTCTTTCAATGCCGCGTATAATGCCCGAAAAGGGCGGAAATAACGGCTGACGGGGGATACGGGCGGCATGGCGAAACTGCGCATTCTGGTGATCGGGACCGGCTCGATCGGGACCCGCCACGCCAACAATCTGGCCCAGCTGGGGGCCGAACCGATCCGCCTGTCCTTGCGTGAATTGGGGCTGGACGGGGTGCTCTCCGCCATCGCCAACACGCCTGATGTACAGGGGGCCGTTATCGCCACCGCCACCCAGATCCGGCAAGTGCTGATCGAGGCGCTGTCCGCCCGCGACCTGCCGGTTTACGTCGAAAAACCAATCGCTTATGAGCCGCAGGCCCTGGCCGATTTCTACGCCGCCGCGTCCCAGCCCGAGCGCAGCATGGCCGGTTTCATGATGCGCTATCACCCGCTTTTGGCCCGTCTGGTCGAGCGCGCGCAAGAGGACGAGACCTTCCGCTTCGACTTCGAAATCGGCCATGACGTGACCCAATGGCGCGCCAACTGGCGCTTTGGCGACAGCTACGCAGCCCTGCCCGAAGGCGGCGGCGTGTTGCTGGATCTGTGCCACGAGCTGGACCTGGCCCACACCCTTTTCCCCGGAGCCGTCGCGCACAGCGTCCACAGCCTGGGCCACGCGGATTTTCCGGGCGTCGACATGGCCACCCAGATCGCCCTCAGCGCCCCCGGCGCGACCGGTTCGGTGGCGATGGACTACCTCTCGCCGGTGTTTTTACGCCGGATTCGCCTGCGTGGTCAGCGCGCCGTTAACGAATGCGACCTGCTGGCGGGCACCCTGACCCGTTTCACCCCCGACGGCGCCCAAGACCTCACCCAAGTCGCCTTCGATCGCAACGAAATGTTCCTCGGCGCGATGGGTGATTTCCTGGCCCTGGTCGAGGGGCGCGCCCCCTCGGGCAACCCCCATATGCCCCGTCTGGACCTGGCCCGCCCCAGCTGCGATCTGATCGCCAACGCCTGGGCCAGCCGCCAGTTCAACAGCCTGATTCAAAAGGAATTTTGACATGATCCTTGGCCATATCGGCGCCCGCAAGGGCAGCAAGGGCGTCCCCGGAAAGAACTTCCGCGACATGTGCGGCAAGCCGCTGATCGACTGGTCTCTGGACCAGCTTTTCGCGCATCCCCGCGTCGATGCCGTGGTCGTATCTACCGATGATGAACGCATCTACGAGCACGCCCTCGCCAAGGGTGCCCTGCCGATGGGCCTGCGCCCTGCGCATCTGGCCAGCGACACCGCTGGCAAATGGCAGGTCTGGCAGCACGCGCTGGAGGTCTCGCAAACTCTGCTGGACAGCCCCGTCACCGCCTTTCTGGACCTCGACTGCACCTCGCCCCTGCGGCTGGAGGACGACATCACCAACGCGCTAAATCTCTTTGAAGATCAACGCCCTGACATGGTGATGTCCTGCTGCGATGCCCATAAGAACCCGTATTTCAACCTGGTCGAACCGGACGAGACCGGCGCCTTGCACGTCTCCAAACCGCTGCCCGGCGGCGTGGTGGCGCGCCAGCAGGCCCCCAAGGTCTATGAGCACGCCGCCTCGACCTATGTCGTCGCGCCCGACTATCTGCGCCGGGCCACCTCGTTGTACGAAGGCCGCGTGATTCCGTACGTGATGCCGCAGGAACGCTGCCTGGACATCGACACGCCGCTGGATTTCCGTATCGTCGAATTCCTCATGAAGGACAGGGAGAGCACCCATGACTAAGCAACTGGACGGCCGCACCATTTTCATCACCGGCTCGGGCGGGGTGCTGGGCTCCACCTATGTGCGGCGGATGCTGGATCAAGGCGCGCGGGTGATTTCCACCGACCTGCCCGGCCACCGCGCCGACGCGCTGAAGGCCGCGCATGAGGGCAACGACAATTTCCGCTTCTACGATCTGGACGTCGGCTCCGAAGAGCAGATCACCGAGATTTTCCAACGGGTTATGGCCGATGGCTGGAACCCGAACGTGATCCTGAACAATGCCGCCATCACCGGCGAGATGCTGATGGGCGCGGGCAAACCCTTTCCCGATTTTGCCGACACCACCGTCGCGGATTTCGAGCGTACCCTGCGCACCAACCTGACCGGCGCCTTCATGATCGCGCGCCAGATGGACCGCGATATCGTCGGCAAATACCCCTGCACGCTGATCAACGTGGCCTCGATGTATGCCCTGAACGGCGCGCATCACCCGATTTATGACGGGATGCCGTTCAAGAATTTCTCGGCCTACGGCGTGTCCAAGGCGGGGATTCACGGGCTGACGGTCTGGCTGGCGGGCTATTGGGCCAAGCGTCAGGCGACCGTGAACACCATCGCGCCGGGCGCCGTGTTCAACGGCCATTCGGACGAGTTCCAGCGCCGTGTGGGCGAATTGATCATGGCCGGCCGCATGGCCCAGCCGGACGAGATCGCCGACGTGATGCTGTTCCTCGCCAGCCCGCAATCCGGGTACATGACCGGACAATTGATCAACGTCGATGGCGGTTTCAGCGCCTGGTAATTAACGAATGATCCCCTGCGCCCGCGCATGTTCCAGCAGCGCGGGCAAGGCGGCCATCGTCTTATCGACACCGCCCGCATGGGCCGCAAAAAACGCCGTCATCTCGGCCTCGCCGGGCAGGGGCGCATCAGGGGACAGGGCCTCGGCCAGCTGCTCTTCCGTCATGCAATGGCGCAGCACACCTGCCTCGATCGCCTCTTGCGCGGGGTATTCGATCGTCCAGATTTCCGGCCCGACGAAAACGGGTTTGCGCACGGCCAGGGGCTCGATCACGTTATGCGCGCCCTTGGGGGTAAACCCGCCGCCCACAACGGTTTTTTCGGTTAGCGACAGGTAGAAATACATCTCGCCCATGCTGTCGCCCAGCAGGATATCGGCGTCTAGATCGCCCACCAGATTAGCGTCCAGCGCCTCAGATCGGCGCGCCATCGGCCAGCCCCGCGCCGCGATCATCTGCGCCACGGTGTCAAACCGCTCCGGCGCGCGCGGCACATAGACGATGCGCGGGGGCTGCTTGCTGTTCGCGGCCGCTTGGGCGCGCAGGGTGGCAATGGCGTCCAGATAGGTGTCGTCCTCGCCCTCGACCACGCTGGCGAAGGTGATGCTGTTGCGGTCACCGGGCCACACCAGCCGCTGCGCGGCCTCGGTCAGACGCGGCGGAATCGGCTGGTCAAAGCGCATCTCTCCGGTCATGCGAATGGCCGCATCCGGCATGCCCAGCGACAAGAAACGGTCGCGCTGGACGGTGTTTTTCACCATCACTCCGGCAAAGCCGCGCACCAACTCGCCCCGCAAACGATTGCGGTCGCGGGCATAGCTTTTCGACGGGTACTGACCGTTACACAGGAACAGCGGCACGCCGCGTGCTCGGGCGCTGGCGATCATGCGGGGCCAGAATTCGACCTCCATCACCAGACCATATTTGGGCCGGAAGGCGCGGAAAAACCGTGCATAAGCAAGGTCATACTCGAACGGCACCCAAACCGAGGCCAGTTGGCCAGCGGCGATCTCCGCGCCGAACACCTTGGCGATCTCGCGCCGCGCGGCGGGGGTGAAATGGGTGACGACAACGCGCTCACCATCCGTCAGCAGTCGTCGGATCAGCGGCACCGCCGAGCGGAATTCGCCGATCGAGACCGTATGCACCCAGACCGAGCCATCCCAGCGCAGCCGGTGCCGCCCGAAGCGTTGCGCCAAATCGGTGCCGTACATCGGGTCACGCTTTGCGCGCTTGCGGATGTAGAGCAGGATCAGCGGCAGTGCCGCGCCCCAAAGCAAGGCCCAGCCTGCCAGAAACAGGCGCATCCGAAGGCTGGGAAAACGGCTCATGCGTCCATCCGGGTCAACAACTGGCTTGCCAGCGCATCTACCAAGTCGCGCCCCCGTTGGACAAGCACCGATGCGCGCCCGGTCTGGCACGACAGCAGCGGATCGTCCAAGGCGGCGGCCAGTGCGGCCCCGTCCGTCACCTGACGCGCGGCCCCGCCCGCGTCCAGAACGGCGTAGTCGGTGGCGAAGTTCGCCACGCGCAGGCCGTGCAGGATGGCGCAGTCCAAAGCGGCGGCCTCCCACGGGTTGTGGCCTTCGATGTCGTCATTGGTGCCGCCGATCAGCGCGGCCTCGGCCAGCCGATACCACAGGCCCATCTCGCCCAGCGTGTCGGCCACGTAGACCTGCGTTTGCGTGTCGGGTCGCTGGCCCGAGGAGCGTTGCGCCACCCGCAGCCCGCGCGCCCGTGCGTCGGCCACGATCTCGTCCCCGCGCTGCGGATAGCGGGGCGCGATCACCAGCAGACCGGGGGCCGCCAGATGGGTCAGCGCGTCCAGCGCCAGCGCCTCGTCCTGCGGATGGCTGGAGGCGGCCAGCCAGACCCGACGCTCGCCAATCGCAGCAGTCAGGGCGTCGCGTTCCTGTGCGTTGTCGGCCAGCGGTTGGGCGGCGGGCTTGAGCGAGCCATCCACCTGTGCCGTGACCCCAAAGGCCGCGATCTGCCGCGCTGTGTCGTCATCCTGGGCCGAGATCGTCTGGAAACACCCGTACACCGCCCGATAGAGCCGCGCCTGACGCATCCGCCGATCACGCGCGGCGCGGTTCATGCGGGCGTTGATCCAGACCTGCGGGATACCGCGTTCGGCTGCTGCGTGGACCAGACCGGGCCAGATGTCCTGCTCGGACCAGACCGCGAAATCGGGGCGCCAGTGGTCCAGAAATTGCGCCCGAGCCTTGGGGCAGTCCATCGGCAGAAACTGGTGGATCGCGCCACCGATGCCGTTCTTGGCCAGCGCCTCGGCCGAGCCGCGCGTGCCGGTTGTCACAAGGATGTTCAGCGCGGGGCGGCGGGCCTCCAATGCGGCGACCAGCGCGCGTAGGGCCAGCGCCTCGCCCAGACCCACGGCATGCATCCAGATCAGCGGGCCATCGGGGCGCGGCACGCTGGCCTCGCCCAGTTTTTCGCGCCAACGGCCCGGCATTTCCTTGCCCTTGCGCAGCCGCCAGCGCAGCGCCAACGGCACCAGCGGACACAGCAGCCGCGTCAGCGCCAGATACGGGCCGAACCCGGTCAGCTCAGAGGACGTCACGGAATTCTTTCTGGAACGAGCGCGCCCAGAACGCCGGATCGTTCAGCAGTTCGGCAAAGCGACCAGCCGTGTCGCCCGCACCAAAACCGGTATGCGCCTCGTGCCGGTGGCCCCATTGGTCGGCCAGAAACGCCGCGATGGCCGCGCGATCCCCTGCCTGAACCGAGGTGACCGAGGGCGCATCCGAGCGCCGCGCCTGTCGGGTGCCCACGTCCAGCGACGGGATGCCCAGAAACGGCGCCTCGCGCACCCCGGCCGAGGAGTTGCCGATGATCGCCGAGGCGTTCTTCATCAGTTCGGAAAAATGAGCGAACCGCATCGACGGGATCAGGCGGAACCGCTCGCGCGGCAGTGCCTCGATCACCTTCAGGATATCCGCGGCGCCGGGGTCGTTATTGGGCAGGATCACCACGAATTTGCGCCCCGAGGCGTCGAGCGCCGAGAACAGATCGGCGGCCTGAGCGCCCATGGTTTCCTGCTCGGACGTCACCGGATGGAAGGTGACGATCCCGAAATCGTCGAACGGAATCGCATAGCGCTCGCGCACCGCCGCCAAGCTGACGCCCGAGTCGCGCCCGTGGAAATCCAGCTCGGGCGAGCCGATGGTGTAGATCGATTCCTCCGGCTCCCCCAGCGCCATGACGCGGCGGGCGGCCTGATCCGAGCTGACCAGATGGCAATAGGCCAGCTTGGTGTTGCAGTGGCGGAAGATCTCGTCGATCGTGCCAGACACCTCGCCGCCCTCGACATGGGCGCAGCGGATGTAATTCGTCGCACAGACCAGCGCGGCGGCCAGCGCCTCGACCCGGTCGCCATGGACGACCACCAGATCCGGGCGCGCCTCGGTCAGGTGGTCGGAAAAGCCCACGATGGTCTTGGCCAGCACCATGTCCTGCGGATCGCCTTCGCGCTGGTTCTGGAATTCGTGAACGGTGACGCCCTGCATGCGGTGCACTTCCAGCTTGGTCAGCCCGTAGCGCGCCATCATGTGCATTCCGGTCACGAAAAAGGACACGTCGTGCCCGGCATCGCGCGCGGCGATGGCCAGCGGCTCGATCTTGCCGAAATCCGCGCGGGTGCCGCTGACGAATAGGATTTTGCGGGTCATGTCGCCTCGAGTCTCTGTGCCGCGCGACCATAGGGAAAACCGCCAGTCTGGGCAATCGCTTACGGTGGACATTGCCGGGGGGCGGCCATACTGTGCCCGCCAGTCACCCGCAGGAGGCCGCGATGGACCGCGTTGTACTATGCATGAAATGGGGCACGCTGTATGGCCCCGACTATGTGAACGTGCTGTACAGCGCCGTGCGGCGCAACCTGACCGGCGATTTCCGCTTTGTCTGCCTGACCGACGACCCCGCCGGTATCCGTGATGAGGTCGAGTGCCACCCGATCCCCGATATCGGACTGAAGCACGAAAACTGGTATCACGGCGCCTGGCCCAAGATCGCGGTGTTCCTGCCTGACCTGTACGGGCTGACCGGGCGCGCGCTGTTCATCGACCTGGACATGATCATCTGCGGCCCGCTGGACGAGTTTTTCACCTACGATCAGGGCCTTGTCACCATCGACGAGGGCGTCTGGAACGGTACGCCGCCCAGCACGATGACCTCGATCTTTGCGTTCGATCTGGGGCAGATGGGCTATCTGGTCGACCGCATCCGCGCCGACCGGGATGCGATCTGCGCCAAGTACGACATCGAGCAGAACTACCTGCACGGCGAGGTCGAGCGCATCGGGTACTGGCCGCATGACTGGCTGGTCAGCTTCAAGCGCCACCTGCGCCAGCCGTTGCTGATCGACCGGTTCAAGCAACCCAAATGGCCGGAACCGGGCGTCAAGATCATCGTGTTCCACGGCCGTCCGCGCCCGATGGACCTGATCCGCCCCGGCGGCGGCAACCGCGATCTGTTCCCGCATTGCGTCCCCGGTCAGGTGGACTGGGCGCGCGATTACTGGCTGGAAAACGGCGGGCGGCTTTAATCGGCCAGCGGCTTGTCCGAAGCCCGCAGCATTCCGTGCCGCCCCAGCCAGACCAGCCGACGTACGTAATTCGCCAGTTTTTGTACGTAATAGGGCAGTCGTTTGTGTTTGGGGAACTTCTTGGCCTCGGACATGGCCTGCCCGGTGATGAAGCTTTCGGCCTTGTCCTCGGGGTGGGCGGCGAAGGGCTCCAGCCCCATCAGGCGGAAATCATAGGCGAAAAAGCGGTTCAGCTCGTGATCATGCGCGCGCGAGATCGGCCAGAAATCACGCGCCAGACGCGCGGCCAGATCGCGCTTGATCAGGTAGCAGGCATTGCCCGTGAACGGCCCCCAATAGGCGTTCAGCAGATAGCCATCGACCGTGCCCTGACAAATCGCCCCCTTGGCGCGGATCTTGGCGAAACGGCAGATGTCCCATTGCCCGGCCACCTTGAGCGCGGCCTGCACGGCGGCGGGGAAATCGTCGTGGAACACCACGTCATCCTCGCACACCAGCACGATGTCATCGGGGCCGTTGCCGATTTCCTGCCACAGCTGCACATGCGAGGCATAACAGCCCAGATGCCCCGCCGCGATCGGCGCACCCATGTGGCTGTGCCAGCCCGGCACATCGGTTTGCTGCATCAGCCGGTCCAGCTCGGCCCGGCCATCGACGCCGGTGAACAGCGCATAGTCGATCCCCAGCCGCGCGCATTCGGCGGCAAAGCGTTCCTGACGGGCCACCGCCCGCGCCAGAGAAATCACCCTGACCGGAACGCCCAGACCGCTCACGCCAGATCGCTCCATTTCAGCTGAGTGTTGCGGGTGACTGCGCGGGTCAGGCGCTTGCCGACGACCTTGTCGAAGTCATAGCCCGCGATCTCGCCCGAGCCGGGACGGCGCGCCCAGATATCGGCCTCGGTGATGACATGCCCCTCGGGCAAGTCCGCGTCCGCCACGACCGACGCGCGGGCAAAGCGATAGACGTCTTCCTCGGGCCCGGTGCGTTTCTTGTCGTTGTTCGCCGCGACCCAAATCTCGCGCGAGCGGTCGATCAGGAAGCGCAGCTCGGCCGGGTCCATCGAGCACGAAATATCCGGCCCCTTGCGATAGCGGGTGTCGGTATAGTGCCGCTCCAGAATGCAGGCGCCCAACGCGACCGAGGCCAGCGCCATTTCCGGCCCGATCGAGTGGTCCGAGAAGCCGACAACGGCATTCGGGAAGGCGTTTTTCAGCTCGGTCACGCCTTTCAGCGAGACGATTTCAGCCGGCGACGGATACAAATTGGTGCATTCCAGCAGCGCGTATTCGACGCCCGCATCCTCTAGGATTTGCACGCTGGCGCGCATGGTTTCGATGGTCTGCATGCCCGTCGACAGGATCACCGGCTTACCCTTGCGCGCGATGTGGCGGATCAGCGGCAGGTTGTCCGCCTCGCCCGAGCCGATCTTGTAGGCTGGCACGTCCAGCGTTTCCAGGTAATCGGCGGCGGCCCGGCTGAACGGGGTGGAAATCCAGATCATCCCCAGCTCTTCGGTATAGCGCTTCAGCTCGGCCTCTTCGTCCAGCGTCAGCGCGCAGCCCGCCATCACGTCCCAGATCGAGACATCCGCGTTGGGCGGAAAGATCGACTTGGCCTCGTCGGTCATCTCATCCTCAAGGATGTGGGTCTGGTGCTTGACCATCTCACAGCCCGAGGCCGCGGCCAGACGGACCATTTCCTTGGCGACGGACAGATCGCCGCCGTGGTTGATACCGATTTCCGCGATCACCAGCGGCGGGTGGCCGGGGCCGATCTCTCGATGCGCGATTTTCATGCGGGGAACCTCCTGCGATTTGCCCGATCCCTAGCACGCGCCCGCGCCCGCTACCAGTAGAAGGGGCCAGTATCAGCCGTGCAGCAGCGCCTGCGCCAGCGTGGGCGTAAAGCCGCGCGTGGCCCAAAGGCGGGCGAACCCGTCGGACTGCCCCTGCTGATCCGCCAGCCGCAGGATTTCGCGGGCAATGGCGGCGGCATCGGGGGCGATGACGCACAGGCCCAACCCCTCCAGATAGCGGAAATCTGCGCCGAACAGTCGGGAATGAGAGCCTGCGATCACCTCGCAGCCTTTGAGGACCGGCTCATAGGGGTTGTGGCCCCAACCGTAGAACAGCGTGTCGCCCATGAACACGGCAACCGAGTCCTCGAACCAGGTGCCCAGCTCGCCATAGCTGTCGGCGATGAACACCGCGTCGTCGGCGCCTGGCAGCCCGTCGATGGATCGGCAGGGGGCGGCGACCATCTCTTGCAGCTCTGCCAGCTGATCCTTCCAGCGCGGGGCGAGGATCAGGCGCAGATCGGGGCGGGTGGCGCGGGCGATGTCCAGCGCCTCTAGCAGCACCGGCACCTCGACCGAGCGGACCGAGGCTGCCGTCACCACCAACCGCCCCGCCCAGACAGCACGCAATTGCGCCAGCAGATCGGGCTTGGCCACCAGAGGCGCGGCGTCGAGTTTGAGGTTCGGCAGGGTCAAGATCTGGGCATCGGTGCGCAGCCATGTGCGGGCATCGACGGCGCAAGCGTCTGAGAACACATGCATCACGTCGATATGGCCCATCATCCAGCGCCCCAGCCCCGGCAATTTGCGCAGATCGTCGCCCAGCCGCCCGTCCATCTGGCCGTTGACGATCCCCACCCGCGCGCCGCGTTGTTTCAGCAGGTGCAGGGCGACGGGCCAGAGGTCACGCTCGCAGAAGATCGCGGTGTCGGGCTGCCAGTGATCCAGAAAGCGGCGCATTACCAGGTATGTGTCGTAGGGGGCCAGTTGCACGGTGACGCGCCCGCCCTCGGCCAGCTTCGCGAACACCTTTTGCGCCGCAAATGTCCGCGTCGTCACCACGCAATGCACGCCCTGCGCCAGCAGTTCCGGGATCAGCGGCAGCAAAGCCGTGGAATCCCCCGGCCCGATCGAGTGCAGCCACACCACCCGCCCCTGCGGGCGTGGAGGCAGATCGCGCGCGATGCGTTCGTTGACGCGGTCCACGCCGATATCCTCGGGGCGTTTGCGGCCCATCCGCGCGACGACAGCCCGGATCAGCGCATCCGGGATCACCCGCGCCAGCCCGAAATAGGCCGTCATCAGCGCACGTTCCTTGAACGAGGCCGCCCGCCTGCGCGCTGTCAGTTCCTGCTGGACCGGGTCTGTCATGGCCATCCTTCCGCCTGTCCCATGCGCGGCCCGTCGCGCGCCGGGGGCCTGCGGCATTGACACCGCCCCGGATGACAGGCCATGAACGGGTCATCGGACCCGGGGAAGCTGTGACCTGTTTCCCCCTCAAGGTCAAGAAATCGCGGGCGAAACCGCCTTTTGGCCCGCCAAGGAACGAAGACCATGACCAGACACGTCGTCGCGCTGATCCCGGCCCGGATGGAAAGCTCTCGCTTGCCGGGCAAACCGCTGAAGAAGATTTCGGGCATCCCGATGATCGTTCACGTCGCCAAACGCTCGATGCTGGCTGACAGCGTGGACAAGGTGGTGGTGTGCACCGACTCGGTCGATATCCTGTTCGCCTGCGAATCCTACGGGATCGAGGTTTGCATGACCAAATCCTCGCACCAGAACGGCACCGAGCGGATCGCCGAAGCGGCCGAGGTGATGGGCCTGACGGACGACGACATCATCATCGACGTGCAGGGCGACGAGCCCTTCGTCAAACCCGAATACATCCAGCAGGTCGCTGATTTCGTTGCTGAAACCGACTATGGCTGCGTCGTGCCGCACCAGATGATCGACGAATACGGCAACCTGAACCGGGTGAAGCTGGTCTCGCATGGCGACCGCATTCTGTATTTCTCGCGCAGCGATGTGCCTTGCTATTTCGGGCAAGTGCAGCAGCCGATGAAGAAACACCTGTCGATCATCGGCTTCCGTCTGGCCGCGCTGCGCCGCTTCGTGTCCTCGGAACCGACCCCGCTGGAAAACATCGAACGGATCGAGCTGATGCGCCTGATCGAGCTGGGCGAGCCGATCGGCACCTTCCACCAGGACGGCGTCAGCCTATCGGTGGACACACCCGAAGACTACGAACTCGCCTGCCGCATGATGGAACGCGACCCGCTGTTCCGCACCACCATCGAACCGGAGCTGTCGTGATGACCACCCTCAAACATATCTCCTTCGATCTGGACGGCACGCTGATCAATTCCTTCGGCAACATGAAGATCGCCTGGCAGGGCGCGACCGAGGCCCTGCACATCAACTGCGGCTTTTCCGAATACCGCCGCTATGTCGGCCTGCCTTTCCCCAAGATCATGGAGATGCTGGGCCTGAAGAACTATACCACCGAGCTGTCCGAGGAATATTTCACCCGCACCCGCGCGCTGGCTGGCAACATCCCGGAAATCCCGGGTGCGAAGGATCTGGTGAAACTGTGCCGCGACGAGGGGTACAAGGTCTCGATCATCACGTCGAAGCCGCGCAAGAACTCGGAAGACATCGTTGAAAAGATGGGCTTTCAGGTCGACGAGCTGATCTGCGGCGACGATTTCACCAAGGGCAAGCCCGATCCCTATGCGGGCTTTCTGGTGTGCAAAAAGCTGGGCGTGACCCCGGCCGAGACGTTGTACGTCGGGGACATGGTGTTCGACTTCCAATTCGCGCTGAACGCCGGGATGCAGTTCGTTTATTTCGACGACAACGGTGCGAACCGGATGCCCTCGAACATGGTCAACCACTGTGACCGCATCCACACCCTGCCGGAACTGGCGGCACGACTGGCGTGACGACGGCGCGCCCGGAAGGGTCGCAATTGACCTCGACCGGATCGGCGAAGGGCGCGACACTGCGGGCACGTTTGTGACGAGGGGGAACGGATGCCGGGTGACGCGGGCAACATGGCGGGGCGCTTTGTGGCGGACAGGTATCGCGGCGTCCTGATCGCCGTGATCGTTGCCACAGCGGCCAAGTTCCTGTCCGAGCATTACGGCGCCCCCGCCATGCTGATGGCGCTGCTGCTGGGGATCGCCTTCAACTTTCTGTCCGAAGGCGGAGCATGCCAGCTGGGGATCGAGTTTTCGGCCCGCACGATACTGAGGATTGGCGTCGCGCTGCTGGGGGTCCGCATCAGTATCGAGACGATGATCGGCCTAGGGCCTGCGCTGATCCTGACCGTTATTGCGGGGGTTGTCCTGACCATCCTGTTCGGCATTCTGGCCGCGCGGGTTCTGGGGCGCAGCGCCCGGTTCGGCGTTATGACCGGCGGCGCGGTCGCGATTTGCGGTGCCTCTGCCGCGATGGCCATTGCGGCGATCCTGCCGAAATCCGAAACCTCCGAGCGTGACCTGACCTTTACCGTGCTGGGCGTGACGATCCTGTCGACGCTGGCGATGATCACCTACCCGATCCTGACCGCAACGTTCGACTTCGACGCCCGCGCCGCCGGGGTGTTTCTGGGCGGCACCATCCATGACGTCGCGCAGGTCGTGGGCGCGGGTTATTCCATCTCAGAGGAAACCGGCGACGTCGCCACGCTGGTCAAGCTGATCCGCGTCGCGATGCTGGCCCCGGTTGTTCTGGTGATTTCGCTCATCATGCAGCGCCGGGTTGCCGCCGGAGAAGGTGCCAAACGGCCGCCCCTGCTGCCGTTGTTTGTCATCGGCTTTCTGGCCCTTGGCGCGGCCAATTCGATGGGCCTGATCCCGGGCAGCGTCACGACGGTGCTCAGCACCGGGTCTCAGTGGGCGTTGTTGACGGCCATTGCGGCGGTCGGGATGAAAACCTCGCTCAAGACCATGTTCGACATTGGCGGGCAAGCGATCGCGCTGATCGTCGGAGAGACGCTGTTCATCATCCTGATCATTCTGACCGGGGTTCATCTGGCTACTTGATCTGCCCACGGGATGCGAAAAACCCGGGCGCGAGGCCCGGGTTTTCCATCATTTCAGCGCGACGTAGGTTTCGGCGTCCAGTTGCATGCACCGGAAGGCCGGGCTGGCGCCACTGGCCGCCTCGACCAGTTTCTTGACCTCAGCCCCGAACGATTCCAGCACCGGCCGGGTCCGGTTCGGACGCGGCATGATGTGGATTTCGACGTTGATCAGGGGCTGATCGGGCAAGCCGATCACCGGAACAATGGCCACCTGCACGGCGCTTGCCGGAACCTCGAGCCGCTCCATGATGCAGGCCCGCAGGGGTTCAAGCGCGGCTGACAGCTCGGCCTTGCGCTCGGCCAGCAGGTCTTGGTCTACGAACAGTTTCAGGTTCGGCATGGGGGCGTCCTCAGACCGCTTCCAGCGCGATGGCGATGCCCTGGCCCACGCCGATGCACATCGTCGACAGCGAGCGTTTGCCGCCGTTCAACTGCATTTCCAACGCTGCGGTGCCGGTGATGCGTGCGCCCGACATGCCCAGCGGGTGGCCCAGTGCGATCGCGCCGCCATTGGGGTTCACGCGGGGGTCATCGTCGGCGATGCCCAGCTCGCGCAGCGTCGCCAGACCTTGGGCCGCAAAGGCCTCGTTCAGCTCGATCACGTCGAAATCGGCCTGACCCAATCCCAGCAGCTTCATCAGCTTGGCCGAGGCGGGCGCCGGCCCGATCCCCATGATGCGCGGCGGCACGCCTGCGGTGGCCCCGCCCAGAATGCGCGCGATGGGACGCAGACCGTGGGTTTTCACAGCTTCTTCGGACGCGATGATCAGTGCTGCGGCACCATCATTGACGCCCGAGGCATTGCCCGCCGTGACCGAGCCACCGGCGCGGAACGGCGCGGGCAGCTTGGCCAGCGCCTCGATGGTGGTGGCGCGGGGGTGCTCGTCAGTATCCACGACGATGGGATCGCCCTTGCGCTGCGGGATCACGACCGGCACGATTTCCTTGGCCAGCCGGCCCGAGGCAATCGCCGCCGCCGCCTTGTTCTGGCTGCGCAGGGCAAAAGCGTCCTGATCGGCGCGGTTGATCTTGTAGTCCTCGGCAACGTTTTCCGCGGTTTCGGGCATGGAATCCACGCCGTACTGCTTTTGCATCAGCTTGTTGACGAAGCGCCAGCCGATGGTGGTGTCATAGACCGCGTTCGAGCGCGAAAACGCGCTTTCCGCCTTGGGCATCACGAAGGGGGCGCGCGACATGCTTTCGACCCCGCCGGCGATGGCCAGCTGAATCTCGCCCGCCTTGATCGCCCGCGCCGCTGCGATGATCGCATCCATCCCCGAGCCGCACAGGCGGTTCATCGTGGTGCCCGGCACGTCCACCGGCAGCCCCGCCAGCAGCGCGGACATGCGCGCGACGTTGCGGTTATCCTCGCCGGCCTGGTTGGCGCAGCCGTAATAGACCTCGTCCACGGTGGCCCAATCGATGTCGTGGCGCTCGATCAGAGCCTTGATCGGGATCGCCCCCAGATCGTCGGCGCGAACGCCGGACAATGCGCCGCCGAAACGGCCAATGGGGGTGCGCACGTAGTCGCAGATATAAGCGTCGGTCATGGTGTCCTCTTACAGCTCGGGCACAATCAGGTCGGCCACCGGGCCATCGGTCGTCAGAACGGCCCCGGTGACGGCTTGCAATTCGTCGAACGAGATATTCGGAATTTTCTCCCGCAGAACGAAATTACCGCCTTCAATATCGACAACCGCCAGCGAAGTATAGACCCTGGTGACGCAACCCACGCCGGTCAGCGGCAGCGAGCATTCGGCCAGCAGTTTCGGCTCGCCCTTCTTGGTGCAGTGATCGGTCAGCACGGCCACGCGTTTCGCGCCATGCACCAGATCCATCGCGCCGCCCACGGCCGGGACGCCGCCCTTGCCGGTGGACCAGTTCGCCAGATCGCCATTCTGCGCGACCTGGTAGGCCCCCAGAATCGCCACATCCAGATGCCCGCCGCGCACCATCGCGAAGCTGTCGGCATGGTGGAAAAAGCTGGCACCAGGGCGCAGCGTGATCGCCTTTTTGCCCGCGTTGATCAGATCCCAGTCCTCTCGCCCCTTGGCCGGGGACTCGCCGAAATCCAGCACGCCGTTTTCGGTGTGAAAGATCGCCTGACGGCCTTGCGGCTGGTACTTCGCCACCATCTCGGGGAAGCCGATGCCCAGGTTGACATAGGCGCCATCCTCGATGTCCTGCGCCGCGCGCCAGGCGATCTGAGCATTGCTCAGCTTGATCGCTTCGATATCGGTCATGGATAGACGGCCTCCGCCCGGTTCAGGATTTCTTCTTGCTGGGGGTTTGCCACCGTCACCACGCGGTTGACGAAGATGCCCGGCGTGATCACGTGCTCGGGGTCGATGCTACCCAGCGGCACCAGTTCGGACACTTGCGCAATGGTCGTTGTCGCCGCCATCGCCATGATCGGGTTGAAGTTGCGCGCGGCCATCCGGTAGGTCAGGTTGCCATGCGCGTCGGCCTGTTGCGCCTTGATCAGCGCGTAATCGGCCTTCAGCCAGCGTTCCTGCACGTAAGAGCGGCCCTCGAACTCCGCCACCGGCTTGCCGATCGCCAGATCGGTACCAAAGCTGGTGGGCGTGAAGAACGCCGGGATACCTGCGCCACCGGCGCGGATGCGTTCGGCCAGAGTGCCCTGGGGCACCAGCTCCAGCTCGATCTTGCCAGCCAAGTAGGCCTCGGTAAAGACCACCGGATCGGCCGAGCGCGGGAACGAGCAGATCAGTTTATCCACCTGCCCCTGTTCGATCAGCGCCGCCAGACCGACATGGCCGTTGCCTGCGTTGTTGTTGATCACCGTCAGGTGTTTTGCGCCATGGTCGATCAGCGCGTGGATCAGCTCGATCGGGCTACCCGATCCGCCGAACCCGCCGATCATCACGGTCGCGCCGTCGGGAATATCCGCGACGGCCTCGGCGACCGAGGCAATGCTCTTGTCCATTCCGAAATCCTTTGCTCAGACCTGCAAACCGGCAGGCCCCTTCGCCGATGGCATAGGGCCAGAGCGACAGCGAACCAAGGAAATTGTGCGCATTGTGACCTTTGTTCAAATACCAAAGAATGCTGTGCGCATATTGAACAAAGCGATATGCAAGGACGGTTAAGGCTGGAACTTCAGCCGCGCATGGAAGCGTGCCAATTCGCTGTCGGTCGGGATTTGCCCGCCGAAGGTTTTCACATACCCACCGATCCGAGCCATCCGGATCGCCTGATCCTCTTGCACCTGCATCGAGATATAGCCGATCTGGGTCAGGTACACGGTGCGCGCCCTGACGTCGGCCTCGGACTCCTCGAACCCAAACCGTTCAAACATCGCCCGAATCGCGGTCAGCCGCGTTTCGTCGGCCAGATGAACGCGCTTTGCGACGGCATCCGACTGGTGCGCCCAACCGCGGATCGCAAAATCCAGCTGCGGTTCGAACACGGTGTCGTCATGAAAGACGACGAAAAGGTTCAGGATCGCCTCGGAAATGGTTTCGGCATAGGCGGCGCAGGCATCGACAAAGGCGCCTGTATTCTTGACCTCCCACTCGTCCAGCAGGGCGTCCAGCAGCGCGTTCCGATCCTTGAAAAACCAGTAGAAACTGGTGCGCGAGATATCCAGCGCGCTGGCCAGGGGCTGGATCTTTACCGCATCGACACCCGAGGCAATCAGCGCCTTTCGGGCCGCGTCCAGCCAAACCTCGCGCGAGCCGCGCCAGCCGGTCGGTTTTTCAGTGTCAGTCGGGGTGCCAGCGAATGCGTTCATGCCCTTGTTCATAGTCGCGCCCGCGTATTGCGACAACAAAAATGTGCGGCCATGAACTCCTACTTGACACAAGTGAACATTTTATCATTGACTGCCCGCATCAGCCACGGAGTGCGCCCATGTCCAACGATCCCCTTCTGCAGCCGTACCAGCTTAAGCACCTGACGCTGCGCAATCGCATCATGACCACCAGCCATGAACCGGCCTACCCCGAGAACGGGATGCCCAAGGCGCGCTATGCCGCCTATCACGCTGAACGGGCCAAGGCGGGCGTCGCACTGGCGATGACCGCAGGCAGCGCGGCCGTGTCAAAGGACAGCCCACCGGTGTTCAACAACATCCTGGCCTACAAGGACGAGGTAGTGCCGTGGATCAAGCAGTTGACGGATGCCTGCCACGATCACGGCTGCGCGGTTATGATCCAGCTGACCCATCTGGGCCGCCGCACGGGCTGGTCCAAGGGCGATTGGCTGCCCTCGGTGTCGTCCTCCAAACACCGCGAGCCCGCGCACCGCGCCTTTCCCAAGCTGGCCGAAGAATGGGATATCGAACGCATCATCACCGATTTCGCCGACGCCACCGAGCGGATGAAGGCAGGCGGCATGGACGGGATCGAATTGCAGGTCTACGGGCACCTGCTGGATCAATTCTGGTCGCCCCTGACCAACGATCTGGACGGCCCCTATGGCGGGCAGACGCTGGACAGCCGGATGCAGCTGCTGATGGACGTGCTGGGCGGCATCCGCAAACGCGTGGGCAACGAGTTTATCGTGGGCATCCGCTATACCGCCGACGAAATGCAGGATCGCGGGATCACGCCCGAGGAAGGGATCGAAATCTCCAAACGCCTGAAAGACAGCGGCATGGTGGATTTCCTGAACGTCGTGCGCGGGCGTATTCATACCGACCCCGCGATGACGGACATGATCCCGGTGCAGGGCATGAAAAACGCGCCGCATCTGGATTTCGCCGGGGCTGTGCGCGCGGCCACCGGGATGCCGACGTTCCACGCCGCGAAAATCCCCGATGTGGCGACGGCACGCCATGCGGTGGCCTCGGGCCTGCTGGACATGGTGGGGATGACGCGCGCCCACATGGCCGACCCGCATATCGTGCGCAAGATCGTCGAAGGGCGCGAGGATGACATCCGCCCCTGCGTCGGCGCCACCTTCTGTCTGGATCGCATTTATGCGGCGGGCGAGGCGCTGTGCATCCACAACGCCGCCACCGGCCGCGAACTGACCATGCCGCACGAGATCACCCGAGCAGCGACGCGCAAGAAGGTGGTGATCGTCGGGGCCGGCCCCGCGGGACTGGAGGCCGCCCGAGTGGCCGCCGAACGTGGCCATGACGTCACTGTGTTCGAGGCGCAGCCTGATCCGGGTGGGCAAATCCGCCTGACCGCCCTGAACCCACGCCGCCGCGAGATGATCAGCATCATCGACTGGCGCATGTCCCAATGTGCCGCCCGCGACGTGGAATTCCGTTTCAACACCTGGGCCGAAGCGGCAGACGTGACCGCTCTGAACCCCGATGTGGTGGTGGTCGCCACCGGCGGGATGCCGAACGTAGAGCTTTATGAAACCGGCAAGGATCAGGATCTGGTCACCACCGCGTGGGACATCATCTCGGGCGATGTGAAGCCGGGCCAGAACGTCCTGATCTATGACGAAAGCGGCGACCACCCCGCCCTGATGGCCGCCGAAATCGCCGCCAACGCGGGCAGCAAGGTCGAGGTGATGACCCCCGACCGCGTGTTCGCCCCCGACATCATGGCGATGAACTTGGTGCCGTACATGCGCGCGCTACAGGACAAGGACGTGACCTTTACCGTCACGCGCCGCCTGCTGGGCGTGACCCGCGACGGCAACCGCCTGAAGGCCCGGATCGGCACGGATTACAGCGATTTCACCAGTGAAAAGACCTATGATCAGGTCGTCGTGAACTACGGCACCTTGCCGCTGGACGAGCTGTATTTCGAGCTGAAACCCCTGTCCTCGAACGGCGGGGCGGTGGACTATGACGCGCTGATCGACGGCCAGCCGCAGGCGGTCACGCGCAACCCCGACGGCGCATTCCAGCTGTATCGAATTGGCGACGCGGTCAGCGCGCGCAACACCCATGCCGCGATCTATGATGCCCTGCGGCTGATGAAGGACATCTAGGATGCGCTCGACCAAGACCATTCATGTCATCTCGGCCCATGCCGAGGGCGAGGTCGGCGACGTGATCGTCGGCGGCGTCACCCCGCCCCCCGGCGCCACCCTGTGGGAGCAGCGCAAGTGGATCGCGCAGGACCAGACCCTGCGCAACTTCGTCCTGAACGAGCCGCGCGGCGGTGTGTTCCGCCATGTGAACCTGCTGGTGCCGCCAAAACACCCGCAGGCCGACGCGGCCTTTATCATCATGGAGCCGGAAGACACGCCGCCCATGTCCGGGTCAAACTCGATCTGCGTGTCCACCGTGCTGCTGGATGGCGGGATCATTCCGATGGTCGAACCCGTGACCGAGCTGACATTGGAGGCCCCCGGCGGGCTGGTGCGGGTCCGGGCCGAATGTTCCAACGGCAAGGCGCAGCGGATCACGGTGCAGAACCTGCCCTCGTTCGCGCAGCATCTGGATGCAAAGCTGGAGGTCGAGGGGATGGGCACTTTGCAGGTCGACACAGCTTTTGGCGGCGACAGTTTCGTGATCGTCGACGCGCTTTCACTGGGTTTTGCCCTTAGCCCGGACGAGGCGGCGGACCTGGCCCGGTTGGGCGTGAAGATCACCAATGCGGCGAATGAGCAGTTGGGTTTCAGCCACCCGACCAACCCCGATTGGCGGCACATCAGCTTTTGCGGGTTCGTGACGCCGGTCGTGAACGGCCAGACCCGCCATGCGGTGGCCATTCAGCCGGGCAAGATCGACCGCTCGCCCACCGGCACCTGCGTTTCGGCTCGGATGGCCGTAATGGCGGCACGCGGGCAGATGGGCGTGGGCGACCGGCTGGAGTGCTACTCGATCATCGACAGCCGGTTTGACGGGCACATTGCAGGTACGCTCGACCTGAACGGAACGCCCGCGATCCTGCCCGAAATCTCGGGGCGCGGTTGGGTCACGGGTATCCACCAACACATGCTGGACCCGAATGACCCCTGGCCCGGCGGCTACAAGATCAGCGACACTTGGGGGGTGAAATGAAGATCGGGATCATCGGCACCGGCACGATCACCAGCGCGGTCGTGCACGGCATCGCGCAAGACGGGCACCAGATCACCGTTTCGGAACGCAGCGCTGACAAGGCGCGGGCCTTGGCGGACCTCTATCCAAACGTGCAGATCGCCGACAACCAAGGCGTTCTGGACCAGAACGACATCGTGATCACCGGCCTGATGGCCGAAGTGGGGCGCGCTATCCTGCCCGGCCTGCGCTTTCGCGCGGATCATCAGGTGATTTCCGTCATGGCCGGTGTGTCGCTGGAGGAGGTGGCCACGCTGGTCGCCCCGGCCCGCGGCGCAGCGGTCATGATGCCGTTCCCTGGCATCGCTCAGGGCGGCAGCCCGCTGATGATGCAGGGCGATGCCGATCTAGTGGGCAACCTTTTCGGGGCGCGCAACAGCCTGTTCGTTCTGGAAACTGCAGAAGAGCTGGACGCCTATATCTGCGCCCAAGCCGTGCTATCCCCCGTGGCCCGGATGGTCGAGGATGCCGCTCTTTGGCTTGGCCAACGCGTTAGTGACCCCGCTCAGGGCGAGGCGTTCCTGCGCGCCCTCGTCGCCTCCAGCCTGCGCGACACCGCAGCCAGCACGCTGATTGCGGCGCTGAACACCGAAGGGGGCTATAACCAACGCCTGCGCCAGCACATGGACGCGGCGGGCACCGGCGCGGCCCTGACCGAGGGTCTGAACAAGCTGGAGCGCGGCGCATGAGCCTGCCGCATGTGTTCACCCCGCTGAAGCTGCGCCACAAGACCCTGAAAAACCGCATCGTTTTCGGCGCGCACACCACCAACATGGCCAAGGACGGTTTGCCCGGCGATCAGCATCTTGGCTACTATCTGGAACGCGCCCGTGGCGGGGCGGCGATGATTACCGTCGAACCCATGCCCGTGCATCCCGCAGCCGTGCTGACGCGCGGCAACTTCCGCGCGAGCTCGGACGCGGTGATCCCCGGCTTTCGCCGTATTACCGAAAGCTGTCAGGCGCATGGCACCGTGATGATCCAGCAGTTGTACCATGTTGGCGCACATGGTGACTGGGACAACAGCTGGCACGCGCCCTGGTCGCCTTCTGGCGGGCCCAGCTATCACGACAACGACGGCAGCCACCCGATGACCGCCGCAGAGATCGAGGAAACCATCCAGTCCTTTGTCGATGCCGCGCTCCGCTGCCAGAAGGCGGGCTTTGACGGGGTCGAGGTCTGGGCCGCCTACAACTGCCTGCTGGATCAATTCTGGTCGCCGTTTTCGAACCAGCGCACCGACGATTGGGGCGGCAATCTGGAAAACCGCACCCGGTTTTCGCGTGACGTTCTGCGCCGGATTCGCGCGGCCTGTGGCGAGGATTTCATCATTGGCCTGTCCGTGTCCGACGATCAGGAAACCGGCGTTTTCCCCACGCAGGACGAGATGCTGGAAATCCTGCGCCTGCATGACGACCAAGGGCTGATGGACTACGTCACCATCGGCGCGGGCAGCTACATCAACTTTCAAAAGATCATCCCCAGTTTTCAGTTCGCCGAAAGCCTGACCTCTGATCTGGCCGAGCGGCTGAAAGCCGAAAACCTGTCCGCCCGCATCATATCCGAGGCGAATATCCGCACCCCGGACAATGCCAATATCCTGCTGGGGTCCGGACAGGCCGATCTGGTCTCGATCGTGCGGGGCCAAATTGCGGACCCTTACCTGGTTGCGAAGGCGCAAGACGATCGTATTGACGACATCCGCGGCTGCCTGAGCTGCAATCAGCAATGCTGGGGCCGGCGCGGGCGCGACTACTACATCTCTTGCCTGATCAACCCGTCGGCCGGGCACGAATACCTGTGGGGCGGGGATCGGTTCCAGCCCGCTGAAACGCCCAAGTCCGTGTTGGTGGTGGGCGCTGGCCCCGCAGGGCTGGAATGCGCCCGCGTTGCTGCCGAACGCGGCCACCGCGTCACCTTGGCCGAGGCCGCGCCCGATGCTGGCGGGCAATTCCGTCTGGCCGGGCTGCAACCCCGACGCGGCCAGATCACCGACCTGATCACCTGGTACACCCGCCAATTGGACAAACTAGGAGTCGATCTGCGCTTCAACACCTATCTGGAGGCTGATGAGATCGCCGCGCACGGTGCCGACATCGTGGTGCTGGCGACAGGTGCCCTACCCGCCGAAACCGGGTTTCAAAAAGCCCTGCCGCAGATGGCAGAGCTACCGGGGATCGGCAAACCCAACGTCTGGTCCGTTCAGGACGTGATGGAGCGCACGGCACGGCTGGGCCCCCACGTCCTGCTGCTGGACGAAGGCGGCCATTGGCGCGGCGTCGGCACCGCGTGGCATCTGGCCCAAGCGGGCCACGTAGTCACCTTGCTGACCCCCGATCCGATGGTTGGCAAGGAATTGGCGCGCATGGCGTCTGACTTCACCGCCCGGCAATCCCTTGCGCGGCTCGGGGTGCGGTTCGTCTGCGAAAGCGCGATTACAGAGTGGACGGGAACCAGCGCACGCTGTGTGTCCCTGCTGACGCACGATCCATTCGAAATCAAGGCCGACGCCCTGATCCTGTCCACCGGAACACGCGCCGACCACACCCTGCCCGACGCCCTGCGCGACAGTGGACAGACAATGCACCTGATCGGTGATGCTCTGGCCCCCCGCTCGGCTGCAGCGGCTATTTACGAAGGGCGAAAATTGGGGTTGGGGCTGTAATTCGGCACGTTGGGAACCGTACCCACGAAGCGGAGGCCGACCTAGTTTAGCTTTCCCTTACATCGGGCAAAAGCTTGTGGGCCATGTGCGTCAGCGGTGTGATGGGGCGGCTTACTGAACTCTTGCGATACGCCCGCATCGTGACCCAACTCTCGGGACAGTGCCGCGCAATGCCTTGCCGGGCGGCGGAAGCACCGTATCGCGCTTGAACTCTTCGCTGCAATTGCCGTCCCTATCTCGGCCTCCTTACCTCAAAATCCAGCGGCAAAGCGTCTAACAATCGATGCGCGCCTCAGCCTCAATCGGCTTAAGTTTGCCCAGTTTCGTATTTCCGTTCGCCTGGTTTCCAGCAGACACCGACCACGATCGCGTCTTGATCACCCGCCGAAACGTAGGCGTGCCCAACGCCGCTGTCAAAATAGATACTGTCCCCCTTTTCGAGCGCTACAGGCGCGCGCCCTTTCAGGTGAACGGTAACCGCGCCTTCGATCACGTAAACGAATTCTTCGCCTGGATGCGAGATGAAGTCCTCGAACTCGGCGAAGGTGTGCGCCTTGATGCGGCCGATCATCGGTACCATGTGCTTGCCCGTCATGTCGGATGCGAGCATGTCGTAGTCATAGGTGGCCGAGCGATGCAGCGGCGCCTCTCCGGCCCGCGTAACCGATACCGCTCCTGGTTCGAAGCCTTCGGCATCGGCATCAAACAGTTCCCCCACGTCCAGTCCCAGTCCCTGCGCAAGGCGCATGAAACGGTCGTAGGTCAGCGATATCTCTCCGCGCTCCATCTTCGAGATGGTTGACACGGCCAGCCCTGTCCGGTCGGCGGCATCCTGCAGCGTCCACTTCCTTGCCTTGCGAATCCCGCGAACCCGTTGGCCAAGGTCCTGTTCCGTTGCTGTAGGACTAGGTTCAAGACCGTTGATCAGTTTTGGCATTGTTTTCACAGCATTTTTCCTATTGGAAAATTTTCTTGTTTTTCGTATTGGAAAAATTAATATCATAGCAATCAACAAACGGAAACCAATTCCATCCTGCGAGGATAGATAATTGCCCAGTGATGCAACCCTGCTCGACGTGATCGTTATTGGCGCTGGCATCGCGGGTGCCTCGGTCGCAGCGGAACTCTCGGATGTGGCGCGCGTTCTGCTGCTCGAACAGGAACAGGTGCCCGGCTATCACACGACGGGTCGCTCGGCGGCCATCTATTCGCCCATCTATGGCCCGCAGCCCATCCGTGCCTTGACGCGCGCTTCCTTCGCCTTCTTCCAGGCGCCCCCGGAGGGGTTCTGTGAACATCCATTGCTGCGACCCATCGAATCCGTCTTCGTGGCGCGCGCCGATCAGATCGACCGCATCGATGCGATGGAAGCCGAACTTTCGGATGCGCCCAGTATTCGGCGCATGACCCGGGACGCGCTGGCCCAGAAGGTGCCGATCCTGCGCGCGGGCTATGCCGAATGCGCGATCCAAGACAACGGATCGTCAGAAATCGATGTGGCGGGGCTGCATCAGGGATATCTACGGCGTTTCAAGGCGAATGGCGGGATGTTGATGACACGAAGCCCGGTGACCGGACTGGCGCGCGAAAGCGATTGCTGGCGCGTTTCGACGCCGCAGAATGACTACCGCGCGGCCATCGTGGTCAATGCTTCGGGCGCCTGGGCGGATGAGCTGGGGACGATGGCCGGGGCAGAACGCATCGGCCTCGTACCCAAGCGGCGCACGGCCATTATGATTGATGCCCCCGACGGCATCAATGTTGGGGCCCTGCCAGTGATCATCGACGCCGATGAAGAGTTCTACCTCAAGCCGGACGCCGGTAAGTTGCTGATTTCGCCGGCGAACGAGGATCCTGAACCGCCTTGCGACGTGCAACCCGACGAAATGGACATCGCGATCTGCATCGACCGGATCGAGCGCGCCTTTGACATCAGCGTGCGACGGATCGACAGCAAATGGGCGGGCCTGCGCAGTTTCGTTGCCGACAAAAGCCCGGTCGCCGGTTTCTCGAAGCAGGTAGAAGGCTTCTACTGGCTAGCAGGACAAGGTGGTTATGGCATCCAGTCGGCGCCTGCGTTGGCCCGTTTTGCCGCTGCCGAAATCCTCGCACAACCCATCCCGGCCCATATCCTAGAAGAGCGATTCAACCCAGACACTGTCAGGCCTGATCGCACGGGGTTGCAGACATGATCTGGCTCGTTCCTTTTGCCATCGCAGCCTTACTGGCTTCGGGTCTCGCACTTGCCTATGTCGTCGGCGGGGCGGCGGTCCTGTCGTTTTTCCTGACCGACAACGCGCGCTATCTCGCAATCCTGCCGCAAAAGGTGTTTTCGCAAATCAGCGTATTCGCACTGCTGTCGATGCCGCTGTTTATTCTGGCGGGCGAGTTGATGAACCGGGGCGGCGTGACCAAGGCGCTGATCGACGTGTCGATGGCGCTGGTCGGTCGCATTCGTGGCGGGCTGGGACATGTGAACATCATGACCTCGGTGTTCTTCGCGGGCATCTCGGGCTCGGCCATTGCCGATGCGGCGTCGCTATCGAACACGCTGGTTCCGGCCATGGAGGAGCGCGGCTACAACAAGCTTTATGCCGGGGCCATCACGGCGGCATCGTCCATAATTGGCCCGATCGTGCCGCCGTCGATCATCCTGATATTTTACGGCGCGATCATGCAGACCTCGGTCGCGGCCCTTTTTGTCGCCGGCATCCTGCCTGGTCTGTTCCTCGCGACAGCCCTGTTCATCGTGAACAGTTTCTTCGCCTGGCGTGATGATCATCCACGCATCGAGAAGGGCGAGGCGCCCCCCCTGTTGCCGGCGATCGCACGCGCGCTGCCTGCAATATCCCTTCCGGTGATTATCGTAGGCGGTATCGTCTTTGGCTGGATGACCCCGACCGAGGCGGCTGCGGTGGCGGTGATGGCCGCTGGTCTGGCCGCCTTCTTCTACGACGGTCTGAGCCTGCGCGAAGTCCATGAGAGCGTCAGTCGAACGGCAATGTTGACCGGATCGATCTTTGTCATCCTCAGCGCCATCGCTGCCTTCGGGCATCTGGCGTCGCTGGAACGCGTCCCGCAGGCCATCGCAGCGCTGATCTCGGATATAGGGCTTGGTCCTGTCGGGTTCATGCTGGCGATGAACCTGCTCTTTATCGTTGCGGGGATGTTTCTGGATATCGCCCTCGCCCTGGCGCTGATCGTACCGCTTTTGGCCCCCGTCGCGCTGGCCAACGGGGCCGATCCGATCCACCTGGGCATCGTCATCTGCTTCAACCTGACCGTTGGCTTGGTGACACCGCCGCTGGGCGGGTGCCTACTGGTGGTGTCGACGGTGACCGGCCTGAATTACTGGGCATTGGCACGCGCGATCATCCCCTTTGTCGTCGTCGAGATCATCGTTCTCGGCATCATCATCTTCGTCCCCGAGATCAGCCTGCTGCTGCCCCGGGCGATGGGCCTATGGAACTGAACCGCGCCCGAGCGGCGCCCGAAATCAACTGGAGGAGACTAAAATGACGTTCTTCAAATACCTTGCGGGCATGACCTGCGCGCTGGTGCTGAGCACCGGTGCGGCTCAGGCCCAGACCGTCAAGATCGCGCTGGATTCGGCAGCCGACATGGAAAATTCGGGGCCTTATGTCTGGGTGCATACCTTTGGCCAATACCTGCAGGAACACGGGTTCGAGGTCGAGGAATTCGAACGCGGCGCGCTGGGTGGCGAAGCCGAACGCCTGGACCAGGTGCAGCAGGGCCTGCTGGAAATCTCGTCGTCAGACACCAAGGGCGTGGCGGCGCTGGCCCCGGTCCTGACGCCAATGACCCTGCCCTTCGTGTTCCCCGGCATCGAGGCGATGGATCGCGCGCTGGCCAGCGGGATCCTCGATGACGCCAACGCCGCTGCGACCGTCGAGGGCGTGCGGATTCTCGGCTTCTCGACGCTGGGTGGGCCGGTTGGCATCTTCAACACGCAGCGCACCATCAACAGTGCAGCCGACATGGCAGGGTTGCGCATGCGCGCTCTCGACGAGGCGCAGATTGCCATCTACGGCCTGTGGGGCACCACCGGCACGATTGTCGCCTGGGACGAAGTGCCCAACGCGCTCCAGACCGGGATCGCCGACGGCTATGTCAACCCGCCGCTGGTGCCGATCCTGTTCGGGCACACTGGCTTCATTCGCTACTTCACCGATGCGCGCATTTCCATCGGCACGCGGACGGTCATCGCGTCCGAGGACTGGTATCAGAGCCTGAGCAACGAGCAGCGTCAGATCGTTGGCGAAGCAGCCGCCGCCGCAACCGCGGCCAGCCGCGCTTGGCACGCGACCCGATCAGCAGAATTGCAGATGCTGCGTGACAACGGCATCGAAGTGACTGAACTGTCGGAAGAAGCATGGAACGAGTTCCGCACGCTGTCGATGCCCGTATACAGCATGGTCCCGATGCCCGAAGGCACTATGGACCGCTGGTTCGCGGCCATCGCGGAGTAAGGCCCATGCGCGCGATTGCCCATTCCCTCGATACGATCTCAGCAGCCCTGAATCGGCTTGCCCTGTATGGCGCGGTGGCATCCGTGCTGGTGCTGGTGCTGGCCGCATCGTGGCAGGTAATCGCGCGCTATATCCTTGCCCAGCCCCCCGTCTGGACCGAAGAACTGGCTCGCTACATGATGGTATGGGCGGGGCTCTTGGGAGCGTCGGTAGCGTTTCGCGCCCATGCCGACCCGTCGCTTTTCCCGGCCGCACGAGAGCTCTCGGACAGCTTGGGTCGGATTTTCGCCGTGTTTCGCGCGCTTGGGGTCCTTGGCTTTATCGCGCCCATCCTGTGGTTTAGCGCGTTCAGCCTGCGCGGCGACTTTTCGGGCGGCTATATCGCGCGGCAATCGCGACAGATGGCTGAGGCGATGGATGTCCCGATGGTCGTCTTTGCAACCGCTGTTCCCGCGGGTTTTTTCCTGATCTTTTTGCACGCGCTGGCGCATCTGACCAACACCTTCGTGACCAATTCCGAAGACGCGTCGAGCTGATCGTGCGCGTCTCCTTCGCCCTCTTTCCAGTGTAAGGATCCCTCCGATGAAACTGATGATCGCCGGACTGGCGACTGAGACCAATACCTTTTCCCCCATGCCCACCGGCCGCCTTGCCTTCGAGGCAGCGATGGTGACCCGCGAAGCCACGCGCAAGCCCGCCAACCTGTTTTCGGCCGCGCTGCTGGAATGGCGCACGATGGCCGAAGCCAAAGGCTGGGAGGTCGTCGAAAGCCTGACGGCCGCCGCACAGCCCTCGGGTATCACGGTGGGCGCGGTCTACGAGGGATTTCGCGACGAAATACTTGCCGATCTGAAAACTCATCAGCCCGATGTATTTCTGATCTCGATGCACGGCGCGATGGTGGCGGATGGCTACGACGATTGCGAAGGCGACATGATGCAGCGTGCGCGTACGATCATGGGCCCGGACCGGGTGATCGGGTTGGAGCTGGATCCGCACAACCACCTGACGCGTGCGATGATCGACAACGCGACCTTGATCATCAACTACAAGGAATATCCCCATGTCGATGCGCCCGATCGGGCGCGCGAGCTGTTCATCATGGCCGCCGATGCCGCCGAGGGGCGCACGCGCCCGGTCATGGCGTTACACGATTGCCGCATGCTGACGATCATCGAGACGATGAAGGAGCCGGCGCAGTCCTTTGTCCAGGCGATGAAGGATGTTGAGGGAAAGGATGGAATCCTCTCGGTATCCTTGACGCATGGTTTTCCGTGGGCTGACGTGGCAGATGTGGGCGCCAAGATGCTGGTGATTGCCGATGGTGATCGGGCCAAGGCCGCGCGCGTAGCAAAGGACTTTGCAGACCGACTGTGGAGCATCCGCGAAGGCTTGCGCATGAAATATCCAGATATCGCCAGTGCGCTGGACACTGTGCAGGCATCGAACCAGCGCATGATCACCTTGGCCGACATGGGCGACAACGCGGGTGGCGGGGCACCGGCGGACGCGACCTTTGTCCTGCAAGAGATCCTGAAACGCGGGATCAAGGATGTCGCGCTGGCGGTCTTCTGGGACCCTGTCCTGGTGGCGATGTGTCAGGACGCGGGCATAGGTGCCCACATGAAGGTGCGGCTGGGCGGCAAGGTTTGCGCAGATTCGGGTGAGACAGTGGATCTGGAGGTCACCGTTCGCGGCATCCGTGAAGACATGACCCAGATGCTTGGCGACACGGCGATGGAGATGGGAACGGGCGTCTGGCTGGAGGCGGACGGGGTGCACCTGATCCTGTCGTCCAAGCGCACGCAGTGTTTCTCGCCTTCGGTCTTCACCGATCTGGGCATCGACATTTCCACGCTCAAGGCGATGATCCCGAAATCCACCAATCATTTCTACCAGAACTTTGCCAAAGTCAGCCCGCAGATCATTCATGTCAAAACGCCGGGCGCCGTGACCCCCGACATGACGATCATCCCCTACACCAAACGCGATGGGAATTACTGGCCCAAGGTTGAGAACCCGTTTGAAACGGAGGGCAGGTAATGTCGGTCGAACGTCTTGGGTCTGCCCCTGTCCTGCCCAACGGGGCGCGCGTGCCGCTGGTGCCCGCGACACGCGTAGGCAACCTGATTTTTTGTTCCGGCGCGCTGGGGGTCGATGCCAGTTTCCGCGTAGTCGAGGGGGGCGTCGGTGCGCAGACCCGGCAGGCGATTGCCAATCTTCAGGCTGCGCTGGCTCTGGGAGGGGCGACGCTGGCCGATATCGCAAAAACGACCGTCTGGCTGACAGATCTGGCGCATTTCGCCGAGTTCAATGCGGCCTATGCGGCGGCATTTGGCGATGCACTGCCCGCGCGATCCACCGTAACCTCGGCGCTGGCCATTCCCGGCGCACTGGTCGAGATCGAGGCTATTGCGGCGTTACCGGCGTGACCCAGCCAGGGTAGCTTCATCACAGGGGATGCTTGTTTGATCAGCCGCGCCGGGCTCTGGCTTCAGTCCGGCGCCGCCAATTGCTCCAGCTTTTCCAACCGTTCGAGGTCACGCGCCCCCCCCTTGTCGGCCGAGGACGCCAACAGACCATAGACCCTGAGCGCAGTCGACACGGCGCGCTGTCGAGTTGCCGGTTTCCAGGCCTTGTCACCGCGCGCGATCATGGCTTTGCGCCGTCTGGCGAGTTCGGCATCATCGACCTCCAACGTGACCGTGCGAGACGGGATATCGAAGGCGATCGCGTCGCCGTCCTCGATCAGCGCGATGGGTCCGCCAGACGCCGCCTCGGGCGAGACATGGCCGACCGATAGGCCGGATGTGGCACCAGAAAAGCGCCCGTCGGTGATCAACCCAGCCTTGTCGCCCAGGCCCATCGCCTTAAGCACGCCCGTGGGCGTCAGCATCTCGCGCATGCCCGGCCCCCCGCGCGGCCCCTCGTAGCGGATTACCACGACATGGCCCGCCCGAACCGTGCCGTTGCGGATTTTGTCGAGCGCCTCCTCCATACTTTCGCAAACCACTGCCCTGCCGCGAAAGACCATCAGCACATCCGGCACGCCCGCGCTTTTGACGACGCAGGAATCGGGAGCGAGGTTGCCACGCAGCACCGCCAACCCGCCATCGCGTGAAAAGGCGTTAGGCACGTCGCGGATCACGCCGCCCGCACGGTCGGTGTCCAAGGTGATAAAGCGGTTTGACTGGGAAAACGCCTTCATCGAGCGCACGCCACCGGGCGCGGCAGCATACATCTGCCGGGCCTCGGCGTTGGACGGGTCGGCGATATCGTGCCGCGCAGCCTGCACGCCAATGCTGACGCCCATCGTTGTAGGCACCTCGGCATTGAAAAAGCCTGCATCGATCAGGCCTTTGGCCACTGCCATCACGCCGCCAGCGCGGTGCATGTCCTCGATGAACACCTCATGTGCCGAGGGCGAAACCTTGCAAAGACAGGGGGTTTCGCGGCTGATGCGGTCGAAATCGTCAATCGTCAGGTCGGCGCCCGATTCCTGCGCGACCGCCAGTAGGTGCAGGATCGTGTTGGTTGATCCCCCAATAGCCATGGTCATGCGCACCGCGTTCTCCAGACCCGCGCGGGTGCAGATGGAGCGGGGCAGCACGCTGGTATCGCCGTCGCGGTAATGCGCCAGCGCCATCTCGACGATCCGGTGCGCGGCCTGCGTGAACAGCGCCTGACGGTCGGTGTGCGTGGCGACGATGGTGCCATTTCCCGGCAGCGCCATGCCCAAGGCCTCGGTCAGGCAGTTCATCGAATTCGCCGTGCCCATCAGCGCGCAGGACCCGCAGGTGGGACAGGCGGCTTCCTGCACTGCGTCGATTTCGGCCTGCGTAGCATCGGGGGCACCGGCCACGTAGAGCGTATCGATGGCATCGACGCGCTTTTCCTGCCCGCGATAGGTGAACTTGCCAGATTCCATCGGCCCGCCCGACACAAAGATCGTCGGAATGTTCAGCCGGTTCGCGGCCATCAGCATTCCGGGCGTGATCTTGTCGCAATTCGACAGGCAGATCATCGCGTCAATAGCGTGCGCGTTGGCCATGTATTCAACCGCATCGGCGATCAGCTCGCGTGATGGAAGGGAATACATCATCCCCTCGTGCCCCATGGCGATGCCGTCATCGACGGCGATAGTGTTGAATTCCTTGGGCACGCCGCCTGCTGCGCGGATTTCCTGCGCGACTAGGCGCCCCAAGGCCTGCAGGTGGACGTGGCCTGGTACCATCTCGGTAAAGGAATTGGCGATGCCGATGATCGGGCGGCCGAATTCTTTCGGGGTGGTACCCGTGGCGCGCCACAAGGCGCGCGCGCCGGTCGCCAGCGGGCCAACAGTGACGATGTCGGATCTCAGTTTCATGGCGAACTCCCTCGGTCAGGCCACAGCTTGTTGCGGTTCGATCGTTGCCAAAATTTCGGCCCGGCGCTTGCCGGTGGCCTGCGCGTGGCGTTCGCGGACATGTCCATAACCGCGGATATGCTCAGGCAAGTCCAGAAGCTCGGCAAGCAGGGGCGCGGTCTCGGACGACCAGCAATGCATGGCCAATGCGATGTCGGCCTCGTAGTTGGCCAAAAGGCGGCGGGCCAGCCGCGCTTCGTCGGTGTTGCGGAACGGGTCGAGCAACGTGCCGCGCAGGAACCGCAACCGGTTCATCAGGCGGAAAGCGCGCATCGCGGTCTTACCTTTGACCGCGCCCTTGACAGGCTGGCCGGTCTTGGGATCGGTACCACCGAACGGCCAGGCGCCGAAATGAAAGGTTAACGACAGCTCGCCGTCAAAGGAGTCGCGCAGAGCCTCAGCGAAGGACGGCTTGGTATATAGGCGCGCGACCTCCCATTCGTCCTTTACCGCCATCAGCTTGTAGAGCCCGCGCGCCAGTGCCTTGAGCGCCTTGTCATCGAGACCTGCCTCGCGGGCCTTCCGGAGCGTGGCCTCGAACCGCCGGACGGCGCGGCTGCCCTGGCTGGCTGCCAGTTCCGAGGTGCGATGCACAACAATCTGATCCAGCGTTGCCGCACGATTTGCCTCGAGCGGCAAAGGCGCCTTGGCCTCGGTCAACTCACCGATCTTCTCGGGATCCGCGATAACCAGCCGCCCGAGGTCAAACGCCTGCCTGTTCTGGCCGATGGAAACCCCGTTCAGGGCGATGGCGTGCTCGATTGCCTCGAGAGACAGCGGGATCCCGCCTTGCTGCCACGCCGCGCCCATCAGGACGAAGTTGGCATAGACGCTGTCGCCCATCACCTGCCGCGCCAGCCCCTGCGCGTCGAAGCTGTGCAGATCGTCGCCCAGAACCGTCGACAGCCGCCCCACCTGCACGGCGCCGTCAAGCTGCCAGTCGGGGTTCATCGAGAACTCGGCGGTGGGAATGACGGTGGTGTCGGTCACAGCGCGCGTACGTCCCGGTGTCAGCTTGGACAGCGCCTCGTCGCCCGCTGCGACGACCAGATCGCAGCCGATCAGCGCGTCGGCCTCACCGGCGGCGATGCGAGTTGCACGCATCTGCTCGGGGCTGATGGCAAGCTTGATATGGCTGTGCACGGCGCCGTATTTCTGCGCCAGCCCGGTGATATCGAGGTTCGAGGCGTAATACCCGTCGGCATGCGCGGCGATGGCCAGAGTCTGGCCGATCGTTACAACGCCCGCGCCGCCGATGCCCGACACAAGGATCGACCAAGATCCGTCAATCGGGCGCGGCGCGGGCAAAGGCAGGCGCGACGCGTCGATCACGACGTCGGCGGTCTGGGCCTTGCGCGGCGTGGCGCCCTGAACTGTCACGAAGGAGGGGCAGAACCCCTCGACGCAGGAAAAATCCTTGTTGCAGGATGACTGGTTGATCTGACGCTTGCGCCCCAGTGGTGTTTCCAACGGCTCGATCGCCATGCATCCGGACACGGTCGAGCAATCGCCGCAGCCTTCGCAGATCTCGGGGTTGATGAAGGCACGTTTGTCCGGGTCCACCCATTTGCCGCGCTTGCGCAGGCGGCGGCGCTCGGTCGCGCAGGGCTGATCATAGAGGATGACGCTAACGCCCTTGTGCGACCGGATCTCGCGCTGGACATGCGCCATCTCTGTGCGTAGGTGCAGCGAAACACCAGCGCCCAGGTTTTTGCCCTCGTATCTCTCGGGTTCGTCCGCGACCAAAGCGATGCGCTCGACTCCCTCGGCGCGCAACTGGGCGATCATCGTCTCGGGTGACAGGTCGCCATCATGGGCCTGGCCTCCGGTCATCGACACGAAGCCGTTGAACAGCAACTTGTAAGTCATCGTGACCCTAGCAGCGACCGCCGCGCGGATCGCCATCATGCCTGAATGGAAATAAGTTCCGTCGCCCATGTTGGCAAAGACATGTTCCTCATTGGTAAAGGGAAACTGGCCCAGCCACATCGCCCCCTCACCGCCCATCTGGCTGATCGAGTTGGTTCGCAACGGGTCACGGAACACCGCCATGGTATGACATCCAATGCCGGCGAGCGCCCGGCTGCCGTCGGGTACTTGGGTCGAACGGCCATGCGGGCAGCCCGCGCAGAACGATGGCGGCCGGATCGTGCCGCCCTTAGGCAATGCAGGGGGCGTCGCGCGGTTGGGCATCGACACGCCGCAATCGGGGTCAAGCTCGGTCGCGGCGCGCATCAGAACGCGGGCGACCATGTTCGGGTCGATCTCACCGACGGCGGGAAAAGCACAGGAATCGCCGGTTGCAGACAGGCTGTGGCCGTCAAAGCTCTTGCCGATGATGCGCGGGCTCAGGCCCGAACCGTAAAGGATCGCCCTAATCTGGTCTTCCAGCAGCGGGCGCTTTTCTTCGATCACGATTATGGCCTCGAGGCCTTCGGCGAAGGCGCGGATTTCGGCGTCGTCGAGTGGCCAGACCATCCCCAATTTCAGCCGCCTTACCGGCAGATTGCCCAACTGGCCGTCACGGTACCCCAGGCCGCCCAACGCTTGGTTCAGGTCCTGCCAAGCCTTGCCCGCGGCGATGATACCAATCCGCGCATCCGCAGCCCCATCCTGAAGGTTCAGCCTGTTCGCGCGTGCATAGGCGCGGGCACGCCCCAGGCGCTCGGTCCACAGCAGGCGCTCTTGTTCCAGAACCGGCGTGAACGGTCGAATGCCCAAGTCCTTGTTGGGCGCATCCGTCAGGACGATGCGCGGGCTGTCTAGACCGACGCGGACGGACCCGCCGCCCTCGACCACGTCAGTCACCAGTTTCATGCCCACAAGTGTCGAAGCGAAACGACTCATCGCGATGCCGTGCAGACCATAGTCCAGCACGTCCTGCGCATTGGCCGGGGCCAGCAAAGGCGCCCCGAGCGATGCAAAGTTCATGTCCGAATAGCAGGCGACCGTCGAAGATTTGGCGCCGTGGTCGTCGCCGACCAGCAGCAGTGTCCCGCCCTTCGGGTTGGTGCCCGCCAGGTTCGCATGGCGCAGCGGGTCCATCGAGCGGTCCATGCCGGGTGCCTTACCATACCAGATCGAGAACACGCCATCGACCTTGGCGCCCGGGAACAACCCGACCATCTGCGCCCCCCAGGTCGCCGTGGCGGCAAGATCCTCGTTCACGCCGGGCTGGAAGTGGATGTTGTGCTCTTTCAGTGTCTTGTGCGCTTGCGTAAGCGCCATGTCATACGTGCCCACCGGCGAGCCCCGATACCCCGAGATATACCCGCCGGTGTTCAACCCGGCGGCGGCATCGCGCTTGCGCTGCTGGATGGGCAGGCGCACCAGCGCCTGCATCCCGGTCATGTAGACCCACCCCTCGTCCTGAGTCAGACGGTCGTGGAGTGTCATCGAAAGACGTTGTTGGCGCAAATGTTCGGTCAAAAGATGATTCTCCTCAGGGCTCTCTGCGCAATGCCAGTGTCGGGCACCTTGCAGGTAACAGGCAGGCCAAGCTGTCAGGCCAAGACTAAGCCGGAAATGAAATTCAAACAAATTTTGTTTTCTTTTCATAAAGCAAATATTAATGAATACTTCTGACCGATTCAGAAACGAGATCGGTGTATCAGCAAACCATGTACAGCCTTACACAACTGCACCACTTCCGCCTTGTCGCCATCACGGGCAATTTTGCCGAAGCAGCGCGTCAGGCCAACATCACGCAACCCGCGCTCAGCAATTCGGTCAGATCGTTCGAAGGCCGTACCGGGCTTCAGCTCTTCGATCGCAGCCAACGACCAATCCGATTGACGCCCGTCGGAAGGGATCTTCTGGCCAGGGTCGAGGCGCTGCTCGCTTCATCCAAAATGCTTGAACGAGAGATGGCACAACTGGCGACAGGCGAGGCTGGTCATCTGAAAATCGGCATGACCGCACATTCTTCGGCCAGTATCGGAGGCGCCGCATTGGGGCAGTGGCACGCGCGCAACCCGCGAATGCGCGCCGATGTGACTGTTGCGCATACCACCGAACTGCTACGGTTGTTGCGCGAAGAGCGACTGGATCTGATCGTGGGAGACGCACGCGATCTTCCGCACGGCCCTTCGGATCTTGATACGCAAGCCTTGCCGCAACACCTTGGCGCAGCGTTCTGTCGCCCAGGCCATCCACTGCTTGAGCGACAGGAGATCACGTTTCACGACCTTCTGCCCTTTCGGTTCGCCGGAGCGCATTTTCCGGTCGCGGTGCTGGACGACTTGGCGGAAACCTTCGGGCTTCGGGATAGGCACTTGATCGAGATCGCGATAGAATGCGAGAACATCGCCGTTGTCCGCGATGCGACGATGCAAAGTGATCTGATCTTGCTGACTACGTCGGGATGCGTTCGCCACGCAGTGATGGCGGGGTATCTCAGGGAATTGCCGGTCCAGTTGAAGACCAGAACGCAATGGCACGTCGTGACGCGGAAGCATGCGCTCCATCATCCCGCCTTGCCTAAACTGCGCGACGTGATTTTGGCAGGCAGTACGCTCCCGGGGCATTAGCAGAATGGACTTGCCCCGAATATGTGGAGAGCGTTTATCTCACACTCGGGGCCTTTCGCTCGAAGCGATGCGGGTTAGAAAGCCGAGCGATGAATACCGGCTGACGAGATTATTGAACCCGTCGATGTATCAGGCGATGGCATTTTCGGCTGGCTGGCGGGTTTGCCTTGCTATCAAAATGATGGATCAACTCCAGCGCAGGGTCGCGGTTCACAACGGCGAGCTGCAGAGCCTCGATTGCGAGGCCGCCCTTCAGCCGGTCACTCGTCGCCCAGCCGACGCCCCGCCGCGAGTGGAGAGCAAGCCCGACCACGAGATAGAGCCAGCCCTGCGCCTTCCAGATCTGGGAGATGTCGGCACCCCTTTTCCGAACCGGCTGTTCGGCTTCGAAGTCCCTAGCGGGCAAGTTCGGGGCGACCGGCTAGGCGAAGACCCCACTCTGACTAACGCCTAGGACACGGCGCATGCCGCTGATTGGAAAGATGGCCTTCTCCGCTTCGATGAAGGCAACGCTCATCGACTTGCGTCTTTCGCGAAGAAGGCATCGCCATTGTCGCTCGGACCAATGGCACAGCAAAGGCGACCTATTGTTAGGATGTCGCGCTCCGGTTTCGGCACGGCGTTCTCGGGTCGCAACCTCCCGCCGCGTCCGACCGCTGGTCAGAGCCAGTCTAGCTGCTTCGCGCCGAAACTCCGGCGTCGGTCAGCTTCCACAAAACACCTCCTGGTTCCTCAGATGGTGCTCTCCACTTTTTCAGGGCAAGTCCAATCGTCGCCTGAATCAGAAAAACAAGATGGAGAGTTCAGCCAGGATAAAAGTCGCTGCATCCGGACCGGAAGCGGCAGGCGAATGCATTCCCTAGAAATATTTTTGGTGGAAGCCATGCTGAAAAGACACCAATCAGCGACGATGTACGTTGTAAATCAATACATTGCGATGAGTGATGGCGGAGATGAAGTCCGAAGAACATTTTAAATAATAGCTTGTTTTTTATAATTAATTTAATGATCGAAAAAATTCATACCACAATAAATACCACACAGCGGATTCTAGGATGGAGATCGGTGATCAGCCCCACCTAAGTGGTCCGGTTTGCGTGTTAGTGCACGACCGGCCTCTGTTCCACCGGGACGATGGTTTTGCCCCAATGGCGTAGCCACGAATTGACGGACCTTGTCCGTCGCCGCATTGAACCCATCAAGCTAGGGTTGTTCTGCAAGAACGACATAATTTTGCGGATCTTGGCTCAGGCCATCCCTCCACTTCTCACCGGAAACCGCATTGATTTTGCCAGCGCCAATTTTCAGTGCAACGGGCAAATCTTACCGGCCGTAGCCGAGACTTCTGAAGTTCAGCCATAGTGCGTCCGTCTGAAACATCGGCATGATTATTCCGCCACGGGCTTTTCGATGATTGCGGACACCTAGGTCAAAATCTTCGATGTTACGAAGCGGAAAACGCCCCAGCCCCGGCGGCAAGTGATAGTTGCGGCTATTGTCAGGCAGTCGAAGGGGTAATCCCCCCGCTGGTCCTTCCTTATGCCATGCAAAGACCGCGCCACTCGGCGAGAGCGACGGCACGGTTAAGTTTGAAATTCGTTCCAGTTGAGAGGCTGCGCTCCTGATTAAAGTGACTGTAGACAGTAGCGTGAATGGCGGCGAATTTCTGCAGATTTCGCATACGCCTGAAACGAAGCATGGCCGTCTCCCGCCGTCTGAATGGTAGTGAACTGAGCCCCTGAATTTCCTCTCTTAGTGCCGATTACACGTTTAAATTAAATGCGATTGGCGCCCCCAGTTCAGTATTGCTTGCTAGCTCGCCCGTCTGATTAACCAGCATCTTTGCCTGTTGCATTGGAGTACCCTCAAAGTCATGGCGCACTGACCCTTGGGCGCGCCAAGCGCCAAATCCCTGATCCAGTAACATTACAAATTTGCGGCCATCATTCAGTTCACCAGACAGTGCGCGGTGGTGCGGCAAATCGTTTTTGCGTTCCAGCAACAGCGTCACGCCGGGAACGAGTGCTTTAAGAACGTCTATGCGCTGGGCGTCGGAGGCAAAGTTCTCCCAGATCATCCGAGGCTCGAAAGGAAGGTGTTCGGCCTTAGCCATATGAACGCACACTGCGGCATTCTTGATACCGGGCGTCGAGCGCAGAACGCTCGAAAGCATGCTGATAGCCATAGGGGTCATGACATACCTATCAGAATAAGAGAGCGATTTGAGGCCGACCTCTTTCAACGCGTTCACCTCAAGGGGAGCGTTGCTAGCCACAAACTTCCAGAACCTTTTGCCAAATCCCGGGATGGCCCCATCCAATGCGCGTCGAGGCCAGAACAGTTTGGTATTTCCGCTTCCAAGCTCCATCAGTTTTTCAACCGATAGGCCGCTCGACTCCGGCAAAGGTGGCACGTTCCCCATAACAACGGGAGCCTGCGTTCCTGCTCCCCAGTCTTCGCCTGGGATAGCTTCGCTGGCGGCAATTGCGACAAAGGCGGATGTCTCGCTTCCCTGTTTAAGGGTCGCGAGAACCGGGTATCCTGCCGCCTGAGGCATTTGGTCAGCCATCAAAATTTTCGCAAATGCCGCGAACCTATGAATCGACAATCTACAGCTAAGGTCAAAGTCAGCTGATGCCAACAAAGAGCGCGGGAAGTGCATACGAACTTCGACACCGGCCTCATGTAGCCTCGGCAACCATGACGACAGAATCCAGCCCTGCAGATCCCATTCTGATGGCGAGCCGTGCATCCAAACATTTAGTGCATCAAGCCGGCCACTCCTAAGCGCACGGTCAATGAATACCGAAACTGTCTGTCCAGCAAATTGCGTATCACTTCCCAGAACTCGACATTCAGCAGGCAAATCAATGTACGCCATCATATCTCGAGCCAAATTCAGGGCACGTTCGCGGTCCATCCGGACATCATTTTGATTGATATCTGGACGCAAGATACATGACGGACATCCGTGCTTGCATGAATCCGGACAATCCAGCAACTCCACAGCTTTCGTAAGGGCCTTTGTGAAGGTTTCTGTTTCGCCCATTCTCGCAGATAGCCCGGCACCACCTGCAGCGCGATCAAATAGGTAAATTGAAAGCCGGCCATCCCCATTGAGACCGCGCGAAGGTCCGGTTTCCAGGCCAACTTCTGCAGCCTCAACTCCCAAACGCTCTACGAGGGCTTCGCGCAACGCGGCCGCGAGTGCCTTTCCTACTTGCTCAGATATCTCGCCTGGAAGCTGCCATTCCCAAATGTCCGTATGAGTGATCTGCGCGAGATGTATCGCTTTCTGAATGCGGTTTGGATTATCTGATCCCGGGCAAAGCCCATCTCGCGTGAGCTTCATATCGACGCGCCGCTGAAGGGGCTTATGTCTCAGCATGAGCTTTGGAAGATCAGCGGCGGCACCGTGTTCCGGAGCATCCATGGGTGCAGCTCGACCACAATCCAGACAAATGGCAAAACCACCGCCCTTTTGTCCTGACGCCAATGTTGTCAACTGACCGGCGGGATCGACCCGCATGCGCCCTGCCTGTTCTTGCGGGAGCGCAATCCAATCGCCTCCTTGTGCTGAGAGGCTAACATCATCGATCGCTGTGCGGTTGATAAGTTCATAGCCTGTGTGGGCCTGCTTAGCGGATAGAAAACCGGCAGGCCTAATAACGCGTCTGTGTTTCAGTTTCTCAGCGCCACATTGAGGACAAGCTTCTGGTCTTATCGTGCTGACCCCAAAAGCGTGACAGTTAGAACACGCCCAAAACTCGCGAATGTCTTCGAGGTTACTGGCATCCGCTTGTGCTTGCCAAGCGGGGAGTATCCCTTCAGATTCAAACACCTGACCATCGATCACAACTTCATTTCCAGGGGCGTATTCTCGCAGTGCTTGATGCAGCTCGCGAGAGGCACCTCCGGCTCGCTGGAACGACGTAGATACGTCTGATGTTCGCGCCAACGAAAGTAGAGAGGTGAAGCTGACAACATCTGTAGGAAAGCCATATGCGGGCGTAAATCCACGACGCGCAAATTCACCGAGCATGAACTCGCCGGCCAGACGTTTAGCCCGCAACTTGTACGCCGCGATGACATCGTCTTCTTTCGCTCCCAACATGCCATCAAAAAGAGATTGATATTCCTCGCGCCACTTACCGATGAGACGCTGGAACCCATCTGAAGTCATGGCGATCAACGCTGAGACAGGACGGGCGCTAAGTATTGTTCCCTTCACAAGGGCCTTCAACTGCGTATGACGCAAATTCGACTTTGCCCAATCTCCCCGTAAATCATCAAGGAAACGATCTGCGTCCGAGACTTCTGTGAACGCTGTTTCGAAGGTTTCGTTGATCCCCATGAATGCGCCAATAGAGGACTTAACACTCACACCGCCTTGCTCGGCAAACCACTGAGCTAGGAGTGCAGCATTCACATGACGCTGGATCAAAGCGGCGCTGTCGAACCAAACTTTGGGCGCAACGATTGGTCTTTCCAAGAATTCGACAGGCTTTTGGAAAGCCTGATAATCCAATGGCAAATCCCGGCAAAAGGTCATCGAAAAGGCCCAAGGTTCGCGACGTCGCCCTGCCCGTCCCACACGCTGACGATAATTCGAGAGTGCGGGTGGCACATTGGCATTCACAACCAACTGAACGGCCGGAATATCGACGCCCATTTCCATTGTAGTCGAGCAGTTCAGGAGGTTGATCTTGCCCTCACCGAAGGCATCTTCATAGCGCGCGAGCACAGGCCGTGGGATTTGCGCAGAATGCTCTTGAGCTCGGATATATCGGGGATATTCCGCAACCCGATCATGGAGGTTACTCCATAGACCTGCTCTTCGAAGTTCCTGAACACTTACATCGTTTTGCAGCCACTTGCGCAGCTCTTTCCGCTGAGTGGAGAGTAACCCTCCCGGATTGGCTATGGGAAGAGCAGGATACTGCACTTCGGTCATCATTCGTGCAGGTGCATAGGGCGATCGCCCAGCAATATTGTAGCCAAACGGGCGTCGTGTAACCGGACAGAGCCACCCCGTCTCCAGCCGTTCCACGGCTGCTCGCTCGAAATTAAGACGCCATCCCCCAGCCCCTGTATTCTTACAAGCAGTTGATATTATTAAAGACCACAGTGCACTCAGAATCGCTGAGACACGATCCTCAATCACAGGGTCACCCTTCTCTCCGCCGGCCAACGCATAAACGAGTTTCACTATGCGATTGCGGTCATTGAACGCTGTCGGCCACCGCCGATCGTTCTTGTGCATGTCTTCTTTTGGGGCGTCAGGCGCGACCATCGACTTGAGCACACCCGCTTTGGGCGCGACAGGTCCGACCATCCAATGTGGCATCTCAACCGCCAGGTTTTGTCTGAAACCAAAGTCGATAGCGGCTTGCGCCAGTCCGATCCATGCCTCTCGCGTGATCCCTGCCGCATTGACCGCATCCGGAAGCGACATGGCCCGGGCCTTTGCATCCAGTTCTGGAAACACAAGACGGACCAGACCCATCGTCTCTGGGTTATTTTGAACACGCGGTCGACGCATCAACTCTCGGAAGAGCATCATCTCAGCGAGGTTTTTCGGATCCTCTTGAAAGAATTTATCAATCCAGCGGTTTTTCCAAATGTCACCTACAAATCCCTTCAGGTCAGGCTGTTCTGCAAACCCTGCAACAAGCTCTTTCCACGGCACAGCGCTTGCATCACCTTGAAATTCCGCCAGTTTCGCTTTCAAGGGGGCTTTCATATCCTCGACAATAGGACTGTCTGGCAGTTTCCCCAATTCAGCCAATTGCGCTTCGAGCTTTTTGACTTCTTCAGGATCGCCAAACTGTACTTTATTAACCCGGTGCCACAGGTATGATCGCGCCAATGTGCGTTCAGCATCTTGCTGCAGTTTCGCGGCGAGGCGAGCCACCCCTTGGCGACTATCGGAGAAAGTGATCGCGCGCCTTCCTCCCGACGGCAATCCCTGCGCTTCCATTGGCTGTGTTAACGTTTCCAGCAACGAGGGCATGGAGGTCGCCAAGAAAAAGGCTGGGCCAAAGCGAAACCCCATAAGCCGTGCTCTTGAAGCACCATCACAGCAGTCTCGGTCACTTGCATTTTCAACAAGATCAAAATTCCATGCGGAAGTGTCTTCTGGCGGTTTGTTGTCAAAGATTTTGCCATCTTTGGATAACCAAACCGACTTGCCAGGGACAATCCACGCGGTCCCTTTTTCGAAGGTTGCATCCTCATCGTCATCTGGCTCAACATCTAGAAGATAGTCATCAAGATCCTCTTGGTCTGGAGGATCTAGTCTTGGTTGTGCCCCCCCGACCAGCTGCCCTTGAAGATGTACGGTTCCACATTCCGTACAGGAGACAACTTCATAGACAGGTGCCCCACAACCACATCTTGGGGTCGCTGTCAGATGGATTGCGCCAAAAGGCCAATCGGCATCAACTGTCGCGATCTCAGGGTCACGATGGTTGCAATTGGGATTGGTACACGCCCAAATCCCACCCTGTGCCCGATGAAACAAATGCGCCCGCCATGGCAGAAGTTTCTTGTCATCTTTTTCCGCAAGCGCGACCACGTCGAGAAGCCTATGAGCCTCCATGCCCTTGTCTGGATCGTCCCACAGCAACTTCGCAATCGACCTCAGCGAAAGAGCTCCAGACGCCATTCTTGTGCGAAGTTCCAGCACACGAGGATGATCAGCTAATTCGTGCCAAAGTCCCTCGTAATCCTTTTGCTCCGCAAGCTGATTGAGTTTCGGCAAGTCGAATGGGCGGGCAGCACCTGCGGATGGCAAAACCGGATCAGTCGCTACGCCCTCCACGACTGTCACCTGGTCAGACACGCGCCCTGTCAAAGCAGATGCAAACTCTTTAAGCTTGCCTGCAGCGTCCTTCTCTCCCCCGATCGTCGCGGATGTGGCCATCAATCTGACATCGTCAGCTTCAACACCAAAGGCGGAGCGAACACGACGAAGAAGCAGTGCCATTTCCGCAGCCTGGGACCCGATATAGCTATGAGCTTCATCAAGCACGATCCAGCGCAGCGCGCCTTGCGACTTCTCCAACATGTCGCGGTCCTGACCGCGCAGCAGCATGTATTCCAGCATTGTAATATTGGTCACCAGGATTTCCGGGGGCTCTTCCCGAATTTTCTTGCGGCTGCGCAGTTCAACATCATCTGACCTTGGTTGGGCTTGGTTTTCCCGCTCAACCGTATCGCCATTGAACAAGGCAAAACGGACACGTCCCCCGAGCCCCCGTGCCCACGCCGACAAACGATCGCGCTGACTTTCGATCAACGCATTCAGCGGATAGAGCAAAATAGCTTGTATGCCCCCCCCAGGGCGTGGCGGACGTGAGATAATATCCTGCAAGATCGGAATCATGAAGGACTCGGTCTTGCCCGAGCCTGTCCCGGCGGTGACCAAGACGGAGTGTTGATCTTCCAAGCTTGCCCGCCAAGCCGCCTCCTGATGCAGATACGGGGAGAGCTGCCGGCCCATTTCATAGTCGCCTGCATTTGCGAGGGCGTCGACGAGGTCAGGGCTTAATAAGTTTCCCTCCATATCTCCTAAGGTTTGGGCAGCAGGCTTCCAATTTCGCGCTATTTCGAACACTGGATCCGCCAAGACCGAGCCTTGGGTTCCTGCGCCTTGGGACAGCTTTCGCATAAGAACTTGGTTTAGGCCCGGATGTGACGTATTCGCTCGCGCCACCATGGCCTGTGCCGAGCGCTGGGCAACAGTCTGGAGAGCCACATTTAGGTGAGAACTATGGGTCATGAATGGGTCTCCATCGTCATAACGATCGCTGCCGGCAACGCTTCATCGAACCAGACAGGATCCGCCGCTCGAAGAGCAAATAGTTGTAAAAATTCATTCAAAGACGGTTTCGGCTTCAATCCACATACGGCCTCTGCAACTTTCACAGGGGCGTCTAACAAAGGGCGTACTTGCTCAGAGAGCTGAGGTGCGATCACACTATGGCCCGCTCGGATAGAGCTCGTCCCAAAAGGTAACATGTCAAATCTACGTGCCGCTTCTTGTGCCGAAGCCTCTAATTTTTTCATTGGGTTTGGAACAGCCAACGGAATAGGAGCGTCAGCCTCATTGAGCGCAATCGGCAACATTTCCACTTCGGCAAGAGCGATGCCTATATGCGCTTTAAGTTCTGGTCTCAATAATAGGATTTGCCCAGCTTGCCGTGCTATAGCTTGACCGATCAATTCCTGGATCTGGCTTTCATTAAACGCCTTGTGTTCGCGCATAATGAAGCTGAAGTACTGCTTTGCGTTGCGGATCCCGGTCTTCCATGCCTTCAGCGGTATAGCAGGCCACCAAAACGGCGCCTCGGCTTCTAATTCAAGAACTTCTGCAATCTCGATCTTGGGCTTCCTGAATAACAAAGCCACAGCAGCTTCAGGACAATTACCTAATGCCGTCACTTGATCAAGACTGCTTGCATCCCCCCCCAACCGCACGTTGGTGACAAGGGTCCAGAAATCGTCCCACATTGAATCATCAGGATCTGAAAGCGCCCTTTGCCAAGCCATCTCATATGACCCAATCCGTTCTTCCCGTTTTGAAAACGGCCGCGGCCGCGGCGCCCAAACACTTGGACGCATCACACCACGCTGATCTGATTTTCCTTGGATAAACCATAGCCCGTCCTCTTCACCCAGCCATCCAGCCAGATCGACGCGAGATACCGCATCAAGGTGAGAGACTTCGGTTGGGTTCTCTAGATTGACGGCATGCAAACTACAGGCACCATGGCCCAGATGAAGAAATGGGCCAGCGACCTCGCTCGTCCAGTCATAGGTCCGCAAATTCAAGCGCGCTGTTTGTTCATTTAATACTGCTCTTATGTTTATTCGTGCATCTGGCCCAGCCAACGACAAAAGTTGACGCACCATATCCGCATGGATGTTCAACCGCGTGCTATCTGACGCTGCAAATGATACAGCCGAACCACCGTTCCCCATTCGCAACCGAATAGTGCCGCCTCGCATCGGGAAAATCGCGCGCCAACCATCCAAGTTATGTACGGACACATCGTGATCTTTTACCAACCTATTGCCTGACGGCATGACGATTTCCGCACGCTCTGACGGCCAAGGCGCGGACAATTCAATCGACTTGCCGCTTGCCGGCTCACTAAAGCGAATCTGCACCAAACCGACATCCGCCTCAGAAACGGAAATCGAAAGGTCCGCATCTCCTGTTCGTGACACCGCCAGCTCGTCCGAAATATTTCCCGCTCGCAGCGCCACATGCCAACTTAAGGGCACGCCTGATACGGAGACACTCAAGACACCAGGGCCCTTTTCTTGCATCCGAATGTTAAGCTGAGCAGGAAAAACAATTGCACGAATTCTTCCGAGCGCAACGCCATCTTCTCGCCACTCAAAAATCTCCGCACCAAGCCGATTGGAGACAGCGTTTCTATGGAGCGCATTGCCTAAGTCTCGCATAGGCACGTCGCCCTCTGCTCCCATAACAATCGGATGCCCAAGAAAAACCTGCCCCGTTGAGACAGTCCAACGCGACAACGTTTCCCCTATTGCAATCATGCTGATGTGCTCGGACTCTGCATCCTGCCCCGTTGCAATCCGCAAGACCTGTGAGCCCAATTTCACCGTGCCGGTACCATATGCGCTTTGAAGCACGCCTCCGGGGGCTTTAGTTGGCTCCCCAAGGAACACTCCGCTCTCAGCCTCTGGGTTTTCTTCCGCTGAGTGTAATATCCAGATCGACTGTTCTTTGGTCTTTCCACGTCCAGAAATCGGGATGAGTTCGTTTGGGTGTTCCTCGCCTGACCGACTGGCGCGCCAAAGAGAAGCGCTCTCATCAGGAGCCGGCAAACCTGGGTCAAGGGTGACATCCCCCTGCCCTACCCCATCCACATAAGTCGAAGCGATAATGGCTTGCGAAGGATCAGACACAAGCACAGCGTCCCCTCTTCCGCCCTGACGTGACAGACGCCATCCTTGCTGTTCGGGGATCCGCCATGAGCGCATCGGGCAGACCTCCCTCCGCCATCAATGTGTAGAGGTACTGATGAATACCACCCTCGGATACACGCAAACGACGGTGCCAGCTGTGGAGCCCTTCATCGGTTAACTTGCGTGCGAAAGGCTGTTCAAAATCTTGAGGTCCAATACCAATCGAATTGAATACTGGAGTCCACGAAATGCTCCCGCCTGAAAAGGTCCTGCGAATAAACTCAGACGCATAAATAACAAACCCAGCTGCAGTGCTCTTAAGGACTTGGCCCGTATCAATACGCAAAGTCAGAAGGTTCTGCAGTTTCTGAAATTCTTCATCGGTTACGTTGTAGGTATGAAGTGGGCGACCATCTGCTTCTTCCAATTCGTTGCGCGCAAGAATGTCCCTTACGATCTTCACTTAGACTGCCCTTCTCTTCTAGGTGTTGTGCAGTCCCCCACATCAAATGACGGACCGCTCCTTTCACCCGCCATCACTTTTCCAATTTCACATAGGTGACGTAAAAACCCTTCGCCATCCGATGTTCCTGCAAACGGTCCCCGAGAGAAAACCCTCCAGACTTAACTGGTGCCTGGAAAATATCGAGCCCACGATCAAGGACAATCTTCCAACCTGTATCCGTCACAATATCCCTGGCATGTGCAGTGCCAGAGGTGTCGAATGCCCAAGTAAAATCCACCCCGGATCCAAGGCAGGCGGTACTGATCGACTCAAGAAGCTCTCTCTGCTGAGCGACATTGCCATCATCCGGCCCAGTGACGAGATGGACGGCAACCTGATCTTCGGGAGCCTTGCGCCGGATGACCATTTCCACGAACTCCATCATATTCCGGATCTGGTAGAAGAACCGGATATAGGGGTCGGTCACGATGATCCGCTTTGCGCCATCGATATAGGGGCCAAAGAGGCTATCATAGCTGATGCCCTTGCGGTTCTCTGTGAAGACCTTATGGCCTTCTTCCAGCTTCGGCTGCGCAGGGACCGAATGCACGATCCTTAGGGTGGGCGCGCTCCCTGCTCCGTCGGGTTGTTTCATCCCATCGGTGGCGCGATTGACTTCCCGGAGCACCACATCTGCCCCCTGCCGCTGCTCTTTGGGATCCAGGGCAGGCTTCAAGTGATAGAATTGCGGGAATTCCTCCTCCTCGACTGTGGCGATCGGGCGTTTCTGCCCGTCCGATCCGGTGTAATGGAAGTCCACATCGGGATAGGTGCTGTCGATACGGGCCAACTGGTCCTTGACCCGCTTCCGGCTCTCCATGGCCAGCCGCAGGAGGTCTTCGACATCCTCTTCGGTCTCACCCCCATTGGGGAATAGCAGTTTCAGGTAGCCCGAGAGGGTCTTGAAGATCGCGTCCCGGTCTCGGGTCGAGATCTGTTGGCTGACGTGGAAATACTTGTCGGCCCTGTTCGAGAAGTCCTCAGATCGAAGGTGGCGCAGGATTTCAGCGAGGTAATCGACGATGAAGCCAAAGCCGCTGGTAAACATCTCCCCTCGGATGACATCCACCTCCCAGCCCGGCAGGTAGGCATGCAGGCGATCAATGAAAGCCGAGTCATGGAATTGAGGTGGTAAAGCTTCAAACAGATCACTGTTTTTCAGCATGAAGGGGACGTTATGGTCGGTGTTGCCAACAAAGGCAAAACTGGCCTCGGCCCCCATTGGGTTGACGCCACGGGAGAACGATTTATTGGCCATGTAGTTTTTCATGATATCAACGAGGGCCTTGTTGGCCTTCTTTTCACGTCCCGCGAATTCATCGAAGGCCACAACATCCCAGAACCCAACCAGACCAATCCGGCCATTGGAGTTGTTCACGAAGAGCTTGGGCACCGTCACCTCGCCCCCCGAGATCAGCTGCCCATGGGGCGAGAACTCAGAGTAAATATGCGACTTGCCCGTACCCTTGGGGCCCAGTTCGATGATATTGAAGTTTCTCTCAACGAAGGGAATAAGACGCATCAGTTGCAACAGCTTGCTGCGATGAGGGCCTCGATGCGCCCCTGAGAGCGGTAGAACTCCATGTGATCCCGAACCACGCCTTCCAACTGCACCGGTAGACCCAGATCTGTCAGCCAGATAGCCGCTTGGTCGGCTTTGAACACGGCGCAGGCGAGTTGCAGGTCCAGCAGCCAATTTTTAGCCTCTTCGGGCGCGGGGCCATCATGGAACACCAGAAACTGTGCCTCTGGCTCTTGCCGCAGCATCCGGTATTTCAGGCCGAACTCGTTATTGGCTATCTCGACCTTTTGGACGCCCGACAGGTCTACGGCCTCAAAGGCCTCTCGCATGTCGCGGTCTGCGTCATACCAGAATACGATCCTGTGCTCTTCGAACAGCCGCTCCAGACTGGCAGTTATCCGGTCAGTCATCCTTTGCCTCCAGACCAGGGATCTTTTTCAAGGCTGATCCGAACTTCGGGTAGTTTGCCTTCACCCCGTCATCCAGGTCGATCTCGATCTGCTGTTGTGCCAGCGGGAAGATCACCTCGCGCTCCCACTCGTTCAGCTCGTCGATCTGTTTCGCCACGACGCCCGCTTCCTTTAGCGCCTTGGTCCGCTGGCCTTGCGTGGCCGTCGGATCGTCGGACAGCTTCTCCAGCCGTTCCCGTTCCGCGATCAGCTTGGAGATGAACTCGCGCAGGTAGTCGTTGAGCAGCACCGACACCGTGTCGCCGCGATAGCGGTGCATGTAGATCAGGGCATTGAACGTCCCCTTGGGGCTTGAGAACATCCAGTAGATCGGGCGCTTCTTGTACCGCTTCACGTGGTCGGCGTAGAAATCCCTGGTGAAATACTTGCGGATGTCCTTGCCCAGGGCCTCCTCGACATAGCGCAGGTTCTCGCGGAAATGCGCCTCGCCGAAGGTCACGCGCAGGAATAGACGGAAGCGCTCGGTGATGTCATCGGCGAACCAGTCACCGTCGAGCACGGGGATCACGTTGTCCGCATCAGGCACGAAGCTCGGCTCGGGGATACGGGCGAGGTAATCCTCCAGCCGCTCGCCCTGATTGGCGAGGATCAGGCCCGGAGCGTCGAGGCTGTAGCGCCCGAACATGCAGCCCACGGCATAGCTGAGGAACTCGGCCATGGTATCCGCGCGCAGGCGGGTTTCACGGTCCTCCTCGGAGCCCTTCACGCCGTAGCGATAGGCGGGGTTGCAGGTGAGGGTGATCTCTTCCAGCGGCACCTCGGGGGTCAGCTCGTCTTGCAGTCCATAGGCGTCGATGAAGATGCGGTTGTTCTCTTCCTCCAGCCGCTGCATCGCGTCCGTCATGCCCTGCCAATGGGCGCGCAGACGGGCGTAGCTGGCCTCCAGCGTGTCGCCGCGATAGTCGGGCGAGAGCAGCGGGAGCGTGGTGAAATCCCAGGAGGTTTCGTAGGCGTCCCAGTCGGATTTGGCGATAGCATGGCCCGAATGCACCTTCAGTGTAAACAACTTGTCGACGACGGGAACCTTGGCCACTTCACCGGATTGGAAGTTGAGCGTTGGGTTGATCTCTGAAAACAATGCGGTGAATACTGAGGAATTCATAAAAGGCCCAACCTTGTCGAGCAGCTCCCTCTTTCCAAAGATGCAGCAGCCGCCATTATCAAAGACATATCCTGGACCAAATGCGCGAACAGCAAAGCGACCGGTCGAAACAGTCGACCAAGTCCACCCCGGCGTGAAGAAAAACTTTTCATTGGCTATCACAGAATGCGGGATAGCCTTTATCTCCGCGCCGCCGCCCTTCCAGTTGATGAGGAAGTCATTGAAGCCATGCCACTTCCTATAGCCACCGCCCTTGTTATACGGAGCCCACGTCTTATCCCCTGAGGTGAAGGCTTCGTCTGACTTTTCATCAAAGGATGTATCGCAAATGCTTACTTCCGGCCAAAAGCGCAAAAATCTTGCGTTGTCTGTAGTTGTATTGCCTTTTCGCGGATAGGCCATACTGCCCAGCGGCTCGCCATTGGAAAATGCCAGCCTCACGCTTTCCGACGTCCAGTAGGCGATCGGAGTCCCGGGGATTCTAGCTAGATCCGCGGCTGATACCTTGAACATGGCAGAAACATTCGTCCGACTGGCAACGCTCAAAAGGAGCGCAGACTTTTCCATTTCATTGCGGCCGTCCGTTAGCTTGATGAAAATGCCGGTCTTATCGGGCTCGGCGCGATTATTGGCAACGAATGCGGTTGTTGAAACTACTGCGCCGCCGATTGAGTCAAATCCGCGCTCACCAATGTGCGCCATGGAAACTATTGAGGCCTTGGAGAGAAAATCTTCCCTGAACTCCTCAAATGAAGAAATGAACATCCAAGACTGCATGGAAATGAACGCCAGATAACCGTCCCGCGTACAAAGCATCACCCATGCGCCTAGCTCTCAACGACATAGATGGTCAGGACCAAGCGCAAATAGGTCAATTCCAAATATGAAGAACCAACGAGCGCTGCGAAGATTTCGACATACGCGGACATTAGTTCATCTCTCCGCGCGACGGCTCGACGCGATTAGCCTCCGCCCAAGCGTTGAGGTCCGCGCCGCGGTAGATGATTTTACGACGCAGCTTGTAGTACGCTGGCCCAATGCGCTTATGGCGCCACTGCGCCAGCTTCTGATGATCTCCGATGATCTCAAGTTCCGGATCGCCCAAAACGTAGTTGCGATCTTGCTCGAATAGATATGCCATACTCTGTTTCCCTGAATGTCGTGTGTTACGGTTCAGGGGTTCAGGGTTGCGCTCAGATACCTTAGATTATGAAGGCGGACAAAAAGGACAAAAATACCGGATGAATTTTGTCCCTATTTTTGTCCCTATTTTTTTGGATTTTTGTCCATCTCGGATCTGATCTCAGAAATCGCGCGAGACAACGTCTTCGCGGAAATCTCATGGCCTGAAAGAGCCTCGACCTGACTTCGGACTTCTTTCAGACTCCCTTTGTGGCCCTCGGGGTAGAGCGTGCGGTAGGCCGACTTGATACTCTCTTTTTAGCGGGCCGCCCCCGCTTGGGTTCCAAGTTTCCCTGGCCTTCGAGACTTCTCAGGACACTTTGTTTTTGGATCACAGTAATTCGCCATGCCTTCGCACTCTGAAGGTCTAGGCACAAAGACCGACCACCAAAGCGCTCAGCAACATCGGGAAGAATATGCTCGTCCAGAACATCAGAAAGCCAAGGCGGGGCCTCATCGGGGACCACGTAGCGCCCGCGCTCGAAGACAAAGGGCAAAGTGTGGAAGCGGACCTGTGGCAGAAGTGACGACACTGAACCGAGATACTTGGCCTTCCAATCAGAGATTGTCTGCGTCGACGTATCCCATGGCTCGAAGTCTTCAGATCCAAGCTTGCGTAACCAGTAGTTTTCCAGCCCCGCCTCATCTGGATTGCTCGCTGCAATATAGCTCTCAAGTGCCGACATTTTCTGAAATAGCTTTGACCGCCCGCCACTAAGGACCGTTTCCATCCGCATGACCTGGCCATCGGGATTTGCTACGAATACCGGAAGTTCATTGAACGTCGAAAGAAAGGCGTCTTCACAAAAATCATCCGGAGAGCCAAACTCGTCGCCCAGCGCGAAATCCTCGCCCCCATATTTTTCAAACGCTACATGCGTCAGAGGAAGACGGAACTTTTGAAAGAACTCTTTCCAAAGCTCAGCCAGAGAGACGTAATCAGGAGGGCTTAACATCCTACGCTTAATCCCTTTTGTTGCGCTCGGATGCGACGAATTGCGACCACTGCGCCATGAGATCGCGCCGCTTCTCTAGGAGGTCCGATCGTGCATAAGCCCGCTCGACATCAGAACCGATTTTATGGGCCAAGCTCATCTCGGCGACCTCTCTTGGTGCATTGGCAGTTTCAGAAGCCCAGTCGCGGAAGGTCGATCGGAACCCGTGGACAGTGACGCGCTCCTCCCCCATACGCCGCAACAACATGAGCATCGCCATATTCGAAAGCGGTTTATGTCTCTTTTGTCCCTCGAACACATAATCGGATCGCAATTTTTTCAGCGGCTCCAATATCTCGATCATTTCTTCCGTTAGCGGCACGCGGTGGGTCTCGCCCGTCTTCATACGCTCAGAAGGACATGTCCACAGGCGATTGTCAAAATCCAGCTCCGCCCAGCGCATCCCGAGAACCTCGCCAGTCCTCGATCCGCTAAGACACGTAAACATAAGCGCTTTCGCAGCCGTTGCCTTTCTCTCTTTCAGATCAGCAAAGAAGGACGGGACATCCCCCCAGCGCATCGCTTGGTGATGCTTGGGCTTTTTGACTACCTTCGGCAAAACACCAGCATCCTTGATCGCGGTCACGGGATTTTCCCCTGAGCGAAAGCCCTTGGACTTAGCCACATCCAGAACGACTTTTAGCCGCTGCGACAAACGACGGGCTGTCTCGTGTTTTTCCGTCCAAATCGGAGATAGGCACATGAGGATTTCAGGCTGATCAATGCTATCGACTGGCATACGCCCAATTTTTGGGAAGGCATAATCACGAAGTGTGTTGATCCATTGCTGGCCATGTTTGGTGTTCTTCCAAGTCGGCATACGTTCGATGTGGACCTGCTGCGCGATTTCCTCAAAGGTCGGGATTTCGCGTTGCACATTATATCGCGGGCTCAAGCCTTGCTTGGCCATCCTGCGATACTCCAAAGCCCGCTCTCGCGCTTGGTTTAGTGTGACGACATCTGCACCTCCCAACCCGAAATCGGTTCGAAGTGGGCCACCCTTGCTATTTCTCTGCCCTTTGACTGTTACTCGGACAATCCAACGACGTGCACCACTAGGGTCCACAACGAGATACAGTCCGCTACCGTCGCCGTGACGCCCCGGACCAAGATTCTCGACAAGCTTCTTCGTCAGCTTTCCAGAAAGCACCGCCACAAAACATACCACATTTCATACCACCCAAGGAAAGCATATGAGGCAAATCGAAATAAATCCAACAAAAAGATGGCGCCCGTGAAGCTTTTGAAAAACAAAGAAAAAGGTCGCCTAAAGCGACCCATTCAAAGCGACTAAAACTGTAATATGGCGGAGACGAAGGGATTCGAACCCTCGATACCGTTCCCGGTATACTCCCTTAGCAGGGGAGCGCCTTCGACCACTCGGCCACGTCTCCGCTGACCCGTATATGCAGCAAAGTCTAGGAAAACAAGGCGGTTTTTCAGCATTTTACGCCGCCCAACAAAACAAGGCAATTTCAGGCGTTTTCCTTAGAATTCGTGGAACATACGCCGAACTGCACGCGACTCGCGTGCAAAATCCGTGCAACGCAAGTCCACCTTTGTTCTCCCTCACACGCTCAGTCAGTGCGCAATGGATACTTCCTAGTAAGCGATCTTCTGCGTCCCGTCGCACATGATATTCGACGTCGCGCCTTCCCCCACCGCCCGATACGCCTGCCTGCCGTCATGTACGTTCCCGGCGCAGGGGTCGTGTTCCGCTCGCCGAAGGGCAGGCTCTAAAAGCTGAACACCAGCTGCGGCGGGCAGAGCGAAGCGGCATTTTCAAAAGCCCGTATCGCGGCCAGGCTGGGGCCGGACTTAACGCCGCACATGCTGCACCACACCTTCGCAACGTGGCAATTTGCAATGAACAAGGTCTGTTCTTGCGTATGACACGGGGAGGCTGGAAATCGCCGGATATGGCCCTGCGCTACGCCAAGCTGGCCCAGACGGAACAGACCGCACAGCTTTTGGACTACGGCTGGGATTTCAGAGTCAATTCAGGCAACCAACACGATGCGCCCGAGAAGTTAACAAACATCAAGGTTATATGAAGGTTTTTTTCCGAACGGACTTTGGCTTCAAAGAAAGGCAGTTTTCACACTGCATTTTCAATCGATCCAAGTTTCTCTGTACCGTAGCAATATGAATAGCAGTACTATGAGCATCTAGTGAAAAAATAATCTCGTCGAAATCATCCGTCGAGATTTGACTCCAAAACAGATCGTTCCCAAATCCTGATTTCGAGCCATAGTTAACAAACCGGTTAACTTTTCGAGAAAGCTTTTTCCCTGCCGACTGGATTGTTTCATAAGTCTCGCCGCCGCGACCTTTCTGCCAATCCTCCAATTTGTCTTCCAAGTCTTCGGCAAGCGTTGAAAGCTCCAGTAAAGGGCGCCCAACCTCAATGCGAAATTCTTCCTGCTCTTCAGAAACACTAAAACTTTTGACAGTCCAGCGGTGTTGAAAAAACACGGCTACCAACGGAACAAGCCCGCTGAGAGCCGTCAACCAAACTGGCACCACACCATCAGCCATTTGAGATCAGTGCACGACTTTGTTCTTGGCGCGCAAATGAAGCAAGAGCCTCTGAAGACCCGTCTCGAAGTCTTCCTGTAAGAAAGACGGAAGGTGCGAAACATCATACTTTCGACGCAAATTTTCTTCGCCCAGATGCCTCAAAGAGGCTGCCAAGAACCCCTGCACAAACGAAGGGGTTATTGTGTCGAGTTCGACAGGAGCCACGATCACAGCCGTTTCATCGGCACCATCGATCGCATCTAAAGCATACATGGTGCGCGCCTCTAGACCACGAGGATGACCCGTTAGCATCGTGACTTTATGCCTGGTCAGCTTGCTCAGATCAATTGTCAACATCTACTGTTCGCTCCAGATAATCGGGATCAAAGGTGAACCCGAGTGTAATCAATGTACCACAAAACCTGTCGTCAAGCTCTATCACGGCCCCTTGATCGGGCGGTTTAGTCGCATCATTCTGCTCATTCAACCAAATATTGAATTCCTGCCCCTTCAACGGCCTAGATACTTCAGTGTGGCCATACCCTATATGTAGGCATGTGCGCCCTGAGATGATACCTATCTTAGCGTCGGAGCTGGACATTTCCCCACCGGCAAGGTCGCCAAACAAGCAGATAATATCTCGGAAACCAGTGCCGCCACGGCCCTCTGCCAACGCGTTCTGATCGCGCGTCACCTTGTCTTGAAGCGCATAAATAGTGCGCAGGTGATCTTCCGCACAGTCGTGATTCGCAAAACTACCAACATGTCTCTGCACATATGTTTCCATTCCTGAAATAACCTCTGGGGCAGCATCTTGGACAGTTTCCGCGATCGACGCGCCCACACTAAGGAACGCAAGTTGACAACGAAATAACGGACCGTTCGTTCCTTCACGCTTCGCCATGAAACCTGAAATCAACCAGTCACCGTCATTGACGTGATCCCGTTGGCTGTGCCTTTCAGCGTTATCCAGACTTTCACCGACAATCGTTTTTACGAAACGCATACCTGTCCGGGACAGTTGCTGCCCCACACACGCATCAAGCCATTGGTTGATAGCTTCGCAGAGGTCCCCTCCGACCTCCTCCTTCGACTGAGGATCTAGGTGCATCGTTTCGGATGTCGAGGTCCCGGCTGGTCGTCTAGACCTGTAAGGGAAGGCCCAGACATCTTGTTCGTCACCGTACTGTGGAGAGAGTGCAAACCCCAACTTTCGGTTTAACCGAACGGCAGTCAGAACCTTGGACATTGAATTGCTGATGCGTCCTCCTGTAAACACCGACGCCATTTCTCCTCGCATCGCTGCAAGTGTAAGCCATGCCCCGATATCCAAGCACCTGTCGTCAAGGAAGTGTATTCTCGCGCTTAAGCACTCTGCTTCTGCACGCGCAATCGCTTTCAAAGCAGACATCGTATTCTTCGGGTTGGACAGAAAGCAAAAACCCTTTACAAAGACTTCGGCCTGTTTCCTTGTTCTCAACCGCTCATGGATCGGCACCCAGGTCTGCTCACGCTCCGCTAAAAGACCTGACAAAAATGTTGACCGCTTGTACCTTGAGACTAATGCACGCGTTTGAATCTCATTTAGCGGTACGTCGTACCGTTTCGACCTCTTAGCTTTTACAATCAGCCCACGAGCCAACTTATCGGCGTAACGATTGCGACCCAAAACACCATTTTTTGCGTTTCGCCCTCGAGCCTTGCGGACCTCTTTCTTCAAGCGTTTGCGCAGCTTGTAGGCTTGGATGCGCGCTTGTAAAACGCTCCTCCTATTGCTCGGACTCCGCCAACTGTCTCGAGCTTCACCGTCCATTAACTGCGCGAATTCTATTGTAGGTACGTCCACTACATAGCCCCAAACATTATTTCAAAATGGAATATGGGAAAAACAAACATGCATCAACTCAATAGACACTCTGAGTAAAACAGCAAAAAGATACTAGAAAAAGACTAGAACAATCGTGCAAAATCCGTGCGTAACGCCGATGCGCATCATGAAAAGTCTAGAACAATCAGAGGAATAAGGTAAGGCGTGAGTGGCTTTAGCAGGGGAGCGCCTTCGACCACTCGGCCACGTCTCCGCCGACCCGTATATGTGGCACTCTACGAAGAAACAAGGCGATTTTTTCGTTTTTTTGGGCGGCGCAAGCAGCGGGATCGCAACCAGCCTGAAGCCAACAAAATCAAGGGCCATCTGGCCCATAAGCGCCCCACCACCCCCTGTCCCAACTCACAGACTACACACATGTTCGACCGAAAATTTCACGCGCGTCAGTCGGCTTTCTCTATGGGCCACATCGGGTTGACCAAACGTGACGACTTCTGCCCTAGACGTTCCGGGCCAGTTGATGCACAAAAGGGCCACCTCACGCTACGCAAAAACAAGCTGGTTCAAATGCACGACGGTGACCTGAAAATCCTGCGTAATTCCTTGCTGTTCACGGGGATTCCCGAGCAGATTCAAGCATCGATGACTCGTGGCGCGATGGTCCGCGAGTTTGATCGTGGAACCACCATTTTTCTGCAGGGTGAGAAAGCGCAGTCGATCTACATCGTGGCCGACGGCTGGGTGAAGCTTTACCGGATCGCACCGAACGGGTCAGAGGCCGTGGTGGGGGTGTTCACCCGCGGTCGGAGTTTCGGCGAGGCCGTGGCGTTTCGAAACGACGTCTATCCCGTGTCGGCCGAAGCTGTCACGAACTGCCGCCTGATCCGCATTCAGGCCGACGATTTCCTCCGCGGTATCCGCGAGAACTCGGACGTGGCCGTGGCGATGCTGTCTGCCACCTATGCGCATTTGCACAACCTCGTCAGTCAGGTCGAAGCGCTGAAAGCACGCACCGGGGCGCAGCGGGTCGCTGAATTCCTGCTGGAGCTGACCAGCTGCGACGAGGGATCGTGCGAGGTCACGCTGCCTTACGACAAGGTTCTGATTGCCGGTCGTCTGGGCATGAAACCCGAAAGCCTGAGCCGCGCCTTTGCGAAGCTGAAGGAACAGGGTGTGCAGATCACGCAAAACCGCGCTGTGATCGAGAACGTCGCATTGTTGCGGGATTATGCCGAGGAAGACCCTGCCCTGTCCTGGTCGCGTTGACCGGATAGCGCCCTAGGGCATTGGCGAAACGCCGATCACCGCAGCATGCGACATCCACACTGTGGCCCATGCCAGCAGGGTAATGGCCGCGCGCATCAGCGAAATGCTGAACGTTGGCTTCCAGAGTCTGGCCAGCAGGGCCGCAAAGGGGATAAGGGACGTCCGCTTGGTCAGCGCCCGCCAGTCCGCATCGCCCATTGCCGCGCGGCGACGCCGCTCGACCAAGGCCATACCGGCAAGGGAAAACGCCGCAAACGTGCCGAACAGCAGCACATGCGCCAGATCGCCATTCGCCCAAAGGTGCACGGCTGACCACAACAGCAGGGCCCAAAGCAAAGGCTGACGCGTCAGGCCGACAATACCTGGGCGCTCGGGGTCGAAACCCGTCGAACGGCCTTCGAACGCAAAGGGATTGCTGGCCGCGACGCCGAAGGACACCAACGCGATCACGACCGGCATCACTAAATTCACAGCCCATCGGGCGGTGGTCGTCTGGTCCCAAAGCGAAACATAGGGGGCCCGACCGGCGGCCCAGATCACCCAGAACAGCAATCCAGTCGACGCCAGACTGAACAGCGCCGTGTACCCACGCGGCCCCAACGCATTGACCAAGCTGTCCTTGACGCCCAAAGCGGCCGGAATCCGGTGCGAGGCCATGAACAGCCCCATTGCCACGGCAAATTCGATCCAGCCCATTCTGCGCGCCCTTTCTAGCCTGCCGCCACCGCCAGGCCCATCATCCCAAGCATATAGAAGCCCAGGACCATGGCAAATCCCCGGCTCCAGCTAGGGGCCTGAGACAGTCCCAGATAGGTCCGCAGGATGATCTGCGCCTTCAACCAGGCGAGCGAAAGGATCGCAAGCGCGGCCCAGCCGCCGTCGACGCCGGTCCATGCCAACGCGGTGCTGCCCAGGGACAGCGCGATCAGAAACAGCCAGGCTTGGGTCACACTCATACGATCAGCCCAACAGATACAGGATCGGGAACAGGATCACCCAAACCAGATCGACCATGTGCCAAAAGGCCGTGCCGACCTCGGTATTGCGAGCGGTTGGGCGCCAGGCCACCAGCCCCAGGATGACAATTCCCGCGATGACGTGAACGGCGTGAAACCCCGTCAGCAGGTAGTAGAAGGTAAAGAACGGGTGCGTCTCGACATCAATGCCTTGGGCGGCCTTCTCGGCGTATTCCAAGCCCTTGATCCACAGGAAAACCACACCCAAAACCGACGCCGCTGCCAGCAGCAACCGGGTGCGGGCGATGCGCCCAGCCTCGGCCGCGTGGACGGCCAAAGCGGCCAGCCAGCCCGAGCTGACCAGAACGACCGTATTGATGCCCGCCATCGCGCGATGCAAATGCGACTGCGCCTCGGCAAACCCTGCCGGATCGGTCAGCCGGACGCCCAGAAAGGCCGCCAAGCCAGCGCCGAACACCAGAAGTTCCGAGACGATCAGAATCCACATCATCAGATCGCCCGGCAGGGCATCCAGACCCGTGCGAGGCTCCGAAGCGTCGTTCATATACCGACCCCGACCAGTTCCCTGTAGATGCGGGGCAATGCCTGCACCAGTTTGTCCGGGTCGGGGATCAGGGCAAACCCGCCTTGCCCAAAGATGCGCGGGAACCAGGATTTGCCATTGCGATCGACCGTGATTCCGAACACGGCGTGACCGGCGCGACGCGCCTCTTGCACGGCCATGCGGCTGTCCTCGATTCCGTGGCGTCCTTCGTAGTGGTCCAGATCGTTGGGTTTGCCGTCGGTAATCACCAGCAGCAACCGCCGCTTGCGCGGCTGGCGTGCCAGATCAGCCGAAGCGTGACGCATTGCGGCCCCGAGGCGGGTATAGAACCCCGGTCTGAGCGCAGCGATCCGCGACTCGATCCCAGCGGACATCTGCTCGCCGAACCCTTTGACCGTTTGCACGTAAACACGCTGCCGTTTGAGCGACGAAAACGCGTTGATGGCAAACTCGTCCCCGCAGGCATCCAGCCCCCAGGCAAAGGCGGCCAGCGCCTCGCGTTCAACGTCGATGACCGAGCGCCCCTCATGCCCATGCCCCGGAATGGCCGCTTCGGTTGACCGCGACACGTCCAGCAGGATCGAGACGGCAAGATCGCGTTTTTCCGAGCGCGTCTGACGCCAGACACGGTCTGTCCCCTGCCCCGTCGCCACGAATTCCACATGCGCGCGGACCGCCCGTTCAGTATCCAGCTCATCCCCATCGGGGTGGCCGGGCGTTGCGATTCGGCCGGGGCGCAGCGCCTCGAACTGACGCCGCACCGCCCGTATGCGCGCGACGGCACGAGGATCCTCACGGAAGGCAGGCGTATCGACCGAGGCCTCAGCCACCGAGGCCAGAACACGGGCGTGCGACGGCATGTAGGTGCCCGTGCGGACATCCCACTCCGGATAGGTATGAGTTGCGGACAAGGCTTCGCGATCCACGTCTTCGGGTGCCAAGTCCAAGTGCAGTTTCAGCTTGGTTGCCGGCGCTTTCGAGATTTGCCCCAGACCGATTTCATCCTGATCGTCAGCCGCCTTTTTAGCGCTGTCGTCGTCGTCATCTTCGACGCGGCGGTTCAGGTTGACGAACTCAGCCCAGCTCAGGATCGCTTCGAACTTATGCAGGATGAAGCTGTCGTTCCGCTCGATCTGGTCGGACTTACGGCGCCTTGCACGGCGCGCGGGGCCATCGGTGCTTTCCTCGGACGCGCCCTCGGTTTCCGGGTTTTCAACTGCGGTCGACGCGGATTGACCGGTTTCACGCAGGTCGGGCCACAGCACGACCGGGCGAAACGGATGATACCCGCGCGGCGCTCGGACTTCCGAGACCTCTCCGGTGCGGATGCATCGCAACATGGTCAGATCCCGTTCGGCCAATTCTGTTGGATCGCCCAGCAGATACAGGATCACCCGCTCCAGCGACGCCTCTAGCGGCGGCAGGACCGGCGTGCGGCGCAGAATCCGGGTCGCCTCGGACAAATCCGCGTAGAGACGTGTAAATCCCGGCGCCTGCTCCAACGCGGCGGTGACGGTCTGCTGGGCCTGATACAAGGTGATCAGGTCAGCTTGCAACGGATCCTCGGGCAACGTTGCTGCGGGGGCTGCGGCAGCTGCCGCAGCGGCCAACCACAGGTACAAGGCTGCATTCGCCTCGGCCGCGGGGAAAACTGCCAGGCTTTCGGGCAGACGCAGAGCAGCACCGTCATAGCTGGCACGCGGCACCGCTTCGCGCCAAGTACCCAGCTTGCGCCGGAGGGACAGACGGTGGGGACTCAACTCGTCCGCGACGGGTTTGATTTCGGCGGACGGATTGCCACCCAGACCGCGAAAAAGGACTGCCAGCCGCGCGCCGACCTGGTTTAGGTCGACCCGGGCTCCTTGGTGGACGGTTGGTGCGTCCAGGCGGCTGGCATAGGTGTGCCACAGTTTCCCGACGGTTTCTTCGGGTTCCCATG
>NZ_SSMD01000012.1 GCF_004799325.1 Thalassobius vesicularis
GAATATCCACGAGCGGCATGAAGTCCTGCTCGTTCAGGACCTTGTTCACGGCAAAGAGGTCAGCCTCGGTATGGCCAGGCCAGTCGAATTCGCGCGCAGCCCAGTGTACAAAGTTGCGCTTGAAGGCGTTCGACGGGGTAAGGCCGATAGAACCGTTTTCATCGACGTAGGTGAAGGTTTTCAAAATCCCGCGCAAGAGCGGCGAATAGCTGAGGGAGGGCTCGTCGTCAGCAAGGGACCGGAACTCGATCACTTCAAATCTCCCGCGCGAACCAGCGAATACGGCCGATGATGACGATTTCATCCGCCGTGCGCTCATACTCCGGATAATGCTTGTTGTCCGAGATCACGCGGACTGCCGGCGGATCGCTATTCGGAACATGCTGTAAGCGCTTCGCGACCAAGCCCATGCCATCATCCAGAACGAAGATGCCTGGCGGGTTTGGGGCCTTGCGGTCCATGTCAACGAGCACGGTATCGCCGTCAAAAAGCGTCGGTTCCATGCTGTCGCCTTCCACCTTCATGATGCGCAGTTGGGAGGGCGAGGCTCTCAGGCTTTGTTTGATCCAGGATTTCCGGAAGTGGTAGGCGCGACCCGGCGTCTCGTGGTCCTCAAGGACGACAGCCCCACCGCCCATGGCAGGGCGCACACCGGCATGGGTGATCGAGACGAAGGTCTCATCGGGGTTCTCCATGAACGGGGAGGTGCCTTCGACATCGCCGATCCCATGGATCAGCCAGTCAAGTTCGACCTTCAGGACACGGGCCACTTCGGCCAGGCGATCCAGGCCCGGGCGTGTCGAGCGGCCGCGCAGGATGTCATAGACAAAGGACCGGTTCACGCCGGCCATCTCGGCGACATGGGCCGGGTTCAGCCCGAGCTGGCTGGTGCGGGCCTGCAGGCGGTCTGCGAGCGTGTGATGTCCGGTCATCTTATCCCCAAGGGTCTGTGGATTAGTTTGGATAAGATAGGATTGCGCCGAATCCGTCAAGAGGTTAGAACAAATCATAAACAAATGGGTGGGAGTCCGGAGGGCAGATGGACATCGAAAAGGCATATTTTTCCGTGGAAGAAATCCTGAAGCGGTGGTCCATTCCGGAGGAGGATCTTGTCTATCTGGCAGAGAATGACGAACTGCGTCTGTCGATCCGGGTCTATGGTCTGCCGCTGGAATTCGGGGAATTTGCGGAAGACGGCAGCGGGCGGGTGCACCGGATACCGACGGAGCGGTATTGCTACAGCGGACTTCTTGATCTTCATGCCAGTGATGTGTTCCGGATTTATCGCGCCGGGGAGGCATATCTGAGCGAGTTCCGGGAGGGGCAGTCGGACTATGTGACCCTTTGGGGGGCAGTGGATGCGCATTACGCGGTGATCGGGGATCTTGTACTGCGGCGGGATGAGCGGGATCGCTTTGAGTTGAAGGCGGGCTTCAGTTCTGGCGGTCAGCCTGAGGATCGGGCGTTCATCGCCTCACATGACTATTCCGAGGTGCGCTGCAACGGGTGCAGGTTCCAGTTCGGGCCGATTCAGGCTGCTGTGGTGCGGGTGTTGCACGACAGAGCCCTGGCGGGGCAGCCCTGGCAGAATGGCAAGCTGATCCTGTCGGAAGCCGGCTCGAAGAGTCTTCGGATGGCCGATGTGTTCAAATCCAAGAGCAACTGGCGGGCGCTGATTCAGTCGGACCGGCGCGGCAATTACAGGCTTGGCATCGACTGATGCTCTGATGTCGTCCCCTGGCAAGGGGATGAAACTGCAGACGGGCGGGGGACAGAGGGGGATGAGCATCCCCCTCTTTGCGTTTTGGCCTTTGGCGGCGGGCACGGGGACATCCCCCTCTGCATCCCCCGACGGTCCTGACGACATCCCACAGCGGAGTTTTGCACTCTGTCTCCAACACCGATCTGGAGACGACGATGCAAGAGAAGATCTGCTTCACCCAAAAAGAGCTCGCACGGCGCTGGACGATATCCCACCGGACGCTGGAGCGCTGGCGCTGGACCGGCGAGGGTCCCGCCTTCATGAAAATAGGTGGCCGGATCATCTACCGGCTGGAGGATGTGCTGGCCCATGAACAGGCGCAGCTGCGCCAGCCGGCAGGATGCCTGCGCGCGAGGCTGTCATGACCGGGCGGGGCGAAGGGCAGGGGGCGCTGTCGGATATCACGCTGCTGGCCTGGGCCGAGGCGGCCGGGCCCGGTGCGCGGCTGGCCTATCACACCGGCTTTCTTGTGGTCGATGTCGCGGAGGCCCTGTCGCGATTGCGCGGGGAGGAGCTGAACCGCCTGCGGGCGGTTGCGGCGGCGGCCTGCCGGTTGTCGGACGCAGGCCGGGTGCATCTCGTGCAGCAGCGTCTCGGACCGGACCGCTTTTCCTATCTCGCCATTGCCCGCCCCCGCAGGGGTGCCGCGGCTGTGCGTGTTGCCGACCTCGTGACGGCCGGCTGATCCATTCAAGTACAGGAGACCTCAATGACCTATCCCCACAATATTCCGGGTGTGAACGAGATGCTCAGTTTGCCCGCGGGCGAGCTGGCGCAGGTGCCGGTGGAACTGCTGGCTGCGCTGCAGGCGGAGCTGGAGCATGCCGGCAAACAGCTGAAGGCGGCCACGGCGCGGTTCGGCACGGCGCTCGAGGTGCGCTATGCCACCCGTGCGGCCGAGGCGCGGCGCGCCTGTGGCAAAGACACCGGCACGGTCCGGCTTGTGGATGGCGATTATGCCGTGGTGGCCGATCTGTCCAAACGGGTGGACTGGGACCAGGACAAGCTTGCCGGGATCGCTGCCAGCATCGCTGCGGCCGGGGATGATCCGGCCGAGTTCATCGACACGAAGCTGACCGTTGCGGAGCGCAAATACAGCGCTCTGCCCGAAGCCTGGCGCAAGGGGTTCGAGCCTGCGCGCAGGGTCGGATCCGGCAAGGCGAGCTTCCGGCTCGAGCCGGTGAAGACCCCCTGAATGCGGCGGCGGGGACGCCCGGACCGCGAGGCTGGGCAGGCTCCCCTTCGGCGCCCGGTCACCCCCCGCCGCTGCAGATCTTTCTGTCATCTCAAGGAGAGCGCCATGGCATTGCGCATCATCACCGCCGACGAACGATTGTCGGCATCTGAAAACAAGACATCGCTGGCGGTGTTCGGTCCGCCGGGTGTGGGCAAGACCACGCTGATCCGGACGCTGCCCGCGGACAAGGCTGTCTGTCTTGATCTCGAAGCGGGTATGAAATCCGTGCAGGACTGGCGGGGGCCGAGCATCCCGATCCGCAGCTTCAGCGACTTCCGCGATCTTGTGGTCCTGATCGGAGGCGCCGATCCGTCTCAGCCGGCGGATGGCTTTTACAGCGCCGGGCACTTTGCCCATGTGCAGAAGGCATTTGCCGAAAGCGGGATTGAGGAGTTCCTGAAGAAACGGACGATCATCTTCGTCGACAGCATCACCGATCTGACGCGCCAGGCGATGGCCTGGGCGAAACAGCAGCCGGAGGCGTTCTCGGACCGGACCGGCAAACCGGATATCCGCGGGGCCTACGGGCTTCTGGGCCGCGAGGTGATCCAGGCGCTCAAGCATCTGCAGCACGCCCGCGGCAAGACCGTGATCTTCGTGGGGGTGCTGGAGAAGGTGACCGACGAGTTCGGCGCCTCCGCCTGGGTGCCGCAGATGGAAGGATCCAAGGCGGGGCGTGAGTTGCCGGGGATCGTCGATCAGGTCATCTCGATGCAGCTTTTTGGCCGGGATGCCGAGGGCGGCTGGGTGCTCGACGAACAATCTGCCGAACGCCGTCTGGTCTGCACCTCCGGTAATCCCTGGGGGCTGCCCGCGAAGGACCGCTCGGGACGGCTCGATATGACCGAGCCGCCAGACCTCTCTGCGCTGCTGGCCAGGATTGACGGGCGGGGCGCGCCGGCCGCAGCCCTCACCACTCACAGCACTTCTGTCTGAACCGGAAAGGATACCTCCGATGAGTTACGATCTGAATGATGCCGCGCCGCAAATGGCGCCGATGGGGGAGCTGATCCCCGATGGCACCTTTGCAAAAGTGATGATGAAACTGCGCCCCGGCGGGGCCAATGGCGCGAGCGCACTGGATGCGGGTCTTCTGAAAGCCTCGCCGCACAGCGATGCGAAGATGCTCGATTGCGAATTCACCGTGACCGAGGGGCCCTGGGCGCGGCGCAAGTTCTGGCAGAACTACACGGTTGCCGGGGGCAAGCTCGATGAAAAAGGCCAGTCGAAAGGCTGGAACATCTCGAAAAGCGCCTTCCGGGCGATGGTCGACAGCGCGCTTGGGCTCAGCCCTGACGATATGAGCGAAGGGGCGCGGGCAAAGCGCGTGATCGGCGGGCTGAAGCAGCTTGACGGGATCATCTTTGCCGCGCGCCTCATGGTGGAGGCCTCGGACAATCCGAACTACCGCGACAGCAACAAGATCGCCAATATCGTGCTGCCCAATGAGCCCGCTTATGGGGCGATCATGCGCGGGGAAACGGTGGCGCCCGAGCCGGTCAATGCACCGCCGCGCAAAGCCGCGGCTCAGGTGCCGCCGGCCTGGGGTGCATCGTCCCCGGCACAGGGCGGATGGTCCGGGGCGCCGCAGAGCCCTGCAGCTGGGTCACAGCCGGAAAGTGCCGCGCCGGCCGCACCCCCGGGCGGAGCCCCGGCCTGGCTGAACAGCTGAGCCTATGAGCCCGGATGAGTGGCAGGCGCATGTGACGCGCGAAGCGGCAAAGGAGATCGGCACATGGCTCGAGGCCCGCGGGCGGCTGGACCGGCCCATCGCAAGCCTGCGGCTGGGGGATCTCGACGCCATGGCGTCGGTGGCCATCAGCCGCTTCATCGTCCTGGCTTCGCGCCGGATCCGGGACGACCCGGGCCGGCATCCCGATCTGGAAAACCTGCTGATGGGGTGAGCCCCGGCGTCTGCGCGATTTGCGGCCGGGAGGCCCGGGGCTTCGGGTTCTGCCTGCGCCTTGAGCGGTCTCGCCACCCTTTCCATCGTTTCTGTTCGCGCCGGTGTCAGTCCATTGGCGCGGACCTTGCCCGGAGGAGCTTTGGCATGATTGATAAAACCGCCCGCGAGGCACAGGCCATTCGCGATGCCCGCAAGGATTTTGCCGAAGCGCTGACGGCGCTCGGCCTGATGGCGCCGTTCTTTGACCGCACGGCTGCCGAGATCGATCAGCTGATCGAGGCGGCGGTCACCGGCTACATCGCGAGTATGCAGGCGCAGGGCGCGCGATCTGAGCGCGATGGCCGCGTGCCTGACGACCCTATCCCCTTTTGAGGTGCACCATGATTGACCTGAACCACGGCTCAGGCGCGCAGTATGGGCCGCCCGCACCCCTTCCCGACATCACCACATCCCTGGGGGCTGTCATCGACACCGCACTGCGGTCGCGCAATGGTGCTGAGCGACCCCGGACCTATGTCAGCTCCTCGGGGTTGGGACGCGCCTGCCTGCGTCAGATCCAGTATGACTTCCTGGCGGTGCCGAAAGACGAGGGGCAGGAGTTCGCCCCGAAGACGCTGAGGATATTCGAAGCGGGCCATCGCGGCGAGGATATGGTGGCGGGCTGGCTGCGGCTGGCCGGGTTTGATCTGCGCACCGAACGCGCTGATGGGCGCCAGTTCGGGTTCTCCGCTCTGGGAGGGCGGTTCAAAGGGCATATCGACGGCTGTCTGGTCAGCGGTCCGGTTGCCATGGACTATCCGGCGCTCTGGGAGACCAAGGCGCTTGGAGCGTCGAGCTGGAAGGATACGGTCAAACGGGGTGTTGCGGTGTCAAAGCCGGTCTATGCGGCGCAGATCGCGCTTTATCAGGCCTATCTCGATCTGCCCCATCCGGCGCTCTTTACCGCGCTCAACCGCGACACGATGGAACTCTATGCCGAGCTGGTGCCATTCGATGCCGCTCTTGCGCAGCAGATGAGTGATCGGGCGGTCACGGTCGTCCGGGCGTCGCAGACGCAGGACTTGCTGCCGCGTGAAGCGGCCGCGCCCACATCGGTTGTCTGCAAAGGTGGAATGGCGGCGGGGCACTGGCACCCGCCCTGTGCCTGGGCAAAGCGATGCTGGAGGGACGCATGACCAGCTTTACCCCATCGGCGCAACAGGCGGCGGCTATGCGGGCGATCAGAACCTGGTTCGAAACCCGCACGCACGACCAGCAGGTGTTCCGGTTGTTTGGCTATGCCGGCAGCGGCAAATCCACGGTTCTCAGGTTCGCCCTCGGGGAGCTGGGCCTTTCGCCTCACCGCAGCGCACGGGACGGGATCTGTGTGCCCGGTGTTGTCACGGCGACCTTTACCGGCAAGGCGGCGCTGGTTCTGAGCCGCAAGGGAACGCCCGCGCGCACGATCCACAGCCTGATCTATTCCGTGGCGGAGGCGACGGAAGAGGAGATTGAGGCCGCGGCGCAGAAGCTGCGCGAGGCCGAAGTGAGCATCCGGACCCTGAGCGGGTTTGACCGTACCGCTGCCGAGGCCGGGATCGAGGCAATGCGTCAGGCGCTTTCGGCGATGAAGAAACCGCGCTTTGCGCTGAACCCGCAGAGCGATGCGGCGGATGCGCGGCTGATCGTGCTCGATGAGGTATCGATGGTGGGGGAAGACATGGCGCGTGATCTGATGAGCTTCCGCAAACCCATTCTGGTGCTGGGGGATCCGGGGCAATTGCCGCCGATCAAAGGCGAGGGCGCCTTCACCAATGTGGAGCCCGACATCATGCTGACGGAGATCCACCGTCAGGCAGCCGGGAGCGCGATCATTCGCCTGGCCACCATGGCGCGCGAAGGCCGGCCGATCGGCTTTGGCCGCTATGACGCCCATGTCGCCCGGATGCGCAAGGGCGACATCACGCCGGATCAGGCCCTGCGGGGTGGGCAGCTCATCTGCGGGATGAACGCAACGCGTCTGCAGCTGAACAATGCGATGCGTGCGGCGGCAGGGCTGGCAGGGGGCATGCTGCCCTCGGGGCCTGCGGAAAAGATCATCTGCCTGAAGAACCAGAATGATCTCGGGCTCATCAACGGCATGTTCATCTCGCTTGAGGACATAGTCGACGAGGGCAGCCAGTACTTCTCTGCGATCGTCCGTGATGAGGACGGCCGCCATGTCGGGGCCCCGGACGCCAGGGGCGGGCCGGGCCGTCTGCGCCTCTACAAGGGGCATTTTGAGGACCATCTGTCCTTCGACCGGAATCGCCATGACCGGGACTGGAAGGAGAAGAAGCACCTGACCGAGGCGACATTCGGCTGGGCAATCACGGCGCACAAGGCTCAGGGGTCGCAATGGGAGAATGTGATTGTCTGGGATGATGGGTTGGGGCGCAGCGAGACCGACCGCCGCCGCTGGCTTTACACAGCCATCACCCGGGCCGAGCGTGGCCTGGTACTCCTCGCCTGAGGTGCGTCCCGGTGATTGATCTCAACGATGTCTACGTGCCCTCAGCCCGCCCTGATCTGGGTGTCGTCCGGGACAGGCTGGCGGCGACAGCCCGTGACTGGCTGCCGGGGCTGTTTCCCGAGGCACGGCTGACCCATGACCGGCGCGCCCTGCGCTGCGCGGATCTGTCGGGGCGCCGTGCCCGCGCCGAGGGCTCCTGTCTCATCCATCTCGACGGGCCTTATGCGGGCTGGGGATTTGATTTTGCCACGGGCGAGCGCGCGGGGCCGATCGACCTCATTTATCATGCCACGGGCCTGTGTGACGGGCGGCTCTATGAGGAAGCGGCCCGGCTGGCGCAGATGGCGCGCGACGTGCCGGGGAGGCCGGATGCACCGCGACGCCCTGACCACAGCCTGGAAATCCGCCGGATCCTCGATGGCTGTGCCCCATTGGCAGGCAGTGTGGCGCAGGCCTACCTGCAGTCGCGGGGGCTGGCCGCCCCCCGGTCACCGGACCTGCTCTTCCATCCCGATCTGACAGATTATGACAGCCGACGTGGCTGGCCGGGCATGGTGGCGATCCCGCGTCTGGCCAATGGCGAAGCTGCCGGTGGCCTGCACCGTACCTTCCTGCTCGATGACGGCAGCGGTAAGGCGCCGGCTGGCAAGAAGATGCTGGGATCTGTTGGCGGAGCAGCCGTGCGGCTCCTTCCGATGGCGGAGGACGGGCATCTTGGCGTTGCCGAGGGGATCGAGACGGCGCTCGCAGCCCGGGCGATATTCGGCATTCCGGTCTGGGCGGCACTTTCCGCCGATGGCGTGGCGCGGTTCCAATGGCCCGAAGGCACGCGGCGCGTCACGATCTTTGCCGATGCGGGCGCCGCCGGGCGTCAGGCTGCGGCCGGTTTGTCGGACCGCCTGAACAGGGCGGATATCCCGAACGGGATTGTTGCTCCGCTGCATGGCGATGACTTCAACGACGATCTGCTCAAAGGGGCCCTGAAACCCGATTACGATATTGGGGCGTTTGTGCCGGATGTTCAGCCTGCGGTCACTGCTGCGGCGCCCGACCCGGAACACCCGGCCGGGGCGCTGGCCGCTGCGACAGAGGCGCTGACGAACCCGCCCGATCTGACGGATCTCGGAAGCCTCATGGGGCGCGTTGTCATGGCGCGGCTCGAGCCGATGGAAGAGCGCCATGTGCTGTCGCTGATCAAGGCCCGCACGGGCATCGCCATGTCGATCCTCGATAAGCAACTCGGTGTGCTGCGGCGCCGGCTCAACAGCTCCGGCGATCTTTTGAAACCGGTGGCGCGCCCCGCCTGGGCCAGCCGGTTGCGGCTGGACCTTTCCGGCACGCCCGAACGCAATGAGGCCAATGTCATCATCGCGCTCGGTTCCGACCCGGCCTTCGCTGGTGCAATCGCCTTTGACGAGTTCCGCCAGGAGGTGGTGGTGCTGCGTCCCATGCCCTGGGAGGAGGCAGAAACCGATTGCCCGCGGCCCTGGGAGGACAGCGACGACATCCGGCTGGCAGAATGGCTGCAGCATCGGGAGGTCAATGTTGCACCGCTGGTCGTGGGGCGCTCGGTGGGTGCCGTCGCACGCGAACATCGCATTCATCCGGTGCGCGCCTATCTCGATCTGCTGCAATGGGATGGCGTGCCCCGTATCGAGACCTGGACCAGCCGCTATCTCGGGGCAGAGCCCACCGATCTGAGCCACGCGATGGGCAGCCTCTGGCTGATCTCGGCGGTCGCGCGCATTTGTCGTCCCGGTGTGAAAGCCGACCACATGCTGATCCTTGAAGGTCAACAGGGCGCGCGTAAATCCACAGCGCTGAAGATCCTTGCCGGGGAGGACTGGTTTACCGACGAGCTGCCCGATCTGGGCTCCAAGGATGCGGCCATTCACATGCAGGGGGTCTGGATCGTGGAGATTGCCGAGCTCGATGCCATCGGCCGGGCCGAGGTCTCGCGGATCAAGGCCTTCCTCACGCGCACCACTGACCGGTTCCGCCCCCCTTATGGTCGCCACACCGTCGAGATCAGGCGCCAGTGCGTCTTTGCCGGCACCGTAAATCCTGACACCTACCTGCGCGATGAAACCGGCAACCGCCGCTTCTGGCCGATCCGCTGCGGCGAGATCGACATCGAGGCGCTCCGCCGGGATCGCGATCAGCTCTGGGCCGAGGCTGTGGCCCGCTTCAGGGCCGGGGCCATCTGGTGGCTGGAAGACCGGGATCTGCTCAAAGCTGCGCGCGACGAGCAGGACAAGCGATACCAGTCCGATGCCTGGGATGGGCTGATCGATCGCTGGCTCACCCATGAAATCCGGGTCGTCGGCGACAGCTTCTCCTCCTTTGATCCGCCCCGGCGGGAAAGCGTGCTGCGTCGCGAGCCGCTGGGGGATGTCTCTGTCGGGGAAATCCTTGAAGAAGCCATCGGGATTGAGCCAGCGCGCTGGAACCGTGTCGATCAGATGCGCGTGTCCGGGTACCTGAAGAAAAACGGATGGGAACGGTACCGGACGTATGACGTCGTTGATGGCAAAACGGCGCGGGAGTGGCGGTATCGGAGGTGACAAGCCGATGGCTGAATATCTTTCAGTAGCTATTCTCCGTGTGAGTAGACGGCTCAATCTTTTCAGTTTGTTTCGCCGCAGAGATATCGCGAAATAAAAATTTTGTCATTTTCTTATTCCAAGAGCTGCAAAAAGCATTGGGTGAACGCTAAACTTGGTAGAGGCTTCAATCTGGTGTGGTGAAACTGGGCGAGCGGAATCATAGATCCAATCCCAAGGGCGATCCTCTCTCAATTTTAATCCAATTGCTCCAATCAAATGAAGTCGATAAAGAGCCTCTTGCGCCAGCTCGGCAGCCTCAAGGTTTATATTGCCGTTGACATAATCGACCAATTTCTTCCATAGGTCGTCGTTATGGCAATCGGATTTTTTACCAAGCGCATCGTATAGTTCTTCCAGAAGCTTGCTGTGCATCAATTCTGAAGCACTACGATAAGCTGGTTTTCCTCTTAGAATTTCAATTACTTCACTAATTGCCGGGAAGGTTCCTGACCATTCGTGGATTAATGTTTCGTGTCGAAGGTTGGAGTAGTTAGATTCTCCTCGCAAGAATGCATTTTTACTTACCGCTGATTTTCCCTCTGCAGCTTGTAAGGCCAAGTTGATAAAGTTTATTACATCTCGCGGCCGGTTCAGTGTGCGCGCGACGAGATACTCCCAAGGTGCAGTGCGTGTGTCGGGGTATTGTTTGAAGACATCGTCAAATGAAACATTTTCGGAAGAGTATTTCCACCTAAATAGTTCTCTAATTCGTTTTTCAGCCAAAGTTCGAAGTTGCGACTTCGACCACCTTAACCGTATGATCAGGTCTTCATATTTTTCAATCTGACGTTGGGATGACGGTGTTTCCTGTACCATGCGAATGTACAGATCATTTCGCAAAGCAACGGCGACTTGAAAATTTCTCAGTTTTTTTAAGCTTTTTAGGCACTCAAACAGCGATTGAAGCAGTTGAAATTTTATATCGTCATCAACCCAGTGCTCGTCCAGCCCATCGACTGTAATATAGAATTTATCTTGCCGGTCGCGCGTATAATCTGAGAGTGCAGAGATTACAGTGGGTAATTCAGATATGGTTATGTCGTTCAAAAACTTTTTAGCTCTCTGTTGTAGTTGGACTTTCTGCTGACTTCCGAGGCTGTGAAGATAGCCAGCTTTCCCGACAAATTTCTTCATTTCGCCGCCAAAGTTGGTGCTAAATTCACGTTCAAGTGAATCGGAAAGTTCAATCACGTTCTCGTCAACAGTATTCCAAAACTGGTCCTCATGATCGTTAACAAACTTTTCGAGTTTCTCTCGCTGTTTGCTGCGTGTTATCGCATCAAAGATTTTCGATATCTTAAATCTAAACTGGTCTTTACTAGGCGCCTCTAATGCGATGCGTATGTATTCGATACAAAAAACATGCTTCCACAGAGCTTGAAAAAATAGAGTCAGATCAACATCTAGTCCTTGGAGAAATGCAATTGTATCGCTGTTTGCAATATGGTTCATAGCCATATCGTGGACGATCAATTCAGAGCAATTCTCCAAATTCCGCCCCATCATTCTTAGGATGGCAGTTTTTCCAGCCCCAGTGCTTCCCAGCAAAAATGTGCTTGGGCTGTTTGTGTCGATTAGATCGCTGTATGATGGATGGTCTACGAAACATTTAAAAAGAAATTCATCATCGTGCTCGGCGCCATTTTGTCCGATATTGACACCCTCTTTTAGAACTATTTTGTTTGCGTTCATCTAAGTCTCTTTGATTGTAGCGTTTTATTTTTCTGGATGTGCGTTTTGCTTGATATGCGGACACTCGCCGCCGGATCGGTAGAATGCCGCCTCTTTCTTATCCAGAACTGGGAAGATCGACCAAGGGATCGATGAGACCATAGAGGCCCCGTGAATCTCGGGGTGCCTGAATGGTCGGCAGAGGTGTTGCTTCGAGAAGATGAGCAAGCAGATCTTCAGCAAAGAAGTGCATTGAAAGGCTCCGGATCAAATTGCCAGCGGCGGATGGCGCTGAGCGCACAGAATGACGTTGCCCCCGAACCTTAATCCGGGGGCTGCGTGGTATTACTTGCGTCTCTCCAGGGCCTGTCGCTGCCTGATCTGATCGTCTACAGCGATCACGGTGGCCAGTCGTTTTTCATCCGGCGGATGGGTGCCCCAGAAGCTGAGTTTGCCAGCCTCCGTCCGGGCTTTTTCGGGCCGGGCGAAGAATTTGGCACCCTTGACCGGGTCGTATCCGGCCGCCGCAGCGATGCGCGTCCCAAGGGTATCGCTTTCCAGCTCATAGGACTGCGAGTAAGCCATGCTGCCCGCGGCCGCGCCGATCTGCATGTTCCGGTCAATCGCATTCGGATCGTAATACTGACCCGCTGCCGCCGATTGCGAATTCGCATATGCGGTAATCGCACCAAGAATGATCGCCCCCACCAGGGCTTGCTGCTTCTGCTTCTCGATGTGGCGGCCAATCAGATGCCCATATTCATGGCTCATAATGAAGGCGACTTCGTGATCGCTTTCGGCATCCTGCAGGATGGGCATGGACAACCGGATGACAGGTTTTTCCTTCACATAGGTGAAATATGCGTTGCGCTCTTTCATCTCGCGATCGATCTGGATCGAAACCTTGCAGTCGAAACCCTGTCGTTCCGCAGTTTCCTGAGCGCAGAGTTTTTCCGCCACGGGGGCAACCCGTGCGGCGACACGCCTGAAGCGCCCCTCGGCAACGTTTTTGGAAGCCTGCGACCTGTTGGTGTCGTTCTTCGCCTGCTGGAACATTGTCTGGGCGCGGGACGCAGAGCTTTCGTCCAGGTCAGGCAAAACATAGGTCGTGCCACATCCGGAAAGTGCAGCGGTAATTCCAAGTACTATCAGACCTTTGCGCACACGATTCTCTCCTCCGATCTGGTTTTATGACTACTTTTGATAAGTGCGAAAATATCTCTTCGCAACCATGGGAATGCATTTCGCAGGACGCGGAGGAGGTTCGGAGAGCCGCCGTTGGCAGTCTGGCAAGAGGTGTCAGGGTAGTATGATTGGCTGTTTTTTCAGTGGATGCTGGCATGGCGGCCATGAAAAACACCATGCAAGGTGTTCGGGCTTGATTGAGAATAAACTTTTCTGAACCGCTTTCGTTTTTTCCGCCAAACCTGGGTTCCGTTCCGTTTGTCCCAACCCTCATGTTTGTCCCAACCTCGTCCTAACCTCAGCAAGGGGTTGGGACGAGAATTTCCCGTTTGATTTCAACGTCGTCCCAACCTCCCCCCTTTTGTCCCAACCTTTTTGCTTACTTTGTATGTGGAGTATGGAACCACCGGGAAAACCTACACGCTATATGAAAAAGGTAGGGGAGGGGTTGGGACGAGGACAGGTTGGGACAATATTGCTTATGCTGTTGATAATAATTAACTAAATTCCGTCCCGACCTCTGCTCGAGGTTGGGACGAGACGAGGAGGTTGGGACAAAACTGAACGGTCCGAAAGTGTATCACTTGCCCTGCGGTTTTCCTTGTCTGTCACTCTGCGGCAGGTTAATTTGCCCTTGACCAAAGCCGAAGGCCCACTCGAACTCGTGAGCCTTCACCATGAACACACAAGAAGAGATCCCGACCAACGCACTGCCGCAAACCGCTGGCAGTGTCCGCACCATCCTTGCCCTCGATCTGGGCACCGCAACCGGCTGGGCGATCCGCGGCTATGACGGGCTGATCACCAGCGGCACTGTCAGCTTCAGGCCCGGTCGCTACGATGGCGGTGGCATGCGCTACCTGCGCTTCACCAACTGGCTGACCGAGCTTGACCGGCTGTCCGGGCCGGTAGAAGCGATTTACTTTGAAGAGGTGCGCCGCCACGCAGGGACCGATGCAAGCCACGTCTATGGTGGTCTGATGGCCACGCTGACGGCCTGGGCTGAACTACGGGGCATCCCGTATCAGGGTGTGCCGGTGGGCACCATCAAACTCCATGCCACTGGCAAGGGGAATGCCTCCAAACAGGCGATGATCGACGCGGCACGCGCCCGTGGTTTCCACCCAGCTGACGACAATGAAGCGGATGCCATTGCCATCCTGCTCTGGGCGCTGGAAAGCAAGGGAGGGCTGGGCTGATGGGCATGCGGTTCACGCCCAGAGGCTACGGCGGTCATCGCCGCAGCCCCGACGAGGTCAAGCGCGATGGCTGGCAGGAACAGGGCGTTCTGGCGGTCAGCATCGATGATCACCGGCTGAGCTGGCCGGAACGGGAACTGGTCCGTCAGCTCGGAGAAAAGCTCTATGGCCGGCGGGACGGGGAGGTGAGCGATGACTGACTGGACCCGTGCCCGTGTGGCCGATCGGCTGGATCTGGCTGCAGAAGTGATGCGTGCTCTGCCGCCGGTTCGCCCGCAGGGCTATATCAGCACCTGGCCGGCTTATCTCCACAGCTTCGCCGATCAGGTGGGGCAGGAGGCAAAACTCAAGCGCCCGCTGCCATCACCGCGCATGATCACCGAGGCCGACGAGGCGATGCTCTGGCTGCGCTGGGTGGACAAGGACATTGGTCAGATCCTCTGGGCACGCGCGAACCGCAAGCCTTGGAAGGGGATCTGCTGGGAGCAGGGGATCAGCCGGGCCACCGCCAACCGGCGGCACGAATATGGTCTGGCTGTGATCGTCTGGCGGCTCAATGGCATGGTGCCACCGAAGAAGCGGTCGATGGAATACGTGATTGAACGGACTCGGTAAGTTTTAACAGGGACGATCCGTTATTCAGGCTTTTCCCTCTATTCTTTAGTAAGAGGGTGGGCCAATTATAGGTTGCCGCGAAGACGTGCGGGCAGAACCAGAGGCTGGATCAGTTCGTTGAAACAAGCGCTGGCGGTGAGCGCGTCCGGACCTTTGTGCTGGCCTCGTTGCCGCCTGTCCCACCTCTGGAGCTGACGCAACTCATGGCGGTCGATGGAATATGTGATCGAGCGGACAGCCTGATGGTGGCGCCGTACCGGAATGGCGCGGCACCTCGACCTTGACCTTTTCAGGCATGGACGTATATACCATTGTATGCTCATAGGGGGTAATCATGTTCGAAACCCGAATTCGCAAAGTCGGCAATTCTGCCGTGGTCACGCTGTCTGCTGAAATGCTTGCCGCTTTGGATGCGCGGGAAGGTGACACCGTTTATCTGGTGCGCGGAGATGATGGCAGTCTGAAAATCACGCCGCAGAACCCTGAGCTGGCCGCGGCCCTGGCGGCTGCCCAGATCGTAATGGATGAAAACCGCGATATGCTTCAGGCTCTGGCGTGAGCAATCTGATCTGGGTGCCGCTGCAGGCGGTCGTGATCATTCATGATCGCCAGATCGCACGGCATGGCGGCGCGGCCGGACTTCGGGATATCGGGTTGCTGGAGGGCGCTCTCGAGCGGCCGCGCAACAAGGCTGCCTATGGCAAGCCCGGTCTGGAGGAGGTGGCTGCCGCCTATGCCTTCGGTATTGCAAAGGCGCATGCGTTCGTTGATGGCAACAAGCGCACGGCTTTCGTCACGTCGGCCACGTTCCTGCGGCTGAATGGCTTCGGCTTGCGGCCTGATCCGCTCGATGGTGTCAGGGCAATGGAAGATCTGGCGTCCAGCCTTCTCTCAGAGGACGAGTTCGGTGCCTGGCTCGGAAAGCTCATGGTTCCGATTGCACCGTGACCTGTCCGTCGTCCTGTCAACCCTGTTCGCTCCTGCGAGACAGTTTCCGGTGAGACACTGCAAGCTGTGACAGATGCCCGGCGAGAGGCTATAGAAACGATAAGATGGTTGTCGTGTGGCCGGGTGAGACCGGCTGGTCTGAACAGGTTTCCGGGGGTACAGATGGGTATCGGTTGGCGGAACAAACTCTCTCCGGTCGATTTTGCGAGACACGCAAGCTGTTGATAATTAACGGGTCCTTCCCGGCGACCAACGTATTCGGGGGGGCGCAGCGCGGCGCTTTCCCAGTCACACCCTAAAAAATACCCGTTTCGTTTCGCTTTGAGCGCTGACATAACAAAACAAGGGCCTGAGGGCTCTTCAAACACCCTCTGAACCGAAACGAGGGGGGCGACCCCATTTCGGTTTGGCAGCCAAAGCCGTTTCGCTTTCGCGGAGCTTCGGTTCGCTTCGGGACAAAGATCAGGACATCACCATGGACGTCGTCGACCTGCCGCTTGAGCAGATCATTCCCTATGCGCGCAACCCGCGCCACAACGAAAAGGCGGTTGCCACGGTGGCGGCGTCGATTGCGGAGTTCGGCTGGCGCCAGCCCATCGTGGTGGATGAAGCGATGGTGGTGCTGGCCGGGCATACCCGGCTGCTGGCAGCGCGGCAGCTCGGGCTGACTACGGTGCCGGTGCATCTGGCGAAGGGGTTGAGCGAAGCGCAGGCCCGGGCGTTCCGGATCATGGACAACCGCTCAGGTGAGAATGCCGAATGGGACAAGGATCTGCTCGGGCTTGAGCTTGGGGATCTGCTGGAGGCCGAGTTCGATCTCGGGCTGACGGGCTTCAGCGATGACGAGCTGAACGCCCTGATGCGCGGCCTTGACGAGGATGCCGGTGCGCAGGAGGGGGAAGATGACATTCCCGACGCGCCTGAGGATCCGGTCAGCCGGCCGGGAGATCTGTGGGTCATGGGCCCGCACCGTTTGCTCTGCGGCGACAGCACCGTGGTCACGGATGTGGAGAGGGTGCTTGGGACAGTAAAACCGCTGTTGATGTGCACAGATCCACCCTATGGAGTTGAATACGACCCGAGCTGGCGCAACCAGTCTGGGGCTGCCAGGACCAAACGCACCGGTAAGGTGCTGAATGACGACCGGGCCGACTGGCGCGAGGCTTGGGCGCTGTTTCCCGGGGATGTCGCTTATGTCTGGCACGGCGCGCTGCACGCAGCGACGGTGGCCGAAAGCCTCGAAGCCTGCGGCTTTACTATCCGGTCCCAGATCATCTGGGCCAAGGAGCGGCTGGTTCTGAGCCGGGGGGATTATCACTGGCAGCATGAACCGGCCTGGTATGCTGTCAAAAAGACCGGCAAGGGTCATTGGGCGGGGGATCGCAAGCAGACGACGCTGTGGCAGATCCCGAACAAGGACCAGGACGCAAAGACGGTGCATGGCACCCAAAAGCCGGTCGAATGTATGCGCCGTCCGATCCTGAATAATTCGAGCCCGGGTCAGGCGATTTATGAGCCCTTCATGGGATCGGGGACGACGCTGATTGCTGCCGAGACCACGGGCCGCGTCTGCCTTGGTATCGAGCTGAACCCAGCCTATGTCGATGTGGCTGTCGAGCGCTGGCAGAAATTCACCGGGAAGCAGGCCTTTCTTGATGGAGGCGAGCAATCCTTCGGTGACCTGAAAGCTGAGCGCGAGGCGGCATGAAGCAGTCCCGTCTCATGTCTCTGGTCGAGGCCGTCGCCAACGTGATCGTGGGCTATGGAGTTGCGGTTATCGCGCAAATCCTGATCTTCCCGATCTTCGGGCTTCACACGACGCTGGCGCAAAACCTGAAGATGGGCGCGTTGTTCACCGTGGTGTCGACAGTGCGTTCGTTCGCCCTGCGGCAGGTGTTCGAGGCGATCCGGATGGGCACAGAAGGATAGACAGCCCGGGTGGATTTCTTGCGATGTACTTGCTCGAATGACGCGACTCCAATTATTAACATGCCAACATCTGGACGGTTGATAGGAGCGCTAGTGTTCAACGAATACCCTGAAACTTTAGAAGGTTTGGAGCAGGCTAAAGAGCATCTTGAACGCCTCGAAGAGCGAGACGGTTTGGATACCTCGGGCAATCCTGAAAAGTATCACACACGCATTAATGGGGCTCGCATGGAAGTCAGGCGAGTTACTGAAAGCCTGAAGGCGCAGGGTCTCATACCTTACTCGGATCAGGAACTACTGAACAGAAAGCTGGATATGGCGTTTCCGAAGGCGCGTTCGAAGGACATCGTCGATTTCGATGGAGCCCAGTACCAAAAGCGGTTCAGTCCTGCGACGAAAAGCCGATCTGGGAAAACTGTCACATCTTGGAACCAATGGTGGCAGAGGCTCCCGGACGAAAAATAAGGCGTCATTACCAGAATTCGGCAAGGACGCGTTCGCCGATGAGAGTGAACGCGTTCTCGAACTGACGACTTTTGTCAGGCAGCCGGAAGCCGGTAAACCCGTCCCCGATCCTCGACCTTCTCCGAGGTCACCTCGAGTCCGAGCCTCTTCTTCAGCGCGCCTGCTATCGCGCCGCGCACGGTTTGCGGTGTCCATTGCAGGGCGGCGCTGAGCTCTTCTATGGTTGCGCCATCCTTCGCGCGCAGCATGGTGATCAGAGTCGCCTGCTTGGTGCCCTCGCGCGGCGTTTGAGTCTTGGGCGTGGCGTCGGTTTTGGCTTCGGTTGGTGCCGAAGCGTCGATTTTCGGTTCGGGTTTGGTTCGTCTGGTCATGGGGTCGGCTTCCTTGCGTTCAGACAGAAACGGCGCGATGTCGAGGATTGGCCCGGGATCAGTCTCTGCCAGTTCGCAGGCCATGGCCAGCGAAGGGCAGATGCGCGGATCGCCCGAGCGGGTGAGCCCATGGACATGGAATTCCCAAACCGGTCCGTGGCCGTAATCCTCCCGAACCGCCCATATCTGGGTCCGGGATCCGTTGGCATCGTGGACAAGATACATGCGTGTCGCTTCCGTCATGGGACACGCAGGATGCGCGCCCTTCTACGGGGCCAGGCCCGCCAGTCAGGCGGGCAGGTCGCGATGCGGGATGACATCAACTGGCGTGTTCGCCCTCGCCAAAGGCGCTGTCGGTGATCTGGCGCAGAAGGCCGGCGTAGTGGTCGAGCACGCCAACCGTCGCCCAGCCCACCTCGTCGGGGTGGCAGTTAAAATGTTCGTCGCTGAGTGCCTGAAGGCGCGCAAGCATCGCGTCGATCCCGGCTTTCTTTGCAATGAAGGCCGCCTGTGCGGCTTCCTTGTTCTTACGCGCCTTCTCAGTGCGGAGTTCGTGGCGGGGCGTGGTGATCGGGTTCAGATGGTTCGTCATCATCGTGCCTCTTCAGTTCTTCTTTTCAATCATCGCGAGGATCGCGCAGGCCATGCCGCCCAGAAACTCGCCGCGCCGGAAGACGATCTCGTCGATCTCGGTCGTGCTGATGATGGCGGGGTCGACCTGAAGGTCGGCAGCCATGTGCGGCAGCAGGCGGGCGGCTTCTAGGTTGTAGCGTTCGGCGATGGTCATGGCGGGCTCCGTTGGGTGCAGCGTTTTCTTCGGATCAGCTTCGCTCTCCGGGGGCTGCACATCCAGTATAATAGCAGCAATAACATGGCTTTAATCGGAGCATTCGTATCATCTCATGTCATCAGCGAGCCAGCCCATCGGGGTGATTGCAAAGCTCCTGGATCTCTCGGAGCGGCGGGTGCAGCAGCTGAGCCGGGAAGGCGTGATCCCGAAAGCCACACGCGGTCAGTATGACCTGATTGGGTCTGTGCGTGGCTATGTGCGCTATCTGCGGGAGCAGGCGGTCCGGGCTCAGGCCGGGGCCCCGGACTATGCGGTTGAGCGGGCCCGGCTGATCAGGGCGCGCGCGGATCTGTCAGAAATGGAAGCGGAGGCCAGACGGGGCGCGCTGATTGCGGCGGACGATATCGAAGCGGCCTGGATCGCGGTGCTGGCGCAGTTGCGTACGCGGCTTCTGGCGCTGCCGGACCGGCTGGCACCGGTTGTGCATGCGCAGGAGAGCCCGGCTGGGGTGCGCGAGGTGATCCGGGAGGCGATCCGCGAGGCGCTGGAAGAAATGGCGGAAGCGGATGTGCGCGTCGAAGAGGAAAGCGACGGTATCGGTCCTGATCCTGAAGGGTGGGACGGTGCTCTGTCAGACGGTGCGGCGCGCCCTGGCGGTGCTGACGCCGCCGCCGGACCTGACAATCAGTGACTGGGCGGATGCCAACCGGCGGCTGAGTTCGGAGGCGAGCGCCGAGCCGGGGCGGTGGCGCACGAGCCGCGCCGAATACCAGCGCGGGATCATGGAGGCGGTCTCGGATGCCTCCACCGAAACCGTTGTGATCATGTCCAGTTCACAGGTGGGCAAGACGGAAGTGGTCAATAACTGCGTCGGTTACCACATCGATCAGGACCCGGCGCCGATCATGGTGGTGATGCCCACAGAGCGGGATGCGGAAACCTGGTCGAAGGACCGCTTCTCGCCGATGGCGCGGGACACGCCCTGCCTGCGCGACAAGATCGCCAACCCGAAGTCGCGGGATGGCAACAACAAGATCCTGCACAAGCGCTTCCCGGGCGGTCATCTGACCATTGTCGGGGCGAACGCGCCCTCAGGGCTGGCGAGCCGTCCGATCCGGCTCCTCTTGTGCGATGAGGTGGACCGCTATCCGTTCAGCGCAGGCGCTGAAGGCGACCCGGTGAACCTCGCAAAAAAGCGGACCGTGACATTCTGGAACCGCAAGATTGTGCTCGTGTCCACGCCGACGAACAAGGGGGCGAGCCGGATTGAGGCGGCATTCGAGGAAAGTGACCAGCGCCGGTTTTGGGTGCCATGCCCCGCGTGTGGTCACGAACAAATCCTGACCTGGGGACAGGTCAAATGGGACAAGGACGAGAACGGCGGCCATCGCCCGGAAACTGCGCGGTATCACTGCGCAGAGTGTGATGCGGCGTGGAAGGACGAAGCCCGCTGGGCAGCGATCTCCAAGGGCCGCTGGATCGCGGCGGCACCATTCAATGGGACCGCGGGGTTCCATCTGAACGAAATCTATTCGCCCTGGGTGCGGCTGGAGGCGATGGCGAAGGCCTTTCTGTCTGCCCGTGCCGGTGGTGACGAGACCATGAAAACCTTCGTCAATACCTCGCTTGGCGAGACCTGGATGGAAAGCGGCGAGGCGCCGGACTGGCAGCGGCTGCAGGGGCTGAAGGAGGACTGGCCTGCAGGTACGGTGCCCGGGGGAGGTCTCATCCTGACGGCCGGGGCGGATGTGCAGAAGGACCGGATCGAAGTTGATGTCTGGGCCTGGGGGCGGGGGCTCGAAAGCTGGCTCGTGGATCATGTCGTCATCGGGGGCGGTCCGGGGGAGCCGGCCTGCTGGCAGGGGCTTTCGGATCTCCTGAACCGGAGCTGGCTGCATGCGAGCGGAACACCGATGAGCATCGCAAAGCTGGCGATTGATACCGGTTATGAGACGGCGGCGGTGTATGGCTGGGCGCGGCAGGCGGGATTTGCCCAGGTGGCCCCCGTCAAGGGGCTGGAGGGGTTCAACCGCTCGAGCCCGGTTTCGGGGCCGAGCTATGTGGATGCGACAGTGGGCGGCAAACGGCTGCGCCGCGGGGCGCGGCTCTGGTCGGTGGCGACTTCGACCTTCAAGGCCGAGACCTATCGCTTCCTGCGGCTCGATCCGCCGGAGAACTCCGGGCTGGGAGGAGCCGGTGCCGGGGCGTTTCCGCAGGGCTTTCTGCATCTGCCCGGATGGGTCGATGCCGAGTGGCTCAAACAGCTGACGGCCGAGCAGCTGGTCACGGTCAAGAACAAGCGCGGGTACGCCAGGCTTGAGTGGCAGAAACTGCGCGAACGCAACGAGGCGCTGGACTGCCGGGTCTATGCGCGGGCGGCGGCCTGGATCCTCGGGGCGGATCGCTGGCCGGAGGCACATTGGGCGGCTCTGGCGGATGAGCTGGGTGTGCTGTCGGCTGAGGCAGCGCCGATGATGCCGCAAAGGCCCGATGCTGCCGCACGTGCCCCACGGCAGGATACGTCACGGGAGGGGCGCTGGGTCAGCCGGCGGCGGGGCAGTTGGCTTTGAGGATGTGATCATGAGCTGGACGCAGGAGGAACTGGCGGCCCTCAAACAGGCCTATGCCAGCGGGACGACGCGGGTGAGCTACGATGGCAAGTCGGTGGATTATGGCACGGCGGCGGATCTGCTGCGCCGGATTCGGGTGATCGAGGCGGAGCTGGCGGCAACCGTGGGCCGCCCCAGGCCAAGGCGCAGCTTTGCCAGCTTCTCGAAGGGCTGAGGAGCACCTGTCATGAACTGGTTTGACCGGACGCTCGGGGCGATTGCGCCGGGTGTGGGGCTGCGGCGGGTGCGCCAGAGGCAGGCGCTGGAGGTGCTGGCGCGCGCCTATGAAGGGGCAAAGACCGGGCGGCGCACCGAAGGCTGGATCACGCCCGGCACCGGGGCCAACAGCGAGATCGGCCCGGCGCTGGCACGTCTGCGGGCGCGTTCGCGCGATCTGGTGCGCAACAATCCCTATGCCGCCAAGGCCGTGCAGGCGCTGGTGAGCAACATGGTGGGAACAGGGCTGATGCCGCGGGCGCGGGCCGGGGAGGCGGAGCTTGCCCGGCAGGCCGATCGTCTCTGGGCGCGGTTTGCGTCGGAATGCGATGCGGACGGTCTGACGGATTTCGCCGGTCTGCAGGCGCTGATCGTACGGTCGCTGGTGGAAAGTGGCGAGGTGCTGGTGCGCCTGCGCCCGCGCCGGGTGGAGGATGGGCTGGCGGTGCCGCTGCAATTGCAGGTGCTGGAGCCCGATCACCTGGACACAGGGCGCACTGAGGAGCTGCCCGGTGGCGGGTATATCCTGCAGGGTGTGGAGTTCGACCCTCTCGGGCGGCGCGTGGCCTATTGGCTTTATCCGCGCCATCCGGGCGAGGCGGGAGGGCTGTCGGGACTGGGCCTTCCGGTGGCGCGGCGGGTTCCGGCTGATCAGGTGCTGCATCTCTTCGAGCGGTTGCGCCCGGGACAGGTGCGCGGAGTGCCGTGGTTTGCACCGGTGATGCTGAAGCTGCGCGATCTGGACGACTATGATGAGGCCGAACTGGTGCGCAAAAAGATTGAGGCCTGTTTCGCGGCCTTCGTCACCGGGGCTGAGGACGAGGAGACACTGGGCCGGGCGCAGCTGGATGCGGCGGGCCGGCGGGTGGAGAGCTTTGAGCCGGGGATGATCGAATATCTCGAGCCGGGCAAGGATGTGAAGTTCGCAAGCCCCGCCGCCTCGGGCGGCTATGCCGAATATATGCGGATGCAGCTGCATGCGGTCGCGGCGGGGGTGGGGCTCACCTATGAGTTGCTGACCGGGGATCTGAGCCAGGTGAATTACAGCTCGATCCGGGCAGGGCTGATCGAGTTCCGCCGCCGGATGGAAGCGCTGCAATGGCAATTGCTGGTGCCCGGGCTCTGTCAGCCGGTCTGGCGGCGGTTTGTCCTGGCGGCCCAGGCGGCCGGGGCGCTGCCGGACGGGGCAGAGATTGCGGCGGAATGGACCGCACCCCGGTTCGAGGCGGTGGATCCGCTGAAGGACATCCAGGCGGATGTGCAGGCGGTGCGGGCCGGGGTGATGACGCTGAAGGAAGCCATTGCGCGCCAGGGCTATGAGCCGGCGCAGGTCCTCAGAGAAATCGCCGAGACCAATGCCGAGCTCGATGCGTTGGGGCTCATTCTCGACAGCGATCCCCGGCGTTCCACGAAAACAGGGCAGGACAGCGGGCGCGAGGTTGCGCCCGCATCATCAGATGAGGATCGCAATGACACGGAATGATCCCCCACCCGGGGGCGGGCAAGAAGTGCGGCCGGGCAGTGGCGGAGACAACCGTCGCCTCGGGGTGCAGCTGCGCAGCGATGTGCGGCTGATGCCTGAGACGGTGGATGTGCCAGCGCGGACGGTGGAGCTGGTCTGGTCGAGCGGGGCGATGGTGCGCCGGCGGGATGCCTGGACCGGCAAACGCTATGACGAGGTTCTCTCGCTCGAGCCGGGTCATGTGGATCTGAGCCGCCTCAATGGCGGTGCGCCACTGCTCGACACCCACGGGGCATATGAATTGAGCCAGGTGCTGGGGGTGGTTGAGCGCGCCTGGGTGGAGACGGACGGGTCCGCACCGGTGGGCAAGGCGCGGGTGCGCTTCTCGGAAAGGGCGGATGTGGAGCCGGTCTGGCGCGATGTTCAGGCCGGGATCATCCGCAATGTCTCGGTGGGTTATGCGGTGCGCAGCTTCGAGATCACCGAAGAAGAAGGGCAGGTGCCGGTCTGGCGGGCGGTGGACTGGCAGCCGATGGAGCTCTCGGCGGTGCCGGTGGGCGCGGATGCGCAGGCCGGGTTCCGGGCCAGCCCGGACGCAGAGCAGGACTGCACGCTGGTGCGGCGCGCAGCACCAGCTCCCGGTCGTGACGATCAGGACAGATTGAAAAAGTCAGAAGCTGCGGAGCGCAGCGATGGAGGGGATCAGCCTCCGTTACAGGATGGGAAGGACAAAGAGATGAGCGGATCAGCAACGGAAGGCGCACAGGGTCAGCAGGCCCGCGGCGCGGAGCCCGGGATGGTGGCAGGGCGTGACGCGACGGCCGGCCCGGGCGGGCCCATGGGGGCCTCGCCAGAAGCCCCGGCACCGGCGACTGACAGTGCTGCGCGCGCCGGACACGTGCAGCGCAATGCTTTGCCACAGGACGGCCGGGCCGGAGCGCCTGCTGCAGAAAACAACCATAACAATGAGCCGGCCGGACACCCTGTCTCCGCAGCAGATATGCGGCGCATTGCGCAGGAGGCGATGGAAGGTGAGCGGGCGCGGATCGCCGGCATTCAGGAGGCGGCGCGCAAGCTTGGCGTGGGCGGGGAGGTCACGGCGGATCTGGTGCGCCGGGGTGTCAGCCTCGATGAAGCGCGGGGAGCGCTCATCGATGCGGCCGCGTCTCTGGACCGGTCGGTGGACACCCGGCCGCATATCCGTATGGACGGGCAGAGCGAGGTGGAGACCCGACGGGCGGCGGTGGAGGCGGCCCTGATGCATCGCTATGAGCCGGGGCGGCATGAGCTGAGCCCGGCGGCACGGGAATGGCGGGGTCTGTCGCTGATCGAGATGGCGCGTGAGTTCCTCGCGGCCGAAGGGGTGCGGGTGCGCGGTCTGGGGCGCGATGAGATTGCCACGCGCGCGCTGCACACGAGTTCGGACTTTCCGCTCATCCTGGCCTCGGTCACCAACCGGACGCTGCGGGCGGCCTATGAGGCGGCGCCGCGCAGTTATCAGATGGTGGCGCGGCGCACCTCGGTGGCGGACTTCAAGGCGGTTCAGCGCCTGCAGCTGGGAGAGGCACCGCAGCTCGAGAAGGTCAACGAGGCGGGCGAGTTCAGGCGGGGCACGATCGGGGAGGCGAAAGAGAGCTACCGCGTTGAGACCTACGGCAAGGTCGTCGGGATCACGCGACAGGTTCTGATCAATGACGATCTCGATGCGTTCACCCGTGTCCCGGCGCTCTTTGGCACGGCGGCGGCGACGCTGGAAAGCGATGTGGTCTGGGGGATCTTCCTGCAGAATGCGGCCATGGCCGATGGCAAGGCGCTGTTCCATGCGGGCCATGGCAACCTTGCCGCCAGCGGCACGGCGCTCGATGTGGTGAACCTTGCAAAGGCCCGCACCGCAATGTCGCGCCAGACCGGGCTCGATGGCAAGACGCTGCTGAACATCCGGCCTGCATATCTGGTGGTGCCGTCGTCGCTGGAACTGGCCGCCGAGCAGCTGCTGGCGCAGAACCTCGTGCCGGGCAAGCCTGCGGATGTGGTGCCGGGCAATCTGCGCAGCCTGACGATTGTTTCCGAGCCGCGGCTCGATCCGGCGAGCGGGGCGGTGCCCTGGTATCTGGTGGCCAGCCCTGCAGCGATCGACACGATCGAATATGCCTTCCTCGAAGGGCAGGAGGGTGTGTTCATGGAAACCCGCATGGGGTTTGACGTGGACGGGGTCGAGATCAAGGCGCGTCTGGATTTTGGCGCCAAGGCCATCGACTGGCGCGGGCTCTACAAGAACCCCGGTGTCGCACTCACCTGACCGGCTTGAGAATGGTCAAGGCCGGGAGAGGCGGGGCAGGTCAGAGTGATCCTGTCCCTTTTCCTTCTGAACATCTTCAGACGGGCAGCCTGACAGGCTGCCCTTTCTTTTTTACAAAGGGACCAATCCCATGAACTCTTATATCCAGCCGGGCGGCACGCTGACGCTGACGGCGCCGTATGATGTTGTCTCCGGCGCCGGTCTCAAGGTGGGCGCGATCGTCGGCGTGGCTGCGCGTGATGCGCTTGCGGGTGCTGCGGTGGAAACCGTTCTGACCGGTGTGTTTGATATGGCCAAGGCAGCAAGCCAGGCCTGGAGCACCGGCGCAAAAATCTACTGGGACGATACGGCCAGGGTGACGACCAGTGTCGCCACTTCGAACACGCTGATCGGCGTGGCGGTAGCGGATGTGGCCGGGGGTGCCAGTGACGTGACCGGGCGGGTGCGTCTGAACGGGGCCTTCTGATGTCGGTGTTTGACGGGGCGTTGGGACGGCTTTTTGCCGATCCCAATCTCTCGGTGGAGATCGTCCACCGGGACATGGAGGGGCGCTTCACGCGGGGCAGGGGCATTCTGCGCCGGCCCGACGAGATCACCGGGTTTGGTGCGGCGCGGCTTTTGTCGGAAACCACGCGGCTCGATGTGCGGGTGGCGGATGTGCCAGCCCCGCGTCCGGATGAGCAGATCCTGATCGGGGAGGACACGTTCCTCATTCAGGGGGAGCCGAAGCGGGACCGGGAGCGGCTGATCTGGACGCTGGAGCTGTCTCCGGCATGAGGCCCGGCAGGCGCTTTGCTGCGGATTGTGAAGACTGGATGGCAGCCGGATCCCGGCTGCCATCTGCCTGCCGGCCTCTCCCCACGGGACTGGAGAGGCCAGCCCATCCGGAAGAATATTCCGGACATCCGAAGACTGGATGCCCGATGTGGGGTCTGTCCAGTCCTTAATCAGCGGGGCTGAGCGCAGATGCAGCTTGGTGTTGAGGTCAGTGGTGATCTGGTCGCGATTATGGCGGCCGAGATCCGCGCAGGTGAAAAGGCTGTGAGCCTCGCGATGCGGGAGGCCGGATCCGGGCTCAAAGCTGACTGGCGCGGGCAGATCACCGGGGCCGGGCTGGGGCAGCGCCTGGCACATTCGATCCACAGCGCCTCCTACCCGAAATCCGGCGACAGTCTTGAGGCGGCCGCCCTGGTCTGGTCGAAAGCACCGGTCATTGTGGGGGCGCATGATGCGGGGCCGCTCATTCGCTCGAAATCCGGCTTCTGGCTGGCGATCCCGCTGCCGGCGGCGGGCAATGGCGTGGGTGGCCGGCGGATGACACCCGGCGAATGGGAAAAACGCCGCGGGCTGCGCCTGCGCTTTGTTTATCGCCGCCGTGGCCCCAGCCTGCTGGTGGCGGACGGACGGCTCAGCAGCAGGGGTCTCGGCGTGGCCTCCCGCGCGAAATCAGGCCGGGGCCGGGCCAGCGTGCCGATCTTCCTGCTGGTGCCGCAGGTCAGGCTGCTCAAGCGGCTGGATCTGGCGCGGGACGCGGCGCGTGCGCAGGCGGAGCTGCCGGGGCGGATCGCAAAACACTGGGTGGCGGGGAGGTTGGGATAAAGAAAAGGCGACGACACAGGGAGGAGGAGGTGTCGTCGCCTTGTTCGAACTGGCTCCAGGGAGGAAGAAAAAAGCCATCCGAGTTTCTGAGACTTGAAATAGGGAGTTTCTGCGCGTGCACAATAGGGGAAGGGCGAATAGCTGATCTGCGCTGAGTGCAAGGCCCAGCGAGGACCTGTCGTGAAGACGTCGTGGTGCCCCCTGCCGGACTCGAACCGGCACGCCCGCAGGCAGAAGATTTTAAGTCTCCAGCGTCTGCCATTCCGCCAAGGGGGCTTTGGTAGGCCCGGCAGGATTTGAACCCGCAACCAAAGCGTTATGAGCGCTCTGCTCTGACCGTTGAGCTACAGGCCCGCTGGGTGGGTTGAACGCGAATATGCGCGAATGGTCAAGGTGGCGCGGCGGAAATCTGCGGGTCGCGAGATCTCAGGGCAGAGAGCAGGTATTCAGAAGGCTGCGGATCAGCAAGACCGATTGCCAGCAACCCTGTTCTCTGCAATTGGGTTGGCAGCGTCCCGCACCTCACGGGCGCGTTCAGCGCACGTCCCCCGGGAGCAGACCGTGACCCTCGAACTCTGGCTTCTTTATCTGGCGGCGGCGATTGGCTTGTCCCTCACACCTGGTCCGAATGGGCTGCTGTCGGTGACGCATGGCGCATGCTATGGATTCCGGCGGACCGTTTTTACGGTTCTGGGCGGTGCGCTGGGGTTTCTGATCCTGATCGGGGTGTCTCTGGCGGGGCTGGGGGCGCTCCTGGCGGCATCCGGCAGCGCATTTGAAATCGCCAAATGGATTGGGGCGCTTTATCTGATCTACCTGGGGCTACGGGTCTGGCGCGCTCCACCCCCTTTGGCTGACACTGCCGTGTCAATGTCCGGAGCGTCTGCGTCGAGGCCGGCCCGGTTGTTTTTCCAGGGGTTCTGGGTGGCGGTTTCCAATCCCAAGGGGCTGGTGTTTTTTGCAGCGTTTCTGCCGCAGTTCATGGTTCCGGGCGCTTTTTTTCTGGTTCAGCTTGCGATATTCGGGGGCACTTTCGTGCTGGTCGAGATCGCCTATGAGCTTCTGCTCGCCCGGCTTGCACAACGGGTGGCGCCCTGGCTTTCAAAGTACGGGCGTCAGTTCAATCGTGTGACAGGTGGCGCATTCATCTGCCTTGGTGCGGTTCTGACGACCGCGTCGCGCTGACGGTATCAACGCGCAGGTCCGGAAAAAAATGAAAATCCAGGCGCGAGGTGGTTTCGACATCTCGCTTGAGGGTTGAGTGCCGGGCGGTTAGCATCTTCGAAAAACAGGAGATGATGATGCAGATCTTGAAATCCGGGATACCTTTTCTGATTGCGGCTCAGTTCGCGCTGCCCGTTTGCGCGCAGACGGCTGATAGTCTGCGCGCAGAGCTTGATCTTGTGGTTACTCAGATCGAGGAGGCGGATGCGACGATCGCGCGGTTTGACGGAGGGCTGATCCGTGCGCTTGCCGAGGCGAGAAAAGAAGCGCTTTCGCTTTCGGAAGCTGTGATCCGGAACCGCATTCTTGGTCTTGAAGGGGGAAATGCCGTTGAAATCGTCATTCCGGCTGTGCAACCCGATGACGCCCGGGCGACCCGGATCCTGGGGGAAATAGCTGCAGCCCAGAGCCGGATCGCAGAGGCCGAAAAGGAAGCGGCGCGGGCCGGTGGTCTCATTCAGGCGGTAGCGCTGAGCCGGGTCGAGACCGAAAAGCTGACCCTTGCGCAGCTGCAGATGGGATATTTCCAGGCAAAATACGGGATCGCTTTCCCCAATTCAGTTGCTTTGGCACCCCCTCCGTCCTCAGGGTCGGGTAGCGGCGAACCGGAGCCTCTGAGCACGGCACAAGATACTGCGACCGGTGAGGCCGAAACCTTGCCCTGGGCGGATAAACGGTTTCCGCAGATCGACTATTCGCTGCAGCCGTTCGAGCAGGCGCATAAGGATGGCGACAGGATTTCGGGGTGGTGGTCGATCGAAACCGAGCGGGCGGTTGTCGATGACAGTCCAAAAGTCGTTGCAATCAACTACTCGAATTTCGAGCCGGGCAGCTACAGCGGGTTCACGGGTTTGCTGGCGCGCTGCACTGAAGGGGAAACGGCACTGGTGTACATTCAGGATGACTACCTGATGACGGATTTTCGGCGCAACAGTTTCGATATCACCTACCGTATCGATGATGCTCCGGCACAGCAGACGAGATGGAACAGTCTGACGAACAACAAGGGCGCGGGTTTGTTTGGCCGGGAAGCGGAACAGTTTCTGCGCAGGATTTATGATGCCAAGAGCCTCTTCATCCGTCTGGTCGAAAAAAATGGCCAGCGCCACGATGCGGTATTTGATCTTTCCGGGGGGCAGGATGCTGTTGAAGCGGTTGCATCGGCCTGCGGGTGGTCGACGCTGTCACTGTCACCGGAGGACTACAAGGCCATTCAGACCATGCTCAATGCAGGTGGGTTCGAGGCAGGTACGCCAGATGGCCGCTGGGGCGCGGGTTCAAAGCGCGCGCTGAAGGCGTTTCAGGCATCGGTTGGATTGCCTGAAACCGGCGCCCCGGACCGTGCGACTTTGACCAGGCTTGGTTTTGGGGAGTAAAGGTCAGCCCATTCAGAATTGCGTCCATATGGACTTGAAATATAGGTCATATGGACTTATTCTTTGGGTGAAATGGAGGGTTTGTCTATGGAAAGCGTGGTCAGCGAACGTCCGGCGGCCGCAGTGCAGGCTGTTGCGTTGAAGGCTTTCAGTCGGATTGCCGAGGGCTGGTCACTTACCGGCCGCGAGGCAGCGGCGCTGGCGGATATGTCCGAGTCGACCTGGAAACGTGCCAGGAAGCCAGGATTTTCCGGTGAATTGACACGCGATCAGATGTTGCGGCTCAGCGCGCTTGTCGGGCTCTATAAATCACTCGAACTGTACTTCAGCCCGGCAATTGCGGGGCAATGGGTCAAGCTGAGCAACCGGGGGCCGGAATTCGATGGTCAGCGCCCACTGGATGCCATGGTGCATGGGGGCCTTCCCAAGATTTTGCGTGTCCGGACTTATGTGGATGCCCTGCGGGGTGGCGTTTGAAGATTACGGCTCTGAACGACCGGGGACTGGTTCGCCTGATCCCGGCCACTTATCACAAGCCACCCGTGTTGCGTGGGCTTGTTGACAGTGATGAAGAAGCGGCAATCCTGGCTGAGCTCGAAGGAGAAACCAGCACACGCCTGATCGCTGAACGGGAAGGCAGTCCTGCACTTGACCGGCGCGAACTGGTTTTTGAACGACGGGCTCATGACCTGAATGTTTATGGTCAGAGCCACATCAACGCGGCCTTCTCATATACCCGGCCGACAGGGAACCGCTTCAATGGTGGTGAACGTGGGGCATGGTATTGCAGCTTTGATGTTCTGACCTCTGCCGAGGAGGTTGCCTATCACAGGACGCGGGAGCTCAGCTTCATTGGCGTTTTTGACGACGAGGCCAGATATGTGGAATTGCTTGCCGACTTCATAGGTGACTTTCCGGATCTGGCAGACGAGAGCGGACATCCGGCGCTGAATCCCGATCCGGCGACAGGATATCCGGCCGGACAGTCTCTCGCGACGGCTCTGCGCCAGGAGGGTCATCGGGGTTTGCTCTATCCATCGGTCAGGCGCACGGGCGGGGCATGCTTTGTGGCATTTGATCCCGGCATTATTCAGAATGTGAGGCCGGGAGCGAGCTGGAATATCTCCTGGTCGGGTTCGCCGGAGTATTCCATCGAAGGGCTCTGATCTTTCCGGGCACTGAACTGCTTCAGATTTGACAGCTTCTGAAACCAGCAGAGCGAAAGCTATCCATCATGCCCACCCTCCGCGAAACCCTCCTCACCAGCCTGCATGCGCGGCTGTCAGCCCTGCCTGCTTCGGTTCTGCGCGGGGAGGTGCTGCCTGAGCGGGTGCCGGCGGGAGGGGTTGTGATCCTGAGGGATGGCGATCCGGGGGAGCCGGAGGTGACGCTGTCACCGCTGCGATATCACTATGCGCATCGGGCCGAGCTTGAGGTGGTGGTGCAGGACAGGGAGCGGGATGCGGCTTTCGACACCCTTTGTGCAGGCATCGGGACAGCACTCGCTGCCGACCGTACGCTGGGCGGGCTGTGCGACTGGGTCGAGCCGGAGGCGCCGCGGCCGGTGGATCTGCCGGTGGAGGGGGCGGCCAGCCTGAAGGCGGCCGTCATCCCGGTTGTGCTGCATTATACGCTGGCAGACCCGCTGGCGTGAATGCCCAGGTCATAGGCCGCGAGCTTGCCGATCCGGCCCTCGATCTGCGCGCCGGGCTCGATGCAGATCCGCTCACAGGTGAGATCTGCGGAGACGATGGCCGAGGGTCTGAGGGTGAGGTTCAGCGCTGCGGCCGAACCCTGCAGCGTGCCTTCAATGGTGAGATGGCGGGCGCGGATCTTGCCGTGAACGCGGGCGGTTCTGGTGAGTACCAGGGTATCGGCGGTGAGCTCACCGCGGATCTCGCCGCCGAACTCGAGAATGCCCCGGGTTGTGAGGCTGCCGGTGATGCGGACATCCTCGCCGATCAGCGAGCGTTTGCGCTCGGGGGTGGTCTGGGGGATGGCAGAGCTGGTCATTGGCGTTTCTTTCCCGGTTTGTCCGTCTGATGGCCGTGGGGGTGCCCGGCTGTCAAGCGGATTGGGCCCTGAACAGATCTGAGCAGACAGGAGAATGGAATGGCACGAGCCCAGGGGGCGCGGGCGCAGATGGCGCTGGCGTTCGAGAGTACATATGGAACGCCGCCGGTGGGCGGATATACGAAGATGCCCTTTGCGACGGCGTCGCTGGGGGCCGAGCAGCCGCTGCAGGCTTCAGAGCTTCTGGGATACGGGCGCGATCCTCTGGCACCAATGCGCGATGCAATCACCGCCGATGGCAGTATCGTGGTGCCGGTTGACACGGAGGCCTTCGGGGTCTGGCTCAAGGGGGCATTTGGTGATCCTGTGACCACTGGCACCGGGCCCTACACCCATGTCTTTACCAGCGGAAGCTGGACTTTGCCGAGCTTCACGGTGGAGACCGGGCTGCCGGACGTGCCGAGCTATGCGCTCTATGGCGGTTGCATGGTCGACAAGATCGGCTGGCAGATGGCGCGCTCTGGCCTGCTGACGGCTTCGGTGGAGATCGTGGCCCAGGGCGAGACGCTGGGGACGGCATCCGGGGCGGGCACACCGGCAACTGTGGACCTGCAGCGGTTTGGTCACTTCAACGGATCGGTGACGCGCAACGGGACGGCGATCGGTAATATTGTCGGGGCGGAACTGAGCTATTCCAACACTCTCGACCGGGTGGAAACGATCCGGGCGGACGGCAAGATCGAGGGGGCGGATCCGTCGATCGCGGCGATGACAGGACGGATTGATGTTCGTTTTGCCGATACGGTGCTGCTGAGCCAGGCGATCTCGGGCACGTCCTGCGCGCTGGAGTTTGCCTACAGCCTTGCGTCTGGAGAAACTCTGACGGTCTCGGTGCCGCGGGTCTTCCTGCCGCGGCCGCGCCGGGAAATCACCGGCCCGCAGGGGGTGCAGGTGAGCTTTGACTGGCAGGCTGCACAGCAGACCAACGGCGATCCGATGGTGACAGTGACCCTGATAAATGGCCGCGAGGCCTATTGACGGTATCCGGAAGGCGGGATTGCGTGTAGCATACGGGTGTACGCAGCATTCAGTGTTTACCTCGCCTTCGGTCTTGTCAGGGGCCGGAGGCTGCTCCCTGACCTCCGGTGCCTTCGGGCACCGTTTTTTTTTTGGAGATGTGACATGCTGAGACTTTCTCTTTCAACCGAGCCGCGCTGGATCGGGCTGGCGGGCGGTGCGCGCGTGCGGGTCCGGCCCCTGAGTTCGGCGATGATGCTGGCGGCGCGCAATGATCCGCGCGTTCAGGATCTGGTGCAGGCTGAGGAGCACCCGGACGAGGATGCGGTGGCGCTGGCGGTGGCAAAGATCCTCGCGGGGCTGGTGATCGAGGCCTGGGAGGGCGTGGGGGATGAAACGGGCGCACCGGTTCCGGTGACGCAGGACTGGATCGATGCGCTGCTCGATCTCTGGCCGATGTTCGAGGCTTTCCAGGAAAAGGTGGTGGCGGGTGCGATGCTGGTGGACGCGGAAAAAAACGTCTGAGCGCCCTTGCCGACTGGGAGTTCGGCGGGGGCGGCGACTATTGCGCGGCGTGTGATGGAATTTGCCCTGAGTGTCCGGGGATCATGCATGCACCGCAGAGCATCGAAGGCTGGCAGGTCTGGGACCTTGTGCAACGCTCGGGCGGACAGCTGCGGGTGGCCGGGGGCCTTGCGCCGCAGGTGCTGGGCTTTGACATGACAGCGGTGCTGGCGCTGGCCGGCGCCCTTGGGGTGCCGCCTCTGGCGGTGGGCGAGCTGATGCCGGCCGTAGAGGCGGCGATGGTGCGCAGGATGAATGAAGCCGGTGAAGCTGATCCCCGGGCTTCGGGCTTCTTGCCTTAAGGGGTGAGGGTGCGCTGCACGATTTGCGGGTCTTTCGCGATCAGTGCGAGCAGGACGCGGGCAGGCCCTTCGGGATGGCGGCGACCTTGCTCCCAATTGAGCAGGGTCGCTTTCTTGACACCGATACTGCGCGCAAAGGCAACCTGTGACAAACCGGTGCGGGCGCGGATAGCCTGAACATCGGGGTCGGGGATCTCGATCTCATGGAGTACCGCGGCGCTCTTGTCTCCGCGTGCGTGCGACAGGGCTTCTTTCAGCCCCTGTTCGATGCTTTTGAATGCGTTACTCATGTCTTCCTCCGGTAGGTCTCTGACAGCAAGCTGCCGAGCTTTTTTACGGTATCCGTTTCCGATTTGGTCAGGTTGGCTTTCTCGTTCTTGGCGAACACGGTGATCAGAAAGATCGGCGTTCCGTCGTCGCTGTTGTAGAAATGGATCACGCGGAAGCCGCCGCTCTTGCCTGCGCCTTCGCGTGCAAAGCGGAACTTGCGCACACCGCCGCCCAGCGGCACGCCCGACATCGGATTGCGGGCGATGAAATCGATCAGTTCCAGCCGCTCTGCTTCGCTCATAAGGGCATGGGCGCGGCGCTGGAACTCAGGCGTTTCGACTACAGTCACGATGGTCATGGCTCAATATGTGCGCCAATGACGCATATGTCAATGGCGCATAGTCTGATGAGGAAAACCCATGTCCGAGAAGACCCTTTCGGTCCGCCTGTCCGCCCGGGGCGGGGGGCAGGTGAAGCGTGAGCTGCGCAGGGTCGGCGAGGCCGGGGCGCAGGCATTCGAAAGGATCCCACGCGAGGTGGAGCGGGCGAATGCAAAGCTTGCGGCGTTTGCGGGCAAGGTTCGTCTGGCCGCGATCGGAGCTGCGACGGCCGCTGCAGCGGGGGCGGTGGCGGCCACGCAATCGGCGATGACGCGGGCGTTCGAGGTGCAGCGCCAGGCGCAGGTGGCCAATGCGGATCCGGAGCTGTTTCAGGGCTGGGCGGCCGGGGCGGCGACGGTGGGGATCGAGGCCGACAAGCTGGCGGACATTCTCAAGGATGTGAACGACCGGGTGGGGGATTTCCTGCAGACGGGCGGCGGTCCGATGAAGGACTTCTTCGAGAGCATTGCGCCGCGGGTCGGGGTGACGGCGGATCAGTTTGCGCGGCTTTCCGGGCCGGAGGCACTGCAGCTTTACGTGTCGTCTCTGGAACGGGCCGGTGTGAGCCAGCAGGAGATGACCTTCTATCTCGAAGCCATGGCGTCTGACGCCACGGCGCTGATCCCGCTGCTCAGAAACAACGGCGCGGAGATGACGACGCTGGCGGCCCGCGCGGCGGATCTCGGTGTGGTGATGGATCGCAGGACGGTGGCGGCGCTTAACCGCTCGCGTCTGGCGCTGGCGGCGGTGGGGCAGGTGATGACGGGGATCGGCAACCGGGTGGGTGCTGTGCTGGCGCCGGTGCTGGAGCGGCTGGCGGGGATCCTTGTGAATCTGGCCGGTGCGACCGGGCCGGTCGGCCGGGTGCTGTCGGCTCTGTCGGATCAGATCGGCCGGCTTGCGGCCTGGACCGGAACCTTCGTGGCGCTGATTGGCGCGCGGTGGGTGGCGGGGCTGGCTGCCGCGGCGGTCACGACGCTGCGCCTTGCGGGTGCGCTGAGCGTGCTGAAGGGCGCGCTGATCCGGACGGGGATTGGCGCTCTGATCGTGGGGTCGGGGGAGCTCGTCTACTGGTTCACCCGCCTGGCGGAGGGTGCCGGGGGCTTCGGAGAGGCCATGCGGCTTCTGAAGGATGTCGCCGTTGAGGTCTGGGACCGGATCCAGCTCGGGGCCGCGGCGGCAGGGGCGCGGGCAGCGGCCATGTTTTATGACCTCAAATCCGATGCGGCCTCGGCCATGGCGTCGGCGATTGAAAGCGTGGTCGCCTTTGGCAATGCGGCGGCGAACACGTTCGAAGGGGCGTTGCTGGCGGTCAGGGCGATCTGGTCGCGCCTGCCGGAGGTGATCGGGGATCTGGCTTTTGTGGCCGCGAACCGGATGCTCGACGGGGTGGAAGCGATGCTCAACGGGGCGATCCGGCGCATAGATGCCTTCACGGGCCGGATCCGCGAGGCGCTGGCTGCCGTCGGGATTGAGACCACCTTTGGCGCGATCGGCGAGATCGATCTCGGCGATATTGCCAACCCGTTCGCCGGGGCCTCTGCCGAGGCCGGGACAGCTGCCGCCGAGGCCTTCCGGCGGGCGTTTGAAGACACCCCGCTCACGGTTCCGGATCTGGGACTGGAGGGGACTGCCGCCGAGGCGCTGGCCACGGCTGGCCGGTTCCGGCAGGCGGCGGAGGATCTGATCGCCGCCGGCAGACTGCCGCTGGAAGCCTGGCAGGCGCTCAGGGAGGCGGTCGCAGGGGCTGGCGGGGCGGGAACAGTTGCGCTCGATGCGGCGGCGGCCTCTGCCGACAAGGTGACCGGGGCGCTCGGGCGCGCCGGGGGAGCTGCAAAGGGGGCGAAGGCCGAGCTGACAGGGTTTGCCGCGGTTCAGAAGAGCCTGAGTGAGTATGCCAGGGACGCGATGAACTGGGGCAAGGGGCTGGGCGAGACGCTGGTCTCGGCCTTTCAGGGGGCGGAGACCGCGCTGCGGGGCTTTGTCGAAGGCGGCAAGCTCGACTTCCGGTCGCTGATCCGTTCGATGATAGCCGATCTTGCGATGCTGGCGATCCGGCGCAATGTCCTGGGCCCCCTTGCCACGGCGCTTGTGGGCGTATTTGGCGGGGGCGGGTCGGGGCTGGTGACAGCGGCGGTCTCGCATACGGGCGGGATGGCGGGGATGTCCGGGGTCACGCGGTCTGTGCCGGCGGCGGTCTTTGACGGTGCCCCGCGTCTGCACGGTGGGGGCTGGGCCGGGTTGCGGCCGGATGAGGTGCCGACGATCCTGCAACGGGGCGAGCGGGTGCTCTCGCGCCGGGAGGTGGCGCAGGGCGCGACCGCGCCGGCCGGGGCGGTCGATGTGCGGATCTGGGTGGATCAGGGCGGCAACTGGCAGGCGGCGGTGGAGCGGATCAGCGGCACTGTCGCGGCGGGTGTGATGCAGGCGGGGCTCCGGCAGTATGACCGGGAGGTTCTGCCGGCGCGGGTCGGGGCGATCAGCGCCGATCCCCGGAGGGTGGGCTGATGGCGCTGAGCTATCCGCTCGACCGGGATGACTTTCTGGGCGCCTTGCGGATCCGGAGCTTCAGCCTGGAGCTGGGCGAACGGATGGAGGTCTCGGGGCTGGCGGACGGGTCCGTGCTGCGCGATCAGCTGGGACCGCGGCTCTGGCGCGGGCGAGTGGAGCTGCATCCGGCACCATTTGCCCAGGCCCGGGCCATGGCGGCACGGCTGGCGCTGTTGCAGGAACCGGGGCGCAGCTTTCTGGCCTGGCCGGTAGATCAGGCCGGGCCGGCGCGGGACCCCAAGGGAACGCTGCTGGGCGCGGCAGCCCCTCAGATTGCCAGCCTCGCGCCGGATGCGCGGGACTTGTCGCTCTCGGGCCTGCCTGCGGGCTATGAGCTGAGCTGCGGTGACGGGCTGAGCTTTCTCTATGGCAGCGATCCGGTGCGCCATGCTTTCCACCGCATTGTCACCGGGTCTGTTGTGGCCGACGGGACGGGCGCGACCTCTGTGTTCGAAGTGGTCCCGTCGCTGCGGGCGGGGGCTGCCATTGGCGCGCCGGTCACGCTGCTGCGCCCGGCCTTCAAGGCGGTGCTGCTGCCCGGCACGGTTACGGCGGGCAGTTCGGAACGCGTGCGTACAGGCGGGGCGTCCTTCGAGTTCATTCAGACCCTGAGATAGGAGAGACTGGTCATGCGGGCCTTGCCTTCACCGGTTCTCGCGCGGCTTGCGGCGCGCGAGGGGATTTGCGCGCGCGTGCTGCTCTGGGTGAAAGCCCGGGAGCGCGACAGCGGGGCTGAGGCCTGCCTCGGGCTCTGGTCGGGCGAGGATCATGCGGTCTTCGTGATCGGCGGGGAGAGCCGGAGCTATTTTGGTGCCGGCGGGCTGATCTCGATGCCGCCTCTGACCTCGGAGGTAGGGCTGAACGTGCGCAGCCACCGGCTGGTACTTTCGCCGCTGGCGCCGGAGGTGAGCCAGCTCATCCGTGGATATGATCCGCGTCTCGCGCCTGTCGAGATCCATGTGGCCAGTTTTGATCCCGCCACCGGGGTATTGCTGGCCGAGCCTGCGCGGGTGTTCCGGGGGGTGATCAACACGGTCACGGTGGAAACCCCGCCTGAGGGTGGTGAGGCGCGGGTCGAGCTGGAGCTGCTGAGCGCGGCCCAGGCGCTCACCCGCACGCTTGCCCTCAAGAAATCCGCGGAAACCCTGCGCCTGCGCGCGCCCGCAGATGCGTTCCGCCAGTATATCGCCGTCACCGGCGCTGTGGAGACGGTCTGGGGCGAGGCGCGCGCCACCCGACCCGCGAACGGCTGACCCTGCGCGTTCCTGCGCGCGACTGACCTAGCGCGTCCTGCGCCCTGACATCCTCACTCTCGGAGAGATCCCGATGACCCGTCTGCCCGACTGGACCCCGCGCCTTGTGCGCTGGCTTGCCCTTGCTGCGCCGCGCCCCTTTGTGCCGGGCACGCATGACTGCGCGCTGTTCCTGGCGGGCGCGGTGGAAGCGATGACCGGGGTGGATTATGCCGCCTCCTACAGGGGGCGCTACACCACCCTGCGCGGGGGGCTGCGCATCCTGCGCCGGGACGGGTTTGCCGATCACATCGCGCTGGCTGCGCATCATCTGCCGGAGATCTCCCCGGCTGAGGCCCGTCCGGGGGACGGGGTGGTGGTGGAGACGCCGGACGGCCCGGCGCTGGGGCTGCATCAGGGCGAGGCGGTCTGGGTGCTGAGCCCCGGGCGTCTGGCGCTGGTCCCTGCGGCGCGGGTGATCCGCGCCTTCGGGGTCTGAGCCATGCCCCAGGTTGGCGCATTCTTTGCAGGCATGTTCTCGGCCGCGGCCCCGGCGATCGGGTCGGCCACGTTCGGGGCCTGGGCGGCCGGCGCAGGGGTGTCGGGCTTTCTCACTACGACGGTGCTGGGCCGGCTTCTGAGCACGGTGGCGCTGACGGCGCTGTCGCGGGCACTTGCTCCCAAACCCACGGTGCCTGGGATCCGGACGACGCAGACCCTGACCGGGGGCGTGACACCGGCGAGCTTCATTCTGGGGCGCTATGCCACCGAAGGCCAGCTGGTTTGCCCGCCGATGAGTCACGGGCGCGATGGCGGCACGCCGAATGCCTATCTGACCTATGTGATCGAGCTTGGGGATGTGCCGGGGCAGACCCTGGAAGGGATCATCGTCGATGGTCGTGCCTGTGTGCCCGACAGCGAAAACCCACACGCGGATTATGGCTTTCCGCTCCCGGAGCTCAGCGAGAGCCGGACCCGGACGCAGGTGGTGGGCAGTGATCCGGTGGATGGCTATCCGATCTATGACGAGGTCACGACCGAGACTCCCACGGCCTGGGTGCGGTATTACGATGGCACGCAGGTCGCGGCCGATCCGATGCTGATGGACCGGTATGGCGATTATCCCGAACGGCCGTGGACGGCGGACATGGTGGGGACGGGGATCTGTTATGCGATCCTGACCTTCCGGCTGGCCCGGGCGATCTACACGGGCTTTCCGCAGGTGCGCTTCGTGCTGGGGGGCATTCCGCTTTATGACCCGCGGGCTGATGACACGGCCGGTGGTGCAGGTCCCCAGCGCCGGGAGGATCCCGCCACCTGGACCCCTTCGGAAAACCCCGCCGTGCAGGTCTACAATATCCTGCGCGGCATTGCGCTGCCGGGCGGTCACGTCTGGGGCGGGGATATGGCGGCGGAGGATCTGCCGGCCGGGAGCTGGTTTGCTGCGATGGCGGCGGCGGATGCGCCGGTGGCGCTCGACGAGGAAGGCGCCAGCGAGCCGGCCTGGCGCAGTGGATACGAGGTCTTTGTTGCCGATGAGCCGGCCGGGGTGATCGAGGAGCTGCTCAAGCCCTGTTCGGGACAGCTTGCGGAGATCGGGGGCGTGTGGAAGATCCGCCTCGGGGGCCCGGGCCTGCCGGTCTTCTTCTTCAGCGATGCGGATGTGAACATCTCCGACAGCCAGCAGTTCGATCCCTTCCCGGCGCTGGCGGACACCTATAATGGCGTGCATGCGAGCTATCCCGATCCCGATGCGCTCTGGAACAGCGTCGATGCGCCGCCGCGCTATGATGCCGGCTCCGAGGCGGCCGACGGAAACCGGCGCCTCATCGCCGATCTGAGCCTGCCGGCCTGTCCCTATGCCAATCAGGTGCAGCGGGTGATGCGGGCTTATCTTGAAGAAGAGCGGCGCATGCGGCGTCATGTGCTGACGCTGGCGCCCGAGGCCATTCCGCTCGAGCCGCTCGATGCGGTGGCCTGGAGCTCGGCGCGCAATGGCTATGAGGCGAAGATCTTCGAGGTGGTCACGATCGTCGATCCGCTGGTCACCTCGAAACCTCAGCTCAGTCTGCGCGAGCGCGATCCGGCTGATTATGACTGGCAGCCGGGGTTTGCGCTGCCGGTCAGCCTGCCGAGCCCGGCCACGGTGCCGGCGCTGCCCCTCAGTGTCGGTCTGTGGTCGGTGGCGCCGACCAGCCTGCGCGGCGCCGATGGCACGGCGCGTCGTCCCGGGCTCTTGCTGAGCTGGCAGGGGGCGGATCGCGATGAGGCGGCGGGCCTGCGCTACCGGGTGCGGCTCGCGGCCACGCAGGAGGTGGTGGCCACCGGCCAGACCGAGGATGCGACCGAGGGGGCGCGGGTGATCTCGGAGGGAGTGCTGCCGGACACGGACTACCAGGTCCGGGTGGCCTGGGCCGCGCGGGACGACCGCGAAAGCCTCTGGTCGGACTGGGCTGCGGTCACGACGCCCGACACGCGGCTGGCGCCGCCGGATCTCGATCCGGGCGTGCAGGGCGCGCTCAGCGATGCGGTGAGTGCGCGGGCCGATCTCGATGCGCTGACGGATGGCTATACCGGCACGCTGGCGGGGACGGTGGCGGGTTTTGACGGGGTGATTGCGGGTCTTGAGGCCACGCTGGCGTCTGTCTCGGGGGATCTGACGGATCTCTCTGGTGCCTATGGCGCGCTCACCACCGGTTTTGCCGGCACACTTTCGGCGGCCGTTGGGGATCTTGCCGCTCAGATCGGCGGGCTTGATCAGGCGGTGATCGATGCGCGCGCCGAGGCTGCTATGGCAATTGCCCCGCTCGGGGTCAGTGTGCCGCGTGCGCCTTCCAGCGCCTGGACCATGGATCCGACCTCGACGGCAGCCCCGGTGCTGCGGCCTGCGGCGGAGGCGTCGCGCTTTGTGACGGATGACGCGGTCTTTGGGGAGTGTTTTGAGCTGGGGCCGCAGAACCAGACCCTGGCCGCGGCCTATCCGCTGAGCTTCGATCCGGAGGCCGTCTACCGGGTCGATGTCACCTTCCGGGTCACCGATGCGGGCAGCACGGGCGGCGTCCGCTGGCGGATCGGGGCCACGACCTTTGCAGGCGGGGCGATTGCCGAGAGCAATATCCAGTCGCTCACGCAGACCGCCACGCTCGCCGATGGGGTTGTGACTGCCTCGCTCTGGATCTCTGCCAGTTTGCAGACGCTGCAGGAGGCGGAGCTTGCAGACAATCTGCATCTGGCGGGATCAGGGTCGGCGAACCGGGCCTGGTTCCACCTGCGGGCCAATGTCTCGGGCGACAGCGACGGGATCGTGCATGTGGCCTCTCTCGCGGTGCGCGATGTGACCGCAGCGCTCGAGGTGGCCGCCACATTGCGCAGCACGCTCAGCGCAGAACTCGGTCAGGTCTCGGCCACGCTCGCGCAGGATTATTATACGATCACTGAGACCGATCAGGCGATCACGGCCGCCGGGCTGGCGCTGCAATCGGCGATCGGGGCTGTGGCGGCGGATCTGGCGACGAACTATTACACGCGGGCCTCGGCCGACGGCGCGATCGCGGGCGCGATCACCAGCTATCATGCCGATCTGACGGGGGCCTCCGGGGCGCTCGGACTTCTCTCTGCCGATCTGGAGACGAACTATTACACCAGCACGCAGACAGACAGCGCTATTGCCGGGGAGATCACGAGCTACAATGCGGCATTGCTGAGCCCCGCCGGCGCGGTCGGGGCGATCTCCGCGGACCTTGCGTCGAATTATTACACCATTGCCGGGACCGGGAGCGCGATTGCCAGTTCGGTCACCGACTATCACGCTGAGCTGGTCGGGGCCTCGGGTGCTCTGGGCCTGCTCGCAGCGGATCTGAGCACGAACCACTACACCATCACCGAAGCCGATCAGGCCATTGCCGGCTCTCTTACCGAGTATACGTCCTCGCTGCTGGCCCCCGGCGGTGCGATCGGCGCGCTTTCGGCAGATCTTGCGCAGAACTATTACACCAGAACCGAAGCCGACAGCGCCATTGCGGGTCAGATCACCAGCTATGATGCCCAGCTTACGGGTCCGGCCGGTGCGCTTGGATCGCTGTCGGCGAACCTCACGCAGAACTATCTGACCCGCACCGAGACCGGCACAGCAATTGCCCTTTCCGCGCAGCGGATGCAGGCCCGGTCCGAACGCCGCCTTATGGCGGCGGCCGCCTGCCTGCCGCAGATCTGCATGGTCTCGGGCAGCTATGAGTTTGCGGCCTTCGAAGACGGGACGGTCCTTTACAGGGATGGCGCGCGGGTGCTGACGCTGGATCGGGGAGAGATCTCCGCGCTGGCTTGTACGCGCGGCGAGCGCTTCACCAGTGACAAACCCTTCGTGGCTTCGCTTGCGGGCAATCCCGGCTATGGGACGCCACTTGGGTCAGAAGGCATGGCGGGCACGCGCTTTGCGCATGCCTTCACCCGCGACACGCCGGTTACCACCACGATCCTGCCGCTGGCCTCGGGGCGCTGGCGCGCGCGCACCGGACCGGTCGATGATGGGGATCTGAGCGCCGAGCCCTGGCAGGAGATGGCAGCCGGGACCTTCATCGATCTGAGCGACAGCAGAAGCGGCGAGATCTTTGTTCATGTCGAAACCACCGCATATGTGCTGGTGCATCGTCGCGGGGGAGGTACATCGGACGGCGAGCTGATCAGCCCGGCGGCGCCGGAACTGATGGCACTCAATGACTGGCCGTCGATGATTGCGCCGCCCGTCGGGGTGGTCGTTCAGAACTCCGGTGCTTATTACGCTTCCAGCGACGGGGAAACCCTGCTGTGGAGCTTTGCCAGTGGCGATGGCGCCGGCAGTGACGCGGAAACACATATGCCGGTCGCGGCCTGTGGCGATGAATATTGCCTGGCCCAGACCGGGATCGCCGACTATTTCCTGGCCACGATGGACCAGCCTTCGGTGATCACCGTCACCGACCGGACCGGGACGATGATCGGCACACATGCGCTGGCTGCCTTCGATACGCTGCAGATCGGTCTGGAAAGCGGTGCGGGGGCTCAGATCAGTTCTGAGGGGCCGTTCTACTTCAGCGGCAGCGCACCGTTCTTTCTGCGTGCCAACAAAACCTCGGACGAGTTTGTCGCGGTGGGCTACCGGCGCGCCGCACGCCAGGAGGTGGAAAGTGCGGCGCTGACGGGCGCGATCAATGATATCCGCAATCTTGAGACCAATGCACTGACGGGTACGGCTTTTGCGACGATGTTGCAGGCGCTGCAGGTCGATGCGGCCGGCAATTCGGCCTTCGTGTCGCTGTCCGGAACAGCGCTGGCCAATCTGCAGGGCTATCTGGCGGCCAGTGCATCGCTGACGGCGGAGCTCTCAGGTGGTCAGATCGCGGGGCTGCGCGCGACGGTCTACGATGGGGCCGGAGGGGCAAGTCCGGGTGCACTTCTCGAGCTCATCGGGGATACGGTGATTGCACCTGGTACGATCTCGACGAGCCGTCTCGTGGTGTCGGATCTGACAAACTTTGCGGCCGGTTGCGACTTTGAAACCGATGCCGGCATTCCCTTCGATGTCGCGGCGGCCGGGTTCGTGCTGGACGACACGGTCTGTCTTACCGGCGCACGGTCGCTCAGGATCAGTCATGCAGCGGTCACGGCGCCCTTCTTTAACGACATGATCGTCTCCCCGGGCTCAGAGATCTATGCGGAGCTCCACGCCCGGAAATCCCCAGACTGGGATGGGGACGGGGCCAATGCGAAGCTGCGCTTTGGTAATAACACAACAGGTGCAAACAGCTATGTCGCGGCGATCCCGCTTGGGACCGGTGACTTCAGTGCCGCTGACAGCTGGGAGCGCAAAACGCTGGTCGTCACGGTGCCGGCGGGCTGTACGCGCCTGAGCGTGAGCCTCATGTTCGCCAGTGCGGCGGCCAGTGCCGGCAGCATCTGGCTCGATGGCATCGTCATCCGTCACAGAAACGGCGGTGAGCTCATCGTGGATGGCGCGATCACCGGGGATCATGTCGCAAGCCAGACGCTGAGCTCGGAGCATGTCCTGGCCGGGGGGATCTCTGCGGACAGGCTGGCGATCGGTATGGGCGGCAACCTGATCGAGGATCCGGTCTGGGCAACCGGGACTGAAGGTATCGGCACATGGACCGCCAACGCGACCCTCAACGCCGAGACGACCGTCGACCTGCGTCCGCCGGGGCAGTGGGCGGGGGTAAACTTCCCGACCATGATGATCTTCCAGGACGGTACGACGGTTGCGGATTATTACCTCTATCTCAAACGGGTCGGTGCGGGTTATGGCAATGGCCAGTGTTTCCCGGTTGAGCCGGGGCAATGGTATGATGGCAGTGCGCATGTCTCCACGCATCGCTGTGGTGGTCAGTTGCAGATCCGCTGGCGCGATGGCTCCGGCACCGATCTGGGTGGGCCTGCGAGCGTGGAGCTCAGCAACAATCTTGCGGGCTCTTCCGGCAATCCTGATGCCTGGGCGCGCTATGGCGTGAGGGGGCAGGCGCCGTCGGGCGCGGTGATGGGGCAGGTCGTGCTGCGCAAATACGGCACAAATCCGGGAGAGGCGAACAGCTACGTCTTTGTGCACAAGCCGATGCTGGCGCAGACCCATGCCCATGCCTCGGCCTCGCCACCCTGGTCCCCCGGCGGGCAGACCTCGATTGCCGGCGATCAGATCCGTACCGGGGCGATCCGGTCTGCCAACTTCGTCTCAGGCGTGGCGGGCTGGAGCATCGACACCGTCGGCAATGCCGAGTTCAACAGCCTGATTACCCGCGGCGCGCTGATCGATGGCGCGGCCTCGGACGGGGGCGCGATCGTGGCCCATGCCGGCGGAGTGGTCGCGGTTCAGAATACCGTGGCGGCGGTTCTGGCCACGGGCCCGCTGCAGCACGGGCAGCTCTGGCAGATCGGCGTGATGTCGGAATACCGCCGCCATTCGAGCTACAGCTACGAGGCCAAGACCACTGTGACGGTGAATGTGGAAACGCGGTTCCGGGTGCAGATGCGCGTGAAGAGCGCCGGGGTCTGGTCGGGCTGGGCCACGGAGTTCACCGCCCCTTACAGCTCGAGCCCGGTCTGGACGTCGGACAATTACCTCTTCAGCCGGATGGGAAGTTTTGAAGACATGGAAATCCGGCTGCTCTGCGAGCTCTCGGCCACGCCGGATCCGGCCACTCCGGGCCAGAGCAATATCCGCAATGCCTCGGTCTTTGCCCGGGCGCTGGAGCGTTAGACATGCCTCTCTTCGTCAAACTCGACGCGGCCGGTCTGGTGACCGGGGTTCTGCGCCATGCGGCGCGCCCGGGGCCGGACTGGCTGGAAGTGGTACCGGCCCGGGATCAGGAGGTCCCGGCGCAGGTGGTGATGCGGCCCGATGGGGTGGAGGTTCTGGAGGAGGCGCATGTGCGGGCCTTCGTGACCCCGTCCGGAACGATCGGACTTCGGGATGGGCCTGCCGGTCTGGTGCGCCTGTCGCGCATGCGTGCTGAGGGTGCCGAGCTGCTGTCCCGGCCGCTGCCTGGCGTGCTGACCGAAGAGGTGGAGGGCTGGCGGATTACGGATCTGCCTCAGGGCGCTCAGGTCGAGATCCATGATCTGAGCGGCGGCGAGGTGCTGGCGCGGGTCATGCCGGAGGGGGCCGGGGCGGAAGTCAGCTTCTCTCTGACAGATCCCGGGCGCTACGCGGTCGAGATCACGGCACCGGCGCCCTACCTGCCGGTCACCCATCTGATGGAGGTTTCCTGACATGCTGATCCTGTCCCGGTCCGGGCAAAGCAAGGCGCGCGAGCTTGAGCACCATGCCAGCGCGGGCATTGCCGCGATCAATGCGGCGGTGGATCAGGCGCGGCGGCGCTACATAACCCCGATTGCCGGTCAGGACATGATCTACCGGGAAAAACAGGCCGAGGCGGAGCGCTTCCTGGCGCTGGATCCGGTGCCCGACGCGGAAAGTCTCGATCCGGGGGTGTTTCCCTTCATTGCGGCTGAAAGCCATGCCACCGGACAGACACCTCAGGAGGTCGCTGCCCTCTTTGAGCGTCTGGCCACCGAGTGGCGCCAGCTCGGCGCCCAGATGGAAGCGCTGCGCATCGGGGCCATCGCGCGGGTGCGGGCCGCCGCAGGCCCTGCGGACATCGGGGCTGCGGTTGCGGAGGTCGTGGCGCTTCTGGAGGGTCTGTCATGATCACGATTGAGGCTTTCGATCTGGCCGGATTGCGGTTGCGCTGGCCGGACATCGCCCGGCTGCAACAGGACGTGCCACACGAGCAGGACCTGCATTACCTCGCGGATCTGGCTGGTCGTGGCGCCCGGGCGGTTCTCGCGCGGCAGGGCTGGCGCATTGTCGGCAGCTATCTGCATCTGCCAGCCACAGAGGTGCCGGCTCTGGCCGGGAATGCGGAGTTTGTTGCGGAACTTGCCATGCTGGAGATCGGGCTCGGGGAACTGAGCGTGGCCACGCATATCTATGTTGATGGCGCGGTCCGGGGGCAGGGGCTCTCGGTCCGCCTGGCCGCGGCGCGGGCCCGGGATGCGCTGGCCTGCGGCATGACCCATGGCGTGCTCTTTGCCGCCCAGACCCCCGAGATCCGGAGCTGGGCCGGGCGCTGGCCGGGAATCCTCACGACCGGTGTGGCAGATGCGGACGGCCGGGCGATCTGCCTTGTGCCGCTCGACGGGCTGCACGGGGCGGCAACGCCACAGAGCTCTCACGCATAAAAGGACAGGAAACATGTTGGACAGGATCGAGGACGCGCTCTTCTGGGCGGTCAGTTCTCTTGTGGGGGCGATTGCCTCGGGTACGCTCTGGCTCATCCGGCGGGTGATCACCAATCAAAAGCAGATCGAATTGCTGCAGGCCGAGCTCAGCACCAGAGAAAAGCAACGCGATGAGGATCGCGAGCGCATGGCCAAGATCGAATCCGGTGTCGAGCGGATCGAGGGCGTGCTCATGAAACGGGGAGCAGACAGATGAGAGTTTACAGAAAAGCCGGGCTGGGTCTCGCCAGTGCGGCGGTGCTGGCCGCTGCCATTCCCGGTGTCCGTCATTGGGAGGGGCGCAGCCTGCGCGCCTATCAGGATATTGTCGGGATCTGGACCATCTGTGACGGGGTTACCGATGGGGTGAAACCCGGTGATCTCGCCACCCCGGCGGATTGCGATGCGCGGCTCATGCAGGAACTGCGCAGCCATGCCGAGGGGCTCTCGGCCTGTATCGACGATCCGCTCGAGGCTCAGATCCCGCGCCAGACCGCGGCAGCCCTTCTCTCCTGGACTTACAATGTCGGAGTTGGCGCTGCCTGCGGCTCAACCCTGGTACGGCATCTGAATGCCGGGAACTGGGCCCGGGTCTGTCCCGAGCTCTCGCGCTGGACCCGGGCTGGCGGGCAGGTCATCCGCGGGCTCGTCAACCGCCGTGCCGCCGAGCGCGCTGATTGCGAGGCCGGACTGCATGAGGCGGGGCTGATATGATCGGGCGGCTTGCCGTGCCGGTGCTGATCGGTGTGTTGGGGGCGGTCCTCGGCTGGAGTGTGCTCCTGCATCGTGAGAACCGGCAGCTGGTCCGTCAGATCTCCGTGCTCGAAGGGCAGATCTCCGGCTGTCAGGCCCGCACCCGCAACATCACAAAGGACAAACAAAGCGATGCGACTGTTGCTGATCCCCGCACTTACCACGTGCCTGAGCGCTGGCTCCTGCCTGACCCCGACGCCGCCCGCGATTGAAGCGGCGCTCTTCTGCGATGTCGAGGAACCCCGGCGGTTTACCCAGGCCGAGATCGACTGGCGTAGTGAAAACGCGCCGTGGAACCTCGCGCGGGACTTCAGGACCAACCTCAGTTGGGAACGGGAGTGTGGGGGAGGGATATAATCCTCCGGGGTGCGGTCTTCGCCAAATCCTGGGTCAACGAGTTTGCGTTCGATATCGGGAAATAGCCGCCAGCTGGCATGTGACCGCGAAGGTGGTGGGGATGAGAGCCAGGGCCTGGACGGGGCAGGCTGGAAGCGCCGCAGCCACAAATTTGGCAGAGCTGAGCGAGTGTTTGCGGCCAGACCTATTGCTTCCGTTAGGCGAATGGGGGCTTGCCATCGCAATACGTTTGTGGCCGCTTCGCTAAGATGTGGGTAAAGCACAGTACTATCGATGCGGAACATTTGTAGTCTCCACCGTTTTAAGGGCGCATGATTTTGCTGGGGTGTCCAGACCACGAAATCCGCAATGACTTCTTCGCCCGAGTGGCGGCGACGTGCAGAAGGGAGCGATACTGAGTGACGATATCTTCGCGATCAGCTGCATCAACGGCCGATTTCAGTGCCCCGGGCGGTGGGAAGGCGGACTCGGCCAGGAAGGGGATCGCCACGGCGAAAAACTCCAGCCCCTTGGCGCGGTGCATTGTCGTGATCCGGACCCCGGGCACGGACCGGTCATCAGCGCCAGCCTGGAGAACCACTGTCTCGATACCGTCCGCCCGCAGCGCCGCGCTAACGCGCTCAACATCTGCGCGGCGCGCACAGAGGATTCCGATGTCCGAAAGTCGCACGTTTTCCGATGGGAGACTGCGAACCCAGGTTGAAACCCCTTTCAGTTCTTCGACTTCCGAAGTGCAGCCGACCAGTTCAGGCGACACACCATGCAGGAGGCTGACATAGCCCTTGAGGGTATCGCTTCCCTCATCGAGATCATCGACGCTGACGCCTTCCAGAACCGAAACAGCCCACGACCTGATTTCCTGCGTCGTCCGGTAGTTGAGCCTGAGCCGCTTCGAGCGGCCGCGCACGTTGATCCCGCAGCCCGCCATACTGGCGCGGCGCCCATAAATCCTCTGGTGCGCATCGCCCACGATGAAAAGGGAATTTCGATCCCCGGATGGACCTTCCGGGACGATCGCCCGGATCAGACGGAAGGCCTGCTCGCCCATGTCCTGCGCCTCATCCACGATCACGGCCGCATAGGGGAGGTTCGGTGCCTCGGAGGACAGGATTTCGATCGCTTCACGATAGGCATCATCCGGCTCGGCGAGCCCCTCACTCACCACTCGGGCTCGATAGTCAGCGAAGATGTCCCATAGAGCGGCCCGTTTTCGGCGGTCAAGCGGCGTACCGCGTCCGGCCCGGGATACCTTGAGGTAGGCCCTTTGATCCATCAGACCTTTCGCCTGAACGATCTGTGCCCATTCCGCGCGGATGAACGGTTCCGAGAGGCCCTCGGGAAGCTCATGGTCGTCGAACACTTCGCGCCAGATCTGGTCCAGCCGGTCCCGCGCTTCCCCGAAGAACGCGACCTCGCGGGCGAAGCTTTTGCGCTTGAGGAACTGGGAGACCCAGCGATCGAGGTTGATCACTTCGATCCGGGGCGGCCGGGCAGCCAGATGCTCCGGGCAGAGGGTCCGGAGGTTCGCTTCGATATCCTGTGCGAGACTGGTCGTGAACGTGGTCAATAGAACCCTTTGACCGGCCCTGGTCAGATCCTGTTCGATCTGATCGGCTAGGTGCTTCGCCCGGTGCATGGCGACGACGGTTTTCCCGGTCCCGGCGCCCCCGCGCACCATGGCCGGGCCGTTATAGTCCCGGTAGGCGAGCTTGCGTTGATCGGGGTGCAGGAACACCCGCCAGCCTTCGAGCCCTTCCTCGAAGACGCGCCGCAGTTCCTTTTCATCTTCGGGGATGAAGATGGTCTGGCGGCTCTCCTCGGTCTCGATCATTTGATCGAAGGTCAGGTCGGCCGGTGGGGTTTCCGGGGCGGTTTCCGTCTCTTCCGGAACGCCCGTCAAAGCATAGACTTCCTCGTCGGAATAGCCCGCAGCGAGCGCATAGAGGATCTGATAGGTCAGCGGGTCGAACCCCTCTTCCGCCTCTTCGAGCCCCTCGATCGATGTAAGCGCCCGGACGGCTGGGATTTCTTCGTCCGGAACACCGAGGGCCTTCAGCCGTTTATCGGTCACTGCCGAGAACAGTCGCGGCTCTTCCGCGACTTGGGGCGCAGCCTCGACGACGGTCACGTCGAGTTCCTCAACGACGCGGATCCGGTTCGTGTCCGGGTCCAGTTTGACCCGCCGGTTTCCGGCCCAGCGGTAGGCCTTGTCGTGTTCGTTGACGTGCACGAACATGATGTCGCGGCCGACCTCGAAAGCGATGGCCCGGTACCCCTGATCGACCCGGAGGGATTTGATCGAGCTGTCTTTCGCACCCTCCACAGTCTCGAGGTTGAGCCCGTTCGCGGACGGGTCCGACATATAGCGGGTCATCATATCCATGAAGCGCAGCGCCACCTTGTCGGGGAGCTTCCGCAGGCTTTTCATGCAGCCGATGTCATAGGAGACCCGCTTGTTGATCGCGTCCATCATGTGTTCATCTCCTGTAGTGCCTGTATAACTCTGGTGACCGTCTCGCCGATTGGATCGCTCTCCGGATCAAACGGGATGAGCCGCCAGCTCCCCCCCTCGCATGGCGTTTCCGCGATCGCGACGCCAGCCCCCTCCCAGCCAAACTCCATCATCCCCACGACCCGCCCCTCGACGAGGAGGTCATCCCCGAACCGGTCCGGGCCTGGCACTTCGGCTGCGATCAGGGCGTCGATCAGGGGGTGGAACAGGTCATCACAAAGGGCCCGGGCCTCGAGCCAGGCTTCGGTGTCCGCATCCGTCGGCCCGGTCCCGACCGACATATCGGGTGGCGAGAGCGTGTCGAGACCCGCCAGTTCAACGTGGAAACCGCGCACTCCCTGGAACAGATTGACGAGCCGCCAGAGACCACGCCAAGCCTCGGCGTAGAGGGCTTTCGCCGCAGGTTCGTGGCCCGGATCAGGGAGTTCCGCGCGCAGTAGAAGTCGAATATCGGCGTCTGTTCCCGCCCATTCCGTCGGAGAGATCTGCTTGCAGGCCAGATAGAGGTCGAGCACTCCCGCCCCGACATGCTCCGTCAGGCCCGGTGTCAGCAGGAACTGCCGCCCCTCTTCCGTCAGGGAGGCCTGGTGTGGCAGCTGATCGAGCGGACGCCCGGTCGCAACGAAGCCCCGGGTCAGAATCGAACGGCCCGGAAGTCCATCGTCCCGTGCACCATCCAAAAGGCGCCAGAAACCCTCAAGGGAGCTTTCCCCCTGAAGGGCACGGACACCGTCGATGTGATCTGCGAAGCCCGGGAAGGCGCACACCCGGGCGAGCCGTCCGACCTTCTCCCCGCTCAGGGCCGGTTCCGAGAGCGGATTAAGGTAGGACCGGTTCTCTGCGTCGAGGTCTGCCCAGGCGAGGGTCCAGACCCTAACCTGACCAGACCGGATCATCAGGATCCGGTCGAGCAGGTCCTGGGCGACGGTATCGGCGTGATACTCAAGGCCATCCATCTCCAGAACGACGGGCACCGCTCCGGTCTGACCGGTGGGTGTAAGAAGGAAATCGACCCGTTTGCGGGGGAGACCCTTGAAACGGGCATCGATCTGCACCTGGGGTTCGATCGTCCAGAGACGAGGCCGGTCTTTCGGACCCGCGCGCAGCACAAAACCGCGACGCCCGCCCGAGAGAACCTGCGGGGTCAGTGCATCGTCCCCATACCGGTTCGCAAGGGCGTTCAGGAGGCGCTTCTCAAGCGCACTTTCGACCATGGCGTCCCGGATCGACGCGTCGATCCCGGTCTCGGTCCGGCTGAGGCTGTCCCACTTCTGCAGGATCGCGTCCATCATTTGACGGGCTCGATCCCGATCCGGCTCGCCAGGTCCGAACTGGAAGCGGTACGGCTTCACGCAGCGGAAGCAGCCGTTCCGGTCCGGTTCCTGGTTACAGGGACAGTCCCGTAGCGCCTCCGCCGCACGACTGATCACCGCCTTCATCGTGTCCGGGTGCTCACCAACCTGTCGCAGATACCCGGACCCGCCAGGGACCGCATCATAGAGGTAGAGGCTGCGGACGGTGGTCATCCCGTCGAGCTGGGCTGCGAAGATCGTGGAGCGGAGGTGGTCGACCTTCCCCGCGAAGTGTCGGCGCATGCCAAGGTTGATCGCCGCGACGAAGCTCTTCAGATCATCGTCATCCGCCTCGCCGACGACTGGGATCACGATCCGGATCGCTTCGGTATCAAACTTCCGCATCAGGAAGACCCCGGTCTCCCATCTCTCACGGGCGAGATCCGGTTCGCGAATGACCTTACAGCTAGGCGGATGGGTCCCACGATCGTCCTGGTCCTTCGCCGGCCTCTGCAGCGTGCCGCAATGACGGCAGATCAGGAACGGCTGCGCGGGTCTCTTCTCGCCGGCGATTTTCGGGCCAGGAAGTGCGGATTTCGGGCCGAAGTTGAAATCCCGGAAGGTACAATTGGGCAAGAACTCGAACCCGAAGGGCGCACCATTGTCCCGGCTCGTGAACCACGAAGAGGCGATGTCTTCCGGCCCGTGGAAGGGCATGAGAACTCGGTCGAACTGACGCTGGTCGCGCTGATCCCCATCTCGGATCGCTGCCTTCTCCTCGCTGTCGACAGAGATCACGGATTTGAGCTGGACGACATCGTGGTTGGACCCAGAGTCGGACCACATCTCATCCCCGCAGCGCGGGCATGTGTTGGTTTCCGCGCCCTCAATCCGGTGCGCGACATGGGAACAGGAGGGACAGAAGGTCCAGCGGTTCAGATCTTCCTTCCCGATCTCAATCCTCTCGATTTCGACCTGTCGCCCGTTCGCATAGAAGAACTGGCCCGGTGCGAACTCTGACAGGGCCGAGCTGGCCGGTCGGGAATACTCCACGTAGAGAAGTCCGTCCTCGTCCTTCGACGCGGTCTTGGAAGGATCGTTGCGGCGCGACAGGATCGAGGTGAGTTTCACGCCCTCTTCCGGGAAGGCGTAGTTCGGCAGGATCCCTTTGTCGGTGAGGAATTTGATAACCGCCACGTCGTCGATCCCGCTGCGGATCAACCGGTTGATCTCGGTTCGGTCACGCGCGATCTCGCCCTCGCGATTCTCGAACTCGTCATCGGTCAGCTCGGCGCGCCGTTTCCGCAGCCGGGTCAGCTCCTTCGTGGCCTCCTCGCGCTTCTCGATCAGTCGAGCCTTCTCGGCGGCAGCGCCATCGAATGCCGCGCCGATCCGCCATCCGATCGAGGTTTGATCAGTCCCGGTCAGGAAGCCGCGAACCCGGTTCACCAGGTCAGTGCGCGCCTGAACATCTGGCGGAAGCCCTGCCAGGAAGGCCGTCGCCAACTCGTCCCCTCTGGCTCGGACCAAATCCAGCCATTCAATGGGGAAACCCTCCGTCGCCCCGGAGGAGCGGCGTTTCAGGACATCGCGCACCTTCCCGTAATCCCCCGCCTCGGCGGACGCCGCGACATAGGTATCGAGGGTGAAGGCCGTCACCTGACGCAGAAGGACCTCTTCGGCCGCGAGGAAGACCCCCGGTGGGCGCACCTGCCCCGCCAGCATCGGGGTCGGATCTTCCCAGAACTGAAGGTCGTGGGCCCGCGAATTGGCGAGGACCATGTTCAGGGCATTCCCGTCGCGCCGCCCGCTCCGGCCCATCCGCTGGACGTAATTCGCCTCCTCCGGGGGCACCGAGCCCAGAAGCAGGGTCGAGAGGTCCCCGATGTCGATCCCCATCTCAAGAGTTGGGGTCGCGGAAATCAGGTTCGGTGCCCACCGTGTCTCGCCCGTGATGAACCCGGTCTCGACCCGCAGCCGCTCATCGGTTTCGAGGATGCCGGTATGCTCGCGCGCGACCACCCGGTGGTTTCGGTTGGATTGAAGGGATCGGCGCAGAGCCGGGCGCGGCGGCATGCCCGCTACCACAAGATGCCCGGAACAGCCGATCTTGGTGCAGGGGGATCCCGCCGCAAAAGCCTCGTTCTCCTCGAGCGCCGTCTCCTGCCGACCACAGCGATCACAGGTGAGCCCGATTGTCCGGGTCGTGACCGTGATCTTGTCCGGGTCGATCAGCCAGGCGTGCCGGTTCTGCCCGTCCGGGCCGTTAACCCGGCGCAGGATGCTGTCCGCCTCAAGGCGCTGCAGAACCATCGGGTAGATCGTATCCGGGTCCGTTCCATAGCGGATATCTTCCGGACCCAAGGTCCGGAAGAGCCAGTCCCGATACCAGCTCACCCCCTGCGATTTCGTGATGCGCTCATACCCGATCGGTGGGTAAGCCAGCGTTACCGGGATGGGCGCAAGGCCGCGCCGACTGTCCGGGGTCGGAAGCGTTCCGGTCCTGCCGACCCCCATTTGGGTCGCCGCTGCGAACCAGTTCAGGCCGCGAGCGCCCGAGGCCGTGGCAATCGCGCTGGCGATATAGGGATGCGCGACAGACCCTTGGCGGCGCATGCGCTGCACAACACCCGAAAGGAACCGGGTGAGAACCGCGGGATCAATGTCCGGGGCACCGGGGAGGTCGTTCTTGAGCTCGCGGGCAAGCCGTTCCGCAGAGGCGCTGAGGAGGTCACTGGAGACATCCGCTGCGGCCATGCCGTTCGCTTCAAGCGCGTGACTGAAATGCGAGCGATAGCTCAGGTCGACGAAATACTCCCACCCGAGACGCAGCGTCATATGACGAAGGAAGCCCGTATCGGTGATCGAGGTCCCGGCTCGGATCAGGTCCTGATATCGGCTCCGCCACGTCTGCTCTTTCGGAATATAGAGCGCGGTGAAGGCATCCGGCCCATGTTTTTCGAGCTCCGCGGCAGGAACGGTTTCGATCACCTCCGCGAGGCTCATCCCATCGGTTTCGGCTTCCTCAAGGGCGGTGAAGAGGGATTTCTGGTAGACCGAGAGGGCGTTCCGGGTCTCGGCCACCGCCGCCCGGTGCGCCGCATCCTGCACGGAATCCGAGAACATCAGAAACCGCGGCTTCGCCTCCGGCTCTTCCTCGTTCTGAGCAGAGGTATAGAGGGTCCCCGTGATCCCGGTCGTCAACCGGGCGGCCCGCATCCCGAAGAGCAGGAGACCGCGCGCCTGACCGCAGGCCGGGCAGGATCGGTCGATCCGCCCGCTCGTTGCATCCGTCGGGTCATACATCCAGACCGGTGCGGCGGGACCGGTTTCGAGATTGTCGTGGTCCGACGGGGTAAATTCGATACTTTCGGCGTCCAGAAGCCCCTTCACGATCCGCACACCGCCGCCGGACGCCGGGATCATCCGATCAAGGGTCTCATGATAGAAGAGCCGGATCTTTCCGCCGGCGTTGTCATCGAAAAACTCTTCGTAGAGCTGCTCGAGCGGGGCCCAGCAGGCGGTCGAGTTCGGGTTCAGCCGCCCGACATGGGCGGTGGCCCCGCAGCGGTTACAGTTCACGATCGGGAGCGAGCGACGCAGGGCGTGCCTGTCGAGATCGAGGGCGTGGAACAGGTCCATCCGGGACCTGACGCCCCCCGCCTCGGTCCGGGGCAGATTCGTCACCATCCGCGCCATTTCGCGGATCCAGAGCTGAAGCCGGACGTTGAACAGGGGCCTTGGACTCTCGGCCGAACCGGACCGGGCCCAGGCGACCAGCGCCACGACCAGCTCCGCGAGCGCGCGGTGATCAGCCTCGGACCAGTCCCGCAGGACCCGGACCTGTCCGAGCCCGGCTGCGATTGCCTCAAGCGGGGCCGGACCTTTATGTTCGGCGATGATCTTGAGGACCCGCTGACAGAGATGGTGTTCTTTCAGCCGCTCACCAAGCGCGATCCGCCAGGCTGGATCAGCGGCATCGCCCTCGTCGAGGAAGGCGAGGTCCGGATCGGCCCGGTCCGGAAAAAGGGCTGTCGCCAGGCGATGTGCGGCGGCGGCCTGGTCCATTTCTTCCGCTTCGCGCAGGGCCGCGTGGATGTCCGTCGGATCCGGCCGCTCGAGATATTCCGGGTCTCCGAACACCTCGTTCGGCGTCTTCCGGGTCTCCGTCACCACCGCCCCTTCATCGAAGGGTTCCCCGAAAATCGTCTCGGCATACCGCCGCAGATCGACCTTCGCGTCTTCACCCGCGCCGAGCGTGGCCGAAGACCCCACGCAGATCAGATGACCTTTCGGGGTGTTCAGGCGGTGTTTCAGGCGGCGCAGCAGAAGGGCGAGGTCCGCCCCTTGCGCCCCGTCGAAGGTGTGCATCTCGTCCACCACCAGAAACCGGAGCGTCTCCGGGTCGTTCTGCGACCAGAGCGGCTTGTCCCGGCCGCGCAGCAGGAGATAATCCAACATCTTGTAGTTCGTGAGAAGAATATCTGGCGGGTTTTTCCGCATCGTTTCCCGATGCGTGATCACGCTGTCCGCCGTCACCTCATGGGTCGCGTTACTCGGTTCCTTATCCGCATAGATCCCGGCCCGAACCCCGCTCAGGGACGGGATACTGGAGATCGCAGCCGCGATCCGGCGCGCCTGGTCGGTGGCCAGCGCGTTCATCGGGTAGATCAGGATTGCCTTGATCCCGGGCTTCCCCTTGTTCCGCCGACAGTGGTCCAGGATCGGCCACAAATAGGATTCCGTCTTACCCGACCCGGTCCCGGTCGCGACCAGCGTCGAGCGCATCGTCGCCCCGCTCAGCCTGGCGAAGGCGTCCGTCTGGTGCTGGTAGGGGGCGAATTTCAGCGGCACCTCCGGGAAGGGTTGCGCCCATGTCTCCTCCTTCGCCCCGTCGATCTGCCGGAACGGCATGTCGACCGAGATCCACGGCCCCTTCAGGAAATTCGCGGGCTCGGCGATGAACCGGTCCACCATCCCCTCGAAGGCGGGGCTGGAGCTGTTCAGCGTCGTGTGGACCAGTTCGCGCAGGCTGTCCTGCACATGACGGGCGAGGAGGATCGGGTTCATCTCAGGCGGCCTCTTCGGATTTCAGCCGCTCGAAATGAGCCCAGGCGCGGCGGTAGTCCTCGATCCGGTCGCACTGGGTGAAGGGGCCGACGAAGTGGCGGGTGACGGTGCGCGGGCCGCCGGGCATCGTGTCGTCGATGGCGGTGCAGGTCAGCTCGGACGGGTTTTCGGCGAGAATCTTTTCCCATGCCGCACGGCCAGGGCTCTTGCCCTTTTCATCGAGCCAGCCGACACTAGGCAAGCCCTTTGATCGCGTCCAGACGATCCGGCCGTTCTGATCGTACCAAGTAGCGGCCTCATTCTCATTCAAGATCGGAAAGTATATTCGATATATTTCAATCAATTGTTCAAGGTTGAGGCCAAAAGCCATAGAAACCAAGACATCGATTTCTACCAATGCCAGTCTACGAGAATATTCGGTACGCAACGCTACTGAACGGTTCCAAGTTGACCTATCTTTACCATACGCAAGACCCTCGAGCCGGTTATCTTCTGAGGACCAAGTAGTTGGAGCTGAGTTTGGCGCGTGCCGCTCCCAAAGGTCTGAGTAAGTGTCCGACAAGCAAGAGAGCACGAGAGCCCTGTGACGAGCAGTCTTGTCAAGCTTTGCCCACGGGAGTCTTCTAGCATCCTTGTCGTGAAGATTGAGCTTGCCACCGGCCTTGATCAGAAAATCAAAAGGTATGGAGAATAGTAGAGCCGCTGCGTTAAGAAGATCATCTTCATTTGCGAACGCAATACTCTCCACGCTATTGACGTGCATAACGCCGGGAGGAATTATGCAAGAAACGAGACTTCTTTCGTTCGTCAAGCCAATCATAGCTCGTATGGCAAGCCTGTAAAAATCTGAGTGCCGTCTGGAATGATCCCATACACATCGCGTCATTCGACTACGATAATCGGATATCTCTATCGCGGGATGATAATTAGTACGAGGAAGATAGTCACCAGGCGCGTCAACAAGATCAATTACATTGTAGGCTTTGTTTGAATTGCAGATCGCCTTTGGCGATTTGTAGAAAGGATTGCCGACATAGAAAAGCGGCCCCTGCAAAACCATTTCACTAGCCAACCGGAAGCCTGTTTCACGCAGGATTGTTCCATCTTTCTGGGAGGAAGTTTCATTCCAGCCTGCGGACATTTGCCACCCAGCAACGCGGCGCGCAGCCGCTCCATCGGATACGCTTTGGATTGCACTCTCTAGCTTTGTTGCCGATGCCATCCGTTTAAAAACAGTCATCGTGTCGCTGGAATAGGGTGGGATAAAGCGAGTTTGATTCACAGGAACCCCGTCCAGCTCTGCCAGCTCATGAATAACCGACAGATTGACCTTATCCATGTGGACAATGCGCTTGCGGTGGCCGGTCACATTCCATGAGCCATCAGCGAGCTTGCTTCCGGGGATCTCCCCTACACCGTCATGCAGATAGGAGTCTTCAATTTGAGACGGCAAAAACGCACCTGAAAACAAGTCGAAGCTCGGTTCACTATCTACGCCGCGGTATATATTGACTGAGAATCGAATTTTGTTGTTCACCTCAGAAAAGTTTTTACTCTTAATTTCATTTCTTATTTCAAAGTACTTTGCAATTCGACGGTACCAACTGATGCGAAAGCCGGCAGAGTTTGGGTCAGTTAAATGGCCATCTTGATGAATTATGGCGGCATATCCCATTTTAGCTGTTAAACGTAGTGAAAGATCTACAAAACAACGATAGAGGTTGTTTGAACCTCCTCCTGCGAAAGGGTTCATCACCTCAGACGAGGTTACCTCCATCGCCCCCCGGGTCGACACGAAATCCTGAAGGAAGGCCTCCACCGCCGGAACCAGGCGCCCCTCGCGCCGCACGGACGGCGCCTTCGGTAGCGCCTCGGGCAAGACCTTCTTCGCGTCCGACGCCGACAGTCCCGCATGAAGTGGGTCGATATCCGCCAGCACCAGTCCCTCGTTCCAAGACGGCTTGGCCCAGGGCGGGTTCCCGACGATCACGTCGAACCCGCCGCGCGCCTTCATGATGTCGGCGAAGATCAGGTCGAAATGCACGAAGCGCTCGCGCTCGGCGACTTCGACCGCGACACCGAGCCAGTCGAAGGTCTCGATCAACGCCTCGACATTCGTTTCGCGGAACAACCCATCCTGCCGCTTGGCGGCGGCCTTGAACAGGTCACGCGCGGGCGCGTCCGGCTCCATCAGATCAAGGAAGTCCGGGGCCGGATCGGCGAACTCGTCCATGCTGGGGGCGGCCAGTGATCCGTCCGGGGTAAAGCCCCCCTCCAGGATCATCGCCATGCCCTGCAGGAACTCGGCTCGGCTGGGCAGCAGGTCCGCCTTGTCCAGTGGCCAGAGCCAGAGGGCACACCACGCGTCCATCGCGGTCTTCAACCGCTTATAGGGAAGCGTGTTCGTGGCATGATCGGCCCCGATCAGGTGGGCGTTCAGCTTCTCCTTGGCGTGGAAGTCGAGGCCCTTGTTCCCAGCGATGACCTTGTCCGGCCAGAGCGTGATCGCGTCATTCGCCGCGGTCCGGGTCTTGGCGAGATCCTCCGCCACCTGATCGAACAGCGCCTCGGCGACCCGGCTGAGTTTCTGGACCAGCTTGACCTCGTGGGGTTCGAGCTTCTTGAAGAAGCCATCCTTGCGCCAGGCCTTGATCCGGTCCTGCGCATCTCCCGCGAAGGGGGCGATCGACTTGTCTTTGTCGAAGTTCGCCATGTCCTTGGCGGGGAGCAACCACTGCCACACATGGTTTTCCGGCAGGCGCTTGCGCCAGCCGATCTCGTCGGGTTTCGCGGTGAGCCAGAGGTCCTTCTGGGACCTTGCGTTGAGAAGCGCGGGGGCATAGGCGGCCCGGCGGGCGCCGATCAGGGAGTTCCCGGCGTGGAGCTGGTCCCCGAACCACGGGGAAAAGTCGCTCGCGTGCAGACTGTTCAGCCAGAGCGAGATCGCCCCGAGTTCCACGGCGATGGGGTTGAGGTCGACCCCGAAACAGTTCCGGTCCGCAATATAGGCCCGCACCCGCTGTTTCTCGAGGACGATCCGGTCCTGCGGGATCGTCTGGCCGGTCTCCTTCTGTTTCCGCTCGAGGTAGAGGTCGGCGAGCTGGTTCGTGGTTTCCACCAGAAAAGCCGCCGAGCCCATGGCGGGCTCGAGGATCTTGAGGTCCAGAAGTTCGTCGGCGGTCAGGTCCCGGCACCGCTCCATGAGCGCATGCTTCACGAGCAGCCGGGCGAGCGGTTCCGGTGTGTAATAGGAGGCGGATTTCTCCCGGTCCCGGCCCGCGAGGCGGTAGATGAAGGTGCCTTTCGGATAGACCAGCGCCTCTGAGCCGTTGAACACGATCTCCTCCGGGGCGAATTCGCCGATCCGGTTGCGCGGCACGAACCAACTTGGGGCCAGAGGATCAACCTTGTCGCGGCGGAAGGTGTCGTCCGGCTCCGTGTCGTCGTCCCCGAACAGATCTTCTTCGACGTCGTCATCCGCATCCGGGGTGTCCGCATCGTCCCCGTCCTCGACCGCGTCATTCGACCGGCCTTTGCGGGGCTTCAGCTCAATGAGGTCTGTCTTTGCGACGACCCCCGTGAAAGAAATAAGCGTTTCATAAACCGCGCCGAGCTGACCGATCCCGAGCTTCGCATAAGAGATCCGGCCCGTGCTCTTGCCGGTGGACCGGAGCGAGAGGAGCCGGATTACCTTCTGGATCGCCTCGTTGCGCAGCATCAGTCCGTTCAGAAGGGGCGTACTCGCCGGGTCGAGAAGGGATACCTTCACCGACGGCAGGCGCAGCCCGCTGCCCTTTTCCTCGTCGGCGAGATCAAGCCCGGTGTAGAGAAGCGTCAGCGTCCGCTGGAGGCTTTCCCAGAGGAAAGTTCCCTCCCGGTCTGCCGTGGTGCGCAGGGGCACCGACTCCAGATCGCGCAGCGTTTCCAGGGAATAACCTGTCGCATAGATCGGGTTCTTCAGGTCCAGCAGATTCAGCCGTGGGTTCGCCTCAGCGTAGAACAGGAACAGCATCCGGTACATGTAGCGCAGGCATTCGCGGGACAGCTCCGGCCCGTCGATCCAGACTCCCTTGTGTGTCCCACCGGTGACGTCGAGAACCTCTTGACCCAGAAGCTCAATAGCGTCCCGGACGGTCCGCTTCAGCGAGGTGGTGACGGCATTGGCGTTCCGCTGCGCCTCTTCTTCGAGCCGATCCGAGATCGGCGCACCCTGGTCCGGCACTCGGGCCTCCCGCGAGATCAGGCAGGCCATCACGGTCAGCGTGTCCCGGTCCGAGCGGGCGAAAATTTCCTGAAGATCGAACCGGAGGACAGACCGGGCCGGCCATTTCCTCTTGTCGATCAGCACGATCTGCGAAAGGCCGAGGACAAGAACATGGCGCGGTCCGTCGGCAAGTTCGAACACCCCTTCTGCCAAAATGGACTCGATCGTCCGGTCCAAAAGCGCCGCTTCGCCGGCATCGGCGAGAAACTGATCCGGCACAAAACACGCGCCGAGCGGATCCGCCGCCTCGTCCTCGGCGTCCGGAAGGGGCGACTCGATGATCCAGAGCGCATCCCGACCGGCTGCGTCCGCCACCCGGGAGATCAGTGGAATAACCGGTGCGCCTTCCATCGCGGTGAACGCGGCATCGCGTTTCCAGGCATACCCGAGTGCGCCCAACAGGGCGTGGTGCATCTCCCGGGTCAGTTCGGTCCTGCGTTCCAGGTCCGAACTGTTCCGGATCTGTCGAAGGCCTTCGATGCTCGAGGTGGCAACCCGGGACAACCGCTCAATCGGATGAGCAGACTTCTCAAGGCCCGCCCACCGCGCCGTGATATCAGAAAGCTCTTCCTTCAGAACATCTGAAAGCGTCCCGGACGGGAAGAACTCGGCTTCGTTTTCAATACCGATCAGATCCATCCGCTCACCCCACAAATACCGCTTTGACATCGACATAAGGGTTGGGGTCATCCACCATCAGGCGGGTCCGCTCAAACCACTCTGTCCAGTCCTTGAACAGGTCCTCGATCTTCTTCTCTTTCGCGCGCCGGATCGTCAGCCGCCTCTTTTCAAGTGCGCTGAGGCCTTCGGTGGACTCCGCGGCCTCACCGAGATCGAGCGTCAGCTGGGCCTGAAAACGGCGCTCCAGCTCCCCGAGCCGGGTCAGGACAGCGTCAAGGTCCTGCTGGATCAGGGCTGCGCGTTCTCTCCCGAGCCCGCGCAGATGGGTCTGGAACCGGTCTACAGCGGTTTCGATCGCAGCCTGCGCAGGGCCCAGATCCTCCACCGGACGACCAGGAGTATCCTGTGCGAGACGGACCCGGGCGATGAAGTCCGGCACCTCTTCGATACGAATATCCCCGTCCGCCCTCTGGATCACGACAGCCCACCGGTCGACAACCGGGGCACCGTTCGCGTTCGGGATCGCACCATGCATCACGACCGCGACCTCTCCCTTGGAGAGAGCACTCAGGGGCGCGACCGGAGCGGAATGCTCTGGGAAAAAGGTGCTGGCCCGGTCCGCGAACCATTCGAGGATCGGGTGACCATCCCAGAGGTACTGCACGGTCGGCCAGGACCGTTCCTGCATCTTCGCATGATCGATCGCCCGGTTGATCACCTGCGCCTGATCGGTCAACTCGACCCGGTCCCCGGCGCCGACCGCCTCTTCGGGCATGAAACGCCCATCGACCGCGCCCTCACTCGCATAGCCGAAACCATCCCGGGCCCGCATGTCATCCGGGATCGCGATCCGGATCGTCCGATCCCCCAGGGAGATGTCAGGCGCAGACGGGAAGGCCCGCTCTTCGGCGCGAGACAACCGGCCGATCATCGCGGCCGCATAGCTGAAGGTATCCGGGAAAAGGCGCGGCGGCGCGCCCTCGGTGGCGGTGTCTCCATCCGCCTTTGTCTCGGCCGGGGCCGCGTAGTCCCCAAAGAGGGCCGCGAACTCGTCATCGAGAGACATCTGTGTCTTCGCCTCGTCCGCGCGGGCGTTCATCTGGGCGTCGAACGCATCTGCGCCGATCCCGGCTGAGACCGCTTCCGCGACGACAGCCTCTTCCTCGTCAGCGTCGCCTTTCCCGAGGAAAACGGCCGGGTCTCCGACCCCGGACTGCGCCGCTTCATCTTTTTCGACCAGCTTTTCCAGGACCCACATCTGCCGCACCTTAGGATGTGTGCTCTCGCCCACAAAATAGGTGATCAGCGGCGGGCGATCCTGACCATATCGATCGATCCGGCCGTTACGCTGCTGGAACCGCAGGAGCGACCAGGGCAGGTCGAAATGGATGAGGCGATGGCACTGGAAGTGCAGGTTAAGCCCCTCGGAGGCCATGTCAGAGGCGATCAGGATCCGGATCGGGGACTTTTCCTGCCCGAAGGCGTCGATCACTTCCTGGGTCCGGACATCCGCTTCGACGCTACCCCCATCCACACGCGCCACCTGACCCTCAGACAGGTCCAGATCCGCCTGAAGGCGCTCTGCGAGCCAGGACACGGTGGCGATGCGTTCTGAAAAGATGACGATCCTGTCCCGCGGCGCCTTTCCGGTCCAACGCAGGTCCCGCAGCATTTTGAGAAGGTCCTGATACTTCCGGAAGGCCCCCGTATCGATCGCCGCCACCTGATCTGAGAGATCGCGGAGCCGATCCCGGTCCTCTTCCGTGCCACGGGCGGTTCCGTTCTCGATTCCGCGGATGCGCCTCTCTAGAGTCTCGAGGCAGGCAGCCGGGCTCGAGAAGATCGCTTTCGCCAGCGTGGTTCGGAACAGATCGATGGCGCGACCCCGGGTCGATTGTTCATCGAGATCCAGATGCAGCTCTGCGATCGACTGATAGGCGATTTCCTCTTCGGGGCTAAGCGGGAAGTTTCTGCGGACCAGTTGCCGCTTCGGGACCTGCTGCCCGATATCGGCGGCGACATTTTTGTCAGACCGGAACCGTCTGATAACCAGATCTTCGATATCCGATCGGTGCAACCGGGTTGGGTCCGGAACGCGCGTCGGATCCAGCATCTCGATCAGGCTCGCGAAACTCTCCTGCGACCCGTCGTGCGGGGTCGCGGTCAACAGGAGGAGCGAGTCGGTCCGCCGGGACAGAAGCTGCGCCAGCTCGGCCCGCTGAGAGTTCGACCCCGCTGCGGCTTTCCGGGCTGCAGCGTTATGCGCTTCGTCGATGATGATCAGGTCCCAGTACGAATGCTTGATCGCATCCCGGATCTGGGCGTCCCGTTTCAGCGTGTCGATCGACACGATGGACCGGTCGAACTGATCGAACACATTATAATGGGCGGGGATCCGGTTCCGCATGCGCCGGATCGCAGCGCTGTCCAGGCGCGACAGTGGGATCGAGAACCGGGTCCAGAACTCCTTCTGGAACTGGGTGAGCATCGCCCGTGTCGTGACAACGAGAATCCGATCCGCCCGGCCCCGAAGCGCCAGCTCCGACGTGATCAGGCCCGCTTCGAGGGTTTTCCCGAGGCCGACGTCATCCGCGATCAGCAGCCGAACCCGGTCCTGCGCGAGAGTCCGCTCCACCGGCAGGTGTTGAAACGGCAGGTCGTCGATCGCGGCCCGGCCGAGGGTCAGCGGCGTCCGCGTGGTGGTCGGGGTGTTCCGGAACGCGGCCTCGAGATGCAGTTTCGTGTCGATGAGACCGGAGGAGACATCCGGGACCAGCCGTACCGCCGCTGGGTCGAGGACCCGCGCGCCGTTTTCCAGATCCCAGACGAACCGGGCCTCCTTGTCGCGTACGAGACCGCTGAGGCCCCGGCAGTGGATTTCGCGAAACCCACGTTTGAGGGTGGAAGTTCCCAAGACCTTCCAGACGGCTGAACGCAGACTGACGACGGAACCGGGGTACGGTACAGGATTCATGCAGTATTTCCCCCAACTTCGTCCGGATTCAAGAGCACAATCTGTTGATCTTGCGGCTTTCTCGCTGTGGGATCGGTATCGAGCCCGAGGCGCCGTAAAGCATAATAAAGCAACGCTCGGCGCACCTTTATCTTCGCGCTGCCGCCACGCATCCCGTAGTCGAGTGCAATCACCTTTGCCTGCGTTTCCGAAAGCTCGGGGTGGGGGCCAACTTCGAGAGTGATTTCAGAATGCCAGTCACGGTCATCAGCGGCAGATACTTCGCTTTCGCGCGCCCCACGGATCTCGAGGATTCGTGAGAGCAGGAAGTCTTTGAAGTTTTCGTCACTCAGGCAAAAAGCGCGTGTATGCCAGCGGAACCCGTCGAACGCGATGGCATGGGGTGCAATCCAACGCCAGCGCGGTTCTGGGCTCGACAGGGACTGGTACTTTACCTCGATCTCCTCAGAATGCCGAATGGCACCAACGACAGAGCGGAGCGTTACCGGGTTCACGCCGCGAACGGGCGTCGGAGCTGAGGCAAAGGACGGCAAATTGGCGATCCAGGAATCTTCGCGGTCGAGGATGCCGTCAGCCACGGAGCGCAGTTGGGCGAGGTATCGGCTTGCGTCTGGTTCAAGAAAGTGGGGCTTGAACCCAGGGCCGGGGACATAGGTTCGGGCGCTTTTGTCGTAGAGCATGTTCTCCGGAGCGATGCCGATATAGCGGTTCAGGTCGGCGGACGCTTGGTTCACCGACAGACCGAACTGCTCCATCAGGTCGCTTCGGTTCACATATCCCTCCCAAAATAACCGGAACTCGATAAAGTCGAGACGCTGCACGACCCCCCAACGAAGCTCCGGCTTGTTGCTATCCACTTTGCACTCCCAATTTTGCGTGTAGGAAAAATGTACACGCCCATTTTCTGTGCTGTTGGAGATGTTAGAGGAGTGCTTCTGCGCAGGCAATCGAAAATACACGCAAAGCGGGAAAAGTTCGCGCTTCTATGGGTTTGAATAA
>NZ_SSMD01000013.1 GCF_004799325.1 Thalassobius vesicularis
GGGAGGGATATGTGAACCGAAGCGACCTGATGGAGCAGTTCGGTCTGTCGGTGAACCAAGCGTCCGCCGACCTGAACCGCTATATCGGCATCGCTCCGGAGAACATGCTCTACGACAAAAGCGCCCGGACCTATGTCCCTGGCCCACAGTTCAAACCGCACTTTCTCGAGCCAGACGCGAGCCGCTACCTCGCCCAACTGCGATCGGTGACAGACGGTATTCTCGACCGCGAAGATTCCTGGATCGCCAACTTGCCGTCCTTTGCCTCAGCTCCGACGCCCGTTCGCGGCGTGAACCCGGTAACGCTCCGCTCTGTCGTCGGTGCCATTCGGCGTTCTGAGGAGATCGAGGTAAAGTACCAGTCCCTGTCGAGCCCAGAACCGCGCTGGCGGTGGATTGCGCCCCATGCCATAGCTTTCGATGGGTTCCGCTGGCACACGCGCGCTTTTTGTCTGACCGACGAAAACTTCAAAGACTTCCTGCTCTCTCGAATCCTCGAGATCCGTGGGGCGCGCGAAAGCGAAGCGTCTGCTGCTGATGACCATGACTGGCATTCTGAAGTCACTCTGGAAGTTGGCCCCCACCCCGAGCTTTCGGAAACGCAGGCAAAGGTGATTGCGCTCGACTACGGGATGCGTGGCGGCAGCGCGAAGATAAAGGTGCGCCGAGCGTTGCTTTATTATGCTTTACGGCGCCTCGGGCTCGATACCGATCCCACAGCGAGAAAGCCGCAAGATCAACAGATTGTGCTCCTTAACCGCTATGAGGTTTTGGGGGCGAAGGAGCGAATTTAATGGACGTGTTCAATCTCGATAAGTTTGTAATCGACCAATATAAAGCGTTTTCCCGCTCCTTTACGAAGATCAGGTCGCCTGAGATTTTTTCAAAGGTAAATGCGCTTTATGACGACAAACGGTTCTGGCCAGAACCTCTGTTGCAGATCAATCCGCATTACGCATCCGGTGGATCTATCCGAGATTTCGTTAACGGGGGCATACTCGAACCTGAATGCGCAGATGTCTTTAAGGATAAATGGGGACCCGCTGACCAGAGTGACCCCAGTTTGAAGCTCCGCAAGCATCAGGAGCAAGCCATCAGCTTTGCCAAAGAGCGCCAGAGCTACGTGGTCACAACAGGAACAGGCTCGGGTAAGTCCCTCTGCTTTTTCATTCCGATTATCGATTCTGCCATACGTGCAAAAAAAGCAGGAGGTGGTGCGAAAACACGTGCCATTGTCATCTATCCGATGAACGCATTGGCAAACAGTCAGGCCAAGGAACTCGAAAGCTACCTCGGGTCTGCAACTGGTGGCCTTGTCACCTACGCCCGTTATACCGGGCAAGAAAGCAATGAAGATAGAGAACTCATCAAGGCAAACCCGCCAGACATTCTGTTGACCAACTTCATGATGCTTGAACTTTTGATGACACGTCAGAGTGACCTGGATCGCAAGGTTTTGCAAAACTGCGAAGGTCTACAGTTCATCGTTCTGGACGAACTTCACACCTATCGAGGTAGGCAGGGTGCTGATGTTGCCATGCTCATGCGCCGTCTGCGCTCTCGCATTGGAGACCCCAAGAACCCTCCACTGTGCATTGGCACATCGGCAACCATGGCCTCTGAGGGCGCACAGCACGAAAAGAACGAAGCTGTTGCACGCATCGCCAGTCAGATTTTTGGTGCTGACATCGGCCCTGATGCTGTTGTGACGGAAACACTCAAACGAGTGACGAACCCAGTAAACATTGGGGGTAAAGGCTTAACTGGACTTTCCGATGCGGTTCTCGCTGCCTCAAAGGGTGATGTCGCTCAAGGCCGCAAGAATTCTGATTTCTTCGATGATCCGCTGGCTATCTGGGTCGAAACACGGATTGGCCTCAAGAATGTTGAAACCAAGCCTGAAAGAGCAAAGCCAATCTCACTCGAAGAGGCTGCTAAGACCCTTTCGGCTGATTGCGGGCTGGATGAAGAACTCTGCGCTCAAGCCCTTCGAGAAGCGCTGATTGGATACTCTGTTCCGGAAAAAGACAGGGTTCAGGGCAGCAAGGAATACTCCCCACTTTTTGCGTTCAAACTGCACCAGTTCGTAGCGGGTGCAGGCAGGCTGTATATGACCCTGCGCCCTGAGGGTGAGCGGGATGTGACCTTCAGCGGGCAACTCTTTAATCCAAATAATGACGCTGAACGGCTCTACCCTACTCATTTCTGTCGGAACTGCGGCCAAGAGTTCCATCCAGTAACCCTTCGCAGCCATGACGGAACAGATGTCTTCGAGAAGCGTGAAATCGACGATATCCCCGTCGAGGGTGATGAAGATGATGACGGGGCGGATTGGGGTTTTCTGATGCCAGAACCCTCCGATCCGGATTTCAGCTTCTCCGGGAAAGACGAAGATTACCCAGATGCCTGGCTGGATGAGAAGCCAAACGGTGACAAACGCTTGAAAGCGACATACCGCAAAAAGCGGGCACAGCAATTCTCCGTTCTACCAGATGGGACCGCTCATGCCGGCTCAAGGCAAGCTTGGTTCTTACCTGGGAAATACCGCTTCTGCCCCTCTTGTCGGGATGTCAGCACCTCCACAGCGCGGGATATCAACAAACTGGCATCGCTGAGTGCTGAGAGCCGAAGCTCAGCTACGACAATCTTGCTTTCCACTGTCTTGCGTTGGATGAATTCACCAGAGTCCACGATTGACGATTACTCACGCAAACTGCTCGCATTCACGGACAACCGCCAGGATGCTGCCCTACAGGCAGGTCACTTCAACGATTTCGTGTTTGTCACTATGCTTCGTGGGGCGATCATTAGCGCCCTGCGTTCAGCGCCAGATGGCTCGCTTGATGAAGCAAATATTGGACAAGAAGTTCAAAAAGCACTCGGGTTTCTTGCTTCGCCGGATTATGCTCAACGTGCACCTGAGTGGCTACTGAACACGGGAGTTAAGGGTGAACGTCGCAACGAGGCTGAAGCCATCTTGCGGCAGAACCTACAGCATCTTTTCTGGATCGATCAGCGCAGAGGCTGGCGTTACACGAACCCGAACCTTGAGCAGCTTGGTTTGCTCTCTTCTCGCTACAAATATCTTGATGATATCTCGGCGGACACTGATGAATTCCGTAGTTCTCCCATCCTCAACAATGCCAGCTCAGCAGAGCGAAAAAAGGCTCTTAAGGCTCTTTACGACCATATGCGTAAAGGTCTGGCCGTTGATTGTGCCGCTCTCAACCGATTGAAGCTTGAAGAACTGGTCGGCAAAAACCACAACCTCATAAAGTCGCCCTGGAACATCGATGATGATCGCATGGTGACCTCCACAATCTTCATGACTGAGCCGCCCAAGCGGAAGGAAATGAAGAACAAGGATGAAGACCGGCTTTTGCGCGGTAGCCCCACAAGCGCGATTGGTCGCAAGATGAGGGAGCTGACTTTCTCAGGTCGCCGCATCGAATTGAAGGAAGTTCCGGACGTTCTTGAAGGATTACTGAAGGCATCCGAGAACTACGGATCAGTCGTAAAAGAGGCCGGCCCCTTCGGGATGGGGTGGCGACTTGCTGGCTCCACCGTCCGCTTTGCCCTTGATGAAACCCTCACTGACGCGGAACTGTCCAACACCTATTTTGTCGGCGTGTATCAGATGGTTGCCGAAATGCTCGACCGAGGTGGCCAGACACTCTTCGGATTCGAAGGGCGTGAGCATACCGCGCAAGTTGAGGGGGATCTCAGAGAATTGCGGGAGATGCGCTTCCGCTATGAACCAGAAGACCAGAAGTCTCTGGCTGAGGCAGAAGAAAGTTTGAAAAGCTTCAGGGAGGACGGTCGTTTTCTGCCAACCCTTTTCTGCTCACCGACCATGGAACTTGGGGTCGATATTTCCGCCATGAACGTGGTCTATCTGCGCAATGCTCCCCCTACCGCTGCCAACTATGCACAACGCAGTGGTCGCGCAGGTCGTAGTGGGCAAGCTGCGCTTATCTTAACGTATTGCGCAGCTCAAAGCCCTCATGACCAGTATTTCTTTGACCGGAAAACTGATCTTGTCGATGGCGTGGTGGTGCCGCCCTCCATCGATCTTAAAAACCGTGACTTGGTTGAAAGCCATCTCAACGCAGAGTGGCTCGCATCACTGGGTATGGAGCTGAAGGCTGACAACATCGAGTTGGACAAGAACATAAAGGCAAACCTTGACCTCTCTGACCCAGCAAAAGCACTCCTGCCAGAAATCCGGGATGTGGCTGCTGCCCCAAAAACGGCTGAACGTGCAAGACCACTCATTACAGCCGTTTTGACAGCTCTGGAAAAAGACTACGGGGGCGACAACCCACGCTGGTTTAAGTCTAAGGATTTTGTGACCGAGGATATCGTCTCGCAAGCGCCAGCTCGCTTCAATGATACCTTCAACCGTTGGCGAGATCTCTTAAAGGCTGCTGAGCGCTCTATCGACCTCGCTGAACAAACCCTGAAAGATTACACGATTTCTCCCCCGGAGCGGAAAGCTGCAGAAGACCGCCGCCGCATGGGTGAATTCCAGCGGTCGATCCTTTTGTCGAACCAATCAAACAAGGATAACGACTTCTACATCTACAGGTATCTGGCGACTGAAGGTTTCTTGCCCGGGTATAACTTCCCCCGCCTTCCTTTGATGGCTTATGTGCAGGGTGGAAATGATGGCAAGAACCAGCGCTACATCCAGCGTGCCAGGTTCCTTGCGATTTCAGAATTCGGACCGCAAAGCCTCGTTTATCATGAAGGACGTGCCTTCCGTGTTGACCGTGCCCTTCTCAAGGAGGCTGGTGACCGAGATGATGGCTATCTAAGCACCAAATCACGTGCCCTCTGCCCCTCTTGTGGAGCAAGCCATGATGGTGAGCATCCGGAACGTTGCCATGTGTGTAACACGGCACTCAGCAAATCCGTTCCGCTGACCAACCTCTATCGTATTGAGAATGTTGGCACACGCCCAGCTGAGCGGATCACTTCAAATGATGAAGAACGTAAACGTCAGGGCTTTGAGATTCAGACGACATTCGCTTTTGATGCGTCCAGCTACACCGCTTCGATGAAAGTCAGCGATGATGCCGGTGACATCATCCAGATCGACTACGCTCAAGCTGCCTATATCAGTAGGATCAACAAAGGCTTACGGCGTCGAGCCGACAAGTCCGAGATTGGCTTCTACATCAATCCGAAAACTGGCGTATGGGTCGGCAAACCCAAAGATGACGGCAGTGTTGAAGAGCGTCCAGACCAACTCAAACAGCTCATCGTCCCGTTGGTAGAAGACCGCAAGAATGCACTGCTCATCCGATTTGATGACGAGTGGCTTTCTGACCTCGGCAAGGAAGCTGATAAGACACTCACGACACTTCAACACGCATTGGCTCGTGGTATCGAAGCTGTATTCCAGCTTGAAGAAGGTGAGATACTCGTGGAGCCAACGCCTTCCCGTTCAGAACGCCGTGCGCTTTTGTTCTATGAAGCTGCCGAAGGTGGTGCTGGTGCTCTCGGACAGATGGTATCTGAAAAAGACAGCATCGCACTGGTTGCTCGAAAAGCACTCGAAATCATGCATTTTGAACTTTCATCCTTCAGCACGCCGCATAGTGATCCCGATAAGCTTGTTCAGAAGGCTGGTGTGGACTGCGTGGCTGGCTGCTACCGATGTGTGCTGTCTTACTTCAACCAACCTGACCACGAGCATATCGAGCGACGTGATGAGGAAATGCAGAGGATGCTGCTGAGGCTGGCCTACAGCACAACCTCTGCACCGGAAGAAACCAGAAAAGAACCTGCACCACTAAAGGCTGCGAACGAGGCAGGATCAGTATCCTCGTCTGCTCCTTCGTCTGGAGCAGACATTGATGCAGGAGACTTGCCACCCACTGAACCAAATCCTTTGGTCATCGCTGGTGTCGAGATCCCGCTTTTCTGGCGAAATAAACGCATCGTTGCGGTTGAGGACGAGCGGGTGACCGAGGAATTGCGCTCGGCTTTGGATGCAAAGGGCGTCAGGCTTTTTGTTCTTCCCACATCACCTGACCATAAAAAACAGGTCTTCAACGACCTGAAATCCGCCTTGAAGGAGTAAACCATGGGTATAGCAGAACAGTTTTCTCCTGGCGAATTGGTAAGAGCACGTGGACGTGAATGGGTTGTTGTCGATAGCTCAAACGCTTTGACTTTGCGTCCTTTATCTGGCTCTGAAGCCGACCTTGAAACGATCATTCCTGAGCTGGAAGCGGATCCTGTAACCTACGCCAGCTTTGCCCCCCCCTCGCTAACAGATAAGGCGGGTGGACGTGATGCTGCCCAGTTACTCAGGGATGCACTCAGACTGTCCTTGCGCCGTGGTGCGGGCCCGTTCCGTGCTGCTGGTCGCATTAACTTTGAACCCAGAGCCTATCAGCTCGCTCCATTGATGATGGCTCTTCGTCAGGATGTCATCCGTCTTCTCATCGCTGATGATGTGGGTATCGGTAAGACAATCGAAGCTGGCCTTATCCTACGAGAGATGCTCGACCGTGGTGAAATTGACCGCTTCACCGTGCTTTGCCCACCCCATCTTGTCGAGCAATGGACAAGTGAACTTGAGAGTAAGTTCTCTATTCCAGCAACGCCTGTGACCGCATCTGAAGCGGCACGGCTTGAACGCAACCTGCCCAATACCGTCTCCATTTTCGAAGCCTACCCCTTCACCGTGGTTTCGATGGATTTCATCAAGAGTGAACGGCGCTTCTTTGACTTTAAGCGTGCCTGCCCAAGCATGGTTGTGGTCGATGAGGCCCACTCTGCGGTCAGTGCCGGTAGAGGACGACAAAGACGCTATGAGCTTGTCCGCTCGCTGGCAGATGATCCTGAACGCAACATCTTGCTTCTGACTGCAACCCCACATTCGGGTGATGAGACAGCCTTCCACAATCTTCTCGGACTGTTGGACAAAGAATTCGCAGGACTTCAGGATGCAGGTGGTGAACGACAGCGCCAGCTGAGAGAAAGGCTCGCAGGACACTTTATCCAGCGTCGTCGTCGTGACATCGATGCATGGAAAGAACCTGGTCTCTTCCCAACGCATGAGACTTCTAACTTCCCCTATCGCCTGACAGGCGAATACGAAGAATTCTACGGAAAAATCCTCGATTACTGTGCGGAAGTCATTGAGTCTGTTGAAGGTGAGACCAAAAAACGTCTCGCCTTCTGGGGCACACTGGCCCTGATGCGCTGTGTGGGATCCAGTCCAGCTGCCGCTGCACGTGCGCTCAAAACACGGGCACAACTGGACCCTGATGCCATCTCCGAAAGTGAGCTTTCAGCTCAAACCTTGGATGACGAGGAGCTTTCCGAAAACGATCTCGAACCTGGCGTCGGCATCGAAGATGAAAATCTGCGTTCATTGATTGCCACTGCAGACAAGCTCTCCGCAGAGGTCGAAAAGGATCCCAAGTTCAAGGCGCTCATCAAAGCCTTGGAAGATATGCTCAAGAAGGGGCATTCGCCTGTTATCTTCTGCCGTTACATCGCAACGGCTGAACAAATCGGGGCAGCACTTCAAAAGTTTGCCTCAAAGCACGTTGTAGAGGTTGTGACCGGGGCTATGCCTTCAGAAGAACGTGAAATCCGAGTTGAAGAACTCGGAGGTCATGAAAACCGCATTCTGGTTGCGACTGACTGTCTGTCTGAAGGTATCAACCTTCAAGCCTGGTTCGACGCCGTCATTCATTATGACCTTTCATGGAACCCGACCCGTCATCAACAGCGAGAAGGCCGTATCGACCGTTTTGGGCAGAAAGCCCCGATTGTTCGTTCTGTATTGATGTATGGCGAGAACAACCCTGTGGATGGTGCTGTTCTCGAAGTAATCATCCGCAAAGCGGAAGCTATTGCGAAGCAGACGGGCGTTCGGGTGCCGATGCCTGATGACCAAGGCTCTTTGACCAAAGCCCTCATGTCTACGGTGATGCTGCGGGCGAGAGGTCAGAAACAGATGACCCTTGATCTCGACTTTTCAGACTCGGAAGAGGCTCGCCAGATTGAGATGGCGTGGATCAATGCATCTGAGCAGGAAAAGAAGACCCGCACCATTTTTGCGCAGAATTCTTTGAAGCCTGAAGAAGTTGCAGTTGAATGGGAAGCGACCCAAACGGCTCTTGGTGGTTATGAGGACACGGAACGCTTTGTGTTCCAAGCCATGAAACGTCTTGGACAACCCTTGGAGCCCCTAAAATCTGGTGCCTACAAAGTCGCTCTTCACCTCGTTCCCGACCACATCAAAGAGCGTTTTATCGCAGAAAGCTTAATAGAGGATGCAGATATCAAGCCGCTCAAGGTCGGGTTCTCTGCTCGCCCTCCAAGTGGGACGATTTCTGTTCACCGTGCGCATGCCTTGCCGTCTGTGCTCGCTGAAACCTTCCTTGAACAAGCTCTAGATGAGTTTGCGGACGAAGATGCCCTATCAACCTTGCCTCGTTTGGGGGCTTGGGAAACGGACGCAGTTGATGAGGTGACCTGGCTTGCGCTTCTCAGAGTTCGCCATCGCATCGACTCCAGGGGCAAACTTGGTCCCAAGTTTGCCATGGCAGAAGAGTCCGCTGCCATCGCCTTCAGCGCTTCTTCCAAGCTTCCAGTGAAGTGGAATGAAGATGCCTTTGCTATGCTCGATCAGGATGGTCAAAACCTTGATAACAGCACCCGTCAAAACCAGATTGAACGGGCACTGAATTCTCTGGCGGCTCTTCAGCCAGCTCTCACCCAGTTTGCGCATGAGCGGTCAGAAGTTTTGGCCGGCGACCATGTTCGGGTGCGTCAAGCATTGGGGTCAAAAGGACAGGTAAAAGTCAGCGCCATCACACCAGTGGATGTGATTGGTTTCTATGTGCTGATGCCGGGATTGTAAGGGTAAGACCATGGCTAGAATGACAAAAAGACGTAAGCAATCCCGCCGCTCTGCTCGCCTTGATTTTGCGGCAATTGAAGTCGTTGGTGGTCTCCTGCCAACAGATGTAATCGCCCAAATTGCGGCTGGTGATGCAGCCGAGCAAAGTGATGAGAGCTACGGCATTCCCAAAGGTCTAAAGCTACGGGATGAAATCGCTCGCTTTTATCAGATCGCCCATGCGCATTGGGAAAGCTTTGAAGCTGCCAAGGGGGCGAATGCGTCTGCTCCTATTGGTTTCGTGCAAAGCCTGCTCTCAGAGTGTTTCGGCTTCAAAACCCTTACAAAGTCGGCTGGCAAGCAGATTGCTGACCGCACCTTCCCTGTTAATTTTTCCGCAGAAAATGGGCGTATTCCAGTTATCATCGCCCCTTCAGCTCCTGCTGACAGCAGAAAACCTGGTATCGATGAAGCCCTTTCCCAGTTTGGGGATGATACCCGGAGACGTTCAGCAACGCAGCTCCTGCAGGAATACCTGAACGCCGATGAGGACGCTCTCTGGGGGATCACCTGTGATGGGAGTGTCCTGCGCATCATGCGGGACAATGCCAGTCTCACACGGCCTGCCTGGATTGAGGTGAACTTCGAGAAGGTCTTCACCGAAGGTCTTTTCCCCGATTTTTCTGCTGTCTGGCTTATTCTTCATGCATCACGCTTTGGTGCAGATGGCACAAGCCCATCCGACTGCCCGCTGGAACGCTGGAAAGAGCGGAGCCGTCTCGACGGTGCTGCCGCTAAAGACTACCTGCGCCTTGGGGTAGAGGCCGCCCTTATTGAATTGGGACGAGGCTTCATTCAGCACCCCTACAACACAGATCTCCGAGATAAGTTCCAGTCAGGGGAACTTAGGCGGCAAGCCTATTATGAAGAACTCTTGCGTCTCGTTTACCGCATAATCTTCCTCTTTGCTGCAGAAGACCGTGACCTTCTGCACGCCCCCAATACCAGCGATGCTGCACGTAAAGCTTATCTGGGTGGTTATTCCTTGCACCGCTTGCGGGAACGCTGCGTTCGCAATGCTTCGCTCGACAAGAACATCGATGCTTGGGAGGGAATGAAATCCCTCTTCAAGGCTCTGTCAGACGGACAGCCTGCACTTGGTCTGGTGGCTTTGGGTGGCCTGTTCGACCCTGAAAAGCTCGCTCATCTTGGGAATTGCAAGATTGAGAACAAACGCTTCTTGAAAGCCATCTGGCATGTAGCGTGGTTCCGCCCTGAGGGCCAAGCGATGACCAAAGTGAACTGGCGAGACATGGAGACCGAAGAACTGGGTTCGGTCTATGAAAGCCTTCTGGAACTAACCCCTGAACTGAACCTCGAAGCTCGTGAATTCACATTTGCGGAAGGGGATGCCACCAAGGGTAACGCTCGCAAGGTCTCGGGTTCCTATTACACGCCTGACTCCCTTGTGAAGCTTCTGCTCGATACGACCTTGGACCCTGTGCTGGATGCGGCCGAGGCTCGCAATCCGAGCGATCCTGTCTCTGAAATCCTCAAGCTTTCCATGATCGACCCTGCTTGTGGGTCTGGTCACTTCCTCTTAGGTGCTGCACGCCGGGCTGCGGGCCGTATTGCCCGTCACCGCATGCCTGGAGCGATCTCTCAAGAGGTCTTCCAACATGCGCTGCGTGAGGTTGTTGGAAACTGCATCTACGGCTCTGACCGGAACCCGATGGCGGTTGAGCTTTGCAAGGTTGCCCTCTGGATTGAAGCCCTAGAGCCCGGCAAACCACTGTCCTTTCTTGATGCTCGCATCAAATGTGGCGACAGCCTGATTGGTATCTTTGACTATGAGATGCTGAAGGCTGGCATCCCTGATGATGCCTACACTGCCATGTCGGGGGACGATAAGGCAGTGGCAAAAGCCTACGAACGGTTGAACAAGGATGAGCGGGACGGCAAAGCAGCATCGGGCTTCATCAAGACTCTAGCCGCCCCTGCTGAAATCGTGGATGGCGCACGCAAAATCGCAGCCATGCCAGAAGATACCCTGTCCGAGGTGAAGGCCAAAGCACGGGCCTTCGCTCGTTATGAAGCCTCCGACCAATGGCAGCGTCTCAAACTTGCTTGCGATATGTATGTTGCGGCTTTCTTTACGCCCAAAGTGGGTGAAACCCCCTCTGCTCGAACATTGGTCGATATGCCCGTTCCAACCACAGGGGCGATGTGGGAAGCGGTCGCTGGCAATATCCGCTCGGATGTTCTGCTCGATAATGCCACCAAGGTCTCTGAAGAAAACAGCGCCCTGCATTGGCCCTTGGCGTTCCCTGCCGTGATGGCACGGGGTGGTTTTGATGCAGTGGTCGGCAATCCCCCTTGGGAGCGGATCAAACTTCAAGAACAAGAATTCTTCGCATCTCGTGACACGGCGATTGCGACCGCAAAAAATAAGGCTGCACGAGATAAGCTCATCAAGGCGCTTTCAACGGCGGAAGAGGGAACACGAGAGCATAATCTGTTTCTCGAATTCGAGGCGGCAAAACGTGCTGCGGAAGCATCAAGCTTCTTTGTTCGCAAGACAGGTCGCTTCCCGCTTTCAGGCGTGGGTGATGTAAACACGTACGCCCTTTTTGCGGAACATTTCTCTCGCCTTGCACGGCGACCCCAACAGAACACCAAGTCTGCGCAAACATCCCTTCTGCAAGCGATTGCTGATACTGGTGGCGTGCGTGAAGCACCTGCTGGTCGTGCTGGCATGATTGTTCCCACGGGCATCGCAACCGATAGTTCAACCAGTGCTTTCTTTGGTGATCTTGTATCTACCAAACGCCTGAACGCCCTTTATGACTTCGAAAACCGAGATGGAATCTTTCCCGGAGTTCACCGCAGCTTCAAGTTCTCAACACTGTCTATTGGACTTGCAAAAGTCGCCAATTTTGCCTTCTTCCTCCATGATGTCTCGATGCTGGAGGAAAAAGAACGCCGCTTTACGCTGTCGCCTGAGCAGATTGCAGCCATCAATCCCAACACGAAAACAGCGCCCGTGTTCCGCTCCCGTGCAGATGCCGAATTGACAGCCAAACTCTACTCAAAGGCTCCAGTTCTTATAGAAGAGCGGCCTGACCATCCAGAGGGGGATAAGAACCCCTGGGGGATCAGTTTCCAGACAATGTTCCACATGTCGAATGACAGCGGATATTTCCGTGGGACTGATGACCTCGAAAAAATCGGCTTCGCTCGCACCGGCACCGATTGGGAACACTCAGATGGTCGGCGCTATGTGCCATTGTATGAAGCAAAGATGATCCACCACTACGATCACCGGTGGGCAACCTATGAAGGTGAGGATGAGGAACAAGGCACACGTGATGTGACCCTTGAGGAAAAGCAGGACCCCAACTTTGAACCCACCCCCCGCTACTGGGTGCCCGAAGATGAAGTGGATATGCGGGCCTCTCGTGTGCCAACTCGCCTGAAAACCGCCTTCAAGAAAGACGACGCTGAAGGGTGCCTTAAGATTCTGGCGGAATGGGTTCTTGGGTCTACACCTGGGCTGAGCCCACAAAACCCCGTGGCATCTTTGCGGGATATTCAGGCGCATCTGGCGGCTGTTCTTGGTCCTCAAGCAACCTCATCCACGGTTGTAGGTCGTAGCTTGCAAAACTGGCTCAGCGCCGCTGCCCCCCGTGGGGTGGAAATGCAGCGTTATACACCACTCGACCAAGAGGATTTGGCATTCATCAAGGAATATGGTGGGCGCTGGTTAGAGCTGACGGGGGATCTGATTGATCGGAAGAAAGCCCGATGGTTCCTATCGTGGCGAGACATCACTAACTCAACCAACGAACGCACTGTTATTGCAGCCGTTTACCCTTACAGCGGCGTTAGTAACAAACTGCCCGTAATGAACTTACCTTCAGCAAACGGTATCGATGCCGCCTGCATCGTGAGCAACCTTTCGTCTTTGACTTTCGACTATGTGTCACGACAAAAAATCGGCGGCACTTCTATGAACTACTTTATTTATAAGCAGTTGCCTCTGCTCGCTCCCGACCAATTCAATTCGCAAGATAAAGAATTCATCCAACCAAGAATTATCGAACTCACCTACACCAGCCACGCTATGCGACCATGGGCAGAAGATCTTGGCTATACTGGCACACCCTTCGCATTCGACCCTGATAGACGGGCACAATTGCGTGCGGAACTGGATGCCTTCTTTGCCAAGAAATACGGCCTCACACGGGATGAACTGCGCTATGTGCTCGACCCACATGATGTGAAGGGCAGCGATTATCCGTCAGAGACCTTCCGTGGCCTGAAGAACAAGGAGATCAACCAATTCGGTGAATACCGCACGCAGCGCCTCGTCCTTGAAGCCTTTGATCGCATGACGGGGGGCTGACGTATGGACCTCAGCCTTCGCAACCGACTTGAGAAATCAGCCCTCGACCAAGGGTTTTCGATTCCGCTTGGCGAAAGCGATGGCTGGCTGGTGTTTCAAGCGCATGCGGTTCCAACACGCCTTGTGCTGTCTTCAGACGCTGAAGGGCGATATCTGGTTGGCACATCCCATCGAGGAGTTGGCAGCGAACTTTCAGACGAACTGCAGATAGCCCCCTATGCACATGAGGGTTTTGATTGCTTTGTTGCCCCAAGCTCAAGCGATCTCTTCCGCATCATAGGGCGGATATGGTCTCTTGCCCGCTCTTTGCCCAATGAACCCTTGGCAGAGTTCGAGAGACTGCTGAAAGAGGAACCCTCTACAACCGAGGTAGAGCGCCTGCGCAAAGAACGCATCGGGCAAAACGTGTTCCGCTCTGCCCTCATGGATTACTGGGAAAAATCTTGTGCTGTTACAGGGGTTCAGAACCCAACCCTTCTACGAGCAAGCCATATTATTCCATGGGCCACCTGCGAAAGCGATGAAGAGCGCCTTAATGTGCATAACGGCCTTCTGCTCGTGGCGACCTTGGATGCTGCCTTTGATGCTGGCCTCGTCACGTTCGAAGATGACGGCAGAATTCTGATTTCCGGAAAACTGAGTGAGAGGGATCGGATTTCATCCGGAATTGGTAACCATATGCGTCTTACCCGTATGAATGATGAAGTCAGAAAGCGCCTGGCTTGGCATCGAAAATATTTGTTTCAGCTTTGAAAGGCTAAATTGAAACCTCAACCGCCAACAACGGCTTGCTGTCCCCGATTGACTTCGAAGAAAGACAGCGCAAACTGAAAAAGGCAGGTGTCTAGGAAACTAGGGGTACCTCACCTGTCACATGCCAGCTGGCGGCCATTTCCCGATATCGAACGCAAACTCGTTGACCCAGGATTTGGCGAAGACCGCGCCCCGGGAGGATTACTTCGCGCCCCCACACTCCCGTTCCCAACTGAGGTTGGTCCTGAAGTCCCGCGCGAGGTTCCACGGCGCGTTTTCACTGCGCCAGTCGATCTCGGCCTGGGTAAACCGCCGGGGTTCTTCGACATCGCAGAAGAGCGCCGCCTCAATCGCGGGCGGCGTCGGGGTCAGGCAGGAGCCAGCGCTCAGGCACGTGGTAAGTGCGGGGATCAGCAACAGTCGCATCGCTTTGTTTGTCCTCTGTGATGTTGCGGGTGCGGGCCTGACAACCTGAGAGCTGCCCGTCGAGCACGGCTATCTGACGAACGAGCCTCTGGTTCTCACTATGCAGGAGCGCTCCCCAGCCGAGGGCCGCCCCCAGCACCCCAACCAGCACCGGCAGGGCGAACCGTCCGATCATATCAGCCCCGCCTCATGCAGTCCGGCCTCGCAATCGGCGCGTTCGGCGGCGCGGCGGTTGACGAGCCCGCGGATGACCCGCCCGCCGGCCCGGGTCCAGCGCGAGAGCTCGGGACAGACCCGGGCCCAGTTCCCGGCATTCAGATACCGCACCAGGGTTGAGCCGCAGGCAGCGCCAACCCCGACATTATAGGTCCAGGAAAGAAGAGCTGCCGCAGTCTGGCGCGGGATCTGCGCCACGAGCGGATCGTCGATACAGGCCGAGAGCCCCTCGGCATGGCTGCGCAGCTCCTGCATCAGCCGCGCGTCGCAATCCGCCGGGGTGGCCAGATCACCGGGCTTCACCCCGTCGGTGACCCCGTCACAGATGGTCCAGACCCCGACGATATCCTGATAGGCGCGCAGGCTGCGCCCCTCCCAATGACGGACACCGGGAATGGCGGCGGCCAGCACCGCCGCGCTGGCAAGACCCAGCCCGGCTTTTCTGTAAAATCTCATCTGTCTGCTCCCCGTTTCATGAGCACGCCCTCGATCCGCTCGACACCGGATTCGATCTTGGCCATGCGCTCGCGATCCTCATCGCGCTGCTTTTCTCTGGTGCTGAGCTCGGCCTGCAGCAATTCGATCTGCTTCTGATTGGTGATCACCCGCCGGATGAGCCAGAGCGTGCCCGAGGCAATCGCCCCCACAAGAGAACTGACCGCCCAGAAGAGCGCGTCCTCGATCCTGTCCAACATGTTTCCTGTCCTTCTATGCGTGAGAGCTCTGTGGCGTTGCCGCCCCGCGCAGCCCGTCGAGCGGCACAAGGCAGATCGCCCGGCCATCTGCGTCCGCCACACCGGTCGTGAGGATCCCCGGCCAGCGCCCGGCCCAGCTCCGGATCTCGGCGGTCTGGGCGGCAAAAAGCACGCCATGGGTCATGCCACGGGCCTGCGCATCAAGGGCCCGCGCCGCAGCCAGGCGAAGCGAGAGCCCCTGCCCCCGAACCGCGCCATCAACATAGATATGCGTGGCCACGCTCAGTTCCCCGAGCCCGATCTCCAGCATGGCAAGTTCCGCAACAAGCTCCGCATCTCCAGCCAGAGCCGGCACCTCTGTGGCCGGCAGATGCAGATAGCTGCCGACAATGCGCCAGCCCTGCCGCGCGAGAACCGCCCGGGCGCCACGACCGGCCAGATCCGCGAGGTAATGCAAGTCCTGCTCGTGTGGCACGTCCTGTTGCAGCCGGGCGATGTCCGGCCAGCGCAACCGCAAACCGGCCAGATCGAAAGCCTCAATCGTGATCATGACAACCCCTCCAAAAGCGCCGCGACCTCCGCAACCGCAGCCTCGATGTCCGCAGGGCTTGCGGCGGCCCGCACCCGCGCGATGGCCCCGATGCGCAGCGCCTCCATCTGGGCGCCGAGCTGGCGCCACTCGGCCGCCAAACGCTCAAAGAGGACCGCGACCTCCTGAGGTGTCTGCCCCGTGGCATGGCTTTCGGCCGCGATGAAGGGAAACACCCCCGGATCGAGGCTCTCTGCATCGGGCACCGGATCCAGCGTCAGGAAGCGCTCCGCCTCGGCCTGTTTTTCCCGGTAGATCATGTCCTGACCGGCAATCGGGGTGATGTAGCGCCGCCGCGCCTGATCCACGGCCGCATTGATCGCGGCAATGCCCGCGCTGGCATGGTGCTCAAGCTCGCGCGCCTTGCTTTGCCCGGACCGGGACAGGATCAGCATGTCAGGGAACCTCCATCAGATGGGTGACCGGCAGGTAGGGCGCCGGTGCCGTGATCTCGACCGCGTAGCGCCCGGGATCTGTCAGAGAGAAGCTGACCTCCGCCCCGCCCCCCTCCGGCATGACCCGCGCCAGCACCTCGCCGCCGCTCAGATCATGGATCTCGACCTGAGCGCCCTGAGGCAGCTCGGTGATCCGCCAGCCCCCCGCCTCTTCGGTCAGCACGCCGGGAAGTGGCCGGGACACCAGCTCGTCGCCCTCAGCACGCATGCGCGACAGGCGCACCAGACCGGCAGGCCCATCCCGCAGCCCGATCGTTCCGGGCGGGGCCACGAAGGCCAGCACATGCGCCTCCTCGAGAACCTCCACCCCATCGGCCTGCATCACCACCTGCGCCGGGACCTCCTGATCCCGGGCCGGCACCACTTCCAGCCAGTCCGGCCCCGGGCGCGCCGCATGGCGCAGCACCCCGGTCACCAGACCGGCCGCATCGAGTTTGACGAAGACAGGCATGTCTAACGCTCCAGCGCCCGGGCAAAGACCGAGGCATTGCGGATATTGCTCTGGCCCGGAGTGGCCGGATCCGGCGTGGCCGAGAGCTCGCAAAGCAGCCGGATTTCCATATCTTCAAAACTTCCCATCCGGCTGAAGAGGTAATTGTCCGACGTCCAGACCGGGCCCGAGCTGTAAGGGGCGGTGAACTCCGTGGCCCAGCCCGACCAGACCCCTGCGCTCTTCACGCGCGTCTGCACCCGGAACCGCGTTTCCACGTTCACCGTCACGGTGGTCTTGGCCTCGTAGCTGTAGCTTGAATGGCGCCGGTATTCCGACATCACGCCGATCTGCCAGAGCTGCCCGTGCTGCAGCGGGCCCGTGGCCAGAACCGCCGCCACGGTATTCTGCACCGCGACCACACCGCCGGCATGAGCCACGATCGCGCCCCCGTCCGAGGCGGCGCCATCGATCAGCGCGCCACGGGTAATCAGGCTGTTGAACTCGGCATTGCCGACGGTGTCGATGCTCCAGCCCGCCACGCCTGAGACGAAGTTGGCGGACCGGATCGCCCCGGTGCGGATCTGATCCCCGGCAATCGTGGTCTGACCGCCGGGGGACCAGGGTGGCGAGGCCGTGGCATGGGCATGGGTCTGCGCCAGCATCGGTTTGTGCACAAAGACGTAGCTGTTCGCCTCCCCCGGATTGGTGCCGTATTTGCGCAGCACGACCTGCCCCATCACCGCGCCCGACGGCGCATGCCCCCTCACGCCATAGCGCGTCCATGCATCAGGATTGCCGGAAGAGCCCGCAAGATTGTTGCTGAGCTCCACGCTCGCAGGCCCACCCAGATCGGTGCCGGAGCCATCGCGCCAGCGGATCTGCAACTGACCACCACAGCGATGCGTGGAGACATGCGCACTGCCATCATACCATTGCCCGGGCTCAACCGGGAAACACTGGCCATTGCCATAGCCCGCACCTACCCGTTTGAGATAGAGGTAATAATCCGCAACCGTCGTACCGTTCTGGAAGATCATCATGGTCGGGAAGTTCACCCCCGCCCACTGCCCCGGCGCGCGCAGACCGACTTGGGTTTCGGCACCGACCGCCGCATTTCCCGTCCAGCTGCCAACACCCTCGAGCCCCGTGGCCCAGACCGGATCCTCGATCAGGTTGCCGCCCATACCGATCGCCAGCCTGTCCGCAGAGATCCCCCCGGCCAGAACATGCTCCGAGCTCAGCGTCTGGCTTGCGACATGATCCCCGGTGATTGCGCCATCCACGATGAGCTCACCGCCGTTTCTGTGACGGATGACGATGTCATCGAGCCAGATGCTGCCGGCACTGGCCGCCGCACTGGCGAACATGAGGCTCACGCTCAGGCGCGTACAGCCCGCCGGCACGGTGACGACCAGCGTTTTGCGCTCCCAGCTGTCAGCGGCACTGAAGTCTCCCGCCCCAAGCGGGATCGCCGCAACATAGCTGTTTGCACCTGTTGTGTTATTACCAAAGCGCAGCTTCGCATTGGCCCCGTCCCCATCCCAGTCAGGGGATTTCCGGGCGTGGAGCTCCGCATGGATCTCTGAGCCCGGGGAGACGATCATGTCGTTGTAGAAGGGCGCCGTGACCGCTGCATGACTGATCCTGAGCGACCGTGCGCCGGTATAACAGACCGTGTCGTCCAGCACGAACCCGGCCGCCGCGACATCGAAGGGAATGCCGGCATCGGTTTCAAAGTCGCAACCGGCCGCAAAGTTCGTCAGATCCGACACCACGAGACGGCTCGTCGAGATCGTACCCGGTGCAATAACCGTATCCCCGATGAGCTCGAGAAGCGCACCCGGACTTGCCCCTCCGGCCCCGTCATAGACCGTCGCGCGCAGCCCCGCGATCTGACCACCTGAGAGCTCCGCTGTCAGCGATGCACTGGCCGCCAGATAGCCCTCCAGATTGGCCAGCGCTGTTCCGGACAGTGACACGAAGGCCGAATTGCCGGCCGCATCGACCTGCAGCGCCTGCAACATCGTCGCAAAAGCCGTACCCGTCAGCGCATTGGTCTCAAGATTGCGGATATCATTGATCGCGCCCGTCAATGCCGCACTTTCCACCTCCTGACGTGCGGCGCGCCGGTAGCCCACCGCGACAAACTCGTCCGAGGTTTTGTTGGCACGCAGAAAGAACGGTGCGCTGCCGCTGAAGTAGAACGGCCCCTCAGAACTGATCTGAGCCCCCGCACCGCTTTCCAGACCGATCTGCAGCGTATCGAAAGCCGCCAGCGCATGTGTACCGATCATCGTCCCGGTCCGGTCGGTGACGGTGATCACCGAAGGCTGGTCCATCGTGGCCAGGAAATAGTCGGCGATCCCGGTCTGGGCCAGGCAATATTCATCGCCACAGGCCGCGACCGGCATATGTGTTTCCGCGTCGCTGCCAGCACCGTCGCCGGCTGCAAAGCCCCAGATCAGGGTTTCCCCGTCGCTGGAGGCATAATAGGCGCCGGAGTTCTGAACGACCACCCCGACGGGCGGTGCAATCATCGACGGCCAGTCATTGAGCAGCATGATCTCCGGGGCTGCCGGGCTGATGGCTTCGCCGTCAGACGTCCCGCCACCGCGGCGGTGCACCAGAATGCTGGCCGTCGCCTCGATATGAACGAAGACCGTGCCGGTCGTGCTGTCCGCCAGGTCGATCAGCGTTCCGGCGGTCATGTCGATCCAGGACGCCGCGCTCAGATCGGCATCGTCGGTGGTGCTGATGCGAGAGCGATACTTGCCCGAGGCCAGTGGATAGATCGTGGTCGTCACGGGCGTGTCGCGGGTGAACGAGTGCGAGAACCGAACGCCGCTCATGCCTTCCGAGACAAGCTGCGTGCCGTAACCGGGGTTTGCCGAGAACGAGCCCGTGAACGGCTTGTCGCTGGTGAACCGGTCGCCGCGCGCGCAGGTCAGCGGCAGGAGATCGCCGCGGTTCAGCGTCAGAACGGGAACATCGTTCTTGTAGACAACCGTGCCATCTTCAAAGGCAGCAAACTCGTAGACGCCTGCGATCATGCAGATCTGGGGCAGACAGAGACCAGCGCCCATGATACGCCGCTCAGAGCGCGCGGCCAGGCGCTGGACGGCGACGGCGATCGCCTCCCCGGTCTCAGCGCTGGTCAGGTAATTGCTCGTCAGATCGGCAGACAGGGAACCCAGCGCACCGGCAGGGTCGGTCAGCTGGGCGTTGTAGCTGGTGATCTGACCCGCGATTGCGCTGTCGGTTTCAGCGCTGGTGTAATAGGTCGTGGTCAGGTTCGAGGAAACGCCGTCGATCATCGACTGCAACGTCATTTGTGCCGCAGACACGGCAGAACTGATCTCGCCATCAACCTGGGCGCTTGTGTAGTAGTCGCTCGCAAGAGACGCAGTGAGCGTGCCGACAGACCCTGTCGGCCCTTCCATCTCGGCCTTCAGCGTGGTCGTTGCTGCCGCGATCGCGCTATTCGCCGCCGCAATCGTGTAATGGTTCGTGCTCAGATCCGAAGAGACGCCGTCAATGCTGGCCGCCAGGGTCGTGCGCACCGTGTTCGCAGCGTCTATGGCCGTGGTGACGTCGCGCAGCTCGAAGGAGGCCACGCGCGCCAGACCGTCCGTATTGCCAGACACGTTTGCGCGGAAGTGGAAAAAGGCCTTGTTCGCGGTGCCCGACAGAGAGGCATGCAGCGTGTTCACCAGCTCGGCCGCCTGCATCTTCGCCAGGTCTGCCGAGATGTAGACGCCTGCGCGCACAATACCGTCTGCGACGGTCGATGACGCGGTGGCTGTCTGAGTGTTGGATTCAAGACAGGTGGCGCCATCGAACGTGGTAAGGCCGACGCGCCAGTCCACACCTCCGAGCGTTCCGTCATCCGTGACGCGGAACGTCACATCAAGACGATAGATCGCGTTCGGATCAAACTCCGCAGGATAGGCGTTGCCGATCGTGGTGTTGGTCGGGCCAAGCTCACAACAATCGCCAAACACAGCGTCATCGTCCTTGAAGCGCCACGAATCCTGCGCAATCCGCCTGGCCGGCGCAGCCGTGTTCGTGCTGTCCCTGGTCCAGTTCGTATATGGCGCGCGCGGTACGGTTGCGCCAAGCGGCGCAATTGCCGCTGCGGCCTCGGCGCGCGCATCGAGCACCGCCTGATCAAGCCCGCCGATCTGAGCGGCAAGATCCCCGACGGCCGCCGAAAGTGTGCCGGCAAAACCGGTGGTGAGCGCGCCATAGGCGCCGGAGAGATCCGTCAGATCCCCCGAGACAGACGCCAGCGTGGCCTCAAGACCCGCAATCACCCCGTCAAACCCCGCAACCGTCCCCGCCAGCGTGCCGGTATAGCCATCCGTCAGCGCATCGAGATCGGCCCGCGCACTGACCGCATCGCTGAGCGCGCCCTGCACGCCCGGATCGAGATCCGGCGGGGCCAGCCGCGTGTCGGGCGTCGTGACCGCAGCCCAGTCCGACCAGAGGCACTCGCGCCCGTCCCGCGCGGCCCAGGCCACCCGGACCTGATAGTCCGTGTCCGGCAGCACTCCCTCCGAGATCACCCGCGCCCCCTCGGCCGCATCCTCGGTCTGGCCCGTGGCCACCACCTCCTGCGTGGCCGCCAGCCGCACCCGGTAGCGCAGGCCCGCCGCCTCATCGCGATCCGCCCCCTGCCAGCTCAGCAAGAGCCCGGGACGACGCGCCGTGCCATCGGCGCCGCGCAGGCTGGTCGGCGCCACCGACCACAGACCGACACTGAGGGGCCGCGCCGGCACCGTGGCCGGGCTCGGCAGGCTGACCGGCAGCGCAAACCCCGGCTGCCAGTCATAATCGGCCGGATCGCGCTCGCGCAGACTGAGCTGAGGTTTCGAGGTGACCAGCGGATCGACGATCGTGACCACCTCGAAGATCTTCGCCTCATAGCCATTGCGCGCCGAGCTCCAGGCCACCGCATCGAGCGGCTCGAGCGGAATGGCCTCGGGCGCCAGCGTCAGAACATGACGCCGCATGCGCCGCTCTTCTTCAAGATAAGCCCGCATCACCCGCTGCACCTGATTGGCATAGGGACAGGCCGGCAGGCTCAGATCGGCGATGAGGCGCCGGTGTCCGTCGGCCGCCTCGGAGCCGGCATCATAACGCGGCGGCGCATCGACGCTGTTCCAGAGCGCATCGGGATCGGGATAGCTCGCATGCACACCATTATAGGTGTCCGCCAGCGCCGGGAAGGGATCGAACTGCTGGCTGTCGGAGATGTTCACATCCGCATCGCTGAAGAAGAAGACCGGAAGGCCCGGTCCCCCGAGGCGGATCTTCCACACGCCCCCGATCTCCGCAAGCTGACCCGAACAGGGCTTGAGCAGTTCCTCGATCACCCCGGCCGGCTCATCGGCAACAAAGACCTCGTAAGCACTGCGCCAGGCCGGCTCGCTGGCACCTTCCTCGTCGAGCGCCACCGGCGCATCCGCCGCCGTCATCGCGGCAAACCAGCTCCCGGCCGGCAGATCCTCCGCCGCCATATCCCCGCCCCAGACATGACCGCCCGGCAGGGCAATGCCCCGCAGGATATTGTAGACCTGCACGGCGGGGTTTTCAGAAGGGGTCCAGGTGGCGGGGTCCTCCCGGCGCTGGGGACCGGCGCCGCCGGCCGTGTCATCAGCGCGCGGATCATAAAGCGGAATGCCCCCCAGCACGAAGCGCACCTGTGGAAAGCCCGTGTAGATCGCCCGGGCCAGCCGGAAGGTCAGGATCGCATAGCAGATCCCCGTCCCCACCATGTCCGCCGTCCATGGCCGTTCGGGATAATCGCCATACCGGTCCGTCAGCATCGGATCGGCCGCGACCTGCGTGCCGTCGTAATACCGAACCCAGGCCGTGGGAGTCTCGGTCGTGACCTCGTCATAGATCGGATAGCCATCCACCGGATCACTGCCCACCACCTGCGTCCGGGTCCGGCTCTCACTGAGCTCCGGCAGCGGAAAGCCGTAATCCGCATGCGGATTGTCCAGATCCGGCACACAGGCACGGCCATCAACGATGACCCCTTCCAGGGTCTGACCCGGCACATCCCCAAGCTCGATCACATAGGTCAGGTAAGCATTCGGCGTGCCGCCATCGCGCCCGTGGCTCATCGGCGGGCAGACCAGCTGGCCTTCGGTGGCATAGCGCCCCAGAATGAAGCTCGCCGGTGTCACGCCCCCGGTCAGGGTCTGCGTCGTCCGGATCCCCGGCACCGTGGGTTTGGGAGCAAGTGCGCGCGACAGCGCCGTCAGCGCCACCGTGCTCAGAAGCCGGCCCAGCACCGTCGTGGTGAGAAAGCCCGACACCCCTGCGCCTGCCGCCCAGGCCCCGAACGTGGCCGACCCGATCGCCGGGGCTGCGGCCGAGAACATGCCCGCAAAGAATGCACCAACCTGGGGCATGGCTCAGACCCCGAAGGCGCGGATCACCCGCTCGGCAGGGACCAGCGCCAGACGCTGGGGGCTCAGCACCCAGACCGCCTCGCCCTGATGCAGCCCCAGCGCCGGGCCATCCGGCGTCTCCACCACTACCCCGTCCCCAGGGCGGGCCGCAGCCGGGGAGATCTCCGGCAGATGATGCGCAGCCAGCGCGATGTGATCGGCAAACCCGTCCCGGCGCAGGATGCGCAGCCCCCCGCGCAGGGTGGTATAGCGCCCCCTGTAGGAGGCGGCATAATCCACCCCGGTCATCGCTTCCACCGCGCCCGCCAGAAACAGCGCGCAATCATGCGTGCCCGGCACAAAGGGGCGCGGCGCAGCAAGGGCGAGCCAGCGCACAAGGCGCGGGGTCCAGTCGGGCAAACGGGTCATCGGGATCTCTCCGAGAGTGAGGAATGTCAGGGCGTGTGATGCGCGCAGGGTCAGCTGTCCGCGGGCCGGGTGGCGCGCGCCTCGCCCCAGACCGTCTCCACAGCGCCGGTGACGGCGATATACTGGCGGAACCCATCTGCGGGCGCGCGCAGGCGCAGGGTTTCCGCGGATTTCTTGAGAGCCAGCGTGCGGGTGAGCGCCTGGGCCGCGCTCAGCAGCTCCAGCTCGACCCGCGCCTCGCCACCCTCGGGCGGGGTTTCCACCGTGACCGTGTTGATCACCCCCCGGAACACCCGCGCAGGCTCGGCCAGCAGCGCCCCGGTGGCGGGATCAAAACTGGCCACATGGATCTCGACAGGCGCGAGACGCGGATCATAGCCACGGATGAGCTGGCTCACCTCCGGCGCCAGCGGCGAGAGCACCAGCCGGTGGCTGCGCACGTTCAGTCCTACCTCCGAGGTCAGAGGCGGCATCGAGATCAGCCCGCCGGCGCCAAAATAGCTCCGGCTCTCCCCGCCGATCACGAAGACCGCATGATCCTCGCCCGACCAGAGCCCGAGGCAGGCCTCAGCCCCGCTGTCGCGCTCCCGGGCTTTCACCCAGAGCAGCACGCGCGCGCAAATCCCCTCGCGCGCCGCCAGCCGCGCAAGAACCGGTGAGGTCATGGCCCGCATGACAAGGCTCTCCTATCTGAGGGTCTGAATGAACTCGAAGGACGCCCCGCCCGTGCGCATGCGTTCCGAACTGCCCGCCGTGACCGTGCCGGGCAGCAGCACCGCCTTGAAGGCCGGGCGCAGCAGCGTGACCGGCGCGCCAATGGCAGCCCCGGCCCGCAGCGACGGGACCACTTCGAACTCAGAGGTCGCTCCCGTCCCGTCGGCCACAACGGACCCGGTGACAATGCGGTGGAAAGCATGGCGCACCGGATCGCTGCCATAGAGAAAGCTCAGCCCGTCACCGCAGCTCAGCTCATAGCCCGCAGGCAGGCCCGAGAGCGACAATTCCCGCGCATCCGGCGCGAGGCTGGCAATCTGAGGGGCTGCCGCGCCCAGCAGTGTCCCCTTGGGGTCCCGCGCCGGCCCGGCCTGATCTACCGGCCAGGCCAGAAAGCTGCGCCCCGGCTCCTGCAACAGCGCCAGCCGTGCCGCCATGGCCCGGGCCTGGGCAAACGGTGCCGGGTGCAGCTCCACCCGCCCGCGCCAGAGCCGCGGTCCCAGCTGATCGCGCAGCACGGACCCGTCCGCCAGCCCTGAGACCTCCATCCGCTCCCCCAGCTCCAGGCTGAAGCTCCGGATCCGCAAGACGCCCAGAAAGTCATCCCGGTCGAGCGGATAACTCAGCGCCATCAGCCCACCCTCCGGGGATCGGCACTGATCGCCCCGACCCGCGCCGGCAGAACCTCCCGATCATACTGCCGGAGCCCCGCCTGCATCACGCCGGCCGCAACAGTGCCGCTGATCCGCTCCACCGCCGCCTGCCAGCTGCCGCCCTGATCCACCCAGACCCGCACATCGACCGCCCCGGCCGATGCAGCCGCGCCCTGCGCCACCTCCCGGCGCGAGAGCACCCGCTCGCCCCGTTGCAGGATCGTCGGCACCTCGTCCGGCCGCAGCCCGGCCCAGCCCCCGCCATGCAGACGCGGGGCGCCGGCAAAGACCGCCGCCGGCACAGACCGCGTGACCCCGGACATCCCCGCCATCCCGCCCGTATGCGAGACCGCCGCTGTCACCAGCCCCGACCCGCCCCCGCCAAACACGCCCACAAGTGCCGTGGCAAGGGGGCCCAGGATATTGCGCCGGATCGCCAGCATCGCAAGATCGGCTATCATCGAGCGGATCAGTGACCGGAAGTCGAGCTTGCCGCCTTCGACAAAACCCCGCAGCGCCGTCTCCGCCCCCTGAAAGGCCGAGACCAGCGTCTCGCCCAGCCCCTTGCCCCAGTTCATCGCGTCCCTGGCATACGCACTCAGGCTTTTCTGAACCGCGGCAAACCCTGTCAGCTCGGCCTTCGCCCCCTTTGCAGCTCCCCCTGCGCGCCCGAGCGCCCCGGTCACCTTGTCGGCAGAGGCCGCCGCCGCATCAAGCGCAGCTGTTCCCGCCCCGCCGGCCCCGGTGACCGCCTCCCTGAGCGCCTGCCAGGCTTCCAGCGGCAGTTTTCCAGCGGCAATCAGATCCTCCGCCGCCTGCCGGAACCGGCCGGCCGTGGCCAGCGCCTCGGCAGCAATCCCCTCCAGTCCCAGATCCGGAACCGTCAGCGGGGTGTCTTCAAACGCCCGCCGGAAGGCCTCGGCGGCAGATGTCCCGGCCTCGGCAGAGGCCCCGGCGAACGGGTTGGCTATATCGCCGAGATCGATCTCGCCGATCGCGCCAAAGGTGGTCTCAATCCCGACGGCAGCCAGCGCCTCGCGGATCCGGCCCGTAAAGGCATCGATGCGCCGGATCGCCCCGTTCAGCATGGCCTCCACCCCGTCGAGCATCCGGTTCGCGGCCACAAAAGCCAGATCCCCGATTACCTCCGGCAGGCGCGACCAGCTCGCCCTGACCGCCAGCAGTGCCCCTTCAAACGTGTTCGCCGCCACATTGCCAAAGGCGACCACGCTTTCAATCGCCGACGCCATGGCCGAGGCCGCATCGGATTTGAGGTCATAAAACATCGCCGCGGACCGCGCCCCTGCCGCCGCTGCTCCGAGCTGGATCCGGTCCCAGACCTCGACGACAACATCCTTCAGAAGCCGCATGGTCTCTCCGAAGCCCCCGGCACCCTCGGTCAGACGGGTGAACCAGTAGACGAGCTCCCCCGCCCCCACGATCAGAGCGCCAATGCCGGTGCGGATCAGCACGCCTTTGAGAACCACCAGCGTGGTGGCGAGCCCGCGCACCGACAGGGTAGCCGCCGCCATCGCAGCAACCCAGCGTCCGGCGAGGAAGGCGGCGAAGGTTCCGGCGTAGACCGCCAGCCGGTCGAGATTGGCCAGCACGGCATCGAAGGCCTGGGCAATCGGGCTCGTGGAAGACGCCAACGCGTCAAACGCCGTCGCGGCGGCTTCCAAGGTCGGCGCCAGCGCCACGGCGATCCGGTTGCGCACGCCGGTGAAGACCTGCCCGATGCTCACGAGGGCCAGCTCGGATCGGCGCATGGCGGCGATGGCATCGGCGTCGAGCACCGCTCCAAGCGCCTGCGCCTGCGCACCGAGCCGGGTCATCTCTGCCCCACCGTTTTGCAGAAGCGGAATGAGCCGCGTGGCATCGGATGCCATGGCCTCGAGATAGAAGGTCATCTCCTGTTGGCTGACACCTGCGCGCTCGAGGCTCGAGACATAGAGTTGTAGCGCTTCCGGCCCCGAGAGGCGCGCAAACTGGTCAGCAGTGACGCCGACGCGGGGCGCAATGTTCTCAAAAAAGTCAGCCATCGGGCCACCGCCCGTCTGCAGGAAATCCCCCACCCGATCGTTCACGTCTTTCAGGATGTCGGCGAGTTTTTCCTGCTCGATCCCCACCGTGGCCGAGGCGGCCGACCAGCGCTGGAACACCTCCGGTGTGGCATTGGCCACCTGGGAAAGCTGGTTGATTTCGTTCGCAGCAGAAACAGTTGACCGGGTCATCGCGACAACGGCACCGGCCAAGGCCGTTGCGGCTGCGGTGGCGGCAATCCGGGCCCGGCGGGCAAAAGCCGCCATGCGCGCATTGGCCTGATCCATCTCACGGCTGAGACGGCCGAAGCCGCGCGATCCAGCCTCGCCGACACCTTCCAATTCGGCACGCACCTGCCGCCCGCCAGTCGCGGAAAGCCGGACGGAAACGCGCTTTTCTGCCATCGGAAGACGTCCTCAAGGGATAACACCTCGTACCCAATGGAAACGAGGTCAGGTCAGGCCTGATCCGGCCTGCAGGGTTTCGTTGATCTTGCGCACCATCACCGCCTCGATGGGTGGCAAGAGTTCCGCGAGTATGAGAGGCGAAAGCCCGAGCGCAGCCCCAAGCTGAAGGGCAGCAGCCATATCCCAGCCGAGAACGCCACCGCCGCTCATGCCGCCGGCAATCCGAAGCTGACCGCCGAGGCGTTGAACCAGATCCCAGACCTGCCAGCCCTCAAGGGTCACGGGTTTATGGAGGCGGCCCGGGCAGTCCGGGCATGCACCCGAACAGGCCGCGCAATACTCACCGCCCCCGCCGAATTCCCACTCGGCGAGAGCGGTCAGACGTTTTTTTCCGCGTCCAGAATGAGCGCACCCGCGATGTATTTGGTCTGAAAGGCCTCGAAGATCGGCCAGAGTTCCAGAAGCGCGTCGATGCCTTCGGCCGTGAGAGTGAGCGGCTGGCCATCTTCATTGCCGACGCCGTCCCAGTCTTTCACGACAATTCGGGCGACGGCTTTGGCGACAATGCGCGCGAGATCATCATTGGATGAAGCGCGGTCCGCTTCCGCCGCCGCGATGATCGTTGGATCGCTCCGCGCGGCCAGCATGATGGCGGTCGTCAGCGGCTCTACAAGAAGTCGCACTCCGTGGCCAAGATCGAGCCAGCGTGGTTCAGTGGAAAGGTTCAGGCGCAGCATCAGTAATCCTCGCGGTCATTGGTCAGGGTCACGGTGCACATCCGGCCCACCACCGGATCGCTGGCCGCCTGCCAGTCAAAGGTCGCCTGCACACCTTGTGGGCCCGAGATTTCGATCCGGGGGCGCGGCAGATAAACGGCATGGGCTGTCAGGGTCAGGCTCTCGCCGGTGGGCAGCGTGTAGGAGAATTCCAACTCGCAGGCCTCGCCATTGATGGCCTGGGTCACCAATGTCTGATCGGCGAAGCGCACGACGACATTGCCGGTCAGCGCGGCTATCGAGGGATCCGCGCCATCGATCTTGCCATCCGCCCGGATCGTCTCAATCCGGTCGAGATTGTTGGCATAAGTAAGTTCGGCAGAGACAACGTTACCGATATTGGCCCCGTTACGCGTGATGGCCCCGTTGAAGTGGCCAAAGCGCTTCAGCACGATATTGGCGGGCGTTCCTGCAGCGGTGCTCGTCGCAATGGCCTCGCCTTGTGCCGCGATGCTGACCGTCGCGGTCAGCAGCCCTGAGCGCGCCATCTGCCAGCTCAAGGAATCCACCATGCAGCCGGAATACATCGCAAAGCGCGGTACTTCGGGCATGCCGGTCTCAACCGAGAAGCTCGGCAGCGCCCAGTTTCCAGAGCGGAATTCATGGGTATAGGGGCCTGTGCCGGTGGTCGTCGGGGTGCCAAAAGCCGCCTTCAGCCAGAAGCCGAAGGCCTCGGCATCCAGAGGCACGACCACGTCGCCATCGGCCGTTACCGCATCCTTGATCGGGGCCTGCGGATCACGGCCATATCCCAGAAGCTCCGAGGTCTGCAGCGGTTGTTCTGCACCAAGCGTCGTGCTGGCAAAAGGCATCTTGGTGTAGCCGCTCACTGGCGGCGTTCCATACGTCGTCTCGAACGCAAGCGCCATCTGCGCCCGCGCCCCCTGGGCTCGTGCCATGGTGTTCTCCTGTACCGGAAACAATGCTAGAGGCGTCGCGTGACATCACAGAACCCGGGTTTCCCCCCGGGGTTAGGATCACACGCGCATTTGAGGAGCTGCCATGTTTGAAACGATTTTCGCCATCATCATCGGGCTGGCAGCCCTTTATATCGTACTGTGGATCTACATCCTGCTTCCTGCAGAAATGGCCACGAAGCGTGGCCGTAGTGCCTTTGGCTGGGTCGTCCTGAGCCTGCTGTTCTCGCCAATCCTGGCCTGCCTTTTGCTTCTACTCCTCGGGGACAATCCCAACGCACAGCGCACTTAGCCGGGGAACGGCCAGTTGGCGCTTATCCAAGCGGATCGCTTGTGGAGTAGAACAGGGACACCCTGATCACGGCCGCCTTCAGGCTTGCCGCGCCCTCGACAGGCAGATCGACAGGCTGCGGGGCTTCGGCCTCAATCCAGTCGCAAAGCCCGCCCAAAGTTCGGTCGGCAGAAAAAACTGCGCCGATCTCAGCGCAGAGGGCATCGAAAGCGACATCGCGGTTTGCGCCCTGGACGACGGCCTCGATCTCGGCCCGGTGCTGGTAGTGGTATGTCAGCGGAGACAGCGTTACTTCGGGTTCTCCCGGCTCACCGTCGCGCAGGATCAGCAGGCCATCGGGCGGGACACGCTCGGGCAGCACCTCGCCGCGCAGGGCGGTTGCGGGCAGCGCCGAAAGTCGCGCGTACAGCGCGGTTAGGATGGTTTCGCGGAGGCTCATATCTCGATCCCTTGGCCTTGTGGTCGATGTCGCGCCTTATGAGTCATTGCACTGGAGTCGTGGCTGGAGTTTCACTACGTTCTGCTCAGAGAGATGTCGGTCTCGGGATCAGACAGAAACGCTGGAGGTTTTGAAGGACATGAGCGCTGAAGAAAAAGTGGAAGCGGCACCTCATTTTGATCATTTCTTTCTGAATCACCTTCAGTCGGTTCGAGCCGATGGTGCTTACTACTTGAACCAGAAATTTCTTGGGAAGGGCGGCAATGGCACGACCTTTCTCGTCACTTGCACCTCCGGCCCAAATCAAGGAATCCAGTTTGCGTTAAAGGTCTTTCACAAAATCAGCGATGACCGACGCCGGAATAGATTTCTCGATGAGATACGACACTACAGAAGCCTTAATCATCCTGCGCTTCTCAAGGTGTATGATGAAGGCACTTATGTTTCAGGAGATAGGGAATATCCATTTGCCGTGGTCGATTACGTGCCGCAAAACCTCGAAGCAATGATTGGTAGAGGCGCCACTCAAATTTCGCGGCTTGAAGCCATCCGCTACGCCTATAACGTGGCTTCTGCTGTCAACTACCTACATACGCTCGATCAGCCTATTGTTCACAGAGACATCAAACCCGCAAATATTCTTGTTGACGGCCACGCCGCAAAACTTGGCGACCTAGGGCTGGCCAAGGTTCTAATGGGTGAGGACAATGAACTATCTGAGGAGTTTAATGCGTATGCAGCAATGCCTTTCTTTTATCGGACACCGGAGCTTGTGAGGATTGCGCGAGGAGAAAAAATCTCTCTCACACCTGCTAGCGACATCTATCAACTGGGGCTGGTTTTGTATCGAGCCATCACCGGATTTAACCCTCAGAAGCCCCCGGCCAACGGGGTAGCTGACGACATAGAAATGGATATCCGGCCAGTCGTTGGAGCGGCGAACACCCGGCTCGACACGCTATTCCGACAGGTCCTCAATGCCGATCCAGCAAGGCGACCAAATGCCGGTCAGCTGCTTCAGAGGTTGAATCAGATTCACTCGGATGTATGTGCAGCTGACTTGGCGGCGACTGGCATGATGCGTTGAAGAAGCCCGCTGTTCGGACGCCTCCTCTTCACTTCCAGTTCGCCACGATCAGCCCCGGCACGGCCGCCTTCGCGCGCTCTGCATCCCGCGCCAAGTCAAGCCGTTTCGCCAGCTTCACCTGCGGCACCAGCAGGAAGATCGGCACCGTTGTTTTGCCACGCCCAGTCTTCGACCGCGATGCAACGCCCAGTCCACGGCTGTTCAACCGCCCATCGGCCACCAAGAGGCTTGGCCCCCGGCGCCGATAAACAAATCGCAGCCGCAGCCCCCGCCGCCGTTCCCATTCGCCCGGTGTGATGCGACCACCCTTCAGGCCTTTGCCGGCCGCCGCCGTCGGTATGGCCAGCCAGAACCCATCCTTCGAGCGGATCAGCGGGCCCGTGTCATGCGCCCCGACAACCTCCGGGGCCTTCGACCAGACCAGCGCTGCGGCTTTCAGGCTTTCACCAGCCTTTGGATAGGTCTGGCTCCGGATCGAATTTGCTAGCCGCCGACCAAGCCCCGCTTGGGTGATCTGCCCGCGCCAAGCGGATTTCAGTTCGGTTCCGGCTTCCCGCATCGCGGCGCTGACGGCCTTTTCGCCTGCTTTAATCTCGGCGGCCATCACGGCGACGAGGTCGGGTGTGATGTCGAGGCCCAATTTCATGCGGGGGTCAGTTCAATCGTCCAAATGAGCCGCTCGCGGTCACGGCGCGGCTCGCCCTGGATCAGAAAGGTTTCGTCCCCGATCAGGATCTGCTCCTGCGGCCGAGGTGCTGGGATATCCGCCACCCGGACATCGATACGGGTGTTGTCCGAAAGAAGCCGCGCCGCGCCGAACTCGGTGATCTCGTCAGGTCGGCGCAGGATGCCCCGCGCGCGGGTGAACTGCCCCTCGCTGTCCCGATGCCAAATCTCGACCGAGAGATTGGCATCGAGAAAGAGCACCCTGAGGGCGTCAGCGAAGGCATTCATCAGGTCCGCTTTGCCGAGCGCAAGACTTGCGGCCGGGTGCAGATCGGCAGCGGGTTGCTTTCGATCTCGAGGCGCACCCATTCGTCACGGTCGCGGTCGGGGATCATGCGCGCATAGAGCGGCAGACCCAGCGTGTTTACCGTCTCGAATGTGTCGGCCGGCGCGTAGTAAATCTCGAAGAGCCCCTCGACACCTTCAGGGTAGAAATACGCCTTATCGGTCGGCACGCCGAAGCCAAGGCCTCCCCGATAGCGGCGGAAGGTGATGCCGCCAAAGCTGACCTCTTCGCCGACGCGGCCGCGCAGATCGGCGGCGGCAGCGGTGTTGAGATAGGTCTCGCGCACCTCCTTGTGCGCAACAAGATCGGCAAAGAAGGCCGAGCCGCATTCGGCGCGCAGCTGCACCTGACCTGCGGCCAAGCCGCCAAGACTATCCTCGACGCTTTCAATCAGCGCCTGACAGCGCTTGCGAAGCGCGCCCGACGCCGGGCTTGCATTGTCGAGATCGAAGTCGACCTCGGCCGCAGGCGTGATGCCGAACTCGGTATAGTAATTGATGACCGTGGCCCCATCCTTTGGGTCCTTCACCACGCCCTGGATGCCGTTGAACAGGTGGAACTCGAAGGTGGCCTCTGCGTCGTTGCGCAGACGCGCCATCTTGCGCGCCACCTCGGTCTGCACCTGCTGGGTCGCAGTCTCAGAGCCGAAATCGCGGATGGCCTGGACTTCTGAAGCCCAAAGCACGTCCTGCTTCTTGAACTGGCGGCACACGAACGCGCGCATGTCGCGACGCTCGGGGATCTGCTGTTCATAAGCCGAACCCCGCTCCGAGAACGGGATCAACGATAGTGTGCCATCGCGACTTTCGATCATCACGGTGCGTTGGCGCACGCCGCGCGAGCCGAAGAGGCCCGCCCCCGACAGGATCGCCGGTTTGAAGGGGATGTTTTCCAGAGCCTGGGTGAGCTCGATGATGCTGAAGGCGTCGCCCTCGAAGATGTCCATGTTTGCCATGGGGATGTCCTTTCTCTCTCAGGCTTAACGCAGAATGATGCCAAGCGCGGCCAAAGCCGTGGTGGCGGCGGTGATCTGGGCCTCGGTCGCACCCTCGGGCCAGACGATCTGGTGGCTGTTGACGATGGCGGGGCCGCGCAGCACGACGACGCCCGGTGCATCAGCTGACAATGCGTCAACGCCGGCCCAGAGAATGCCGGCGACGTTCTGGCTGCCGTTCGTGGCCGCCGGTGCGAGCCCTGTGTATTTTCCGCCGGTGGTGATCTTGCCCAGCACCGTGCCGGGCTCGAGCTTTCCGGCCCCCGAGGCGATGGTGACGGTTTCTCGGGTGTAATCGCGCAGCACCTCCCAGACGAGGAAGTCGCCCGCGTGTTTGCCTTCAGTGAGCGTCGTCATGATGCCTTATCCTTTCGTCTTGAAGGTTCGGGCGATCACATCGCCCCAGGATTGGGTGGGCACCGCCCGTCCGGGCTGGGCATGGGCAGCGGTGATGTCGGGGGTGGCTTCGGCCTTGGCTGCGAGAAGCCGGTTGCGGACCTCATCGAGACCCACGTCTTCTTCGAGGAAGCGACCTGCCATCTGCGGCTGACCTGCAAGGCGGCAAAGATCGATTACAGCGCGCGCATGGGCGATGGCTTCGGCGCGGACGGTCGCGGTGTCGACCATTGTGAGCTCGCTTGCGTCATGGCTTGGCGCGTCTGCAGCCGGGTGTTCGGGGTCAGGCAGGGTGTTGGCGTCTGTAACACCCTCGGGTTCAGGCTCCGAGGCTGCGGGTTCATAGGGTTCACTTGCCGCTTCCACCACTTCCGGCGGCGCGTTGCGGAACCGTGCCACATCGAAGGAGGCGGCGAGTTTCACAGGCTCGGCGATGCGGTCGATGAAGCCGAGATCCAGCGCGTCCTTTGCGTCCAGCCAGGTCTCTGCCGCCATCAGGGCGGCGATTTCCTCATCCGGCGTGCCCGATTTCGTGGCATAGCCCTGGATCAGGCTGCCCTTCACCTTGTCGAGCGCCTCGGCGGTGGAGCGCATGTCCTCGGCCGTGCCCATGACCAACCCCGAGGGGTCGTGGATCATCAGGAAAGCGTTTTCCGGCATAATGATCGTATCACCTGCCATCGCGATGTAGCTGGCCGCCGAAGCCGCGATGCCATCGATCCAGACGGTAATGTCGCCCGTGTGCCGTTTCAGCGCATTGTAGATCGCCACCGCGTCAAAGACCGAGCCGCCGGGGCTGTTGAGGCGCAGATCAATGGCGGCATCGTCGGGCAGCGCGCCCAGTTCCGCGAGGAACCCCTTGGCGCTGACACCATAGGCGCCGATTTCGTCATAGATCAGGACTTCCGTTCCCGACGCTCGGGCACGGATCGTGTACCAGGATTTCATGATGTTACTCCTGCTGCGGTGTCGTGGACGACCCGCTGCCGTCCTCGTTGGGGGTATTTTGGTCTGGAATGCGCGTTGGCGTGGCCCTTGCCCCCTGTGTTTCGCCGGGGCTGGCGCGATAGGTCAGGCCCAAGTCTGCTGCGCGTTTGGCATCAGAGGCATTTTCACGGTCGACCTCTTCGATGTCATAACCCGTGGCCTCGACCACTTTGCGCCGGGACGTCAGACCCGCTTCCATCGCGAGCACTTGGGCTTGGATGTCTTTCAACGGATCGACCCAGTCCCATCGCGGCGGGATCCATTGTACGGGCCGCGCGATGACAGGATCAGCATTGAGCGCACCCGAGAGCACAGCCGTTTCAAGCCATCGCCGCCAGATTGAGCGGCAAAGCTGGTGTGCCATGACCCCGTGCTGCAACTGCCCGATGCGGCGGCGGAACTCGACAAGCTCGGCCCGCAGGCTGGAATAGTTCGCCTGCCGGACATCGCCGGTGACCAGATGATAGGGCAGCCCCAGGGAGGCCGAGACCGCGAGCAGCGTGCGGTATTGGAAGGCCTCGTATCCGCCGCCGACATCGGCGGGGCTTGAGAACTTCACATCCTCACCCGGCAGGAGCACCTGCATCGTTCCGGGCTCAAGGCTCGCAATCGCGGCTCCGTCGAGATCGGCTTCGCCTTCGCCCATCATCGGGTCCTCTGGCGCCGTCTTGGTAATAAAGCCCGCGAACATCGCCGCGGTCTTTTTGCGGTCGAGTTCAGCGTCGTCATATTGATCGAGCAGGAAGAGCCGCACCATAGCCGGGGCGATATGCGGCAAGCCTCGGATCTGGCCCGCATCGATCGGCCGGTAGATGTGCAATACCTCCTCGGCAGGCACCCGCACCGTGTCCGGCAGCGCAACCCGCTGATCCGTGCTGTCGCCCGGATGGCGGCGGCGGAAATGATAGGCCACCCGCCGTCCAATCAGGTCGAACTCAATCCCGCAGCGGATGCGGTTCCCGTTCGGGTCCGTTTCGGTTTTCTCAAACGGCAGCATCTCCGACTGGAGAAGCTGCATCTGCAAAGGCACCAGAAGCCCGTCCTCCGCACGGCGCGGGCGCAGGCGCACAAAGCATTCGCCCGCGACAAACATCTCGCGTGCGACCATGGCCTGCAGGCCGTAGAAATCCGTCAGGCCATCCGCGTCTGCCTCATCCGTCCAGGCGAGCCAGAGCTTTTGGACCTGGTCGCGCAAGTCGGCATCGCGAATGAGCGACGAGGGTTTGATGCCGTCGCCGACGAGGTTGGCCGCGAAAGCCTCGCAGGCATTGGCGGCATAGCCGTTGGTCACTACCAACTCGCGCGAGCGCGCCAAGAGCCGCGGGCCACCCGAGGCGACCAGCGCGTTGATATTCTCAAGCGGAGGGTTCCAGCCGCGCAAGCGGCGCTTGGCCATCGCCCCCTCGAGGCGCGCGCGCATGGCTTCAGGGCCGCCCGGCTTGGGGCGGCGGAACATGTCGAACAATGCCATGTCGGTTAGAGACCCTTGGTCGCTGTTATGCGAACTTGGCGCACCATTCGTCGGCCTTCAGCCGCAGCGATCTCACGGTCGAGCGCCTCGATTGCCCGGTCGATCTCCGCGATGGAGCGATAGTCCACCATCTTGCCGTCATAGCTGACGCGGGCCACGCCGGATGCCCGTTGTGCTGTCAGACTTTCCCGGCGGAGTTTCAGTGTCGCCAAATCCACCATATTGTCTGTCATCCCATATATGTTGACCGCGCAACGCGGCGCACCTGTGCTTTGCGCGCGGATTGCGGGCCCCCGGCAGAGGCGGTGCCCTTGGCATCAGAGACCGCGAACTGTGCCGCCAATTCCTCCCACCGCGCATCCGACCAGCGGTCGGCCCCGAGGATCCAAGCGGCCGCACGGGCATAGACCCGGCAGTCGAGCGCTTCATTCCGTTCCCGCAGCTTCTGCCATTCGAGTTTGGCGAAGCCGCGCTTGTTCTTGACCGTAACCAGCTGCTCGGCCGTCAACTGCTTCAGCCATTCGGCATCGACCCAGCCCGGCAGATGGAGAAAGCCGGGAGGGAACTTCTCCTGATCCACCGGGCTGGTTTCCGGCGGATCGAGCCGCAGGAAACGATAGGTCTCAGCCTTGAAGGTGGAGGTGGCGATGGTCCAAAGCCGCGCCCCGCGGCGAAGACGCTTGCCCGCGATCGTCGCATCGACAAACGTCGGCCCGGTCACCGGGCTTGCCCGATTAAAGCCTTCAAGGCCTTTGACGGGTGCCACCTGTCCAAAGCCCACCTGCCGCGCCCAGGCATAGACCGCGGCTGTCTCGTAGCCCGTATCGATCGCAAGCCGCGCGATGGTCATCGGCGTGCCGCTGGCATGTTGCCAGGTGCGACCAAGCAGGTCAGAGAGCTTTCTCCAACAGGCCGGCTCCCCCGGACCGCCCCCGATGACGACATGATCCACGAGCCAGCTTTCGAGCCCCCGCCCCCAGGCCCAGACATCAACTTCGATCCGGTCCTTCTGCACATCCGCCCCGGCCGTCAGGATGAGGCCAGCCTCGGGCACCGTGCCTGCCGGCCAGTTCTCCTTCAGCCCCTGCAGCCGCTGCCAGTCCGGCGCCTCGCCGCTTTCCATCCAGGTCTCGCCAAGCGAGGTATTGACGAAGGTTTTCATCGTTTCGTCCCCACCGGCGCGCGCGGACAGGAACCCCTTGGCCATGGCCTCGAGCCGCACCCAGGGCGAATAGATCTCGTTCAGATGGAACCCGGCCGTCCCGTTGAACGGTGCCTCCGCGATCCAGCGACCCTTGGAGATGGCAGCCCAGCGGGTCTCATCCTTCCAGGAGGCGTCGCAATCTGCGCAGTGGTAGCGCGCGGTTTCCGGGCGATGGCCGCCGTTCTCGTCCTTGTCCCATTTCACCTGCCCCCAGGTCAGGATTTGTTCGTGAGCACACGCGGGGCACGGCACCCAAAACCGGCGCTGGTCACTTTCCTCGAATGCCGCCTCAATCCGGCTCGCCCCCTTGTTCGTCGGCGTCGAGACCAGCACGATCTTGCGGTTCCAGAAGGTCACCGTGCGCTTTTTGGCGAGGTTGACCGGATCGCCTTCAGCGCCTGCGCTGAACGGATAGCGGTCCACCTCATCACACAAGAGCAACCGGATCGGGCGGCTCGCCAACCCCGAGGGCGCATTGGCGCCCACAATGGTCAGATGCCCGCCCGGGAACCGTTTGTGCAGGATCTTGTTGTTGCCATCCCGAGATTTCGGATTGGCGATCTTGTCCTGCAAACAGGGCGTGTCCCGCGCCATCGGCGAGAAGCGGTCCTTCGACCAGGTTTCCGCATCCCGCTCGGTCGGCATAACCACCATGATCGGTGCCGGATCCTGGTCGATATGGTAGCCAACAGCGTTGTTGAGCATTTCCGTATTGTGCGTCGGGATCATGGTACGCCCGGCCAGATACAAACGGTTCGGGCTGTCCACCTGAATGCAGCGCACAGGAACACTTTCGACCGGCTCGACGGCCACAATGCGGCGCCGCTCGGTTTCCGTCGTCCGCCGCCCCGCGCGCGAGACCTGACGCGCGCTCTTCCTTGCCAGTCGGAACACTGGCGTGTCGTCATAGATCATGAAGGAGAACCGCGTCGCGGGATTACCAAGACGCCGTTCGCCATCGATTACAACCGTCGGCTGCTTGTCCACGGCGGTGAACTTGATGCCCAAAGAGGCAAGAAGCTCGCCGAAGCCCTCGGCCAGACGCGGATGAACCGTGATGAACTCGCAGCGGCCGCATTCAGCGATATAGCCGTCCGTGTCCATCAGACCCTGCAGGAGAGCCAGACGCTGATCAATCGAGGCGCGCAGGTAGGCGGGCGGAATGTGTTTGCCGGTTTCTGGCGTCTTCCGATCTTTGGCCAGCCCCATCTCCCGCAAGCGCAGGCTAAACGGCTTTCCTTCTTCCAATATAGGATCAACGGGAAGGCCGTGCTTCCACTGCATAGCGAACTGCCGGCCACATTCCGCGCATTGCCCATTCCCATGGCGGCCCAGCACATCCATGTCGTGGCCACGGCGACACATATTGTCGGGCCAAGGCAGCGTGGGCTTCAGCGTCAGGATATGCGGAACCCGTTTGTCCTTCGACTTGACCTCAACCTCCATGCCGCAGGCCCGGAGATGATCGGCGATTTCCAGATCATCCTGATGGCAGGTGATCTGCGAGCCGTAGCTGTGGCCGTCCCCCAGCCAGACGCCAAGGGCGTAAGGCGGGATTGGCAATGCCTGTTCGGGCAGTTGAAGCGGCCCAGCTACCGGGATGGCGTATCTGTTCCTTTTCTTCGCACCAAAGTAATGGGCTGTCTCAGCAATCTCCTTCGTCGTCAGGACCGCCCGGTGGATCGTCATGGAACAGGTCCCTCATCGCGTCCTGCGCGCGCACTGGCGTATCGCTGTCCACCGCCCACAGGTGTTCGGCATCGGCGATGATCGAGCTTCCGTCCGAAAACCGCACACGGTAGCAGCGCCGGTTGCGCATCACATCCGTGGCGCCAGTGACCCGGCAAGGCGCGCCGGTTTCATCAAAAAGAATGTCGCCGACCTGCACATCGCCCATCGTGGTCCAGCCGGTCGGCGTAACCAGCGGCGTATCCAGCGCCAGGGCTTTGCCCACCTGTGAACTGGACATGATCACGACAGTTTCGGTGGCGGCATCCGAGACCGCCTCCATGATCCCACGTTGGTATTCGGCGCGGCTCGTGCGCCACTGACCAGGCTCGGCGCTGGCTTCAGAACTCAGTCGCCGGTTCTGATCGGCCCAATCGCTGATCGTCAGGTCCGGCGGCGGTTTCAGCACGGCCAGCGCTTTTGCCACCGTCCGCTTCAGGATCGGCGAGCCCGTCAATCTCAGGATCGGTTTCGAATTCAATGTCTGGCTGCGCGAGATCATCGAGCACCTCGCGGATGGCGGCGCGGATCAGGTTCCGGGTGTCTCCGACGGTTGATTGTTCAAAGGCTTGTGGTGCCAGCCGGTCAGGCAGTGCCAAGAGGCGGGTTCTCAGAAGCGCCAGCACCGCAATCCACGCGGCCTCGATCTGGTCAGCCGCAATCAGCGATCGGCGTTTTTCCTCGGCCTCCATCTCGGCAAGGTCGGCGCGCGCCCGAATAAACCGCGCCCGCTCGGCCGCATAATCCGGTGCGCCCGCCTGTGCTTTCTGTGCCTGATCACGGAGGTAGCGAACATAGCCGCGTACCGAGCCGATCAAGTCGTATTGTCCGCGCTCGGCCTTCGGGATCACGCCCTCGCGGCTCAGCTGCTGCACCCGCCGCTCCGAGAGATCCAGGAGCTTTGCAATCACCCCGATGGGCTGGCTCGCTGATGACATGAGATGATCCGGATGCTCCGATTAAAGCTATGTTATTGCTGCGATTATACTGGATATGCGGGGACATCAGAGCGAAGCTGGCCCTACCAAAACGACGCACCCGAAGGAACCGCCGCCATGACCACCCACCGCCTGACACAGTCCGCCCGCAGCCAGCTCCGCAGCGAGACCGCCCGGCGGAACCGGGAGGCAGCCCTCGCCGCCTTCATTGCAAAGAAAGCCGAGATCGATGCGATGCTGGCGCGCCTTCAGGCACTCAGCGACGAACATTTCGACTGCCACCCCGAAGAGGTGGGCTGGGCGACGGTTGGCACGCTTGACCACTACGCGGGCCTTCTACGCCAGATCACCGACAGCGCCTTCAAGGAAGGCGAACACGTCAACTGATCAGCACCTTGGGCTGGTCGGGCGTCAGAACCTCACTGTGTCCTTGAGGTGACTCACGGACACCAACAGGTCCCGCTCGCTTGCCCGCCCCACTGCTTTGCGGAAAGTTGATCCCGAGGATTCGCCTGTATGGCCCTCAACTGCTGACGCAGTGCCTGCTCGCCTGCGTCACCTGCCTTGAACTGGGCCAGCCACGTGCTGGCCCTTTTTTAGTTAGCCCGCGTCAGGCTTTGTACCCGCCCTGTCATTCAGATCATCGAAACTCTGTCCGCTGCTCTTAAGGACAGCCTGTTGCCCGGTGAATTTCTGCCAGCGCTGGACGGCGACATCAACGTAGGCGGGGTTCAGTTCGATGCCATAGCAAACGCGGCCAGTGGTCTCGGCCGCGATCAATGTCGTGCCAGATCCCATGAAAGGCTCATAGACAGCCTGACCCGGGCTCGAATTATTCAGGATAGGACGGCGCATACATTCGACCGGCTTTTGGGTGCCATGCACCGTCTTTGCGTCCTGGTCCTTGTTCGGGATATGCCACAATGTCGTCTGCTTGCGATCCCCGGCCCAATGACCCTTGCCGGATTTGCGCACGGCGTACCAGGCCGGTTCATGCTGCCAGTGATAATCGCCCCGGCTCAGAACGAGCCGCTCCTTGGCCCAGATGATCTGCGACCGGATGGTGAAGCCCGCGACCTCGAGACTTTCGGCGACCGTCGCCGCGTGCAACGCACCGTGCCAGACATATGCGACATCCCCGGGAAACAGCGCCCAGGCTTCGCGCCAGTCAGCTCGGTCATCGTTCAGCACCTTGCCGGTGCGCTTGGTCTTGGCCGCACCTGCCTGGTTTCGCCAGCTGGGATCATATTCCACACCGTATGGAGGATCTGTGACCATCAGCAACGGCTTCACTGTGCCGAGCAAGCGCTCGACATCCGTAGCAACGGTGCTGTCGCCACAGAGCAGCCGATGGTTGCCCAAGATCCAGAGATCGCCGGGACGGCTGATGGGCTCCTCCGGGGTTTCCGGGATCTCGTCTTCGCCCTCCTGCGGACCGGTGCCCGCATCAAGGCTCGACATCAGCGCGTTCAGTTCGTCCTCGGTGAAGCCGGTCAGCCCAAGGTCAAAATCCGCCTCCAGCAGGTCCGCCAGTTCGAGGTTCAGCAAGTCCGTGTCCCATTCGGCATTCTCGCTGGATCGATTGTCCATGATCCGGAACGCCCGCGCCTGATTGGCGGTCAGCCCTTTGGCGACATGCACCGGCGCGGTTTTGAAACCGAGCTTGCGAGCTGCTTCCAGCCGCGTGTGCCCGGCCAGCACGACCATCGCCTCATCCACCACGATGGGCTGACGCCACCCGAATTCCTGGATTGACGCTGCGACCGTCGCCACAGCCTCTGCGTTGTTCCGCGGGTTGCGCGCATAGGGAATGATCTGCTCGAGCGGCAGGTCGACAACGTCCATCACAATGTCCTCGAATTTGGCCCGAAACGAAACGGGGTCAGCGCGCGAAACGAAATGGGTCAAAGGGGCCATTTCGTTTCAAAAGGGTTTTAGGGACCGTCAGGCCCTTGTTTTGTTACGTCTGAACTCAAAGCGAAACGAAACGGGTATTTTTTAGGGTGTGACTGGGAAAGCGCCGCGCCTCGCCCCCCCGAATACGGTTGCAAACAGGAGGGACCCGTTCAATTTCAATGGGTTACGATGTAAAAAATTTTGAGCGGTGATAGTTTTTCGGTAATCCGGTCACCATTTGCACCACTTCGAACCACCTAAATCCATTAGGAAAACGGGGAGAGACGTCTCCGCGACGTACTCTCCCCATCATATGCTTCACATAGCATGGAGTTGTTGCAGCTGTCGAAAACAAAAGTGTTGCAACACTTTATGCAGCTGCAGCATTGAGCCGGGTCGCGATCTTGGTCAGCGCGAGCTTGTGCTGCCGCCAAGCCGTACTGCGATTGACACCCAATTCATAGGTGATCTCCTTCCATGGACGCCGGGCAGCGCGCCACCAGATCAGACGACGCTCGTCCTCGCCGATCCACAGCACCCAATCGAAGGTTTGCTCCAACCGGGTGATGGCGCTGGCCGATGGCCAGACCCGCATGGGCTCAGGCTCCATCGCGAGGATTTCACGATCGGTCCGCACGATCTGCGGCCATGCGCTGAAGTATCCTTGCACCTTTACCGGCGGGAGCTTCCGCAGGGTGCGGAACGCTTCCTCAAAATGATCGGCGACGTCCTCAGCGGTCCAGATGTGATCAGCCATGGCGCACCTCCCTCGCGGCAGGAAGTCTGCCATAGAGCTTTTCGCCAAGCTGACGGACGAGTTCGCGCTCGGGCCAGGTCAGGCGCGGGTCGTCCAGAGACACGGCCAGTACATGCTGTTCATGCCAACCCTCCCGCTTGACCTGCTCGGGATCGCGGCGCTGGCCGCCATAGCCCTTGGGAGTGAACCTCATGCCACACCTCCCCAGGTCTCAAGGGCCCAATGCAAGATGGCGATGGCATCGGCCTCGTTGTCATCAGCCGGGCTGTAACCCCGCGCACGGGCGGCCGCGATCATGGCTTGCTTGGGCGCGTTTCCGTGTCCAGTCGCGTGACGTTTAATGGTGCCGACCGGCACACCCTGATACGGGATTCCCCGTAGTTCAGCCCAGGCCGTCAGCGAGGCTATCAGCCCGCCATAAACATGGGCTGCGTCGGTTCCGGCATGGCGGCGGACCTCTTCGAACCAGATGGCCGCAATGGGCCCGGACAACCGGTCGAGTTCCGTCAGCCAGTTGGTGAAACGCAGATAGCGCATACCGCCGCCGTCATAACGTCCGGGACGGAAACTGGCTGTGCCGGTCGTGATCAAACCGTCATAGCCACGGATGGCCCAGCCGGTGGTGGTGCCGAGATCGAGCGCCAGAATGCAGCGCGGGGTGTTTTCGGATTGGGTCATCAAGACCTCCTCTTCGCTTGGGCGAGCGTGGCGAGAGGGCTGGCCGGTGAAGGCTGCGGTCTCGCCAGGCCCCGAAGGGTGGTCTGGTCATGTCAGGCGCAGGGCGAGCGGGCCGCCCGGCAGATCTTTCTGGTGTTTCAAATAGGCAGCCTGAAGCTTTCCCCATGCTAACCCATTGGCACACATATATAATATATATAATTCATATTATTATATAGTTATAGGGGTTAGTCATTCTTTTATTAAACCGCGCGCGCGTACACGCGTAGAGGATAAGGTGTCCTCTTGAAAGATTGAAGGACGTGAGGGTTCCTCCTTTCTCCATTATTCTCATGTGCTTGAGCATGATCAAACTTCCTTCTGCATGATTTTACGCCCTGAAGCATCCCGCCAGGGGCCACCCCAATGGGCCATGCGATAGACCATGGCCTGTCTCGTCGACGACCCACGCATACCGGTGGTGATGTCCCCGCTCTCGATCAGGGTGAGCAGGATCTCATCGCGGTCACGGGATTTCAGCCACTGCGAGGCCCGGGTGATCTCGGACTTGGTGATGCCCTTGGCCCCTGACGCGCGGATGATCTCCTTCAGCCGCTTCAGGTGGGCCTCGGTCTCGGTGTCCGCGACGTGCCGCTCGACCGCTTCCATGGTGCGCTTTGCATAATGCCGCACAAAGGCGATGGCCCACTCCGCCGCCGTGATCTCGATCTCGGGCCGTGCTGGATCACGCCCAACCGCCACGATGAGCGCAAGCTTCAGGGCGTTTTCCCCGATGCGGGCGAGGATGGCCGTGAAGGCCGTGCCAGCGGCGGCGCGCAATTCCTCAGTCAGCTCGATGCTGAGCTGGCGGAACCGGGCGCGAGCCTCCTCGGTCATCGGCACGATCATCGGGTTCACGGCAGTGTTCTGATCGGCGGTCTTGCCAGCAAGATTGCCCATTGGGACGCCTCCACCGGCCGCGATCAACTGCAGCCCTTGGATCAGCGCCGGCGGGGCCTGCCGGATGCCCACCGCGATGTTTTCATCGGGGTAGTCCTCATCGCTGGGCAAGATCAGGAAGCGCGCCAGTGAGCCATCGACCACATTCGCTCCCTGCAGCGCGCCCCAGAAGTGCAATGGCGTCGTCGTGCCATAGACGCAGAGGCAGGGCTGGTTGATGTCGCGCCGCTCGTTGGTGCCATCGCGGTTGGCATATTCCGCCCCGAGGAAAATTCCGCCGGCCGAGGTGTAAAGCTCGGTCATGTTGTCGAGGATTTCGGTAATGTGGCGCGGGCTGCGCTTGCGGTCGGCCGCCGCCGACAGGAACATGCCGAACTCGTCGATCTGGAATAGGATGGCTGGTTGACGATGCAGCGCGGTCAGAAGCCCCGCGCCGGACGCGATCTTGTTGCCGCCAAGATGGTGCGCGAGCCCCGCCTCGAAGAAGGTCTCGTTGATGATTTCTCGGGCGTGGTTCTTGCCCGATCCGCTGTCGGCGATGCCAACGACATAGAGGTTCGAGCGCAGGTTGCTTTCGGTGCGGTAGTTCCGACCCATCAGCGCACCGATAGCGCAAAGGCTGGCCCCCAATGCCAGGAGTGGCTGCGGGCGCCGGGCCGTGGTCAGCATGTAATCCGTGAGATCTCCCACCAATCCGTCAGGGATGGCCAGCGAGAACGACGGTGCGGCTGGAATTGCGGATGACACGGTTGCAGCCACATCCAGCCTCGCCAGCATCCCCGCCGCAGGATGATCCCCGTGCTCCGGCAGGCTGCCATCCAGCCGAAGGTCGGGTTCAGGCTGCCATCCACGTTCCATAGCGAGATGGTAGATCGTGCCCGCCCCGATCCGGTCGGGCTTGAAGCTGGCCCAGGCCTTCATCGTGGTCGCGGGCACATCCTTGGCCGCCTGCGCTGACCAATCCGCAAAGAGATCGGCCCCGGCCTCGCCGAGCGCCCCTTTCAGGGCCATGCCGACCCGCATCCAGCTGTCGTAGTCCAACTCGGCATTGGGCAGCCAGGCGAGCGCCGCTTCGATGGCGGGCAAGGTTCCGATCTGGCTGTGGCTACGCGCGATGTCACCGGCTGGTGCATTAAAAGCCAGCCCGCGCTGCCGCAGGGCCTCTGGCAACAGTGCATAGGCCTCGTCGAGGAAAGCGGTGGCAGCCTCAGTCGTGATTTCCGGCAAATCGGCGATGTCGATGTCCGCCAGCCCCTCCTCGGGCCAAGCATAGGGTGCGCCCGTGTCCGGATGATTGGCATAGGCCACGAACTGCTGACCGAGGCAGAGCACCTCCAGCGGGTGGCGCTTGATACCTCGAAACGGCGCGGCCGTGCGATAGACCAGCATGCGCTTAGGCGCCCGGCCAATGCGCAGGGCGGGTGTGTCACCGAGGCGTTTGCGGGCCAGCTGTTCAATCCGCAAGGCAAGGGCAGCGTCATCTTTGATGTCGATATCAACTGCCGCGACAGCGCCGCCGACTATCCCGACGCCGCAATCTGGCCAAGACGACCAAGTGGCCACCTCGACCTCGGTGGTGCCGCGTTCCGCATGGCGGTTCCATTCGGGATAATCCGCCCATGCCCCACGCTGGAAACGGCCAGGCTTCTTCGTGCCCGGGCCGATCGGCAGGATGGCATAGCCATTGGTCACAAGCCGCGCGCCGAAGCGCGCCATGAAGGATGTATCGGTCATCAGAAGGGCACCTCGGGGGTCATGGCGTCGAGGCGTGTGCGGTCGTGGCCCGCCAGCTCGCGCAAGTGGTCGCAATATCCAGTGACAACCGCATCGATGAAGCGGTCCCACTCGGTCTCAGTAAGGGTGGCGAGATCGGACTTGCCGATGCTTTCGAGATACTCGCCGCCCATCTGGCCGCCGACAGTCATCGCCTGCATCTCATTTGGGGTGGGATCGATCATGCCCTTCCTCCCGTGGCAGATGTCTTGGCAGGTCCGGCTGCAGAGGTACTTGCGGCTGGCATCGCGGCGCGGGTCCGAGACCCGGAAATTCCGGTCGAACCAGCCAAACCCGCGAGGTTGCCGGTGGCAGACGGCGCAAAGGCCGGGGGAACTTTGGCGCATGGATCAAACCTGTAGCCGGAGACTTCGACATAGCGGCCCGCGGGGCGTACCGAGATTGCGCTGGGGCGCATCAGCTCTTGGGCCTGCAAAATGGCCTCATCCACGCTGAGCGGCACCGGACAGCCGGGGGCGCGCTTGCGCCACCACTCAGCCGCCTTCTGGCGCGCATAGCCCTGATGCTCGATGCAGACCCACTCACTGTAGGATTTGATCCCGCAGCTATAGGTGACTTTCAGCGAGGGCTGCCCACCCAGCTTGTCGTGGCGGCTGTAGGAGACGCCGTGGACGGGCAACCATTGCAATTTCGGCGATAGGACCGGAAGTGTTGCCGCCGTCGGCGCGATTTTGACCTCACGGGCCGGGAAGACGTAGCCGCAGTCCGGGCATTCCGCCGCCGATAGCGCGATGATGCTGTCGCATTCGGGGCAGAGCTTGGTCGGGGCCTCACCGCCACCGGCCTCGCCAGGCCGCCGGGGCCGCACCAGATCGATCGGCCCATGGCGGCGGACATTGCCGGCAAAATCGAGGACCAGGCAGTTTTCCTTGCCCGGCGCGAGGCGCGTGCCGCGGCCCACCATCTGCACATAGAGCCCCGCGGACTTCGTGGGGCGCAGGAGCGCAATGAGATCGACCCCAGGCGCGTTGAAGCCGGTGGTCAGCACGCCCATCGAAGCCAGCGCGCGGATTTCTCCGCGCCTGAAGGCGGCGATGATGGCATCCCGCTCGTCCTTTGGCGTGTCGCCGAAGATCGTGCGGCAGCTGATGCCTTGGCGGGCAAACTCTTCGGCGACATGACGCGCATGCTCGACGCCCGAGCAGAAGGCCAGCCAGGATTTCCGGTCACGACCGTGCGCGATGATCTCGGTCACGGCGGCCCGCGTGATGGCCTCCTGATCGACAGCGGCAGCCAGATCGCGCTGGATGTAATCGCCCGCACGGGTGCCGACCTTCGAGACATCCAGCCGCGTGGCGGGCTGTTTCGACACAAGCGGGCTCAGATAACCCGCATCGATCAGCGCGCGGACCGGGGCCTCATAGGCGATGTCGGTGAAGAGCGCGTTCTTGCCCTCGTGCAACATGCCACTATCGACCCGGAATGGCGTGGCGGTGAGCCCGATCACCTTGAGTGCCGGATTGATGCGGGTCAGACCATCCAGAAACCGGCGGTACATGGTGCTGGAATTGCCAGGGATGAGATGGGCCTCATCGATCAGCACGAGATCCGTGTGGCCGATTTCAGCCGCGCGGCGGTGGATCGACTGGATGCCTGCGAAGAGAATGCGGGCCTGTGCCTCGCGCTTGCCGAGGCCCGCCGAGTAGATCCCGGCAGGCGCCTCGGGCCAGAGCCCGATCATCTCGGCATGGTTCTGGGCGATCAGCTCGCGGACATGGGTCACGATCAGGATGCGCTGGTCGGGCCATGCCTTCAGCACGCCCTCGATGAAGGCGGCCATCACCAAGCTCTTGCCCCCAGCGGTCGGGATGACCACCAGCGGGTTGCCTTTATGGTTCTGGAAATAGCCGTAGATCGAGGTGATCGCGGCCTGTTGATAGGGGCGCAGGGTCAGCATGGCGCGGCCTCCAGGGAACGGGCGTCATTGATCCAGGTCGAGCCATCGGCCATGCGGTAGGTGACGATATCGTCGCCCGCATCGATGACCTCGCCCGGAACGAGATCGGGGATGAAAAGGTGGCGGTTGCAGGCGGCGCGCTGTTCGGCGGGTGCCAGCATTCGGTCGTGCCGAGCGCAGTGCCAGCCGCCCTCAATTGGGGTGGAATGCAAACAGGACCGGCATGTTACGGCCGCCCCACCGCCCTCGTGGCAGGCGGCATGGTGATCGCAGAACCGGCATTCGAACCAGGCCGGGTCCTCGCTGATCCGCGTGGGCGGATGCTGGGCGAAGATGATGCGCCCGGCTTTTTCCAGCAGGCGCTCGGCCATGGCGCTGTCGGCCTCGGTGCGCTCGATATGCAGCGCGTCGGTGTCCTTGCAGACTGCCACATACAGCGCGCGGGTGATCCCCGTCAGATGCATGTAGATCTGCATCTGCGCAGCGTGCTGGGGCTTGGCCAAAACAACACCCTTGGCAGTCAGCTCAGAGAAGCTCTTGACCCCATGGGTCTTGAACTCGAGCACATGCCAGGTCTTCGGGGCCTCGAGGATGCCGATAGCCACGCCATCAAGCGAGCCGCCGAAATGGCCGCCATGGGCCTCGACCCGGAACTGGCGACCGGTCTCGGGATCTACCTCGAGCACGGTCGCCCCGGTGGCGCGCAAATTGCGTACGAGACGGTCCTCTTCCAGCTGGCCTGTCTCGAAGAGGCGCAACAGGCGACCGGAGTGGCGCGCAGGTGTGACCCAGCGGAAATCATACCAGAGTGCGCGTGCGCAGGATTTGCCGATGATCGAGGCGCCGAGGTGGTCGCGGAACCCATCGCCCTGGCGAGCCTCATAATCGGCATAAATCGCTGTCAACGTCGGTGTGGGGGCGCAGGGCAACTCGGCCATCACAAACCCTCCCGTTCACTGCGGGCCTGTGCCTCGGCCAGAATGCCGCTCCAGGTTTCGGGGTCATGGCGTTCGCGCAGCACACCGATCAGCGCGTCCTTGAGCTTCTCGCGGCGGCGGCGGCCCGTACCTTGGGCCAAGAGTTCCGCGCGTTCGCGGCTGAGGTGCCGGAGTGCCGTGCGGGCCCGGTGGAACCAGTCCGGGTCGATGGGCTTCTGGCCGCGCTGCCGGGCAAGATCGGCCGTCGCGATCTGAGTGCGGATCTTGGCAATGGCATCGTCGAGTTCGATCAACCGGCGCTTGTCATCAGGCAAGCCGGGGCTGTTCGCAGCCGCAAGGGCTGCGTTGGTCATGTCAGTCATGGGGGTGTCCTCAGGTGGGGTTGGGCGCCGCCCCGGTCGTCAACAGGTCAGGGCGGCGCGAAGGCTCAGCCTTTCTTGTTCCAGGGTGCGGAGGCCATTTTGGGCGGCACCGCAGATCCAGCCGGGTCAGAGGCAGGCTTCGCCGGGCGGGTAGCCGAGGCTGCGCCCTTTTCAGGCAGCAGATAGGCAATCGCGTTGCTCTCGCCGTAGCCGTTCTTCGGCGGGCGGATCTTCACTTGGATCGTCATCGGGATCAGGTGCAACTCCTCGCTGTCGCTGACATGCATCCGGCCCGTGGCGTGGCAGATCGCCGAAAGCGTGCGCTGTGCGATTTCGACCGTGGTCGGGTTCGGGTTCACGAGGTTCAGCTGGTCGAAGATCTTCCGACCCTTGTGCTCGCCCTCGAGGATGTCGAGCATCAGCCAGAGAAACTGCCCCATGCCGTTCTTGGTGACGCGCATCTCGCTCTCGACGATCTGGGCGCGGTATTTGCCGGCGGGCAGCAGCTCATAGGCGGTGGTGGGTTCGACGCTAGTGGCGTCAAAGGAGGTGTCAAAACGTGCCATGGTCTTATCCTTTCAAGGCAATCATTCAGGTTGGGGCATGGCCGCGAGGAACTCTGACCACTCAAGCGGCAGGGTGTCCGGCAGGCCGTAACGGTTCTTGGCGAGGAAGGCGGGGCGCTCTTCGGTGTGCATGACGCGCGCACCGGACCCGAGCGCCCGGGTCACCTTCTTGTTGAATCCGACATCGGATTTGGCGACCGAGATCTGGTAGTTGGCGAAGAGCACGACGTCTGAATGCTCCTGCAGCAGCGCCGAGGCGCGGGTCTGCAGCTTGATCACATAGCGGTCGTAGGGCTCGTGCTCGGGGCTGTCGAAACGCTTGATGTCAGTATGGGCGATCTGGATGACCACCATGCCCTTGCGGTCGCGCAGCGCGTTGAGCTTGTCGAGATATTCGCGCCAGACATTCAGCGCTTCGGCGTAGCCCTTGCCGAACCCCGGCGCCTCAATCGAGGCCCAGCCGTTGCGCTTGCAGGTCTCAGCCCAAATGAGCGGCTCGAGCCAGTCGATGCTGTCGATCACCACGGAGCCAAAATCATGGTCCTCCTTCAGCAGCGCATCAAGGGCTTCAGCCACCTCCGCATAACTTGTTGCCAGCGGAAAGTGCGGCACCTGCAGTTTGCCAAGCCCGTCCTCGGTCATAATGAACACCGGCCGGTCCGCAGCGGCCGCGAAAGTGGATTTGCCGACCCCGGCCACGCCGTGGATCAGAATGCGCGGTGGCGTCAGCGCCGATGTCGTGCGCAGGGATGCGAGGGAAATCGCCATCAAAACTCTCCCATGTCAGGTTTGTCGTTGGAAATCGTCGCCGCGGCGGTTGTCTTTTCGCCGGCGATAGCCGCGTAGAGCGCATCGAGCCGGTCGGCTTCCGCGCGGTGTTCGAAGGCCTGACGCCGCATCGCGCGCCGCATTTCATCAAGGAGAACAGGGTCGTCAGTCGGATTGCTGGGGTTGAGAGGACGCGTGGTCATTGCACAGCCTCCCCACCGAGCGGGGTGCCGCCCTTGGCCAAGATCGCGTCAAGGCATTCGCCAAAGCTCCAGTCCGGGTTTTCCGCCCAGAACTGATCCGCCTGGCGTAACGCGTTGCGCCATTCCCGCAGGGCATGTTGGTCGTTCGCGATCTGCATCCGGCGGATGGCGATGGCGCGTTCGAATTCGGCTCGGGACAATTGGCGCGTGGCCACCAGCGTCGTTCCGTCAATATCCATGGCCACTGCAGCCGGGAGTTGGAACGGTAACGCCGCTTGGTCCGGCGCCGAAGACTGCTCGGCCTTGAGTTTGAGGCGGCGGGCACGGGTGTCGATCCGCGCGACTACGCCATCGATACCGGCCAGATATTGGCCATCCGCATCGATATCGTCCCAGCGGTTTACCGCAGCTTGCCGCTTGTTGATCGCGCGTCCCGCGATCACTTCGCCGACGATCTCGCCGACAACATCATTCAGTCGCATATGTCCCATTTTGGACCTCCTGTTCGTAAAGGGTGGTGAAGTCGGTGAGCCAGGCCGCTGCACGCCGCATGGGCGCGATCTCCACGGCGTGCCGCGAGGCTGGTGGAATGCGGCGCACCGCTTCCGCCGGGCTAGGCTGTTCATCGATACGTTCGACGATCTCGACCAAGCGCTCGTGAATGGCGCGATCCTCTGGGGTTCCAAACACCGCGATCTGGCGGGCCCGCATCTCGGGCGTCAGCGGTGGCGGGCGGTTCTCTTCGAGTTGCCGAACGCTTTCCTGGATGCGCTGCAGCCGATCGAGAGAGCGTTGCAGGCGATCCTCTGCCGCGCGGCGAACCGCGGAGCGTGTTGGTTCCTCACCACGTTCCAGTTTCTCGTCGAGGGTGCGGCGTACGATGCCCGGATCAGCCTGTTCAGCATCACGGATCAGACGCGCATCGTGGATTTGGTCGCGACGGAGGCCGAGATCGGCGGCTGTCGTAACGTTGGCAGGTTCAACCTTACTCCGGCCGTGGCCCGCAACGTCGCCACGCGCCTGCGCGGCGTCGTATTCATCGGCGAGGCGGCGTTTGGCAGCGGCCTCGATTTCCAACGCATCAGCCTGGGCGCGATGGGCCGCCGCAATCAGATCATCATGCGCAGACTTGGCACGGCTGAGGCGCGCGGCACGCTTTGCGACATCGTAGGCAAGCCCTGCGGCCTCACGGGCTTCAAGAACTTCCGCCGAGGTCTTCGCATTCGAAAGCATGGTCGCGGCACGATCAATCAAGCCGGGAAGGCTCGGATCGCCCTGGGGGATAGGAAGAAGTGCCGTCACGACGCACCTCCGTTCAGCACGAGGCGGAACTTCGGCTTGCCGGTGCGGACCGTGCGCGCAGGCTCGAAGCCCTTGCGCCAGCTTTCCGGCAAAGCGCCGAATTTGCGCTCGGACACCGACAACTTGGTCTCGATGAACTCCGCCGGGTCTTCGCCTGCCGAGGCGATGTTCTCAGCGATTTGGGCCAGCTTGGCTTGGTCCCAATCGATGCGTTTGGGCAAGTCCGCGACGACGGTGACGCCGTCATCCTCGAACCGGATGGTGCCAGTGTCCTTGCCTTCGTGATGACGGCACTCAGAGGCTCGTGTTGAATAGCGGACCTCAAGTGCGAGCGCGAACCGCTCTGTCACCGCCTTCATGCGGTCGGTGGCGACATCGATTTCTGCTTGCACGGCCGCAAGCAGGCTTGGCGGCATGAGAGCCAGTTCTATAACCGGCATATTAAGCATGTCATCCACGCTCGGGGTATTTTCGGGGAAAGCCATAGGGGCTCCTTTCAAATGGGATTAGTTGGCCGCAATCAGCCGTTCGGGGATGGACTGTGAGGGCGGCTTCGGCCGGGCGATGGCGCGGTATTCAAAGAGATCCGGGCCGAGGCGTTCCTGGACGAGGTGCACCAGCTTTTGCTCGGAGGCGCGCCAAGCGGCATCCGCGATGCCGCTCAACTTGGCCTGCTGGGAGGGCGTGAGGCGCGACATGAGCGAGCCCTTGTCCACCGCCAGAAACCCCCGGTGATAGCTGACGGCCGCACCCGGATCTGCCAGCGAGACCCAGGCGTAAAAGGCAATGTCGTCGCGGATCTGCGAAGCCATCACGACACCTGTGCGCTTTGTGAGGCGTTGCTCCTGCGTAAAGCCGCAGCCTCAAAGGCCGTGATGTCTTCAATCCGGTAGATCACCCGACCGCCGAGTTTCAGATAATCGGGGCCTTCGCCGGTCCAGCGCCACCGCTCAAGCGTGCGATGTGAGATTGCCCAGCGTCGGGCCAACTCCTTTTGAGTGAGGCAGAGTTTTGACTGCATCGTGGTCTCCTGTCTTGGTTACCAGGAGACAATGCAAAACGCCGGTGTGGGATGTCGTCGGGATTGGAGCGGGATGCGGTGCCGGATAAAGACGCTTAGTAAAATCAGAGCCCTGAAACGCACTGGGGGATGGGCATCCGGCACCCATCCCCCAGCTGATCCCGCACCCATCCCGCAGCATGCACGGGAGGACGCTTTTTACTCGCAGCGCAAACGGTAGTTCCCGCGCCCGTCGGACTGAATCAGTTCGCGCCACTGTGGTTTGGACTTGAAGACATCCACCATCTTCAGGCTACGAGACCCTGCCGCCGCAAGAATGGTCTTCCCGTTCTGCCAAGGCTGTCCCGCTTCGGCCGCGGCATGGAGCACCCGCACAACTTCAGCCTGGATGGCGCCAAGCTGGAAGCAAAATCCCCGGCTTCGCACTTCGCGATAACCAACAGTAAAGATCAACCCCTGCTCTGGCGTCCGCCCGTCGCCCGTGTGAAATCCTGATTTGATTTCATAGCGATCCCGCTCATGGCGGCGCATCAGAAGGTCACCAATAACAACATATTGCGGTGCATGTGTTTCTGGAAAAGCCGCGTAACCGCAGCGATCATGGCGGAACTCATTCAGATGGGCTTCCCCGCAACGGAACAGGTGGAAGACGTCGCAAGCGTGCAGATCGAGAAGGCCACTGAACACCCTCTCCTCATAAGGCACCCGAAACCGCGCCTCGTCGACGTCAGCGTCATAGTCACCAAACTCAAGGAGTTGATTGAAGACCCGAATGGACAAACGGACCTGGTTGTTCTCTGCGAGGTAGATCAGATCGTCTTCATCAATGGACCAGCGCCGAAGGATCTCTGGCAGCGAATAATACTCCTTCTCAATCCGCATGATTACTTCCGACTCCCACCCCGAATGTTCCATTATTGTTCTATCGCCTTGACGATCCCATATCAATCATGTCTTATCCTATTATATCCACAACCGGATGGGGATAAGATGACCTCGCATCATAGTTTGGCCGACCGACTTCAGGCGCGCGCCGACCAGCTTGGGCTCAGCCCCGCGCATGTTGCGGAGATGGCCGGGGTCAATCGCTCCTTCGTTTACGACATCCTGCGAGGCCGCTCCTCCCGGCCCGGTCTGGATCGGCTGATGGAGGTCGCGCGCGTCCTGAAAGTCGAGGTGGATTGGCTGATCCACGGCATCGGGGACATCGAGGGTCCCTCCCCTTTCTTGGAAAACCCCGAAGAAACCTTCGTGCCGATCGCGCAGGCTCCAGTGCGCCCGTCCATGGGTGGCGGTTCCGTGGCACTCGAAGAGTATGATGAGCCGGGTCGCGCCTACCACTTCCGGAAATCCTGGATCAAACAAAGCCTGAGAGCCTCGCCCTCCCAACTGCGCATCATGAAGGTGGAAGGCGACAGCATGGAACCGACGCTTTTTGACGGCGATACC
>NZ_SSMD01000014.1 GCF_004799325.1 Thalassobius vesicularis
GCTTGGCGACATACCCCCGAAGCACGGTCAGCTGGAGATGGTCTTGGCCGTAGGTGTCCTGAATCTGGGTGATCCCTTCTTGAAGCCGGGCAAGCTCCTTTTCCATTCGTGCGACAGCTTGAGGTGTGACGCCCTTGATGCGTTTTGGCTTGTTTGCATCGACCAGCTGCGCCTGGGGCGTCCCCGCGAGGATTGCCGAGATGTAGGCCACAGAATAGTTGTTGGCGTTCACCATCAGTTCAGCAGCCTCGATCTGGCGCAAAGCGATCATCTTTCTCAAATGGGTGAACACGGCCGCCGTGCATGCTTTGTCTTTCAGAATGGCGATGGCCTCGGGGCAAATGCCGTCGAGCAGCTTGACCTTGCGTTGGATGCTGCGCGGGTTGAGATCCAGCGCGGCCGCGATCTTTTCCTCCGAGACACCGCGCTCGATCGCCTTCAGGATCATCCGGTGCTCCTGAATGGGCGCGATGCGGCTTATGCGCTTGTTGTATGTGAAGGCTTCGTCGTCGGTGGACACGAGGCACTCGACTTGTTCCTGGCCCAGATCCTTCAGCACTTCGATCCTGACATGACCGTCGAGTAGCAGCCAGCCGCCGCTAGCATCTCCGTTTCGCGCGACCACTGGTGGCTCGACCAATCCGATTTCCCGGATCGACGCCGTGATCTGAGTGTATTTTCGGCTGGATTTGATCGACTTGCTGAGGACCCTGACAGGAAGGATGTCAGCGACTGGGATCGTCACACAGTCGTTCTCAAAGCCGAGATGAACTTTCTTGATCATGGTGAAGCCCCCTCGGTGACGGAGCCCAGCAAGTAGCTGGGCATCGTGTCCAGTCCTTCCGCACGGAGCAGCGTTAGAAAGTGGTCATCCTCCATAAGGGTTCGGAATGCCTGGCAAATGAACAGGAGACGCCCCTGCGTCAGTTCTGCTTTCTTGATCAGAAGCTTCTGGCGGTCCGCTTCCTTTTGGTAGGCGCGCACCAACGCTTCGCTGGTCAGCGGTCGCCGGTAGTTCCCATCGCGCCCATATTTCTTGGGGTGCATCTTTTTTCCGCGTACCTCGCGCTGTTCGATCATGCGCCGTGCAGCAGCGAGTTTTTTCCCGCGTAGTTTCTTCTGCGTGTAGGCGTCCATCAACGCACGCTGCGCGCCTTCGGCATCGGTCTTCGATATGTCGATGGCGAGGTTGAGCGGCAGCAAACCCGTCTCGACGGCGGTGACGAGCCGCTCTTCGCCGCGCTCCAAAAGGCCCGCGATCATCCCGACGTAGTCCGGCGAAACGCCGATCTTGTCGCCGATTTGTCGGTCATTGTAACCGCGCTCGCGGAGCGTGCTGATTTCCCGCATTAGGTCGATCGGCCGATGCTGGCGACGCGCGCAATTCTCGACAAGGCTCATGACGAGGCAGTCGGCCTCATCGGCGTCGATGACAATGGCTGAGATGGCTTTCTGCTTCAACTGAATGAAGGCCTCGAGCCGACCCTGGCCGCAAACGAGATCGTACTCCTGCGGATCTGTCTCGGTGCGGCGTGTGACGGTAATCGGGCGCTTCAAACCGATCTTGGCGATGTTTTCCACCATGTCAGCAAACGTCCTGGGATTTCTGACCCTTGGATTGAGAATCCGAATGCGGTCGGTCGGGACCAAGGTGACCTCTGTCGGGTGATCATCTTCTGGTTTCTTTGCCATCATGCAGCCTCCGTCACCTTTTCCCGCCCGGCGAGGGCGTAGAAATCGTCTAGTCTTTCCGTTCGATAGGCATCGAGCCAAAGGCCATTCTGTTCGGCCATCTTCAGGCGCGCGTCGGTCATGTCGATGCTGGGCAGCAGGTAGTAATCGCGCGGCGCGTCGTTGGTTTCATTCATCCGCACCGCAATTGTGATGTCCGGAACGAGGCCGGAATCGAGACGAATGTGCCAGCGCAAAGATCCTGCTGCGGTAGCCTGACAGCGCGCCAGAACGACCGACACCGTGAATTCGTCATTCACGCGCAACAGCTGCGTGTCGGGGTCCTGCACAACGCGACCACCTTGGGTGGCCACGCCCTCGATGATTTCCTCAACGACCTGGGGGTGGGCCGCGCGCAGCGCATTGTTGATCTCGATGTAGCGGTAGTCCCGCTCTGGTTCATAGCCGATGAGGCGGTACGCGCGCAGCAGGCTGCCAAACCGGCTCCGGTAAGCACTGGACGAGGGCAGATCGTTCTCTTCATCGATGATCAGGCCGGACAGCTGGCCCTGCCGTTTCAGGATCGCCCGCAGGGCATCGAGCAACTCCTCGTCCGAGAAATGGCGGCTGCGGGCATCAACGATTTCCCGCGCTCGCAGAAACAGCGCTTTGTTGACGATGGCAGGATAGGCGCCCTCGGACCTAATCCACATATCTCGTGGATTCACGACACGGCGCTGCTTCAGCTTGAAGGACACCTTGTTGAAGACGTTGTTGCCGATGTATTTTTCGTTGGTCAGAACCTGATGGACGGACGCCCGCGTCCACGGCCGGTCGAGATCGGTGCGGTGACCTTCGGCGTTCAGCATGTCTGCGATCTCGCGCTCTGACCGACCCTCATTGGCAAACATCTCGTACATACGTTGGACGATGCGTTGCTCTTCCTCAGGACCGGGCACCAGAATAACGCGGTCAGTCTGCAGACTTTTTTGCTCGCCGCGGGACAATTCGCCTTTCGGGTTGCCGTGCTCGTCGATCAGCACCCGCCGCAGCCCGTAACCGGCAGCGCCACCCTGGCGATAGCCCAGCTCAACGAGACGACATTGCCCGGCAAAGACCTTGACCGATAGCTCGCGGCTGTATTCGCCCGCCATCACGCGCTTGACGGTTTTCAGAAGATTGGAGCCGATGCTGCCGTCGTTTTCGAACTGCTCACCGCAATAATGGACCCGGATCCCGGCGCGGGAGCAGACATGCTCGTGATAGGCGCCTTCGTCCGCATCCTGAAACCGCCCCCAGCGGCTGACGTCATAGACAAGGATCGCCTTGAAATCAGCCTGGCCGGATTGGACCTCGGCCATCAAATTCTGTAAGGCCTCTCGGCCATCGAGCCGCAAACCGGACCGACCGGAGTCTTCGAAAACGCGCAGGATCTGCAAGCCTCGGGCGGCGGCATAATTCCGGATGATATCGAGCTGGTTCTCGGTCGAGTATTTCTGGTGGTCGGTCGACATCCGCACATAGGCGACGGCAGGCACATCCGTTTCAGGCGGCTCGTCGCTCTTGTTGAAATGGGCCGCCCATCGACCAGTCACACGCGTATCCCCTCATTATTCCAAGCAAATTCATCGCTCCCGCCGGAATCAACGGTTGAATTCTTCGTGTCCATGTAAAGCGAAGGAGGGTGGAATGTCGTTTCCGAAAAAGGGCAAGTTCTTTCCAAGGGAAAGTGGATATAATGGAAAAGCGGAGCAGCCCGCGAGTGGCGGCTTTGTTGAAGAAATCGCGGCGGCGCTGAAACGGTCGCTTGGAGACAGCCGGGCCGGCGTCAAGACTGTGGCGGCCTGGACAGGCGCCAACGAGAAGACGGTGAAAAACTGGTTCTCTGGCACCTACGGTCCGAGCGGGGCGCACCTGATTGCGTTGTCGCAGCATTCTGATGAGGTGCTCGCCACGTTCTTGGCCATGGCGAGGCGGGAGGATCTGATGGTGGCCATCAAGCTTGCTGCGGCCGAGCAGGCGGTTGAAGAGCTCCTCGAGGCAGTGCGACAACTGAGCCGCGAAGAACCCGGTAGTACCGTCATCTGACACTTCCTCTCGGAGGGGGGCAAAAGTTCGGTCGGTCAATCGCGCGGAGGATTTCGATGTCATCCAGCGAGTGCACGGCGGATCCCTGAAGCTTGTAATGTGTGCGTTATTGGTTATATTGAACACAGAAAGTGAGAAAGGTGCCCCGCTATGTCCAGAACGACCACGATGACCGTCCGCCTCGGCGGAGCGTTGAGCGATTTCGTGTCGGCCAATGTGGGCGATGGCGGGTCCTATGAAAACGTCAGCGAATATATCAGAGACCTGATCCGGCGCGACAAGGAGCGTGCGGAGGCCGAAGCCTTCAACCGTCTGAAGGCCGAACTGGCCCACGCTTTCGCGGCGCCGGAAGAGACCTATCAGCCGCTGACCGCAGCCGAGGTGATCGCGCGGAACAGGGGCTGAGACAGTGCCCGCCATCCGGATCCAGGAAGGGGCGTCCCTTCGCATTGACGACATTTACCGCTACACCCGGGACAGATGGGGCGAAGATCAGGCCGAGACATACATCACCGGCCTGTTTGAAGCCTTCGACAAGATCGCCGCGCGCGGCGTTGCCTCGAAACCCGTTCCGGCCGAGTTTGAGGTCGAAGGCTTCTTCTTCCGGTACCAGCACCATTTCGTTTACTGGCGTCATCTGTCAAATGGCGACATCGGGATCGTGACAATCCTGCACGAGCGAATGCACCAACTGGATAGGTTTAAGGAGGACTTCGGGCTCGGTTGATCTGCCAAATCGTCCTTAGTTTGATGCCCGATGAGGAAAGTTCAGCGATGAAGGTACCCATCCTCAATTTCGCGCCGCTCCTTAAGTTCGAAGGCCTCTACATCCTCGATGCGGTATATCACGCGGCCGCCCAGCTTGATGAAACACGGGCCATCCCCGACCCAGCGCCATCGCTCGAGTGTCCTCGGACTGATTTTCCAGCGGGCGGCCAATTCGACTTGATTCAAACAACTTTCGCGCATTTTCGTCTCCTTTCGAACGACCCCAATGGTCGTGAAATGACGAATGCGTAGAAGTAAAACCTATTCAAGTCAGTATGTTACGGTTTTTGGGTCTACATTGAGGCGCCGCGGGTATGCCCTTGCTCGCCATGAAAGTCACTCGGGCCGTGCTTCCAGCCCGCCCATTGCGCAATTTCCGCCAGAATTGCGCAAAAATACGGAAGCTCCCTGATGAAGTTACAGTGGCACGGGAGAGGGTTCGCTATCTGACCTTTTCCCTCCGGTTTGTGTGCCCTATGATGTTAATGAAAAACACATCTTTCGTTTTACAAATCGCGAACGGCACTATCTGTGGCGGGCGGTTGATCACGAAGGCGAGGTGCTGGAGAGCGTCGTCACAAAGCGAAGAAACAAACGCGCGGCACTAAAAATGCTCAGGAATTGATGCGCAGGTTTGGTCAGCCGAACGTTCTGGTCACAGGCAAGTTTCCATCATATCGGGCGGCACTTCGTCAACTTGGATGTGATGATCTGCAAGCCTGTGGGCGCTGGCTGAACAACAGGGTTGAAAACTCGCACCTGTCATTCCGACGACGAGAACGCGCCATGCTACGGTTTTGTCGCATGCGGAGTTTGCAGAAATTCGCCGCCTTTCACGCCTCGGTCTGTAACCATTTCAACTCGGAGCGCAGCTTCTCTTCCAAACCAAATTTCAAACTGAACCGTACCGCCGCTCTTGCCGAGTGGCGCGGTCTCGGCGCGGCATTAGGGGCAGCATCACTGGCAAGGCGGACGAAACACCGGAACTGACTGGCAGCACCCCTTTCGGTGAGCTAAAAATCATTGAGAAGCTAGAAAATACCCTTTCAGTATTTTTTTAAGCTTATTGTAATAAAATGACGTTCCCCAGAGCGGATCATCGTCAAGACGTGCATTTAAAATGACTAGATCTAAGGAGGTCAAAACCCCGACTAATTCTTGCTGGTCAACTTTGTAATTTTGGGTTTTTTGATTTTGGGAAAAGTATTCCTCAATAATTGACGCAATTTCAGGTAGGTGTGGGTGGAATTCCTTATGTGCCAAATTGTTTTCTTTATACAGCATCTGGATAATTTCATTGGGAATAGTGCAGTTTGCACCAAAGAAGACATCCGCAGTGTATTTGCAGAAGTCGTCTAAATCCAGTTCCTGCTCGGAGAGATATTTTTTGTAAACTTTGACAGAGAGAAGGCAAGTCATCTGATAACCTTTGAGCAAGAAGCCTGTGTAACCTTCGAAGAGCCTGAAAAAAGTAGATCGTGAGTATCCTGCCTTTTGAACTAGATCCATGAGGTTGAACCCTTTCAGACTCTTGGATCGAGCGATCAGGCGCATTGCAGCCACAAGAAAAGAGACAAATCGATCATCAGGCACGTGTGTAGCCGCGACCGCTTCAATTTCAGGCATCCAGACCTCGATCAGCTGGTCCGAGGTGTAATTCTGGGAAGCGAAGTCGAAGTCAATAATGGCTGGGGGCAGTGTCATGTCGAACTACTTTTAGGTTTCTGACAGCAAAGGCACAGATTTGGTCAACGAGCAGGGTTCTACCTAGACCTACATGCCAAGTCTGCTCACGAATATCGTATAAGCGGGATGGTCGTCAATCCTCAACCAGTGTCACAAATAATAAAATAATAACAATTGCTTAAGGTGATTTTTATGGCCGCGGTTTCAAGCTCTGGCTAGACGTATTGACCGATTGGTAAAAAGCTGGGAACCAGTTAGTGCGGCTCAACAATCGAGCGGCCCGGGTTTTGCATCTCCGCCAGCGGCAGTTCAGAATCCCATTATGCCCGGCCAAAAATTTGGCTCGTTTGGCCAACCGAAATCGAGTACACAATGGAGTACACACATGAAGAATCTACTTAAAGGCGCCATTGCAGTTATCCTGAGCACTGCTCCGGTCGCAGCCCTCGCCGAGACAACTCAAGGCAACTTGAATATTAGTGCCACCGTCGGTGTGACCTGTGATGCGCCGTCGCCGTCCGGCACCCTGGTCTTGCCGTTTTCGGCAGAGCAAGACCTGGCCACTCAGAGCGTTGCAGACACACCAGTGACAGTGTCGGTCACCTGTTATGGCAACCCGCTGATTAATCACGTTTCTTTCGACAATGGCATTTACCGCGGCATCGTAACTGAAGCTGAAGATAATATTCGCTACATGCGAAACAGCAATTTGACTGGTTCGCAAAAAGACTTTCTTGGCTATCGGCTGTGGGCGCTTCCCTATGAAGAGCCGTCCTCCATTACTGTTGCAACGGAAGGTCCCACGATGGGTACTGGAACTCTCATCGCTAACGATAACGTCATGGATATTATGACCCAAGGCTCCGCTACTTTCACGGTGACCGGCGCAATCCAAGAAACTTCGGAGCGTACTGGTGTGTTTGGGAATCCGCAACTCGTGGCCAGCTCTGGCAACGTTAATCATGGCTCCTACAGCGATACCGTCGTCATGACCATCGATTACAACTAAGTTCATAGCCCGCGCGATGATTTTGCAGCATTGCGCGGGTTTTGCCGTGAGCGCGTTGGTCATAGGTCGGTTCCGTTGCATGCAAATTCCATTGTGCATTTAGCGCAGTCATTTGGCGTAAGCGGCGCGGTCATTCGAAACGGCGACCATTGAACAGTGTGGGCACTTAGGTTGGATTCTGATAAGGACCTCGCCTTTTAGGGCATTGCCACGGCCGAAATGAATCCACGGATATCTTGATCAGGTTGAGTGACGGAAATGCCGAAGGGCATGCTACTCAATGAGGAAAATATGAAGCTAACGACACTCCTTCTGGCAGCGAGTCTTTTCACCCTTTCAGCTTTACAGCTTTCCGCGGGCACGCGTATCGACAATGTCGTAATGGATGTGGATTCCAGGGGCCGGGCTTCGGCCGAAATCACCAATATCAGCGATCAGCGTATGGGCTATGTGCTAACGCCCTATGAATGGAAAATCGACGAAGGCGAAGACATTTTCAGCGAAACAAAGCAGTTTATGGCCTTGCCACCGACGTTTCAACTTGGGCCTGGCGAAACGATCACTGTTCGGGTTGGTTTTCGCAATCCAACGCCAGCCAAGGTTGAGCGCACCTTCCGCCTTTCTGTCCGCGAAGTGCCCAATGAGACTGCGGAACAAGGGCTAACATTTGCCTATAATCATATGTTACCAGTCTACGTCGCACCGACGGGTGGCAGGCAGCCCTCCAATATTGAATGGTCCCTTATTCTGCGTGAAGGATCTTGGTACGTACGCGCTGAGAACAAGGGAAACTCACGAGCGGTGTTGAAATCTTTATCGGTAGATGGAAAGCAAGTCGCAACAAGCTCGAAAGCTACAATTCTTGCTCAGTCTTGGCGCGAATATGCGGTTCCTTCTTCCGCAGAATCCAATGGTCGTTCTGAGCTTGCATATGAGTTCCTTGGCGGAATGCGAGGGTCTCTGACGGTTGATGCAAAATGAAAGCCCAGGACGATTAGCCTTGGGAGGCACTATGTACAACCGACTGTTACCTAAAACTGCAATATCAGTAATCGGCATTCTCGCATTGTTTGAATGCGTCGCCGTTGCTGGGCCTGTGTCTCTTGGTAATATCCAAACCGAAGCTGATCAATCGAATGCAGAAATTCAAACGGAGGCCTTTCCTTTGCTGGATGAGGGGGCGGAATTGAATGTTGAACAATCTTCAAACCTTTCTTTCGACTCCAAAAATAGTAAAGTGATAGCCGCTCCTGGATTGAATAAAACCCATGAGGCGACTCCTAGTGAAAATGATCATAGGTCATTGACGCAAACTTCAGCAAAGCTCGAAGATAATGCCGTAAACGGTGACGATACTGTATTGGCTTCTGCGATTGAGGAAAATTCTGGCAGAGAGAAGCCCGCGAACTTTCAAATGTGTCTCTCGGCGGTAGAAAGTGCTCAGAGAATAACAGCCGGAATACCTGATGGATTACTATTAGCTATCGCGCAAACTGAGTCTGGGCGCCATTACAATGGAGAATTCGGTCCCTGGCCGTGGACTTTGAACATTTCGGGAGAAGGACATTTTTTTGATAGTCAGGCAGCCGCAATCAGTGCGGCTACAAGTGCTTTGGAGCTTGATGAAGGCAATGTTGATCTTGGATGTATGCAAATTAGTGAAACGTGGCATGGTTGGGCTTTCCCTAATCTGGACAAGATGATCGACCCATTTGAAAATGCAAAATATGCAGCATCTTACATCATGAGTCTTTATTCGCTACATGGCACATGGCGTGACGCCATTGCTAAGTACCATTCAACCAATCCCGCGCGAGGCTTTTCTTATGCAGCCCGTGTTCTTGAAAATTGGCGTCGTGAACCAGCTGGAGCCGCTTTCGTTGCGGGTGACGACAGTCTTTCTGATGTACCGCGTTTGGCAGCCAAACTTGGGAATCTTCCTTTGCTCGGAAGCATTGAGGCCCAATTTTTTGTCTCAGTTCAGATATCCAAGCGCTTCACAGTGGATTCAGCGTTAGCTGTTAGGGATGTCGACGGTGGACTTTACGTATCGTTGGATGACCTTCGTGATGTCCCGTTTCGAGACCGCTACAGTTTACCTCTTGTAGCTTATGACGATACTGTTCTGGTTGACCTCAGAGATCGCAACAATTTCCGGGTTAATTTAAACGAGGCAGATTCCCACCTTGATATCATTGCAAGCGGTGACGTTTTTTTTGAACAGAGAATGCGGTCTGGGGATAAAGTAACACCAGAAGAGATAACGACGCGTCCTAAAGGGATGCATTTGAACTACAGCTTGGCAGGTAGTTTCGACTTAGGCAACGTAAATGGGGTGAATGCGACTTTTGATGTCGTCAGCTACTGGGAAAATAAAACCCTACGCTCGTTTTTTCACGTTGATGAGAACTTGTCGTGGACGCGGTTAGCGACGAACTTTACTATCGACAATTATGAAAAGCGCAGGTCTCTAGTTCTTGGCGACACAACTACCCCGTCCGGCTCTACTTGGGGTGCCAGCCATCCGATTCTCGGACTGAGGTGGAGCACAAACAATGTGCTGGATCCTTCTTTCTCCACATTGTCTGATTACTCTATATTTGGTGTCACTGACATTCCTGCGGTGGCGAAATTTTCGGCGGACGGAAGGGTTGTAAGTGAAATCGAACTTGAACCCGGCTCTTACATTTTTGAAGATTTGCCCTTTCCTGATCAGTACGGAGAATTGACGTTAAGTGTCGAGGATATCCAGGGACATGTGCAATATTTTAAAGTTCCGTACATCCGTATTCCAAAGCTATTTCCCAAAGGGACGCATTCTTTCGACTACGGTATTGGGTTTGAGAAGATTTCATCTAGTTCACCGTTCGGTGAATTTGGCGGTCTCGTTGGGGCAGCTACCCATCGTTATGGGTTCACGGATACGCTCACAGGCGAAATACATGGGTCTGTAAGTTCTGGATCAATTTCAATAGGTGTGACTGGTGACTTCGCACTCTTGGAAAGAAATACTTTTTTATCTTTGAATGCGGCGGCGTCTCTTTCAAAGTACGGTACCGGGTTTCAAGCGGGTTTATCATTTAATCAAATCAATCCTAATGCAAGCTATCTGGCGAATGGATCGCTTATTTACACGTCGGAAGATTTCTATCTGGGGACAACTAAGCCAACTATGCGCGAGGGGCGAGGTGGTGAGCGTTGGTCATTACGTTTAACTAGTTCGCTTGGTGGCTTATTACCCCTATCTCTTAACTACCAGTTTAATGATAACTGGCTTGGAGAAAAGTCACATACTGTGAGTGCTGCTCGAAGCTGGTCATTGAGCGATGATTGGAGCCTTTCGACCAGTGCGGCTCATAGATATACTGATACAGGAACTTCGAGTGCTTTATTTGTCGGTCTTTCCAAAAGCTTTGGAAAAGAGCGACCAATTAATGCCTTTTTTTCGGGTTCCTATTCGGATGATGCCCGATATCTTCAGGCTAGTCTTCAAAGAGCAAAAGGGGTTGGCACAGGTTGGGGGTATTATGGCAATATCCAATCGAATCCCAAGAGTGCCGGTATAGACAATGCCAGATTTAGCTTTGTAGGGGAAAATCAAAAAATACAATATTCTGCGAATACCAGTATAAGCAACGGAGAATTCAATATAAGCGCTATGGTGTCTGGTTCATTTGGTTACTTGGGAGGAGAGACTTTTGCAGCTGCAAGGCTGGATTCGCCATATGTTTTAGTTCGAACTGGAGAGGCACATCAAATTCCGATTCAGTTAAACTACACGAATTTAGGTGAGACAGGTTCAGATGGCGAATTGATCGGGGATGGGTTGTTGCCATTTTCGAGAAATAGAATTGCCTTTAAACCAGAAGATCTCGGGTTCGATTTTTCCCTATCCGGGATCGATTATGAGCAGACAATTGTTCCGGTTTCAATGGGCGGTTACATAGTTGATTTTCCAATTGTCGAGCAGTTTCCTGCAACTGTCACACTGGTTGATAGTGTCGGTCGTCCTTTGCCGGCGGGATCGGTTGTATTAAATGCTGATACTAAGGAGGAGGTTGGAGTCACTTTGGACGGGATGGCTTTTTTCGAAAATATAAAAAATGGGCATCGTCTGGAGGTAGACATGGGACGCTTTGGTATTTGCAGAGCAGAAGTTCAGTTAACGCTCGATTTTGAAAAATTCAGTGAAATAGGACCCTTCGTGTGCGTTTGACCTTGGTTTGTCTAGGATTGCTTTTTATGGTGTCTGGTCCAGTTTGCGCTCGTATTACCTGCGCGCCGTTATCTGGCTCAGTGTCGCTTGGGAGAATTAACAGTCAACCTGCGTTCAAATCGTATAAGTCTTCGTTTTCGATATTGTGCTCCAATACAGGAAGTGCACACGATAAGAAAGTAATGGTGGTGAATTTTGGTGGCGCTGTAAAAAAAGTTAAAAATATTCTAAGCGGTACTTCTATTCCGATTAGTGTCGTCTTTGATGATAGAATGCAGACTTCTGAATTGCCCATTTGTCTCAGCGTTTCGCTTGGCCCGGGAAAAAATAAAGTTTTTGATTTGCCAATTATGATTCGAATGTCGCTGAAAGGGCAGAGTCATGGAATTTACGAAGCAAATATTCCCCTTAAAGTTGTTGCTTTAGAGAATTATGAATTCGAAAATGAACGTTGTCTTTCGTACAAATAACGGAGGGAGTTTTTCAGAGCGATGGCCCTTGAGTAGGGTCAGGAGTCATCGCCAACAGATGACGGCTGCGGTGAGTGCGATGGCTGAGAGGAAGACCTTCGGGCATCTGTCGTATCGTGTTGCGACACGCCACCAATCCTTGAGCCTGCCGAACATGATTTCGATCCGATTGCGACGTTTGTATCGGCGCTTGTCGTACTTGACGGTTTTCTTGCGCTGTTTTCGGCCTGGGATGCATGCGCGTATCCCTCTGTCTTTCAACGCTTCTCTGAACCAGCCGGCATCATAGCCGCGTTCCCCGAGCAGCCAGTCGACTTTGGGTAGGCTGCTCAACAATGCCCCTGCGCCGATGTAGTCACTGACCTGCCCAGCCGACATGAAGAACCTGATCGGGCGGCCTTTCGTGTCGGTCACCGCGTGGAGTTTGGTATTCATTCCACCCTTCGTCCGGCCGATCAGACGTCCAAGCCCCCCTTTTTCGCCCGCAGGCTCGAGGCCGTGCGGTGTGCTTTCAGGTAGGTCGCATCAATCATGATGGTCGTCGGTTCTGCCGCTTCGGCTGCCAGCCCCTCGAAGATCCGAGCGAATACGCCCATCTCGCTCCATCGCTTCCAACGGTTGTAGAGGGTTTTGGGTGGACCGTATTCCTTCGGCGCATCGCACCAGCGCAAGCCATTGCGATTGATGAAGATTATGCCGCTCAGAACACGCCGATCATCGACGCGCGGCTTACCGTGGCTCTTTGGAAAGAATGGCTGAAGACGCACCATCTGCTCTTCGGACAGCCAGTAAAGGTTGCTCATCATGCTCTCCCTCAGTTGGAGAGCGTGAATCATGCCCCCAGCGGCGGAGCAAGGCGCGCAAAATCCCGGTCAAATACGACAAACGCCGCTACAAACGTCGAAACCGGATCGAGATCATGTTTGGCAGGCTCAAGGACTGGCGGCGGGTCGCGACCCGCTACGACAGATGCCCAAAGGTCTTCCTATCTGCCATCGCGTTGGCTGCTACTGTGCTGTTCTGGTTATGAGTCCTGAGCCTAGATCACATCGAAGACGTTGAAATTATTGATAGAAAAGGGCGCTACTGGTTCTCGATGAATTCGGTCGCCAAACGGGTTTCTAATAGCTCACTTTTTACCAGAACATAAATATCGTTAGGCGGTGTATTGAGAGAATACAGCATAAGACTTGGGTCAATACCCATCTCAATTAGGTAGGCCATGGTTATACCTTGACCATGCTGAATTTTTTCCACCGCCAAGAATGCAGGTAATAAACTCGGCGTGTCATAGTAATGTTGATGAAGCCCTAAAGCTGCGCCCAAAAAGGCTGTGCGTTTTGATCCAGCGGCGAAAATATATGGGCATGAGGAAACACATATCATGCCCGGCAATACCGTCGTTTCAAATTCTTCTTCGTTTATTTTTTTCCCAATCAAAAGCGCCTCATAAACGACCCCGCCCGGGCTATTGAGTGCGATGACATCAGGTCTGTGTTCGAGTTCCTGTAAAAATGCGGTTAGACGCTCAGCGTCTCCAGCGTCAATGCTCCCTTGTAACAACAGGACTTCGCCAAAGTGTTTTGAGTTTACCACTGAAAACTGTAACCGTTCTGCAAATTCTTCAGGCAGCTCGATCTCTGGACGCTCGACATAGCTTGGTTGTGTTCTGATACGTTCATATTTTCTGACCTGATCACCAGGGGCCACTGGACCGCTTGGCTGGGGTCGCTCAAAGAGGTTCGGGCGCTCTATCCGAGCAGATATGTCGTTGAACATTAGCAGGCATGCAACACAACATTGCAGTATCAGTATCGCACGCAGGCCAAAGGCCATGCTGAACCAACGATTGCGCCTGAAAATCATTCTATCGTCCTAGGTCTCTGATTTTTCGTTGGTTGGTTCGTTTATCGTTTCGCTAACAAGTGCGCCTCGTCTCTGAATTGCCGTATCCGCAGCTCCCATCGACGCCTCGACATCTCGCATCGCGTTGATTGCCGCCTTCAAATCGGAGAGCGTCAAGGTTTCTTCGATGCTCAAACCGTCACGACCATTTCGAATGGCCGATTGTGTGATGGCTAACACAAATACCAAAATCGCGGGCAATAAGTCGATTGCAATGGCGCCCGCCCACGATGGGACAAAGCTTCCTGCATAGCGAATAACTGCGTCTGCCGCTGAGATAGGATTATATGCTGTCTCCTGAGGGGGGGTAATTGCCAATACCTCATCAGCAGCACGCTTGAGGGTTTTGCTTCTCTGGTCCAATGCGTTCAGGACTGAAGAGATGGTCGAAGATTGTGCATTGCGAACAGTTGCACTGCGGCCATCTAAATCAGGCAAAACTACTGAGGAAGGTAAATCTTCTGCCGCACGCGCGACCAGTTGTGCGACGGAGTATTGATTGAGATTTGCAATGACGCCTGCCAACCTCACGCTCTCTTCGGAGAAGGCAACAGATCTCTGTTCAACAGCTCCCGCTGCCACTGTAAGTCCGCGCATGCGACCAAGTATGGCGTTTCCAACTTCAAATGCTTCTTCGATGAGTGGCTGTTGTTCTTGAATTTGACCTTCGAGATTACGAAGCTCCTCTGTTTTCTGGGTTAGCACTCGAAAAACAGCGCCTTCTCCGGCTGTACCCGACAGATTTCCTGATTTTTCCTGATCGGCTAGAGCCTCAAAGGCTTCGCGTGCCCGCTGAACTTCGCGCCCCAGCGCTTGACCGGATAAAGCGATATCGTGGGCTTGTTCCAGAGCTGCCTGATAATCCCGTACCGTCATATCCAAGTGCTGCTCAACGGCAGCAGAACCAGCCAGTGCGGCGGCATTCAGCCAGCTCGACATGGCTACGATTGCTAAAGATCCTACACATGTTGAAACGGTGAGCCCGATCAGGCCGGCTGCGCTCCGCATCGATGGAAGCAGCCGCATCATGTAGCTCCAGAACACAAAAATCCCGACTGATACGGCGATTGAGTAGGCAACCGCTGCGAAGAAACTCATCGCACCATTGTCTTCGAGTAAAGACGAGACTCCTAAGTAGGTATATATCCCGGAAGCAATTGCTAATATGCCCAGTGCCGCCGACGTAAAAGTATCGAGCCAGATCAAATGCCCTTCGAGCTCTTTAGCTGTACGCAGCCCTTTGGTTTCATCGGCTGTGAGTCTTTGATTGGGCGTGTCCATTTGGGAGCCTCGAGTGGTTTTCTGGAACTGGTATGCCATCAATATCTCGCCCTATCTGCCGACATGCAATCGTGTTACCTAAATTCTTGCGAGGGACGTGATCTGCCCCCCGAGGCTCCCTCATTCATAACGAGAGTCTGCGGGTCTGGTGCACCGCTCTCCAACCTTGGACTGCCGGAAGCTGGATTTTTCCGGCTCCTTCACGAGATGACCGGCTGGTGACGCCATCGGGATAATGCATGACTGAAGCCACCCCGTTACCGAAGTCCTGGCCCTAGTGCTGCTTTCAAAGCGTAATAGTTGCGCAGAAACTGGCAGGATAGATTGATGTTTGATATCTGATCAAATCTTGACATTTGTGTATTTTGTGAACAAATTGGTGTTGGAGGTGTCTACCATGCCATCAACGACGACTGATAAAGCTACAAGCCGTAAGGACCTGACGGGGCCGGCATTGCGCACGTTTTTCCGGATTTCAGATGCGTGGAAGTTGCAAGAGCAAGAGCAGATGCGCTTGCTCGGGCTGGAGAGCAGGTCAACGTTTCAGTCTTGGAAGCGGGGCAGTGTGTCAACGATCCCAAAGGATGCGCTGGAGCGCATCTCTTACGTTTTGGGGATCTACAAGGGCCTGCACATCCTTCTTCCGCAGACTGCTGACGACTGGGTTCGAAAGCCTAACGCTGCCAAAACGTTTAGTGGTCGTTCTGCCTTGGACCGGATGATGTCCGGTAACGTTGCGGACCTCTTTGTCGTTCGGCAATACGTTGATGCGCAACGCGGATGATCGAAGAAATCCAAACGAGCAACATTGCATGGCAACCTTGCTTTCGTATCGTGCCAAGCCGCTTCCCCCCAATCAGCCTCTTTGAGGCCGTTGCGGATCCGGCGGACCTTGATGCGGTATATGAAATCGAGGCGATGACCAATGATAGGCTCCGCGACGAGGTCGGCGACCTTGCCTTGGTGGCACCGGAGGACCGAATAGCTGGTCCAGGTACTTCCGCTATCATGGCTGCTTTCACACATCTCAATCCTGAGGGTGATCGCTTCACAAACGGCACTTTCGGCGTGTTCTATGCAGGTAAGTCGATCGAGACAGCCGTTGCAGAAACTAAGTATCACCGTATCAAATTCATGCAGGCAACCAACGAGCCAGCGCAGGAACTTGATATGCGCGTCTACGCCGTTGATCTGATTGCTGATCTTCACGACATCCGAGGTATGCGGTCCAGCCAACCTGCTTACTATCACCCAACAAGCTATGGGATATCACAGGATTTGGCGCTCCAGCTTCGTGAGAGTGGGGCGAACGGGATCGCATACATGAGTGTTAGGGACGAGGGTGGTGAATGCGCTGCCGTTTTCCGGCCTCGGCTTCTGTCTAACTGTCGTCAGGAGCGCCACCTCTGTTACGTCTGGGATGGAAAAACAATTTCGACCATCTACGAGAAAAAAACGTTCACCTGAAATTCGTGAAGTTGGCATAGAATTTGCTGTCTGTCTCGTTTAGGCTAGTAAAATCGCGAACTCAGATACGCTTTAATGATTACAATGACTTACGGGGCAGAGAGAGTTGGGTGCCAGAAACATCTCCTCCGCCACTTGCACATTGCAAACCCGAGATAAGGTCCCTGACGGGGCCTTTTTTCTTTTTGTTTCAAAGTGGTTTAGCGAGGCTATCCGACTTTCGGAGACTGGTATTTCCGCCGAAATCCGTCTCTGAACGCCCCTGGTCTCTTTCCATCCGCCCTTCATCCAAATCGAGGCGGATTCAAAAAGCGTCGACTTTTCAGTGATTTGATGAAATCTAACTACGCCGCAGTTGAAGCGGGTGTATCTGCTTTCGATGCGAACAGAGACACCCGAAGGCGGCGTGGTTGTGCGGGGTGTCGCCCGTGTCGGAGACGTACGTGGTAATTGTTAGTTGTCGCTTAAGTAGGTAAGCAGTCTACCTACGCAGCAGCCCCACTTGGACGTCGAGCAAGCGCACGCCTTCATCGACGAGCGAAAAGCCACGT
>NZ_SSMD01000015.1 GCF_004799325.1 Thalassobius vesicularis
GCTTGGCGACATACCCCCGAAGCACGGTCAGCTGGAGATGGTCTTGGCCGTAGGTGTCCTGAATCTGGGTGATCCCTTCTTGAAGCCGGGCAAGCTCCTTTTCCATTCGTGCGACAGCTTGAGGTGTTACGCCCTTGATGCGTTTTGGCTTGTTTGCATCGACCAGCTGCGCCTGGGGCGTCCCCGCGAGGATTGCCGAGATGTAGGCCACAGAATAGTTGTTGGCGTTCACCATGAGTTCAGCGGCCTCGATCTGGCGCAAAGCGATCATCTTTCTCAGATGGGTGAACACGGCCGCCGTGCATGCTTTGTCTTTCAGGATCGCCACGGCTTCCTGGCAAATACCGTCGAGCAGCTTGACCTTGCGCTGGATGCTGCGTGGGTTGAGATCCAGCGCGGCTGCGATCTTTTCCTCCGAGACACCGCGCTCGATCGCCTTCAGGATCATCCGGTGCTCCTGAATGGGCGCGATGCGGCTGATACGCTTGTTGTATGTGAAGGCTTCGTCGTCTGGGTAAAAGTTCGGTCTGTCAATAGGGCGCAGGATCCCGAAGGGATCCAGCACGCGAAGGGTGAATGGCTGAGGCTTGCAGTGTATGCGTTATTGGTTATATTGAATACGAATGGTAAGAGAGGTGCCGCGCTATGTCCCGAACGACCACGATGACCGTCCGCCTTGGTGGAGCATTGAGTGACTTCGTGTCAGCCAACGTCGGCGAAGGCGGATCCTATGAAAACGTCAGCGAATATATCCGAGACTTGATCCGGCGTGACAAGGAGCGCGCGGAGGCCGAAGCCTTCGATCGCCTGAAGGCCGAGCTGGCTCATGCCTTCGCCGCGCCGGAAGAGACCTATAAGCCTCTGACTGCAGCTGAGGTGATCGCGCGGAACAGGGGCTGAGCCGGTGCCCGCAATCCGGATCCAGGAAAGGGCGTCCCTTCGCATTGACGACATTTACCGCTACACCCGTGACAGATGGGGCGAAGATCAGGCCGAGACATACATCACCGGCCTGTTTGAAGCCTTCGACAAGATCGCCACGCGCGGCGTTGCATCAAAACCCGTCCCGGCCGAATTTGAGGTCGCGGGCTTCTTCTTCCGGTACCAGCACCATTTCGTTTACTGGCGTCATCTGTCAAACGGCGACATCGGGATCGTGACAATCCTGCACGAGAGTATGCACCAGATCGACAGGTTCCGCGAAGAATTCGGGCTTGGTTGATCTGCCAAATCTTCCTTACTTTTATGTCCGATGAGGAAGGTTCAGCGTGGAAGGTGCCCATCCTTAATTTCGCGCCGTTCTTTAAGCTCGAAGGCCTCTACATCCTCGATGCGGTAAATTACGCGGCCGCCCAGCTTGATGAAACTCGGGCCATCCCCGACCCAGCGCCATCGCTCAAGTGTCCTCGGACTGATTTTCCAGCGGGCGGCCAATTCGACTTGGTTCAAACAAGTTTCGCGCATTTTCGTCTCCTTTCGAACGACCCCAATGGTCGCGAAACGACGAATGCGTAGAAATAAAACCTATTCAAGTCAGTGCGTTGCGGTTTTACTGGTCCTGCATTGAGGAGCCGTGGGAATACCCTTTCTTGCCAGTGGTGTCACTCGGGCCGTGCTCCCAGCATGCCCATTGCGCAATTTCCGCCAGAATTGCGCAAAAAATACGGAAGCTCCCGGACAAAGATACAGAGGCACAGGACAGGGTCCACCATCTGACCATCTTTCGCCGCTCCTTTCTCAGTGTTGATCGCCGTGAGGCGCTGGCGAAATCATTCGGCAAGAGAGGCATTCGGCGCGCACGGTCTGACCCGATGACCGCCCGCGCTAATAGTACCAGCCGTTCCGCTCTGGGGGATCCCCGAGCGGGTCCTGTAGTTCGTCGATCTCCGGAAACAGATCGCCAGTTCCCGTGATAGACCGCGCCGCCACTATTCCGGTTTGGCGGTCGATCTCGCCGAGACGTTGGTCGACCCAGATCAGCATCCGACCGAGATCGCTGTCCTCCGATGGCTTGGCATCGTCAGGCAGGCTCGCCAGCCAGTCTCGAATCTCGCGCGCCTCCCGACGCAGTTCTACTATCCGTTCGAGATGGGCCAGCCGCTTTTCTTCGCGCTCTTTTCTGGCGTGAGCCAGTTTTCGTCGGCGATGCAACTCCTGCCATCTCCGCTCGCGCTCCTCGCTGTCTTCGCGGCGCACACGAACGGATTCGAGAACCAGCTCGATACCGGCCACGATGTCCGGCACCATGCGTTCCACACGTTGCGTCTTGCCGTCACCCCAGGTCTTTCGGAGCCCGTCGGCCCGTGCATCGATCGAGAATACCAGCTGTCCGGTCCATTCTGTCACGTATTCCGGCCAAGGCGGTCGGCCGCCCAAGGAAAAGCTGTCCCAGTCGTTTCGTCGCCAGGAGCGCGCCTCCTTTTCTTTCCGTCGCTCCTCGAGAGCGACCTCTTCGGGCGTCGGGATGTATTTCACCCGTTTCGTGCGCTCGAGCAGGGTGAAGGTCACCCGGTCCGCGTTTCTCTGCACGGACATCTTGTCCCCTTCGGCTGTTAGGTTGAGGCCGACTTCCTCAAGGCCACGGGCCAGCGCGTCGAGGATGAAGATGGATCGCTCGGTCGAGGGCGCACTGATGATAACGCCGCAGTGGCCGGGTTCGATTGCGCTGAGGACGCCTTCCTTGTCGGGCTTCCTGGTGCGGAGGAACTTCGCCGTCTTCGCCACCTTTTTGTGCGGGCATTCGATCGGTACAATAGGCGCTTCCGCCACCTGCCTGATCGTCGCGACGCGGTTCTCGCGCTCGGTTTTCCTCTTTCGCGCAATTTCAGAGATGCTCTCAGGCAGGTTCGATGTCCTGCCACGTATTGTCACCTGATCGAGCGTGCGGTCCTTGAGTTCAAGAAAAGGTGGCACGGGTGGTTTCTCGCCGGTGGCTACCTTTGCCCAGTATCCGCGGGGCGGAACGGGGATGTGGTGCCGGGCGCACAGCTTTGCCAGCCCGCGATCTGACATGCCGAATTCCCCGGCTAGCGCGGTCATAGGCTGATCCCAAACCAGATCATAAAGATCCCTGCGGGTCATCTGATTTGGTTTCCGCATCGATCATCACTTTCCAAATCGTTTCTGCAATTTACGATACGACCGGATAAAACGGTTTGCCCCAATTCTCGGTCGGATTGTCCATCATGATGTCCACGAAGGTAGGCATCAGGAAACCAAGGATTGCGGCACCGTCACGGACTTGGGCCCGGTTCACAGCGCTGTTCCAGGTCGAACCGCCATGGACGATCTGGTTGCGAAGGACGTAGAGCCGGTCAAAGACGAAGCTCAGGACCTTTGCATTGTCTCCCTTCTGAAAAGCCTGCGCAAAACCGCGTGCCGAGGATTTGAAACGGTCTTCCCAGTCCTCGAACCCGTCGATGCCGTTGTGGTGCTGCCAGAACGGGTTGAAGACATACTGATTTTTCATGAGCAATCTTACCGGCCCGGCAAACCTCTGCCAGATGGCTCTGTAGATACGTTGATCGCCATCCAGTGCGACGAGCTTGCCGAAATAGTCGAGAAACGTGGCTCTCTCGCCAGGAGCAATGGTTTGGAACTCGCGCTCGTCGGCATAGGCGGCATTGAAGGCAATCCATAGAAAGACAAAGCGGGCGTCGTCATCTTCGCCGCAGGCCTCGGCGCGGCCGATCCAGCTAATGGCGCGGTGAACGCGAAGCCCCATCGTCTCGGGAAAACCATCTCGAATGGCGCGCTGTTTGTTTTTCAGCTTGGCGAAGTCGAGAGCATCGTTCATCCGTAATTCCCTTCTTGAATCCTGTTCACGGCAGCGCGTCGAAATCTGACCTCTGATGGCCCGCGACCAGTGTTCGCAACCCTTCCGGCGCCACAACCTCGACCTTGTCTCCCCACTGGTAGAGATGCCAGGCCATCTCGAGCCATCCGGCGGCAGTGAACCTGACCAGCAGGCTGCCGTCTTTTTGCTGTTCGATCTCTTGGGTAGGATGGAAGCGGAATTCCGAGGCGCGCCTGGCGGCCTCGGGGGAGAAACGCCAGACCACCTCGCCATACTGGGCCGGGTCCTGATACACGCCGAATGCCCTTGCGGCGTAAGCCTCGAGCGAAAACCCCGCCTCGAGCGCGAAACTCTCGTCGAGACATTCGGCCGAGTGGAGGCGATCCATACGGAAATTGAGAAGAGTGTCGCTTCGAGCGGGCTGACGTGCCACGAGGTAACTGCGGTGGCCAAGAAGCAGGCCGTGCGGTTCGATAATGCGCTCGTCCGCATCGGGTTCGCCATAGCGGATCCGGAGACGGAATGGGCCACGCAACGCCTCGATGACCGCATCCAGCACTTCCGGTACCAGATCAACCTTTGGGCCGGGGCGCGTGACGTGACCGAGGGCCAGCAGCACCGCTTCGGCATCTGCTTCGGTTCTGAGGGCTTCCTTGGGGCTGAGGCGGGCAAGAAATCCGTCTCGCAGATCCGAGAGTGCCTTTGCATGGCGCAGGCGGCCCTGTTCTCCGGCCGTACGGATTGCGATTTCCAGAGCTTCGATCGTTGTTTCCTGTCGGGGCTCAAGCCGGTCCAGAAGGGGATCGGCGATGCGCCATCTGCGACGACGGTCCGGACCATCCTCGAAAGTGACGTTCGTGAATGTGTCCTCCAGCGCGTCGGTCATCCGCTGAGCCGTTCTGTGTGAGACCTCGAATTCCTCGCAGACCTCGTCGAGGCTGATCCCGGTGCGTCGGGCAGCCGCCATCCGGGCGAGCCGGAGCAGGTCTTGAGCCTTCGAGAAGGACATGGATTCTCCATGTCAGAGATTGACACCCACGCAAGCTATTGATGATCCTGCAATCTGTCGAGGCGATTCCCTCGCGGGTTGTGGAATTTTCATTGGGAGCACGCATGAGGGATGTCGACGGCCAAATCCTGTTTTCCGCATCGGATCTGATGCGGTTCATGGGTTGCCGTCATGCGACCACGTTGGACCTTACTCACATGCAAGGTGGTGGGCCGCAGCCTCGTAAAGACAGCGAGGATGCGGAACTCCTTCAGAAACAGGGCGATGAACATGAGGCCGCGCATCTCGCGAAGCAGAAGGCCGCTGGCAAGTCCGTCGTGGAAATCGACTGCGGCGAGCTGACCCGCGACGCGGATGCCACGCGCAAGGCCTTGGCGCAGGGCGCCGACATCATCTTTCAAGGAGCGTTTGTGTCAGGCAACTGGGGCGGCTGGTCCGACTTCCTGGAGCGAGTCGATCGACCATCCGCGCTTGGCTCGTTCAGCTACGAGGTGGCCGATACCAAGCTGAAGCGGCGGCCACACCCCAAGCATGTGCTGCAGTTGGTACTTTACTCCGATCTGCTGACAGAGATTCAGGGCGCCGCGCCCGAGTTCGCCCATGTCGAATTGGGGGACGGCAACCGCGCGACCCTTCGGTTATCGGACTACTCTGCCTACGCCCGCATGGCGCGGGCGCGGCTCGAAGGGTTCGTGGCCGATCCGCAGCCAACCCGCCCGATCCCCTGTGCGGACTGTGGTCTTTGCCGCTGGGGCGACCATTGCGCCGAGGTCTGGAAGGCTGAGGACAGCCTGTTCAATGTCGCCAACATCAGCCGTGGACAGGTGAAGAAGCTGGAAGCCGCAGGTATCCAGACCATGGAAGCCCTCGCCAGTCTCGATCATCCGATCCGCGGCATGTCGGAAAACACGCGCATGCGCCTTTTAGGCCAGGCCCGTCTGCAACACGCCCGCAAAACCGGGATGCCCGCATTTGAACTGCGCTCACCGGAGCCCGGCAAAGGGTTCGATCTGCTACCCGAGCCGCAGGTCGGCGATCTTTTCTATGACATCGAAGGCGATCCGCATTTCGAGGGCGGCCTCGAATACCTGCATGGCGTCTGGTTCGATGGCCAGTTCCAGGCGTTTTGGGCGCATGACCATGCTGCCGAAGCACGAGCACTCGCTGAACTGCTGGAAATCTTCCGTGCGCGCATCGCAGCTTATCCGGACGCACACATCTATCACTATGCGCCCTACGAGATCACCGCGCTGCGACGGTTGACGACGAAGTACGGCATCGGCGAGGCCTTCCTCGACCGGCTCCTGCGCGAGCGCCGGTTCGTCGATCTGTTCGCCGTCGTGCGTGGGGGGCTGATCGGCTCCGAGCCCAATTACTCCATCAAGTCGATGGAGGCCTTTTATGGCCGCAAGCGCGATGGAGAAGTGAAAACCGCGGGCGGTTCGGTCGTCGCCTATGAGCGTTGGCGCGAGACGGGCGAGCAGCAGATCCTCGACGAGATCGAGGACTATAACCGTGTCGACTGTATTTCGACCGAAGAACTGCGAGATTGGCTCGTCGGCATTCGCCCCGGCTGCCCATGGCCATCGCTTGGGCAGGATGCGGGCATGAAGGAGGCCGAGGAGGATGCAGACACGGAGGCGCTGCGTTCGGCCCTTGCTGCTTCCGGCTTACCAAAGGACCGGCAAGAGATGCTGTTCAACCTCGGCCTCTTTCACAAGCGCGAGGCGAAGCCCGCGCAATGGGCGGTGTTCGACAGCGTTGGCAAGGACGAAGATGATCTGATTGACGATCTCGACGCGCTTGCAGGGCTCGAGGCCTCGGGCGCGGCTGAACCCGTGAAACGCTCGATGGCACGCACCTATCGCTTCCCGCAGCAGGAGACAAAGTTGCGGGGAGGCAAGAACGCGACGGTGCCTGTCCTTGACGGGCCGCCTGCCACAATCAGCATCACCGACCTAGATCGGACTTCGCGCGAGATCACCCTAAAGACCGGGGCGGCGAAGGCGCATCTTCTGACGGACCGCCTGACCCTGCACCCGGACTGGCCGCTGAATACCGATGTCATCGCCATCGCGCTCCGCGACGTGATTGCCGATCAATGCGGGCCGCGCCGTTACACGGCAGTGGACGATCTGCTGTCCAAGGCCGCACCGCGTCTTGTTACCGGAGCGCTGCAGCAAGTCACGGATCCCGTGGCAGGGACCATCGCTGCCGTAGCGGCGATGGACGGAACAGTCTTGCCGATCCAGGGACCGCCAGGCACCGGCAAGACCTATGTGACCGCGCGAGCCATCCTGTCGCTGGTACGGCAAGGCGCGCGCGTCGGCGTCACCTCGAACAGCCATGAGGCCATCCGCAACGTACTCATGGGTTGCCTTGCTGCGCTGGAGGATGTTGACCTGCCGATCACGCTCGACCTCGTCCACAAGACTTCGGGAGATGATGAGAGCTATCCAGACGATTGCCCCGTCCGTCGCACCACCGACAATGCCGAGGCCGCCGGCGGCAGGCAGGTTGTCGGCGCGACCGCCTGGTTCTTTACCCGTGATGAGAACGTTCAGGCTTTTGACTGGCTCTTCGTGGATGAGGCGGGTCAGGTTGGGCTTGCCAACATGGTTGCCATGGGGCGATCTGCGCGCAATATCGTTCTGGTCGGCGACCCGCGCCAGTTGCCGCAGGTGATCCAGGGGGCGCACCCCGAGCCTGCGAACCTCTCTTGCCTCGACTGGATGCTTGGAGATCATGCGACAGTCCCGCGTGACCGCGGCATCTTCCTGCCCGTGTCGCGGCGGATGCATCCGGATGTCTGCCGCTTCATTTCCGACCAGGTCTATGAGGGACGGCTGACCAGCCACCCAGATACCTCACGCCAGGCAGTGGCCGGGACTGCGTTTCCCTCGGCGGGCGCATTCTGGGTCTCGGTCCCGCATGAGGGCAATGCCCAGATCGCGCCGGAGGAGATCGAGGCCATAAAGGCTGCCGCCCGCGAACTGCTGACGGCCGCATGGACCGAAAAAGACGGCACGACGCGTCCAATGCGTCAGTCCGACATCATTGTGGTCGCACCCTACAACGCACAGGTAAATGCCCTGCGCGACGCGCTACCCGATGGCATTCGCGTCGGCACCGTGGACAAGTTCCAAGGACAGGAAGCGCCTGTCTGCCTGGTCTCTATGACCGCGTCATCGGCTGAAGAGACGCCGCGGGGCATGGACTTCCTGTTTTCCCTCAACCGGATCAACGTGGCGGTCTCACGTGCCAAGGGGCTGGCGCTGGTTTTTGGTGCACCGCGTCTACGCGAGGCGAAATGCGAAACCGTCGAGCAGATGCGATTGGTGAACACGCTGTGTGCTTTGCCTAAACTCGGAGATTTTTGAATGTGGGAGAGTTTCGAGGCACGGCTCGACGAAAATGAACGCGACCGCCCCCTACCGCTGCGCAGGGCGCTTTTCGACGTGCTGCGCGGCTCGGGCCTGCGCCCGGGCGGGGGGGTCACCAAGAAAATGGTGTCCTTTGAATTTGGTGGTGGTGAGCGCCTGCTGTGGGAGATGCAGAATCCGGCCAACATCTTTCTTCATGCAAAGTGGCGCGATCGCGCCGAGGCGAGCGGCTTTGCCAGCGAGCTGCGACCCTATCAGAGCGGCATGAAGGATGGTGGGCGGCATTCCGCCCTCAGCCGTGACTGGTCCTTTGGCAATACTGATTGCATTGTCGTTCGGATCGATAACGCTGAGGCCCTACGCCGACTGCTGAGGACCTTGTTAAATTCTGAAGATGAGTTGGTTTTGAACCCGGCGGCGATCACGCGCTGGATCGAGCGCCTTCGCCATTTCTTTCCCGCCCTTGATCGCTTTGACCTTCCCGATCCACGTTTCGACGAGGCGGAGCGAACCTATAAACTTGAGATTGCAGCTGAGCTCAAGGCAGCAATCACGCAACCCGGATCCGATCAGGATCTCGCAGATGCCGTGCACACCGCGCTCGCCAAAAGCAATCTGCTGCAATGGCGCGCCTATTGGCCGATGTCGCCGAAGGGTGATGCGAATCGTGAAAAGCTCTGGCCCGCCTTGCGCGAACTCGTCGATGCCGCGCTTGGCGCAGCTCACGGCCACGCTGTGGCGCTGGAGGCCTTCGTCAACGCCTGGATTGCGGCAGTGCCGAACGGTAAGCCTGATCCGGCCCGTCAGATCGGCGAATTCCTACTCCTGCATCTCGCCCCCAACGAGGGCATCTATATCCGTCATTCCGTACGTCAGGATCTATGGCTGCAAGCTGTGGGCAGTCGGTTCCCCGATCACTCGTCTATGGCTGATACCTATCGTGACGAATGGCGTTTCATGAAAGCGGTCCGCAGCGCTTTCGAGTCTCAGGGGCTGGCGCCACGCGACATGATCGATGTGCAAGGCGCACTGTGGGTCGTCCACAATTACAAGGAAGAAGACACAGCATCCTTTTCGCGCGAGGCGATCGAGGGGGCGATGGACGCCTACGACAGCTATCGCCAATCGGGCGAGCACGCCGCGATTTTCGACGCCTTCGGCGAGCCGCGCGATTACTGGGTGCGATCGACACGCGAGCGGCCCAACAGGATCTATCCCTCAAAACCGATCGTCGGCTTTTTGCGTGGCAAAACGGAACTCAATGGAGGCTGGGGGCAAAGGTCCAGTGCTGCGGCCCAGCTCCACAATGCGGGCTACATCATCGTCGATGCCGAAGGCGCGGCGGTTGCCTCGCCTGAGCGCTACGAACACCTGATCGTAGCTGCCGACCGCATCCGCCTGTGCGCGCGCAACTACTATATCGAACCGGCTCGCGAGAATGGCGAAGCAGAAGTTGCCATCCGAGCAGGCGACCTCGGCCGCGACATCGGTCTGCACGATCGGCATCCGGCAATTTGTAGCGCGCTCGGGAGCGAGGATTTTCAGAAACTCGCGGCGGTTCCGCCCCCGAACCACACCCTGCCAAATCCCAGCAGTTCCACCGTCTTCACCTATAAGCTCGCCTCGGCGGAAGGGCACGAACCCATGACCTTTGAACCCATGACCGCAATGCCCACCGCCACCAATCTCATCCTCTACGGCCCGCCGGGAACCGGGAAAACCTACGCCACGGCTTGGGAGGCGGTGCGCCTATGCTTGGGCCGGAACGCGGCAGAGCCTTTGCGCCATGACCGCGATGCCCTGATGACTGAGTACCGCCGCCTTGCTGGTGAAGGTCGGATCGAGTTCGTGACGTTCCACCAGTCATTTTCCTATGAGGATTTTGTTGAAGGGCTTCGGCCGACGACAGCGAGCGAACAGGAAGGTGACGACGAGGGCGCCAGCACTTCTGGCGGTTTCAGCCTCAAGCCCCATGCCGGCGTATTCAAGATCATCAGCGAGAGGGCAAGACTCGACACAGGCGATGCGCCGGCAAAGCGGCTCGACCGTTCGCGCCCGATCTACAAGATTGCTCTCGGTCAGCGCGGTAGCCAGGAAAGCCGAATTCGCGAAGGCCTCGATGACGGATTGATCCATCTCGGCTGGGGCGGTGATATCGACTGGTCGGACGAGCGGTTCGACGATTTCGAAGAAATCCGAAAGGAGTGGAACGACCAAAAGGATCCCGATGCATCCGGCAAGGATCCCAATATCGAAATGCTTTTCGCGTTTCGTTCCGGCCTTCAGGTCGGCGACTATGTTGTCATCTCCGATGGCCGTGACAGTTATCGCGCCTTCGGACGCGTGAGCGGCGAGTATTATTTTGATGCCGACGCCGACTTCCATCCGCATCGGCGCAACGTTGAATGGATCTGGCGGGATGACAACGGAGCGGAGCGCGCACCTTTCTACGCCCGGAACTTCCGCCGTCAGTCAGCCTATCGTCTCGATCCGAACAGGATTGATTGGGATGCGCTGGAATCGGTGGTGATCGATCCTAATGCTGAGCGGCCGGTGGCCAGTGCGCGGCCGCATGTCCTCATCATCGACGAGATCAACCGTGCCAATATCTCCAAAGTCTTTGGCGAACTGATCACGCTGCTCGAAGTTGATAAGCGGCTCGGTTGCGAAAACGAAGTCAGAGTTCGGCTTCCCTATTCTGGGACGAGTTTCGGCGTGCCAGCCAACCTGCACATTATCGGCACAATGAACACCGCGGACCGATCAATTGCGCTGCTCGATACCGCCTTGCGTCGCCGGTTCACCTTCCGCGAGCTGATGCCCGACGTTGAAGAACTGCGGCGGGCGCTGGCGGCGCGGCAGCTTGATGCCGCAAATCTCGACGGGGTCGATCTTTGCAAGCTTCTGCGCACCCTCAACGAGCGGATCGAGTATCTTTTCGATCGGGAACATCAGATTGGCCATGCATACTTCACCGGTTGCACTACCCGCGCCGATTTGGATGACGTCATGCGCCACAAGGTCATCCCGCTGTTGGCGGAGTACTTTTACGAGGACTGGTCAAAGGTTGCCGCCGTGCTCGGCGACGGTGATGGTGCCAACGGCTCCCGCTTCCTCGAGTCCAGACGATTGGCGACGCCAGCCGGTTTCGGCGATGATGATCTCGGCGGAGACAAGCGGCGTTGGAGCGTGAAGACCAGCTTTGATTTCACGGACTTCGCAGCCTGATGCCCGCCTACACGGTTCGTGAGTGGGAAAAGATCGCCTATGGCGAGGCTGAGGGTCAGATTGCGGTGCACCATGCCGACCGACTGGCGGCGCTGGCGACCCGCTCGGCCTTCGCCGGACGCGGCGGCAGCGGGGTGCTTGAGCATGGCAGGAACGCCTTGCGTGCCCGCGGCGTAGTCGGAATTCTGGCGGTGGGCGATGCAAGCCTGGAGATCCTACCAAAGATCGATGTGGCGCCCGGTGAAACTCCCAATCACGAGAACGCCGCGATCCGGAAACGCCTAGTGCATATGCTTGCCGTAGCGCTTGATTTCAAGATCGACCTCGGTGTCATTACCGATCTCGCCTGGCAGCGCGAAACGCTGTTGGAAATCTTGATCCGCATCTTTTGCGACAAGCTGACCGAAACTCTGCGTAAGGGCATGCCGCGCCGTTATGTCGGGCGCGAAGAAGACCTGCCGACTTTGCGTGGTCAGCTCGACGTGAACCGTCAGTTCACCTATCATGCGGTCAATCCTTCACGCCTCGCCTGTCGTTTCGATCTTCTATCAGAAGACACGCCGCTCAACCGGATCATGAAGGCGGCAGTGGTTCACCTGTTTCGCCTCTCGCGGCGCAGCGCCAACCAGAAGCGCTTGCGCGAGCTAGCGTTTGTTTACGCCGACATCGCCGATGTTCCAGTTCCGGCTCTGCGATGGGACGAGGTCGTCATCGACCGGACCAACCGGTCCTGGCGCGAGTTGTTCGCCATGGCGCGTCTCTTCCTGCATGATCGCTACCAGACGACGACAGGCGGAACGGGTGAGGGAACCGCTATGCTGTTCGAGATGAACGCACTGTTCGAAGAATATATCGGACGGCTGATCGCTCGCGCATTAGCAGGAACTGGGCAGACCGTTTCGCTTCAAGGTGGACGCCTGTTCTGCCTCAGCGCGCAGGACAGTGAACGCGGGCTGTTCCAGACCAAGCCCGACATCCTGATCCGCAGGGGTGGAACTGTAAGCCATGTCATCGATACCAAGTGGAAGCGGATATCCTCGCGGATTGATGATCCCAAGCAGGGCGTCTCACAGGCTGACGTCTATCAGATGATGGCCTATGCGCAGCTCTACCACGCTCCCCGCTTGACGCTTCTCTACCCCCATCACCCAGGCCTTGGAACTGAAGACGCTGTTCACGCCAGCCATCGCATAACCGGGCATGCCACGATCCTTGAGACCGCCAGCATTGACGTGGCGAATAGTGAGAAAATACTCGATCGCATCCGACGACTACTTATTGGCGATGAGACCATAGTCGAAGCCATTGGCTGACCGAGCTAGAGACCCGCTCTGCAAGAGAAAAACGGCGTCTTGGAATGTGGAGAAGGTTCGATGCTAGACCCATCCCCTCCGCCACTTGCACATTGCAAACCCGAAAACAGGTCCCTGGCGGGGCCTTTTTTCTTTTTGTTTCAAAGGGGTTTAGCGGAGCAATCCGACTTTCGGAGACTGGTATTTCCGCCGAAATCGGTCTCTGAACGCCCCGCGTCTCTTTCCACCCGCCCTTTTGCCAAATCGAGACGGATTAAAAAGATCACGCGATTTCAGTGTGTTGCCGAAATTGAACTGCGCCGCAGTTGAAGCGGGTTCATCTGCTCTCGGTACAAACAGAGACACCCGAAGGCGGCGTGGTTGTGCGGGGTGTTGCCCGTGTCGGAGACGTACGTGGTAATTGTTAGTTGTCGCTTAAGAAGGTAAGCAGTCTACCTACGCAGCAGCCCCACTTGGACGTCGAGCAAGCGCACGCCTTCATCGACGAGCGAAAAGCCACGTGCTCCAAGGGTCCATCGAATGGCGACACCCTGCACAAGCGAGGTTA
>NZ_SSMD01000016.1 GCF_004799325.1 Thalassobius vesicularis
CATGGGAACCCGAAGAAACCGTCGGGAAACTGTGGCACACCTATGCCAGCCGCCTGGACGCACCAACCGTCCACCAAGGAGCCCGGGTCGACCTAAACCAGGTCGGCGCGCGGCTGGCAGTCCTTTTCAGCAGGTCTTCTTCACTGGCCGCGCCCTCCTGAGCGGTCCGAAAGGATGCTGAAACCCGTCGGGGCCGATCGTCGTTTGCGATCGGCCCCGTACGTTTTTGGGGGATTAGCGCGCTTCGAGGACGAGCAGATCCTTTTGCGACAGCGGTTGCGGCTTCGACAGATCTTTGGTGGAAAACAGCAGCCCCGCAGGGCCGGGGCCTGAGAGCGTCACCAACACGCCACCCTCGGACGCAGAGAGCCGCAAGTCGGTGACCGACGTCCCGTTGGGCAGGTCGTGTTGCGCGACCTGTTGGCCAATGACCAGATCGGTGACGCGGATGGAGCCATTGCCGGTGTCGCCCAGAACGTACTCGCCACTCGGGTCCAGGATCAGATCGATCAGCGCCGCGCGCAGGGTGACCTTGCGCACGGGAAAGGCTGTGGGCTGGTCCACAGGCCCTTCGATGCGCCAGTCATGGGCGAACCCGAATTGCGGCGGGTTGGGGCCGTAGAACACCTCCCACAGCTCTGGGCGGTCACTGAGGGCCAGCACGAAGCTGTCGCGGCTGGTGGACAGGCCTAGGGCGGCGCCAGCGACGGGTTCACCGCGTTTGTCCTTGAGCGGAAGGTGATGACCGACAGAGAGGTCTGCCGTGGCATAGATCGTCAAGGCGGCGGGCTGGCGGGTCGTCATCGCAAGCCACTGGCCGTCATCGCTGAGCTGCATGCGATCCGGTGTTCCGGTAATCAGGGTTTCGGCCGCGACGGCACCGGACAGGCCATCAAGTTTCAGCAGGTGGCCGTCCTCGCTGAGTTGATAAGAAAACGGCGCGTTCGTGGTGTCGGTTTGCGCGCAAACGCCGATTGGTGCGAGCGAACACAGAACCGCTAGCGATGCGCTGGTCAGCAAAAGGCGTAGATGGGGGAGGGGGCGTTGCGTGGCCATCGGGGATACTGAACCCGGCGTCCTGATCCGATGTTTCTCACTTCCACCCAAGAGAGCCAGCCAGGACGCATATGGCTGCACCCTCTTGGGTTCGTGACCTTTTCGGTTCATCCTCGCTACCTGACCGAGAACCATTCGGTGCTGGGTGGCTTGATGTCTTCAAGATAACAGATGCCGACGATACAGGTTTGACTTTGGTTAGGTCCGGGTCGGAAATCGTACAAAAATTTCAACTAACTTATTGATAAGTTAATAGAAATTGTGTCGCCCTTACTCGGGCGTCACCGTCACCATGCCGATCATGTTCTGGGTTTCCCAATGCGGGCCGCACAGATAGTCCTGCGGGCCGGGGACAAGGAAGGTGAACTCGATGCTTTCCTCGGGAAAGGCGCGGTCGGATTCCGGTTGGCCCGAGTTCTTGACCAGGACGCTGTGGCTGGTGCGCTTGTCGACATTGACCCAGCGCACCGTCGTGCCCACCGGCACGGTGATCTGGGCGGGGCAGAAGTTGTACTTGTACATGGTGACGACGGTGACGCCCGGCTCCTCGGCAGAGGGGTGACCGAAGAGTTCCGTATACCGTTCCTCGGCTTCGGCGCAGATGGCGGCGGGGTCCTTGTCGCCTGCCATTGCCGAGCTGGCGTAACCGGCAGCGATCAGGGCGACCGGAAAAAGGAAGTTCAGGTTCATCATGAAAACTCCTTTGGTAAAATGAAAGCGGCCGGGACAAGCCCGGCCGCCTTGGTGCTTATTGCTTGACCACGTTTATGTTGGCATTCGCATCGTCCAGCGCAAGGCTGGTGTTCAGCGTCACGTGGTGGAACCGCGCCGCGGTAAAGTCATCGTGGATCGCAAAGCCCACGGTGTAGGTCTTGCCCGGCTCCAGCGGAACGTCGCCTTCAGCGCCCGAGTTCAGCGGACGCGCGAACACGACCGTCCAGATGCCAGCCGAAAGCGTCGCCTCGGCCTGGATTTCCCCGTCGTTGACGACGCGGCGCTCCAGCAGGTAGCCGTTGGTAGCGCTGCCGTCGGCATAGACGCGCATCAGGTCCATGAAGGTGCCGTCTTTCAGGTACTGCTGGATTTCCTCGGCTGCGATCAGCTTGTCCCAACCGCCCTGGGGCTTGTCGCCACGGCCTTTGATCTCGATATCCGAGCGGGTCACGCTCAGGTATTTCGTGACCGAGCCCTGCGCGTGCAGACGTTCTGCCGTTTCAGGGTTCGCGGCGATGGCCTCGGCACCCGGATCGAAGGGCATATAGGTGTTGTCCGCGTGGCACGTTGCCCAGCAGCCGACCTGCTCGCCCATCTCGATGCCGGTGCCGGTGATCATCATGGCAACCTTGATCTGGTTTTCAGGGTCCATCTTGCCGCCGTCCACGAACGGAGCCGGCGAGTGCGGAGTGTCATTCCACGACAGGCGGAAATAGACGTTCTGTTCGTCATGGGCCGCCTGAACCGTGGCGTTGATGACGCCGCGCTTGCCGGGGATCGGGGTCGGTTCCAGCTCGCCGTTCTTGCCGCCGCCGCCAGCAACGATCTTGTTGCCGATGGTTTCCAGCTCTGCAGCGTGACAGGTAGAGCACTGGTCGCCACCTTTGGTCAGCGGACGAGCGCCGCCGTGCTGCTTGCCGTTCTGGACGAACTCGAACGAAGCCTGACCCGGATAGAACAGCGTCAGAGCCGAGCTGGGGACCGAGTTCCAATCGACGTTCGAAGCAACCGAACCACCCGCTGCGGGTTTGGCATCGGTGGACTCGCCGCTTGCCTTGGCGCGCTCTTCCTCGCGGGCGGCTTCGACCGCGGCAGCGATCTGGGCCTGAACGGCGTCCTGCTTGGCTTGGTCTTCGGCTTTCTTGGCTTCGGCAGCTTGCGCTTCTTTCGCCTCTACCCGTGCAAGGCTGTCGCGATAGGCTTGCGGGATGGTGCGGGCGAATTTCGGATTGGGGGCTTCAAGCGCCTCAAGGTATTCGTCGGTGGCACGATCACGGATGTTCTTGTGCGCGATACCCTTGTGGCAGTCGATACAGGTCTGGCCGGTTTCCATTGCATTCAGGTGCTGCTGACGCGCCCGGGGGCGTTGGAACTCGGGCATCATGGATTCGAAGTTGTGGCAGTTGCGGCACTCTCGAGAGTCGGTCTTTTTCATCCGCTCCCACTCGTGCATGGCCAGCTCGATGCGCTTGGCGTCGAACTTTTCAGGGGTCGAGATGGTGCCCATGACCTTGCCGTACAGCTCTTTCGAGGCCTGGATCTTGCGGATGATCTTGTGGGTCCAGTCCTTGGGAACGTGGCAGTCAGAACAGACCGCGCCCACGCCCGAACGGTTCACGTCGTGGATCGTGCCCTTGTATTCTTCGAACACGTAGTCCCGCATTTCGTGGCACGAGATGCAGAACTGCTTGGTGTTTGTTGCTTCCATTGCGGTGTTGAAACCGCCCCAGAAGATGATGCCAGCCGCAAAGGCGATGGCGATGCCGCCGATTGGCATGCCCCAGAGCAGGGTCTTGCGCCAAATCGGTGTTTTCTTTTTGGGTTCTTGTGTCATGTCCTCGTTCCGTCTTGGCGGTGTTCCTGTCCGGTCTGGCAGGCCAATGATCGGATGTTCTGATCGGTGATCTGTGCGTCTTGGTCATGGCCGCAGGCAAGGCATTGTGCGCCCGGACCGAAAAAGGGCGGGCGCTTGGCCCGCCCTTTCGGTGGAGTATCAAACTCTTATCAGGTGACGTGGTTCGAACGGTTGTAGACGTTGAACTTGCCGGTCGGGGCATACAGCCCGTCGATGCGGCCTTTTTCTTCCAGCGTCTCGGCGTCGAAGATCACGATCTGACCGTTGGGTGCCTTGGAGTCCTTCAGGTTCCACTTGGACACCCACACTTCGGTGCCGTCCTTGTTGAACTCGAAGTGAACAGCTGCGTTCCCTTCTTCTTCGGTGATCTGGATCGTTTTCACGATCTTGCCGGTTTCCTTGTCGATGACCTGAACCGACTGCTGCACTTCGGGATCGGGGTGCTTGGTCTGGTCAGCCCACACGTATTTCGAGTTCGGGTGCGTGCGGACGAACAGGCCGGGACCGTCGGTTTCCACTTCGTAGCAGACCTTCCAGGCGTTGTCGGCATGACCTTCGGGGTCGTTACCCCAGACGGTCACAGTACCCACACCCAGGTGGGTGGTGCCGGCCACCGGGCCGCAGTTCGGGTCGTTCCAGTTGGCGCCCGGGCCGGGGTGCGGCAGGGCTGCCACGTCGATCAGGGCTTCCAGCTTGCGCTCTTTCGAGTCGACCACAACCATCTTGTTCGAGGCGTTCGCCGCGATCTGGAAGTAACGGCCGGTCGGGTCAAAGAACCCGTCGTGCAGGAACTTGGCGGTGTTGATCTTGTCGATCCGCAGGTTGTCCAGGTCGGAGTAGTCCACCTGCCAGATCTGACCCAGCTCTTTCACGGCGACCAGCCAGGTCGGTTCGTGCGGAGTGGTGTAGATCGCGGCCACGCGGGCTTCTTCGACATAGTTGCCGTCCACGTTCACGCCACGGGTCGAGACGACCTTCAGCGGTTCCATGGTCTGGGCGTCGACGATCGCGAAGTGCGGAGGCCAGTAACCGCCGCCGATCACGTATTTACCGTCGCCGGAAATGGCCACGTCACGTGCGTCGTAGGCAACCTTGACTTCCGAAACCAGCATCTTGTCCGGGGTTTGCCACAGGTCGATCTTGGTCATCTTGCCGTCGCGGCCCATGGTGTACCAGAAGCGGCCCGGGTTTTCCGGTTCCGAGATCGAGTGGTGTTCGGACGCCTTGATCACGTGCACGGCATAGCCGGTCGGGATATGGGTCAGCACTTCTTTGGTGTCGCCGTCGATGATGGCCACCTTGCCGACGTCACGCTCGATCACGACAAAGAAGTTTTCCCAGTTGCGGCCATGCAGCGGCGCGGTCGGGTAGTCGGCTTCTTCGACATAGATCTTGCGGGTTTCTTTCATCTGCGCCAGCGACATCTCTGGCGGCTTCGGCGGATCCATCTGGATGTAGGTCGCCATGTCGCGGATCTGATCCTCGGTCATGATGTCCGAGAAGTTGTTCATGCCGCCTTCGGTGCCGTAGGCGATGATCTTTTCAAGACGTTCCTGACCCAGCTTCAGCGTGCCGCCTTCGGTCACGGTGCCGTCTTTTGCGGTTTTCTTCCAGGTGGGCTCCAGATTCTTACCGGTTGCACCTTTCCGCAGAACGCCGTGGCAGCCGGCGCACTGTTCAAAGTAGAGCTGTTTGGAAGCCTCGAAAGCCTCCTCGCTCAAGGTGGGGCCTTCTGCGAATGCAGGAAGGGCGCTCGTTCCAAGCAGAAGCGCGAACGCGGTGGTCAGCGAACGGCTCATTTTGGCTTTAGAGTTTCCAAGTGACATAATCACACTCCGAAATTTTTCCTGGTGAGGTGCCCTATGGGTACCGCCCTCACGGAATCGTTCCTTGACTTTCGTCAGGTGCGCCGACGGATTTCTGTCTCCGCCGTCATTCGCCTTGCCGCGCCGTGGTTGCTTGACTTTCGTTAAGGAGGTTTTTCGCCGTCTCAGGCAGGCTTCACCTACCTAGAAACGGAGCGCAAAGGAGACGGCGATGCGCGAAGTCATGACCAAGAGCATGGCCCGGAACATATTTTATGGCGGGTCGTTGTTCTTCATATTGATATTTGTGGGTCTAACGGCCCAGTCACATCGTTACATCGTGAAGGAGTCGACGG
>NZ_SSMD01000017.1 GCF_004799325.1 Thalassobius vesicularis
GTTATTTCATCTTATAGAGAGATTTCTGGTTATTACTAGGTTTGGCGGTGACCTACTCTCCCACGACTTGAGTCGCAGTACCATTGGCGTTCATGCACTTAACTTCCGAGTTCGGGAAGGGATCGGGTGTTTTGCATGGGCTATGACCACCAAACCGAGGAATAACCAGATTTCCAAGTCGCGTACTGTGTTGTGTATGCTCTTGTTTTTGATAGTAAAAGTTTTGCTTTTACTGGATCAAATCAAGCCTATCGGACGATTAGTACCGGTCAACTGAACGCATTGCTGCGCTTACATCTCCGGCCTATCGACGTGGTGGTCTACCACGGTCCTCAGGGATACCTTGTTTTGAGGGGGGCTTCCCGCTTAGATGCCTTCAGCGGTTATCCTGTCCGTTCATAGCTACCCAGCACTACCGTTGGCACGATAACTGGTCCACCAGTGGAACGTTCACCCCGGTCCTCTCGTACTAGGGGCAACTCCTCTCAAGTATCCTACACCCACGGCAGATAGGGACCGAACTGTCTCACGACGTTCTAAACCCAGCTCACGTACCTCTTTAAACGGCGAACAGCCGTACCCTTGGGACCTGCTCCAGCCCCAGGATGAGATGAGCCGACATCGAGGTGCCAAACACTGCCGTCGATATGGACTCTTGGGCAGTATCAGCCTGTTATCCCCAGCGTACCTTTTATCCGTTGAGCGATGGCCCTCCCACTTGGGACCACCGGATCACTATGGCCGTCTTTCGACTCTGCTCGACTTGTCAGTCTTGCAGTCAGGCTGGCTTCTGCCATTGCACTCAACGAGCGATTTCCGACCGCTCTGAGCCAACCTTCGCGCGCCTCCGTTACTCTTTAGGAGGCGACCGCCCCAGTCAAACTACCCACCACGCAGGGTCCCGGACCCGGATAACGGGCCGCGGTTAGACATCAAGAGTGCGAAGGGTGGTATCTCAAGGGAGGCTCCACAAGGACTGGCGTCCCTGCTTCAAAGCCTACCACCTATCCTGCACATCACAATCCTGATGCCAGTGCGAAGCTATAGTAAAGGTGCATGGGGTCTTTCCGTCTAACCGCGGGAAGCCTGCATCTTGACAGGCAATTCAATTTCGCTGAGTCAACGTTGGAGACAGCGGGGAAGTCGTTACGCCATTCGTGCAGGTCGGAACTTACCCGACAAGGAATTTCGCTACCTTAGGACCGTCATAGTTACGGCCGCCGTTTACTTGGGCTTCAATTCGGAGCTTGCACCCCTCCTTTTAACCTTCAAGCACCGGGCAGGCGTCAGACCCTATACGTCGTCTTGCGACTTCGCAGAGCCCTGTGTTTTTAGTAAACAGTCGCCACCCCCTGGTTTGTGCCCCCAGTCAATACTTGCGTAGAAACCGGGCCTCCTTCTCGCGAACTTACGGAGGTATTTTGCCGAGTTCCTTCAACGTTGTTCTCTCAAGCGCCTTGGTATTCTCTACCAGTCCACCTGTGTCGGTTTAGGGTACGGTCTGGTGTGGGGCTATTTCCAGGGACCGATAAGCAGCCCACCCAATCCGATAAGGGTGAACTACAGTCTCGATCCGTCACATCCCACTGGCCCAGGAATATTAACCTGGTTCCCATCGACTACGCATTTCTGCCTCGCCTTAGGGGCCGGCTTACCCTGCTCAGATTAGCTTTAAGCAGGAACCCTTGGACTTTCGGCGACAGGGTCTCTCACCCTGTTTGTCGCTACTCATGTCATCATTCTCACTAGTGATCTCTCCACCGGATGCCTTACAGCCCGGCTTCACAGAAAGCTCCTTATCCTGCGCTGCACCCCGAAGGGTACAGAAGAGGATAGGAACTATGTCACACTACGCTCCGCTACCACGCACTTACGTGCATCCTCAGCTTCGGCTCATGGCTTGAGCCCCGTTACATCTTCGCCGCAGGACAACTTGTTTAGACCAGTGAGCTGTTACGCTATCTTTAAAGGATGGCTGCTTCTAAGCCAACCTCCTGGTTGTTTTGGTCGTCCCACCTGCTTTCCCACTTAGCCATGAATTGGGGGCCTTAGCTGGAGGTCAGGGTTGTTTCCCTCTCCACGACGGACGTTAGCATCCGCCGTGTGTCTGCCATCTAGTACTCCCGGGTATTCGGAGTTTGGTTAGGATCAGTAAGCCTGTGGGGCCCCATTACCCATCCAGTGCTCTACCCCCCGGGGTATTCGGATGACGCTCTACCTAAATAGATTTCGCGGAGAACCAGCTATCTCCGAGTTTGATTGGCCTTTCACCCCTAGGCACAACTCATCCCGACCTTTTTCAACAGGTGTGGGTTCGGACCTCCAGTAAGTGTTACCTTACCTTCATCCTGGTCATGCCTAGATCACTCGGTTTCGGGTCTGATCCCACGAACTCATTCGCCCTATTAAGACTCGCTTTCGCTGCGCCTACACCTATCGGCTTAAGCTTGCTCGTAAGACCAAGTCGATGACCCATTATACAAAAGGTACGCCGTCAGCTCGCTAGGAGCCTCCGACTGATTGTAGGCGTTCGGTTTCAGGTACTGTTTCACTCCCCTCGTCGGGGTGCTTTTCACCTTTCCCTCACGGTACTGGTTCGCTATCGGTCAGTAAGGAGTACTTAGCCTTCGGAGGTGGTCCTCCGATCTTCAGACAGGATTTCACGTGTCCCGCCCTACTTAATACGTCCCATCGAGCTTCTCATACGGGGCTGTCACCCGCTATGGCCACGCTTTCCAACGTGTTCTGATCACTCTCAAGGCTCGGCTGGTTCCCGTTCGCTCGCCGCTACTAGGGAAGTCTCTATTGATGTCCTTTCCTCCGGGTACTTAGATGTTTCAGTTCCCCGGGTTTGCTCTTAAAACCCTATGTATTCAGGTTAAAAGTACCTGTCTCAGCAAGATATTGAGTACCGAAGTAACAATATCGAACTGTCAGGTGGGTTCCCCCATTCGGAAATTCATGGATCAAAGCCTATTCTCGGCTCCCCATGACTTATCGCAGAGTATCACGTCCTTCATCGCCTCTTACTGCCAAGGCATCCACCAAACGCCCTTCTCGCGCTTGATTTGATCCAGAAAGAGCAAAACTTGCGTCTTCCGCCACCGGGCTGGTTCGACCGGCAGCTCTCTATCTGGACAAAAGCATACTTTCCCGCCTGACCTTCATGTCGGTGAAGGTCAGACAATGGTGACACTTTCTGACGAAAGTGCACCTGGTTAGTGTACTTGACTTGGAACAACTCTGTTCGTTTCAGCCTGGCAGACATCGGGGCACCCGAGGAAAGGGGTGGATCCCGTTGCTCGCCTCTCCCGAAGGATCGGCACCAAACTGAGGTGTTTCCCTTACTTGGGAACACCAAACAGTGTTGTATGATTTCTCTCTATACGATGTAAAAGTGCGTCCGATTGGACGAGAAAGAACCAAGCGGTTCTTGCTGATCTAATCGAAGGTAATGGTGGAGCCTAGGAGGATCGAACTCCTGACCTCCTGAATGCAAATCAGGCGCTCTCCCAGCTGAGCTAAGGCCCCAAAAGATGTGGATCACCACACCAGAATTAGTGGTGGGTCGAGGAGGACTTGAACCTCCGACCTCACGCTTATCAGGCGTGCGCTCTAACCACCTGAGCTACCGACCCAAGTCCAGACCGGTAGGTCTGTGATTTTCCTGAAGAGATATGAGGACGGCTCGGTCCGTGATGTGTGACCGGCTTGACTAGCCGATCTTCTGCTAAGTGTTTCACGTCGGATGGCAAGCCATCTGAACTAGAAACATCCTTAGAAAGGAGGTGATCCAGCCGCAGGTTCCCCTACGGCTACCTTGTTACGACTTCACCCCAGTCGCTGAGCCTACCGTGGCCAGCTGCCCCCTCTTGCGAGGTTGGCGCACCGTCTTCGGGTAGACCCAACTCCCATGGTGTGACGGGCGGTGTGTACAAGGCCCGGGAACGTATTCACCGCGTCATGCTGTTACGCGATTACTAGCGATTCCGACTTCATGGGGTCGAGTTGCAGACCCCAATCCGAACTGAGACAGCTTTTTGGGATTAACCCATTGTCACTGCCATTGTAGCACGTGTGTAGCCCAACCCGTAAGGGCCATGAGGACTTGACGTCATCCACACCTTCCTCCCGCTTATCACGGGCAGTTCCCCTAGAGTGCCCAGCCGAACTGCTGGCAACTAAGGGTGTGGGTTGCGCTCGTTGCCGGACTTAACCGAACATCTCACGACACGAGCTGACGACAGCCATGCAGCACCTGTCACCGAGTCACCGAAGTGAAAGATCCATCTCTGGACCGGTCTCGGGATGTCAAGGGTTGGTAAGGTTCTGCGCGTTGCTTCGAATTAAACCACATGCTCCACCGCTTGTGCGGGCCCCCGTCAATTCCTTTGAGTTTTAATCTTGCGACCGTACTCCCCAGGCGGAATGCTTAATCCGTTAGGTGTGTCACCGACACGCATGCGCGCCGACGACTGGCATTCATCGTTTACGGTGTGGACTACCAGGGTATCTAATCCTGTTTGCTCCCCACACTTTCGCACCTCAGCGTCAGTATCGAGCCAGTGAGTCGCCTTCGCCACTGGTGTTCCTCCGAATATCTACGAATTTCACCTCTACACTCGGAATTCCACTCACCTCTCTCGAACTCAAGACCAGGAGTTTTGGAGGCCGTTCCGGGGTTGAGCCCCGGGATTTCACCCCCAACTTTCTGGTCCGCCTACGCGCGCTTTACGCCCAGTAATTCCGAACAACGCTAACCCCCTCCGTATTACCGCGGCTGCTGGCACGGAGTTAGCCGGGGTTTCTTTACCAGGTACTGTCATTATCATCCCTGGCGAAAGAGCTTTACGACCCTAAGGCCTTCATCACTCACGCGGCATGGCTGGATCAGGCTTGCGCCCATTGTCCAAGATTCCCCACTGCTGCCTCCCGTAGGAGTCTGGGCCGTGTCTCAGTCCCAGTGTTGCTGATCATCCTCTAAAACCAGCTATAGATCGTAGGCTTGGTAGGCCATTACCCCACCAACTACCTAATCTAACGCGGGCCGATCCCTCACCGAAATTCTTTCCCCCGAAGGGCGTATACGGTATTAAACCCAGTTTCCCAGGACTATTCCGTAGAAAGGGGCACGTTCCCACGCGTTACTAACCCGTCCGCCACTAAGCCCGAAGGCTTCGTTCGACTTGCATGTGTTAGGCCTGCCGCCAGCGTTCGTTCTGAGCCAGGATCAAACTCTCAAGTTGAAAGCTCGTTACCGAGCTAACCTTGACGTTCGAACCTCTGCACATCGTCTCTTTTCAGGCAGAAAAGAGACAGTCATCTGTTTGATGTGCTCCAGGTTTCATCAGAAACCAGAAGCCGCCAAACAGTGAAGCTGTTAAATCCTATCATCGGCCGAAGCCTAAGGACCCCGATATGCAGTTGTTTGTTCATCGAATGAACCAAACCGCCCACATATCTCTTCAGATATTATCAATGTCAAAGAGCGCG
>NZ_SSMD01000018.1 GCF_004799325.1 Thalassobius vesicularis
CCCTATCGCCGGGGGCAGAGGCGCTTGGCCTGACCGCCACGGAAGTGGCGGGCCAACTTCGTGCCGCCTTTCTTGGCACGCAGCTTACGGAAATCCGGCGCGGCGATCTGGCTTGGGATCTGGAAGTCCGGCTGCCCGACAATGATCGCGCTGCTCGCGCCGACCTAAATGCCTTCGAAATTGCCCTGCCCGATGGAGGGACCGTGCCGTTGTCGAGCATCGTTACCATCGACGAGGCGCGTGGTTGGGGAAGCATCACGCGCCGCAATGGCCAGCGTACGCTGACTGTAGCGGCTGATGTAGACGGTCGTATCGGCAATGCTGACGCGATCACTGCACGACTGGCCGAGGGTTTTCTCCCAGATTTGGTGGCAACAACCCCTGGCCTCGACTTCGAAGTAGGAGGACAAGCGGCAAATTCAGCCGAGACCGTCGCCTCGATCCTGCGCGGGTTCTTGATCGGGCTGGTAGGTATCTACATCGTTCTCAGCTTCCAGTTCCGGAGCTATGTTGAGCCGTTCATCGTGATGCTCACGATCCCGCTTGCGTTTCTTGGTGTGATCTGGGGCCATGTCCTGATGGGTTACAACATTTCCATGCCGTCACTGGTTGGAGCAGCGTCACTTGCCGGCATTGTCGTGAATAACGCGATTCTGTTGGTCGGTGTCATCAATGAACGCCGCGCAGACGGGCTCTCTGCCGCTCTGGCCGCAGGAGAGGCCGTCAGGTCGCGCTTCCGACCGATTTTCGTCTCGGTTTCGACCACCATCATGGGAATGGCCCCTCTGCTTTTGGAAACATCGACACAAGCCCAGACGCTGAAGCCACTCGTGATCTCGGTCGTCTTTGGCCTTCTGGCGGCGACAGTTCTGATCTTGCTGGTGCTGCCTGCGTTCTATGCAGCGCTTGAAGATATCCGGCCGCGCAAAACCGCAAATCCAATAGCCGGATAGGATGCTGATCCAAAAATTGATTGCGCGAAGAAAGCACTGTCCGATCACTTTACATCATAAATCTACATAAGGTCAGGAAACCAGTGCTTCACGGCCCCAAAATTCATGCCCTAAAAACCCGCTCAGCCTGCTCCTGCCATGTCTCCCCGGCCAGAAAACACAAGTCGTACAGACTGACCACCGATGCCTCGCGGCCGCAGGTCAGGCGTTTGAGCAACTCGGGCGACAGATAGGCCAGTCGAAGCTGGCGACTGACATGGCGCTCGGCCAACCCGACCGCCTCGGCCAGTTCTTGAATGGTGGCGAACTCACCGGCATCCATGCGCCGCCGCCATCCCCATGCCCGGCCGATGGCGCGCAGGATATGAGGATCTTGCGCCTGATCCTCACTGGGCCGGTAGTCGGCGGGCGGTAGGATCTTCGGCCGCCCATTCTTCTTGCGAACTGTCAGGGGGATAAGCACGCGGATCGTGTCGTTGGGCTTGGTCATTCCGCAGCCTCCAGCCTGCGTGGCGCCACCATCTCGCGGATGACGCCCGCTATTCCCTCGCGGCGAATGTCGACCTCGAGCCCGGCGGCGGTGACTGTGACCCGCCGCACCAGCAACTGAATGATCCGGGCCTGTTCCGCTGGGAAGAGTTGCGACCAGAGGGCCTTGAACTCGTGCAGCGCAGCGATTGCATCCGCCTCTGATGCCACCCCTCTGTCACGTTTCAGGGCGGCCAGCACCTGCGTGACCACCTCCGGCGTTTGCAGGATGCGCCGAACTTCGGTCACGACCGCGTCCTCGACCATTCCGGCGGCGAGCCGCATCGGTGCGGTCTCATCGCCGGTCTCGCGGTTCCTGATCACGTCCATAGACACATAGTAGCGGTAGAGCTTCGCTCCCTTCTTCGTGCTGGTCGGCGTCATGGCGGCACCGTTCTCGCTGAAGATCAGCCCCTTCAAGAGAGCAGGAGTTTGCGCGCGGCTGTTGTTGGCCCGCTTGCGGGGACTTTCCTGCAGGATGGCATGTACGCGATCCCAGAGGTCGGCATCGATGATGGCGTCATGCTCGCCGGGATACGCCGTGCCCTTGTGAACAGCCTCTCCACGATAAACGCGGTTCTTGAGCAGCCGGTAGAGATAGCCTTTGTCAATCAGCGTGCCCAGCTTGTTACGGAAGCCCTCCCTGCGCAATTCCCGCGCTAGCACGGTCGCGGACCCCAGCTCGATAAACCGCTGGAAAATCCCCCGCACTGCGGCTGCCTCGGCCTCATTCACCACCAGCTTTCGATCCTGCACATCGTATCCGAGGGGCACATAGCCGCCCATCCAGATGCCGCGCTTGCGCGAGGCTGCCACCTTATCGCGAATGCGTTCGCCGATGACCTCGCGCTCGAACTGGGCGAAGGACAAGAGGATGTTCAGCGTCAATCGCCCCATGGATGTGGTCGTGTTGAAGGACTGCGTTACCGAAACGAAGGTCACGCCGTTGCGGTCGAAGACCTCGACAAGTTTGGAGAAATCCATCAGCGAGCGCGACAGGCGGTCGATCTTGTAAACGACCACCACGTCGATCAGCCCGTCGTCGATGTCGGCCAGCAGCTGCTTCAGGCCGGGGCGGTCCAGATTACCCCCCGAGAACCCGCCATCGTCATAGCGTTCGCGCGTGGCGACCCAGCCCTCGGATTTCTGGCTGGCGATGTAAGCCTCGCTGGCCTCCCGCTGGGCGTCGAGGCTGTTGAACTCCATGTCGAGCCCTTCCTCGCTCGACTTGCGAGTGTATATGGCGCAGCGCAGGCGGCGATTGGGGCGGGCATTCATCTCCATCATGCTTCCTCCCGCTTGCGCTCGCGCAGACCAAAGAAGCGGTACCCGTTCCAACGTGTGCCGGTGATTTCGCGAGCGACAGCGGAAAGCGATTTGAACTTGCGGCCTTGCCAGTCGAAGCCGTCCTTCAGCACGGTCACGGTGTGTTCCTGGCCATCCCATTCGCGCAGCAGCTTTGTGCCCGTCACGGGATTGCGGGGATCAGCGATCTGATGCTTGCGCCGGGCGTGGCCTTCGACCTCGTCGGCCAGAAAGTCCAGCATGCGACGCGTTTCTCGGTCAGGTCCGCCGTAGGTCAATTCCTGGAGCCGATAGGCGATCCGCAGCTCAAGAAATGCCCGGCTGTTGTTCGGCGCCGAGGTGCCGATGAGCTTTTCCCATTCGGTTTTCAGTTCCTTGACCGACATCGCCTTCAGGGCGGCCAGGCGGGACAGCACCGTCTGATCCAAGTTCGGATCTTCTCCGGGACGTTTTGCAGTTATCTTATTGTGATTCTTCATGACTTCCTCCGATGCTGATACGTTTTGCACAACGACCACCGCTCTTTCGGGGCGAGAAGTCCACGAAACCGTCTCCGTTCGCGGCAGATAAACCGCTGGACTTCCTGGCGTTCAGCCGAACGACGCCTGCGGCCAGGATGCGCCCGATCTCGGCGAAGCGTGCATCGGCCGACATGCGTTCAGGGCATAGGGGATTGGGCCCCGAAATCGGGGTTTTTCGTTCATCAAGCATGGGAGCGCCTTTCGGGTTGGTGAACCCACTTGGGCTCCGTCAGGGCCTAATAATCAAGTCGAAACAATCGGTTGGGGAAATCCTGCGGGCTCGCGGGTATGCGCTAGGGTTTGTGGCTTGGCGCAATCAATGCCGTGTGGCGGGTTTAACCAGTGGATCAGTCTCTAGTTTGAGCGCGGCTTTCCAAAGTGGTGTTTTCGTAAAAACACTCTCTTGCGATCGGAACGATTTTGCGGGGCGTGTTTCCTGGAGGAGGCCAG
>NZ_SSMD01000019.1 GCF_004799325.1 Thalassobius vesicularis
TGATCCAAAAATTGATTGCGCGAAGAAAGCACTGTCCGATCACTTTACATCATAAATCTACATAAGGTCAGGAAACCAGTGCTTCACGGCCCCAAAATTCATGCCCTAAAAACCCGCTCAGCCTGCTTGTGCCATGTCTCTCCCGCCAGAAAGCATAGATCATACAGGCTGACCGCCGAGGCCTCTCGCTCGCATGTCAGTCGCTTCAACACCTCCGGCGCGAGATAGGCCAAGCGCAGCTGGCGACTGACATGCCGCTCGGCCAACCCGACCGCCTCGGCCAGTTCCTGGATCGTGGCGAACTCACCGGCCTCCATGCGCCGCCGCCATCCCCATGCGCGACCGATGGCGCGCAGGATATGAGGATCTTGGGTCTGGTCCTCGCTGGGGCGGTAGTCGGCGGGCGGTAGGATCTTCGGCCGCCCATTCTTCTTGCGAACTGTCATGGGAATGAGAACGCGGATCGTGTCGTTGGGTTTGGTCATTCCGCTACCTCCATCCGGCGCGGCACCATCATCTCGCGGATGACGCCCGCAATGCCTTCACGGCGAATGTCGACCTCGAGCCCAGCAGTGGTGACCGTGACCCGCCGCACAAGAAGCTGGATGATGCGGGCCTGTTCAGCCGGGAAGAGTTGCGACCAGAGGGCCGTGAACTCGTGTAGGACTGCGATGGCGTCTGTTTCAGATGTCCCGCCGTCATCGCGTTTCAGGGCGGCCAAGACCTGCGTGACGACCTCTGGCGTTTGTAGGATGCGCCGAACTTCGGTCACGACCGCGCCCTCGACCATTCCGGCGGCGAGCCGCATCGGCGCGGTCTCCTCGCCGGTCTCGCGGTTCCGGATCACGTCCATTGACACATAGTAGCGGTAGAGCTTCGCCCCCTTCTTCGTGCTGGTGGGCGTCATGGCGGCGCCGTTTTCGCTGAAGATCAGCCCCTTCAATAGTGCAGGAGTTTGCGCACGGCTGTTGTTGGCTCGCTTGCGGGGGCTTTCCTGCAAGATGGCATGGACCTGATCCCAAAGGTCCGCGTCGATGATGGCGTCATGCTCGCCCGGATAGGCCTTACCCTTGTGCAGAGCTTCGCCGCGATACACGCGGTTGTTCAGCAGCCGGTAAAGATAGCCCTTATCGATCAGCGTGCCCTGCTTGTTACGGAAGCCCTCGTGACGCAGCTCCCGCGCCAGCACAGTGGCGGAACCCAACTCGATGAACCGCTGGAAAATCCGTCGCACAGAGGCGGCCTCGACCTCGTTCACCACAAGCTTGCGATCCTGCACATCATAGCCAAGGGGCACATAGCCGCCCATCCAGATCCCGCGCTTGCGAGAGGCGGCGACCTTGTCTCGGATACGTTCGCCGATGACCTCGCGCTCGAACTGGGCAAACGACAGCAGGATGTTCAGTGTCAGCCGTCCCATCGAGGTGGTCGTGTTGAAGGACTGCGTCACCGAGACGAAGGTCACGCCGTTGCGGTCAAAGACCTCGACCAGCTTCGAAAAATCCATCAGCGAGCGCGACAGACGGTCGATCTTGTAAACGACCACCACGTCGACCAGCCCGTCGTCAATGTCGGCCAGCAGCTGCTTCAAGCCGGGGCGGTCAATAGTGCCGCCGGAGAACCCGCCATCGTCATAGCGTTCGCGCGTGGCGACCCAGCCCTCGGATTTCTGGCTGGCGATGTAAGCCTCGCAGGCCTCACGCTGGGCGTCGAGGCTGTTGAATTCCATGTCGAGCCCTTCCTCGCTCGATTTGCGGGTGTAGATGGCGCAGCGCAGGCGGCGGTTGGGGCGGGCATTCATCTCCATCATGCTTCCTCCCGCTTGCGCTCGCGCAGACCAAAGAAGCGGTACCCGTTCCAACGTGTGCCGGTGATTTCGCGGGCGACGGCGGAGAGCGACTTGAACTTACGCCCCTGCCAGTCGAACCCGTCCTTCAGCACGGTCACGGTATGCTCGACGCCATCCCATTCGCGCAGCAGCTTCGTGCCCGTCACGGGATTACGGGGATCGGCAATCTGATGCTTGCGCCGGGCGTGGCCTTCGACCTCGTCGGCCAGAAGATCCAGCATGCGGCGGGTCTCGCGGTCAGGTCCGCCGTAGGCCAGTTCCTGAAGCCGATACGCGATCCGCAGCTCGAGAAACACGCGGCTGTTGTTTGGCGCCGAGGTGCCGAGGAGCTTTTCCCATTCTGCTTTCAGCTCCTTGACCGACAGTGCCTTAAGGGCGGCCAGGCGCGACAGCACCGTCTGATCCAAGTTCGGATCTTCTCCGGGACGTTTTGCAGTTATCTTATTGTGATTCTTCATGACTTCCTCCGATGCTGATACGTTTTGCACAACGACCACCGCTCTTTCGGGGCGAG
>NZ_SSMD01000020.1 GCF_004799325.1 Thalassobius vesicularis
TTTGCCTTCGTGAACCCGGCCAACCTGGCGCTGGACAAGATGTACTGGTGGTACATCGTCCACCTGTGGGTGGAAGGCACCTGGGAACTGGTGATGGCTTCGATCCTGGCCTTCCTGATGCTGAAACTGACGGGCGTGGACCGCGAGGTCGTGGAAAAATGGCTGTACGTCATTGCCGCGCTGGCGCTGTTCTCGGGGATCCTGGGGACCGGTCACCACTACTACTGGATCGGCACGCCCGGTTACTGGCAGTGGATCGGCTCGATCTTCAGCTCGCTTGAGATCGTTCCCTTCTTCGCGATGATGGCCTTTGCCTTTGTCATGGTCTGGAAGGGCCGTCGCGACCACCCCAACAAGGCGGCCCTGCTGTGGAGCCTGGGTTGCGCGACGCTGGCCTTCTTTGGCGCGGGTGTGTGGGGCTTCCTGCATACGCTGCACGGGGTGAACTACTACACCCACGGCACGCAGATCACCGCGGCGCACGGCCACCTGGCGTTCTTCGGGGCCTATGTGGCACTGAACCTGGCGATCTTCAGCTACGCGATGCCGGTGCTGAAGGGGCGTGATCCCTACAACCAGGTGCTCAACATGGCCTCGTTCTGGCTGATGTCGGGCGGCATGGTGTTCATGACCTTCACGCTGACCTTTGCGGGCACGGTTCAGACCCACCTGCAGCGCGTCAACGGCGAGTTCTTCATGGACGTGCAGGACCAGCTGTGGATCTTCTATGTGATGCGCTTTGGCTCGGGCCTGGCGGTGGTGATCGGCGCGCTGCTGTTCATCTACGCGCTGCTGGCACCGCGCAAGGAAGTCATCGCCCAAGGCACGGCCGGGACCCCGGCGGAGTGAAGGTGATGGACGGACATATCACCCTGGAGGGGGCGGCTGACGCCCCCTTCTACCTGGCGCAGGGCGACGAGTGCGAGATCTTCGCGGCCGCCAGCGCAAACGATCTGCCGGTCCTGCTGAAGGGGCCGACGGGCTGCGGCAAGACCCGCTTTGTCGCCCACATGGCGGCGCGGCTGGGCCGTCCGCTGTACACGGTGGCCTGCCATGACGACCTGTCGGCGGCCGACCTGATCGGGCGTTACCTGCTGAAGGGCGGCGAAACCGTCTGGGTCGACGGCCCGCTGACCCGCGCGGTGCGCGAAGGCGCGATCTGCTACCTGGACGAGGTGGTCGAGGCGCGCAAGGACGTGACCGTCGTGCTGCACCCGCTGACCGACGACCGGCGCATCCTGCCGATCGACCGCACCGGCGAAGAACTGGAGGCCGCCCCCGGCTTCATGCTGGTGGCCAGCTACAACCCCGGCTACCAGAACATTCTCAAGACGCTGAAACCGTCGACGCGCCAGCGCTTCATCAGCCTTGAGTTCGACTTCCCCGCCCCGGCCTTCGAGGTCTCGGTGGTGATGCGCGAATCCGGCCTGGACGAGGACCGCGTCAAGACGCTTGTCCGCCTGGCCGGCAAGCTGCGCGACCTCAAGGGTCAGGACCTCGAAGAGGGCGTCTCGACCCGCCTCGTGATTTACGCCGCAACGCTGATCCGTCAGGGCATGCCGGTCCAACGCGCCATTCTGGCCGCGATGATCGAGCCGCTGACCGACGATGCGGATGTCAAACGCGGGCTCCTCGATCTTGTCACTGCGATTTACGGGTGAGGCCAGTGGTGACCAAGATCGAATTCGAGCCATGGGAACCCGAAGAAACCGTCGGGAAACTGTGGCACACCTATGCCAGCCGCCTGGACGCACCAACCGTCCACCAAGGAGCCCGGGTCGACCTAAACCAGGTCGGCGCGCGGCTGGCAGTCCTTTT
>NZ_SSMD01000021.1 GCF_004799325.1 Thalassobius vesicularis
GGAATCGAGCCGGGCGAAATCGTCGTCATCGACGACATCGCTCCTGCTATTCCCGGCATGGCGCTGACGCCGATCGAGGTCCAGCCATGATACGTTGGTTCACGGGCCATCCGACGGCGGGCAACCTTCTTCTTCTTCTTTTTCTCGCCGCAGGCGTCTTTGCCGCGCCCGGACTTTTGCGCGAGACCTTCCCTGATTTCCGCGCAGTGGAAGCCGAGATTGTCGTACCCTACAGAGGGGCGGCCGCCGAGGATGTGGAAACAGCTATCTGCGCGCCTCTCTGGGACGGTGTGCAAAGTGTCGAGGGGCTAGAAACCTTCACCTGCACCGCACAGGCTGGTCGCGCGCGAGCAGTAGCCACAATGGCGCCTGGCAATGACGCTTTGCGCTTCGTTAACTCTCTGCGGACCGAGGTTTCGGCTATCGACACCTTCCCAGATCGCGCAGATCCGGCTGTTGTCCGTGAACTACATCGCACCGATCCTGTCACATCAGTTGCGATCTCGGGCGATTTGCCCTTAAGCGAATTGGATTTCTACGCAGACGGACTGTTGGACCGCCTGACAGCTCTGCCTGGCGTTGCCCGTGTTACGCGCGGAGGCTTGGGCACCCGCACACTTACAATTTCTGCCTCGCGCACAGTACTGGAAGGCCACGGGCTCACACCCGCGGCACTTGCTATGGCTATCGCTGCGCAGAACATTGACCTTCCTATCGGAACGCTCGAGGGAGATGGTGCCGAACTTACTGTGCGCTTCACCGCCGAGCGTGACACCGCTGCTGCGCTGGCCACGATCCCCGTTATGGTGCTACCGAATGGCGCTACTCTGACGCTGAGCGACGTGGCGTTGATTGAGGAGCGCTTCGAGCCGCCGCACGATCGCGCCTTCGTCGATGGCGCTCCCGCTATCGTGCTTGACGTGGCGAAAGCGCTCAATGCAGACGCATTGCGCGTGCTGGACGGCGTGGCAACGCTGGTAGCCGAAGAAACTACTCACCTACCTGCCTCTATCCGAGTTGAGGTCGTTCAGGACGTGACATCCATCATCCGCGATCGATTGGTGATGCTGGTGCAGAACGGGGTGATCGGCCTGGTTCTGGTCGTCATCGTCATGAGTTTGTTTTTCCGGCCCGGTTTCGCGATCTGGGCGGCAATGGGCTTGCCCGTCGCTTTTGCCGGTGCATTCCTCTGGATGGCATTGACTGGTCTCAGCTTGAATATGATGACGTTGGTCGCGCTTCTTATGGCAATCGGCATCGTGATGGACGATTCTATTGTGATCGCGGATTCCATCGCGGTCCATGCCGCCGAAAAACCGACAGTCGAGACCGTAACCAAAGGTGTCACAGCTGTAGCCCCTGGCGTTATATCGTCATTCTTAACGACGTTGGCAGTGTTTCTTCCTCTTGCTTACTTGGCGGGTGAATTGGGTGCCGTACTCGAGGTTCTGCCAGTAGTCTTGTTGGCGGCGCTCGCCGCATCGCTTATCGAAGCCTTTTTCATACTGCCCCATCACCTAAAAGGTGGGATGAAGAAAACCACTCCGTCTCGTTTCCGAACCCGTTTTGATGCAGGCTTTGATACCTTGCGTGAACGTGGTGTGGGCCGTCTGGCTGACGCAGCGATAAAGGCACGCTGGCTGGTCGTAGGCCTAGCCATTGGTGCCCTGATCCTGACGGTTGGCGCTCTCATGGGTGGCGTGGTCAAACGGGAGGCTATGCCTG
>NZ_SSMD01000022.1 GCF_004799325.1 Thalassobius vesicularis
GGTTAATCAGAGTTTACCGGTCAGGTCCGGGACGGCGTCGAACAGGTCTGCGACCAGGCCGTAGTCGGCGACCTGGAAGATCGGGGCCTCTTCGTCCTTGTTGATGGCGACGATGACTTTCGAGTCCTTCATGCCCGCAAGGTGTTGAATTGCCCCGGAAATCCCGACCGCGATGTACAGCTCGGGCGCCACGACCTTGCCGGTCTGGCCGACCTGCCAGTCGTTCGGCGCAAAGCCACTGTCCACAGCCGCGCGGGATGCGCCGACGGCGGCGCCCAGCTTGTCCGCAAGTGCTTCGATAATCTGGAAATTTTCCTCGGACCCGACGCCGCGGCCACCCGAGACCACGATCTTGGCCGAGGTCAGTTCCGGACGATCCGAGGCCGCGACCTTGTCCTCGACCCACTCGCTCAGGCCCGCGTTGCCGGCGGCTGCGATGGCTTCCACGGCAGCCGAACCACCCTGGCCCGCCGCGTCGAAGGCGGTGGTACGGACGGTCAGTACCTTCTTGGAATCGTTGGACTTTACGGTCTGCATCGCGTTGCCCGCGTAGATCGGGCGCTCAAACGTGGCGCCGTCCACGACCGCGGTCACGTCCGACAGAACCATCACGTCCAGCAGCGCGGCCACGCGCGGCAGGATGTTTTTCGCGCTCGCCGTGGAGGGGGCAACGATATGTTCATAATTGCCTGCCAGGCTGACCACCAGATCGGCGACCGGCTCGGCCAGGCCGTTGGCATAGGCGGCGTCATCCGCCACCAGAACCTTTGCCACGCCGTCGATCTTCGACGCGGCCTCGCCTGCGGCAGCGGGGCCCGCAACCAGAACGGTCACATCGCCCAGCGATTTGGCAGCGGTCACCGCCTTGGCGGTGGCGTCCAGCGCCAGTGCGCCACCGGCGATTTCTGCAAGGAGAAGAACAGCCATTACACGATCCCCTTTTCTTTCAGCTTCGACACCAGCTCGTCGACCGAGCCAACCATTTCCCCGGCCGAACGCGCGGCGGGCTCTGCCGTCTTGACGACGCTCAGGCGCGGCGTGACATCGACGCCGAAATCGGCGGCGGTCTTTTCGTCCAGCGGTTTCTTCTTGGCTTTCATGATGTTGGGCAGCGAGGCGTAGCGCGGCTCGTTCAGGCGCAGGTCGGCGGTGACGATCGCCGGCAGCTTCACCTTGACGGTCTGCAACCCGCCGTCCACTTCGCGGGTCACGACGGCATGCTCGCCCTCGATCGCCAGTTCCGAGGCATAGGTCGCCTGACCCCAGCCCAGCAGCGCCGCCAGCATCTGGCCGGTCGCGTTCATGTCGTTGTCGATCGCCTGCTTGCCCGCGATCACCAGGCCCGGCGCCTCGGCGTCGATCACGGCCTTCAGGATCTTGGCCACGGCCAGCGGCTCGATGTCCTGGTGCACGTCGTCAGCGGCCACAACCAGGATCGCCCGGTCCGCGCCCATCGCCAGCGCCGTGCGCAGCGTTTCCTGCGCCTGCTTCACGCCGATCGACACGACGACAACCTCGTCCGCCTTGCCCGCTTCCTTCAGCCGGATCGCCTCTTCGACCGCAATCTCGTCGAACGGGTTCATCGACATCTTCACATTCGCGAGATCAACTCCGCTACCGTCCGCCTTAACGCGAACCTTCACGTTGTAGTCAATCACACG
>NZ_SSMD01000023.1 GCF_004799325.1 Thalassobius vesicularis
CTGATTTCCGCGCAGTGGAAGCCGAGATTGTCGTACCCTACAGAGGGGCGGCCGCCGAGGATGTGGAAACAGCTATCTGCGCGCCTCTCTGGGACGGTGTGCAAAGTGTCGAGGGGCTAGAAACCTTTACCTGCACCGCACAGGCTGGTCGCGCACGAGCAGTAGCCACAATGGCGCCTGGCAATGACGCGTTACGCTTTGTTAACTCTCTGCGGACCGAGGTTTCGGCAATCGACACCTTCCCAGATCGCGCAGATCCGGCTGTTGTCCGTGAGTTGCATCGTACCGATCCTGTCACATCCGTAGCCATCTCGGGCGATCTGCCCTTAAGCGAACTGGATTTTTACGCAGAGGGATTATCGGACCGCCTGACGGCTCTGCCTGGCGTTGCCCGTGTTACGCGCGGAGGCTTGGGCACCCGCACACTTACAATTTCCGCCTCGCGCACAGTGTTGGAAAGCCACGGGCTCACACCCGCAGCACTTGCTATGGCCATCGCTGCGCAGAACATTGACCTGCCTATCGGAACGCTCGAGGGAGATGACGCCGAACTTACTGTGCGCTTCACCGCCGAGCGTGACACCGCTGCTGCGCTGGCCACGATCCCGGTTATGGCATTGCCGAATGGTGCAACTCTGACGCTGAGCGACGTGGCCTTGATTGAGGAACGCTTCGAGCCGTCGCACGATCGCGCCTTCGTCGATGGCGCTCCCGCTATCGTGCTTGACGTGGCGAAAGCGCTCAATGCAGACGCATTGCGCGTGCTGGATGGCGTTGCAACGCTGGTAGCCGAAGAAACGGCGCACCAACCTCCTTCTATCCGAATTGAGGTCGTTCAAGATGTGACATCCATCATCCGCGATCGATTGGTGATGCTGGTGCAGAACGGGGTGATCGGCCTTGTTCTGGTCGTCATCGTCATGAGTTTGTTTTTCCGGCCCGGTTTCGCGATCTGGGCGGCAATGGGTTTGCCCGTTGCCTTTGCCGGTGCCTTCCTCTGGATGGCTTTGACGGGCCTTAGCTTGAATATGATGACGTTGGTCGCGCTTCTTATGGCAATCGGCATCGTGATGGACGATTCTATTGTGATCGCGGATTCCATTGCGGTGCATGCCAGCGAAAATCCGACAGTCGAGACCGTAACCAAAGGTGTCACAGCTGTAGCCCCTGGCGTTATATCGTCATTCCTAACAACGTTGGCAGTGTTTCTTCCTCTGGCCTTCTTGGCCGGTGAATTGGGGGCGGTGCTTGAGGTTTTGCCTGTCGTCTTGTTGGCGGCGCTCTTCGCCTCGCTTATCGAAGCCTTTTTCATACTGCCCCATCACCTAAAAGGCGGGATGAAGAAAACCGCTCCCTCTCGTTTCCGGACCCGTTTTGATGCAGGCTTTGATATCCTTCGTGAACGAGGTGTGGGCCGTCTGGCTGACGCAGCGATAAAGGCACGCTGGCTGGTCGTAGGCCTAGCCATTGGTGCCCTGATCCTGACGGTTGGCGCTCTCATGGGTGGCGTGGTCAAACGGGAGGCTATGCCTG
>NZ_SSMD01000024.1 GCF_004799325.1 Thalassobius vesicularis
TGGACCTGTCACGGTTTGATGCCGCTCCTTTGATAGCATTAATTGCAACAAAGGAGACGAGCTATGGGAACGACAAGGACGGATGAATTCCGGGCAGATGCGGTGCGGATCGCACTGACAAGCGGTTTGGCGCGCAAACAGGTTGCTGCTGATCTGGGCGTTGGGCTTTCGACGCTGAACAAATGGGTGGCGGCACATCGGGATACCGATGTGGTTCCGCAGAAGGACCAGGAGCTTGCCCGCGAGAATGAGCGCCTTCGGCGCGAGAACCGCATTCTCAAGGAGGAGAGGGACATCTTAAAAAAAGCCACAGCCTTCTTCGCGAGCCAAAAGCCATGAGGTTCAGGTTTATCGCAGAACACCGTGGCAGCTTTTCCACGACGCAGATGTGCAGGGTCATGGATGTCAGCCCACGCGGCTTGCGGGCGTATTGCAGCCGCCCGGCCAGCCGCAGGCAACGGACCGACATGGTTGTTCTGGCGCATATCAAGGAGCAATCCCGGCTCAGCCTGGGCAGTTATGGCCGCCCCAGAATGACAGAGGAGCTGAAAGAGCTGGGTCTGGAAGTCGGCCATCGCCGCGTTGGGCGGCTGATGCGAGAAAACGGCGTTCGGGTTGAAAGGTCGAAGAAATACAAGGTGACGACCGACAGCAATCATGCTTTCAACATCGCGCCCAACCTGTTGGACCGGGACTTCCGCGCGGATCGACCGAACCAGAAATGGGCCGGTGACATCAGCTATGTGTGGACCCGCGAAGGCTGGCTCTACCTTGCCGTGATCCTAGACCTGCATTCACGCCGGGTGATCGGCTGGGCGGTCAGCAACAGGATGAAGCGGGACCTGGCGATCCGGGCATTGAACATGGCCGTGGCCCTGCGCCAGCCCCCGAAAGGGTGCATCCACCACACGGACAGGGGCAGCCAATACTGTTCGCATGATTATCAGAAGATCCTGCGTCAGCACGGCTTTAGAGTGTCGATGAGCGGCAAGGGAAATTGTTATGACAACTCCGCGGTGGAGACCTTCTTCAAAACAATCAAGGCCGAGTTGATCTGGCGGCACTCCTGGCCAACGCGGCGGGCGA
>NZ_SSMD01000025.1 GCF_004799325.1 Thalassobius vesicularis
GCGATGCGCGAAGTCATGACCAAGAGCATGGCCCGGAACATATTTTATGGCGGGTCGTTGTTCTTCATATTGATATTTGTGGGTCTAACGGCCCAGTCACATCGTTACATCGTGAAGGAGTCGACGGATGTGTCGACGCTGACGGATAGCGTGGTGCTCGGCAAGCATGTGTGGGAGAAGCACGCGTGCATCAACTGCCACACGCTGTTGGGCGAGGGAGCGTACTTTGCGCCCGAGCTAGCGAATGTGATGACCCGCTGGGGCGTTGAAGACGCCGAGGGCGGCTACGAGATGCTGCGCAGCTGGATGGAATCGATGCCCACGGGGATCGAGGGGCGTCGTCAGATGCCGGCGTTTGATCTGACGGAAGAGGAATACCGCGGTCTTGCGGACTTCTTGCTGTGGACGGATTCGATCCGTGCGCAGGACTGGCCCCCGAATGACGCGGGCTGAGGAGAGATCGAGATGAAATACCAAACTCAGAAAATCGCTTATGCGTACTTCCTCGTTGCGATGGCACTGTTCGCGGTGCAGGTGACGATGGGCCTGGTGCTGGGCTGGATTTACGTGGACGGGAACTTTCTGTCCGAGATCCTGCCGTTCAACATCGGGCGGATGCTGCACACCAACTCTCTGGTGGTGTGGCTGCTGACGGGCTTCTTCGGTGCGGCCTACTACCTTGTGCCCGAGGAATCGGAGCGCGAGATCCACTCGACCAAGCTGGCCTACCTGCAGCTGCTGATCCTGGTGGTCGGCACGGCGGGCGTGGTCGTGACCTACCTGTTCAACCTGTTTGACGGCAACTTCCTGCTGGGCAACGAGGGGCGCGAGTTCATCGAACAGCCCAAATGGGTCAAGGCGGGCATCGTGGT
>NZ_SSMD01000026.1 GCF_004799325.1 Thalassobius vesicularis
CTCGTGAGGCCCGGATCGCAGCACAGATCGCACGCAGCGAGGCCGCCATTGCGCGGGCCTTGAGGGCGCTGGAACACACTGGGATAAGAACGCCTTTCGACCTAAGAGTCACCGAGGTCGGTGCCGAGCTGTTTCAAACCGTCGCTCCTGGTCAGGTCGTTATCCGTGCTAATGGCATCGCAGCCGCTGAGGTCGTGGCGCATCTGCCGATCGACAGCTTTCGCGGCTTATTGGGCGACACACCTGATGCGATCTCTGTTTCAGAGATGATGCGCGCCATGCCCTTCACGCAGATTGATGTGGTTCTCAGTCCGTTGTCAGATCCATCGCAGATGTGGTCAGCCCACATTAGTCGGGTCGAGGGGGCGCTTGACGCCCGCGCTCGGACGGTGCCGGTCGTGGTGGCAGTCGATAATCCATACGCTGGAGCTAACCCACCAAACCGCATGCCGCTGGTTCCAAACATGCAAGTGCTGATTTCCTTCCAAGGCGCGCCGCTCACCGATGCCATTGTAATTCCTGAAACAGCGCTCCACGGCCGTATGGTACGCGTCGTCGGTCCCGGTGGCCTCTTAGAATTGCGCCCGGTCTCTGTTGCCCTTTCTCAGAATGGGCGCATCGTCATCGCCGACGGAATCGAGCCGGGCGAAATCGTCGTCATCGACGACATCGCTCCTGCTATTCCCGGCATGGCGCTGACGCCGATCGAGGTCCAGCCATGATACGTTGGTTCACGGGCCATCCGACGGCGGGCAACCT
>NZ_SSMD01000027.1 GCF_004799325.1 Thalassobius vesicularis
GGTGTGGGCCGTCTGGCTGACGCAGCGATAAAGGCACGCTGGCTGGTCGTAGGCCTAGCCATTGGTGCCCTGATCCTGACGGTTGGCGCTCTCATGGGTGGCGTGGTCAAACGGGAGGCTATGCCTGAAATAGATGGCGATGTTCTCGAAGCGCGATTGATGCTGCCTGCCGGTACTCCGCTGGCGCGAACCACAGAGGCAGTTGTACAGGTTGAGGCTGCTCTGGACCGAGTGAATGAGCGCCTCTCGCCCGAACAGCCTGCGTCGCAGGCACTCGTAATCCGTCGCATTACCCGACTTGGCCGCAACCTGTCGACCGGCGAGACTGGCGCTCATGTCGCCACCGTTGCAGTGGACCTTCTCGGCGCCGAGACCCGCGCAAATACATTGGATGAGATAGTCTCGCTATGGCGAGAGGAAATCGGCCCATTGGCTGGAGTATCATCCCTAATCCTGACTGAACCGGGGATTGGCCCTCAGGGTATAGCCGTTGAACTGCGCCTGTCTCACGTTGACCTTGTCACGCTCGAAGCGGCAGGGCGTGCCACTTTGGCTGAACTCGAAACCTACGCCGGTGTGCGTAACGCGATCCTCGACTTGCGTCCGGGCGCGCCCGAGTTGCGACTGACCCTATCGCCGGGGGCAGAGGCGCTTGGCCTGACCGCCACGGAAGTGGCGGGCCAACTTCGTGCCGCCTTTCTTGGCACGCAGCTTACGGAAATCCGGCGCGGCGATCTGGCTTGGGATCTGGAAGT
>NZ_SSMD01000028.1 GCF_004799325.1 Thalassobius vesicularis
GACGTAGACGGTCGCATCGGCAATGCTGACGCTATCACCGCTCAACTGGCTGAGGGTTTTCTCCCTGATTTGGTGACTACAACCCCTGGTCTCGACTTCGAAGTTGGTGGACAAGCGGCAAATTCAGCCGAGACCGTCGCCTCGATCCTGCGCGGGTTTTTGATCGGGTTGGTAGGTATCTACATCGTGCTCAGCTTCCAGTTCAGAAGCTATGTTGAGCCGTTCATCGTTATGATCACCATTCCGCTTGCGTTTCTTGGTGTGATCTGGGGCCATGTCCTGATGGGTTACAACATTTCCATGCCGTCTCTGGTTGGAGCCGCGTCACTTGCCGGTATTGTTGTGAACAACGCGATTTTGTTGGTCGGCGTCATCAATGAACGCCGCGCAGACGGGCTTTCAGCCGCGCTGGCCGCGGGAGAGGCCGTCAGGTCGCGCTTCCGACCGATTTTTGTCTCGGTGTCGACCACCATCATGGGAATGGCCCCTCTGCTGTTGGAAACATCGACACAAGCCCAGACGCTGAAGCCACTCGTGATCTCGGTCGTCTTTGGCCTTCTGGCGGCGACAGTTCTGATCTTGCTGGTGCTGCCTGCGTTCTATGCAGCGCTTGAGGATATCCGGCCGCGCAAAACCGCAAA
>NZ_SSMD01000029.1 GCF_004799325.1 Thalassobius vesicularis
CGTGTGGCGGGTTTAACCAGTGGATCAGTCTCTAGTTTGAGCGCGGCTTTCCAAAGTGGTGTTTTCGTAAAAACACTCTCTTGCGATCGGAACGATTTTGCGGGGCGTGTTTCCTGGAGGAGGCCAGTCCAGATCAAGGGCCGCAAGACCTGCGTGTAAAGACTACCCATCATCTCATCGTAGCGTGGAAAGGGGCTAGGCTCTGGTTCACCGAACAAGATCTGTCGCAGGTGGGCGCCCGCTGCGCCGTCCTCAGTCTCGACGTTGAGGACGTTAAGGAAGAGGTCCCAGTTGCCTGGAAGCACGTGGTTCGGGGTTCGTGACCAACCCGTATGATCGATTTCAAAGAGGTAAAACGGCGTTATGATCCCGAAGAGCCGACCCGGATGCTGACGAACTTCTGTGCCTGCCTTGGTCAGCTTGAACTGCCCTTTGTAATGCCGCCCCATTTTGAGGGTCGTCAGCAAGAAATGAATATCCACGAGCGGCATGAAGTCCTGCTCGTTCAGGACCTTGTTCACGGCAAAGAGGTCAGCCTCGGTATGGCCAGGCCAGTCGAATTCGCGCGCAGCCCAGTGTACAAAGTTGCGCTTGAAGGC
>NZ_SSMD01000030.1 GCF_004799325.1 Thalassobius vesicularis
ACACCTCAAGCTGTCGCACGAATGGAAAAGGAGCTTGCCCGGCTTCAAGAAGGGATCACCCAGATTCAGGACACCTACGGCCAAGACCATCTCCAGCTGACCGTGCTTCGGGGGTATGTCGCCAAGCTCCTCGGGAACGCGCGCGTGTTGCGGTATTTGATGCAAACGCGCCCGGAATTCCTGTCCGAGTTTCAGACCATTGCAGAGATGGACACGGTCGTGCCGGCCGAGGCGGATTAACCCGCGCGGTCGATTCAATGGGGACCCGGACCCGATAAGCGCGGGGACCGCAGGAGACGCCGGACGGTGGGTCGGATCAATCGCGGTGGTGGGGATGGCGGCGAACCCGTTCGGAGCCCACCAGGTTGGCTGAGGTTTCGCCGACCGCGTGGCAGTTCAAACTGCTGCGACATTCGCAGGCGTGCTGAGTAATTGGGCAGCTCGGCACGCCTGCATTCTTGAATTTATTCAAACCCATAGAAGCGCGAACTTTTCCCGCTTTGCGTGTATTTTCGATTGCCTGCGCAGAAGCACTCCTCTAACATCTCCAACAGCACAGAAAATGGGCGTGTACATTTTTCCTACACGCAA
>NZ_SSMD01000031.1 GCF_004799325.1 Thalassobius vesicularis
CGTTCTGCACCAGCATCACCAATCGATCGCGGATGATGGATGTCACGTCCTGAACGACCTCAACTCGGATAGAGGCAGGTAGGTGAGTAGTTTCTTCGGCTACCAGCGTTGCCACGCCGTCCAGCACACGCAATGCGTCTGCATTGAGCGCTTTCGCCACGTCAAGCACGATAGCGGGAGCGCCATCGACGAAGGCACGATCGTGCGGCGGCTCGAAGCGCTCCTCAATCAACGCCACGTCGCTCAGCGTCAGAGTAGCGCCATTCGGTAGCACCATAACGGGGATCGTGGTCAGCGCAGCAGCGGTGTCACGCTCGGCGGTGAAGCGCACAGTAAGTTCGGCGCCATCTCCCTCGAGCGTTCCGATAGGAAGGTCAATGTTCTGCGCAGCGATAGCCATAGCAAGTGCCGCGGGTGTGAGCCCATGGCCTTCCAGTACTGTGCGCGAGGCAGAAATTGTAAGTGTGCGGGTGCCCAAGCCTCCGCGCGTAACACGGGCAACGCCAGGCAGAGCTGTCAGGCGGTCCAACAGTCCGTCTGCGTAGAAATCCA
>NZ_SSMD01000032.1 GCF_004799325.1 Thalassobius vesicularis
AGTTCGGATCTTCTCCGGGACGTTTTGCAGTTATCTTATTGTGATTCTTCATGACTTCCTCCGATGCTGATACGTTTTGCACAACGACCACCGCTCTTTCGGGGCGAGAAGTCCACGAAACCGTCTCTCTTCTCTGCAGATAAAACGCTGGACTTCGTTGCGTTCAGACGAACCACGCCCGCGGCGAGGATGCGACCAATCTCAGTGAGGCGAGCATCTGCCGACATGCGGTCAGGGCATAAGGGATTGGGCCCCGAAATCGGGGATTCTTGGTCATCAAGCATGGGAGCGCCTTTCGGGTTGGTGAACCCACTTGGGCTCCGTCAGGGCCTAATAATCAAGTCGAAACAATTGGTTGGTGAAATTCTGCGGGCTCGCGGGTATGCGCTAGGGTTTGTGGCTTGGCGCAATCAATGACGTGTGGCGGGTTTAACCAGTGGATCAGTCTCTAGTTTGAGCGCGGCTTTCCAAAGTGGTGTTTTCGTAAAAACACTCTCTTGCGATCGGAACGATTTTGCGGGGCGTGTTTCCTGGAGGAGGCCAG
>NZ_SSMD01000033.1 GCF_004799325.1 Thalassobius vesicularis
GCATGGAACCGACGCTTTTTGACGGCGATACCGTGCTCGTTGACATGGACCGCAAGGCCCCAAACCCGCCAGGCATCTTCGTTCTGGATGATGGCATGGGCTTGGTCGCGAAGCGCTTACAGCATGTCCCGAATAGCGATCCGCCGGCAGTCCGCGTGATCTCGGACAACAAGCATTATCCGGAGTATGAGCGCACGGCGGATGAAATCGTCATCATCGGCCGTATTCGCTGGTTTGCGCGGGAGATTTGAAGTGATCGAATTCCGGTCCCTTGCTGACGACGAGCCCTCCCTCAGCTATTCGCCGCTCTTGCGCGGGATTTTGAAAACCTTCACCTACGTCGAGGAAAACGGTTCTATCGGCCTTACCCCGTCGAAAGCCTTCAAGCGCAACTTTGTACACTGGGCTGCGCGCGAATTCGACTGGCCTGGCCATACCGAGGCTGACCTCTTTGCCGTGAACAAGGTCCTGAACGAGCAGGACTTCATGCCGCTCGTGGATATTC
>NZ_SSMD01000034.1 GCF_004799325.1 Thalassobius vesicularis
GCGCAGAAGAGCGAAAGACGCAGATCGTGGCTGCGGTGTTGCGATTGGCCGATGAGATTGGCCCTGATCGGTTAAGTACAACAGATGTCGCTCGCGCCATTGGCCTCAGCCAGCCCGCGATCTTTCGCCACTTCCCGACAAAAAACGAACTCTGGCTGGCAGTGGCCGAGGATATCGCGGAACAGCTGAAGGCAGCCTGGACTACAGCAGAAACCTTGGCTACCGGGCCGAATGATCGATTGAAGGCTTTGATAGAAGCACAGCTATCAGCCATTGCCCACACGCCGGCCTTGCCTTCAATCTTGTTCTCCCGCGAATTGCAGGTAGAAAATCCTGGCCTGCGCAATGTGTTTCGCGAGATCCTTGGAGCATATCAGGGCCGATTGGTTTCTGCGATCCGTGATCAGCAGGCGTCAGGGGATCTGCAGGGTGACGAAAGCCCCGAAGACATCGCCATTTTGTTAAC
>NZ_SSMD01000035.1 GCF_004799325.1 Thalassobius vesicularis
ATTGGCACTGGTCGCCCTTCATGTCGCGGGTGCATTCTACCACCACTTCGTTCTACGCGACGGCACATTGGCGCGGATGCGCCAGGCGAAGGGGTGAACTTATGCGCTTGGCACCTCTCTTTGCGGCCCCGCCCATCGCTCTCGGTATCGCTACAGCAGTCTGGTTGATTTCATCCGCTCCCGGACCAGTACGGGTCGACGGTGCGGTACCTGCACTGCCAGTCCGGGTTATTACGGCCACGTCAGAGATCATTCGCCCCAATGTAAATGTTTGGGGCAACCTGCGTGCGGCCGAGACCTGGGTTGCGGTTTCTGAGGTGCAGGGTGAGGTGATCTGGCGTCACCCCGACTTGGAGCCCGGACGCCTGGTCCCGGCCGGGACCGAAGTGCTGCGTATTGACCCTGCCGATTACGAGCTTGCATTGGCGCAGGCCCGGGC
>NZ_SSMD01000036.1 GCF_004799325.1 Thalassobius vesicularis
ATTGGCACTGGTCGCCCTTCATGTCGCGGGTGCATTCTACCACCACTTCGTTCTACGCGACGGCACATTGGCGCGGATGCGCCAGGCGAAGGGGTGAACTTATGCGCTTGGCACCTCTCTTTGCGGCTCCGCCCATCGCTCTCGGTATCGCTACGGCAGTCTGGTTGATTTCATCCGCTCCCGGACCAGCACGGGTCGACGGTGCGGTACCTGCACTGCCAGTCCGGGTTGTTACGGCCACGTCAGAGATCATTCGCCCCAATGTAAATGTTTGGGGCAACCTGCGTGCGGCCGAGACCTGGGTTGCGGTTGCTGAGGTGCAGGGTGAGGTGATCTGGCGTCACCCCGACTTGGAGCCCGGACGCCTGGTCCCGGCCGGGACCGAAGTGCTGCGTATTGACCCTGCCGATTACGAGCTTGCATTGGCGCAGGCCC
>NZ_SSMD01000037.1 GCF_004799325.1 Thalassobius vesicularis
CTGAATTTGCCGCTTGTCCACCAACTTCGAAGTCGAGACCAGGGGTTGTAGTCACCAAATCAGGGAGAAAACCCTCAGCCAGTTGAGCGGTGATAGCGTCAGCATTGCCGATGCGACCGTCTACGTCAGCAGCTACAGTCAGCGTTCGCAGGCCATTGCGTCGCGTGATGCCTCCCCATCCGCGTGCCTCGTCGATGGTAACGATGCTGGATAACGGCACAGCCCCTCCATCGGGCAGGGCAATTTCGAAGGCATTTAGGTCGGCGCGAGCAGCGCGATCATTGTCGGGCAGCCGCACTTCCAGATCCCAAGCCAGATCGCCGCGCCGGATTTCCGTAAGCTGCGTGCCAAGAAAGGCGGCACGAAGTTGGCCCGCCACTTCCGTGGCGGTCAGGCCAAGCGCCTCTGCCCCCGGCGATAGGG
>NZ_SSMD01000038.1 GCF_004799325.1 Thalassobius vesicularis
TGGTTACGGTCTCGACTGTCGGTTTTTCGGCGGCATGGACCGCGATGGAATCCGCGATCACAATAGAATCGTCCATCACGATGCCGATTGCCATAAGAAGCGCGACCAACGTCATCATATTCAAGCTAAGACCAGTCAATGCCATCCAGAGGAATGCACCGGCAAAAGCGACGGGCAAGCCCATTGCCGCCCAGATCGCGAAACCGGGCCGGAAAAACAAACTCATGACGATGACGACCAGAACCAAGCCGATCACCCCGTTCTGCACCAGCATCACCAATCGATCGCGGATGATGGATGTCACGTCCTGAACGACCTCAACTCGGATAGAGGCAGGTAGGTGAGTAGTTTCTTCGGCTACCAGCGTTGCCACG
>NZ_SSMD01000039.1 GCF_004799325.1 Thalassobius vesicularis
AAACAGTGAAGCTGTTAAATCCTATCATCGGCCGAAGCCTAAGGACCCCGATATGCAGTTGTTTGTTCATCGAATGAACCAAACCGCCCACATATCTCTTCAGATATTATCAATGTCAAAGAGCGCGAAGCCTAAGCCCCAGAGACAAAATCAACGGGAAGCGCCAGTTCTTCTTGGCGCAACCTGCGTCAGATGCCTCAGATTTCGTTCCGAACTTCCCTCAAGAGCACCGCCCCGTCGTTCCGTCCGTACCACCGTCAAGCGCCTCAGCGCCGCCGGTGAAGGGGGTTCTATGGCTTTCACCAAAGACCCGCAAGCGCTTTTTTCATATTTCCCAATCTTTTTTCAAAAAACCGTCACAACACAATAAAAT
>NZ_SSMD01000040.1 GCF_004799325.1 Thalassobius vesicularis
TGGTGGTCGGCACGGCGGGCGTGGTCGTGACCTACCTGTTCAACCTGTTTGACGGCAACTTCCTGCTGGGCAACGAGGGGCGCGAGTTCATCGAACAGCCCAAATGGGTCAAGGCGGGCATCGTGGTCGCGGCGCTGATCTTCCTGTTCAACGTGTCGATGACGGTGTTGAAGGGGCGCAAGACGGCGATCACCAACATCCTGCTGCTGGGCCTTTGGGGTCTGGCGCTGCTGTTCCTCTTTGCCTTCGTGAACCCGGCCAACCTGGCGCTGGACAAGATGTACTGGTGGTACATCGTCCACCTGTGGGTGGAAGGCACCTGGGAACTGGTGATGGCTTCGATCCTGGCCTTCCTGATGCTGAAAC
>NZ_SSMD01000041.1 GCF_004799325.1 Thalassobius vesicularis
GTTTCAGCATCAGGAAGGCCAGGATCGAAGCCATCACCAGTTCCCAGGTGCCTTCCACCCACAGGTGGACGATGTACCACCAGTACATCTTGTCCAGCGCCAGGTTGGCCGGGTTCACGAAGGCAAAAAGGAACAGCAGCGCCAGACCCCAAAGGCCCAGCAGCAGGATGTTGGTGATCGCCGTCTTGCGCCCCTTCAACACCGTCATCGACACGTTGAACAGGAAGATCAGCGCCGCAACCACGATGCCCGCCTTGACCCATTTGGGCTGTTCGATGAACTCGCGCCCCTCGTTGCCCAGCAGGAAGTTGCCGTCAAACAGGTTGAACAGGTAGGTCACGACCACGCCCGCCGTGCCGACCACCA
>NZ_SSMD01000042.1 GCF_004799325.1 Thalassobius vesicularis
TCGGCACCGACCTCGGTGACTCTTAGGTCGAAAGGCGTTCTTATCCCAGTGTGTTCCAGCGCCCTCAAGGCCCGCGCAATGGCGGCCTCGCTGCGTGCGATCTGTGCTGCGATCCGGGCCTCACGAGTCGGGATCAATGCGAGGCTGTTTTCCAGTTCGGTGACAGTGCGGCGAGCCAGAAGCGTCGCGCGCTCGGCCTCATCACCGCGGGATTGTGGGACGTTGCCCTGTGCGGTCAGCGTGCGAATGCGCTCCAGGTCGGTTTCGGCTAGAGCCAGCCGTTCGCGCTCTAATTCCAAGATCCGGGTAGTGTTGGCCGCCTCGGTAGCCAGCTGCGCGCTTTCAGCGTT
>NZ_SSMD01000043.1 GCF_004799325.1 Thalassobius vesicularis
CTGAATTTGCCGCTTGTCCACCAACTTCGAAGTCGAGACCAGGGGTTGTAGTCACCAAATCAGGGAGAAAACCCTCAGCCAGTTGAGCGGTGATAGCGTCAGCATTGCCGATGCGACCGTCTACGTCGGCCGCGACAGTCAGCGTTCGCAGGCCATTACGTCGCGTGACGCCTCCCCATCCGCGTGCCTCGTCGATGGTAACGATGCTGGATAACGGCACGGTCCCTCCATCGGGCAGGGCAATTTCGAAGGCATTTAGGTCGGCGCGAGCAGCGCGATCATTGTCGGGCAGCCGCACTTCCAGATCCCAAGCCAGATCGCCGCGCCGGATTTCCGTAAGCTGCGTGCCA
>NZ_SSMD01000044.1 GCF_004799325.1 Thalassobius vesicularis
CAGCCTGTGCGGTGCAGGTGAAGGTTTCTAGCCCCTCGACACTTTGCACACCGTCCCAGAGAGGCGCGCAGATAGCTGTTTCCACATCCTCGGCGGCCGCCCCTCTGTAGGGTACGACAATCTCGGCCTCCACTGCGCGGAAATCGGGGAAGGTTTCACGCAAGAGCCCGGGCGCGGCAAAGCTACCTGCAGCCAGGAAAAGAAGAAGTAGCAGGTTGCCCGCCGTCGGATGGCCCGTGAACCAACGTATCATGGCTGGACCTCGATCGGCGTCAGCGCCATGCCGGGAATAGCAGGAGCGATGTCGTCGATGACGACGATTTCGCCCGGCTCGATTCC
>NZ_SSMD01000045.1 GCF_004799325.1 Thalassobius vesicularis
GCGCAGAAGAGCGAAAGACGCAGATCGTGGCTGCGGTGTTGCGATTGGCCGATGAGATTGGCCCTGATCGGTTAAGTACAACAGATGTCGCTCGCGCCATTGGCCTCAGCCAGCCCGCGATCTTTCGACACTTCCCGACAAAAAACGAACTCTGGCTGGCAGTGGCCGAGGATATCGCGGAACAGCTGAAGGCAGCCTGGACTACAGCAGAAACCTTGGCTACCGGGCCGAATGATCGATTGAAGGCTTTGATCGAAGCACAGCTATCAGCCATTGCCCACACGCCGGCCTTGCCTTCAATCTTGTTCTCCCGCGAATTGCAGGTAGAAAA
>NZ_SSMD01000046.1 GCF_004799325.1 Thalassobius vesicularis
TTATTCAAACCCATAGAAGCGCGAACTTTTCCCGCTTTGCGTGTATTTTCGATTGCCTGCGCAGAAGCACTCCTCTAACATCTCCAACAGCACAGAAAATGGGCGTGTACATTTTTCCTACACGCAAGATTGGGAGTGCAAAGTGGATAGCAACAAGCCGGAGCTTCGTTGGGGGGTCGCGCAGCGTCTCGATTTTATCGAGTTCCGGTTATTTTGGGAGGGATATGTGAACCGAAGCGACCTGATGGAGCAGTTCGGTCTGTCGGTGAACCAAGCGTCCGCCGACCTGAACCGCTATATCGGCATCGCTCCGGAGAACAATCAGGGCCAATCTCATCGGCCAATCGCAACACCGCAGCCACGATCTGCGTCTTTCGCTCTTCTGCGCTCTGTCGGCCAGACATTTGTCACCTCTTGTTAGTTATAACTCACTAACATATAAGGGAGACGCCAACAACTACTATCCCGAGTCTCCATTCCAGTTACAAAGGTCCCTGCCATGCATGTCAAAACTGCCCCCTCCGGCTATTCTCGCCTACAAATAGGTTTACACTGGCTGGTCTTTGTGTTGATCGCCCAGCAATACCTCTTCAAGGGTGCGATTCGATCAACACAAAGACCAGCCAGTGTAAACCTATTTGTAGGCGAGAATAGCCGGAGGGGGCAGTTTTGACATGCATGGCAGGGACCTTTGTAACTGGACTGGAGACTCGGGATAGTAGTTGTTGGCGTCTCCTTTATATGTTAGTGAGTTATAACCAACAAGAGGTGACAAATGTCTGGCCGACAGAGCGCAGAAGAGCGAAAGACGCAGATCGTGGCTGCGGTGTTGCGATTGGCCGATGAGATTGGCCCTGATCGGTTAAGTACAACAGATGTCGCTCGCGGCGCGCAGATAGCTGTTTCCACATCCTCGGCGGCCGCCCCTCTGTAGGGTACGACAATCTCGGCTTCCACTGCGCGGAAATCAGGGAAGGTCTCGCGCAAAAGTCCGGGCGCGGCAAAGACGCCTGCCGCGAGAAAAAGAAGAATAAGAAGGTTGCCCGCCGTCGGATGGCCCGTGAACCAACGTATCATGGCTGGACCTCGATCGGCGTCAGCGCCATGCCGGGAATAGCAGGAGCGATGTCGTCGATGACGACGATTTCGCCCGGCTCGAATGGCGGCCTCGCTGCGTGCGATCTGTGCTGCGATCCGGGCCTCACGAGGCGGGATCAATGCGAGGCTGTTTTCCAGTTCGGTGACAGTGCGGCGAGCCAGAAGCGTCGCGCGCTCGGCCTCATCACCGCGGGATTGTGGGACGGTGCCCTGTGCGGTCAGCGTGCGAATGCGCTCCAGGTCGGTTTCGGCTAGAGCCAGCCGTTCGCGCTCTAATTCCAAGATCCGGGTAGTGTTGGCCGCCTCGGTAGCCAGCTGCGCGCTTTCAGCGTTCGGCATCGTGATGGACGATTCTATTGTGATCGCGGATTCCATCGCGGTCCATGCCGCCGAAAAACCGACAGTCGAGACCGTAACCAAAGGTGTCACAGCTGTAGCCCCTGGCGTTATATCGTCATTCCTAACAACGTTGGCAGTGTTTCTTCCTCTTGCTTACTTGGCGGGTGAATTGGGTGCCGTACTCGAGGTTCTGCCAGTAGTCTTGTTGGCGGCGCTCGCCGCATCGCTTATCGAAGCCTTTTTCATACTGCCCCCAGCACGGCTTTAGAGTGTCGATGAGCGGCAAGGGAAATTGTTATGACAACTCCGCGGTGGAGACCTTCTTCAAAACAATCAAGGCCGAGTTGATCTGGCGGCACTCCTGGCCAACGCGGCGGGCGACTGAGATGGCGATCTTCAACTACATAAACGGCTTCTACAATCCGCGCCGACGGCACTCAGCCCTCGGCTGGAAAAGCCCCGTGGCCTTCGAACGGAAAGTGGCCTAAACGAGCACTTGGGGCGGCACACCCAGACGCTGAAGCCACTCGTGATCTCGGTCGTCTTTGGCCTTCTGGCGGCGACAGTTCTGATCTTGCTGGTGCTGCCTGCGTTCTATGCAGCGCTTGAGGATATCCGGCCGCGCAAAACCGCAAACCCAATAGCCGGATAGGATGCTGATCCAAAAATTGATTGCGCGAAGAAAGCACTGTCCGATCACTTTACATCATAAATCTACATAAGGTCAGGAAACCAGTGCTTCACGGCCCCAAAATTCATGCCCTCGTGAAGTTGGCATAGAATTTGCTGTCTGTCTCGTTTAGGCTAGTAAAATCGCGAACTCAGATACGCTTTAATGATTACAATGACTTACGGGGCAGAGAGAGTTGGGTGCCAGAAACATCTCCTCCGGTTTGTGTGCCCTATGATGTTAATGAAAAACACATCTTTCGTTTTACAAATCGCGAACGGCACTATCTGTGGCGGGCGGTTGATCACGAAGGCGAGGTGCTGGAGAGCGTCGTCACAAAGCCATAGAAACCAGACCTTATGTAGATTTATGATGTAAAGTGATCGGACAGTGCTTTCTTCGCGCAATCAATTTTTGGATCAGCATCCTATCCGGCTATTGGATTTGCGGTTTTGCGCGGCCGGATATCCTCAAGCGCTGCATAGAACGCAGGCAGCACCAGCAAGATCAGAACTGTCGCCGCCAGAAGGCCAAAGACGACCGAGATCACGAGTGGCTTCAGCGTCTGGGTGCCCTGTGCGGTCAGCGTGCGAATGCGCTCCAGGTCGGTTTCGGCTAGAGCCAGCCGTTCGCGCTCTAATTCCAAGATCCGGGTAGTGTTGGCCGCCTCGGTAGCCAGCTGCGCGCTTTCAGCGTTAAAAGCCGCTAGGTCTGCCCGGGCCTGCGCCAATGCAAGCTCGTAATCGGCAGGGTCAATACGCAGCACTTCGGTCCCGGCCGGGACCAGGCGGTTAACAAAATGGCGATGTCTTCGGGGCTTTCGTCACCCTGCAGATCCCCTGACGCCTGCTGATCACGGATCGCAGAAACCAATCGGCCCTGATATGCTCCAAGGATCTCGCGAAACACATTGCGCAAGCCAGGATTTTCTACCTGCAATTCGCGGGAGAACAAGATTGAAGGCAAGGCCGGCGTGTGGGCAATGGCTGATAGCTGTGCTTGCCGCAAAGAGAGGTGCCAAGCGCATAAGTTCACCCCTTCGCCTGGCGCATCCGCGCCAATGTGCCGTCGCGTAGAACGAAGTGGTGGTAGAATGCACCCGCGACATGAAGGGCGACCAGTGCCAATAGCACGATTTTCATCACATTATGCCCCTGCGCAGCGGCCTCAACACCTCCGAACCACGCGACCGATCCGCTCATCGGCATCAGTGCGCAATGTGTTTCGCGAGATCCTTGGAGCATATCAGGGCCGATTGGTTTCTGCGATCCGTGATCAGCAGGCGTCAGGGGATCTGCAGGGTGACGAAAGCCCCGAAGACATCGCCATTTTGTTAACCTCGCTTGTGCAGGGTGTCGCCATTCGATGGACCCTTGGAGCACGTTGATTTTGTCTCTGGGGCTTAGGCTCCGCGCTCTTTGACATTGATAATATCTGAAGAGATATGTGGGCGGTTTGGTTCATTCGATGAACAAACAACTGCATATCGGGGTCCTTAGGCTTCGGCCGATGATAGGATTTAACAGCTTCACTGTTTTTCTACATTCTACATTCTACATTCTACATTCTACATTCTACATTCTACATTCTACATTCTACATTCTACATTCTACATTCTACATTCTACATTCTACATTCTACATTCTACATTCTACATTCTACATTCTACATCGAAAGATCGCGGGCTGGCTGAGGCCAATGGCGCGAGCGACATCTGTTGTACTTAACCGATCAGGGCCAATCTCATCGGCCAATCGCAACACCGCAGCCACGATCTGCGTCTTTCGCTCTTCTGCGCT